>NZ_JBFWNX010000011.1:138503-158571 GCF_050250835.1 Hydrogenophaga sp. | reverse complement strand
GATTCCCTTCACCCGCTCCAACATCGAAAAAGGCCCTGACGGGCCTTTTTCACGTGGGCCAGCGCACGCTCAGTCAACCCGTCATCGACGAACCCACCCCGAGCAGCGCGAGCACGCCCAGCACCGCAAAGATGAGTGCGGCCACGATGTGAACCACCTGAATGGGCACGCGCCGTGTGAGCGCGTCGCCGAAGAACACCACCGGCGCATTGGCCAGCATCATGCCGAAGGTGGTGCCCAGCACCACCGCGATCAGCGGCTCGTACTGCGCGCCCAGCGCCACGGTGGCGATCTGCGTCTTGTCGCCCATCTCCGCCAGGAAGAAAGCCCAGGTGGTGGCGAAGAACACGCCCATCTGACGCTTGGGCACGGCGTTCTCGTCGTCCAGCTTGTCGGGGATGAGCATCCACACCGCCATGGCGATGAAAGACACACCCAGCACCCAGCGCATCACGTTCGGGCCGACGCTGGCCATGATCCAGGCGCCGGCAGCGCCCGCCAGCGCGTGGTTGAGCAGCGTGGCCACCAGGATGCCCCAGACGATGGGCCAGGGGCGTTTGAAACGGGCGGCGAGCACCAGCGACAGCAACTGTGTCTTGTCGCCCATTTCGGCGAGCGCGACGATGCCGGTGGACAGAAGAAAGGCTTCCAAGGAGATCTCGGTGGACAAAAGAAAACGCCCGCGAGGAGCGGGCGCTGCACCGGGCCGATTTTACCGACTCAGACCAGTGTGACGCCGGTCTTCGACTGAATGAACTCGCGCGTCACGCCGGGCGCCAGTTCCACGAGCTTGAGGCCTTGCGGCGTCACGTCCATCACGCCGAGGTCGGTGATGACGCGATCAACCACGCCCACGCCGGTCAGCGGCAGCGTGCAGGCCGGCAGGATCTTCAGGTCCTCGGTACCGTCCTTCTTCTTCGCCACGTGTTCCATGAGAACGATGACGCGCTTGACACCGGCCACCAGATCCATGGCGCCGCCCATGCCTTTGACCATCTTGCCCGGGATCATCCAGTTGGCGAGGTCGCCCTTTTCGCTGACCTGCATGGCGCCCAGGATGGACAGGTTGATCTTGCCGCCCCGGATCATGGCGAAGCTGTCGTGGCTACCAAAGATGCTGGAGCCTGGCAGCGTGGTCACGGTCTGCTTGCCGGCGTTGATCAGGTCGGCGTCCACCTGGTCTTCGGTGGGAAAGGGGCCAATGCCGAGCATGCCGTTCTCGCTCTGCAACCAGACTTCCTTGTCACCCGTGTGGTTGGCCACCAGCGTGGGGATGCCGATGCCGAGGTTGACGTAGAAGCCGTCTTCGAGTTCCTGTGCCGCGCGCGCGGCCATCTGGTCTTGGGTCCAGGGCATATCAGACTCCTGCCTTTTCAGTGATGGTGCGCTTCTCGATGCGCTTTTCGGGGTTCGGGTTGTGCACGATGCGGTGCACGTAGATGCCGGGCAGGTGAACCTCGTCGGGCACCAGCGCTCCGGTCTCCACGATTTCCTCGACCTCGACCACGCAGATCTTGCCGGCCATCGCGGCGGCTGGATTGAAGTTGCGCGCGGTCAGGCGGAATTGCAGGTTGCCCGACTTGTCGGCGCGGTGCGCCTTGACGAGCGAGACATCGGGCACCAGCGCGCGTTCCATCACATAGGTTTCGCCATCGAATTCGCGCAGTTCCTTGCCTTCGGCCACCAGCGTACCCACGCCTGTCTTGGTGAAAAACGCCGGGATGCCGGCGCCACCGGCGCGCAGTTTCTCGGCCAGCGTGCCTTGGGGCGTGAATTCCAGTTGCAGTTCACCGGCCAGGTACTGGCGCTCGAACTCTTTGTTCTCGCCCACATAGCTGGAGATCATCTTGGTGATCTGGCGCGTCTCCAGCAGCTTGCCCAGGCCGAAGCCATCGACGCCGGCGTTGTTGGAGATGACGGTGAGGTTCTTCGCGCCGCTGTCGCGCAACGCGTCGATGAGGGCCTCGGGGATGCCGCAGAGGCCAAAGCCGCCGACCGCAAGCAACTGGCCGTCGGCCACGATGCCTTTGAGCGCGGCCGCCGCGCTCGGGTAGATCTTGTTCACGTGGGAGTCTCCTGGGTAGAAACGAGCAAGCCGCTACGATACTACGTAAAGACATACGTAGTATTTCGTAAAGCCAAACCCGCATGGACATCGACTACCGCCTGGCCTTCGACCTTGCGCCTGTGGGCCTGGCGCTCTCGCGCCAGCGCACCATGGTCGACTGCAATCAGGCCCTGTGCGAGATGTTCGGCGCCACGCGCGAACAACTCGTGGGCCAGAGCTTCCAGATCCTGTACCCGAGCGCCGACGAATACGAACGCACGGGTGCCCGCATAGAACCGCTGCTCGGGCGCAACGGCACCTATTCGGACAACCGCATCATGAAGCGCGTGGGTGGTCGCCTGAAGGGCGAGACTTTCTGGTGCCATGTGACCGGCCGCGCCCTCAGCCGCGACGCCCCCCATGCCGCCGGCATCTGGAGCTTCGAGGACCTGAGTTCGCGCCGGGCCGTTCGGGCAGAGCTCACCCCGCGCGAGCGCGAGGTGGCGGCGTTTCTCATGGACGGTCTGACCAGCAAGGAAATCGGCAAGCAGCTCGGGATCAGCCACCGCACGGTGGAGATCTACCGAGCCAGGCTCATGCGCAAGTACCAGGCACACAGCACACCCGATCTGGTGCACCGACTGCTTGCGGGCTGAGCTACGCCATTCGGGCTGAGCTACGCCATTCGGGCTGAGCTACGCCATTCGGGCTGAGCTACGCCGTTCGGGCTGAGCTACGCCGTTCGGGCTGAGCTACGCCGTTCGGGCTGAGCCAGTCGAAGCCTGCGCGTGGGCTGCCCTTCGACAAGCTCAGGGCGAACGGCATTTGCTCACTGCGGCTGAAAACCGACCGTCAATCCCATCGCCGTCAGTTTGCCGCGCGCGTCGGCCTGGGCGCTGGCTGCCCCGGTAGAGCGCGGCAACGAAGTCCTTGGCCTGCTCGCAACCCGGATTTTCCGTCCCCATGGGCAGGATGGCGATGCTGTGGTCAAGGCAAGAACCGCCTGGCAAACGAGATGTGATCGTAGGCGGGAAGCGCGAAACAAGTGCACAAGGTTCAGGCCACCGGCTCGTCGACCACACTGGCCGCCGTGCGAAAGGCCTCCACCGCGCTGGGCACACCGCAGTAGATGCTGGCGTGCAGCAGCACCTCCTGGATTTCTTCGGGCGTTGCACCGTTGTTGAGCGCACCACGCACGTGCCCCCTCAGTTCATGCTGCTTGCCCAATGCGGTGAGCATGGCCACGGTGATGAGGCTGCGGGTCTTGAGGTCGAGACCCGGGCGCTGCCACACGTCGCCCCAGGCGTTGCGCGTGATGTATTGCTGCATGGGCAAGGAAAAAGGAGAGGCGTTGCCGAATGCCTGCGCCACGAAGTCCTCGCCCATCACCTGCTTGCGGGTGGTGAGCCCTTTGTCGAAGTCCTTGTCGGCGGGCAGCTGGCTCATACGGAGGCTCCTTGAAAAAATTGTCAGCATAGCGGCTGCCGCTACCATGGCACGCTCAACTGGAGACCTGCATGAACCGTTACCCTGCGCCCGACATCAACGACCTCCCCGAAGACATCAAGACCAAGGTGCTGGAAGTGCAGGCCAAGGCCGGCTTCGTGCCCAACGTGTTCCTGGCGCTGGCGCGCCGCCCGGCCGAATGGCGTGCGTTTTTCGCATACCACGACGCCCTCATGCTCAAGGAAGAAGGCTCGCTGACGAAAGGCGATCGCGAGATGATCGTGACCGCGACCAGCGCAGCCAACCAGTGCCTCTATTGCGTGGTGGCTCACGGAGCCATTCTTCGCATCTACGAGAAGAAGCCGCTGGTGGCCGACCAGGTGGCGGTGAACCACCTCAAGGCCGACATTGCGCCGCGCCAGAAAGCCATGCTGGACTTCGCCATGAAGGTCTGCCTGCGCTCGCACGAAATCAACGACGACGACTTTCCGCCCTTGCACGCGCACGGCTTTTCGGACGAAGACATCTGGGACATCGCGGCGATCACTGCGTTCTTCGGCCTGTCCAACCGAATGGCCAGCTTCAGCAACATGATGCCCAACCCCGAGTTCTACCTGATGGGACGCGTGCCCAAGGCCAAGACCTGAGCCCTGGAGCGCGAACCTAGCTTCCGATGCGCAGCAGCTTGCCACTGCCGCCATCGGTGAGGAGGTACAGCCTGCCGTCTGGACCTTGGCGCACGTCGCGAATGCGCTCGCCGCGGCTCGCGAGAAGCCTCTCGCGCCCCACGACCCGGGTGCCGTCGAGTTGCAGGCGCCACAGCGCCTGGCCAGCGAGCGCGCCAACGAACAGGCTGCCCGTCCAGTGGGCAGGCTGCCCGCCGGTGAAGAACGCCATGCCGCTCGGCGCAATCGACGACTTCTGACCGCCTGTCCACGCCGCGCCCGTGATGGTTTCCCAATACGCCACGGGCTGCTCCATGCCCGCCATCGCGGTGCCTGAACCCACCTGTGTGGTGGTGCCGTACTCCTGGCCATGGCTGATGACCGGCCAGCCGTAGTTGCGCCCGGCCAGCGTGATGTTCACTTCATCACCCCCCTGCGGCCCGTGCTCGCTGGTCCAGAGTTCACCGGTGGCGGGGTGCAGCGTGGCACCCTGCGGGTTGCGATGGCCGTAGCTCCAGATGCCACTTTGCGCACCGGCCAGCACCGGATTGCCGGGCGCTGCCGCACCGGTGGTGGTGATGCGCACCACCTTGCCGTTGCCGCGCGCGAGATCCTGGGCGTAGCCGCGCTGGTCGTTGTTCTGGCGGTCACCCAGCGTCACGAACAGGTGTCCGTCGCGATCGAACACCAGGCGGGAGCCGAAATGCCCGCTGCTGGCCACCTTGGGCAGTTGGCGGTAGATCACCTGAAGATTCACCAGGCTCATCGCAGTGGCGTCGAGTTCTGCTCGTGCCACCGCCGTGCCGTTGATCGACGCGTTGAAGCTGTCGGCCTCTGAAAAGCTGAAGTAGATGCGCCGGTTGTTGGCAAAGTCGGGGTCGATGGCCACGTCGAGCAGCCCACCCTGCCCCGCCGTGTCCAATGCAGGCAAACCACTGACAGCGCCGTACGACTGCCCGTTGGCCGCATACAGGCGCAGGTTGCCCGTGCGGCCCGTGATCAACATGCGCCCGTCGGGCAGGAAAGCGAGGCTCCAGGGATTGGGCAGTCCCGTGGCCAGTTCGGTCACCATCACCGGGCTGGTGGTCGGAACGAAGGCCGGGTCGTTTGGCGTCGGCGGGTTGGGCGCGGGCGAACTGGCGGCGGTATCGCCACCGCCACAGGCGCTCAACAAGCCCAGGCAGAGGCCGATGCTGGCCAAGCGTGGAAAGATCAGGGACATGCGGCCATGCTAGGGCCGCATGCTGTCACGTGTGCAAGCAATTGTGCGCGGGCGGAACCGCTCTTCAACCCAGGTGCGCGAGCATCGAGGCCGGCAGCGGAGTCGATTTCTTCTTCGGAAAGTCCACCCAGACCGTGGTGGCACCGCCTGAGGCATAGACGGTGCCAGGGTCGTCGGCACGTTCCAGCGTGCACCAGCTCTCGAAACTGCTGCGACCCACGTCGCTGACGTACATGGTGGCCACCACGTCGCCAGGGTATTCGAGTTGCTGGTGAAAGGTGCAGAACGCGTTCACGATCACAGGCCCCGCGCCCAGGGGATCGGGCTGGCTGCCGATGGTGCGCATCCACTCGATGCGGATCGTCTCAAGGTAGCGGAAGTAGGTGGTGTTGTTCACGTGGCCCATGGCATCCATGTCGCCCCATCGGATGGGGATGGTCATGCGAAACACCTGGGTCTTTTTCTCGGGCAGGACGAATTTCATCGGTGGGCCTTGATGGATGCGAGGATGCCCAGAACGAACAGCACACAGGCTGCCCATTGCAGCGCGGCCGGCCACTGGCCGCCCCAGGCGAAGGTGTAGAGAAGACCAAACACGGTCTCGCTCACGATGAGCTGACCGGCCAGGCTCGGGCTCAGGCGGCGGCTGGCCATGTTCCAGAGCACGGAGGCCACCCAGGCCGAGCCGATGCCGGTGACGGCGCACACCGCGACGAAGGCGCCGAAGCCCGAGCGAGACGTCAAGGTGGACCAACCTGAGCCCCAGACGGCCCACAGCACCAAGGCGCCGAGCCCGGCGGCCACGCCCAGCCAGTTGGCCCACACCGTGGAGTTCACTTCCGGGTGCTTGCGCAACCACCGCGCGTTCAGCAGGCCAAAAGCTGTCCAGCTCGCCATGGCGGCCACCGCGTACAGCAGGCCGCGCCAGAGCTGGCCTGCCGAGGCGGGGTCGTGCTCGCGCGCCGTGGCTTGCATCATGAGCAGCATGCCCAGCGCCGTGAGCCCCAGGCCCGGCAGCAGCGCAGCCCATCGCAAGCCTTTCGGTTTGCCCAGCAGCATGATCCACAGCGGGATGGTGCCGATGACCAGCACCGGCAGGGCAGCCCCAGCGCCGTTGATGGCCAGCACCAGCAGCAGGTAGTAGCCGGTGTAACCCAGCAGGCTGAGCATCAGCGCGGCGCCCGCCTGGCGCAGCGTGGGCCGCAGCGGCAACGTGCCTTCCAGCGCCCCGCGCAGGTGACCCAGAGAGAGCAACAGCAGCGAAAAAAGGCCGCAGGCGAGAAAGCGGCCCACGGTGTAGTCGACCGAGGAGAAGCCTTCGACCAGCAATGGGGCCACAAACGTCATGCCCCAGAACGCGCCCGCGCCCAGGCCGGCCAGCACGCCAACGGCCATGCCGGGCGGCCAGCCCTGAGGCCGCACCAGAACCGCTTCGCTCATTCAGGCCCCGAAACCGTCGTCGGCCGCGATCACGGCGCCGTTGATGAAATGGCTCTCGTTGGCGCACAGCATGACCAGCACCGCGTCCAGATCGGCCGGCTGGCCCACGCGCTTGCGCGGCAGCATGTTGACCAGCTTCTGCCCTTGCTCCGTCTGCCAGTGGTGGTGGTTGATCTCGGTGTCGATGTAACCCGGGCAGATCGCATTCACGTTGATGCCAAAACGGCCCCATTCCACCGCCATCGCCTTCGTCATCTGAACCACCGCCGCCTTGCTCATGCAATACACACCGATCTGCGGCAGCACCTTGAGCCCTGCCATGGACGCGATGTTCACGATGCGACCACCGACGTAGGTACCCGGCGCTGCGCCCTTGGCGCGCGCCAGCATGCGCCGGCCCACTTCCTGCGCAACGAAGAACGCGCCGCGGGTGTTGGTGTTGAAGATGAAGTCGTAGTCTTCCTCGGTCACGTCCTGCAGACGCTGCGTGGTGCTCACGCCCGAGTTGTTGATGAGGATGTCGATGGCGCCGACCTCGGTCTCGGCGTGGGCCACGCCGGCCTTGATGGAAGCATGATCGGTCACGTCCATCGCCACCACATGCGCGTCACCGCCGCCAGCCTCGATGTGCGCACGCAGCGTCATGAGCCGGTCGGTGCGGCGCCCGGCCAGCACCACCGCCGCACCTGCACGCGACAGCGTCTTGGCAAACTGCTCGCCAAGCCCACCGGAAGCACCGGTGATCAGGGCCACACGACCCGACAGATCCAGGCTGTACGCCATGAGAGAACCTCCTCTAAAGTCATGAATTCTGGCGCGGCGGGCGGACACCGACCGCCATACCCGCCCCCGTTCCACAGGATTGTGCGCCATGGCCCACTAAAATCGTCGATCACCCTCCGGACAGGGCCCGCCCCTGGTGGCGATCCTTCGCCACGCCAACCCACAAGAGCGAGACCACGAGATGACATCCCAAGAGATCCTGAGCACCTACGGACCGCGCGAAGCCATGGAGTACGACGTGGTCGTGGTTGGCGGGGGCCCGAGCGGCCTGGCCACCGCCATCCGTCTCAAGCAACTGGCCGCCGAAAAAGGCAATGAGGTCAATGTGTGCGTGCTGGAGAAGGGCTCCGAACCCGGCGCCCACATCCTCAGCGGCGCGGTGATGGACCCGCGTGCCATGAATGAACTCTTTCCAGACTGGAAAGAACGCGGTGCGCCGCTGAACCAGGCCGTGACCGGCGACGACCTGCTGGTGCTCAGCGAAACCGGCTCCAGCCGAACGCCCGACTGGCTGGTGCCGCGCAACTTCCACAACCATGGTTGCTACGTGGTGCGCCTGGGTTCGGTGGTGAAGTGGCTGGGTGAACAGGCCGAGGCGCTCGGGGTGGAGATATTTCCCGGCTTCGCCGCCGCCGAAGTGCTCTACCACGACGACGGCTCGGTCAAGGGCGTGGCCACCGGCAACCTGGGCCTGGGCAAGGACGGCGAGCCAACCGACCACTTTCAGCTCGGCATGGAGCTGCACGCCAAGTACACCGTGTTTGCCGAGGGCGCGCGTGGCCACCTGGGCAAACAACTGGTGGCGAAGTACAAGCTCGACGAAGGCAAGGACCCGCAGACCTACGCCATCGGCGTGAAGGAACTCTGGGAAATCGACCCGGCCAAGGCCAAGCCAGGCCTGGTGGTGCATACCGCCGGCTGGCCCATGAGCGACGACACCTTCGGGGGCGGCTTCCTCTACCACCTCGAAGACAACAAGGTCACGCTGGGCTTCGTGATCGGCCTGGACTACCAGAACCCCTGGATGTCGCCCTTCGAGGAAATGCAGCGCTGGAAGACCCATCCCGCGATCCGCGCCCACCTGGAAGGCGCAAAGCGCCTGAGCTATGGCGCGCGCGCCATCAACAACGGCAGCCCGCAGGCCCTGCCAAAAACCGTGTTCCCCGGCGGCGCGCTGGTGGGTTGCGACGCGGGCTACATGAACGCCGCGCGCATCAAGGGCAGCCATGCCGCCATCAAGAGCGGCATGCTGGTGGCCGATGCGGCGTTCGAGGCGCTTGCTGCCGGCCGCGCCAGCGACGAGCTCAGCGCCTACCCCAAGGCCTTCGAGGCCAGCTGGCTCAACGAGGAACTGCAGCAGACGCGCAATTTCAAGCTGTGGTTCAAGAAGAGCCCGCTCATGGGCAAGCTCATGACCGGCATTGAACAATGGCTGCTGCCCAAGATCGGCATCGCATCGCCGCCCTGGACGCTGCACAACAGCACGCCCGATCACGCCAGGCTTCGCCCGGCCGCCGAGATGCCGAAAATCAGCTACCCCAAGCCCGACGGTCAGCTCACCTTCGACAAGCTCTCCAGCGTGTTCGTTTCCAACACCAACCACGAAGAAAACCAGCCGGCGCACCTCACACTCAAGAACGACAGCGTGCCGGTGCAGGTCAACCTGGCGAAATACGCCGGCCCCGAAAACCGCTATTGCCCGGCGGGCGTGTACGAATTCGTGAAGAACGAGGACGGCAGCGACCGCCTGCAGATCAACGCGCAGAACTGCGTGCACTGCAAGACCTGCGACATCAAGGATCCGACACAAAATATTGTGTGGGTGACACCCGAAGGTGGCGGCGGGCCGAACTACGCTGGCATGTAAAGCAAGGCCCCCACGCTCCACCGCTGCGCGGTTCGCGCCCCCCCAAGGGGGGCTGATCCGGCCTGGGGCGGCCCGGCGCCGGATCGGGTGCACTAGAATCCTCCCCTGTCAGGAGAGCGCTTCCCCCGAGGAAGCCGCCGAAGGCGCAGGAGGCTGGTCAAACAGCCCTGAACGCTCAGGCAAAAGGACTGGCAAACGCTGGCCGCAAGGCTGGCGTCCCCCCTGGAGAGAGGTGGTCCCCGAGGCCATCCACCGAAGGAGCAAGCGCGGCATCGCCCGCGTGAATCTCTCAGGTAAAGCGGACAGTGGGGCAGCGCACGGATGAACCGTGTTCCGCCCTTCCGGGGCCTGCCCCTTTGCCTGTGAGCTCCTCGTGTCCGACAACGACCTCCTCAAGACTCCGCTGCACGCCCTGCACACCGAACTCGGCGCCCGCATGGTGCCCTTCGCTGGCTACGCCATGCCGGTGCAGTACCCCGCCGGCCTCCTGGCCGAACACCACCACACTCGCGCCGCCGCTGGCCTGTTCGACGTCTCGCACATGGGGCAGTTGCGCCTGGTCGGCCCGGACGCCGCCGCCGCTTTTGAATCGCTCATGCCGGTGGATGTGATCGACCTGGCCGTGGGCAAGCAACGCTACGGCCTGCTGCTCAACGACGAGGGCGGCATCATCGACGACCTGATGTTCGTCAACCGGGGCGATGATCTGTTCGTCATCGTCAATGGTGCCTGCAAGGTGGGCGACATCGCGCACATGCAGGCCCGCATCGGTTCGCGTTGCCAGGTCATTCCGCTGCCCGATCGTGGCCTTCTTGCGCTGCAAGGCCCTCAAGCGGTGACAGCCCTTCAGCGCGTCCTGCCGGGTGTCGAGAAGCTGGTGTTCATGACCGGCGGCGCTTTCAACTGGCGAGGTGCCGACCTCTTCATCACCCGCAGCGGCTACACCGGGGAGGATGGTTTCGAGATCTCTGTGCCGGGCGAACGCGCCGAAGCCTTCGCCCGCGCCCTGCTGGCCGAGCCCGAGGTGAAGCCTGTGGGCCTGGGCGCGCGCAATTCGCTGCGCCTGGAAGCGGGCCTGTGCCTCTACGGCAACGACATCGACACCACCACCACACCGGTGGAGGCGGCACTGAACTGGGCCATGCAGAAAGTGCGCCGCACCGGCGGCGCACGCGCCGGCGGCTTTCCAGGAGCGCAGCACGTGCTGGCGCAGCTCGACGGAGCGGCGCCGCTCGCCCGCAAGCGCGTGGGCCTGATCGCGCTGGAACGCGTGCCCGTGCGGGAACACACCGAACTGCAGAGCGTCGACGGCCAGAGCATCGGCGAAGTCACCAGCGGCCTGCTCGGCCCCAGCGCCGACAAACCGGTGGCGATGGGCTATGTGAACCCGGCGCACGCCACGGTGGGCACCCGCGTTCAAGCCATCGTGCGCGGCAAGCCCGTGCCCATGGAAGTGAGCGCCATGCCCTTCGTGCCCAACCGCTATTTCCGAGGCTGATCTTTTTCTTCTCAAACAGGAGCTTTCCATGACCACCAAGTACACCGAAGACCACGAATGGATCCGCGTCGAGGGCGACATCGCCACCGTGGGCATCACCGTCCACGCGCAGGACGCGCTGGGTGACGTTGTGTTTGTCGATCTGCCCGAAGTGGGCAAGTCGTTTGCACAGAAGGACGTGGCCGGCGTGGTTGAGTCCGTGAAGGCAGCCGCCGATGTGTACATGCCCGTCAGTGGGGAAGTGACGGAAGTCAACGAGGCCCTGCGCGCCGACCCGTCGCTCGCCAACAGCGATCCGCTGGCCAGCGGGTGGTTCTTCAAGGTGAAGCTGTCCGAACCCAGGCAGGTCGATGCCCTGCTGGACGAAACCGCCTACAACGCGTTTTCTTCGAACGCCTGAGATCTCCGTTCGGGCTGAGCCTGTCGAAGCCCTCGTCCATTGTCTCGTTCGCTGCCCTTCGTCCTTCGACAAGCTCAGGATGTTCGGAAATGGCGAACGGTTTTAGGCCCATTTCCATGCTGATGCCGTCCGTCAAACCCCTCGGTGAGCTCGAGAATCCGTCCGAATTCGTGGCGCGCCACATTGGTATCGGCGAAGCCGACGAAGCCCACATGCTCTCGGTCATCGGCGAAGCCTCGCGCCGCGCGCTGATCGACGGGATCGTGCCGCGCAGCATCGCGCGCAGCCAGGGCATGCAGTTGCCTCCAGCCGTCACCGAGGCGGCCGCGCTCGCCGAACTCAAGGCACTGGCGCAGAAGAACCGTGTGCTGAAAAGCTTCATCGGCCAGGGGTATCACGGCACGCACACGCCCGGCGTGATCCTGCGCAACGTGCTGGAGAACCCAGCCTGGTACACCGCCTATACGCCCTACCAGGCCGAGATATCGCAAGGACGCATGGAAGCCCTGGTCAACTTCCAGACCATGGTGACGGACCTCACCGGCATGGCAATCGCCAACGCGTCCATGCTCGACGAAGCCACCGCTGCGGCCGAGGCCATGACGCTGGCCAAGCGTTCGGTAAAAAGCAAGGGTCATGTGATCGTCGTGGGTGGCGACTGTCATCCACAAACCATCGAGGTGGTGCAGACCCGCGCAAAACCGCTGGGCTTCGATGTGAAGGTGGCCGGCTCCGCCGCCGAGTGGGATGCTGCGCTGGCGGGCGACGACTACTTCGCCGTCCTGGCGCAATACCCCAGCACCAGCGGCCGCATCGAAGACCTGGCCGCCGACGTGCAGAAGGTGCAGGCCAAGGGTGCGGCCTTCATCGCTGCGGCCGACCTGCTCGCGCTCACACTCATCACACCGCCCGGCGAATGGGGCGCCGACATCGTCATCGGCAGCACGCAGCGCTTTGGCATGCCCATGGGTGCGGGCGGCCCGCACGCGGCCTTCATGGCCTGCCGCGATGCCTTCAAACGCTCCCTGCCCGGGCGCCTGGTCGGCGTGAGCGTGGACGCCCACGGACATCCCACCTACCGCCTGGCACTGCAGACGCGAGAGCAGCACATCCGCCGCGAGAAAGCCACCTCCAACATCTGCACCGCGCAGGTGCTGCCTGCGGTGGTGGCGAGCATGTACGCCGTGTACCACGGGCCGCAGGGCTTGCGGCGCATCGCGCAACGTGTGGCAGCCTATGCTGCCGTGCTGGCGCAGGGCTTGAAGCAGCTGGGTTGCGAACTGACCAGCGAGCACCTGTTTGACACCGTCACCGTCAAGGCCCCGAACGCCGCTCAGGCCCAGACCTGGATGGAACGCGCTGCCGACGCCGGCATGAACCTGCGCCTGTCCTGGCGTCAGTACGTGGGCATCGCCCTGGACGAAACCACCACGCGCGAGGACATCGACCGGCTTCTGAGCGTCTTCTCCCCCCTCGGCGCGGCGCGAGCGGATCTGTGGGCAGGTTTTGAAAAAGGCATCGAGCCACTCATTCCGGCCGAACTGCGTCGCACCAGCCCCTTCCTGACGCACCCGGTCTTCAACAGCCACCACAGCGAGACCGGCATGCTGCGCTACATCCGCGCCCTGTCCGACAAGGATCTCGCGCTGGACCGCAGCATGATCCCGCTGGGCTCGTGCACCATGAAGCTCAACGCCACCAGCGAGATGATCCCCATCACCTGGCCCGAGTTCGCGCAGGTGCATCCCTTTGCACCGGCGGACCAGCTGCAAGGCTACAAGCTGCTGGACGAGCAGTTGCGCGCCTGGCTGTGCCAGGCCACGGGCTACGCCGGCATCAGCCTGCAGCCCAACGCCGGATCGCAGGGCGAATACGCCGGCCTGCTCGTCATCCAGGCCTGGCATGCCTCGCGCGGCGAGAGCCACCGCAACATCTGCCTGATTCCCAGCAGCGCGCACGGCACCAACCCGGCATCCGCGCAGATGGTGGGCATGCAGGTGGTGGTGACCAGGTGCGACGACAACGGCAATGTGGACATCGCCGACCTCAAGGCCAAGTGCGAGCAGCACAGCGACCACCTGGCCGCGGTGATGATCACCTACCCCAGCACGCACGGCGTGTTCGAAACCACGGTCAAGGACCTCTGCGCCCTGGTGCACCAGCATGGCGGGCGCGTGTACGTGGACGGCGCCAACATGAACGCCCTGGTGGGTGTGGCCGCGCCGGGCGAATTCGGTGGCGACGTGAGCCACCTCAACCTGCACAAGACCTTCTGCATACCGCACGGCGGTGGTGGCCCGGGCGTGGGCCCGGTGTGCGTGGTGGAGGACCTGGTGCCGTTCCTGCCTGGCCATGCGGCCGGTGGCCTGCCGGTCAATGGCGTCGGCGCCATCAGCGCCGCGCCGCTGGGCAACGCGGCCGTGCTGCCGATCAGCTGGATGTACATCCGCATGATGGGCGCCGATGGCCTGAAGCACGCGACCGAGGCCGCCATCCTCGCGGCCAACTACATCAGCAAGCGGCTCGCGCCTTACTACCCCACGCTCTATGCGAGCGCCAACGGGCACGTGGCACACGAATGCATCCTGGACCTGCGCCACTTCAAGGACACCAGCGGCGTGATGGCCGAGGACGTGGCCAAGCGCCTGATGGACTACGGGTTCCACGCGCCCACACTCTCTTTCCCGGTGGCCAACACCCTCATGGTGGAGCCCACCGAGAGCGAAACCCTGGAAGAGCTGGACCGCTTCATCGACGCCATGATCGCCATTCGCGAAGAGATCCGGCAAGTGGAGCAAGGCGCCTGGCCTCAGGACGACAACCCGCTGAAGAACGCACCACACACGGCTGCCAGCCTGATGACGGCGGAATGGTCGCATCCGTACACGCGTGAGGTCGGTGCCGCAAGCACCTCCACGCGCGCCCACGCCAAGTACTGGCCACCGGTCGGTCGTGTGGACAACGTCTATGGCGACCGCAACCTGTTCTGCAGCTGCGTCCCGTTGAGCGAAATGACCTGAACCCACCGAGTGCTGCATGGCCGTCTCCACCTTCGACCTCTTCAAGATCGGCATCGGCCCCAGCAGCTCGCACACCGTGGGGCCCATGCGGGCTGCGCGCATGTTCGTGGTCGGATTGCAGGCTACTGGGGCCCTGCCGGCCACGGCGAAAGTGCAATGCGCCCTGCACGGATCGCTCGGCGCCACTGGCAAGGGCCATGGCAGCGACAAGGCGGTGATTCTGGGCCTGTGTGGCCACGAGCCGGATGTGGTGGACATCGACAGCATTGAGCCTGCCATCGCTCACATTCGCGCCAAGCGCGTGTTGTCCTTGCTGGGCCAGCACACCGTGGCCTGGAACGAGGCCGATGACCTGCTGTTCTACCGCAAGCCACTGCCCTTCCACGCCAACGGCATGCGCCTCTCGGCCTGGGACGCGCAGGGGACGCTGCTGGCCGAACGCACCTTCTATTCCGTTGGTGGCGGTTTTGTGGTGAGCGAGGAAGCCGCGGCCGACGGCTCCCGCCACAAGGTCATTGCGCCCGACGCCACCGTGTTGCCCATCCCTTTCCGCAGCGGCGATGAGCTGCTGCAACAGTGCGCCATCCACGGCTTGTCGATCGCCGGGGTGATGCGCGCCAACGAAAGGCACTGGCGCACCGACGACGAAGTGCAGGCCGGCCTGCTGCGCATCTGGGATGTGATGCAGGCCTGCGTGCGGCGCGGCTGCGACACCGAGGGCGTGCTCCCTGGCGGCTTCAAGGTGCGCCGCCGAGCGAAGCAACTGCTGCGCGATCTCACCGCCCACCCAGAGGCCGCACTGAAGGATCCGCTGCAGGTGCTCGACTGGGTCAACCTGTATGCACTGGCGGTGAACGAGGAGAATGCCGCCGGCGGCAGAGTGGTCACGGCCCCCACCAACGGCGCGGCGGGCATCGTGCCGGCCGTGCTGCACTACTACCGGCGCTTCGTGCCCGGCGCCACAGACCAGGGCGTGGTGGACTTCCTGCTCACGGCGGCCGCGATAGGCATCCTTTACAAGGAAAACGCCAGCATCAGCGGCGCCGAGGTGGGCTGCCAGGGCGAGGTGGGTGTGGCCTGCTCCATGGCGGCGGCTGCGCTGTGCTCGGTGATGGGGGGTACACCCGAGCAGGTGGAGAACGCCGCCGAAATCGGCATGGAACACCACCTGGGCCTGACCTGCGACCCGGTGGGCGGGCTGGTGCAGATTCCGTGCATCGAGCGCAACGCCATCGCGTCCGTGAAGGCCATCAACGCCGCGCGCATGGCCTTGCGCGGCGACGGCGTGCACCACGTCAGCCTGGACCAGGTCATCAAGACCATGCGCGAGACCGGTGCCGACATGAAGACGCAATACAAGGAAACGTCGCGCGGTGGCCTGGCCGTGAATATCGTTGAATGCTGAAGTTCAGCGTCCCTGGCGCCATTCTCGTCGCCAGAGGCGGTTGAGTTCGGCGGCCACGGGTTGCGGGGGTGCACCGATGAACTGGTTGCGCCCCGCCATGTGCACCAGACCATAGATGCGCCCCTGAGGGGCGTCGTAGAGCATCACCGCGTTGTTTTCGCCACAGTCGTGCGCCTTGCAGAACGCCGCCATCTGGTAGGTCAGGCCCGCCACTTTCTCCTGCGCCAGCGCCACGCCGGGGCCGTCCATGCGCGCCAGCCAGGGCTGCTTCGCCAGCGGGCCGAGCGCGCGCCGGTAGGCGGCCTTGAAGCGCGCATCCCGGATCAATTCCGAGGGGTACTTCGCCGTGCCGCTCGCCACGGGTGCCCGGCTCGATGCCTGGGCCTTCTGCTCGTCCTTCAGATGGGCCACGGCCCGCTGGTTCTGCGTCGCGTCGCAGCTGCGAAAACGCCCTTTGCCCAGCGCCCCGAGGTTGGCCACCACGGTTCTGTCGCCGTCGATCTGAAGGTACTGGCCCAGCGAGTCGCCTTGCACCAGAAACACCACCTCGTGCCGTCCCTGCACCTGCCCCATCAGCGCAACGAAGAAGCCCGGCGGCGGCGACTGCCCGAAGTACGAATGCGCCGCCTGCAAACCCTGCGCGGTCATGCGCTGGTTGCCCTGCTCGACCATCACGGCCGTGGCTTCCACCCGCACGCGCGGCGATGACGGGCTGCCACAGTCCAGCGCGTAGCGCCCCCCGTAGAGCCTGAGGATCTCCGCATCGAGCCCGGCCTGCCCCCACACTGGCGCACACGCCAGCCAGACCCCGCACAAGCCCATGCCCATGCCCAGCCTTCGTGTCCCTGCCATCATGGCCATCTCCTGAAAGATCGTCCGGACATGCTAAGACGGGGGGCACGCACCGTCCACCCTCAAATGGGAGCCTCCCGCCCAGCGGCGAGCGCTGGGCAAGCCGTAAGATCGCAGCAACCCCGACCGCGCCCATGAACGCTCCTTCCCTGCGTGTGCTCAGCGTCATCCCACCAATGACGCAGCTCAACACACCCTACCCGTCCACCGCTTACCTCACCGGCTTCCTGCGCTCGCAAGGCGTGGACGCGGTGCAGGTCGACCTGGCGCTGGCGCTGGTGCTCCAGCTTTTCACGGCGGCGGGCCTGGAGGCGGTGCGCTCGCGCGCGCAGGCCCTGCCCGAGGCCGAACGCACGTCCAGTGTTCATGCTTTCCTGGACCAGTTCGAACGCTACCGCCACACCATCGGCCCCGTCATCGCCTTCCTGCAGGGTCGCGATGCCACGCTGGCCCACCGCATCGCTGCGCGCGAGCTGTTGCCCGAAGGCCCGCGCTTCGCCGCGCTGGAGGTGTATGTGGACGCAGCACTCGGCGAAGAGGGTGGCGATCCACTTGCCTGGGCCTTCGGAGCCTTGGGCCTGCAGGACAAGGCGCGCCACCTCGCCACGCTCTACCTGAACGACCTGGCCGACGTCTTGCGCGACGCGGTGGATGAGCGCTTCGCCTTTGTGCGCTACGCCGAGTCGCTCGCCAGCAGCCAGCCCAGCTTCGACCCCCTGGCGGGCGCGCTGGCTGCGCCGCCGAACCTGATCGACGAGCTGCTGCACACGCTCACTCTGGCCGCGCTGACCCGCCACGCGCCCGGCGTGGTGCTGCTCTCAGTGCCGTTCCCCGGCGCGCTGTACGCCGCGCTGCGAATCGCGCAGAGCATCAAGGCCCAGAACCCGCACATCGCCATCGCGCTCGGCGGTGGTTTCGTCAACACCGAGTTGCGCGAACTGGCCGAACCCCGGCTGTTCGACTTCGTCGACTACGTGACACTCGACGCCGGCGAGCGCCCGCTGCTGGCGCTACTCGAACACCTGAACGGCAAACGCTCGAAGCAGCGGCTCGTGCGCACCTTCGTGCGCGAGGACGACGCGGTGAGGTACATCAACTTCGTCGAGCCTGATGTGCCCTTCGAGGACGTGGGCACGCCCACCTGGGACGGCCTGCCGCTGGACCGCTACCTCAGCCTGCTCGACATGCTCAACCCCATGCACCGCCTCTGGAGCGACGGGCGCTGGAACAAGCTCACAGTGGCGCATGGTTGCTACTGGAAGAAGTGCAGCTTCTGCGACGTGAGCCTGGACTACATCAGCCGCTACGAAACCGCCTCGGCCGGCACCCTGGCCGACCGCATCGAGACCATCGTGAGCGAGACTGGCCAGACCGGTTTCCATTTCGTGGACGAGGCTGCGCCGCCCAAGGCCCTCAAGGCCCTGGCGCAGGAACTGCTGCACCGCCAGCTGCCCATTTCGTGGTGGGGCAACATCCGCTTCGAGAAAACCTTCACACCCGAGCTGTGCCAGTTACTTGCAGACAGCGGCTGTATCGCCATGTCGGGCGGACTGGAGGTGGCGTCCGATCGCCTTCTCACGCTCATGAAAAAAGGCGTGTCGGTGGAACAGGTGGCGCGCGTGACCAAGGGCTTCGCGGACGCAGGCATCCTGGTGCACGCCTACCTCATGTACGGATTTCCCACCCAGACCCTGCAGGACACGGTGGACGCGCTGGAGTACGTGCGCCAACTCTTCGAGAACGGCTGCATCCAGAGCGGCTTCTTTCACCGATTCGCCTGCACCGTGCACTCGCCCGTGGGCCTGGACCCGGCCGCCTACGGCATCGAACTGGTCGCACTGCCACCGGTGACCTTTGCCAAGAACGACATCGGCTTCGTGGATCCCACCGGCGTCGACCACGAAGCGCTCGGCATCGGCCTGCGAAAAGCGATCTACAACTACATGCACGGCATCGGGCTGGAGGAAGACGTGCGGGTCTGGTTCAGCCACCTGCCTGGCAAGGTACCCAAGGCCACGGTGGGCCGGCACCGCATTTCCAAAGCGCTCGCCTCCGCAGAATGAAACCCAGCCGTTGGGGCTGAGCCTGTTGACGTCCCCGCCAGCCAACCGAGAGCGTTTCGACAAGCTCAACGCGAACGGGGAATCTGGCCTCGCCTCAGGCCACTTTCGGCGCCCTCAACCGCCCCGCCTCGGCAGATGCCCCCCCGACCCGTTCGGACTGAGCCTGTCGAAGTCCAGGACAGCCACGCGTCAACGTTTCGACAAGCTCAACGAGAACGGGGAATCTGGTCTCGCCCCAGGCCACTTTCGACGCCCTCAACCGCCACGGCTCGGCAGATGGCCCCCCGACCCGTTCGGACTGAGCCTGTCGAAGTCCAGGACAGCCACGCGCCAACGTTTCGACAAGCTCAACGCGAACGGGGAATCTGGCCTCGCCTCAGGCCTCGTTCGGCGCCCTCTACTGCCACGGCTCGGCAGATGGCCCCCACCGTTCAGACTGAGCCTGTCGAAGTCCCACACAGCCACGCGTCAACGTTTCGACAAGCTCAACGCGAACGGGGAATCTGGTCTCGCCTCAGGCCTCTTTCGGCTCCCCCAACCGCCACGCCTCAGCAGGTTGCCCCCACCGTTCGGACTGAGCCTGTCGAAGTCCCACACAGCCACGCGTCAACGTTTCGAAAAGCTCAACGCGAACGGGAAATCTGGCCTCGCCTCAGGCCTCGTTCGGTGCCCTCAACCGCCACGCCTCGGTAGATGGCCCCCCACCGTTCGGACTGAGCCTGTCAAAGTCCCACACAGCCACGCGTCAACGTTTCGACAAGCTCAACGCGAACGGGGAACCCGGCCTCGCCCCAGGCCTCGTTCGGCGCCCCCCAACCGCCACTCCTCGGCAGATGGCCCCCACCGTTCGGACTGAGCCTGTCGAAGTCCCACACAGCCACGCGTCAACGTTTCGACAAGCTCAACGCGAACGAGGAACCTGGCCTCGCCTCAGGCCTCGTTCGGCTCCCCCAACCGCCACGCCTCAGCAGGTTGCCCCCACCGTTCGGACTGAGCCTGTCGAAGTCCCACACAGCCACGCGTCAACGTTTCGAAAAGCTCAACGCGAACGGGAAATCTGGCCTCGCCTCAGGCCTCGTTCGGTGCCCTCAACCGCCACGCCTCGGTAGATGGCCCCCCACCGTTCGGACTGAGCCTGTCAAAGTCCCACACAGCCACGCGTCAACGTTTCGACAAGCTCAACGCGAACGGGGAACCCGGCCTCGCCCCAGGCCTCGTTCGGCGCCCCCCAACCGCCACTCCTCGGCAGATGGCCCCCACCGTTCGGACTGAGCCTGTCGAAGTCCCACACAGCCACGCGTCAACGTTTCGACAAGCTCAACGCGAACGAGGAACCTGGCCTCGCCTCAGGCCTCGTTCG
>NZ_JBFWNX010000011.1:0-138403 GCF_050250835.1 Hydrogenophaga sp. | reverse complement strand
CGCCACTCCTCGGCAGATGGCCCCCACCGTTCGGACTGAGCCTGTCGAAGTCCCACACAGCCACGCGTCAACGTTTCGACAAGCTCAACGCGAACGAGGAACCTGGCCTCGCCTCAGGCCTCGTTCGACTCCCCCAACCACCACGCCTCGGCAGATGGCCCCCCACCGTTCGGACTGAGCCTGTCGAAGTCCCACACAGCCACGCGTCAACGTTTCGACAAGCTCAACGCGTACGGGGAATCTGGCCTCGCCTCAGGCCACTTTCGACGCCCTCTATCGCCACGCCTCGGCAGGTTGCCCCCACCGTTCGGACTGAGCCTGTCGAAGTCCCACACAGCCACGCGTCAACGTTTCGACAAGCTCAACGCGAACGGGAAATCTGGCCTCGCGTCAGGCCTCGTCCGACGCCCTCAACCGCCACGGCTCGGTAGATGGCCCCCACCGTTCGGACTGAGCCTGTCGAAGTCCCACACAGCCACGCGTCAACGTTTCGACAAGCTCAACGCGAACGGGGAATCTGGCCTCGCCTCAGGCCACTTTCGACACCCCCAACCACCACGCCTCGGCAGATGGCCCCCACCGTTCGGACTGAGCCTGTCGAAGTCCCACGCAGCCACGCGTCAACGTTTCGACAAGCTCAACGCGAACGGGGAATCTGGTCTCGCCCCAGGCCTATTTTGGTACCCCTAACCGTCACGCCTCGGCAGATGGCCCCCCACCGTTCGGACTGAGCCTGTCGAAGTCCCAGACAGCCACGCGCCAACGTTTCGACAAGCTCAACGCGAACGGGGAATCTGGCCTCGCCTCAGGCCGCTCCCGACGCAATCTGGCGTAACGCCTGGGCGAACACCGCCGCGGGCTGGCCGCCCGAAATCAGGTGGCGGTCGTTGATGATGACCGCAGGCACCGAGTGAATCCCCTGGCTGGTGTAGAACGCCTCGCGCTCGCGCACGGCCTGTGCAAATTCGTCGCTGGCCAGGATGGCCCTGGCGCGCGCTTCGTCCAGGCCGACCTCGCGCACGCTGCCCAGCAGCACATCGTGGTGGCCCATGGCTTCGGAGCGCGTATGGCAGGCCGCCAGCAGGGCCTTCTTCAGCGCTCGCTGCTGGCCCGGCGAGCCCTCTTCACCGGCCCAGTGCAACAAGCGATGGGCGTCGAAGGTGTTCCAGATGCGCCCCCTGCCAGCCGGGTTGAAGGCGAAGCCCACTTCGGCACCGCGCGCTCGGATGGTGTTGCGGATTTGCGCCTGCTGCTCGGCCGTGGAGCCGTATTTTTCCGCCAGATGTTCGCCAATGTCCTGGCCCTCGGGGGCCATGCGGGGGTTGAGCTCAAAGGGCTGGAAATGCAGCTCGGCCGAAACCTCGCCCTGAAGGCCTTGCAGCGCCTCTTCCAGCGCGCCCAGGCCCACAGCGCACCAGGGGCAGGAAACGTCGGACACGAAGTCGATTTTCAAAGGGGTGGGGGTCTTGTTCATGGGCGCCATGGTAGGCCCGAGGCGAAGTCCGCGATCGGGTCAGGGCCTTGCGCGACAATGGCACTCCATGACCGACCGCTACGCTCTCATTGGCCACCCTGTAGGCCACAGCAAATCACCCCTGATCCACGGGCTTTTCGCCCAAGCCACCGGGCAGGACCTGACCTACACCGCCATCGAAGCGCCGCTGGACGGCTTTGCCGACACCCTGGCGGACTTTCGCGCCCACGGAGGGCTGGGCACCAACGTCACCGTGCCCTTCAAGCTGCAGGCCTTCGAGCTGGCCACCGACCCGAGCGAGACCGCGCGCCTGGCCGGCGCAGCCAACACGCTGAAGTTCGAGGGCGACCGCATCCGCGCCGACAACACCGACGGCGTGGGCCTGGTCAACGACCTGCAGCGAAACCTGGGCCACCAGCTGGCTGGCAAGCGCGTGCTCCTGCTGGGAGCAGGTGGCGCCACACGCGGCGCCATTCTGCCGATTGCCGCGCAGCGCCCGGCTGTGCTCGCCGTGGCCAACCGCACGCCCGCCAAAGCGCACGCCCTGCGCAGCGCATTTGCAGACCACACCCCGCTGCAGACCGGGGGGCTGGATGAGCTGCACGGCGAAACTTTCGACGTGATCATCAACGCCACCTCCACCGGACTCACGCAAACCGCCCTGCCCTTGCCTGACAGCATCTTCGCCCCTGGCGCGCTGGCCTATGACATGGTCTACGGTAAAGGGCTCACACCCTTTCTTCGGCAAGCGCGCACTGCGGGCGTCAACACCGTGGCCGACGGCGTGGGCATGCTGGTCGAACAGGCCGCCGAATCCTTCAACTGGTGGCGGGGTGTGCGACCTGACACCCGCCCACTTATCGAACGGCTCACCGTGCCACTGATCTGATTGCCCCTGGAGAGACGCCTATGCCCACCATCCTTCTGCTCAACGGCCCCAACCTCAATCTGCTGGGCACCCGCGAGCCTGCCACCTACGGATTCACCACGCTGGCCGACGTGGAAAACGAGTGCCGTGCCCATGCACTGAAGCTCGGCTTCGAGCTCGAGGCCTTCCAGAGCAACCACGAAGGCGCGCTGATCGACAAGATCCACGAAGCCGGCCGGCGCTACAAAGCTGGTGAATTCACGGGTGTGCTGTTCAACGCAGGGGCCTACACGCACACCTCCGTCGCACTGCACGACGCCATCGCCGGGGTGAAGCCTCTGCCCGTGATCGAGGTGCACATCTCCAACGTACACGCACGCGAGGCGTTCCGCCACCACTCCTACATCTCGCCCGTGGCCGCCGGCATCGTGGTGGGTTTCGGCACCGACGGCTACCTGCTGGGCATCGAGGGCCTGGCGCGCAAGGCTCGCGCTAGCGCGGCTGCAACGCCCAAACCCTGAACGCACACAGCCCCGCCGCCAGCGCACAAGCCCCAGCGAGCCAGAACACGCTGGCCAGGCCCAGCGCGGAGCTGACCACCCCACCCAGCAAGCCGCCCACCACGCCCGGCAGGCCGTAGCCGAGCACGGTGTAAAGCGCCTGCCCGCGCCCTCGAAGGCGGCCGGGGAAATGGCGCGAGATCATGGCGATACAGGCGGTGTGGTGAGCGGCGAAGGTGATGGCGTGCAGCGCCTGCGCCAGCAGCAACAGGGGCCATACCAGCGGCAGGCCGGCCGTGAGCCCCATGCGGATGGCCATGACCGCAGCGGCGAGCACCAGCCAGCCCGGCAGCGACAGCCAGGGCAGCCAGCGGCCCTGCGTGAAGAACCAGCCGATCTCGATCACCACCGACACTGCCCACAGCAACCCGATGGTGCGCTTGCTGTAGCCCAGCGAATCCAGGTAGAGCGAGAAGAAGATGTAAATGGCAATGTGCGCGAGAACATGGAAGAACACCGAGGCGAAGAACCAGCGCACAGCAGGCTCCCGCAGCACGGGCCACACGGCGGGTTGACGCTCGTGTTCAGCGTGAGGCGGCTCGCGGAAATCGGGCAGCAGCCAGGCACTCAGCGCCACGGCCGCGAGCGTGCCCACCGTCCAGGCAGGAAAATCCCGCAAGCCGAAGCGTTCGAACCAGAAGCCGGCGGCCACCACGGTGACGAGAAAACCCAGCGAACCCCAAAGTCGCACCCGGCCGTAGCGTTTCGCATCGAACGTGCCGCCCTGGCTGACGAGGTGCGCCAGGGCGGCCTCGCTCATGGGCATCATGCCGCTGGTGTGGCTGAACATGAGCAGCAGCACCGCAAAGATCACCACGCCACCGCCGTCGAACCACAGGCCGAACGAGAGCAGCAGCGCGGCCGTGGCGCCGAAGCGCAGCAGGCGCACGCGCTCGCCGGTGCGGTCGCTCAGCGAACCCCAGAGGTAGGGCGCAAACAGCCGCGTGGCCGACTGAACGGATGTGAGCACCGCGATGGCAATCAGGCTGAACCCCAGCTCCTTGAGCCACAGCGGCAGGTAGGGGTTGAAAAAACCGATGTGGGCGAAGTAGCTCGCGCTGAGCCAGGAGAACGCGAACAGTTTTTTCCTTTGGCTCACAGGTCTCTCCGTTCGCCCTGAGCCTGGACGGTCCTGAGCTTGTCGATGGATCGAAGGGCTTGCAAGGGCTTGGAGAAGCTCAGCCCGAACGGGTTAGGGATCAGCCGCGTGCCCTGGCCGCAATGTCGAGCGTGGGCAGTTGCACGTCGCCGCACTGCGCGCGGTGGTGCAGCGCGTGGTCCATCACCACCAGGGCCAGCAAGGCCTCGGCGATCGGCGTGGCACGAATGCCCACGCAGGGGTCGTGGCGGCCTTTGGTGATGATTTCTGTGGACTGGCCAGCCGTGTCGATGGTTTCGCGTGGAATCAGGATCGAGCTGGTGGGCTTGATCGCGATGGACACTTCCAGGTCTTGCCCGGTGCTGATGCCGCCGAGCACGCCACCGGCGTTGTTGCCCTTGAACCCTTCGGGCGAGAGGCTGTCGCCGTGTGTGCTGCCGCGCTGCGCGACGCTGGCGAAACCGGCGCCGATCTCCACGCCCTTGACGGCATTGAGACCGAGCATGGCGTAGGCGATGTCAGCGTCCAGCCGGTCGTACAGCGGCTGCCCCAGGCCCACAGGCATGCCCTGCGCAGTGACGCGGATGCGCGCGCCACAGGAGTCGCCGCTCTTGCGCAGATCGCTCATGTAGGTCTCGATGGCAGAGACATCGGCCACGGGCGCGAAGAAGGGGTTGTGGGGCACGTGGTCCCAGTGCTCGAAGGGAATGGCGATCTCACCGATCTGGGCCATGCACCCACGGAAGGTGGTTCCATAGCGCTCCTTGAGCCATTTTTTCGCCACGGCGCCGGCGGCCACGGTGGGCGCCGTGAGGCGTGCGGAACTGCGCCCACCACCCCGCGGATCGCGAATGCCGTATTTCTGCCAGTAGGTGTAGTCGGCGTGACCGGGGCGGAAGCTCTGCAGGATCTGCCCGTAGTCCTTGCTGCGCTGGTCGGTGTTGCGGATCAGCAGGGCGATGGGGGTACCGGTGGTCTTGCCTTCGTACACGCCGCTGAGAATTTCCACCGCGTCGGGTTCGTTGCGCTGGGTGACGAATTTGCTGGTGCCGGGGCGGCGGCGGTCGAGGTCGGCCTGGATGTCGGCCTCGCTCAGTGCCATGCCGGGCGGGCAGCCGTCGATGACGCAGCCGATGGCCGGGCCGTGGGATTCACCGAAGTTGGTGACACAAAACAGGGTGCCGAAAGTGTTGCCGCTCATGCGGCCCGATTATCCCCGAGGCAGCCTGGTGCGCCGATGAGCCAGTCTGGTGCGCTCGTGCGCGCTTTCAGGCCTCCGCCAGGCAAGGGCGTCACGGGAACATTTCGTGCTTTGTGTTGCAGCGCAGCAGTTTGGTTGCTGCGAAGCCCCAGAAAGGAGCGTCTCCATGCTCGATCGAACCTCCACCCTGTTCTCGCACGTCAAAGGAAGCGACGGCGAATACGTGAGCGGTGGCCTGCGCGATTTCTTCCTGTACCGCGACCTCGGCATCGCCTCGGCCACCCACGGCAAGGTGATTGCCCACCTGGTCAAGGCCAATCTGCCGCCCGAGGAGGGCACGGGCTGGCACCGCCATGAAGCGGATTTCCAGATCGTGATCATGCTCAAGGGATGGGCGAGGTTCATGTACGAGGACCAGGTGACGCTCGTGGAAGCGGGCGACTGTGTGCACCAGCGCCCGGGCATCCGCCACTTCCTGTTCGACTACTCACCCGACATGGAGTACCTGGAGATCGTTTCTCCCGCGGACTTCAAGACGGTGGACGTGGAACCGGTTTGCGAAATTCCCAAGCCAACGCCCTGGGTCTAGGAGTCTGCGCGGCAGAACGCCGGCGGCGGCGCTAGAACTCGGCGTCCAACTCGTCGATGTCGTCGGGCTCCAGCTCGGCAGCCGCCACCCACTCCTTCATCGCCGGCAGGGCCATGATGGTGTCGCAATACGCCACACAGGCCTCGGCGATCTCCACCTCGTAGGTGATGAAACGGGTCACCACCGGCGCGAACATGGCGTCGGCGATGCAGGGCTTTTCACCGAAGAGGTACGGCCCACCATAGGTGTCCAGGCATTCGGTCCAGATCGCCTCGATGCGGTCAATGTCTGTCCGAGCGCGAGACCACAGCTTGAAGCCCGGAAACGACGCCTTGATGTTCATTGGCAGCGACGAGCGCATCGCCGAGAAGCCCGAGTGCATTTCGCCGCAGATCGCACGGCAATGGGCACGAGCGGCACGGTCGGCCGGCAGCAGCCCCGCCTTGGGCTTGATTTCATTGAGGTATTCGCCAATCGCCAGCGTGTCCCACACATGGATGCCGTCGTGTTCCAGCGCGGGCACGCGCATGGACGCCGAGAGCAGCAGCATCTCCGCCTTCATCGCCGGATCGTCCGGCGAAATCACCTTCTCGGTGAAATCCAGCTTGGCCAGGCGCGCCATCAGCCAGCCTCGCAAGGCCCAGGCACCGTAGTTCTTGCTGCTGATCGTGAGTACCGCTTTGGCCATGGAACGCTCCTCTTGGGCACCAGGAAGAGCAAGGGCTGTGCCACCTCGGTGCCTCTCACATGCACCGCCTCGGTGCGGCGCAGGGGTGGCCCGCAACTTGCCTGCAACACGGTACGTTCCCCCAGGAAAGCACCATGATGTATCAGGCCTACCAGCTCCAGTCCGACCTGATCTCCCCACTGCGCCTCACGGCCCAGCACCTGAGCGCCTCCCTCTGGCTCAAGGAAACCGAAGGCTCCCTGTTGCGCAAGGTGGCAGCGGCCTGCGACGTCATATCCCGAATGCGCCTCACGCACTCGCGCCCGCCCTACAAGATCGACCAGATTTCGGCCGGCGAGCGTGCATACGCCGTGACCGAAGAAACCGTGCTCACCCTGCCCTTCGGCACCCTGCTGCGATTTCGGAAGGAGGGCGCCGAGCCACAGCCCAAGGTGCTGCTGGTGGCGCCGCTCTCGGGCCACTTCGCCACCCTGCTGCGCGAAACCGCGCGCACCCTGCTGCAGGACCACGACGTCTACATCACCGACTGGCACAACGCGCGCGACGTGTCGCTGCGCCACGGCGGCTTCTCGCTGGACGACTACATCACCTACATGATCCGCTTCACCGAGGCTGTGGGTCCCGGCAGCCATATGGTGGCGGTGTGTCAGCCTTGTGTGGCCGCGCTGGCCGCCACGGCGATCATGGCCGAAGACGACAACCCGGCGCAGCCGCGCAGCCTCACCCTCATGGCCGGCCCGGTGGATTGCCGCGTCAACCCCACCGAAGTGAATCGCCTTGCCACCAGCAAACCCATTGAATGGTTCGAGAAGAACCTCATCAGCCACGTGCCGTTTCCGCATGCCGGTGTCATGCGCCGCGTGTACCCCGGTTTTGTGCAGCTCACCGCCTTCATGAGCATGAACCCGGACCGCCACAAGCAATCGTTTCGCAACATCTACGACCACCTGCTGGCCGGCCGCACCGAAGAAGCCGGCGTGATCCAGGAGTTCTACGAGGAATATCTCGCGGTCAACGACCTGCCGGCAGAGTTCTACCTGGAAACCGTGGCGAAGGTGTTCCAGACCTACGACCTGCCGCGCGGCGTGCTCACCTGGAATGGCCGCACCGTGAATCCGGCTGCCATTCGGCGCACCGCCCTCATGACGGTGGAAGGCGAGCGCGACGACATCTGCTCCATTGGCCAGACCGTGGCTGCGCAGGACCTTTGCAGCAACGTGCGCCCCTACATGAAGACCCACCACGTCCAGACCGGCGTGGGCCACTACGGCGTGTTCAGCGGCCGGCGCTGGAACCAGCAGATCTATCCGCGTGTGCGGGAAATGATCTACGCCAGTTCGGAGTAACCCACCGCGGCGCTTCTCGCCATCCCCCTTTCAAAGGGGGGCATCACCAGCGGCCAGCCATGAGCTTGTCGAAGGGCGGTTCCGCGGTGTTTGCGGAAGGTCATGCGTTGGCGTTCACAGTCCCGGGGTCGAGGGCTGGGCGTCGTTCTCGGCTGGCCAGTCGCGGATGTAGGCCTTGAGCATCTGGTTCTCGAAGTTCTGGCTGTCCACAACCGCCTTGGCCACGTCGTAGAAGCTGATCACGCCCATCAGCATCTTGGCGTCCATCACGGGCATGTAGCGCGTGTGCCGCTCCAGCATCATCGGCCGCACCTGGTCGAGCTCGGTTTCTGGCGTGCAGCTCATCGGGTGGTCGTCCATCACCGTGCGCACGGTCTTGCCGCCCAGTGTGCCGCCGTTCTTTGCCAGCGTGTGGATCACTTCGCGGAAGGTCAGCATGCCTACCAGGTCACCGTGGTCCATCACGGCCAACGAACCGATGTCGAACTGCGACATGGTCTCGATCGCACGCTCCAGGGATTCTTCGGGCTGGATGGTGTAGAGCGTTCCGCCCTTGACGCGCAGGATATCGCTGACTTTCATGGCTGTTCTCCTCGGCTGATCTTCAACTGGACGTGTCTCCAGCAAGGCTGGCGTTCGTGCAATATAGCCCACAATCCACGAATTCCCCACGCCCACGAGGGGGCCAACCCGCCTTGGGGCGGCCCGGCGGCGGGCGGTACTCGCATCCATCGCACAGGAGACATTTCCCATGCCCGGTTATTCAGATCCCGGCTTCGACACCCTCGCGCTGCACGCCGGCGCCGCCCCCGATCCCGCCACTGGCGCACGGGCGGTGCCGATCCACCTCACCACCTCGTTCGTCTTCGAGTCCAGCGACCACGCCGCTGCCCTCTTCAACCTGGAACGCGCAGGCCACGTCTACAGCCGCATCAGCAACCCGACCAACGCGGTCTTCGAGCAGCGCATGGCAGCGCTCGAAGGCGGCATTGGAGCGATCGCCACCGCCAGCGGACAGGCTGCGCTGCACCTGGCCGTGGCCACGCTCATGGGTGCGGGGTCGCACATGGTGGCCAGCACCGCGCTCTACGGCGGCAGCCAGAACCTGCTGCACTACACCCTGCGCCGCTTCGGCATCGAGACCACCTTCGTCAAGCCCGGGGATATCGACGGCTGGCGGGCCGCCGTGCGGCCGAACACCAGGCTCTTTTTCGGCGAAACCGTGGGCAACCCGGGCCTGGACGTGCTCGACATCCCCACCGTCTCGCAAATCGCCCACGAGGCCGGCGTGCCCCTGCTGGTGGACTCGACCCTGACCACGCCCTACCTCATCCAGCCGTTCACTTTGGGCGCCGACATCGTCTACCACTCGGCCACCAAGTTCCTGAGCGGC
This sequence comes from Hydrogenophaga sp., assembly GCF_050250835.1. Lineage (GTDB taxonomy): Bacteria > Pseudomonadota > Gammaproteobacteria > Burkholderiales > Burkholderiaceae_C > Hydrogenophaga. Next base: position 129,185 of record NZ_JBFWNX010000011.1, on the reverse strand, counting down.
CACGGCACCGTGATCGGTGGCGTGGTGGTCGACGCAGGCAGCTTCGACTGGGAAAAATCCGGCCGCTTCCCCGAACTCACTGAAGCCTACGAAGGCTTCCACAACATGGTGTTCACCGAGGAAAGCACGGTGGGCGCATTCCTTCTGCGTGCGCGCCGCGAAGGCCTGCGCGATTTCGGCGCCTGCATGAGCCCGCACAGCGCCTGGCTGATCCTGCAGGGCATCGAGACACTTTCACTGCGCATGGACCGCCACATGTCCAACACCGAGAAGGTGGTGCAATTCCTCGCCAGCCACCCGCTGGTGGGCCGTGTGGGCCATCCGCTGCTGGAGACCCACCCGAGCCATGCGTTGGCCGGCAAGTTGCTGCGTTTCGGCGCCAAGGGCGCGGGCTCGGTGTTCAGCTTCGACATCCAGGGTTCGCGCGAGCAAGGCAAGGCCTTCATCGAGGCGCTCAAACTCTTCAGTCACCTGGCCAACGTGGGCGACTGCCGCTCACTGGTGATCCACCCCGCCAGCACCACGCACTTTCGCATGAGCGACGAGGCGCTGGCCGCCGGTGGCATTGGCCCGGGCACGATCCGCCTGTCGATCGGCCTGGAAGACCCGGACGACCTGATCGACGACCTCAAGCGCGCGCTGAAGGCTGCAGAAAAAGCCAACTGAAAATTTCTCCGTTCGGGCTGAGCCTGTCGAAGCCCTCGCCCACACCTCGGCGAATCCTTCGACAAGCTCAGGGCGAACGCAGATGCATGGAGAAAAAAATGGAAATCCTCGTCAACGGCGCCAAAACCTATTGCTACACAGGCGGCAAACCCTTCGATGCAGCCAAGCCCACCGTGGTGTTCATCCACGGCGTGGTGTACGACCACAGCGTGTGGACCCTGCAAAGCCGCTACCTGGCCCACCACGGCTGGAACGTGCTTGCTGTGGACCTGCCCGGTCATTGCAGGAGCGAAGGCGAAGCCCCGGCCACCGTCGAAGCGGGCGCCGATTTCATCGTCGCACTGCTTGACGCCGTCAAGGTGCAGAAAGCAGCGCTGGTGGGCCATAGCTGGGGTTCGCTCATTGCACTGGAGGCCGCAGCGCGGCTGCGCGAGCGCGTGAGCCACCTGGCTCTGGTGGGCACGGCATTTCCCATGAAGGTCTCGCCTGCGCTGATCGACGCCGCGCTCAACGACACCGAGAAAGGCTTGAAGCTGATCAACGTGTTTTCGCGCAGCACGCTGGCTGCGCCGCCCTCCGCACACGGTCCTGGCACCTGGGTGTACGGCTCCAGCCTGGCGCTGAACCGCCGAGTGATCCGAAGCAATGCGAAGGTGAACGTTTTCCACCGCGGTTTCGTGGCCTGCGACAGCTACGCGGGCGGCGACGCAGCCATCCGCGCCATCACCTGTCCGGTGTTGTTCCTGCTGGGGGCGCAAGATCAGATGACGCAACCCAAGGCCGCGCAGGCCCTGGTGCTGGCCGCACGCGACGCGGGCAAGACGGTGAGCACCGCGAGCCTGCCGGTCGGGCACCACCAGATGACGGAAACCCCTGAAGCCACGCTGCAGGCGATTCGCGATTTCCTGCGCCGCTGAGGACGCGCAGCCCGCCTACTTTCTGCACTGAAGCTGCTGCGCGTCCTGGTTGGTGCCCACGGGCACGACGATGACGCAAGAGAGGGCTCCGCATACGCAATGCACCAGGCGGGAGCCCCCGCTGCCCAGAACCGACGTGGGTGCCGAACACTGGCAGGCCGGCACGGCCATGACGTTCTGCGCCTGCGCGGGTGAAGGCCGGAGCAGCAAGCCACCGGTGAGCAACATCAACAAAAGCAATGCGCTCGCCGCAGAGAGCAAGATGGTGCTGGAAAGACGATGAACCATGATGAGAACCCCCTTTGAAGCGTTGGACCGATGCCCGCAACATGCTACGCCGGCGCCTGACACAATGCCAGCACCATGATCGAGTCCATCACCCCGGCCATGAGCCGCGAGCGCGCGGTGGAGATCGCGCGGAATTTCGACCTGCGCGCCCTGACGCCGGACTTCCTCGCCAACCCCTACCCGGTCTACGCCGAGCTGCGGGAAAGCGAGCCCGTGCGCCGAATGCCCGACGGCTCGGTGTTCCTGACACGCTGCGCCGACCTCATGACGGTCTACCGTGATGCGCAGAACTTCAGCTCGGACAAGCACGTCGAATTCGCGCCCAAGTACGGCGCGGACTCGCCGCTGTTCGAGCACCACACCACCAGCCTCGTGTTCAACGACCCACCCCTGCACACACGGGTGCGCCGACTCATCATGGGAGCACTCACGCGGCGCGCCATCGCGGGTATGGAGCCAGGGCTCATCTCGCTGGTCGACGGCCTGCTCGACGAGCTGCAGGCCCGGGGTGGCGGCGACCTGATCGAAGACTTCGCCTCGGCGATACCCGTGGAGATCATCGGCAACCTGCTGGACATTCCCCACGCCGACCGGGGACCTTTGCGCGCCTGGTCGCTCGCCATCCTGGGGGCGCTCGAGCCCACGCTGACCCCCGCGCAGCAGGCTCTGGGCAACCAGAGTGTCACCGACATGCTGGCCTACCTGCGAACCCTGGTGGCCGCACGTCGCCGGCAACCGGGGGACCCCGAGCGCGACGTGCTCACGCGCCTGATCCAGGGTGAGTCTGACGGTGAGCAGTTGAGCGAAGTGGAACTGCTGCAGAACTGCATCTTCCTGCTCAATGCCGGACACGAGACCACCACCAACCTGATCGGCAACGGCCTCATCGCGTTGCAGGAACACCCGCAAGCCCAGGCCTGGCTGCTGCAGGCGCTGGCGCAGGCGCACGGTGACGAAGCGGCGCAGGAGACAGTGCTCAGCCGTGCGGTGGATGAATTCCTGCGCTTCGAGTCGTCCAACCAGCTCGGCAACCGCCGCGCGCTGCGCGACACACAGGTGGGCGGCGTGGCATTGCCCGCCGGCACGCTGGTGACGCTGTGCATCGGCGCGGCCAACCGCGATCCCGCGCAGTTCGAGCACCCGGAGGTGCTGGACCTCGCACGCGAGGGCAACAAGCACCTGGCATTCGGTTTCGGCATCCACCAGTGTGCCGGCCTGAGCCTGGCCCGGCTGGAAGGCCGCATCGCCATCGGACGCTTTTTGCAGCGCTTTCCGGGCTACCGCCTGACCCAGCCACCGGTGCGCGGCGGACGCGCCCGCTTTCGGGGCTTCCTGCACGCACCCTTCAGCGTCGGTTCAACGCTTTCCTAAGGCCTGATGCAGCGTCATGCGCGCCCAGTGGCTTTCGAACCAGAATTGCTCGGTGTGCGGCTGCAGGACCAGCAACAGGCGCTCGACCAGAGGCGCCATGGGCGTGACCGTCGGATCGACCAGCAGCACGTAGCGCTCGGCGTCCTCGTCGAGCCGGCCCAGCCAGTCCAGCGCCACCAGCACGGCAACCGGCTCCTCCAGTTGCAGCGAGTCCACCCGCAGCAACTGGGCCAGTGACTGCAGGCTGAGGCCCTTGGGATCGCCATCTCGCGCCGCGTGCAACTGGTAGAGCAGCTCCAGCGCCAGCTGGAAACTCCAGCCTGGCGTATCCCCGCGCCGCGCGATCCCCGAGAGCAGGCTGGGCAGGTAGGCCGCCACCACGGCACCCAGCAGCACAATGACCCAGGCCACGTAGAACCACACCAGCAGGATCGGCACGGTGGCAAAAGTGCCGTAGACCACCGAATAGGTGGGTACCTGGGCGAGGTACCAGGCCAGCAGCTTCTTGGCCACTTCGAGTCCCGCAGCGACAAACAGGGCGCCGACCAAGGCATGGCTCCAACGCACCCGGGTGTTGGGCACGTAACGGTACAGCGCTGCAATGCCAAAGGTGACGATCGCCAACTGCACGGATTCGAGCAGCAGGCGCACCCCACCCGGCATGGAGGAGACCACCCCGCGTGAAGCGCCCACCACATAGGAGGTGACGGTCAGGCTGCCGGCCAGCAACAGCGGCCCCAATGTGAGCACCGCCCAATACACCAGGATGCGCTGGGTCAGCGGGCGTGATTGCCGCACGCGCCAGATGTCATTGAGCTTGCGGTCGATGGTGAGGATCAGCGCCAGCGCCGTCACCAGCAGCACCAGTGCGCCGGCCCAGCCCATCTGCCCGGCCTTGCTGGCGAACTGGTTGAGGTAGCTCAGCACCTGCTTGGCGATGTCGGGCGGCACCAGGCTCTGCACCAGCCAGCGCTGCAGCGTGACCTGCAGCCGCTCGAACATCGGAAAAGCGCTGAAGATCGCCAGCGCCACGGTGAACAGCGGCACCAGCGAGATGGTGGTGGTGAAAGTGAGGCTGCTGGCGGTGATGCCCAGCCGGTCTTCGCGGAAGCGCTCGCGCAGCGTGATGGCCGTGTTCGCCCACGGGAAATTGAGTGCGTCGCGCCACAGTGCGCGCACCAGGGTCTCAATGGAGCGAAGGCGCTCGGTCAGGGTCATCCCGGTATCATGCCACCTGCCTTTAGCCTGCCCTGTCCTGCCATGCCCCCGCTCAACGCTCCCCCCACCCCTTCGCCCTCTCCCGTACCGCCGGTGGCAGCTGCGGCGGTGCGCTTCACGCGCTGGCTGGCTGTGGGCAGTCTGCTCGGCCTGATCGTGCTGGGCCTGGCCTGGGAACTCTGGCTGGCGCCGCTGCGCGATGGCGGTTCGTGGTGGGCGTTGAAGGTGCTGCCGCTCGCGGTGCCGCTTGCCGGCCTGCTCAAGAACCGCATGTACACCTACCGCTGGGTGAGCCTGCTGGTGTGGCTGTATTTCACCGAAGGCGCGGTGCGTGCCACCAGCGAATCCGGGCTTTCGGCACTGCTGGCGCTGCTGCAGGTGTTGCTGTGCGTTTCGCTGTTCATCGCCTGCGCGCTGCACGTGCGCATGCGCCTGCGTGCGGCCGGCAAGGAAGCCGTGGCGGCCGACGTGGCCAGCGCCACCGCAGCCGCACAGGCGTCGCCTTCCTCCACCGCGCCATGAACGAACGCCTGTCGTCGCTGCTGACCGCGCTGCGCCAGGCGGTGGGAGTGGCGCAGGTGCTCACCCACGAAGACCCCGACACCGATCTGAGCGCCTGGGAACAAGACTGGCGCCGCCGCGCCCGGGGCCGGGCACTGGCGGTGGTGCGCCCCGGCAGCACGGCCGAGGTGGCCGAGGTGGTGCGGGCGTGCGCGGCCGCCGGTACCTCGATCGTGCCGCAGGGCGGCAACACGGGCCTCGTGGTGGGTTCCGTGCCCGACGACAGCGGCACGCAGGTGGTGCTCAGTCTCACGCGCCTGAACGCCGTGCGCAGCCTGGACGCAGACAACCTCACCCTGACGGTGGAAGCCGGCTGCGTGTTGCAGAACTTGCAGGAGCATGCGCGCGAGGCCGGCTTCCTGCTGCCGCTGAGCCTGGCGGCAGAAGGCAGTTGCACCATCGGTGGCAACCTCGCCACCAACGCCGGCGGAACCCAGGTGCTTCGCTATGGCAATGCGCGCGACCTCTGCCTGGGGCTGGAAGTGGTCACCGCGCAGGGCGAGGTCTGGCAAGGTCTGAGCGGCCTGCGCAAAGACAACACCGGCTACGACCTGCGCGATCTGTTCATCGGCAGCGAGGGCACGCTGGGCGTGATCACCGCTGCCACGCTCAAGCTCTACCCGCTGCCCGCCGCACAACTCACGGCCTGGGCTGCCGTGCCCAGCCTGGACGCAGCGGTTGCGCTGCTCGGCCTGGCTCACAAGCAACTGGGCGCAGGGCTCACCGGATTCGAGGTGATGAGCCAGTTCGCGCTGAGCCTGGTGGACAAGCACTTCCCCGACCTGCGCACACCACTCTGGCGGGACAGTCCCTACTGTGTTCTGCTGGAAAACAGCGACAGCGAATCGGAAATGCACGCGCGCGAGCAATTCGAGCGGCTGCTGGAAACGGCTCTCAATCAAGGCACTTTGAGCGACGCGGTGGTGGCCGAAAACCTCTCCCAGGCCCAAGGCCTCTGGCACATCCGGGAAAGCATCCCGATGGCTCAGGCCGAAGAGGGCCTGAACATCAAGCACGACATCAGCATCCCGGTCTCGGCCATTCCCGCTTTCTGCGCCGAAACCGAGGCGCTGCTGCAGCGCCAGGTCCCCGGTGTGCGGCTGGTGAATTTTGGCCACCTGGGCGACGGCAATCTGCATTTCAACGTGCAGGCCCCCGAGGGCCAAGATGCCAAAAAATTCCTGGCCGAGCAGGAAACGCGTGTGAACACGCTGGTGTTCGATGCGGTGGCGCGCTACGATGGATCAATCAGCGCCGAGCACGGTGTGGGCAGCCTCAAGGCGGGGCACCTGCCGCATTACAAGGACCCGGTCGCTCTGGGGCTCATGCGGGCCATCAAGCAGGCGCTGGATCCGCACCAACGCATGAACCCCGGCCGTATTCTCACGCCATGACATCCAGGCCCCTGCTCCTCTTTCTGCTGGTGCTCTTGCTGAGTGCCACTGGCCTCGCGCACGCAGCCGATGCGGTGCAACGCCAGGCCTGGCGCGAGCAGGCACAGGCGCTGGAGCATGGCGAAGGCGTCAAGCGAGACATCGAAGCTGCGATTCGCCTGTATTGCCAGGCGGCGCTGGCCGGCGATGCCATCTCGGCCCACAACCTGGGCTGGCTCTATGCCAATGGCCGTGGCACGCCGCGCAACGACGGCTACGCCTCGCACTGGTTTGCCCGCGCCGCCCTGCTCGGCGACACCCATGCAGAAGCGCTGTTCAAGCGGTTGAACGCACCGGCCGACACACCCGAATGCGTACAGCAAGCCGAGCGCGCTGAGCAGTTGAAGGTGGAGCAGGCCCAGCGCGAGGCGCGGCAAGCCGCCGAGATGGCGGCCATCACCACGCGTTACCGCGAACTGGTGAACACCCCCGAGAAGCAGCGCATCATGAAGATCGTGTACAAGCTTGCGCCGCAATTCGGCATCCAGCCGGGCCTGGCTTTCGCGGTGATCCGCGCCGAGTCCAACTTTGATGTCAACGCGCTGTCCGACAAGAACGCCCAGGGCCTGATGCAGCTCATCCCCGAAACCGCCGCCCGCTTTCGCGTGCGCAAACCTTTCGACGCCGAGCAGAACATACGCGGTGGCCTGTCGTACCTGCAATGGTTGCTGGCCTACTTCCAGGGCAATGTGCCGCTCGTGCTGGCGGCCTACAACGCGGGCGAAGGCGCCGTGGAGCGCTTTCGCGGCGTGCCGCCCTATCCGGAAACCCAGGGCTACATCCGCCGCATCCAGGAAGTGTTCGCGCTGCAGCATCATCCCTTTGACGAGCGCGTGACCGCGCCTTCGCCCGTCCTGCCGGGCATCCAGACCAGCCTACGACCATGAGCCAGCGACCCATCCGTTCCCAATACGAAGACTTCATGCGCCACGTGTTCACGCACGGCGTGGAGAAGACCGATCGCACCGGTACCGGCACCACCAGCGTGTTCGGCCACCAGATGCGATTCGACCTGAATGAAGGCTTCCCGCTCGTGACCACCAAGAAAGTGTTCACCAAGGCCATCATCGTGGAACTGCTGTGGTTCCTGCGCGGCGACTCCAACGTGAAATGGCTGCAGGAACGCGGCTGCACCATCTGGGACGAATGGGCTCGAGCCGACGGCGACCTGGGCCCGGTGTACGGCGTGCAATGGCGCAGCTGGCCCACACCCGATGGCGGCCACATCGACCAGATCGCCGAGGTGGTCAAGCAACTCAAGACCAACCCGGATTCACGCCGCATCATCGTGAGCGCCTGGAACGTGGCCGACCTGAACAAGATGGCGCTCATGCCCTGTCATGCGTTCTTCCAGTTCTACGTGGCCGACGGCAAGCTCAGTTGCCAGCTCTATCAGCGCAGCGCCGACATCTTTCTCGGCGTGCCCTTCAACATTGCCAGCTACGCGCTGCTCACCCACATGCTGGCGCAGCAATGCGACCTGGAGGTGGGCGAGTTCATCTGGACGGGCGGCGACTGCCACATCTACAGCAACCACCAGGAGCAGGTGGCTCTGCAGCTCTCGCGCACCCCCCATTCCTACCCCACGCTGCGCATCAAGCGCCGCCCGCCGTCGATCTTCGACTACGAGGTCGACGATTTCGAGATCCTGGACTACCAGCATCACCCGGTGATCAAGGCGCCGGTGGCGGTTTGATCGCCGCCCCGGCCCGACCCATGCCAGCTCCCGCCGGAAGCGACGCCGAGGGCATTCCCATGAAACAACCGCGCCTGCACCTCATCTTCGCCCGCGCGTCCAACGGCGTGATCGGCCGCGACAACCAGTTGCCCTGGCACCTTCCAGAAGACCTGGCGCACTTCAAACGGACCACGCTGGGCCGCCCCGTGATCATGGGGCGCAAGACCTGGGACTCACTCCCCGCCCGCTTCCGTCCCCTGCCCGGTCGGCTCAACATCGTTGTCACGCGCGATGGCCGCTGGCAGGTCGATGGCGCTGCGCGAGCCGGCTCCTTGCAGGAAGCGCTGGCGCTCTGTCCGACCGACGCCACAGACGCATGGGTGATTGGTGGCGCACAGATCTACGCCGCTGCGTTGCCGCTGGCGCAAAGCGCCGTGGTCACCGAGATCGCACAGGACTTCGAAGGCGATGCACACGCACCGGTCTTTGGCCCCGAATGGCGCGAAATCGCGCGTGAGCACCACACCTCGACCACCGGCCTGCCTTTCGCCTTTGTGACCTACCACCGTTCTACATGAGCCCTGCACCCGGCCGTTCCGTTCATGCGCAGTCGGCCACCGAACGAATCTATGTGGACGAAACGGCCTCGACCGCCATAGCGCACGAACTCGAGACCACCGGCAGGCAACGGGCCTTCATCATCGCGAGCCGCACACTCGCGACCACCACGCCAGTTGTCACTGCACTGCAGACGGCGCTGGGCGATCGTCATGTGGGCACCTTCTGCGAAGTGCCCGCTCATGGCTCTCGCGCCGCCGTCCTGGCGGCCACCTCGGCAGCGCGTGCGGCGAGCGCCGACGTTCTGGTGGCCATCGGAGGCGGCTCCATCATCGACACCGCCAAGGTGGTGGCCCTGTGCCTGCGGCACGACTTGCAGGCGCACGACGACCTGGAACCCTACCGCGTGATGGTGGATGCGCAGGGGCGGCGCCTGCCACCCACTTTCGATGGACCCGACGTGCCCGTGATCGCCGTACCCACCACCCTTTCTGGCGCAGAGTTCTACGAGACCGGTGGCATCACCAATGAACGCGAAGGACGCAAGCAGAGCTTTGGCCATCGTCGCATGGTGCCGCGTGCCGTCGTGCTGGATCCCGCCATCACGCTGCACACTCCTCATTGGCTCTGGATCTCGACAGGCGTGCGTGCCATCGACCATGCTGTCGAAACGCTGGGTTCGCTGCATTCCAACGCGTACACCGACGCGCTCGCCGAGAGCGCTTTGCGTACCCTCGGCGAGGCGCTGCGGCAAACCTTCCGCGATCCGGGCGACACGGCCGCACGTGGGCGTTGCCTGACCGCTACCTGGCAATCCATGACGCCGCTGGCCGCAGGCGTTCCCATGGGCATCAGCCATGCGACGGGCCACGTGCTGGGCGGCAGCTTCGGCGTGTCGCACGGCCACACCTCCTGCGTCGTCGCACCGTCCGCGCTGGCCTTCAACGTTCCGTTCAACGGCGAGCGACAACTACGCATCAGCGCTGCGCTGGGGGACGCCCATGCACCCGCCAGTGCCTTGCTCGATCACTTGATCCGCGAACTGGGCATGCCTCGCTCACTGGCCGAGGTACGCTTCGACCGCCGCGACCTTCCACGTCTGGCCGAAGGCGTGATGCTCGACCGGTGGACTGCGACGAATCCACGGCCGATTCAAAATGCCGGGCAAATGATCGCCTTCCTCGAAACCCTGCCCTGAGTCCAACATGCAACTCGCCACCTGGAACATCAATTCACTCACCATCCGCCTGCCCCAGGTGCTGGACTGGCTGGCCGCTCATCCCGTCGACGCGCTGGGTCTGCAGGAACTCAAGCTGGTGGACGAAAAGTTCCCGTACGACGCGCTGAAGGAAGCGGGCTATGAAGCCGCCGTCTTTGGCCAGAAGACCTACAACGGCGTGGCGATCCTGAGCAGAACGCCTCTGAGCGACGTGGTGCGAAACATTCCGGGCCACGCCGATCCGCAATCGCGCGTGATCGCCGCGACGCTGAACACGCCCGAAGGTCCGCTGCGGCTGGTGAACTGCTACTTTGTCAATGGCCAGGCCCCGGGCACTGAGAAGTTCGCCTACAAGATGCTCTGGCTCGAAGCGCTGCACCGATGGCTGGGCGAAGAACTGAACACCCATCCACGCCTGGTGCTGCTGGGCGACTTCAACGTGGCGCCGGAGGACCGGGACTCCTACGACCCAGTGGGCCTCAAGGACACCATTCATCACACAGTGGAGGAACGCGCCCATTTCCAGGCCTTGCTCAGGCTGGGCCTGACCGACGCCTACCGTATGTTCGAGCAAGCCGAGAAGAGCTTTTCGTGGTGGGACTACCGCATGCTCGGCTTCCAGAAGAACCGCGGCCTTCGCATCGACCACATTCTCGTGAGCCATGCCCTGCGCGAGCGCGTGACGGCGTGCACCATCGACCGTGCGCCGCGCAAGAACCCGCAACCGAGCGACCACGCTCCGGTGGTGCTCACTCTAGGTTGAGCTCCTGAATCTTGCGGGTGATGGTGTTGCGGCCTATGCCCAGCTTGTGCGCCGCCTCGATGCGGCGTCCTCGCGTGTTGGCCAGAGCAGTCTGGATCAGGCGGGTCTCGAAGCGTCGAGTGAGCACATCCCACACATCGGTGCGTCCTTCTTCCAGCAAGGACAGCGCCTCGGCCTGAAGGCCACTTTCCCAGGTCAGGACCGCAGTCGCAGCCTCCGACGAAGGCACCGCAGCTTCTCCCTGCGACGACAGGGCATCGCCAGACAGCACACGTTCGGCCGCCGGCGGTGCGATGGCCTGAGCCGGCGTTGATGGTGCCAACGCCACGGATGCCATGGCCGCCTGCGCAGTGGCGCCAGCCATGGAGAGCACTTCGGGCGGAAGGTCCTTGACCTCAATCATCTGGGCCGGTGCCATCACCGTGAGCCAGTGGCACACGTTTTCAAGCTGGCGCACATTCCCGGGGAAATCGAAGGTTCCGAGCAGCCGCAGCGCCGCCTCCGAGATGCGCTTGGGCTCCACGCCGAGCTGGCGGGCGCTTTGCTGCAAGAAGAAGCGCGTGAGCATGGGCACGTCTTCGCGACGCTCGCGCAGCGCGGGCAGGCGAAGGCGGATCACATTGAGGCGGTGAAAAAGGTCCTCGCGGAACACGCCTTCCTTGACACGCTGCTCCAGGTTCTGGTGGGTGGCGGCGATCACACGCACGTTGGCTCGCACCGCGCTGTGGCCCCCCACACGGTAGAAATGGCCATCAGACAGCACGCGCAACAGCCGTGTCTGCAGATCGAAGGGCATGTCGCCGATCTCATCAAGGAACAGCGTGCCGCCATCGGCCTGCTCGAAACGGCCGCGTCGCATGGTCTGCGCGCCGGTGAAGGCGCCCCGCTCGTGACCGAACAGCTCGGACTCCAGCAAATCTTTCGGGATGGCTGCGGTGTTGATGGCAACAAAAGGGCCGCCCGAGCGAGGTGAATGCTTGTGCAGCGCACGCGCCACCAGTTCCTTGCCCGAGCCCGACTCACCGGTGATGAGCACCGTGACCTGACTCTGGCTCAGACGGCCGATGGCGCGGAACACATCCTGCATCGCCGGCGCCTGGCCCAACATTTCGGGCGCGGCGGTCATGCGCTCCTCCGCCACTTCCTCGCGCTGGCTCTCTTCCACGGCACGGTGGATCAACTCCACCGCCTTGGGCAGGTCAAAGGGCTTGGGCAGGTATTCGAAAGCGCCGCCCTGAAAAGCCGATACCGCACTGTCCAGGTCGGAGAACGCGGTCATGATGATCACCGGCAGACCAGGCAATTTTTCCTTCACGCGTTCCAGCAACTCCAGTCCCGATCCGCCGGGCATGCGGATGTCGCTCACCAGAATTTGCGGACCCTCGCTTTCGGGCGTGTCCATCAGGGCTTTGAGCACGTCCTGAGGGTTGGTGAAGCTGCGGGTGGGCAGGTTCTCGCGCAACAGCGCCTTCTCGAGCACGAAGCGGATCGATTGATCGTCGTCCACTATCCAGATCGGCTTCATGTAGATGTCTTCCCTTTCTTGTGGCGCGGCGCTCGGCTGTCGTGATTCGGTGATCGGTCTAGGGCAACGGGATCAGAAGTTTGAAATCGGTCTCCCCTGGCACGCTCTCGCACTCGATCAGGCCATGGTGCTGCTGCACAAACGTCTGTGCCAGCGTAAGCCCCAGGCCAGAACCGCCATCGCGCCCCGACACCAGCGGGTAGAAGATGCGGTCCTTGATCGAGTCTGGAACTCCAGGCCCGTTGTCGATCACATGCAATTCCAGTGCCAGCCGGTAGCGCTGCTTACCAAAGGTCACCTGACGCCCCACGCGCGTGCGGAACACGATGCGCGCGTCACCCGCCGCCATGCGATCCCCCAGAGCCTGGGCGGCGTTGTGGGCAATGTTGAGCACTGCCTGAATGAGTTGCTCGCGATCACCCCGGAATTCGGGAATCGAAGTGTCGTAGTCGCGAACAACGCGCAGGCCTTTCGGGAATTCGGCCAGGATGAGCGAGCGCACACGCTCGCACACCTCGTGGATGTTCACGTCGCCCACCACGTGCGGCCTGCGGTGCGGGGCCAGCAGGCGATCCACCAGGGACTGCAAGCGGTCAGCCTCGTGAATGATGACTTGGGTGTACTCGATGAGCTCGCGCGAATCCAGTTCCATCTGCAGCAACTGGGCTGCGCCGCGAATGCCACCGAGCGGGTTCTTGATCTCGTGCGCCAGGTTGCGGATGAGCTCCTTGTTGGCCTGCGCCTGGTCGATCAGGCGCTCCTCGCGCTCCTGACGGGCCTGCTGCTCCAGTGGCAACAGCTCGACCACCACCTCACCCGGGTTGTCGGTCTGCGCGACCACCACATGCACGGGCAATGCGTCGTGGTTCGTACGCTTGAGCCAGGCGTCGTAGCGCAGCGCAGCGAAATGGTTGCCGCTGGCGCCATGCAGCGCACTCTCCAGCAACGCGGGCTCGGTGAAGCAGTCCTGCAGCCGGGTGCCCGCAATGCTGCGCCGAGACATGCCCAGCGCGTCTTCCAGCGCCGCGTTGGCAAACTGCACCGCACCGTGCTGGTCGACCACAGCCACCAGCGTGGCCAGCAGGTCAAGAGACTGAAACCGGGATGGCGCCGTGAGCGGCTTTCGCGGGCTGACAGCGCTGGAACTGGGGCGGAGCGGCTCCGCAGAGAAGCGGGGGAGTGGCGTGGTCTTTTTCAAGCCGCCTATTTTGCGGCAGAACCTGATGCGTTGGGCGAAACGCCGACACGGCCCAGCTCGCGCTGGATGCTGGCCACATCGCTCTCGGCGCGGGCCACGGCAGCCTTGAGTTCAGCGACGCGATCCAGGTAGCGCTGGTAGTTGCGCGATTCGATGCCCTGCTTCTCCGGCTCGCCGTTGGCGTATTCCTTGCGCGCCTGCGCCAGACGTTCCTCGGCCTTGCGAAGCTCGGCTTGCAGAATGGCCCGCGCATCGCTGTCGCGGGCGCGCTGAGCGGCGGAATCCACGCGTTCACCACCGTTGCGGCTGGCTGCGGCGGGCGCGCTGCGCGCCGTGGGCGCGACCTTGGTGCCTTCGACGATGGTGATGTTGCCCCCCTGCATCAGAGTGCAGCCCTTGGACTTGGCCACCTGAGCATCGTTGGTGTACTCGTTGCCACATCGGTAGATGCTGCCTTGCGCCAGCACCTGCGCACCAGCCGGGACCAGCGCAGCAGCCAAGGCCAGCAGGCGAACGGATTGAAAAGACGAAAACTTCGGAAACACGGCAACTCCAACGGGACGGTGGGGGCTGAGACGCACGAGCAACATGCGCAAATCAGTATGACCGAAAAAGTCAAAAAAAAGTGCCCCTGCGACCGAACGGTGGCTATGAACCGCCAGGACCACGAAAAAGGGACCGCAACTGCGGTCCCTCGTCGGATCTTCTGAAGAGCCCGGTCAAGCCGGGCACCCTCATCAGAGGCTGTAGTACATGTCGAACTCGACCGGGTGAGGCGCCATGCGGAAACGCGTGACCTCACCCATCTTGAGTTCGATGTAGGCATCGAGCATGGAGTCGGTGAAAACGCCGCCCTTGGTCAGGAAGCTGCGGTCCTTGTCCAGGTACTCCAGCGCCTGGTCAAGGCTGTGGCACACGGTGGGCACCAGCTTGTCTTCTTCCGGCGGCAGGTGGTAGAGGTCTTTGGTGGCGGCTTCGCCCGGGTGGATCTTGTTTTCCACGCCGTCCAGGCCTGCCATCATCAGGGCCGAGAAAGCCAGGTAGGGGTTGGCCGAAGGATCGGGGAAGCGCGCCTCGATACGGCGGCCCTTGGGGTTGGCCACGTACGGGATGCGGATGGATGCCGAGCGGTTGCGGGCCGAATAGGCCAGCTTCACCGGAGCCTCGAAGCCGGGGACCAGGCGCTTGTAGGAGTTGGTGCCCGGGTTGGTGATGGCGTTGAGGGCGCGCGCGTGCTTGATGATGCCGCCGATGTAGTACAGGGCGAAATCGCTCAGGCCGGCGTAGCCGTCGCCAGCGAACAGGTTCTTGCCGTCCTTCCAGATCGACTGGTGAACGTGCATGCCGCTGCCGTTGTCGCCGGCGTAGGGCTTGGGCATGAAGGTCGCGGTCTTGCCGTAGGCATTGGCCACGTTCCACACGACGTACTTGAGCACCTGCGTCCAGTCAGCGCGCTCAACCAGCGTGCTGAACTTGGTGCCGATCTCGTTCTGGCCTGCACCCGCCACTTCGTGGTGGAACACTTCAACCGGGATCCCCAGCGATTCCAGAATCAGGGACATCTCGGCACGCATGTCCTGCGTGCTGTCGACCGGAGGCACGGGGAAGTAGCCGCCCTTGACGGTGGGACGGTGGCCGCGGTTGCCACCTTCGAGCTTGGCGCCACTGTTCCATGGCGCTTCGTATTCCTCGATCTCGCTCATCACGCGGCCGGGCTCGTTGCTCCAGCGCACGCCGTCAAAAATGAAGAATTCGGGCTCCGGTCCGAAGAAGGCGGTGTCGCCCAAGCCGGAGGCCTTGAGATACGCTTCGGCGCGCTTGGCGATGGAACGCGGATCGCGGTCGTAGGCCTTGCCGTCGCCCGGTTCGATCACATCGCATTGCAGAAACAGCGTGGTTTCTTCGAAGAAGGGGTCGATATTGGCGGTGTTGGGGTCGGGCATGAGCTGCATGTCCGAGGCTTCAATGCCTTTCCAGCCAGCCACCGAGGAGCCGTCGAACGCGTGGCCCGAGGTGAACTTGTCTTCATCGAAGTGGGACACGGGCACGGTCACGTGCTGCTCCTTGCCTCGGGTGTCGGTGAAGCGGAAGTCGACAAACTTGACTTCGTTGTCCTTCACGATCTGCATCACGTCTGCGACGGTCTTGGCCATCAAATACTCCTGTAGCTGGGTGAGTTGGAAATTGAAAACGACGCTGCATTCAAGCAGTATTTGTGCCACCAGCGGGCACCTTGCAGGCGCTGCATCGACTGGCGCCCCGAATTATGGCGCAGGCCATGCGCCACAAAGGGTCACCGGACAGGCAAACCGGTGAGATCCCGGCCTCCGTATGCACCAAGCCCTGACCGTCCCGAGACGAATGCCCTTGGACGGTGCACTCCACAGGGACGCCCCAGAATGGTGCAATTTACTTTCGCACCATTTCAGGGCCCGTGTTGGCGCCGTGTGCCCGCAGGCCGGCGAGCAGGTCTTGATATGCGGCCGTGACCGCCGCGGCAGCCCCTTTCACGCCCAGTTCAATGTGCCGACCGAACTCGGGATGGTCCACGCTGGGCAAGCTGAACACCTTTACGGGATGAGCCGCCTCGATCTGCTCCATGAGCGGTGTGAGTGCAGCTTCCATGGCACCAAAAACAATCACCGAGTGCTCCAGCCAGACCCCCTGGCGCTGGAGATGCAGGTGGTGGTGGTCCAGCACCCACTCGATCATGGGCCAAGCCATCACCGGGAACCCGGGCAGGAAATGCACCGTGGCGCCGCCCGCCCCATCGCAACTGAAGCCGGGGATCTTGTTGTAAGGGTTGTGGATGATGCGCGCGCCCACCGGAAACACACCCATGTTGTAGCGGTGTACGTTGTCGGCGCGGGTCGGATCGAACACTTCACCCCGCTCTGCGGCCATGTCACGCATGCGCGCCTCGATCAGGTCGCGCGCCTGCGGGTGCAGGGCCAGTTCCACGCCGAGAGCGGCGGCAGCGCACTGCCGCGTGTGATCGTCGGGCGTGGCGCCGATGCCTCCGCAACAGAACACCACGTCGCTGCCGGCGAATGCCTCGCGCAATGTGTCGGTGATGCGGTCGCGTTCGTCGCCGACCAGTCGTGCCCAGGACAACGACAGTCCTCGCTGCGAGAGCAACTCGATGACCTTGGGCAAATGCTTGTCGCTGCGTTTGCCGGAGAGGATTTCGTCGCCGACGATGATCAGGCCAAATGCGGACGTCATGGATCGGTGGTGAGCGGGTTGGGTGGCGTCCCGGTGGGTCCGGGCAGGGGCATCAGGGGCGCATGGGGCTCAGGGCTCACCATCTCCACCGGCACTTTCGCCCGCAGCCGCTGCAGCGCCGCCAGCGAGTAGTGCGCGAACCACAGCGAGGCAAAGGCGAACACCAGTGTGTAGATCCAGATCGCCACGGGCACGAGCACGGGCGCCATCGCGATGAACATCGCACCCGAAGCCCACAGCAGGCTCGGCGCCGCGCCCAGGTAGCCACTGAGCACGCCCATGAGCAAGAGGGAGCCCCGGTGTTCGCGCATGATCATCTTTCGCTCATCGCTGCTGGCATGTGTGGCCAAGGCATCGAAGGCAAACACGCGGTAGGTGAGCCAGCCCCAGATCAGTGGCGGCAGGATCAACACCAGCGGCGGCACCAGCCACAGCGGCATGGAGAGCACCAGCACCACCACGGCAAGCAGCGTGGACCCGAGAGACCACAGCACACTGACCACCAGCGATCCCCCGTGCTTGCGCTCCAGCCCGGCAAAGCGGCGCTGACCAACCATATCGACCATGGCCGGCGTCATGAACATGGCCACCAGCAGCAAGCACAGCAGCACGATCAGCGGCGTGGCCAGCACCAGCACCAGCAGTGGCGCGAACACCATGCGCAAGGACCCGGCCCCCACCTGCTCAAGCCAGGAGAGGAAAGTCTGCACCATGCCGAAGGCTTCGAGCCAGGCAGCCACTGAGGCCACGGCTCCTTCCCAGAAAAAGTAGCCCAGGCCGAACGACAGCGCCACCATCAGGATGAGCGGCAGAAACGACAACGCGATCACTCGAGGGTGAACGCAATACACCACGGCGCGCCAGAAGGAATCGAAGAGCTGTGACATGACGGCAAGAATACATCCAATCGCACATCGCTCCAGTGACCGGGATGGGTACGATCTGCGCATGAACCGCATCGAAATCGAAGGTGTCGGCCTGGAGCTCGCTTACATCCATGGCCCTGTCAACCGGCCGCCACTGGTCTTCCTGCACGAGGGCCTGGGCAGCGTGGCGATGTGGCGCCAGCGAGGACGCAACTGGCCCGACGAACTTTGCGCTGCGAGTGGACGAGCCGGCTGGGTGTACTCGCGGCGTGGCTACGGGCGATCAGACCCCGTTCCCGACGTGCGAGGCGCAACCGTTCAGGACGGCTTCTGGACCCGGGGCAGGCACGGTCCCGACTACATGCACCGCGAGGCCTGGCACGTATTGCCCGCGCTGCTGGAGCGCCTGGGTCTTTCACAGCCGCCAGTGCTGATCGGCCATTCCGACGGCGCCACCATCGCCTTGCTGTATGCCAGCCGTCACCCGGTGGCGGCCTGCGTGGCCATGGCGCCGCATGTCGTGGTGGAAGAAATGGCCCTGCGGGCCATTGCAGAGGCCCGGCGCCTGTATGAAAGCGATCCTGAGAACCAGGGCGGGCTGCGGCAGCGTCTGGCGCGCTACCACACCGATGTGGACAACGCGTTCTGGCAGTGGAACGACGTCTGGCTCAGCCCGGGTTTCTCCGGCTTCGACATTCGACCGGAATGCCAAAAGATCCAGGCCCCCCTTCTGCTGATTCAGGGCATCGGCGACGAATACGGCACGCTGGAGCAATTGCGTGCGATCGAAGCCGCCGCACCGCAGGCGCGCCGTGTCGTGCTCGACAACTGCGGACACAGCCCGCATCGCGATCAACCCGAGGCGCTGACGGCCGCCGTGCGCTCGTTCCTGGACACCGTGCCTTGAGAACTTGTAACCGTGCTGCGGGCGCCCCAAACGCGCCGGCCACGATCAAAACCGTGCAAAGGAGGCTCAAACACCAAGGAATTCACGCCAATCTCGTGCGGGCAAGCGACAGAACGCGCCGTTTTGCCGGACAACCCCTACACTTTGATACAAATTGATCGACCTGACCTCACCACCATGAACAACTGGACCAATCCATGGCTGCTCGCCGTGCTCGCGCCCGCTCTGCTGGCCCTGGGTGCGTTGCTGCACCGCTGGTGGACGGACCGGCAGGCTCGTGAGCGCAGGCGAATCCCCAAGCATTGGCCCCTGAGCACACGCGCCCTGGCCAACAGCGAAGAAGCCCGGGTCTGGCACTGGCTGGCCCGCGCCTTCTACGACCACCACGTCATGATCAAGCTGCCAGTCACGCGGTTCACGCTGCCGCGCGACAAGGAACAGGGCATGGAATGGTACAAGCTGCTCGGTGGCGTGTATTGCACCTTCACTGTTTGCCGTTCCGACGGCCGCGTATTGGGCTGTCTGGACGTGCCGGGCAGCGCCGGCCTGCCACGCAGCACGCGCACCCTCAAACACTCTCTGCTCACCCAGTGCGGCCTGCCCTACTGGGTGGTTCGATCCAATAGCCTGCCTACGGTCGCCGAAATTCGCGCCGAATTCCTGGGCGAATCGACCTTGAGCCAGACGATGCGCGAACGCGAAATGGAAGAGCGCGCCATCATCGCAGCGCAAGCCAACCTGCGCACCGTCCTCACCCGCCAACGCAGCAACCGCAACAGCGACTTCGGCCCGTTGTCCAATTGGCCCAACAGCACGACTGGCGAGCCGCGCAGCGATTTTCCGCGCAGCGACTTCAACTCGCAGTGGCAGGAAAACTCTTTCCTCATGCCCCTGGACAGCCGCAAGGGCGATCTGCTCTAAGGTTTCACCGCCTTCTGAGTCAGCGCCAGCACCTCGTCGCTGGTCAGCCAGCGCCAACGCCCCTCTGACAGCTCCGGGCCCAACACCAGATTCCCGATCTCGGAACGGTGCAAGGACTCCACCCGGTTGCCCACTGCCGCCACCATGCGCTTGACCTGGTGGTATTTGCCTTCGGTCAGGGTCAAGCGCAAGTGATGTTCGTTCATCGCTGAACAAGCCTGCGCGCGCACCGGCCTGGGATCGTCATCCAGCACCACGCCATCGAGCAATCTCTTCAACTGCCGTTCGTCCAGAGGGTGCTTCACCTGCGCCTCGTAGACTTTGGGCACATGGTGGCGCGGCGAGGTCATGCGGTGGATGAACTTGCCATCGTCCGAAAGCAGCAGCAGCCCGGTGGTGTCCTGATCGAGCCGACCGACCGCCTGAACACCTGCGGCTGCACCGCCACCCCGCATGCGCAAGGGTCCGGGCAGGAGGGTGTAGACACTGGGATAGGTGCTGGGTTTTTGAGAACACTCGAAACCTGCGGGCTTGTTCAGCATCAAATACGCCATGGCGTGGTAGTGCCACAACTCACCCTGCACGCGAAACACGAGACCTTCTTCGGCAAAGGCCGCTGCGGGATCGGTGCATGGCGCGGCATCCTCGCCCACCAGAACCAGGCCTTGCTGAATCAGGCCACTGCAGATCCGGCGTGTGCCAAAACCTTGAGAAAAAAGAATGTCCTGCAACTGCATCATGATCGGGGGATTGTCGCCGCTCGAAACACGATCCACCGGGCCACACGGATGAGAGAACGAT
The DNA here is from genome assembly GCF_050250835.1 of Hydrogenophaga sp. Lineage (GTDB taxonomy): Bacteria > Pseudomonadota > Gammaproteobacteria > Burkholderiales > Burkholderiaceae_C > Hydrogenophaga. Next base: position 109,070 of record NZ_JBFWNX010000011.1, on the reverse strand, counting down.
TCAGGAAATGGCTCCCCACACCGGAGACACTGCACAAGAGCCGCTGGCTGCGATGGATGGGGCCCGTGATACAGCACCCCAGTCTCTGGCACTTCAGCCGCAAAGGCATTGCGCTCGGTGTGGCGCTGGGCATTTTCTTTGGCCTGCTGATTCCCGTCGCGCAGATTCCTGTCTCCGCCGCCCTGGCAGTCATCCTGCGGGCAAACCTGCCCATGGCAGTGGCCAGCACCATGGTGACCAACCCGGTGACGTTCGGTCCGGTGTACTACGGCGCCTACCGCCTGGGCAACTTGGTGCTCGGCAAAAGAGCGGTCTCGGAAAGCGAGGCCCAGCAGCTGCTGGCGGGCGCGCACGATGAGCCGCAGGAGGTTCAACGCAAAGGTTGGCGTGGCCGCTTGGCGTACTGGCTCGAACACTTGCGCAGGGTGGGCAAGCCCCTGGCTGTGGGACTCGCCATCATCGCCAGCGTGAGTGGCCTGACGGTGTACTTTCTGATCAGCGGGATCTGGACTCTGAACACCCGCTGGACCCGTCGAAAGCGCTTGCGCGCGCGGTCAGGTCGATCCAACGCGGAACAGGAGCCGTAACCCTTGACCCTGCGGGCCGCCAAGACCATGCGGCGGCTGAATGAATGGTGGAGCTGGGGGGATTTGAACCCCCGTCCGCAAGCCTTCTTCGAGCAGTTCTACATGTGTAGCCGTCTGTTTTGAGTCTCGCCGCCCGAGTCGCGCAGTGGCACGCTAAACGGGAAGCCAGCATCCTTGAGTCTCACTCTGCGTCAAGGTGCCCGACGCAAAGCCAGCCGATGTAAATATCCTCGCAGCCGGGAGGTCTTGCGACCCCCTTGCCCAGCCCATCGGCCTGCTGTTGCGAGGCTCACCGGTATTTAAGCGGCGAGTGCGAAACGTTCGTCGTTTGCAGTTGGTTTTTTTCTGCGGATTTACGAGGTGACAGAACCTCGACATGCCCTGCTGCGCGTCCGAACCCACGTCGAAACCGGTGCAGCCCCAAGCAGGCAAGTTTAAGGCACTTCCAGCAAATTCAAGAGCTCCAGCGGCGAAGATACTTCGGCACTGGCTCCCCAGGCCGCCACATTCGCCCCTGCGCCCAGGTAGCCGTACCGCGCCGCCACGGTTCGCATGCCGGCCGCTTGCCCGGCCCGTATGTCGCGCTCGTCGTCTCCGACGTAAATACACTCGATCGGCGACACAGACATCCGCCTCGCGGCTTCCAGCAGAGGTGCCGGATGCGGCTTGGAATGGGGAGTCGTGTCGCCGCTGATGATGACCGATGCCGCTGCGAACAGGGGCATCGCCTTGGTGATCGGCCCTGTGAAGCGCTCCGACTTGTTGGTGACCACGCCCCACGGCATGCCTCGGGCCTGAAGCAAACCCAGCATCTCATGTACTTGGTCAAAGGGCCTGGTGCGCTCCAGCAGGCACTGCGAATAGGCAATGAAAAACTCGTCCTTCAATGCAGCATAGTCGGCGTGTTCCGGCGTCATGCCGAATGCGGCGTACAGCATGCCTCGGGCGCCCGAACCCGCCAGAGGCCGGTAGCGATCCAGCGGCAACGAGGACATGCCACGAGTCAATCGCATGCCATCAGCCGCTGCGCCAAGATCCGGAGCGCTGTCGATCAGGGTGCCGTCGAGATCAAACAGCACCGCGCGAACACCTCGGAAAAAATGCTCCGTCATTGACGGCGCGTGGCCAACAGGTAGTTCACGCTGGTGTCACCACTCAGCCAGTAGCGCCGCGTCAGTGGGTTGTATTCCATGCCTCGGGTCTGCAATAGCTCCAGGCCGGCAGCGCGGCAATGTCCCGCCATTTCGCTGGGACGAATGAACTTGGCGAACTCATGTGTGCCTTTGGGCAACAGCTGCAGGACGTATTCCGCGCCAAGAATCGCAAACAGAAAGGACTTGGGATTGCGGTTGATCGTGGAGAAGAAGACCCAGCCGCCCGGTTTGACGAGCGCTGAGCAAGCTTTGACCACCGAAGACGGATCGGGCACGTGCTCCAGCATCTCCATGCAGGTGACTACATCGAATTCCCCAGGGCGCTCCAAGGCCAATGCTTCGGCACTGATCTCCTCATAGCGCACGTTGGCGGTCGCTGCCTCCAGGGCATGCAACTGCGCCACCCGCAGAGCCTTCGAGGAAAGGTCTATGCCCAGCACGCTGGCCCCCTTGCGAGCCATCGAATCCGACAGAATGCCACCGCCACAACCGATGTCCACCACCGTCTTGCCGGCCAACGGCACCAGTCCTTCGATCCAGCCCAGCCGCAATGGGTTGATCTGATGCAGCGGTCGGAACTCGCTTTCAGGATCCCACCAGCGATGGGCAAGGTCCGAGAACTTGGCCAGTTCGGCGGGATCTGCATTGATGTTTGGATTCATGAACGGATTATCGTCAGCAATCGGCATAGGGGGCCTCCATCCCAGGAGGCGCCCCTGCCACACCACCCGGCATGCGAGTCCGCACCGGGCGGTTCGAGAGTTTGAGGTCAGGAGAGTCGGGGTACGCCCAATCGGTCGAAGTGCGCAATGGTCAGCACGCTGTTGAGCAGCTTCGCACTGTTGCGCCACCAGCGCCGGCCATTGACCGCCACATGCTTGGCGACGTCGTGCGTGGCCCCCAACGCCTTGAGCTCGCGGTAGATGGTGCTCCCCGCTTCCAGTGCTTGAGCTGGATGGCGCGCAGTCGGTGGCCAACTCGTTTGCAGCAAGGCGGCCGTCTGCTCGATGTCGAGCCCGTCCACCCCCGCTGCACGCTTGTTGGCCCTCGCGCGCTTCCACGCCGCTTGCAGATTCTCTCTTGTCAGCGCCGCCTCCAGCAGGGTGCCAGCCCCCGCCTTCGACCTTGCCGACCCTGTGCCCTGGTGTTCACGCGGCGGGCCGCAGGCTTCGTCGCTGGCAGGATCGCGCACGGCTTCACCGTGCGCTGCGCTTGCCCGCCCGGATCGCTCCGGCATCTGACGCATGGCCTTTGACATCCGCGTGTCCTCGGTCACTCGCTCTCGTTCGGTCCTTCGCGCTTTCGCTCTTGCCTCATCAGCTTGCAGCTTCGCTCCACGCTTCCTCCCCACACTCGGTCACCCTCATGGAGTTGCGCTTCGCTTCGTTCATCGTGACCAACTTACGGCGGGACTTGCACCCGCAAGAGTGCGCCCGTGCCGGGCGCACCAAGAAAAAACCGCGCCTAAGCGCGGTTTTCAGGGTCGAAGCTGAACAGGATCAGTTCTTGCGGGTACCGACCACTTCCACTTCCACGCGGCGGTTCTTGGCGCGGCCTTCGCGGGTGGCGTTGTCGGCCACCGGCTGGGTCAGGCCCTTGCCTTCGGTGTAGATGCGGTTGCTTTCAATGCCCTTGCTCACCAGATAGGCCTTGACGGCTTCGGCACGGCGGTTGGACAGAGCCTGGTTATAACCAGCGGCACCGGTGGAGTCGGTGTGACCCACGGCGATCACCACTTCCAGGGCGATGCCGGAGACCTTGCCAGCCAGATCGTCCAGCTTGGCCTTGCCTTCGGGCTTGAGCACGGCCTTGTCAAAATCGAAGAATGCGTCGGCAGCGTAGGTCACCTTGGAGGCAACAGGCGCCGGTGCGGGTGCGGGAGCCGGTGCAGGAGCAGGCGCAGCGGCAGGTGCGGGCGCCGGTGCGGCGGCAGGTGCCGGGGCCGGTGCAGCCATGGGAACGATCGCGCCGTCGCAGCCCTTGGCGGCGGTGGCAGGCGTCCAGCTGGCATCGCGCCAGCAAAGTTCATTGGTACCGTTTTTCCAGACCAGCTCGCTGGTGCCGTTGCGCCAGTTGTCGATGGTTTGAGCGCCGGCGGCGGTTGCCATGGCGGCGGTTGCAAACAGCATTGCCACTTTGTTGAGTTTTTTCATGGTTTTCCTCTATATAAGCCGCAGACAGACTGCGTAACAAGAACGACGCTTGTAGTGACCACCACTAAAAACGCTGGAATTTATTGTGCCACAAGCGCCGATACCCCAACCGGGACGCCCACTGCGGCTCTGTAGGACGAACTCCCCTGTTGCATCATCCGTTGTCGTGACACAACAAAATGTCAGGCCAGGCCAGTGCACACGCGCACCTTAAAATCATGAGTTGCCTTTCGGCCCACTCCCGCACTCAAGCCACCGCAAATGACCCAGTTCGCCAAAGAGACCCTGCCCATCAGTCTTGAAGAGGAGATGCGGCGCAGCTACCTCGACTATGCGATGAGTGTGATTGTGGGTCGGGCTTTGCCCGACGCTCGCGACGGCCTCAAGCCGGTACATCGTCGCGTGCTGTATGCAATGCACGAGCTCAACAACGACTGGAACCGGCCGTACAAGAAGTCGGCCCGTATCGTGGGCGATGTCATCGGTAAATACCACCCGCATGGCGACAGCGCGGTGTACGACACCATCGTGCGCATGGCACAGGATTTTTCTCTGCGCCACATGCTGGTGGACGGGCAAGGCAATTTCGGTTCGGTCGACGGTGACAACGCTGCCGCGATGCGCTACACCGAAATCCGTCTGTCGAAAATTTCGCACGAGATGCTGGCCGACATCGACAAGGAAACCGTCAATTTCGGTCCCAACTACGACGGCTCGGAGAAAGAGCCGCTCGTGCTGCCATCGCGCCTGCCGAACCTGCTGGTGAACGGGTCTGCCGGCATTGCAGTGGGCATGGCCACCAACATCCCGCCGCACAACCTCAACGAGGTGGTCGATGCCTGCCTGCACCTTCTGAAAAGCCCACAGGCGTCCATCGACGAGCTGATGGAGATCATTCCGGCACCCGACTTTCCCACGGCGGGCATCATCTACGGCATCAACGGCGTGAAGGACGGGTATCGCACCGGACGGGGCCGCGTCGTCATGCGGGCCAAATGCCATTTCGAAGACATTGATCGTGGTCAGCGCCAGGCCATCATCGTCGACGAACTCCCCTACCAGGTGAACAAAAAGACGCTGCAGGAGCGCATCGCCGAACTGGTTCACGAGAAGAAGATCGAGGGCATTAGCCACATACAGGATGAGTCCGACAAGTCGGGCATGCGCCTGGTGATCGAGCTCAAGCGCGGTGAAGTGCCTGAAGTGGTGCTCAACAACCTGTACAAGCAGACGCAGTTGCAGGACACCTTCGGCATCAACATGGTGGCGCTGGTCGACGGTCAGCCCAGGCTGTGCAACCTGAAGGACCTGATCCAGGTTTTCCTCGAGCACCGCCGTGAAGTGGTCACGCGCCGCACGGTGTTCAACCTGCGCAAGGCGCGCGAGCGCGGTCACGTACTGGAGGGCCTGGCCGTGGCCCTGGCCAACATCGACGAATTCATCCGCATCATCCGCGAATCGCCAACCCCACCGGTGGCCAAGGCCGAGCTGATGGCGCGCCCCTGGGACAGCCAGCTGGTGCGCGAAATGCTGACTCGAACGCGCTCCGACGGCGGCGTGATCAACGCCGATGACTACCGTCCTGAAGGCCTGGAGCGGGAATTCGGCATGGGGGGCGACGGTCTGTACCGGCTCTCCGAAACCCAGGCGCAGGAAATCCTGCAGATGCGCTTGCAGCGCCTGACCGGTCTGGAGCAGGACAAGATCGTCGCGGAGTACAAGGAAGTCATGGGTGAGATCGACGACCTGCTCGACATCCTGTCCAAGCCCGAGCGAGTGTCCACCATCATTGGTGACGAACTCACCGTGGTGAAGCAAGAGTTCGGGCAGACCAAGCTGGGCGCGCGCCGCAGCGAGATCGAGCACAACGCGCAAGACCTGGCCACCGAAGATCTCATCACTCCCACCGACATGGTGGTCACGCTCAGCCACAGTGGCTACATCAAGAGCCAGCCGCTCTCGGAGTACCGCGCCCAGAAACGCGGTGGGCGCGGCAAACAGGCCACGGCCACCAAGGAAGATGACTGGATCGACCAGCTCTTCATTGCCAACACGCACGACTACATCCTGTGCTTCTCCAACCGCGGCCGCCTGTATTGGCTCAAGGTGTGGGAGGTGCCCGCAGGTTCGCGCGGTTCGCGCGGCCGTCCCATCGTCAACATGTTCCCTCTGCAGGAGGGCGAGAAGATCAACGTGGTGTTGCCGCTCACGGGCGAGATGCGCAGCTTCCCCTCGGACCGATATGTGTTCATGGCGACCTCGATGGGCACCGTCAAGAAGACCGCGCTGGACGAGTTCAGCAACCCGCGCAAGGCCGGCATCATTGCCGTGGACCTCGACGAGGGCGATTTTCTGATCGGCGCGGCGCTCACGGACGGGCAGCACGACGTGATGCTGTTCAGCGATGGCGGAAAGGCGGTTCGTTTCGACGAGAACGACGTACGCCCCATGGGTCGCAACGCACGTGGCGTTCGCGGCATGCTGATAGAGGACACACAGAGCGTGATCGCCATGCTGGTGGCCGAGGACGAGCAGCAGAGCGTGCTCACCGCCACCGTCAACGGCTTCGGCAAGCGCACGCCCATCACCGAGTACACCCGTCACGGCCGGGGCACCAAGGGCATGATTGCGATTCAGCAAAGCGAGCGCAACGGCAAGGTGGTGGCCGCCACCCTTGTCCATGCCGACGACGAGATCATGCTGATCACCGACAAAGGTGTGCTGGTGCGCACGCGCGTCTCCGAGATCCGCGAGATGGGCAGGGCCACGCAGGGCGTGACGCTGATTGCGCTGGACGAGGGCTCGGAGCTCTCGGGCCTGCAGCGCATCGTGGAGAACGACGCCAACGTGCCGGATGCAGGGGAAGCCGGCGAGCTCGAAGAGCCGGGCAGCGAGCCGTGACACCTCGGCCCTACAACTTTTCCGCCGGGCCGGCGGCCATGCCAGCCGAAGTGCTGCAACAAGCCGCCAGCGAAATGCTCGACTGGCAAGGTTGCGGCATGAGCGTCATGGAGATGAGTCACCGAGGACAAGAGTTCGGCAGAATTCTCGAAGCCGCGGAAGCCGATCTGCGGGAGCTGCTGGCGGTACCAGCAAACTTTCGCATCCTGTTCATGCAGGGTGGCGGACTGGCCGAGAACGCTATCGTGCCCATGAATCTCTCGCGCGGCCAGGCGGTGGACTTCGTGGTCACCGGCAGTTGGAGCCAGAAGTCCCTTAAGGAAGCCCGCCGGTACGCGCAGACGCAAGTGGCGGCCAGCAACGAAGCCGATGGTCACACCCGCCTGCCCGCTCCTGCCACCTGGCGGCTCAACGCAGGGGCGAGCTACGTTCACCTTTGCACCAACGAGACCATCAACGGTATCGAGGTGCACGACCTGCCCGATCTGAAGGCGCTCGGCTCCAACGCCCCGCTGGTGATCGACTTTTCGTCGCACGTGGCTTCGCGCCCTGTGGACTGGTCACGCGTGGGTCTGGCGTTTGGCGGTGCTCAGAAGAACCTTGGGCCGGCAGGCCTCACGCTGGTCGTGGTGCGTGAAGACTTGCTGGGCCATGCGCTGCCCATCTGTCCAAGCGCCTTCGACTACAAGACGGTGGCCGACAACCGCTCGATGTACAACACGCCGCCGACGTATGCGATCTACATGGCTGGCCTCACTTTCCAGTGGCTCAAGCAACAGACCGAAGGGGATCGCATCGGTGTGGCGGCGATGGAGGCGCGCAATGTGGCGAAGGCTGCACTGCTCTATGACTACATCGACGGCTCGCAGTTCTACGAAAACAAAGTCGCGCGCGACTGCCGCTCGCGCATGAACGTACCTTTCTTCCTGCGCGACGAGTCGCGCAACGAAGCATTTCTCTCTGGCGCCAAGGCCGCTGGACTCCTGCAGCTCAAGGGTCATAAGTCGGTGGGTGGCATGCGCGCCAGCCTCTACAACGCCATGCCACTGGAAGGTGTCCAGGCGCTGGTAGGCTACATGCGACAGTTCGAAAAAACACAGGCCTGACCACGATGACCCAGCCCACCCAGTCCGATGCCCTGGCCGGCCTGCGCGTGCAGATCGACGCGCTGGACCAGCAACTGCTTTCCTTGCTGAATCAGCGCGCGCACGTGGCAGAGCAGGTCGGCGAGATCAAGCGCCAGGAAGGTTCGCCGTTCTTTCGTCCCGACCGAGTGGCCCAGGTCATCGAGAAGATCCAGGGTGCCAATCAGGGGCCGCTGCTCAATCAGCACGTGGCCTCCATCTGGCGCGAGATCATGTCGGCGTGCCTGGCGCTGGAAGCACCGCAACGCGTGGCCGTGCTCGGTCCGCAGGGCACTTTCTGCGAACAGGCGGCTATTGAATTCTTTGGCAGCGCGGCCAACCTGATCTACTGCGCCAACTTTGACGAGGTCTTCCACGCCACCGCCGCGGGCACGGCCCAGTTTGGCGTGGTGGGCATGGAAAATTCCACCGAAGGCGTGGTTGCCCGCTCACTGGACCTGTTCCTGCGCTCGCCGGTGCATGTGGTCGGCGAGGTCAGCCTGCTGATCCGCCACAACCTGCTGCGCCAAATCAATGAGCTCGACGGCATCGAGGTGGTGATGGCGCATCCCCAGGCACTCGCGCAGTGCCAGAACTGGCTCTCGCAGCACCTGCCCAACGCAGAGCGACGCGCCGTTTCCAGCAACGCCGAGGGCGCTCGGCTCGCGGCCACCAACCCGGCCTGGGCCGGCCTGGCCAGCGAGCGAGCGGCCGCCCAGTTCGGCCTGCACATCGTTGCGCATGCCATACAGGACGAAGCCTACAACCGCACCCGCTTCGCGGTGATCAGCCTGCCCCAGACGCTGGCCATGCCACCGGCCTCGGGCCGCGATTGCACCAGCCTGGTGGTCTCTGTGCCCAACCGGCCTGGCGCGGTGCACGACCTGCTCGTGCCGCTGAAGAACAATGGCGTGTCCATGACGCGCTTCGAATCGCGCCCGGCCAAGTCCGGGCAGTGGGAGTACTACTTCTACATCGACATCGCCGGCCACCCGTCGCAACCGCACGTCGCTGCCGCTCTACAAGAGCTACAGGGGCTGTGTGCTTTCTACAAGGTGCTGGGCGCGTACCCGGTGACGGAATGACCCCCACGCTTGTCACTTCGTGTACCGCGCTGCCCCCCGAGGGGGCTCTCGTGCCTTGGGGCGGCCCTGCGGCACTCATGACCCCCACGCTCGTCACTTCGTGTACCGCGCTGCCCCCCGAGGGGGCTCTCGTGCCTTGGGGCGGCCCTGCGGCACTCATGAACCCCACGCTCGTCACTTCGTGTACCGCGCTGCCCTCCGAGGGGGCTCTCGTGCCTTGGGGCGGCCCTGCGGCACTCATGACCCCCACGCTCGTCACTTCGTGTACTGCGCTGCCCCCCGAGGGGGCTCTCGTGCCTTGGGGCGGCCCTGCGGCACTCATGACCCCCACGCTCGTCACTTCGTGTACTGCGCTGCCCCCCGAGGGGGCTCTCGTGCCTTGGGGCGGCCCTGCGGCACTCATGCTGGAAGCTTATGTTTGAACAATTGGGATTGATCGGCTGCGGCATGATGGGTGGCTCCTTCGCGCTGGCCCTCAAGCGCGCCGGGCTCGTGAAGCGTGTGGTGGGCTACAGCAAGTCTCCATCCACCACCGAGCGAGCGCGCCAGCTCGGCGTGATCGACGTCGAGGCACCTTCCGCCCTGCTTGCGGTATCGGGTGCCGATCTGGTGCTGCTGGCGGTCCCGGTGGCCGCCACGGAAGCCACCTTCAAGGCCATTCGCCACCTGGTGCGTGGCGACGTGCTGATCATGGATGTGGGCTCCACCAAACGCGAAGTGATCGACGCCGCACGCCGTGTGTTGCGCGACCAGGTCGGCGTATTCGTGCCGGCACACCCGATCGCGGGCAAGGAGGTGGCCGGTGTGGAACACGCTGACGCCGACCTGTATCACGGCCGCCAGGTGATTCTCACGCCGATCGAGCGCACCCTGCCCAGGCAGCTGGAGAAAGCCCAACAGCTCTGGACCGCCATGGGTTGCCAGGTCAAGCAGATGACGCCCGAAGCGCATGACGCGGCATACGCCGCCGTGAGCCACCTGCCGCACCTGGTGGCCTTTGCGCTCATGAACGCCATACAGGGCCAGGCGTCAGGCCAGGACTTCCTCACGCTGGCTGGCCCCGGCTTCCGCGATTTCACACGCATCGCTGCCAGTGAGCCTGCCGTGTGGCGCGACATCCTCATGTCCAACCGCGAAGAGCTGCTGGCGCAGTCGCGGCATTTCCAGCGTGCCCTGCATGCGCTGGAAACCGCCATCAACGCCGACAACCCCGACGCCCTCGAAGCCCTGATCGAGCAGGCCAGCAGCGCCCGCGCGCGCTGGCGCATGACCGCCATCAAGCCCCGAAGCTGAGCGTCGCCTTTGGCGCCGGCCGCATTTCCTCGCGCATGTACTCCATCGCTCATCTCGACATTCCGCCGCTGCGCAGCGCGGGCGGGCGCGTGCGCTTGCCGGGCTCCAAAAGCATTTCAAACCGCGTGCTGCTGCTGGCTGCATTGAGCACGGGCCACACCGACGTGCTGGACCTGCTCGACTCGGACGACACCCGAGTGATGCTCAAGGCCCTGGCCCAGCTGGGCTGCCGAATGGAGTCCTCCCCTGGCGGGGCGCTCCGCGTTCATGGGCTCGGTGGGCATCTTCCCGTGCGCGAGGCCAGCCTGTTCCTGGGCAACGCTGGCACGGCGATGCGACCGCTGACGGCCTCGCTCGCACTGCTGGCCGCGCGCCATGGCGGCACTTTCGATCTCAGCGGCATCGCCCGCATGCACGAGCGTCCCATCGGCGACCTGGTCGACGCGCTGCGCCAGCTGGGCTGCCCGGTGCAATGCCTGGCCCAGGAGGGCTACCCGCCCTTGCGGCTTGGCGACGGGAAAGCGCATGCCCTGGCGCTGGACCAGGCCATCCGCGTGCGCGGTGATGTGTCCAGCCAGTTCCTCACCGCGCTGCTGCTCGCCCTGCCGCTGGTGGCGCAGGAGGCGAACGTGGTCATCGAAGTGGTGGGCGAACTCATTTCGCGCCCCTACATCGAGATCACGCTGAACCTGCTGGAACGCTTCGGCGTGAACGTACAACGCGATGGCTGGCAGCGCTTCACCATTCCTGCCGGCAGCCGCTATCAATCACCGGGGCAGATCGCCGTGGAAGGCGATGCTTCCTCGGCCAGCTACTTCATTGCCCTGGGCGCGATTGCGCCGGCCACTCCAGGTACCGACGGCATCACCATCGAAGGCGTGGGCCTGTCTTCCATCCAGGGCGACATCCGATTCGTGGAGGCCGCACGGCAGATGGGCGCCGATGTCTCGGGCGAAGCCAACCGGCTGCACATCCGGCGTGGCGCCTGGCCACTCAAGGCCATCGACCTGGACTGCAACCACATCCCCGACGCGGCCATGACGCTGGCCGTGATGGCGCTGTATGCCGAGGGCACGACCACGCTGCGCAACATTGCCAGCTGGCGCGTGAAGGAGACCGATCGCATCGCCGCCATGGCCAACGAGTGCCGCAAGCTCGGTGCCTCGGTGGAGGAAGGCGCGGACTTCATCCGGATCACCCCGCCGGCCGGCCCCACCCACTGGCGCACGCAAGCCATCCACACCTACGACGACCACCGGGTGGCCATGTGCTTCTCGCTGGCCACTTTCAACCCCGCCGGTCTGCCCATCCGCATCGAAGACCCCAAGTGCGTGGGCAAGACCTTTCCCGACTACTTCGAGACCCTGTTCGAGGTCAGCCAGGCAGAAACACGGCACATCCCGGTGATCTGCGTGGATGGGCCCACCGCCTCAGGCAAGGGCACGCTGTCGGCCGAAGTCGCAGATCGCCTGGGATACCACTTGCTGGACTCTGGCGTGCTGTATCGCCTGGTGGGCCTGGCGGCCGCCAAGGCCGGCCTGTCCACCGCCGATGACGCCCTCAAGGACGCGAACCTGGCGCGGCGCCTGGGCGAACTGGCCGCAGGCTTGAATGTGCGTTTCGAGAGCCAGCGCACCTTGCTGGACGGACAGGACGTGACCGACGCCGTGCGCTCAGAAGCCGCGGGCATGGCCGCTTCGCGCGTTTCCGCTGTTCAAGCCGTGCGCGACGCTCTGCTGGGCTTGCAGCACGGCTTTCGGCGCCTGCCCGGGCTGGTGGCCGACGGGCGCGACATGGGCACGGTGATCTTTCCCGACGCGCCGCTGAAGGTGTTTCTCACCGCTTCGGCCGAGCAGCGTGCCGAGCGACGCCATAAGCAGTTGATTTCAAAGGGAATTGCTGCTAACATCCACGGTCTTTTGGCGGACCTGAAGGCGCGCGATCAGCGGGATTCTTCCCGACTGCACGCACCCTTGAAGCCCGCCGAAGACGCCTTGCAACTGGACAATTCCGGGCTGGACATCGAGGAATCGGTGCAGCAGGTCTTGAGTTGGTGGCAGGGCAGGACGGTGTTCTCAGGAAACTGAGCGCACCTGATCGTTGGCCAGTTTCTTGGCAGATGGCCCAAATGGCACCGCCGGGTTTTCCCAGCCCGCATGCCAGATGGTTCTTTCACTCAACCCCGCGGCGTTTCACGCCGCAATGTCAACGCCGCCCATCCGTCGCATCCGTTCCAGCCGCACCCCTGTGGTTGTTGCACCGACGCTGAGTGGTCATAGGAAATTCAATGTCTGAATCTTTTGCCGCCCTGTTCGAAGAGTCCCTGAAACGCGCCGAGATGCGCTCGGGCGAAGTCATCACCGCTGAAGTGGTTCGCATCGAGCACAGCCACGTGGTGGTCAACGCCGGCCTGAAGTCGGAGGCCTATGTGCCGCTCGCCGAATTCAAGAACGACCAGGGTGAACTCGAAGTGCAGGTGGGCGACTTCGTGGCGGTTGCCATCGACTCCGTGGAAAACGGCTTCGGCGACACGCTGCTCTCGCGCGACAAGGCCAAGCGCCTCGCCTCCTGGATGTCCCTGGAGAAAGCCCTCGAGTCTGGCGAATTCGTCACCGGCACCACCTCCAGCAAGGTCAAGGGCGGCCTCAAGGTCATGGTCAACGGCATCAGCGCCTTCCTGCCGGGCTCGCTGGTCGACAGCCGCCCCACCAAGGACCTCACGCCCTACGAAAACAAGACCCTGGAATTCAAGGTCATCAAGCTCGACCGCAAGCGCAACAACGTGGTGCTGAGCCGCCGCGCCGTGGTGGAAGCCTCCATGGGCGAAGAGCGCGCCAAGCTGATGGACACCCTGAAGGAAGGCGCCATCGTGCACGGCGTGGTCAAGAACATCACCGAATACGGTGCGTTCGTGGACCTCGGCGGCATCGACGGCCTGCTGCACATCACCGACATGGCATGGCGCCGCGTGCGCCACCCGAGCGAAGTGGTCACGGCCGGTCAGGAAATCACTGCCAAGATCCTCAAGTTCGACACCGAGAAGCACCGCGTCTCGCTGGGCCTCAAGCAGATGGGCGACGACCCCTGGATGGGCGTTTCGCGCCGCTACCCGCAAGGCACCCGCATGTTCGGCAAGATCACCAACATCGCCGACTACGGCGCATTCGTGGAACTCGAGCCTGGCATCGAAGGCCTGGTGCACGTCTCTGAAATGGACTGGACCAACAAGAACGTGGCGCCCTCCAAGCTGGTGTCGCTGGGCGACGAAGTCGAAGTCATGGTGCTCGACATCGACGAAGACAAGCGCCGCATCTCGCTGGGCATGAAGCAGTGCCGCGCCAACCCATGGCACGAGTTTGCAGAGGCCACCAAGCGTGGTGACCGCGTCAAGGGTCCGATCAAGTCGATCACCGACTTTGGCGTGTTCGTGGGTCTGGCCGCCGGCATCGACGGTCTGGTGCACCTGTCCGACCTGTCCTGGAACGAAACCGGCGAAGCCGCCGTTCGCAACTACAAGAAAGGCCAGGAAGTCGAAGCGATCGTGCTGGCCATCGACGTGGAGCGCGAGCGCATTTCCCTGGGCATCAAGCAACTCGACGGCGACCCGTTCACCACCTTTGTGTCGGTGAATGACAAGGGCTCCATCGTGACCGGCAAGGTCAAGACCGTCGATGCCAAGGGCGCCGAAATCGACCTGGGTGAAGAGGTTCTGGGTTACCTGCGCGCCAGCGAAATCAGCCGCGACCGCGTGGAAGACGCTCGCAACGTGCTGAAGGAAGGCGACGAAGTCACTGCCGTGGTGGTGAACATCGACCGCAAGACCCGCAACATCCAGTTGTCGATCAAGGCCAAGGACGCTGCCGACCAGCAGGAAGCCATGGCCAGCCTGAGCCAGCAATCCTCGCGCGAGAACGCTGGCACCACCAGCCTGGGCGCCCTGCTGCGCGCCAAGCTGGACAACAACGGCTGATCTGATCGGTCTCGATGGGACGCCTGGCGACAGGCGTCGAGCGGATCCCTCCGCTTGACGCCTGCTCGCCAGGTGCCCGAGGCCCACACGCTGAACCTCTGACATGACCCGCTCCGACCTCGTTGAAGCCCTTGCCAGCCGCTTCGGCCAACTGACGCACCGCGACGCCGAGTTCGCCGTCAAGGCCATCCTGGACGCCATGGGCGATGCCCTGGTCAAAGGACACCGGATCGAGATCCGGGGTTTTGGCAGCTTCTCGGTCAATCGCCGCTCTCCCCGCATCGGGCGCAACCCGCGCTCGGGCGAAAGCGTGATGATTCCAGAGAAGCGCGTGCCTCATTTCAAACCGGGCAAAGCCTTGCGCGAACAAGTGGATGCCAAGACGGCCGAGATCCTCGGGCGCAAACCCGCCCAACCCGAGTGATGCGAACGGTCGAACAGACGACCTGATCGCTACAATCGCCCCACCACAAAGGGGACGATTTGAAATACCTGATGTGGCTGCTCAACGCAGCCATTTTTTTTGTGCTGTTCGCCTTCGCCCTGAACAACCAGGAGAGCGTGACGCTGCACCTGTTCTTCGGCGCCAGCTGGCAGGCTCCTCTGGTGCTGGTGATTCTGGTCGCTCTGGTGGCCGGGGTTTTCCTGGGCGTGGCGGTGATGCTGCCGCTGTGGCTGCGCGCCAAGAAGGCCCGACGCCAGGCCGCGACCAACTCCGTGTTGGCCAGTACGGCTTTTGACGCCGACTCCACCCTGCTTCCCGACCCGAACGACCGCCGGCATGGACTTTGATTTCACGTGGCTGCTCTGGGGCCTTCCACTGGCTTTTGCCATGGGCTGGGCCGCGTCCCGACTGGACCTGCGCCAATGGCGCATGGAAAGCCGTCAGGCCCCCAAGGCTTACTTTCGCGGTCTGAACCACCTGCTCAACGAGCAGCAGGATCAGGCGATCGACGCCTTCATCGAGGCGGTGCAAGGCGACCCCGACACCGCCGAGCTGCACTTTGCGTTGGGCAACCTGTTTCGCCGACGTGGCGACTACGACCGCGCGGTACGGGTACACGAGCACCTGCTCTCGCGCGCCGACCTCAGCCGCAAGGATCGAGACCGCGCGCAACACGCGCTGGCGCTGGACTTCCTCAAGGCCGGCCTGCTCGATCGCGCAGAAGCCTCGCTGCACAAGCTGGAGGGTTCGACCTTTGAAGGCGAAGCACTGCTGGCGCTGCTGGGCATCTACGAACGGTCACGCGACTGGCCGCGCGCCAAGGAGATCGCGCAAAAGCTCGAGGATGCCGAGCAAGGCAGCTTCTCTGGCCGGTTGGCGCACTACCTGTGCGAAGAGGCCGAACTGGCCCAGCGAGGCGGCGATCAGGGCAAGGCCATCGGCCTGCTGGAGGAAGCGGTGCAGCGAGCACCCCAGCTCGCGCGCGGCTGGATGGCACTCTCTGCCCAGAAGGCCATCGCAGGCGACGCGCAAGGCGCCTTCGAGGCCCTGCGAAAGTTGCATCAGCATGCTCCACAAGGCATGCCGCTGGCCGCCGGCGCCCTGGCCGAACTCGCCCGACAGACCGGGCGACAGGCCGAAGCGGTCGGGCTCTTGCAGCAGGCCCAGGCGCGCGCACCTTCGATCGACCTCACCGAGGCCCTGGCCAGCCTGAGCGAAGGGCCCACCGAGGTGCGCGCGCATTTCCTGGAACACCTGGAGCGCGAGCCCTCGCTGGTCATCACGGCGCAATGGCTGGCAGGCGAAACGCTCTCTGATGCCAAAGCCCAGGAACGTGTGAAGCTCTCGCTGGAACAGGCCAGCGCTCCCCTGCGCCGCTACCGCTGCGCCGCCTGCGGTTTCGAAGCCCGCCAGCACTTCTGGCAATGCCCGGGCTGCCAGGCCTGGGACAGCTACCCGGCCCGCCGGGTGGAAGAACTCTGACGCCCCCGCGCCGCGACCGGGGGCAACACCTGCGGCCTGGCGGAGCCAGTTTCGCGGCGCTCTGGCAAAGGCGCTTCGCTTGCTACGCTTTTCCGTAGCCCCCGCCACCGGGCGTGTGGATTTCAAAGATGTCGCCTGGCTTCATGTCGGCCTGTCCGATGTGGGCCAGTTCCTCGACAGCGCCGCTGGTTCGCACCACGCGGTTGATGCCGACCTGACCGGCCTCGCCACCGGCCATGCCGAATGCGCCATGCAGGCGGCCGTTGGACAGGATGCTGGCGGTCATGTTTTCGAGAAATCGAACGCGGCGAACGCCGCCATCGCCACCATGCCACCGGCCCGCTCCGCCGGAGCCGTGCCGGATCTCGTAGCTTTCCAGGCGCACCGGGAAACGAAACTCCAGCACCTCGGGGTCGGTCAGGCGCGAATTGGTCATGTGGGTCTGCACCACGCTCGTGCCGTCGAATCCCTCCCCCGCACCGCTGCCCCCTGAAATCGTCTCGTAGTACTGGTGGGCGGCATTGCCGAAGGTGAAGTTGTTCATGGTGCACTGGCTCGCGGCCATCACACCGAGCGCGCCATACAGCGCATTGGTGATGCAACTGGAGGTCTCGACGTTGCCAGCCACCACCGAGGCCGGTGGGTTCGGATTGAGCATGGAGCCTGGCGGAATGATGACCTTGAGCGGCTTGAGGCAACCTGCGTTGAGCGGAATGTCGTCATTGACCAGCGTGCGGAACACGTAGAGCACCGCGGCCATGCACACCGCCGTGGGCGCATTGAAGTTGTTGAGCTGCTGGGCCGAGGTGCCGGTGAAGTCGATCTCGGCGCTGCGCTGCGCGGTGTCCACACGCACCGCCACCTGGATCTGCGCGCCGTTGTCCAGCGGCAATGTGTACCGGCCGTCCTTCAGATGCGTGATGACGCGACGCACGGATTCCTCGGCGTTGTCCTGCACGTGGCGCATGTAGGCCTGCACCACGTCCAGCCCGAACTGCTCGACCATCTTGCGAAGTTCCTGCACGCCCTTCTCGTTCGCGGCAATCTGAGCCTTGAGATCAGCCATGTTCTGCTGGGGATTCCGCGAAGGGTACTCACCACTCTGCAGCAGCGCCACCATCTCGTTCTCGCGCAGCACGCCACGATCGACCAGCTTCACGTTGTTGATCTGCACGCCCTCTTCCTCGATGCGCGTGGAGAACGGCGGCATGGAGCCCGGCGTGGCGCCGCCGATGTCGGCATGGTGGCCCCGGCTGCCGACGTAGAACAACGGCTTGTCCTGCCCGGCCGAACCGAGGTAGACCGGCGTGATCACCGTCACGTCTGGCAGGTGCGTGCCGCCGTGGTATGGGTCATTGAGCACGTACACGTCGCCGGGCTGCATGCGCCCGGCGTTCTCGCGGATCACGGTCTTGATGCTCTCGCCCATGGAGCCCAGGTGAACTGGCATGTGCGGCGCATTGGCAATCAGGTTGCCTTCGGCATCGAACAGCGCACAGGAGAAATCGAGCCGCTCTTTGATGTTGACCGAGTAAGCGGTGTTCTGCAGTTGCAGGCCCATCTGCTCGGCGATGTTCATGAACAGGTTGTTGAACACCTCCAGCAAAACGGGGTCCACGGTGGTGCCTACCGCGTAGGCGGTGTTGCGCGGGATGCGCCGGTCGAGCACCAGGTGATCGAGCGCGGTAAGCACCGCTTCCCAGCCTGGCTCCACCACCGTGGTGGCGTTCTTCTCGGCAATGATGGCCGGGCCGGGAATCATGTCGCCGGGCCGCAAGTCTTCGCGCACCACCAGCGCGGCGTCGAACCACTGGCCACCCGAATACATGCGCACCGTCTCGCGCCTGGGCACGTCGCGGGGCTCGTGGGTCTCGTGGCGCGGCTCGTGTGGTGCATCGCCCGCCACCACCGCCTCCACCGACACGGCCTCCACCACGAGCCGCTTGCCTTGCATGAGGAACGCAAAGCGCTGGCGATAGGCCGCCTCGAAGCCCGTCTGGATCGTCGCGAGATCACCGAAGGGCACGACCAGCGCCGAGTCGCTGCCCTCGTAGCGCACATGCACACGGTGGTGCACCGTGACCGCGCCGGCATTGACCTGTTGTCGCTCCAGTTCGCCCTGGGCCGTGTTTGCCAGCGATTGCAGCGCGTCCGAGATCGGTCGCAACGAGGCGGCCGCCAGCGGCAACTCCACCGCCTGCTCACGAATCACGTTCTGATCGGCCAGGCCCATGCCATAGGCGCTGAGCACGCCGGCCAATGGGTGCACCAGCACACGCGTCATGCCCAGCGCATCCGCCACCAGGCAAGCATGCTGACCGCCTGCGCCGCCAAAGCACTGCAAGGTGTAGCGCGTCACGTCGTAACCCCGTGCCACCGAAATTTTCTTGATCGCATTGGCCATTTGCTGAACCGCGATGTTGATGAAGCCTTCGGCCACTTCCTCGGGCTGGCGACCGGTCCTCCGCGCCAGTTCACCAAACTTCATCTGCACCGCTTCCAGACTGAGCGACTCGTTGGCCTGAGGACCAAACACCTTGGGGAAATGGCGCGGCTGGATCTTGCCGGTCATCACGTTCGCATCGGTCACGGCCAACGGG
Organism: Hydrogenophaga sp.; assembly: GCF_050250835.1. GTDB lineage: Bacteria > Pseudomonadota > Gammaproteobacteria > Burkholderiales > Burkholderiaceae_C > Hydrogenophaga. Next base: position 90,276 of record NZ_JBFWNX010000011.1, on the reverse strand, counting down.
CCTCCACGCCGGTAGCTGGCGGGCCCGGGGTTGGCGCCCGCACTTTCGGGACCTACGCGAAAGCGCGCGCCGTCGAACGAAAGAATGGAGCCCCCACCGGCGGCCACGGTGTGGATACTCATCATGGGGGCGCGCATTCGAACACCCGCCACCTGTGTCTCGAACTCGCGCTCGAACTCGCCCGCGTAGTGCGACACGTCGGTGGACGTGCCGCCCATGTCGAAGCCAATCACCTTGACCGCACCGCCTCTGGCGGCCGGACCGTCGGCAAACGCCAGTTGCGCCGTGCGCGCCATGCCGACAATGCCACCGGCCGGGCCGGAAAGAATCGCGTCCTTGCCCTGAAAGGCGTGCGCATCGGTCAGGCCGCCGGAGGATTGCATGAAGAACAGCTTGACGCCCGGCATCTCACCGGCCACCTGTTCCACGTAGCGGCGCAGGATGGGCGAAAGGTAAGCATCGACCACCGTGGTGTCGCCCCGGCTGACGAACTTCATCATGGGGCTGGTTTCATGCGACGTGCTCACCTGCGTAAAACCTGCCTCGCGCGCGATGCGGGCTGCGGCAGCCTCGTGCGCGGTGAAACGGTAACCATGCATGAAGACGATGGCCACACTGCGCAGGCCGCGTGCGTGCGCCGCCTGAAGATCGGCCTGCAATGCGGATTCGTCCAGCGGCAGCAGCAGGTCGCCCTGCGCGCCGACCCTCTCCTGCGCTTCGATCACGTCGCTGTACAGCAGTTCGGGCAGCACGATGCGCCTGTCAAACAGCCGCGGCCGGTTCTGGTAGGCGATGCGCAAGGCATCGCGGAACCCTGGCGTGGTCACCAGCAGCGTGGGCTCGCCCTTGCGTTCGAGCAGCGCGTTGGTGGCCACGGTGGTGCCCATCTTCACGCACTCCACCTGCCCGGGCGTCACCGGCTCGCCGACCTTGAGGCCCAGCAGGTGGCGGATGCCCGCCACCGCCGCGTCGCGGTACTGCTCCGGGTTTTCGGAGAGCAGCTTGTGGGTGGCGATAGAGCCGTCCGGGCGCTTGGCCACGATGTCGGTGAAGGTGCCTCCACGGTCGATCCAGAATTGCCAGCGCGGTTGTTTTGTCGGGCTCATGGGTTTCACAGGGATGCGGCCGAGCGGGCGGCCTGGTCGTAGATGCCTGAAAGCACACGCAGCAACCGGGCGAGCTGCCCGATGTCATGGTTGAGCGCGTCATCGGCCTTGAGTGCGTCGATCAGGCAACTCTCGCGGATTTCGCGGTAGCGGGTGACGTACCCCTTGCCGATCTCGGTGGAGGCGTAGGTCACCTCTTTGCCGTTCTTGCTGGACTCCACCACACCCAGGCCCTGCAACTTCTTGAGCGAATAGTTGATGAGGTGGGTGTCTTCGACATTCATGATGAAGGCAATGTCGGCCAACCGCTTGTTGCGTGCCCGGTGCGTGACGTGGTGCAGCACCAGCACGTCGAGCGCCGTGAGGTCTTTGAGACCGGCAGCGCTCATGCAGTGGATCACCCAGCGATGGAATGCGTTGCCAGCCACGATGAGCCCGAACTCGAACTCGCTCATCTCGGCGCTGTGAGGCGACACCAGATGTGCGGAGGACACGATGGGCGGCTGCGCCGTGGTTGGCTTGGCGCTTGCTTTGGAACGGGCCATGGCAAAAAGATCTGCGTCGTTTCGGTGCACGGCAGTTTAGATGTTATGCCGACGATTTACCAACAATTTGTTGACATCAAGGGAAAATACCGATCACACTTCGCCCACTCGCCGATAGAGTCTCGCGTGCCGCCAACCGCAGCACGATCCGTGTTCACACCCACCTGGAGCCCTCCCCATGAAACGTCGCCTGTTCAGCCTTTCCGTGGCCACCGCGGCCGCAGCCTTGAGCTTTTCCGCCCATGCCCAGACCAAATGGGATCTGCCGGCCGCCTACCCGGCCACCAACTTCCATTCGGTCAATCTCGCCACCTTCGCAGCCGATGTGAACAAGGCCACGGGCGGCAAGCTGCAGATCACGGTGCATCCGGGTGCCTCGCTGTTCAAGGCGCCCGAGATCAAGCGTGCGGTGCAGGGTGGCCAGGCGCAGGCGGGCGAAATCCTGCTCGCGGCTTACCAGAACGAATGGCAGATGTTTGGCGCCGATGGCCTGCCGTTCCTGGCCACCAGCTACGACCAGTCGATGAAGCTCTACAAGGCCCAGAAGCCGATTCTCGAAAAGAAGCTCGCCGAGCAAGGCATGCAGTTGCTCTACACCGTGGCGTGGCCACCGCAGGGCATCTACAGCAAGAAGCCAGTCAACAGCGCGGCCGACCTCAAAGGCAGCAAGTGGCGCGCCTACAGCCCGGCCACCTCGCGCATCGCCGAACTGGTGGGCGCGCAGCCCGTCACCGTGCAGGCCGCCGAACTCTCGCAGGCCCTGGCCACTGGTGTGGTCGAAGCCAACATGACCTCGGGCGCTACCGGCGTGGACAGCAAGCTCTACGAGCACCTGAAGTACTACTACGACGTGCAGGCCTGGTTGCCCAAGAACGCCGTGATCGTGAACAAGAAGGCCTTCGACGCACTCGACAAACCCACGCAGGACGCGCTGCTCAAGGCCGCCGCCGAAGCCGAAACACGTGGCTGGGCAGCTTCGCAGAAGGTCAATACCGACACGCTGGCGATCCTCAAGACCAATGGCATGTCGGTGGAGCCGCCTTCGGCCGCACTCAAGGCCGACATGCAGAAGGTCGGTGAAACCATGGTCAAGGAGTGGCTGGACAAGGCCGGTGCGGAAGGCCAGGCCATGCTCGACGCGTACAGGAAGTAAATGCGCCGATCCCTCGACGCGCTCTACACCGGCGCGGCCTGGCTGGCCGCGCTCTTCATGATCGGCGTGCTGGTCATGGTGCTGCTGTCCATGCTGGGCCGAATGTTTCAGTTCTACGTTCCGGGTACCGACGCCTACGCCGGCTATGCCATGGCCGGCGCGGGTTTCCTGGCACTGGCGCACACCCTCAAGAGCGGCGAGCACATCCGCGTCACCCTGATCATCGGCAAGCTCACGGGCAGCGCTCGGCGCGGGCTGGAGTTGTGGTCACTGTCGGTGGCCGTGGTGCTGTCCGCACTGCTGGCGGTGTATGCCTGGCGCCTGGCCTGGCAATCTCATGCCTACCATGACATTTCCACCGCCGCCGATGCCACGCCACTCTGGATTCCGCAGATCCTCATGGGCCTTGGCACCACGGTGCTGCTGATCGCGTTCCTGGACGAATGGTTGCTGGAGTTCCAGCGCAAGCGCTCTCACGGGAGTGTGGAGACGCGCCATGAATGAAATGATCGTCACCAGCCTGCTGATCGTTTCACTGTTTCTTCTGCTCGGCAGCGGCGTGTGGATCGGGCTCACGCTCGCGGGCGTGGCGTGGATCGGCATGGAGGTGTTTTCCTCGCGACCGGCCGGCGATGCCATGGCCATCACCATCTGGGGCTCGGCGAGCAGCTGGACGCTCACCGCCCTGCCCCTTTTCGTCTGGATGGGCGAAATCCTGTTCCGCACCAAGCTCTCGGAGAGCATGTTTCGCGGCCTGGCGCCTTGGGTGAACGCCCTGCCCGGCCGGCTGCTGCACACCAACATCCTGGGCAGCACCATCTTCGCCGCAGTGTCGGGCTCGTCGGCTGCCACCTGCGCCACCATCGGCAAGATGAGCATCCCGGAGCTCACGAAACGCGGCTACCCGCCCGACAAGATCGTGGGTTCTCTCGGCGGCGCCAGCACGCTGGGCCTGTTAATCCCGCCCTCGATCATCATGATCGTGTACGGCGTGGCGGCTGAGGTGTCGATCGCCAAACTCTTCGTGGCCGGTGTGCTCCCGGGGTTGATGCTGGCCGCGCTCTTCAGCGGCTACCTGATGATCTGGGCCTTGCTCCATCCGGACAAGGTGCCATTGAGCGACACACGCATGAGTTTCACGGAGAAGCTCCGGGAATCGCGCCACCTCATCCCGGTGATCCTGCTCATTGGCGGCGTCATTGGCACCATCTACGCCGGCATCGCCACGGCCACCGAAGCCGCCGCCGTGGGCGTGGTGGGCGCGCTCATCCTCTCGGCCGCGCAGGGCTCGCTGAACTGGGTCACCTTCCGCGACTCTTTGCTCGGCGCCACGCGCCTCTATTGCATGATCGCGCTCATCCTGGCTGGCGCGGCCTTCCTCACCCTGTCCATGGGTTACATCGGGTTGCCGCGCCACCTGGCCGAATTCGTCACCAGCCTGGGGCTCTCGCCCGGCGTGCTGCTGCTCGCGCTGGCGCTGTTCTACATCGTGCTGGGGTGTTTCCTCGACGGCATCTCCATGATCGTGCTGACCATGGGCGTGATCCTGCCCACCGTCACTGCCGCCGGCATCGACCTCATCTGGTTCGGCGTCTTCGTGGTGATCGTGGTGGAGATGGCCCAGATCACGCCGCCTGTGGGCTTCAACCTCTTCGTGCTGCAGGGCATGACCAAGCGTGAGATCACCTGGATCGCTCGCGTCTGCATGCCCTACTTCCTACTCATGGTGGCGGCCGTGATGATGCTCTGGTGGTTCCCGCAGATCGTGACCTGGCTTCCATCACGCATGTAGCGTCTCCCATCCTCTAAGATGCCAACCCTGCCCCGAACCCGGGTGCAGGGTTTGTTTTTCTGAAAGTTCCCCGTGTTCAAGAATGTGACGATCTACCGCATCGCGCCCGGCTGGGCCGCCACGCTGGAAGAGATGGAGACCGCGCTCGACGCAGCGCGTTTCGTGCCCTGCGGCGCCACGCAGGACAAATCGGTCGGCTGGGTCGAGCCGCGCGGCGAGGCCCATGGTCCGCTCGTGGAATCGGTGGTCGGGCAGCGCATCCTCAAGCTGCTGATCGAGACCAAGGGCGTGCCCGGTTCCGTGGTGCGAAAGAAGGCGCAGGAAGCCGCCGACCACATCGAGGCCACCACCGGCCGCAAGCCGGGCAAGAAGGAAACCAAGGCACTTCGCGAAGATGCCTTGCTGGCCCTGCTGCCGCAGGCCTTCGAACGCCAGTCGTCTGCCTGGGTGTGGATCGACGTGGACAACGGCTGGCTTGTCACCGACGCGAGCAGCCAGGGCAAGCTCGACGAGGTGGTCACTGCGCTGGTGCGCGCCTTCGACGGCCTGGCCATCACCCTGCTGCAAACCGCCGTGACACCGCAGACCGCCATGACCCAATGGCTCTCCGCGACCACACCTGACGATTGGCCGGGCGGCTTCGCCGTGGAGCGCGAATGCGAACTCAAGTCCGCCGATGAAGAAAAGTCGGCGGTGAAATTCACCCGTCACAACCTTGCCACTGATGAGGTTCGCAAGCACATCACCGAAGGCAAGTTGCCCACGCGCCTGGCGATGAGCTGGGAAGGCCGCGTCGGCTTCATGCTCACCGAATCCTTGCAGCTCAAGAAGATCGCCTTTCTCGAAGGGGTGTTCGATGACCGGGGCGGTGAAGACGAGAACGGCTTCGATGCCGACGTGGCGCTGTCCACCGGCGAACTGCAAAAGTTGCTGCCCGAGCTGATGGACGCGCTGGGTGGCGAGATGGCCTTTGGTGCTGCGGCCCAGGGGGAAGAAGCTGCTCCGGCGCCCCTCGTAGAACGGGAAGTCGTCACGGCCGACACGGACGACGAGGGCCCACCTTTCTGAACACCCAACCCGTTCGGGCTGAGCCGGTCGAAGCCCCTCCAGACAACCTCGCGAGCCCTTCGACAAGCTCAGGGCGAACGGGGGTGAATTTGCCAGGCCCTGGGCGAACGGGGGTGCATTCGCCCGGCCCTGGGCAAACGGGGGAGCCTTCGACAAGCTCAGGACGAACGGGGGAGCATTTGCCAGGCCCTGGGCGAATGGGGGAGCATTTGCCATGAACACATCGTTCAGCGTCATTGCCATTTCTCTGGGCTCGGTGCTCGGCGCGCTGGCCCGGTGGCGCCTGAGTCTTTGGCTCAACCACGGTGCGGCGGCACTCCCATGGGGCACGCTGGCGGCCAACTGGATCGGTGCCTACCTGATCGGCGTGGCCGTGGTGTTCTTCCAGGGTCAGACACAGATCGACCCGGCGTGGCGCCTGGCCATCATCACCGGTTTCCTGGGCGCGCTCACCACCTTCTCCACCTTTTCAGTGGAGGTCGTGGCCATGTTGCAGCACGGCCGGGTGCTGCTCGCGGCAGGCACGGCGGCCCTGCACCTGTTCGGTTCGCTTCTGCTGACCTGGCTGGGCATGCGCACAGCCGCGCTGTGGTTCACGCCCTAGTTGCCTGGCGTGATGTCCTCGTGCAGGCACAGGTAGTTGCCTTCCGGGTCCTTGAACCAGGCGGCCTTCTCCGAACCGAGCACGCACACGTGGTTGACGGTCTTGAAGTCCGGGAAATCGTAGTCCTCGAACACCACGCCGGCCCGCTTCAATTCGCCAATGGCCACCACGATGTCGGCGACCTGGAAGCTGATCGCGGTGTGGTCGGCCTTGGTGCCTTCGGGCTTCGGAAAGAGCGCCAGGGTGCTGCCGCCCACTTGGTAGACAAACTTGCCATCCGGTCGCGCACCGCCGGGGACCAGCCCGAGGCGCCCTTCGTAGAACCCTCGTGCCCGCTCCATGTCGATGACCGGGAGCATGGTGGTAACCGCAGCATTGGCCAGCATATGCAGTCCTTTCTTCGCGCAGTTGCACTGGCTTCGAAGGAGCCGCCTGAGGCTCGATAGGCCAGCGGTTCAGTATAGGACGGGCAGCGCCGGCGATCCAGTGCCGCCCTGGCCAATGGCGTACAACGCCCGCAGCGCGGCGACGCGCGGGCTCGCACCTCCACGGAACGCAGTTCAGCCTCGAAGAAAGCGGCCGAACGCCGCAGCTTCGTACCCACCTCTCGTTCGGCGCCGCGCGCCGGCACCTGAATGGAGTTCCCCTCGACCCGTTCCAGCGCCCGGGGATTTCAATATCCTCCACGGCCACCGGGAAGTTACCCACCAGCGATGGAAGGATCGCCTCTGCAGCAGCGTCCACCGGGAGAGGCTCCAGGGGCGATGCAGTGTCTGGCCCGTGGGCGGCAGGTTGCCCATGCGCTTTGCACGCACAATGCCCCCAGCCGAAAGCGCCCACTGAAAACTTTGTGGAGCTGGCCTGCTCCAACGCCCGACATGCTCAAGTTCCTGCTCTCCACCGCCCTGCTCCTCCTCGCCAGCGCCGCCACTGCCCAATCGTTGTGGCGCGACGTGCCGGCGGGCGCGTCACCTGCGGAAGTGGCGGCATTGATTCCGGAAGCCCGCCCCGTCTCGCGCGGCCCGGTGCTGCTGGAAATCTCACAGCACGAACTCCTGGACGCGGCGTTTTCCGTGGCATTCGAGTTCGAGCAGAACAAGTTGAAGGCCATCACGCTGCGCTCGCAGACGGCCAGCGCCGACGCAGCTCGCGTCCTGGCCCAGCGAATCACCAGCTCGCTGCGCTCGCGCTATGGGCTGGAGATCAGCACCAAGAGCCGGCAGGACGACGTGATCCCCGGCATCGACCGCAAGTGGTCATACCGAAAGGCCAGCGTACATCTGCAGGTGGTCGAGGGCAGTGTGGTCCGCCTGCGCTACCAGGCCGAGATCACCCGCAGCACCAGCCAGATCTGAGCCGAGCTGAGCTGAGGGCGCGGCGACCAAGTCTCAATTTGAGAATGATTGGTGGCGGCCGGGGGATTTCAGGGTTAACCCGCAAACCGGGCTCTGGCCTGCGTGCTCAACTTGTCTCGCCCCCACCCAAAAAAGGAGACAAGCATGCAGGTTCAACTCAAGGTCAACGGCCAGGCCGTGACCGTCGAAGCCGCGCCCCACACACTGCTGGTGCAGACACTTCGCGAACAGCTCAAGCTCACCGGCACCCATGTCGGCTGCGACACCGCCCAGTGCGGCGCATGCACCGTGATGGTAGACGGCCGGGCCGTCAAATCGTGCAACGTGCTGCTGGCCCAGGTGGCCGGCACCGAAGTCACCACCATCGAAGGACTGGCAAGTGCCGACGGCACCATGCACCCGATGCAGAACGCGTTCAAGGAGTGCCACGGGCTGCAGTGCGGCTTCTGCACGCCGGGGATGGTCATGAGCTCGGTGAGCCTGTGCAGGTCCAACCCTGGCGCGAGTGCGACCGAGATCCGCGAACTTCTCGAAGGCAACCTGTGCCGCTGCACCGGATACCAGAACATCGTCAAGGCCGTGCAGCAAGGTGCTGCCGCCATGAAGTGAGCCACCCCCGCCGCGCTTCGCGCGACTCCCTCAAGTGGGCGGCGCCTGCGGCCTGGCAAAGCCAGTTCCGCGGCGCCCCTCGATCAAACTTTCAATGGAGCTATTGACATGGGTGCATCCGACTTCTCCAAACTCCCCCACATCGGCGAATCCTTGCTGCGCAAGGAGGACTACCGCTTCCTGACCGGTGCAGGCCAGTACACCGACGACATCGTCCTGCCCAACATGCACCACGCGGTGTTCGTGCGCTCGCCGCACGCCCACGCCAACATCCGAAAGATCGACAAGGCCGCCGCGCTGAAGGCGCCCGGCGTCATTGGCATCCTCGACGGCAGCGACGTCGCCGCCGACAAAATCGCGGGCCTGCCCTGCGGCTGGCTCATCACCGACACCGCCGGCCAACCGATGAAGGAGCCACCGCACCCGATCCTGGCCTTCGGCAAGGTGCGTTATGTCGGCGACCACGTGGCCATGGTCGTGGCCGACACGCTGGAGCACGCGAAGAACGCGGCCGAGCTGGTGGACGTGGACTACGAGCCGCTGGCAGCGGTGGTGGACGTGCGCGATGCCAGGAAGGCGGGCGCACCCGCCCTGCACGAAGCCGCCGCCGACAACCACTGCTACAAGTGGGCCATTGGCGACCAGGGCCAGGTGGACGCTGCGTTCGCAGGCGCCGCGCACGTGACGAAGATCGACCTGATCAACAACCGCCTTGCGCCCAACCCGATGGAGCCGCGAGCGGCCATTGCCACCTACAACCGCGCGGGCGACGACTACACGCTCTACGTAGCCAACCAGAACCCGCACGTGGAACGCCTGCTGATGACGGCCTTCGTGCTCGGCCTGCCCGAGCACAAGGTTCGCGTGATTGCACCCGACGTGGGAGGCGGCTTCGGCGCCAAGATCTTCCTGTATGCGGAGGACGTGTGCCTCACCTGGGCCTCCAAGAAGCTCAACTGCGCGATCAAGTGGAACTGCGACCGCTCGGAAGCCTTCCTGTGCGACGCGCACGGCCGCGACCACGTGACGCACGCGGAAATGGCGCTCGACAAGGACGGTCACTTCCTCGCCTTCAAGGTCCATACCGACGCCAACCTCGGCGCCTACCTCTCCACCTTCTCCACCGCCGTGCCCACCATCCTGTACGCCACGCTGCTCGCCGGCCAGTACAAGACGCCGCAGGTGTATGTGGAGGTGGACGCGTGGTTCACCAACACCTCGCCAGTGGACGCCTACCGGGGCGCGGGACGGCCCGAAGCCACCTACCTGCTCGAACGCATCGTGAGCCGTGCGGCGTGGGAGACTGGCCTGTCGCAAGACGAGATCCGCCGGCGCAACTTCATCACCGAGTTCCCCTACCAGACCCCGGTGGCCTTGCAGTACGACACGGGTGATTTCCCCGCCTGCATGGCCAAGGCCAACGAACTCGCCGAGATGGCCACCTTCGAGCAGCGCAAATCGGCGTCCAAGGCCAAGGGCCTGCTGCGTGGCGTGGGCTACAGCAGCTACATCGAAGCCTGCGGCCTCGCACCCAGCAACGTGGCAGGAGCGCTCGGCGCGCGCGCCGGCCTGTTCGAATGCGGCGAAGTTCGGGTACACCCCACGGGCAGCGTCACGGTGTTCACCGGCTCGCACAGCCATGGGCAGGGACACGAGACGACCTTTGCACAGGTCGTGGCATCGCGCCTGGGGCTGGACCCGTCGCAGGTCGACATCGTGCACGGTGACACCGGCCGCGTGCCCTTCGGCATGGGCACGTACGGCTCGCGCTCCATCTCGGTGGGCGGTGCGGCCATCATGCGTGCGCTCGACAAGATCGAAGCCAAGGCCAAGAAGATCGCGGCACACCTCATGGAAGCGAGCGATGCCGACGTGGACTTCGCCGGTGGCGAGTTCACCATCAAGGGTACCGACAAGAAGGTCACCTTCGGCCAGGTCGCCCTCACCGCCTACGTGCCGCACAACTACCCGCTGGACAAGCTGGAGCCCGGCCTGAACGAAACTGCGTTCTACGACCCGACCAACTTCACCTTCCCTGCCGGCACGCACATCTGCGAAGTGGAAGTGGACCCGAACACTGGCGTGGTGCGCATCGACCGCTTCACCGCCGTGGACGACTTCGGCACCATCATCAATCCGATGATCGTGGAGGGCCAGGTGCATGGCGGGCTGACGCAGGGCATCGGGCAGGCGCTGCTGGAGAACTGCGTGTACGACCGCGAAACCGGCCAGCTCGTCACCGGCTCGTTCATGGACTACGCCATGCCGCGCGCCGACGACGTGCCCGACTTCCGGCTTGGCCACGTGTGCACGCCCTGCACCACCAACCCGCTGGGCACCAAGGGCTGCGGCGAAGCCGGTGCCATCGGCTCGCCACCGGCGGTGATCAACGCCGTGCTGGACGCGCTGGCGCCGCTCGGGGTGCAAGACCTCGACATGCCGGCCAGCCCGAGCCGCGTCTGGGAAGCCATCCACGCCGCCAAGAAGTAAGGAGCACACCATGTACGCATTCACGCTCGAACAACCCAAGACCCTGGCCGACGCCAAACGCATCTCAGCCGGCGGCGCACAAGCGCTGGCCGGTGGCCAGACGCTGATCGCTTCCATGAAGCAGCGGCTGATGCGCCCGGAAAACCTGGTCGATCTCGGCGGTGTGGCCGAACTGCGCGGCGTCAAGGTCGAAGGCCAGACGCTGGTGATTGGCGCCATGACCTGCCACCAGGACGTGGCCAACAACGCCGATGTGAAAAAGCACATCCCCGCGCTGGCCGCGCTGGCCAACGGCATCGGCGACCGCCAGGTCCGTGCGCGCGGCACCCTGGGTGGATCGGTGGCCAACAACGACCCGGCCGCCTGCTACCCCAGCGCGGTGCTGGGCCTGGGCGCCACGGTGGTGACCGACCGGCGCGAGATCGCGGCCGACGATTTCTTTCAGGGGCTCTACACCACGGCGCTGGAACCCGGCGAACTCATCATCGCCATCCGCTTCCCGGTGCCCACCAAGGCCGCCTACGCCAAGTTCCGTCAGCCGGCCTCGCGCTTCGCACTGGTGGGCGTTTTCGTGGCGCTCATGCCTTCCGGCCCACGCGTGGCCGTCACCGGCACGGGCAATGGCGTATTCCGCCATGCCGGGCTGGAAGCGGCACTGGCCAAAAGCTTCACGCCCGAAGCCGTGGCCAGTGTGAAGGTGGACGCCAGCGACATGAACGGCGACCTGCATGCCAGCGCCGCCTACCGCGCGCATCTGGTCCTGGTCCAGACGCAGGCCGCCGTGCGGCAGGCGAACGGATGAGCAACTTGCCCGAGACCGAGTCCATCGACGGCCTCACCCACGCCTTGCAAGGCGTGGGCTACCACGCACCCCGGCGGCTGGCCACCGCCGTTTTTCTGGCCATGCGCTTGCAACGCCCGCTGCTCCTCGAAGGCGAACCCGGTGTCGGCAAGACCGAGCTGGCCAAGGCACTCGCCAGGGTGCTCGGCCGCCCGCTGCTGCGCCTGCAGTGCTACGACGGCATGGAGCAGCGCGAGGCACTCTACGAGTGGAACCACACCGCCCAGTTGCTGCACATGCGCGCTGCCCAGGCCACCGCCACGCCCGACGAGATCGAGCGCGAGGTCTACCAGGCGCGCTACCTGATTCGTCGCCCGCTGCTGCAGGCGTTGCAGACGCCCGCGCCCGGCGCGGTGCTGCTGATCGACGAAGTGGATCGTGCGGACGAACCGTTCGAAGCCTTTCTGCTGGAGTACCTGGGCGAATACCAGGTGAGCATTCCCGAACTCGGCACCATCAAAGCCGTTGCAGCTCCGTTGACGATACTGACCAGCAACCGCACGCGCGACCTCAACGATGCGGTCAAGCGACGCTGCCTCTACCAGTGGCTGGACTATCCCGAGCGCGAGCGCGAACTGGCCATCGTCAAGAGCCAGGTGCCCGAAGCCAGCGAGCAACTCACCGAGCAGGTCACGCGATTCGTTTCGCGCCTGCGCAGCCAACCGTTCTCCAACGCATTCCAGCGCAGCCCAGGCATCGCCGAGAGCGTGGAATGGGCCAAAGCCCTGGTGGCACTGGACACGCTCACGCTCGATCCCGAGGTGATACAGGACACGTCCGGCATCCTGTTCAAGCAACGCGAAGATGTGGCGGCCTTGCTGCCCATGCTGGATCAGTTGCTGGCACCTGAAGCTGTCTGACTTGGCGGTGGATCCCTTGTTTGCCTGCACCACCACCACTCGGGCCGAGCCCCCCTCCGTTCGGGCCGAGCCCCCCTCCGTACGGGCCGAGCCCCCCTCCGTACGGGCCGAGCCCCCCTCCGTTCGGGCCGAGCCCCCCTCCGTTCGGGCTGAGCCCCCCTCCGTTCGGGCTGAGCTTGTCGAAGCCATTTCCATCCCACACCACCAGCACCCTTCGACAGGCTCAGGGCGAACGGAGATACAGCCCCCGTCCAAGCTGATCCCAGCCCCGTTCGGGCTGAGCTTGTCGAAGCCTTTCCACACCCAGACCCCCAGCGCCCTTCGACAAGCTCAAGGCGAACGGGAGTCTGCAGTACCGCCATGATCCTCGGCGACGCACGCAGCGGAAAGCTCCCCGACCACATCACCGCCTTCGGCCGGGCGTTGCGCCGGGCCGGTGTACCGGTGGACAGCAGCCGCATGGCACTGGCCATCACCGCCGCCGAGGCCGTGGGCGTGGAGCGCAAGGACGACCTGCGCGCCGCGCTCGAAGCGGTGCTGGTGAGCCGCCAGCAGGACATCGAGGTGTTTGGCGAAATGTTCGACGCGTTTTTTCGCAACCCCGAACTCGCGCAGCAACTGCTCTCCCAGATGCTGCCCAAGGCAGCCAAGGCCCACCCTGTGCGGCGCAAGGCACGTGTGCAGGAAGCGCTCACCGTGGCGGGCCTGCAGGCCCGCCGGCCAGATGCCGGCGAAACCGAGGTGAAGTTCGACGCCGCCATGACCGCCAGCGACCTGCAACGCCTGCGCCATGCCGACTTTGCCGAGCTCTCGGCCAGCGAATTCCGACTGGTCGAACGCCTGGTGCGCGACATTCCCCTGCCGCTGCCACCGGTGGCTTCGCGCCGCGAGCGCGCCAGCACGCGTGGCCATCGCCCAAACTGGCCGCGAGCGCTGCAACAGGCCCGGCGGCACGACGGCGAACTGCTGACGCTGCCGCGCCTGAACCGGCGCCGCCAGCCACTGCCGTTGCTGATCCTGGTGGACGTATCGGGCTCCATGGAGCGCTACGCCCGCCTGCTGCTGGCCTTTCTGCACCAGGCCACGCGGGCCACGCCGCGCACGGCCTTCGCCTTCGGCACCGACCTGACAGACCTGCGCTCTGCCTTCCGCCACAGCGACACCGACCAGATGCTGGCCATGGCCAACGACGCCATCGAGGATTTTGCTGGCGGCACGCGCCTGGGTGCATCGCTGGCGCGCCTGCGCACCGAGCACCGCCGCAGCCTGGTGGGCCGACGCACTGTGGTGCTGCTCATCACCGACGGCCTGGACACCGGCGCGCCCGAGGCGCTGGAGGAAGAACTCACCTGGCTGGGCCGGCACACGCGGCAACTGCTCTGGCTCAATCCCCTGCTGCGTTTCGATGGCTATGCACCGCTGGCCAGTGGTGCGGCCGTGCTCCATCGCCACGCCCACGGCATGCTGGCCGTGCACAACCTGGGCCGGCTTGAAGACCTCGCGCGTTCCATGGCTGCGCTCATGCAGCGCGGCTGAAGCCCCCGAATTCATTCACCATTCCAACCTGACAGGAGATACCCACGTGGACATGCAAGGCAGCCGCACGCTCGCAGTGACCCAGCAACAGGCCTGGGAGGCACTCAACGACCCCGAGATCCTCAAAACCTGCATTCCGGGTTGCGAGAAATTCGAGCTCACCGAACCCAACACCTACGTCGTGGGCACCGCACTCAAGATCGGTCCGGTCTCGGCCCGGTTCAATGGCCGCGTGGTGCTCTCCGACATCGTGCCACCCGAGTCGTACAAGCTCGGCTTCGACGCCCAGGGCGGCGTGGCCGGTTTCGGCAAGGGCACGTCCGCCGTGTTGCTCCGGCCCACCGACTCCGGCTGCGAACTCAGCTACACCGTGCACTCCACCGTGGGCGGCAAGATCGCCCAGCTCGGCCAGCGCCTGATCGACGGTGCGGCAAAATCTCTGGCTGAAGATTTCTTTCGCCGCTTCGACGAAGAGCTGCAACGCCGCCATCCCGCCCCCCCGGGCGCAGCCGTGGTGGCACCTGCGCCCACTGCGCCCGCCTCGCGCGGCCTGCCCACCTGGGCGTGGGCCGCCATCGCGGTGGCGATTGCTGCGATCATCTACCTGGCCTCCCGGGCCTGAAGGATTCAAAGTGGAAAACCTCGATGTCACCGTGCTGCGCACCTTGCAGGGCTGGCGCGAACAAGGCCGCCGCGCCCTGCTGGCCACCGTGGTGCGCACCTGGGGCTCGTCGCCCCGGCCGGTGGGCTCCATCATGGCGCTGTGCGAAACCGGCGCGGTGGTGGGATCGGTCTCCGGCGGCTGCATCGAGGACGACCTGATCTACCGCTACAGCCGCGCCCACGGCGCGGTGCAGGGCAGCGAAGCGCCGCCCGGCATCACACACGAGATTCCCGACGGCACGCCCGAGCGCGTGAAATACGGCGTGAGCGCGGACGAAGCCCACCGCTTCGGCCTGCCCTGCGGCGGCACGCTGGAACTGGTGCTGGAATTCAACCCCGATGCTGCTTCCATCGCAGCGCTGGTGCTCTCGCTCGCGGGAGGGCAGATGATGGAGCGGCGCACCGAACTGGCCACGGGCCGCGTCACGCTGCGCGCGGCGCAGGCACCTGCTTCGCTCATCGACGATGGCAAGGTGCTGAGCAACACCTTCGGCCCCGAATACCGCATGCTGCTCATCGGCGCCGGCCAGCTCACCGAATACCTCGCCACCATGGCCCTCTTCAGCGGCTTCGCGGTGACCGTGTGCGACCCGCGCGAGGAATACCGCACTGCCTGGGCCGTGCCCGGCGTCACGCTGGTCACCGAGATGCCCGACGACGTGGTGCGCGAATTTCACGTGGACCGCCGCAGCTGCGTGATTGCCCTCACCCACGATCCCAAGCTGGACGACCTGGCGTTGCTGGAAGCGCTGGAGACCGAGGCCTTTTACGTGGGCGCCATTGGCTCGCGCCGCAACAACGAAGCGCGCCACGCCCGCATGATCGAACACTTCGACCAGACGCCCGAAAGCCTGGCGCGCCTGCGCGGCCCCATCGGCATCTACATCGGCAGCAAGACGCCGCCCGAGATCGCGGTGAGCATCATGGCCGAGGTGCTGGCGGTGAAGAACGGCGTGCCGCTGCCGCGCGACATGGACGTGGCCAGCGCCAAGAACTCGCGGGAAGCGAGCGTGCCTTCCGCGCCCACCTGCTTCGTCACCCCTTGAATATGAAGACCGGCTTTGTCATCCTTGCAGCCGGTGCCGGTCGCCGCATGGGTGGCGTGGCGAAATGCCTGCTGGAGCTGGAAGGCCGCAGCCTGCTGGAGCGGCTGCTGACCCACCTCCAGCCCTTGCGCGGCAAGGCGCGGCACGACCTGGTGCTGGTGCTGGGCCACCACGCCGAGGACATCCAGGCCCACGTGGCCCGTCTGCCCGAACAGCTTGCGCCGCTGTGCGTGATCAACCCGCGCCCGGAAGACGACACCGCCTCGTCGTTGCGCGCGGGCCTGCGAGCGCTGGCCCACGACGTGAAGCAGGTGGTGGTGTTGCTGGCCGACCAGCCCATGGTGGACGGCACCGACGTGCAGGCCGCGCTGGAGGCCTTCAAGGCACGCGGACCGGGCATTCGCGTGCAGGTGCCCATGGTGCACGGCCAGCCCGGCCACCCGGTGATCTTTGACGCGCAGGTGTGCGCCGCCCTGATCGGCACGCCGATGCAACCCAGCCTGCGCCAGTGGCGCGCCGCGCACCCCGAGGCGGTGCGGCTGTGGACAGTGGACAACCCGCACTACACCCGAGATCTCGACACCCCGCAAGACCTGGAAGCGCTGGCCCGCGAGACCCGCTGGTCGTGGCGCTGGCCGGGTTAACCCGAGCAGGTCGCTCAGGCGTGTGCGCAGCCATGCAAACGCTGCTCTAATGGCGCTTGCACCGCCAGCCCGGCCCCGGCCCAGCCCACTTTTCCACGCCACGTGACCAGCCCCTCGCCCTCGTCGGACCGCCTGTCAGCGCCGCACCAGCACCGGCTGGCACGGATCGAGCTGGCGCGGCGCACGCTGCTGGAAACCCGTGCCCCGCAAACGCAGCCGCTGCTGGCGCCCTGGGTCGAACGCTCCTGGCGGCGCTGCCTGGAGCTTGGCCTGGAACCGCGCCAGCATGTGGCCTTCGATGCCGTGGCCGCCAGCACCATGCACCTGGCCATCGAGGCCAACCAGCCGCTGCTGCGTGCGGCGGCCCCGGTGATCCAGTCGCTCACGCGCGCCATGGCCCACACGCGCTACTTCGCCATCCTCACCGACGCAAACGGCATGGTGATCGACGTCAATGGCCCGGTGGACCGGCACAACCCTTACGCCGCCAGCATTGCCCGCGTGGGCGTGGACCTGTCCGAGCGCGCCGTGGGCACCACCGCCATCGGCACCACACTGGCCGAACTGCAACCCGTGTGGCTGCACCGGGGCGAGCATTTCTACGACGACACCAGCGTCTACAGCTGCGCTGGCGCGCCCATCTGGGGGCCCGATGGCCAGTGCGTCGGCATGCTCGACCTCACCGGGGTGAACGTGATCGAACAACCCGCGCTCAAGCACCTGGTGACGCAATCGGCGCGCAGCATCGAGAACGCGCTCACGCTGAGTCGACCACACCGCCTGCTGCTGTGCCTGAACTGGCCCGGCCGCGTGATCGGCGACGACAGCGATGGCCTGGTCGGGCTGGACCAGGATGGCCAGGTCACCGCCCTCAACCGGCCTGCGGCCGACATGCTGGGCATCGGCCCCGGCATGGCGCCGGGCCACTGCAGCGAACTCTTTGCCGTGCCCATCGAAACGCTGTTCGACGCGGCGCGCGCCCAGCGCGGACAGTTTGAGGTACCGCTGTGGTCGGGTCTGCGCCTGTGCGTGCTGGCGCAACTCAACCGAGGTGGCGAGCGTGGCGTGCCCCTGCATGGCGCCGTGCCCGGCGTACCGCTGAAGGACGTGGAAACCGCGCTCATCCGCAAGGCGGTAGACGACGCGCGCGGCAACGTGAAGGAAGCGGCGCGCGCGCTGGGCATCAGCCGCGCCACGGTGTACCGCAAGCTGGGCGCTCGGCAACGCTGAGCGTTTTCTTGGCCCGGTTCTTCTGGCTGTTTCCATCGAATCCGTGTCGAAGAGGCGTGCTGCACGCAGCCGCCAGCCTTGAAGATCAGCCATTCTGGAACGCGGCAAGCGCACCCTGCGTGGCCATCTCGATGTCGACAAAGATGCCGGCGTTGGACAGCTCCTGCACTTAGCCAGGCAGACCTACCACCAGCGCCGCGAATGGCATGGTCGCCACTGCACGCGCACCAACGCGAGCCGCGAACGGATGTGGCGCAAACCCCACCCAATGCCCCCCTCCTTCCAGCGCCAGCACCACCTCATCGCGATCAGCACCCTTGGCCACGCGCTCCACTCGGCCCTCCAGTGAACACCGCTGGGCAGCACCGTCTCCTGGCACCACCGTCGCAGCACGCGCCGCGCTGAGCACGCTCACCGCCGTGGCCTTGCACAGCACCAGCACCTCCTGCCCCGGCGCCAGGCCCAGCAGGTCGGCGCTTTCGCGGGTGACGCTGGCCGTGAGGCCGGCGCCGCCGGGTGTGCGCAGTTGCACCCACACCATGGGGTCGTTGGGCGACGCGGGCTCGCATTGCAGCACGCGGCAGGGCAACTGGTTGCGCATGCTGGTTCGCAGGCCGAAGCCGCCGCTGGCCAGTTGCATGCCTTGCGAGAAGCGCGCCAGCACCTGTTGGCGCGCCTGGCCCAGTGCGTCTGCCAGAGCAAGCAGTTGCTCGCCGTGCGGGGTGATGTGAGCGCCGCCGCCGCCCACGCCGCCCACGGTGCGCTCCACCAGCGGCTGTCCGCTGAGGTTGGACAAGGTGTCGATGGCCTGCCAGGCGGCCTTGTAGCTGATGCCCACTTCCCGCGCGGCCTGCGAGATGGAGTGGCCGGCGGCGATCTGGCGCAGCACGTCCAGGCGCTTGTCGCCGCTGCTGTCAGCCAGGGCTTGGGGGAGCGTGGTCAACGCACGTCGGGCTGAAGGGTTTCTGGAAGCCATGGATTTCTTCAAGGGCCTATACTCTCATCGCTATTCCAGATTGGAATAGCGAATTCTCGCCAAATCTCAGTAAAAAAAAGGATCGCCGCGATGTTCGCACGTTCTCTTCTGCACTGGCCCTTGCTGGCGCTGGCTGCTGTGGCTGGCACGCTGCACGCGGCCGAAGCGCAGATTGCCGTGGCCGCCAACTTCGCCGAGCCGATCAAGGCCATTGCCTCGGTGCTGCAGAGGACGACCGGCCACACGCTGAAGATCAGCGTGGGTGCCACGGGCGGGCTGTATGCGCAGATCAAAAACGGCGCGCCGTTCGACCTGATGCTGGCGGCCGACACGAAGACGCCCGCGCAGCTCGAAGCCGATGGCCTGGCGCAGCCGGGCGGCCGTTTCACCTACGCCACGGGCAAGCTGGTGCTGTGGTCGGCCGATGCCGCCAAGGTGGATGCGCAGGGCGCGGTGCTGAAGGGCGAGGGGTTTCGCAAGCTGGCCATGGCCAACCCCAAGACGGCGCCCTATGGTGCGGCAGCTGTGCAGACAATGGACCAGCTGGGGTTGACGGCCTCTCTCACGCCGAAGCTCGTGCAGGGCGAAAGCATCGGCCAGACCTACAACTTCGCCTTCACCGGCAACGCGGACATCGCCTTCGTGGCCATGTCGCAGGTGCTGGAAGGCGGAAAGCTCAAGGGAGGCTCGATGTGGGTGGTGCCGCAGAACCTGTATACGCCCATTCAGCAGGACGCGGTGCTGCTCAAGCGCGGCGCGAACAACGAAGCCGCCAGGGCTCTGATGACGTTGCTGAAAAGCCCGAACATCAAGGACCTGATCCGCTCCTACGGCTATGAAATTTGAACACCCCCGCGGCGCTTCGCGCCACCCCTCAAGGGAGCGACACCAGCCGTCCGGCAAAGCCGGCCCGGCGGTGTCTCTCGGTAATGCCACCTGACGCGACCATTCTGTGCTCCTGTCCCCGTCCGACCTCCAGGCGATCGGCCTCACGCTGCAGGTGGCCACCCTCACCACGCTGATCCTGCTGGCGCTGGGGGTGCCGCTGGCATGGTGGCTGGCCCGCAGCAACTCGGCCTGGAGCCGGGCGGTGGGTGCGCTGGTGTCGATGCCACTGGTGCTGCCGCCTTCGGTGCTGGGCTTTTACCTGCTGGTGCTGATGGGACCCAACGGGCCGGTCGGCCAGTTCACCCAATGGCTGGGCCTGGGCGTGCTCACCTTCAGCTTCACGGGGCTGGTGATCGCCTCGGTGTTCTATTCGCTGCCTTTCATGGTGCAGCCGGTGCAAAACGCCATGCAGGGCCTGGGCACGCGCCCCTTGGAAGCGGCGGCCAGCCTGCGCGCCTCGCCACTGGACACTTTTTTTCATGTGGTGCTGCCGCTGTGCAAGCCGGGGCTGATCACCGGCACCATCATGGCCTTTGCGCACACGGTGGGTGAATTCGGCGTGGTGCTGATGGTGGGTGGCAACATCCCGGGCGTGACGCGCGTGATCTCGGTGCAGATCTACGACCACGTGGAGGCTCTGGAGTATGGCGATGCCCACCGCCTCGCAGCGGTGATGCTCGGTTTCTCGTTCGTGATGCTGCTCGCGCTGCAGCTCTACCACCGGCGTCAGCGCACGAGCCACCCATGAACAAAGGTCTGCAACTCACGGCTCGACTGCAGCGCAGCGGTTTCCTGCTCGATGTGGACCTGCACCTGCCGGGCAAAGGGGTCAGTGTGCTCTTCGGGCCTTCGGGCTCGGGCAAGACCACCTGCCTGCGCATACTCGCCGGCCTGGAGCCACAAGCCGAGGGCGTGGTGCGTATGGGCGACGAGGTGTGGCAGGACAGCGCACGCGGCCTGCTGCGCCCGGTACACCAGCGCGCCCTGGGCTATGTGTTTCAAGAGGCCAGCCTGTTCGAACACCTGAACGTGCAGCGCAACCTGATGTTCGGCTTCCAGCGCACGCCCGCCGCCGAACGCCGCCATGGCTGGGACCATGGCCTGGAACTGCTCGGCGTTGCCCACCTGTTGCCGCGCATGCCGCACGAGTTGTCGGGGGGCGAGCGCCAGCGCGTGGCCATTGCGCGGGCCCTTGCCACCAGCCCGCGTGTGCTGTTGATGGACGAGCCGCTGGCTTCTCTGGATGCGGCGCGCAAGGCGGAAATCTTGCCGTGGCTGGAGCACTTGCACGAGCGGCTCGACATCCCGGTGGTGTACGTGACGCATTCACCCGACGAGATGGCGCGACTGGGCGACGATCTGGTACTGCTGGAAGCCGGTCGGGTGCGCGCCCGGGGTCCTGTGGCGCAACTGATGACACGGCTGGACCTGCCACTGGCCCACGGCGATGCCGCCGCCTCACTCATTGACGCGCACGCGGCGGGCCATTCACCGGACGATGATTTGAGCGTGCTGACATTCAATGGGGGCCGGCTGCTGCTGCCGCAGGCCGCCGACGTGGCCTTGCCCGTCCACACACCGGTGCGCGTGCGCGTTCAGGCACGCGATGTGAGCGTGTCTCTGCAGATGCCCGAGAACAGCAGCGTGCTCAACGTGCTGCCGGCCACGGTGGTGGACGTGGCCGACGACACGCCAGGCCAGGTGCTGGTGGGCTTGCGGCTGGGCGAAGGCGATGAAGCTGTGCGCCTGCTCTCACGCATCAGCGCGCTCTCCGCGCGCCGCCTCGGCATTGCGCCGGGCCTGCCGGTCTACGCCCAGATCAAGGGCGTGGCGATGGTGCGCTGACGGCCCGCTGCGCTCAGGGCTGGTAGCAGGCGCCGGAAGTGTCGTTGTGGATCTGCACGAGCTCCCCGCCTGCGGCACCCCAGATGTTGCCGCCTGTGAAGGCGAGACAGCCTTCATCCTTGTACAAAACCTGCATGCGGCGCGCGTCCGAGCCGAAATAAAACGGGATCCAGCGTTTGCCGGTTTCGTGGGAATGCGTGCGGTCGGGCGCACGGTCCATGATGTCCTGCACCTCACCCATGCTCATGCCGATGCGCAGCTTGGCAAATTTGCTCTTGGGTGATGCCACTCCCCAAACCTCGCCTTCGTAGCTGCCGTCGGTGGACTTGACGACGCGTGGCGCATCGGTGGAGACGGGTGCAGCCGACGGGGCCGCATCTGGCGCCTTCACGCTCCTGGCAGAAGCACTCTCTGCTTCGCCCTGCTTCAGGGGCGACGAACACCCCGCCGAAAGAACGGCCAGCATCGACAGCCCGCTGAAAAATGCAATCGTTGAACGCTTCATACAACTCCTGAGACCTGGTTGAAAAAAAGCGCTCCCACTGCTCGCAGTGGAAGCGCCCCAGGAATTGTAGTTCTGAAGTATTCAAAATTTCGTTGGAGCTGGCTCAGCCAGCAGCTGCACCCACCGCGTCTTTCACGCACTTCCTGGTGAAGCTGGTCTTGGCGGCGCCGTGAATCTTTTTCTCTGCCGCTGCCATGTCACACGTGGCCGCAGCGTCTTTCTCGCACTTCTTCAAAAACGAGGTCTTGGCCGCGCCGTGCAGCTTTTTCTCGGCGGCTGCGGCGTTGCAGCTCGGGCCTTCGGCGAATGAGGCCGCGGGCATGAGTGCGGCCAGAACAAAGGAACACAGGACCAGTTTGCGCATGAGGAGCCTCCATCAATCAACCCGGTCATTGAAGGCGACGCCCCATGCGGCGTCAAGGTCAACGAAAGTATCAGTCGAGCATGTCCTTCGGGATGTTGCCGCCGTTGGCAGCGATGTGGGCGAGCACGTTCTTGTGCAGCCACATGTTCATCTTGGCGGAGTCGCCCATGAGGTCATCGGGGCAATACAACTCTTTGGCGAGTTGCTTGCGGGCGTCAAGGCTGCTGTCGAGTTCGAGCAGTTTGAGCAGGTCGACGATGGAGGTCTTCCAGTTGAGCTTCTGCGGGTTGGCTGCTGCCTTCTTTTCCATGAGCGCCATCACGTCCACCATGGTGATGGAAGCCACCGGCGCGGGCGCTGCCACGGCAGGTGCGGGTGCATCCATGGGTGCCTGGGGCACAGGGGCGCTGGCCACCGGTGGCTGGGGAGCGACCTTGGGCGAGCCCATGCCGAGTTTTTCGAGGATGTTGCTGAAGATTCCCATGGGGTGCTCCTTGAGGTGTGTGGACGGGTGGAACATGGACGGACCACGTGCCGGGCCAGTATGGCGGCGGATCAAAGCTCCGCGCAAGCACCTTAACAGTTGTTCATGAATGGAGGCTCCGGTCGGGCATCAGGGCCAGAAAGCAGGCAGAAAAGCCGGCAGGCCGCCATCGGCATCAGTGACTTGCT
Source organism: Hydrogenophaga sp. (assembly GCF_050250835.1). GTDB lineage: Bacteria > Pseudomonadota > Gammaproteobacteria > Burkholderiales > Burkholderiaceae_C > Hydrogenophaga. The sequence goes on along the minus strand of NZ_JBFWNX010000011.1, from coordinate 67,484 downwards.
GCACGCCCGCGCCATAGAGCTCGCGCAGGGTATCGACCTTCATCACCTGCGCCACCGCGCCCTGCGCCAATACGCGCCCGTCGCGCATGAGCAGCGCACGGTTCGCGCAACGCAGCGCCTGGTTGGGATCGTGCGTGGTGAACCACACCGCGAGGCCTTCATCGGCCAGTGTTCGAATGGCGCGCATGACCAGGCCCTGGTTGCCGAAGTCGAGGCTGGCGGTGGGCTCGTCGAGCAGCACGGCGCGTGGCTGCTGTGCGAGTGCGCGCGCGATCACCACGAGCTGGCGTTCGCCGCCGCTGATGCGGTGGACCGAACGCGCCGCGAGGTGCGCAATGCCCAGGCGCTCCAGCGCCTGCCTTGCGATGGCGCGGTCCTTCTCGCCGGGTCGCGCGATCAGGCCCAGGTGCGCGGTGCGGCCCATGAGCACCATGTCCATGGCGGTGAATCCGAAGGTGCTGGCCTGGCCCTGCGGCACATAGGCCAGCTCGCGCGCACGCTCGGCCAGCGGCCATTCGGACAAGGGGCGCCCCCGCAGGTGGACCGTTCCGGCCTGGGCGGGCAACAGCCCCAGCATGGTCTTGAGCCAGGTGGTTTTTCCACAACCGTTGGGGCCGAGCAGCGCAAGCACTTCGCCCGCGTGCAAAGTCACATTGAGATTCGAGCCCACCACGCGACCCGGATGGCCCACGCCAAGGCCGTTGCAGGCCAGCACTGGCGTCATGTCCAGCCCCTGGACGCGCGGCGCAACAGCACGATGAAGAACGGCGAGCCGATGAGCGCCGTGAGGATACCGAGCGGAATCTCCACTGGCGCCAGCGTGCGCGCCAGGGAGTCGATGAGCAGCAGGAAACCGCCGCCGAGCGCCGCAGAGGTGGGTAGCAGGCGCGCGAACGAAGGCCCCACCAGGAAGCGCGCCAGATGCGGCACCACCAGGCCCACCCAGCCCACGATACCCGCTGCGGCCACGCTCGCGGCGGTGACCAGCGTGGCCGCCGCCACGATGAGCAGCCGCAGGCCGGTGGTGCGGGCGCCGAGTGAGCGCGCCTCCTCCTCGGGCAGCGACATCACGTCCATGCGCCAGCGCAGCAACAGCAGCACCACCGTGCCCAGCGCCACCGGTCCGATGAGTGGCAGCAGGTCGTCGGCATGTGCGGCGGCCAGGCTGCCGAGCAGCCAGAAGGTCATGGCTGGCAACTGGTTGTAGGGATCGGCGAGCACCTTCACCAGGCCAATGCCTGCGCCCAGCAGCGCACCGATGACGATGCCGGCAAGCAGCAGCACCAGCACCGGGTCGCCATGCCGCACGGTGGACCCCACGCCGTAGACCAGCGCCACTGCGAGCAAGCCTCCCACGAACGCGGCCGCCTGGATGCCGAAAACGCCGAACGACAAGAAGATGCCAAGCACCGCGCCCAGTGCTGCACCCGCCGAAGCACCGAGGATGTCGGGTGAGACCAGCGGGTTGCGAAACAGGCCCTGGAAAACCGCCCCGGCCACGGCCAGCGCACCGCCCACGGCGATGGCCGCCACAATCCGCGGCCCGCGAATCTGCAGCACCACGGTCTGCACCTGTTCGTTGGGCGCGGGCGCGCCCTGCAGCAACGAGGTGAGCAGGTGCCAGATGTCGGACAGCGGAATGTCGGTGCGACCCAGCGCGAGCGCCACCAGCACGCCCGCCAGCAGCACCGCCACCGACCAGACGCCACCGCCCCGCATGTTCAATCTCTTCCGGCCAGCACCCGCGCAACCTGGGCGAGCGACAGGTCCACCTGGTAGAACAGGCGGTAGAAATCTCGCGTCAGCAGGGTCAGGTCTTCCGGGAACAGCGAGGGAAAAACCTTGCTGCCCAGCCACCAAAGCCCGGGCAGGCGGTTCACACTGGGCGGGAAGTCGATCCAGCCAAACGGCAGCTTGGGCGAGAGGTGGACGCGGCCACTCTTCACGGCGCTCACGCTGCGCCACAGCGGGTTTGAGCGCACGGTCTGCGCGAAGGTCTGGTCAATGGTGACGATGATCTCGGGGTCCCACCCCAGCACATGCTCCATCGACACCGTGGCCAGCCCGCCTTGCAGGCCGGCGGCCACGTGGTGGATGCCCATGGCCTCGAACATCTCCACATTGATCGAACCGCCCAGGCCGGTCTCCAGCCCCTCGGGGCCGCGAGCGTAGTACACGCGGGGCCGAGCCGTGGCGCGGGCCACGCGCTCCTGCACCGTGCGCAAGGTGTCGGCGGCGTATCTCGCCAGTTGCGCGGCGCGCTCGCGCCGACCCGTGAGCTCGCCCAGCAACAGGTACCCCGGTGCGGTGGCCTCCAGGCGGCCGTCGATCAACGCGTACGGAATACCGGTCTGCGCCTGCACGCGGTCGGCCAGTTCCACGAAGGTGGCGCGCGTGGAACCCGAATCGACGATGAGGTCTGGACTGGTCAGCAACAGTTGTTCGAGGTTGGTGGTGTTGCCGCGCCCGGTGAGGCGGCCCACCTCGGGCCGGTCGCCAATGCCGGGCAACAGGAACTCCCGCTCAGCCGCGCGGTTGGCACGCGGCCAGCCGATGAGCGCATCGGGTGCGAGCGTGTAGAGCCAGATGGCGGCCGGCGGACCTGCGGGGAAGATGCGTTGCACCCGCGCCGGCACGTTCACGCGCCGGTTGGCGCTGTCGGCAACGCTGCGCCCTTGCGCCAACACCGGAAGAACAGTGCCCCCTGCCGCCGCGATCAGAAGATCGCGGCGGCTCAGGGAGCGGCTTTCAGGCAGCTTCGAATCCATGGCGCACCAGTATCTGCTGAACCGGTGTGGACAGCAGCGCGCTCAGCCATGCGCGGACCGATGGAGGCGCATCGTCCCGGCAGCTCGCGCCGTAACGGGCGCCCACCTGCAATTCCGCTGGCAGTTCCAGCATCCGCAGGTCGGAACGTTCCTCGCAGGCCGCGAGTGCGTTGGTTCGATAGGTCAGGAACACGTCGGCCCAGCCCTGGGCCATGACCCAGGCATAGGTACCCAGCCCTGCCGGGGCCCTGGGCGAGTCGGCCGCGCCGGTCAGTTGGAGTGCCTTGGCTTTGAGCAAGGTGCCAGCGCCTGGTCGCAGGGCGTCGGCCTTGTCGAACAACGCCCAAGCGTAGTCGCCGGAGGGATCGCTGTTCGGCGTCGAGGTGCCCACGCGCACCTCCGGGTCGAGCAGCGTGTCGAGCAAGGTCGCGGAGCGGATTTCGACGTGCGTGGCCACCAGTGCGCACAGGCTGTTGCGTGTGAAGACCACCGGCGCCATCCACCCGCCCTGCCGGGCCAGGCGCTCGGGCTGGCTCAGGTCGGCGGAGGCAAACACCTGCGCTTGCTCTCCCCGCTCGATGCGTTCTCGCAGCAGGCCCGCCGCGCCAAAGGTCAGCGTTGCAGGCTCACACGCGCCCGAGCGGACCAGCTCGGTGAAAGCCTCGCGCAGGCTGCCCGCCGCGTAGACCTGCACGGGCCCGTCACCGATCACTTGGCGGCGTTGGGGAAGAAGAGTTGCTCACCGCCAATCTTGTAGCTCGCAATCGCCGCCTGCCCTGCCGGGCCGGTCACCCAGTCCACGAACTTCTGGCCTTCCGCGGTCTTCACCTGCGGGTGCTTGGCCGCGCTCACCAGCATCACGCCATACTGGTTGAACAGGCGTTTGTCGCCTTCCACCAGCACCGCCAGATCGGCGCGGTTCTTGAAGTTGAGCCAGGTGCCGCGATCGGCGAGCACATAGCCACCGCTGCTGGCGGCGATGTTGAGCGCAGGGCCCATGCCGCAACCACATTCCTTGTAGCCCGTGCCCTTGTTGGCGTCGGTGTCGGTCATCTTCCAGAAGCGCAACTCGGCCGCGTGCGTGCCGCTCTTGTCGCCGCGGGAGATGAATTCGGCGTTGGCGGCCGCCACCTTCTTCATGGCCGCCACGATGTCGTTGCCTTTGGTCTTCACCGGGTCGGCCTTGGGACCGATCAGAACGAAATCGTTGTACATCACTTCCTGGCGCCTGGCGGCGAAGCCATCGGCCACGAACTTCTCTTCGGCCACCTTGTCGTGCACGAACAGCACATCGGCGTCACCCCGGCGCGCCATGTCGATGGCCTGGCCAGTGCCCAGGGCAACCACTTTCACGTCGATGCCGGTGGCCTTCTTGAACTCGGGCAGCAGGTAAGAGAACAGCCCCGACTGTTCGGTGGACGTGGTGGAAGCCACCACGATGCTCTGCGCAAAGGCGCCTGCAGTGGCGAGGAGACTGGCGGCGCCCAGGACAGCAGTAAGGGCGAGGCGGCGGAAGGGTTTCACAAGCTTTCTCCTTGAACAAACAAATGGGCCTGCGGGCACAGGGACCGCAGCAGGTCGTGGTTGAAAAATTCGTGCACCGGCAGATCGGCCAGCAGCCGGCCGCGCTCCAGGTAGATGACGCGGTTGGCCAGGCGCTTGACCTGACCGAGGTTGTGGCTGCTGAACACCAGCGTGGTGGGCCGCCCGGTGGGTTGGCCGTCGGCGTCGCGCTGGCCCACCGCCGTGAATTCGCTGATGAGCGCTTCCACTTCGCGTTTGGCGTGTGGGTCCAGGCTGGCGGTGGGTTCGTCGAGCAACCACACAGCCGGGCGCAGCGCCCACGCCCGCGCCAGCGCGAGGCGCTGCTGCTGGCCGCCCGAGAGGGCACGTGCATTGCGCTCTGCCAGGGCGCTCATCTCCACACGGTCCAGCGCGGCCAGCGCCAGTGCATCGGTGTGCCGCCACGGCACGCCCTGCAGCCACAGGCCGAGCTGGATGTTGTGCCGCGCGCTGATGCGCAGCATGTGCGGGCGCTGGAACAGCATGGCCACACGCTGGTGCGCGGGCGTGCGCAGCTCGCCCGCGCTGGTGCGCTGCAAGCCATGCAGGGTGCGCAACAGCGTGCTCTTGCCGCTGCCATTGGCGCCCACCAGCGCCACGCGCTCACCCTCTTCGATGCGCAGGTAGATGTCGGTCAGGGCCTGAATGTGCGCGGCCGCACCCAGGCGCACCTGCACACCGCGCGCCTCGAAGCAGGGAACGGGCACCACGGGGCGGTGGGCCGTGGGCGGGATGCCGGTCATGCCGCCACCATCGCTGTGGCTGCACTGGCCGCGCCGTCGGCCCGCTCGCGCCAGCGGCGCAGCAAGGACACCATGGCGTTGAGCAGCAGCACCACCGCCAGCAGCACCACGCCCAGGCCGAGCGCCAGCGGCAGATCGCCCTTGCTGGTTTCCAGGGCAATGGCAGTGGTCATGACGCGGGTGAAGCCTTCGATGTTGCCGCCCACGATCATCACCGCGCCCACCTCCGACACGGCGCGGCCAAACGCCGTGAGCAACACGGTGATCAAGGCGTAGCGCTCGTCCCAGGCCAGCAACAGGCTGCGCAGCTTCGTCCCCGCACCCAGCGACGAGAGCTGTTCTCCGTGGCTGCGGTCGGCGTCTTCCACCACCTGGCGCGTGAGCGCGGTCACCAGCGGCAGCACCAGCACCGTCTGCGCCAGCACCATGGCCTGAAAACTGAACAGCCAGCCCAGAAAACCCAGCGGCCCCGAGCGCGACAGCAGCAGGTAAACAACCAGGCCCACCACCACCGAAGGAATGGCCAGGAACGTGTTGAGCACGGTGAGGACTGCCCCGCGCCCGGCAAAACGCGCGGCCGCCAGCCAGGAGCCAAGCACCAGGCCCAGACCGCAGGCAAGCAGGCAGGCGGTGGCGCTCACCGCGAGCGAGCGCATCACCACCGTCCAGAGCCCCGGGTCGCCCGAGAGAACGAGCTGCAACGCCGTGACCAGGCTGTCGGAAAAGGTGTTCATAGGTTGCGACCGAGCTTACGGGGGCGCTCTCGAATTGAGAGTACGTAGTGACGCGATATGAATCGGCCGACATACGTCAGGGCAAGGCGCCCAAATGTTCATTTGGGGCACACTCCCCTTCCATGCGAAAGATCGAGCTCTCCTACACCTTGTCGGCGTCGCGGCCGGGACCTTCGCAAGCCTCCGCGCTCCTGCGCAATCCCATGATGGATGTGCTGCACGCGCTGCGCAGCAGTGGCTCGATCTCGGGCGCAGCGCGGGAGCTGGGCCTGTCGTACCGCCACGTGTGGGGTCAGCTCAAGGACTGGGAAGCCGACCTGGGGCAGGCCCTGATCATCTGGGAACGGGGCCAGGCGGCCCGTCTCACGCCATTTGGCGAGCGCTTGCTGATGGCCGAGCGCCTGGCCCAGGCGCGCCTGGGACCGCAGATGGAAGGCTTGCGCGCCGAGCTGGAGCGCGCGTTCTCCATGGCGTTCGAGGACGACCAGCGCAGCGGCGCCAGCGATGTGCTCACGCTCTACGCCAGCCACGACCACGCGCTGACCGAACTTCAGCAGTTCGCGGGCACCGCCACCGAAGGGCGCAACGCCTCGCCACCCTTGCACCTGGACATTCGCTTCTGTGGCAGCGTGGACGCGATCCGCGCCCTCAACGAAGGCCGTTGCGGCCTGGCCGGATTCCACACGCAACCCTTCGCCTCTGCCGACAGCCTGAGCGCACGCACCTACCGGCCCCTGCTCAAGCCCGGCCTGCACAAGATCATTGGCTTCGCACGCCGTTCGCAGGGCCTCATGGTGGCGCCGGGCAACCCGCTGCGCCTGCACGACATCGGCGACGTGTCTCGCCTGCAGGCGCGCTTCGTCAACCGCGCCATCGGCACCGGTACGCGGTTGCTGCTCGACGAACTGCTGGCCCAGGCGACACGGCTGCCCCTGGACATCGTGGGTTACCACCATGTGGAGACCTCCCACGCCGCCGTGGCCCACGCGGTGGCCAGCGGCAGCGCGGACGTGGGGCTGGGCACCGAGTACGCAGCGCGCGCGCAGGGCCTGGGCTTCGTGCCTCTCACCGAAGAGCGCTATCTGCTGGTGTGTCTCAAGAGCACGCTGGAACAGCCCGCCATGCAGCGCCTGATCCAGCGGCTGCGCAGCCGCACGTGGCACGAGCGCCTGAATGCACTGCCTGGCTACGCCGCCGATCACTGCGGCGAAGTGGCCGCCATGAAGCGCCTGCTGCCCTGGTGGGGCTGACCCGGCCTAGCACAGCGCCGGTTCAACGCGGCAGTCGCCGCCCGATCTCTTCCACCAGTTGCCGCGCCAGCACCAGCTTGGACGCGCGGGGCAGCTCCGTCATGCCCTTGTCGTCCACGAGCAGAAGCGCGTTGTCGTCCTGCCCGAAAGTGGCGGGGCCGATGTTGCCCACCAGCAGCGGCACGCCCTTGCGCACGCGCTTGGCCTGGGCGTGCTCTTCCAGGTCGTGGCTCTCGGCCGCAAAGCCCACGCAGTAAAGGGCGCCACTTTTCGCGCGCGCCGACGCGGCAATGCCCGCCAGGATGTCGGGGTTCTCCACGAAAGACAGCGTGGGCACCTCACCCGAGCCATCCTTCTTGATCTTGTGCTCCGCCGCCTGGACCGGCCGCCAGTCGGCCACGGCGGCGGCCGAGACGAACACGGTCGCACTCTGCGCCAGCAGGTCCAGGCTTTTCTGCATGTTCAGCGCCGATTTCACATTCACCCGCCCCACCCCGCGCGGCGTGGCCAGGCCCACCGGGCCGGCCACCAGCGTGACCTGTGCGCCCGCCTCGTGCGCGGCACGCGCGATGGCAAAGCCCATCTTGCCACTGGACAGGTTGGTCAGTCCGCGCACCGGGTCGATGGCCTCGAAGGTGGGGCCGGCGCTCACCAGCACGTGTTGGCCCGCCAGCCCTTTGGGGCTGAAAAAGCGCACCAGGTCATAGAGCAGTTCGTCGGGCTCCAGCATGCGGCCATCGCCGGTTTCGCCGCAGGCCTGCTCGCCCGCGCCCACGTCGAGCACGGTGGCGCCGTCGGCGCGCAGTTGCTTCACGTTGCGCTGGGTGGCCGGATGCGCCCACATCTCGCGGTTCATGGCGGGCGCCAGGATCAGCGGCACCCGCTCGATCGGGCGGGCCAGGCACATCAGACTGAGCAGGTCGTCGGCACGGCCGTGCACCAGCTTGGCCATGAAGTCGGCGCTGGCCGGTGCCACCAGGATCGCATCGGCCTCGCGGCTGAGGTTGATGTGGGCCATGTTGTTGTCCACGCCGCCGGAGGTGCGCGAATCCCATTGCGACGTGAACACCGGGCGCCCCGAGAGCGCCTGCAGCGTGACCGCGGTGGCAAACTGCTCGGCCGCCTCGGTCATCACCACCTGCACCGTGGCCCCCTCTTTCACCAGCGCCCGGCACAGCTCGGCCGACTTGTAGCAGGCAATGCCGCCCGAGAGGCCCAGCACGATGTGTTTTCCGGCGAGATCGTTCATGGGCGCAATGTAGCAGTTCGGGAATGCCCAGCCAGGGGGTATGGAGGGTCGCATTTATAATCGCCATTTCCACCTCCTGCGAGCGACCGGCTCGCCCGAGACATGACCAAATTTGTGTTCGTCACCGGCGGTGTGGTGTCCTCCCTGGGCAAAGGCATAGCCTCCGCATCCCTGGCCGCGATTCTCGAATCCCGCGGCCTCAAAGTCACCCTCATCAAGCTCGACCCGTACATCAACGTGGACCCGGGCACCATGTCCCCCTTCCAGCACGGCGAGGTCTTCGTCACCGACGACGGCGCCGAGACCGACCTGGACCTGGGCCACTACGAGCGTTTCATCGAAACGCGCATGAAGAAGACCAACAACTTCACCACCGGCAAGATCTACCAGTCGGTGCTGGAGAAGGAGCGCCGGGGCGACTACCTGGGCAAGACCGTGCAGGTGATCCCGCACGTGACCAACGAGATCCAGGAATTCATCCAGCGTGGCGCCGGCATCGGCACACCCGATGCCGTGGACGTGGCCATCGTCGAGATCGGCGGCACCGTGGGCGACATCGAGTCCCTGCCCTTCCTGGAAGCCGTGCGCCAGATGAGCCTGCGCCTGGGTCCCAACAACTCGGCCTTCGTGCACCTGAGCTACGTGCCCTGGATCGCGGCCGCCGGCGAGCTCAAGACCAAACCCACCCAGCACACCGCCAAGGAACTGCGCGCCATCGGCATCCAGGCCGACGCGCTGCTCTGCCGCGCCGACCGCCCGATTCCCGAAGACGAGCGGGCCAAGATCTCGCTGTTCTCCAACGTGCCCGAATGGGGCGTGATCTCCATGTGGGACGTGGACACCATCTACAAGGTGCCGCGCATGCTGCACGAACAGGGCCTGGACGGCCTCATCTGCGACAAGCTGCGCATCAACACCCCGCCCGCCAAGCTCCAGCGCTGGGACGACCTGGTGAACGAGGTGGAGCACCCGAAGCACACCGTGAAGATCGCCATGGTCGGCAAGTACGTCGACCTGTCGGACAGCTACAAGTCGCTCAACGAAGCCTTGCGCCACGCCGGCATGAAGAACCACGCCAAGGTGGAAATCGACTACATCGACTCGGAAACCATCACCTCGGCCAACGTGGGCAAAGTGCTCGGCGCCTTCGACGCCATCCTGGTGCCCGGTGGCTTTGGCAAGCGCGGCATCGAAGGCAAGATCTGCGCGGCCCGCTTTGCGCGAGAAAAGAAGGTGCCCTACCTCGGCATCTGCCTGGGCATGCAGGTGGCCACCATCGAATACGCCCGCCATGTGGCCGGCCTGAAAGACGCCAACAGCACCGAGTTCGAGCCCGACACGCCGCACCCCGTCATCGCGCTCATCACCGAGTGGAAAGACGCCGACGGCAGCATCCAGCAGCGCACCGCCAGCTCCGACCTGGGTGGCACCATGCGCCTGGGCGCGCAGAGCTCCGACGTGGCCCGGGAAACCCTGGCCCACAGCATCTACGGCGACGTGGTCACCGAGCGGCACCGCCATCGCTACGAGGCCAACGTGAACTACCTCGACCAGCTTCGCAAGGCAGGCCTGGTGATCTCGGCACTCACACAGCGCGAACAGCTCACCGAGATCGTCGAGCTGCCGCAGAGCGTGCACCCCTGGTACGTGGGTGTGCAGTTCCACCCCGAGTTCAAGTCCACTCCCTGGGCCGGCCATCCGCTCTTCAACGCGTATGTGAAAGCGGCGCTGGCTCATCAGGGCCAGGGCGCCAAGGCGCTGGCCGCCGCCTGAACCCATACCCTCCACGGCGCCGCCCTTCATGAAACTCTGCCACTTCAACATCGGCCTGGATCAACCCTTCTTCCTGATCGCAGGTCCCTGCGTGATCGAGTCCGAACAGTTGCAGATGGACGTGGCGGGCCGCCTGAAGGAAATCACCTCCGGCCTGGGCATTCCCTTCATCTTCAAGAGCAGTTTCGACAAGGCCAATCGCAGCAGCGGCACCAGCTACCGGGGACCTGGGCGCGAGAAAGGCCTGGAGATCCTGGCCAAGGTCAGGCGCGAACTCGGCGTGCCCGTGCTCACCGACGTGCACAGCGAGGACGACATCGCCGAAGCCGCCAAGGTGTGCGACGTGCTGCAGACCCCGGCCTTCCTGTGCCGCCAGACCGATTTCATTCGCGCCGTGGCGCAGAGTGGCAAACCGGTGAACATCAAGAAGGGCCAGTTCCTCGCGCCACACGACATGAAGAACGTGATCGACAAGGCGCGCGCCGCCGCGAAGGAAGCCGGCCTGAACGAAGACCGCTTCATGGCCTGCGAGCGCGGCGCCAGCTTTGGCTACAACAACCTGGTCAGCGACATGCGCAGCCTGGCCATCATGCGCGAGACCGGTGCGCCGGTGGTGTTCGACGCCACGCACAGCGTGCAACTGCCCGGCGGGCAAGGCACCAGCAGCGGCGGCCAGCGCGAAATGGTGCCCGTGCTCGCGCGCGCGGCGGTGGCCGTGGGCGTGGCGGGCCTGTTCATGGAAACCCATCCCGACCCGTCCAAGGCCCTGTCCGACGGACCGAATGCCGTGCCGCTCCAACACATGAAGGCGCTGCTGGAAACCCTGCTCGCACTCGATGCGGTGGCCAAGAAGAGCGGCTTCCTGGAAGACCATTTCAGCGCCTGATTTTCCTTTTTCCTGTTTTTGATCCAAAGGTATTGAATCCATGAGTGCAATCGTTGACATCGTTGGCCGCGAGATCCTGGACAGTCGCGGCAACCCCACCGTCGAATGCGACGTGCTGCTGGAAAGCGGCGTGATGGGCCGCGCAGCCGTGCCTTCGGGTGCCTCCACCGGCTCGCGCGAGGCCATCGAACTGCGAGACGGCGACAAGAGTCGCTACCTGGGCAAGGGCGTGCTCAAGGCGGTGGAGAACATCAACACCGAGATTTCGGAAGCCGTGCTCGGTCTGGACGCTTCCGAGCAGGCATTCCTGGACAAGACCCTGATCGACCTCGATGGCACCGACAACAAGGGCCGCCTGGGCGCCAACGCCATGCTCGCCGTCTCCATGGCCGTGGCACGCGCTGCCGCCGAAGAGGCCGGCCTTCCGCTGTACCGCTACTTTGGCGGCATGAGCGCGGTGCAGATGCCCGTGCCCATGATGAACATCATCAACGGCGGCGCACACGCCAACAACTCGCTCGACCTGCAGGAGCTGATGATCATTCCCGTGGGCGCACCCAGCTTTCGCGAAGCGCTGCGCTGGGGTGCCGAGGTGTTCCACGCCCTCAAGGCCATCCTGCATGACAAGCACATCAGCACCGCCGTGGGCGACGAAGGTGGTTTTGCGCCCTCGGTCGAGAACCACGAAGCCGCGATCCAGCTCATCCTGCAGGCCATCGACAAGGCCGGCTACACCGCCGGCGACCAGATCGCCCTCGGCCTGGACTGCGCGGCCAGCGAGTTCTTCAAGGATGGCAAGTACGTGCTCGAAGGCGAAGGCGGCATCACCCTCACCGCAGAGCAATGGACCGACATGCTGGCCACCTGGGTCGACAAGTACCCCATCATCAGCATCGAAGATGGCATGGCTGAAGGCGACTGGGACGGCTGGAAGGTGCTCACCGAACGCCTGGGGCAAAAGGTGCAACTGGTGGGCGACGACCTCTTCGTGACCAACACCAAGATCCTCAAGGAAGGCATCGACAAGCGCATCGGTAACTCGATCCTCATCAAGATCAACCAGATCGGCACGCTCACCGAAACCTTTGCTGCCATTGAAATGGCCAAGCGCGCCGGCTACACCGCTGTCATCAGCCACCGCTCGGGCGAAACCGAGGACAACACCATCTCCGACATCGCCGTGGGCACCAACGCCGGCCAGATCAAGACCGGCTCGCTCTCACGCTCGGACCGCATGGCCAAGTACAACCAGTTGCTGCGCATCGAGGAAGACCTGGGCGATGTGGCCGTGTACCCAGGGCGCGCTGCGTTTTACAACCTTCGGTGACAATCGCACGACATGGCCCGCCGCTTCATCCCTGCCCTGCTGATTGCACTGCTGCTTGCGGTGCACGCGCAGTTGTGGTTCGGGCGGGGTAGCGTGCCACGGGTGGCCAGCATGAAGCAGCAGTTGGCGACGCAGGAGCAGGCCAACCGCGATGCGCAACTTCGCAACGACCAGTTGGCCAGCGAGGTGCGCGACCTTCAGGAGGGCCTGGACATGGTCGAGGAACTCGCCCGCCAGGAGCTCGGCATGGTCAAACCCAACGAGATCTTCGTGCAGATCGCGCAGAACAAGCGCTGATGGCCACCACCGTGGCGCTGCTCGGAGGCGGGTCCAGCGGCAAGGCCACCCTGGCTGCGGCGCTGCGTCGGGAACTGGCGTTGCAGGCGCCCGATCTCGTGGTGGCGGTGATGGCAACGGACGATATCTCGGCTCTCACCAGACCATGCCCCTGCGACCTGACGCTGCTCATGGGCCTGGACCCACCTGGTGGTCCGCTCGGCGCAAGCGCCGCCACCGGTGAAGCCACCGATGCGCGGCTGCGCCACGATTTGCATGCCGCAGGCGTTGCCTTCCAGATCCTGTACGGCGACCTGGCAGCGCGCGTGCAGCAAGCGCTGCGCGCCATCGGGCATGTGCTAGGGCGAACGCTGGTGCAGGCCGACCCTTCACTCACAGCAGGCCGCGGAAGATGGACGTGCGAGAACTGCAGCGACCCGGAATGTGAGCACCGGATGTTCACAGGGCTGCTTGCCCGTCGCCCCGACCTCGCGCCCCTCATTCAGGCCGAGTCACCCTCCATTTGGGTTGAGCCTCCCCGTTTGGATTGAGCCTCCCCGTTCGGGTTGAGCCGCTCCCGTTCGGGCTGAGTCTCTCCCGTTCGGGCTGAGCCGCTCCCCCGTTCGGGCTGAGTCTCTCCCGTTCGGGCTGAGCCGCTCCCCCGTTCGGGCTGAGCTTCTCCCCCGTTTGGGCTTAGCCGCTCCCCCGTTCGGGCTGAGCCTCTCCCCCGTTCGGGCTTAGCCGCTCCGCCGTTTGGGCTTAGCCGCTCCGCCGTTTGGGCTTAGCCGCTCCGCCGTTTGGGCTTAGCCGCTCCCCCGTTCGGGCTGAGCTTCTCCCCCGTTCGGGCTGAGCTTCTCCCCCGTTTGGGTTTAGCCGCTCCCCCGTTTGAGCATAGCCGCTCCCCCGTTCGGGCTGAGCTTGTCGAAGCCACGCCCAGGTGTGGGTGAGCCCTTCGACAAGCTCAGGGCGAACGGGGGGGACAAGTTCAGGGCGAACGGGGGGAGGGACAAGTTCAGGGCGAACGGGGGGAGGGACAAGCTCACGGCGAACGGGAGGGACAAGCTCAGCCCGAACGGGGGACAAGCTCACGGCGAACGGGAGGGACAAGCTCAGCCCGAACGGGGGACAAGCTCGGCGCGCAAGGGAGGGACAAGCTCAGCCCGAACGGGGGACAAGCTCGGCGCGCACGGGAGGGTAGAACCTCAGCCCGCTCGGCAGAAGGTCATTGCTTCTGATCGGAGGATGGCGGTTGCTGTGCTGGCTGCAGAAACACCTGTGCTGCGTCCACCGGATCAAACCTGTATTGCGCACCGCAGAACTCGCACCCCACCTCCACCTGCCCTTGCTCGGACAGGATGGACTCCACTTCGTCGCGCCCCAGGCCGCGCAGCATGTTGCCCACGCGTTCGCGTGAGCAGGTGCAGGCAAACCGCGGTCCCTGCACGCCCGTGAGCGGCTCGAAGCGGCGCAGGTCTTCTTCCCAGAAAAGGCGGTGCAGGATGGTGTCGGCGTCCAGGCTCAGCAACTCTTCGCGCTGGAGGCTGGCCGCCAGGATGGCGATGCGGTTGTAGTCTTCGTTGTGTCCGATCTGGTCTTCGTCGCGCTGGTGCGAAACGCCAGAGAGGTTGGTGACGCCCTGCAGCGGCAGGCGCTGAATGAGCAGGCCAGCGGCCATGTGCTCATTGGCCGCGAGCACCAGCCTCGTGTCGAGCTGCTCGCTTTGCAGCATGTAGTGCTCGATCACCTCACTCAGCTTTTCCAGCTTCTCACGCCGATCCCCAAACAGCGGCACCACGCCCTGGTAGGGTTGCTGGCCGGGCAGGCGGTCCTTGGGGTCGAGTGTGATGGCGCAACGGCCCTGGTTGGTCACATTGACCATGTGGGAGAGCGGCGCGTCGACCGCCACCTCGCCCACCACCGTGGCGGTGGCGCGCAGGCTCAGGTCGGGCTGCACCTCTGCCACGGCCAGCTTCACCGGCCCGTCGCCCATGATCTGCATGATCAGCGCGCCATTGAACTTGATATTGGCCTGCATCAGCGTGGCCGCCGCCGTCATTTCGCCGAGCAGCTCCGTGACAGCCGTGGGATAGCCACCGCCATCGCGGTGGCGCTGCAAGATCTCCTGCCAGGCGTCCGTCAGGCGCACCAGCATGCCCCGCACCGGCAGGCCCTCAAAGACGAATTTGTGGAGTTCGGACAAGCGTTTCCTTCAGAAAAATCGAATCGTTGCACATCGGGGTCAGACGATCTTTTTCAAGCCCTTGCGGTAGCGCTCGGCGTTCTCGATGTAGTGCTCCGCGCTGCGGCGCAGGCCTTCGATCTGTTCGGGCGTGAGCGCGCGCACCACCTTGGCGGGGCTGCCCAGGATCATGCTGCCGTCGGGAAACTCCTTCCCCTCGGTCACCAGCGAGCCTGCGCCCACCAGGCAGTTCCTGCCGATCTTTGCGCCGTTGAGCACCGTGGCACCAATGCCGATGAGCGATTCGTCGCCGATGGTGCAGCCGTGCAGCATCACCTGGTGCCCCACCGTCACGTGGTGGCCCAGGGTCATGGGGTAGCCCACATCGGCGTGCAGCACGCTGCCATCCTGTATGTTGCTGCCGGCGCCCACGGTGATGGTTTCGGTGTCGCCCCGCAGCACGGCGCCAAACCACACGCTGCTGTTCTCGGCCAGCACCACACTTCCCATGACCTGCGCGCTGTCGGCCACCCAGGCCGAATCCGCTACGCGAGGCGCCGTGCCATCAAGTTCGTAAATTGCCATCTGGGGAGTCTCCGTTCGCGAAACCTAGAATTGTAGGGATGCAAGGCCCCACGCACCTGTCTCCGCCTTCCCTGCGTGCGCAAGCGTTGCAGGCGCTGCTTCTGAGCGACCCCGCTCACAAGGTGGCCGCCACCCATGCGCTGTTCCAGCACGAGCAGGCCGGCCACACCCACCTGGACACGACTGAACACCTGGCGCCAGCCCCAGGCACCGCCCTGCCAGGGCGCCCGGATCGCCCGGCACTGCTGCCGCCGAAAGACGTTTCGCAACGTTCGCCATTCACCCCCGGTGGCCTGGCCATGCTGCTGCACGCGGTCACGCACATCGAGTTCAACGCGATCAACCTCGCGCTCGACGCCGTCTGGCGCTTTCCCGGCATGCCCGCCGAGTTCTACGCCGACTGGCTGCGCGTGGCCCACGAGGAAGCCATCCATTTCAACCTGCTGCGCACCCACCTGCAAGGCATGGGGCACGACTACGGCGACTTCGCCGCCCACAACAGCCTGTGGGAAATGTGCGTGAGGACGCAGCACGACGTGGTGGCGCGCATGGCCCTGGTGCCGCGCACGCTGGAAGCCCGGGGCCTGGACGCCACCCCGCCGATGCAGGCACGCCTGCGCAAGGTGGGCACGCCCGAGGCACAGCGCGCGGTGGAGATCCTGGACGTGATCCTGCGCGATGAGATCGGGCACGTGGGGGTGGGCAACCGCTGGTATGGGTGGCTTTGCGCCCAACGCGGCCTGGAGCCGGTGGCGCACTACCGCGCGCTGGCGCGCCAGTTCAGCGCGCCACGCCTGCGCGCACCGTTCAACGAGTCTGCGCGACTGGCTGCGGGATTCAGTGCCATCGAACTGCAAGAATTGATGAAGGACTGAACGCCCTTTTCAACAAGCGTGGGCTTTTCGTCCTGGACTACTGGAAAGGCAGCAGGAAGCTGCACCGCGCCGACAGGATTCCGAATACGATGCCCGGTATGGCGGAGAAGAGGATTCAACTGGATGAATATCTGGGGCAGGCGTTCGATCGCATTCCGGTGGCCATGATCGTGGTCAACCAGCGCGGCGAAATCACGCGCTTGAACCAGTTGGCGGAGACCACTTTTGGCTACAGCAGCGAAGAGCTGATCGGCCACACCGTGGAAAAGCTGATTCCTTCGCGTTACCACGGCGTGCATCCCACCTACCGCAGTGGCTTTCTGGCCGAGACGAACGCCCGGCCTATGGGCGCAGGCCGCGACCTGAGCGGGCTGCGCAAGGACGGCAGCGAGTTTCCGGTGGAGATCGGCATCAACCCCGTGCAGACCGGCGAGGGCCCCATGGTGCTCTCGGTGATTCTGGACCTGAGCGAGCGCAAGCAGAGCGAAAAGCGGATCCAGGACGCCTTGCAGCAAAAGGAACTGCTGCTCCGGGAAGTGCACCACCGCGTGAAGAACAACTTGCAGGTCATCCACAGCCTGCTGGATCTGCAGGCGCTCAAGACCGAGGACCAGGCGGTGGCCGGCATGTTGCGCGACAGCCAGAACCGCATCCGCTCCATGTCGCTCATTCACCAGACGCTCTACCAGTCGCAGAACTTCGCCCGGGTGGATTTCCAGCGGTTCCTGGACGAACTGCTGCCCCGGCTCACCGAGGCATACGGCTCTGTCTCCAGCCTGGTCAGGATTCGCATCCACGCCCACGAAGTGAGCCTGCCCATCAACGAAGCCATCCCTTGCGGCCTGATCGTCAACGAGCTGGTGAGCAACGCACTCAAGCACGGCTTTTCGGAGCAGCAAAGCGGCACGATTGACGTTGACATCCGGCACGATGCGAACAACCTGGTTGAGCTGTCCATCAGCAATGACGGCAAGCGCATACCCGAAGATCTGGACCTCCTTCGGACCGGCTCGCTCGGTCTGCAACTGGTGCAGCTTTTGACGCGGCAGCTTCACGGCGTGCTCGATATCCAGCGAGAAAATCCAACGCGCTTCTCGCTGCGGTTCCAGCTCAGGGAAGACATATGAAAGCACCCGCCCGCATCCTGATCGTCGAAGACGAAAGCATCGTCGCCTTCAATCTGCAACAACGCCTCGCGCAGCTCGGCTACGACGTGCCCGCCGTGGCGGTCTCCGGCCAGGAAAGCCTGGACCTGATCCTGCAGACCAACCCCGATCTGGTGCTGATGGACATCCACATCGAGGGCGACATGGACGGCATCGACGTTGCGGCCCGCCTCAAGGAAGACAACCCGGTGCCGGTGATCTACCTCACCGCCTATTCGGAAGACTCCACCCTGGAGCGTGCGCGCAAGACCAGTCCCTACGGTTACCTGATCAAGCCCTTCTCCGAACGCGAACTCCACGCCACCATCCAGATGGCACTGGAGCGGCGTGCCGTGGAAGAGGCCCTGGTGGAGAACAAGCGCCTGCTGCAGCAGGCACTGGATGCGGCCAGCATGGGGGTGCTGGAGATGGACACGGTCACGAACGCCATGACGGTCAGCACACAAGCCGCCTCCTTGCTGGGACGGGATGCCGGTCAGCCCCTGACGCTGACGGACTTTCTGGCAGGCGTGGACGAGAAGGATCGCCCGAACGTGGAAGCGAAATTCCGCGAGGCACTGGCGCCGCTGAA
Source organism: Hydrogenophaga sp. (assembly GCF_050250835.1). Classification (GTDB taxonomy): domain Bacteria; phylum Pseudomonadota; class Gammaproteobacteria; order Burkholderiales; family Burkholderiaceae_C; genus Hydrogenophaga. The sequence continues at coordinate 49,539 of NZ_JBFWNX010000011.1, read as the reverse complement.
GCAGTTCAGCGAAGAGTTCCGCCTGCTCAGCGAGACACGGCTCACACGCTGGATCAAGGTCGACGCCAGGCCCACGTCCCAGCACCGCGTCAGCGGCATTGTTCAGGACATTTCTGCGCGCAAGCACGCAGAAATTCGACTGCAGCGGCTCAACGAAGGCCTGGAACACCTGGTGAACGAACGCACCAGCGAACTGCGCGAGAGCCTCAAGGAGCTGGAAACCTTCAGCTACTCCGTGGCGCACGACTTGCGCTCTCCCATCCGCTCCATCTCGGGCCTCAGCAACATCCTGCTCGAAGAACACCGCAACGCGCTGGGCGACGAAGGTGCCAAGCTGCTGGCGCGCATTGCCGCCAAAAGCACGCAGATGGGCAACCTCATCGACGCGCTCCTGAACCTGTCCAGGCTATCGACGGTGACGCCCCAGCTGAGCGATGTGGACCTGAGCGAAATGGCCTCCGAAATCCTTTCGCAGCAGATGGAGACCGAGCCCGAACGCATGGCCGACGTGAGGGTCGCTCCCGGTCTCACCGCGCATGGCGACCCGGTGCTGGTGCGCAGCGTGCTCGACAACTTGCTGCGCAACGCCTGGAAATTTTGCGCCAAGCGCGAGGTCACCCGCATCGAAGTGGGGCAGGAACTGAAAGACGGCCACCCGGTCTTCTTTGTGCGCGACAACGGCTGCGGATTTGACATGGCCCACGCCGACCAGCTGTTCAGCCCGTTTCGCCGGCTGCACAGCGAGACCGAATTCAAGGGCACCGGCATTGGCCTGAGCATCGTGCAACGCATCGCGGCGCGCCATGGCGGCCGCGTTTGGGTGCAGGCCGAACTCGACCAAGGCGCCACCTTCTACTTCACCCTCGATAATCGGGGATGACCACCGCCTCCCCGACCGCCTTCGCCTCCCTTCCACTTTCCCCGGCCACCCTGGCCAACCTGCAGCGGCTCGGCTATGGCGAAATGACGCCGATCCAGGCCGCCGCATTGCCGCCCGCCTTGCTGGGCAAAGACCTCATTGCCCAGGCCAAGACCGGCAGCGGCAAGACCGCCGCCTTCGCCCTGACGTTGCTGGCCAACCTGAACCCGCGACGCTTTGCCGTGCAGACACTGGTGCTCTGCCCAACGCGCGAACTCGCCGACCAGGTGACCACCGAGATCCGCCGCCTGGCGCGGGCCGAAGACAACATCAAGGTGGTGACGCTCTGCGGCGGCGTGCCGCTGCGCGGGCAGCTGGCCACGCTGGAGCACGGCGCCCACATCGTGGTGGGCACGCCGGGCCGCATCATGGACCACCTGGAACGCGCCAGCCTGACGCTGGACGCCCTCAACACCCTGGTGCTCGACGAAGCCGACCGCATGCTTGACATGGGGTTCTTCGACGACATCGTCACCGTGGCGAAGCAGTGCCCGAAAGACCGGCAGACCCTGCTGTTTTCCGCCACGTATCCCGAAAGCATTGCCAGGCTGAGCGCGCAGTTCATGCGCGAGCCACTCACCGTGAAGGTGGAAGCACAGCACGCGGGTGCGCAGATTGAGCAGCGCTGGTATGAAGTGACGGAAAACCAGCGCCTGGACACCGTGAGCAAGCTGCTGGCTCACTTTCGGCCAGCGAGCACGCTCGCCTTCTGCAACACCAAGGCGCAGTGCCGCGACCTGGTGGCGGTGCTGCAGGCGCAAGGCATCAGCGCGCTGGCACTGTTTGGCGAACTGGAACAGCGCGAGCGAGACCAGGTGCTGGTGCGTTTTGCCAACCGCAGCTGCTCCGTGCTGGTGGCCACCGACGTGGCAGCGCGCGGGCTCGACATTGCCAGCCTGGCCGCCGTCATCAACGTGGATGTGACACCCGACCCAGAGGTGCACATCCACCGCATTGGCCGCACCGGCCGCGCGGGCGAGAGCGGCCTGGCCCTGAACCTGGCCAGCCTGGACGAAATGGGCAGCGTCGGCAAGATCGAACAACTGCAAGGACGCGAATCGGACTGGCACCCGGTGAGCGAGCTGAAAGCCGCGAGCAGCGAACCCCTGGTGCCGCCCATGGTGACGCTGCACATCCAGGGCGGGCGCAAGGAAAAGATCCGCCCCGGCGACGTGCTGGGCGCACTCACCGCCGACCTGGGCTACACCCGCGAGCAGGTGGGCAAGATCAACGTGAACGAATGGTCCACCTATGTGGCGGTGAACCGCGAAATCGCCCAACAGGCCGCCAGCCGGCTGAACGCCGGGCGCATCAAGGGCAAAAGTGTGAAGGTGCGCGTGCTGGAAGACTGAGTGCGACCGATCCGGCTGGCAGCTCCATGGGCTCCACGATGGCCGCGATGAGCCGCTCGGCAGGCGTTGCGGTCGCCGTCGCCGTCGCCGTCGCGTAAGGTTGGGCGCTCAGACACGACGAACGTCCATGCCCGCTGCAACTCAACCGCACCAGTGCTCGCAACAATGCGAACGCGAACCTCTCACCCTCGGTGCCTGTTTCTGGGTGTTCCTGATGGCTTTCTCGCTGCCTCTTGATGCGAGCCCCATGGGCCTGACGGTTGCGCCCCAGGCACAGGCATGCCACCGCGAGGCGAGCACTGCGCATGCACAGCAGCCGCTGCCCGGGCAGACCGCGCAACGCCTGTCCGATAGCCAGATCGCAGCAGGCCGGCAGGACGTGGCCTGGGCCTGGCTCGGGTCGCCGACACTGCGCTACCCGCACCGCGCGCTGGGTTCGCCCACACACGCGGCCAGCGTGCATGCGCTGGTCCGCTCGCGCTCGGGGTCGTGGCAGGTGATCGAGTCGCACCTGCCGCTGCACCGGGTGTACGAAGACCGCGTGCCTCGCATCGTCGACATCGACCGCGATGGCAGCGAGGAGATCTTGCTGGTCGAGGCCGACACACTGAAGGGCGCATCGCTCGTGGTCCTGGGCATCGAGCACACGGCCAACGGGCCTGCCATGGTGGAGCGTGCGCGCAGCGCCTTTGCCGGCTCGACTTTTCGCTGGCTCAACCCGGTGGGGGTGGACGATTTCGACGCCGATGGGCGACTCGACCTGGCCATGGTGCTTACCCCCCACATCGGCGGGGAACTGCAGCTGCTGCACTACCGTCCGCCTTTGCTGGTGCCGTACGCGCGTGCGCTCGATGTGTCGAACCACCGCATGGGTGCCATCGAACAGTCGCTGGCGGTGATCGTGCAGGTGCAAGGACAGCGCCCCACCGTGGTGGTGCCCGACATGACCCTGCGCGCACTGCACGCGCTGCGCTGGGACGCGCCAGGCCGCTGGACCGAACTGGGCGATGTGATGCCGCTGCCCGACCGCATCGAGCGCCTGTCGCCCATGGTGGGGGGCGCCTGCGCCTCACTGGCCAACGGCCAATCGCTGCGCGTGATGCTGGCGCCCTGACGGACGCGAGACAGATACCGACGCGAAGCAGATACGATTTGTACGAACCTCCAAAGGACTTCCCCATGACCGCCACTGCCCTTGTGCCGCGCCAACCGGTTCCCGCCCTTGCCCTGCCCCTCGTGGGTGGCGGTCGATTCGTGCTGGGTGCCGAGCCGCCCGAGCGCTTCGACCTGATCGTGTTCTACCGCGGGCTGCATTGCCCCATCTGCGCCAAGTACCTGCTTGAGCTGGAGCGCCTGGCGCCCGAGTTCAACCAACGCGGCGTGGCCATGATGGCGGCCAGCAGCGACGACGCCGAGCGCGCCCAGGCCATGGCGACCAAGGTGAACGCGCAGGCGGTGAAATTTGGCTACGGGCTGGGTCTGGCCAATGCCCGCCAGTGGGGCCTTTACCTCAGCACCTCGCGCGGCACCACCTCCATCGGCATCGAAGAACCTGCCCTCTTCAGCGAGCCAGGCGTGTTCCTGGTGAAGCCCGACGGCACGCTGTACTACGGCGCGGTACAAACCATGCCCTTCGCACGGCCCGCGTTCCAGGATTTGCTCGGCGCCATCGACTTCGCGATTGCCAAGGACTACCCGGCGCGTGGTGAATACGTGGGCCCGGTCTGACGGCAAGACGCCTCAGAGCTGCCATCAGCTTCAACGCTCGTCGCGCTGCGCTGTCGATTCCAGGGTGGACGATGAGGCGCGAAGACTGAACGTCAACTGGCGCTGCGCAACCTCCATCCCTCTGGACAGGTCCACCACCCCCGACTTCAGGAAAAAAATCACGCCAGCCATCGCACATTCCCGGCACAGATGCGCAATGATGTCTCTCGAGCATCACCGCTGGGGAGGCGACACACACCAAGGACTGGCACCTGGACACGATTCAGGAAGCCACCAGGCAGTACTGGACGATTCTGGTCAACGGCAAGCCCAAGGTGCTGACGAACCCGTTGGCTCAGGCGCGCCACTGCGCGCTGCAGGTGGTGAATGCACTGGAGCGCGATCCGCAGTTGGTGCAGGGCGAGGGTCCGTACCAGGGCAAGCTGGCGTTTCCTTGGGGCCATGGCGTGGTGTTGACGCGAATCACGCGCAAGCAGTTTGACGATGCCGGACTGGGCGAGGCCATGGAGCCGCACCACGTGATCTGCAAGGACGAGATGGAAGAGTCGGTGGATGCCGAACGCTTCCAGCAGCGGCTGTGGGCCATGTTTGTGCATTCGTTTGGCGGCGCCCTGTCTTTGCCCCAGCTCGACCGCGTGCGCTGGATCATGTTTCCACAGGTGCGCGTGGAGCCGCAGGGCTCCTTGTTTGACGACCAGGACGCGGAGGCGGACCTGCCCACCATCATGCGGGTGATGGACCTGCAACAGGAGCAGTTGGCCCGCTCGCTGGGCGATGGGCACCGCGTCATTCACGGTGTGGCGGGCTCGGGCAAGACAATGATTCTGGGCTACCGCGCCGAGTACCTGGCCAGGGCGAGCGCGCCCACGAGCAAGCCGATTCTGATCCTTTGCTACAACGTGCCACTGGCCTTGAAGCTGGCGAGCGTGATGGAAGCCAAGGGGCTTTCAGACCGCGTACACGCCCGCAACTTCCACAAGTGGTGCCGCCAGCAACTGGTGGCTTTCGGGCAGCCCATTCCGCCACAAGGCCCGAAGATGTTCGAGCAAATGGTGGACAACGTGATTCGAGGCGTGGAGCGGCGGCAGATTCCCGGCGGGCAATACCAGGCGGTGCTGATTGACGAGGGCCACGACTTTGCGCCCGAATGGCTCAAACTGGTCACGCAGATGGTGGACCCAAACACCAACAGCCTGCTCCTGCTGTACGACGACGCGCAAAGCATCTACGAGCGGGCACGCTCGCGGCAGTTCAGCTTCAAGAGCGTGGGTGTGCAGGCGCAGGGCCGCACCACCATCCTGAAACGTCATGACGACGATGGTCAGCAAAGGCCTCGAGTTTCCTGTGGTGGCGCTGCCGGGTGTGGGGCACCTGCCAGCGGATGGGAAGGACGCGAGAACGGAAGCGCGCATTTTGTATGTGGCGGCCACCCGCGCCACACAACGGTTGTTGATCACGTTCAGCAGCGATGGGGAGCTGGCGAGGCGTTTGCCGGCGTAACGGCCAGGCGGATGCGTTGCATTCGGCGACGTAAAGCGTCTGGTTGATCCGGTTCAGCCGGTCCACCCCGGTGGCGAGCTTGCAGCTTCCGAGGAGCGCGCCGTCCGGCGTGGCGCCCTTGAGCTTATGGACGCCCGTGCGCAGGTCGTCGACGATGTGTCACCTGCTGGCCAGTGCGTCTCCGTCAACTCGTTGGTGACGCGGCCCTACAGCATGTCTCCGCTGCGGTCCATGTGGCAGGCGAAGAAGGCATGGGGGTCGACGCAGCCCGCCGGTGGGACGCTGATGTTGCAGCAGAAGCAGAAGCAGAAGCGTCCCAGGGTGTCCCGTCACTCAAGCCTTCACTTCGACCACTTGTTCGAAGCCGCCGAAGATCATGCGTTTGCCGTCAAAGGGCATGGGCGGGTTGGCGGGATTGGTCGGGTCCATGCGGGGGTCTTCCATCATCTTTTTCATGGCCGCGTCGCGCGTGGCCTTGTCTGGCCACTCGACCCACGAAAAGGCCACCGTCTCCTCGGCCTTGGCCTGCACGGCGCGGCGAAAGTCGGTGACCTTGCCATCAGGAACGTCGTCGCCCCAAGCTTCGATCACCCGGATGGCGCCCAACTCGATGAACATGGGGTCGAACTGGCGCGCGTGCTCGATGAACTTCTGCTTGTGGGCAGTGGGGACCGCAATCACGAAACCATCTATGTAGGACATGTCTGTACTCCTGTTGGGTTAAACACCATCCGACGTGCCCACCTGTGAGCACCCCGTATCCCCTCGACGAACGGGAGGCGGCCAGATCGACACGCGTTCGTCGAAAGCATCACCCGGCGCACTGGAAGCGAGTCACCAGGTGCCAGTTGATCGCTTGTGGAGGAACGCTCGCACACACCGGCCCGCCATCTTTGGCCGTACCGAGAATGCGACCCTCGATGGCGGAGTTGGCATCGCCTGCTGCGGTCTCCACCAGGTGCCGGGGGATGCCAGCCAGCTTGATTTTGGCCCGGCGTTCCCACGGGCAGTTCTCCTGACCTGCGTAGTTGCCGGAATTCACATAGACAAAGCGGTCGGCCGGCGTACCTTGTGCAAACGGACCACGGAAGTTGAACGATCCATCCGCCTGTGGTGGGCCGAGGCTCAAGGTAAAGGCAAACGATAGGAACGCTGCCGTCGATGAATACGGTTGCAGCAAGCCGTCGCGCCCGATCTGCACGGCAAACAGGACGCCCGGTGGTGGCGCCGTGAGGACCAGGATGACTTGGAGTTCGGGTGTGGCTGGGCTCTGCATGGTGACGGGAAGACAAGCTCCGATGAATGTTTCAGAACGACACCACCACGGAGTCGGCACTTCGCTTGGCCTCCCCATGGAACACCGCCTCGATGTTGTTCCCGTCGGGGTCGATGACGAAGGCGGCGTAGTAGCCGGGGTGGTACTTGCGGATGCCCGGTGCGCCATTGTCCTTGCCGCCCGCGGCCAGGGCGGCCTGGTGGAAGGCGTCGACCATGGCCCGGTCTTTGGCCTGGAAGGCCAGGTGGTGACGGCCGGTGGGTTCACCTTGTGCGGCTTCGCTGTCTGGTATGGAGACGAAAAGTTCGTCGGCCCAGAAGAAGCCGGGGCCTGTGCCGCCCATGGGGATGCCGAGCACTTTGAAGATGGCGGTGTAAAAAGCCTGGCTGGCGGGAAGATCTCTCACCACGAGCTGGATGTGGTCGATGAGGCGGCCTCGGTGCAGTTCATGCGTTTCCATGGTGCGAATCTCTCATTGGCAAAAAGATGGAAAGCCGCATGCTAGCGCTATGCTTGCTGCCCCGAAAGAGCAGACAACAAAGGAACACACCATGGGCGCGCAATGGAAAGCCAAGCACAAGGACCTCGCGGCGAACGCCAAGGGCCGGCTGTTCGGCAAGCTGGCCAAAGACATCATGATCGCGGCGCGCCACGGGGCAGACCCGGCGGCCAATGCGCGCCTGCGACTGGTGGTGGAGCAGGCGCGCAAGGTGTCCATGCCCAAGGACACGCTGGACCGCGCCATCAAGAAAGGCGCGGGACTCACGGGCGAGACGGTGCATTTCGACCATGTGATCTACGAAGGCTTCGCGCCGCACCGCGTGCCGGTGATGGTGGAGTGCCTGACCGACAACGTGAACCGCGCGGCTTCCGACATGCGGGTGCTGTTCCGCAAGGGGCAGCTGGGCACGTCGGGCTCGGTATCTTGGGACTTCGACCACGTGGGCATGATCGAAGCGGAACCCGCCGCCAAGGATGCCGATGCCGAGGTGGCGGCCATCGAGGCGGGCGCCCAGGACTTTCACCTGGGCGATGAGGAAGGCACCACGGTGTTTCTGACCGATCCGACCGATCTGGATCTGGTGAGCCGTGCCCTTCCGGCGCAGGGCTTTACGGTGTTGTCTTCCAGGCTGGGCTACAGGCCAAAGAATCCCATCGACCCCGGTAGCCTGAGTGCGGAACAGCTGGAAGAGGTGGAGGCCTTTCTGGCGGCGCTGGATGCCAACGAAGACGTGCAGAACGTGTTTGCCGGCCTGGGCGGGTGAACCCTGGGTGAACTGACGGACAATGCCCGCCATGAGCGACGAATCCACATCCAGCCCCCATCGACCTCCCCTGCCCGACCACCTGGCCATCGACCCGCGCAGCCCGCACCATGTGGCTGCCGTGTTCGAACACGACATCGGCATTCGCTTCAATGGCAAGGAGCGTTTCGACGTGACGGAATACTGCGTGAGTGAAGGCTGGGTGAAGGTGCCCGCCGGCAAGACGCTGGACCGCAAGGGCAATCCGCTCACCATCAAACTCAAGGGCACGGTGGAAGCGTTCTACAAATAGAGACGCCTGGAGACGGTTGAAGCAGAACCTGCGGCGCAAAATCCCGTCCAACCGGTCTATGCAACGCAGATCTCTCCTCATCCACGCGCTGGGCATCTGGGCAACGCTGGGCATCACGCGGGGCGCCTGGGCGGCGGGCTACCGCGTGTCCACCGCGCAAATGCAGGAAGCCCTGGGCCAGCGGTTTCCCCGGCGCTACCCGGTACAGGGGCTGTTGACCCTGGATGTGAACACGCCCCGGCTGCAGATGCTGCCCGACGAAAACCGCCTGCGAGCCGAGATGCCGGTGGAAGCGGCCGGCCCGGCGCTGAACCGCAGCCACCAGGGCAGTTTTGATGTGGACTTCGGCTTGCGCTACGAGGCGAGCGATCGCACCTTGCGCGCGCACCAGTTGCGCCTGTCCAGACTGAAATTCCCCAGCCTGCAACCGGGCGTGGTGGCGCTGCTCAACACCTACGCCCCCGCCCTGGCCGACGAAACACTGAAAGAGGTGGTGTTGCACCGCCTGGAGCCCAAGGACCTGGCTCCGCTGGATGCCATGGGCATGCAGCCCGGCACCATCACCGTGACGCCCAGCGGACTGGTGGTGGCGATGGTGCTCAAGCCGCTGTAAGGTTTGACCATCTGGCCCGACTCACCTGCATGAAACCCCTGCCCACCATGAACCGCCGCCACACCATGAAACTGCTTTCGCTCCTTGGCCTGGGCTCCCAGGCCGCTGTACCCGTGGCCAGCGCGCTGGCTGCGGCCGACCCATGGAAACTGTCTGCCGCCGAATGGAAGAAGCGCCTGACGCCGGCGCAGTTTGACGTATTGCGCGAGGAAGGCACCGAACGCCCGGGCAGCAGCGCGCTGAACGCCGAGAAGCGCAAGGGCACCTACCACTGCGCCGGGTGTGATCTGCCGCTGTTCTCTTCGGAAGCCAAGTACGAGAGCGGCACCGGTTGGCCGAGTTTCCACACGCCTATGCCCGGCGCGCTGGGCACCAGCACGGACTACAAGATGATCCTGCCCCGCACCGAATACCACTGCGTGCGCTGCGATGGTCACCAGGGCCATGTGTTCGGCGACGGCCCCAAGCCCAGCGGCAAGCGCTATTGCAACAACGGGGTGGCGCTGCGTTTTGCGCCGGCAGCAGCATGAAAGCGCAGCGCTGGCTCGCAGCGGCCTTGCTGCCCCTGGTGTGGCTGCTGGCGTCACCCGCGCAGGCGCAGGCCGCCACTGCCAAGGCCACCTTTGCAGGTGGCTGCTTCTGGTGCGTGGAGGCCGATTTCGACAAGGTGCCTGGCGTGGTGTCCACCACCTCGGGCTACATCGGCGGCACCGTGGCCAACCCCACCTATCAGCAGGTCTCGGGCAAAAGCACCGGGCACGCCGAAGCGGTGGAGATCGTGTTCGACCCCGCCAAAGTGAGCTATGAAGCACTGGTGGAAAAATTCTGGCGCACCATCGACCCCACCACGAAAGACCGCCAGTTCTGCGACGCGGGCAGCCCCTACCGCACGGCGATCTTCACGCACGACGCCTCGCAGATGGCGGTGGCCAAAAAATCGCTTGCAGCGCTGGAGAAGTCCAAACCATTCAAGGAACCTATCGTCACCGAGATCGTGCCAGCCGGCCCTTTCTATGCGGCCGAGGATTACCACCAGGACTACTACCTGAAGAATCCCATTCGCTACAAGTACTACCGCACGAGCTGCGGGCGCGATGCCCGGCTGGAGCAGCTCTGGGGCAAGAGGTAGACACCTGCACCGGCTCCGTTCGGGCTGGCGTGGCTCCGTTCGGGCTGGCGTGGCTCCGTTCGGGCTGGCGTGGCTCCGTTCGGGCTGGCGTGGCTCCGTTCGGGCTGGCGTGACTCCGTTCGGGCTGGCGTGACTCCGTTCGGGCTGAGTGCGGCTTCGTTCGGGCTGGCGTGACTCCGTTCGGGCTGGCGTGACTCCGTTCGGGCTGAGCCTGTCGAAGCTCCTGCGCGGGTCTGTATACGCTGCCCTTCGACAGGCTCAGGGCGAACGGGTTCTTTGAGGCTCAGGGCGAACGGGTTCTCTAAGGCTCAGGGCGAGCGGGTTCTCTGGGGCTCTGGGCGAACGGGTTCTCTGGGGCTCAGGGCGAACAGGTTCTCTGTGCATCAGCCCGCACGGGCTGACCAAGCTTCCGGGGAACGGTCGCCTGACAGACTCTCATCCCCGCGGATGGTGCTGCGCCACGATGGTCTTGAGTCTCTCGCGCGCCACGTGGGTGTAGATGGTGGTGGTGGAGATGTCGGCGTGGCCCAGCAGCATCTGCACAGCGCGCAGATCTGCACCGTGGTTGAGCAGGTGCGTGGCAAAGGCGTGGCGCAAGGTGTGGGGTGACAGTGGCGAGTTGATGCCGGCCTGCAAGGCGTATCTCTTCACGAGTTGCCAGAACATCGCGCGCGTCATGGCTTCGCCCGCCCGCGAGCCGCGTGCGGTGACGAACAGGTCTTCGCTCTGCAGGCCTCCCAGAATCTCGCCACGGCTTTGCGCCAGGTAGCGCTGCAGCCACTGCCCGGCCACCTGGCCAAAGGGCACCAGGCGTTCCTTGTTGCCCTTGCCAGTGATGCGCAGCACGTGTTCGTTCATGCCCACGTGCCAGGTCTTGAGCGTGACGAGTTCGCTCACGCGCAGGCCGCTGGCGTAAATGAGTTCGAGCATGCAACGGTCTCGCATGCCCAGTGGGGTGCCGGTGTCGGGCGCGTTGAGCAGGGCTTCCACCTGCGCTTCAGAGAGCGTCTTGGGCACGCGCAGCGGCTGACGCGCGGGTGAGATCCGCAAGGTCGGGTCGACCGCGATCTGCCGTTCGCGCAGCGCCCAGCGAAAGTAGCGCTTGAACACGGTGAGCCGCCGGTTGGCGGTGGTGGCGCGGGTCTGCGTGTGGCGCGCGCTGAAATACCCGTTGAGGTCGGCCTCGGTGGCGTGGGGCAGCTGCCTGCCCTGCACGGCCAGCCACTGGCCGAGCAGCACGAGGTCTCGCCGATAGGCGTCGAGCGTGTTGCGCGAGAGGCCTTCTTCCAGCCAGAGTGCATCCACAAACGCTTCGGCTGCGGCGCTGCTGGCCCTTGCCTGGGGCGATTCCGACGCGGAAGGGTCGGCGGAGCTGGAGCGAACGGACATGGATGGCGGTGGGTGGTGTAGGCACTGTGCAGTGCCCCGATGCTGGGGAAAACCCTGGGCATTGGCCTACGCACTTACCGGGGTTCCCTTCGTATCAACTTGTTGTATTCTGCCCTTTTGCTTTTTTCCAATGACAGGAGACCCTCACCATGCGTTTGTTTCACAAGATCGGCCTGGGCCTGAGCCTGGGAGCCGCCCTCATCGCCGGCGTCGCCTCGGCCCAGCAGCAGCAGTTCATCAACGTTCTCACGGGTGGCCAGAGTGGCGTGTACTACCCGATGGGCGTGGCGCTGTCGCAAATCTATGGCAAGGCCATTCCCAACGTGCGCTCCACTGCACAGGTGACGAAGGCATCGGCCGAGAACCTCAACCTGCTGCAGGCCGGTCGCGGTGAGCTGGCCATGTCGCTGGCCGACGCGGTTTCAGACGCATGGCGCGGCAACGCCGAAGCCGGTTTCAACACCAAGCTGGACAAGCTTCGCGGGCTCTCGGCCACCTACAACAACTACATCCAGATCGTGGCCAGTGCCGACTCCGGCATCAAGACGCTGGCCGACCTCAAGGGCAAACGCGTTTCGGTGGGTGCGGCCAAATCGGGCACCGAACTCAACGCACGCGCCATCTTCAAGGCGGCGGGCCTGGCCTACACCGACCTTGCCAAGGTGGAGTACCTGCCTTTCGGCGAGTCGGTCGAACTCATCAAGAACCGCCAGCTCGACGCCACGCTGCAGTCTGCCGGCCTGGGTGTGGCCTCCATCCGTGACCTGGCCACGGCGGTGAAGATTGTCGTGGTGGCCGTGCCGGCCGACGTGGTGGCCAAGGTGGGCGACCCGGCGTACCAGCCCGCCGTCATTCCGGCCAACACATACACCGGCCAGACAGCCGACGTGGCCACCGCCGCCATCCCCAACTTCCTGATCACGCACAGTGGCGTGTCGGATGACCTGGCCTACCAGATGGCCAAGCAGATGTACGAAAACATCGACACCCTCTACGCGGCCCACAACGCGGCCAAGTCGATCAAGCGCGAGAACGCCGTCAAGGGCATGCCGGTGCCGCTGCACCCAGGTGCCGAGCGCTACTACAAGGAAGTGGGCCTGATCAAGTAAGGCCCGCCACGGACATCATTGGACGAGCGATACGGCCCCTTCCCTGGGGCCGTATCCGTTTCTGTTGACACGAGGACCGCATGACCGACAACAACAACAAGGAAGGCAGCCACCTCAAGGCGCTGCCCATGGGCGTGTTCTGGATCGCCCTGCTTTTCTCCGGCTACCAGATCTGGATGGCCTCGTTTCACCCGCTGTCGAGCCAGGTGATCCGCGCCATCCACGTCGGGTTCGTGCTGCTGATGATCTTCACGCTCTATCCACCCTTCGAAACACGCCGCGCGGCACTGGCGACCTTCGGGCGCATGCTGGGCTGGACCTTGGGCATCGTAGGCTTCGTGTTCGGTCTCTACCACTGGTACTACGAAAGCGACCTGACGCTTCGTGCCGGTGACCTGGTCGCCTCGGACTGGGTGGTGGGCGTGGTCACCATCGCGCTGGTGTTCGAGGCCGCGCGCCGTGTGATGGGCTGGGGCCTGCCGCTGATCTGCGGCATCTTCCTGGCGTATGCGCTGTTCGGCCAGCACCTGCCCGGCACGCTGGCGCACCGGGGCTTCGGCGTGGACCAGGTGGTGAGTGCGCTGGGTTTCGGTACCGAAGGCATCTACGGCACGCCGACCTACGTCTCGTCCACCTACATCTTCCTGTTCATCCTGTTCGGCGCCTTCCTGGAACAGGCCGGCATGATCCGCCTGTTCAACGATTTCGCCATGGGCACGGTGGGCCACACGCGCGGCGGTCCGGCCAAGGTATCGGTGATTTCCTCGGGCCTCATGGGCACCATCAACGGCTCTGGCGTGGCCAACGTGGTGACCACGGGCCAGTTCACCATTCCGCTGATGAAGCGTTTCGGGTACAGCCCCGCGTTCGCGGGCGGCGTGGAGGCCACGGCCAGCATGGGCGGGCAGATCATGCCGCCAGTGATGGGGGCGGTGGCCTTCATCATGGCCGAGACCATCAACGTGCCGTACATCGAGATCGTCAAGGCGGCGCTGATTCCGGCCATACTGTATTTCGTCACCGCCTTCTGGATGGTGCACCTGGAGGCCGGCCGCAAGGGGTTGCTGGGGCTGTCGAAGGAAGAGTGCCCCAATCCATGGACGGCGGTGCGCGAGCGCTGGTACCTGCTGCTGCCCCTGATCGGTCTGGTGGCGCTGCTCTTCTCCGGCTATACGCCCCTGTTCTCGGGCACCGTGGGCCTGGGGCTCACCGTGATCCTGATCTTCGGCGCCGCGGTGATCAGCGGCGTGAATGCGCCGGCCCTGCGCGCGCTGGCCTGGGCCCTGCTGGGCTTTGCCTGCGCGGGCTTCTACCAGTTTGGCGTGGGCACATTCTTCGTGCTCGTTGCGCTGCTGGTGGCGCTCACCTACGTGCTGCGGCGCGGTGGCGATGCACGCGCCCTGGCCGTTCAGGCGCTGGTGGATGGCGCGCGCCACGCGCTGCCCGTGGCCATCGCCTGTGCCCTGGTGGGCGTGATCATCGGCGTGATCAACCTCACTGGCGTGGCCGCCGAGCTGGGCGGCCACATCATTGCCATCGGCAAGGACAGCCTGTTCCTGGCGCTGCTGCTCACCATGATCACCTGTCTGGTGCTCGGCATGGGGATTCCCACCATTCCGAACTACATCATCACCAGTTCGCTGGCCGCGCCGGTGTTGCTGCAACTGGGCGTTCCCCTCATCGTCTCGCACATGTTCGTGTTCTATTTCGGCATCATGGCCGACCTCACGCCGCCGGTGGCGCTGGCGTGCTTCGCAGCAGCGCCCATTGCGAGAGAAACGGGGCTGAAGATCAGCGTGCAGGCGATCCGCGTGGCCATTGCGGGCTTCATCGTGCCGTTCATGGCGGTCTACAGCCCCGCGCTGATGCTGCAGTCCGGCGACTGGCTGGACACGACCTGGATCGTCTTCAAGGCGCTGGTGGCCATCGGCATGTGGGGCGCGGGTGCCATCGGCTTCCTGATCGGACCGCTCAACTGGACAGAGCGCATCGTGGCGATCGTTTCGGCGAGTTTCCTGGTGGTGGCGTTGCCGCTCACCGACGAGATCGGCCTGGGTGCGGTGGCGCTGTTCGTGGCCTGGCACGTCTGGCGCCTGCGGGCACAGCGTGCGCAAGTGGCCCACTGAGCCGACGCCATGGTCTTGATGGGTGTGTGTCTGGCGCTGGCCGCCAAGGCGGCGGCGCCAGCTTTTGTCGACGCCCGCCATTTCACACTGGCCTGGACACACTCCATCGAGAAAGTGCGCTGGGAAGAAGACTACGCGGTGGCGCCGGGCAGCGAGCCGGGTGACGCGCCCGTGTTGAAGGCGCTGCAAGCGCGTGTGCGAGGCTCGGCCGCCGGCATGGAGCCGCCGCCCGACGCGGTGCTCAAGGATGGCTGGTTCGTCTACACACCGACCATCGCGCAGCCCGCCCGGCTGAACCTCACCCGGTCGGAATTCACCGCCGACTACCAACTCTGTGTGCGGGGTGAGTGCCGGGCCATGTCGCACTGGCTGCCATCGGACGGCGGCGTCACTGTTCTGCGGGCCTGCCGCCCGCCCGGTATGCTCAAGCCGTGAATTTTGCCCAGCTCCTCTTCCCCGACTTCTCGCTCATCCTTTGCGGCTACCTGGTGTGCCGCTTCACCGCGCTCAACCGCAAGGTATGGGAACAGGTCGAGAGCCTCGTCTACTACTTTCTGTTCCCGGTGCTGCTGTTCCACAGCATCGTCAAGAGCCCGCTCGACCTGGGCCAGGCGTCCAGCCTCATGGGCGCGGGCGTCACGCTCGGCATCGGTGGCATCGCCCTGGCCTACTCGCTCCCCCAATGGCCCTGGATCGGCCAGCGGATCGACGTGCGCCTTCACGCCGCGAGCGCGCAGGTGGGGTTTCGATTCAATTCCTTCATCGCGCTGGCACTGGCCGACAAAGTGGCGGGCGCCCCGGGTCTGCTGATGATCGCGGTGCTGATCGGCGTGTGCGTGCCGCTGTTCAACGTGGGCGCGGTGTGGCCCATGGCACGGCATGGCAACAAGGGCTTTGTGCGCGAACTGGCGCGCAACCCGCTGATCATTGGCACGGTGTCGGGGCTGGTGGCCAATCTGCTGGGCTTCCAGATGCCGGTGTGGCTCGAACCGACCGTCAATCGCATCGGCCAGGCTTCGCTGGCGCTGGGCCTCATGGCTGCCGGTGCGGGTATGCAGTTCGGCATGCTGTCCAGCGCCAAGCTGCTCGGCGGCCTGGTGCTGGCGGTGAAACACCTGGGCATGCCGCTCATGGCCTTTGGACTGGCGAAGCTGTTCCGGCTGGACGCCACCCAAACCACCATCCTGTTGATGTTCTCAGCGGTGCCCACGGCTTCGAGCTGCTATGTGCTGGCGGCGCGCATGGGCTACAACGGGCCGTATGTGGCCGGGCTGGTCACGCTGTCGACGCTGCTGGGCATGCTCAGCCTCCCATTTGCGCTCGGGGTGCTGGGGGGTTGAAGCCGCATGGCGTAGAAACCCGGCACACTCTCCCCCATGCCCGCCACGCCACCTGCCGACCGACCCAAAGCCACCTCGCCCACCTCACTGGGTGGCTTGCGGCCTTTCATTCGCCCCTACCGCGTGCAGATTGCGCTGGCGCTGCTGTTCCTGGTGCTCGCGGCGGTGGCCACGCTGGCATTTCCGCTGGCGCTGCGGTTCCTCATCGACAGCGGCCTGGCGCCCGCCGGGCGTGGCGAACAGGCGATGGCACTGCGCGGGCATTTCGCCGCGCTGTTCGGTGTGGCGGTGGCGCTGGGCGTTTTTTCGGCGGTGCGCTTCTACCTGGTGAGCTGGCTGGGTGAGCGCGTGACGGCGGACCTGCGCAATGCGGTTTACAGCCACGTGCTGCGCCAGAGCCCGCAGTTCTTCGAGACCACGCAAACCGGTGAAGTGCTTTCGCGCCTGACGACCGACACCACGCTGGTGCAGACGGTGGTGGGTTCTTCGCTGTCGATGGGTCTGCGCAATGGCGTGATGGGCATCGGCGCACTGATCATGCTGGTGTGGACCAATCCGTATGTGATGACACAGGTGCTGCTGATTCTGCTGCTGGTGGTGTTGCCGAGCATGTGGTTCGGGCGCCGCGTGCGCAAGCTCTCGCGCGCCAGCCAGGACCGCGTGGCCGACTCCAGCGCCATCGCGGCGGAGGTGCTCAACGCGATCCCCATCGTGCAGAGCTACACCGCTGAAGATCGCGAGGCCACTCGCTTTGCGGCTTCGACGCAGTTTGCCTTCGAGACGGCGATACGCCGCACGCGGGCGCGTTCGGTGCTGGTGGCCTTCATCATCATCAGTACGGCCGGCCTGCTGCTGTGGGGCCTGTACCAGGGCACGCAGGCGGTGCTGGCGGGCAGCATCAGCCCGGGGCACCTGGGGCAGACGGTGCTGTACGTGATCATTCTGGCCAGCGCGGTGGCGGTGCTGGGCGAGGTGTATGGCGATCTGCTGCGCGCAGCAGGCGCGAGTGAGCGGCTTATGGAATTGCTGGCCATGGAGTCGCCCGTGCAGTCGCCGGTGCGGCCGCTGCAGGCGCCGCAGCCGGCCGGCGGCAGCACGCTCGTCTTTGAAAACGTCAACTTTCACTACCCGTCGCGCCCGGCCCAGCCCGCGCTGGCCGATTTCAGCCTCGCGGTGAGCTCCGGGCAGACCGTGGCGCTGGTGGGGCCCAGTGGCGCGGGCAAGAGCACGGTGTTCAGCCTGCTGCTGCGCTATTACGACCCGGCGCACGGCAGCATCCGGCTGGACGGCGTGGCGATCGACCAGATGAGCCTGCACGATCTGCGCTCGCGCGTGGGCATCGTGCCGCAAGACCCAGTGATTTTTTCCAGCAGCGCGATGGAAAACATCCGCTACGGCCATCCTGGCGCCAGCGACGACGAGGTGCGATCGGCGGCGAAAGCCGCGTTTGCCGACGAGTTCATCGACCAGTTGCCCGAGGGCTACGACACCTTCCTCGGCGAACGGGGCGTGCGGCTCTCGGGAGGCCAGCGCCAGCGCATCGCCATCGCGCGCGCCATGCTGAAAAACCCGCCGCTGCTGCTGCTCGACGAGGCCACCAGCGCGCTGGACGCACAGAGCGAGCGCATGGTGCAGGCCGCGCTGGAGTCGGCCATGAAGGACCGCACCACGCTGGTGATTGCACACCGCCTGGCCACCGTGCAGCGGGCCGACCACATCGTGGTGCTGGACCATGGACGGCTGGTGGAACAGGGAACCCACGCTGAGCTTGTTTCCCAGGGTGGCGTGTACGCCGGGCTGGCTGCCTTGCAATTCAACGCCTAAGTCCGGGAACCCGACGATTCGCCGCTGCGCGGGCCGCTGCCCCGGGGGCCGGGCCTGCCTTGGGAGCGGCTCGGCGGCTGGCCGGGGTCATGCGCGAACGGCATGACCGAATGGCATCCTGGCCTTGGACAAGCCACAGGCGGCTGCTTAAGCTAGCGGGCTGGCTCATTGCATGGGCCAGCACACCCACAAGGAATCCCGCACCATGTCACAAGCACCGCAGTCTCAGGCCGGTGGCGCCACCAGCGCCCCGGCCGTTTTTACACAGGCCCTGCCCTCGTACCTCGATCCCAAACACCTCGGCCCCTGGGGCGTCTACCTGCAGCAGGTGGACCGCGTCACACCGTACCTGGGATCGCTGGCCCGCTGGGTCGACACCTTGAAGCGCCCCAAGCGCACGTTGATCGTGGACGTGCCCATCCACCTGGACAATGGGTCCGTGGCGCACTTCGAGGGCTACCGGGTGCAGCACAACACTTCTCGCGGGCCTGGCAAGGGCGGCGTGCGCTTCCACCAGGACGTGACGCTCTCGGAAGTGATGGCGCTCTCGGCCTGGATGTCGATCAAGAACGCGGCGGTGAACGTGCCGTACGGCGGCGCCAAAGGGGGCATTCGCGTGGATCCGCGCCAGCTCACCATCGGCGAGCTTGAGCGCGTGACGCGCCGCTACACCAGCGAGATCGGCATCATCATCGGCCCAACCAAGGACATTCCGGCGCCGGACGTGAACACCAACGAGCAGGTCATGGCCTGGATGATGGACACGTATTCCATGAACGAGGGCTCGACGGCCACCGGCGTGGTCACCGGCAAGCCGGTGGACCTGGGTGGTTCACTGGGACGGCGCGAAGCCACGGGACGCGGCGTGTTCACCGTGGGCGTGGAAGCGGCCCGGCGCATCGGGCTGGACGTGGCCACCGCGCGCGTGGCTGTACAGGGCTTCGGCAACGTGGGCGGCGTGGCGGGCAAGCTGTTTGCCGAGGCCGGCGCCAAGGTGGTGGCGGTGCAGGACCATGGCGGCACCATCTACCGCGAAGCAGGGCTCGACGTACCCGCCCTGCTCGCCCATGTGGCGCGCGTAGGCTCTGTGGCGGGCTTTGGAGGCGCCGAGGTGATCGACAACGACGCCTTCTGGAGCGTGCCGTGTGACATCCTGATTCCCGCCGCGCTGGAGTCGCAGATCACCGAGGCCAACGCCGGACGCATTCAGGCCCGCATGGTGATTGAAGGCGCCAACGGCCCCACCACGCCACAGGCCGACGACATCCTGCACGACCGCAATGTGCTGGTGCTGCCCGACGTGATCGCCAACGCCGGCGGCGTGACCGTGAGCTACTTCGAGTGGGTGCAGGATTTCTCCAGCTTCTTCTGGAGCGAAGACGAGATCAACGCGCGTCTGGTCAAAATCATGAAAGACGCGTTTGCCGCCGTGTGGCAGGTGGCCGACGAAAACAAGGTAAGCCTGCGCACCGCGACCTTCATCGTGGCGTGCAAACGCATCCTGCACGCACGCGACCTGCGCGGACTGTATCCGTAACTCCCCCCTGCGCCGCTGCGCGGCTTCCCCCCTCTCTGGCGCGCCTTCGGCGCTTGGAGGGGGGACGATGCCTGTGGCCCGGCGGAGCCGGTTCCACGGCATCTCTGGACGCAGGCACACACTCCGGAGAGAAGAGCTGCTCATCAAGAGACAGCAAGGGACGGCTCCGCCGGCCCGAGCTGTCGTCCCCCCTCCAAGCGCCGAAGGCGCGCCAGAGAGGGGGGAAGCCGCGCAGCGGCGCAGGGGGGTGTCCCTGCTACTGCAGAGTTTCCTTGGCCGCGGGTAGCATCGGCAAGGGCATGACGTCGATGCCTTCCTCGATCAGTTCCAGCGCTTCCTGCGCGCTGGCCTGGCCGCGGATCTGGCGGTGCTCCTTCTCGCCATGGTGCATGGCGCGCGCCTCCTCGGCGAAGCGTTCACCCACGTCTTCGGTGTTGGCCACCACCTCGCGCAGCGCCTTGAGCATGCGCGCCTGAAGCTCGCCCAGATCGGGGCTGGGAACGGCGTGGTTGCTGAGCGCCACCGCACCTGCAGATGGCGTGCTTTCATCGCGGCGCGCGGTGCGCAAGTTCAGGCGTGGGGCCGAGAGCTTTTTCTCGATGTGCGAGTCGCCGCACAGCGGGCAACTCACCAGACCACGCTCCAGCTGGCTCGTAAAGTCGTCTTCCGATCCAAACCAGCCTTCGAACCCGTGCTGATGCGCGCATTGCAGGTTGAGGACCTTCATGCGGTGAATTCTCCGGCATCGTCGGTTGCGTCAGCGCCCTGCCAGGACAATGCCCATTCACCGCGCAACACATTCTGCAGCCACATCGAGCCGATCAGAGTCTTGCAGTCGATCACCTTGCCGCCAAAGCACCAGGCGTGAAGCTCGGCCGGCGTGGCCGCGAAGACGTCCAGAAACTCACCCTCATCGAGCTGGCGCTCGCCCAGCGTGAGGCCACGGGCGAACCAGATGTCGATGACCTCGTCGGAGTACGCAATGGTGGGCGCAAGCCGCCCGGCAAAGGCCCATTCGCGTGCGCTGTAGCCGGTCTCTTCCAGCAGCTCGCGTTTCGCGCACAAGAGGCTGCCTTCGCCCGCGTCAAGCTTGCCGGCAGGGAATTCGATCATCACGGCCCGCATCGGGTGGCGAAACTGGCGCTCGAGCACCACGCGCCCGTCGTCCAGCAGGCCGATGATCATCACGGCGCCGGGATGCAACACGAACTCGCGCGTGGCCTCGGCGCCGTTGGGCAGGCGAACCGTATCGCGCACCACATGCAGGAAATGACCACGCAGCAGCTCGGAGCGCGCCAGGGGGGTCTCCTGAAGGTGGGGATCGTCCTCGTGACTCATCCGCGGCGGCGATAGAGGTAACGGTACACGAAGCCGGGAAACGCCAGCGTGAGGAACAGCGCGCCCGTGGTGGCGTAGAACTCCCAGCCTTGCGGGGCAATCTGACCGGCGCGCTGCTCCAGCCCAAGACCCAGTCCACCCACCAGCGCGTACAGCACGACAAGTTCACCCACACGCATCCAGAGAGTCTTGGGCGCGCGGCGCGGCCACACGGCAAGCCAGCGATCGTTGATGAAGGGAATGTTGGCCGCCAGGAAGGCGGCCAACAGGATGAACCAGACAGAGAAGGTGTGCGTCATGAACGTGTGAGCCGGCGCGCACCGGCGAGTTCATCGCCGCACACGCACACGGCTCAGGCGAAGAGCTTGCTCACAGCCTGGGCGCAGAGCGTCATGAGCCCACCGGGCAGTATGCCGAGCACCAGCACCAGGGCGCCATTGAGCGAAAGCACCGAGCGTGCATCCGCCCCGGCTTCAATGTCGGCGGTCTGCGTGGGCGCGTCGAAATACATCACCTTGACGAGGCGCAGGTAATAGAACGCGCCGATCAACGACATGATGACCGCAAACACCGCCAGGCCCACATAGAAGGCGGCTGAAGAGGCCAGCAGCGCCTGTAACACCGCCAGCTTGGCGTAGAAACCGACCAGTGGCGGCACACCGGCCAGCGAGAACATGCAGATGGCCATGACGCCGGCATAGAGCGGGCTGCGTTGGTTGAGGCCGGCCAGATCGCTGACGTTTTCCGACTCGAAGCCGCTGCGCGAAAGCAGCAGGATCACACCGAAAGTGCCCAGTGTGGTGAGCACGTAGGTGATGACGTAGAACATGGACGAGGCGTAGGCGTTGGCCATGTTGCCCGCATCACCCTGCACCACGCCGGCGAGCAGGCCCAGGAGCATGAACCCCATCTGAGCGATGGTGGAAAACGCGAGCATGCGCTTGAGGTTGGTCTGCGCGATGGCGGCGAGGTTGCCCACCAGCAGCGACATGACCGCCAGCACGGCCAGCATCTGCTGCCAGTCCACCGCGAGCGGCTGCATGCCTTCGACCAGCAGGCGGATGACGATAGCGAACGCAGCCAGCTTGGGGGCGCCGCCAATCATGAGCGTGATGGCCGTGGGCGCGCCGTGGTAAACGTCGGGCACCCACATGTGGAAGGGCACCACGCCGAGTTTGAAGGCCAGGCCCGCGACCACGAAAACCAGGCCGAGCGTGAGCACCTGCGGTGAACCCTTGAGAGTGGCTTCGCCACCGGCGATGGCCTGCAGTACCTGGGACAGATCGAGCGATCCCGTGGCCCCGTAGACCATGGACAGGCCATAGAGCAGGAAACCGCTGGCCAGCGCGCCCAGCACGAAGTACTTCATGGCCGCCTCGGTGGCCTGCACGTTGTCGCGGCGCAGCGCCACCAGTGCATAGCTGGAGAGCGTGAGCAGTTCCAGGCCGAGGTAGATCACGAGGAAGTTGTGGCCCGAAATCATGACGAACATGCCCAGCAGCGCGAGCATGGCAAGCGTGAACATCTCGCCGCCGCGCAGCATGTCGCGCTGGCTGGCGTAACCGCGTCCATACACCAGCGTGACCATCACGGCGATGCTGGCAAAGCACTTGAGCCAGTTGCCCATGGGGTCGCTCACGATCATGCCGCCAAACCCGGCAATGGTGTTGCCCGAACTGGCGGCCATGCCCAGCAGCAGCGCCACCACGGCGAGCGTGAGCAAGGTGAGCGCGTAGGTCGCGCCACGCAGCGGCGTCTTCACGGCCAGGTCCACCAGCGCGATCACGCAGGCCATGGTCAGCAGAAGAATTTCAGGGTAGGCCGCAACCCAGCTGAGCTTGTCAATCATGTGAGCGTTCTCTTGTATGGCTTGGGCAACGGGCTCAGTTCAGTTTGGAGATGGCGACGTGGCGCAGCAGTTCAGCCACGGAAGCGTCCATCACGTCGGTGAAGGGCTTGGGATAGACGCCCATGTAGAGCACCGCCAGCGCCAGCACGGCCAGCACCAGGAATTCGCGCGAGTTGATGTCGGTCAGCGCCTTCACGTTGTCGTTGCCCACCGCACCAAGGTAGACGCGCTTGTACATCCACAACGAGTACGCCGCACCGAAGATCAGCGCGGACGCTGCCATCAGGCCGATCCAGAAGTTGGACTTGACGGCGGCGAGGATCACCATCCACTCGCCCACGAAGCCTGCGGTGCCCGGCAGCCCGCAATTGGCCATGGTGAAGAGCAGTGCAAATGCGGCGAAGTTGGGCATGGTGTTGACCACACCACCGTAGTCGGCAATCTCGCGCGAGTGAACGCGGTCATACAGCACACCGATGCCCAGGAACATGGCGGCCGACACAAAGCCGTGCGCAATCATCTGCACGATGGCGCCCGAGACACCCAGATCGCTGAAGACAAAGAAGCCGAGCGTGACGAAGCCCATGTGGGCCACCGACGAATAGGCCACCAGCTTCTTCATGTCCTGCTGCACCATGGCCACCAGGCCCACATAAATCACGGCCACCAGCGAGAGCGCGATCATGAGCCAGGCCCATTCGTGCGAAGCGTCGGGCAGGATGGGCAGCGAGAAACGCAGGAAACCGTAGGCCCCAAGCTTGAGCATGATGGCCGCCAGGACGGCAGAACCACCGGTGGGAGCTTCCACGTGCACATCGGGCAACCAGGTGTGCACCGGCCACATCGGCACCTTGACCGCAAAGGCGGCGAAGAAGGCAAAGAAAAGGAGGGTCTGCGCCGTGCCTCCCAGAGGCAGCTTGTACCAGTCGGCCAGCGCGAAGCTGCCGCCAGCCTGCGTGTACAGGTAGATGAGCGCCACCAGCATGAGCAGCGAGCCCAGCAGTGTGTAGAGGAAGAATTTGAACGCGGCGTAGATCTTGTTCGGACCACCCCAGATGCCGATGATGAGGTACATCGGGATCAGCGTGGCTTCGAAGAACACATAGAACAGCATCGCATCCTGCGCGCTGAACACGCCGATCATGAGCCCCGAGAGGATCAGGAAAGCGCCCATGTACTGATTCACGCGCGAGGTGATCGACTCCCAGCTCGCCACGACCACCACCACATTGATGAAAGCGGTGAGCAACACCAGCCAGAGGGAGATGCCGTCCACGCCCAGGTGGTAGTTCACGCTGAAGCGGTCGATCCAGGGCACGTTCTCCACGAACTGCATGGCCGCGGTGCCAAGCTTGAAGCCGGTGTAGAGCGGCACGGTGACGGCCAGGCCAGCCACTGCACCGATCAGCGCGATCCAGCGCACCATGGGGGCCTGTTCGTCGCGGCCCAGGGCCAGCAGCACGACGCCGAAGAAGATCGGCGTCCAGATTGCAAGGCTCAGCAAACCCATCTTGTTCTTCCTCTTCTTATTTGGCGAGCCACACGAAATACGTCATGAACAGCAGCACGCCCACGATCATCATGAGCGCGTAGTGGTAGAGGTAGCCGGTCTGCGCACGACGCACCACCGAGGACACCAGGCCCACGAGTTTCCAGCTGGCGTTGACCACGCCACCTTCGATCACGCCGCGATCGCCGCCCTTCCACAGGCCGATGCCGAGACCGCGCGCGGCCTTGGCCAGCACGTTCTCGTTGAACCAGTCCATGTAGTACTTGTTCTCCAGCACCACCACGATCGGGCGCAGGGCGCGTCCGATGGCAGCGGGCACCTTCGGATTGATGAGGTACATGTACCAGGCGCTCACCGCGCCAGCCAGCGCAAGGTACAGCGGCGGCGTGAAGAAGGAGTGGGCGGCCATGGCCAGCGCGCCGTGAAACTCCTCGGCGAAGGTCTTCATCGCCGGATGGGCATCCAGGTTGATGAAGATCGCGTCTTTCAGGAACTCGCCGAACAGCATGGGCTGGATCGTCATGAAGCCGATGACCACCGACGGAATGGCCAGCAGAAGCAAAGGCACCGTGACCACCCAGGGAGACTCGTGCGGCTTGCCGTCGCCGTGTCCATGGCCGTGTTCATCGTGGTGGCCGTGGTCGTCATGGTGGGCGTCGGGGTTCTGGTCGTAGCGCTCCTGGCCGTGGAACACCAGGAAATAGAGGCGGAACGAGTAGAACGACGTGACGAACACGCCAGCGAGCACCGCGAAGTAGGCAAAGCCCGAGGCCGGCAGGTTGCTGAAATGAACCGCCTCGATGATGCTGTCCTTGGAATAGAAACCGGCAAACAGCGGCGTGCCGATCAGGGCCAGCGTGCCGAGCAGCGAGGTGATCCACGTGATGGGCATGTACTTGCGCACGCCGCCCATCCAGCGAATGTCCTGATTGTGGTGCAGGCCCATGATGACCGAGCCAGCCGCCAGGAACAGCAGGGCCTTGAAGAAGGCGTGCGTCATGAGGTGGAACACGGCCACCGAATAGGCCGAAGCGCCGAGAGCCACCGTCATGTAACCCAGCTGCGAGAGCGTGGAATAGGCGACCACGCGCTTGATGTCGTTCTGGATGATCCCCAGGAAGCCCATGAACAGCGCAGTGATGGCGCCGATGACCATGATGAAGTTGAGCGCGGTGTCAGAAAGTTCGAACAGCGGCGACATGCGCGCCACCATGAAGATGCCAGCCGTGACCATGGTGGCGGCGTGGATCAGCGCCGAAATGGGCGTGGGGCCTTCCATGGAATCGGGCAACCACACATGCAGCGGAAACTGCGCGCTCTTGCCCATGGCGCCAATGAACAGGCAGATGCAAATGACGGTGATCAGGAGCCAGTCGGTACCCGGGAACCCCAGCTTGCCGAGTTCGGGCGCCTTGGCGAACACCTCGGAGTAGTTCATGGTGCCTGCGTAGGCCACGATGAGGCCGATGCCGAGGATGAAGCCGAAGTCGCCCACGCGGTTGACCAGAAAGGCCTTCATGTTGGCGAAAATCGCGGTGGGCTTGTTGAACCAGAAGCCGATGAGCAGGTACGACACCAGGCCCACCGCTTCCCATCCAAAGAACAGTTGCAACAGGTTGTTGCTCATCACCAGCATGAGCATGGAGAAAGTGAACAGCGAGATGTAGGCAAAGAAGCGGTTGTAGCCTTCATCCTCTTCCATGTAGCCGATGGTGTAGAGGTGCACCATGAGCGAGACGAAGGTGACCACCACCATCATCATCGCGGTGAGGCCATCGACCAGGAAACCGATCTCCATCTTCAGGCCGCCAACGACCATCCAGGTGTAGAGGGTTTCGTTGAAACGGGCACCGTCAATCGCCACGCTCTTGAGGGTGGATGCCGAGAGGATGAAGGCAATGAGCACACCCAGGATCGTGAGGGTGTGAGAAGCCCGGCGGCCAATGACGTTCCCGCCAAAGGTGGTGCCCAGGATGCCGGCCAGCGCGGCGCCGACCAGAGGGGCCAGCGGGACGGCGAGCAAGGTGCTTGCAGAGAGGGTGGTGCTCATGGGTTTACTGCCTGAGTTCGCATGTGTGGTGGCCCTGGCCTCAACCCTTGAGGGTGTTGAGTTCTTCGACGCTGATCGACGACTTGTTGCGGAACAGCAGCACCAGAATGGCCAGGCCGATGGCCGACTCGGCGGCGGCCACGGTCAGGATGAAGAAGACGAACACCTGGCCGTGCATGTCGCCCAGGTAGTGGGAGAAGGCCACGAAGTTCATGTTGACGGCCAGCAGCATGAGCTCGATGGCCATGAGCAGAACGATGAGGTTCTTGCGGTTGAGGAAGATGCCCACGACCGACAGTGCGAAAAGGATCGCACCCACGGAAAGGAAATGACCCAGGGTCAGGCTGGTGAGTGTCATGCCTTGCCCTCCTCGGCGGCGGTGTTTTCAGCGGCGGGTGGTGCCTTCTGCGTCGCGGACATGGGGAGCACCACGAGGCGGTCGCTGGCTCGCACATGCACCTGCAGGGCGGGGTTGATCGCCTTGCTGTCCTTGCGCTGGCGCAGCGTGAGCGCAATGGCAGCAATCATGGCCACCAGCAGGATCACGGCAGCCACTTCCACCGGATAGAGATACTCGGTGTAGAGCAACTGGCCGAGTTCACGCGTGTTCGAATAGTTGGCTGCGTTGACACCCGCACCGGCCGCATCGGGGCTGGCAGACAGCGTGGGGAAGCCGGCCCACAGCACGGCCATGAGTTCGGCTGCGACCAGTCCACCCAGGATGGCGGCAAGCGGGAAATGCTTCCAGAAACCCTGGCGCACCGAGTCCATGTTGATGTCGAGCATCATCACCACGAACAGGAACAGCACCATCACCGCGCCCAGGTACACGAGCACCAGCGTGATGCCCAGGAATTCGGCCTTGAGCAGCAGCCACAGCGCGGCTGCCTGCGAGAACGCCAGCATGAGATAGAGCACGGCATGCACCGGGTTGCGTGCGGTGATCACTCGGTAAGCTGCAAACAGCAGCACAGCGGCGAACAGGTAAAAAAAGCCGGTCTGGTAATCCATGGCGTGGTTCTTGTGTCGTCTAGGCCGGAATTCCCGGCTTCAGCGGTAAGGCGCGTCGGCGGCGCGGGCGGCTGCGATCTCGGCCTCGTATCGGTCGCCCACGGCCAACAGCATCTCCTTGGTGAAATACAGGTCGCCGCGCTTCTCTCCGTGGTATTCAAAGATGTGCGTCTCCACGATGGAATCCACCGGGCAACTCTCCTCGCAGAAGCCGCAGAAGATGCACTTGGTCAGGTCGATGTCGTATCGCGTGGTGCGGCGCGAACCATCGTCGCGGACATCGGATTCGATGGTGATCGCCATCGCTGGACACACAGCCTCGCAGAGCTTGCAGGCGATGCATCGCTCTTCGCCATTCTCGTAGCGGCGCAGCGCATGCAGTCCCCGGAATCGCGGCGACAACGGCGTCTTCTCTTCTGGAAACTGCACCGTGATCTTGCGCTTGAAGGCGTAGCGACCCGTGAGGGCCATGCCCTTGAAAAGTTCGACGAGCAGGAAGCTGTTGAGGAAGTCCCGGAACGAGAACGGCGCCACGACAGCGGGTGAGGCCATGGAATGAGCGGTGGTGGTGGACATGGTCATTCGCCCTCTTATTTCCAGAGGTTCCACGAGGTCTGCATCAACGCACCGACGAGCAGCAGGTAGATGAGCGTGACGGGAATGAAAATCTTCCAGCCCAGACGCATGATCTGGTCATAACGGAAGCGCGGGAAGGTGGCACGGATCCAGATGAACATGGACACCACCAAGCAGGTCTTCAGGCCCAGCCAGATCCAGCCCGGCACCCAGTTGAAGAACACACTGTCGATGGGCGAGAGCCAGCCGCCAAGGAACATGAGCACGCCCAGAACGGACACCAGCCACATGCTGGCGTATTCGGCGAGGAAGAAGATGGCAAAGCCCATGCCCGAGTACTCGACCATATGCCCAGCCACGATCTCGGCCTCGCCTTCGACCACGTCGAAGGGATGGCGGTTGGTCTCGGCCACGCCAGAGATCAGGTAGACCAGAAAGATGGGCAGGAGCGGTAGCCAGTTCCACGACAGGAAGTTCAGGCCCACGTCGGCCGCCATCCCACGCGATTGCGAAGCCACGATTTCACCGAGGTGCAGGCTGCCGGCGGTCATGACCACCACCAGGAAACAGAAGCCGATGGCGATTTCGTAGCTCACCATCTGTGCCGAGGCGCGCAGTGCGCCCAGGAACGCGTACTTGGAGTTGGAGGCCCAGCCTGCAATGATCACGCCATACACCTCGATGGACGTGATGGCCAGGATCACCAGCAGGCCGGCGTTCACGTTGGCGATGATGGCGTCGGGGCCGAAGGGAATGGCCACCCAGGCGGCAAGCGCCGGCATGATGGCCATGACCGGCCCCAGGCGGAAGAGTCCATTGCTCGCAGCGCTCGGGCGGATCAGTTCCTTGGTCAGCAGCTTGACGGCATCGGCGATCGGCTGGAGCAGACCCATGGGTCCTACGCGGTTGGGCCCATGGCGCACCTGGATCCAGCCAAGCAGCTTGCGCTCCCACAACGTGAGATAGGCCACGGCGCCCATCAGTGGCGCGAGCACGGCCACGATCTTGATCAGGTTCCAGATGACGGGCCAGGCGGCCGTGGTCCACCAGGGTGCGGCGATCAGGCCCAGGCCGCCGTTGTACAGGGCTTCGATCACGCGGTGGCTCCTTCCACGGCAAGGGCTGCCCGCGCATCGGCGGTGAGTTGCAGCGAGGTGGCGCGCCGCACCAGACCGTCGAGCTGGTAGATCGACGCCACGCAGGGGGCTGCAGCGTCGGGTGCGAGGTCAACGGCGGCGCTGCCGACGTTGGTGAGGCGTGCGGCGTCCACCAGCGCGCCAGAGGCCAGGCCTGGCAGGGCGCTGGTCAGCACGGCCTGTGAAGAGTCGGCGTCAAAGCCGGGCAGTTCCAGCAGGTTGCCCAACACGCGCAGCACTTTCCAGGCGGGGCGGGTCTCGCCCAGTGGACGCACCACGGCATGGAAGCTCTGCAAACGGCCTTCGGCGTTGACGAAGGAGCCCGAGGTTTCGGTGAACGGCGCGATCGGAAGCAGCACATCGCTCACGTCCAGGTTGGTCTTGAAGGGGCTGAGCGTGACAACCATGCCGGCCTTGGACAGGCCTGCTGCACCTGTAGCGCTGTCGTGCGCCGGTTCGGTGTTCAAGAGAATGGCGGCCTTGAGACCACCAGTCAGCATGCGCCCTGCATTCAGGCCGCCCTGCCCCGGCAGCGCCTCGACGAGCTGCGCGCCCACGGTGTTGGCCGCCTCGGTGAGATAGCCCACCGTGGCGCCGGTCTGCTGAGCGATCCAGTTCGCCAGGCTCAGCAAGCCAGATGCCTTGGCGTGATGAGCAGCGGAATTGCCCAGCAGGATCGCTTTGCGCTCACCACTCAGCAACGACTTCGCCACCGCGCGGTGGGCATCGGACACTTCTGCGCTGACGGGTGCGGAAGCGCCAGTCTCGGCCGCCACTGCCGATGCAATGCCCGCCAGAGCAGGCACCCAGGAGGCGCTGTCGGCCAGCAACACGTTCTTCAGCGGCATGGCCCAGTCTTGCGCAGTGGCGTTCAGCACGCTCACCTGCGCGCCCTTGCGCTGAGCCTGGCGGATGCGCTGGGCGAACAGCGGATGGTCCTTGCGCAGGTTCGACCCCACCACCAGTACGCGCTGCAGCGAGGACAATGCGGCGATGGGCAGGCCCAGCCAGCGCGCCAGGCCCGGCGTCGCTGCGTTCGAGAAGTCGGCGTGACGCAGACGGGTGTCGATGTTCTGGCTGCCCAGGCCGCGAACGAGCGCACCGGCAAGGGCCAGTTCTTCCAGCGTGCTGTGCGGGCTGGCGAGGAGACCGATGGCACCTGCGCCGTGTTCGGCCTTGACCTGCCTGAGGCCATTGGCCACGTATTCCAGCGCGGTCTGCCAGTCCACGGTCTTCCATTCGCCACCTTGCTTGAGCATGGGCGAGGTCAGGCGGTCTTCGCCGTTGAGGGCTTCGTACGAAAAGCGGTCCCGATCGGCGATCCAGCATTCGTTGACGGCTTCATTCTCCAGCGGCAGCACGCGCATGACGCGGTGGTTCTTCACCTGCACGATCAGGTTGGCGCCGGTGGAATCGTGCGGGCTCACGCTCTTGCGGCGCGAGAGTTCCCAGGTGCGGGCGCTGTACCGGAACGGTTTGCTGGTGAGCGCGCCCACCGGACAGATGTCGATCATGTTCCCCGAGAGTTCGGAGTCCACGGTCTCGCCGAGCACGGTGGTGATCTCCGAGTGCTCGCCTCGGTGGATCATGCCGAGTTCCATCACGCCCGCCACTTCCTGGCCGAAGCGCACGCAACGGGTGCAGTGAATGCAGCGGCTCATTTCTTCCATGGAAATGAGAGGGCCTACGTCTTTGTGAAAGACCACGCGCTTTTCTTCTTCGTAGCGCGAACCGGAGCCGCCGTAGCCCACGGCCAGATCCTGCAACTGGCATTCGCCACCCTGGTCGCAGATGGGGCAATCCAGCGGGTGGTTGATCAGAAGGAACTCCATCACCGACTGCTGCGCCTTGATCGCCTTGTCGCTCTTGGTGCGGACGATCATGCCCTGCGTGACCGGCGTGGCGCAGGCGGGCATGGGCTTGGGGGCTTTCTCCACGTCCACCAGGCACATGCGGCAGTTGGCCGCAATGGAAAGTTTCTTGTGGTAGCAGAAATGGGGGATGTAGGTGCCGGCCTTTTCGGCCGCATGCATGACCATGCTGCCCGGGGGCACTTCCACCTTCTTGCCGTCGAGTTCGATTTCAACCATGGTGATGCGCCTTTCGCCGGGCCGCCCCAAGAACGGCGCGCGCCCCCTCGGGGGGCAGTGAACGGATGTGAACGTGGAGGCTCATAGTCGTGTGTTCAGGCAACCTTGGCCGGGATGTTGGCAGTGGCAGCATTGATCTTGGCCTCGAACTCATGCCGGAAGTGTTTGATCATGGCGCGCACCGGCATGGCCGCCGCATCGCCCAGCGCGCAGATGGTGCGGCCCATGATGTTCTCGGCCACGTTGTCGAGCAGCGCCATGTCGGCCGGCTTGCCCAGCCCACGGTCGATGCGATCGACCATGCGCCAGAGCCAGCCAGTGCCTTCGCGGCAAGGTGTGCATTGGCCGCAGGACTCGTGCATGTAGAAATAGGACAGGCGCTTGAGCGACTCGACCATGCAGCGCGAATCGTCCATCACGATCACCGCGCCCGAGCCGAGCATGGAGCCGGCCTTGGCGATGGAGTCGTAGTCCATCGTGCACTCCATCATGATGTGAGCTGGCAGCACAGGGGCAGAAGAACCGCCAGGGATCACGGCCTTGAGCGTGCGGCCCTTGCGCACACCACCGGCGAGTTCGAGCAGCTTGCTGAACGGCGTGCCCAGGGGCACTTCGTAGTTGCCGGGCAATTCCACGTCGCCACTGACCGAGTAGATCTTGGTGCCTCCGTTGTTGGGCTTGCCGCAGGCCAGGTAGGCCGCGCCACCGTTGCGGATGATCCAGGGGACCGCTGCAAAGGTTTCGGTGTTGTTGATGGTGGTCGGCTTGCCATACAGGCCGAAGCTCGCCGGGAATGGCGGCTTGAAACGCGGCTGGCCTTTCTTGCCCTCCAGCGATTCGAGCAACGCGGTCTCTTCGCCGCAGATGTAGGCACCGAAGCCGTGCGCAGCGTGCAACTGGAAATTGAAACTGCTGCCCATGATGCCGTTGCCCAGGAAGCCTGCAGCGCGCGCTTCTTCCAGCGCGGCTTCAAAGCGATCGTAGGCTTCAAAGATCTCGCCGTGGATGTAGTTGTAGCCCACGCTGATGCCCATGGCGTAGGCCGCGATCGCCATGCCCTCGATGACGATGTGCGGGTTGTACAACAGGATGTCGCGGTCCTTGCAGGTCCCCGGTTCGCCCTCGTCCGAGTTGCACACCAGGTACTTCTGGCCCGGGAACTGGCGCGGCATGAAGCTCCACTTCAAGCCAGTGGGAAAGCCCGCGCCACCACGCCCACGCAGTGCCGACTCCTTCAGGGTCGCGATCACCTGGTCCTGCGTCATGCCGACCACAGGCGGATCACCCGCGGGCGGGGATCCGTCCTGGCCGAGCACCTTGCGCAACGCCTGGTAGCCTCCGCGAGCGACATAGTCCTCCAACGACCAGTTGCTGCCGTCGAGGTCCGCGTAGATCTGAGGGTTGATGTGCCGGCCATGGAAACAGGTCTGCACGCCGGTGGCGCGAAACTGGGCGAGGATTTGCTCGGCGTTCATGGCTGTCCTTCCGATGCGCGCAGACCTTCGATCAACTGGTCGAGCTTGTCGTTGCTCATGAAGCTGCACATGTGGCGGTCGTTGACCAACATCACCGGCGAATCGGCACAGGCGCCCAGGCACTCGCTCTGTTGCAAGGTGAACATGCCGTCTGCCGTGGTCTCGCCCATGGAAATGCCGAGCCGGCTCTCCAGGTGGTGCAGTGCATGGGCGCCATCGCGCAACTGGCACGGCAGATTGGTGCAGACATTGAGCTTGAACCTGCCCACCGGCTGCTGGTTGTACATGTTGTAGAAGGTGGTGACCTCATGCACCGCGATCGTCTCCATGCGCAGGTACTCCGCCAGCGAGGCCTCGGCCGCCAGGCTCACGTGGCCACGCTCCTGCTGGATGATCGCCAGGCAAGCCATCACGGCCGACTGGCGTTGTTCGTCGGGGTATTTGGCCACTTCGCGGTCGAAGCGCCGGATCGTGGCGTCTGAAAAGACGACTTGCGTATCGGTGCTCATCGGTCGATCTCTCCGAAAACGATGTCCATGGTGCCGATGATGGCCACGGCATCGGCCAGCATGTGGCCACGCGCCATCTCGTCCATGGTGGCCAGGTGGGCAAAACCAGGCGCGCGGATTTTCAGGCGATAGGGCTTGTTTGCGCCATCGCTCACAAGGTAGATGCCGAACTCGCCCTTGGGGTGTTCGACAGCGGCATAGGCTTCGCCCTCGGGCACGTGGAAACCTTCGGTGAAAAGCTTGAAGTGGTGGATCAGCTCTTCCATGTTGGCCTTCATGGCCTCGCGTGCGGGAGCCGCCACCTTGTGGTTGTCGGTGATCACCGGCCCGGGGTTGGCACGCAGCCATTTCACGCACTGTTCGATGATGCGGTTGGACTGCTTCATTTCTTCCATGCGCACCAGGTACCGGTCATAGCAGTCACCGGTCTTGCCCACCGGAATGTCGAAGGCGACCTGGTCGTAGACGTCGTAGGGCTGCTTCTTGCGCAGGTCCCAGGCGATGCCGGAGCCACGCAGCATGGGACCGGTCATGCCCAGGTTCAGCGCGCGCTCGGGCGTGACCACACCAATGCCCACCGTGCGCTGTTTCCAGATGCGGTTGTCCGTCAGCAGCGTATGGTATTCGGCGAGATACGTTGGAAAACGCTGGGTGAAGTCGTCGATGAAGTCGAGCAGCGAGCCTTGACGGTTCTCGTTGAGCTGCGCGACACCTCGCGCATTGCGCACCTTGCTTGCGCGGTACTGCGGCATGGTTTCGGGCAGGTCGCGGTACACGCCGCCCGGGCGGAAGTACGCCGCATGCATGCGCGCACCCGAGACCGCCTCGTACATGTCGAACAGATCCTCGCGCTCGCGGAACGCGTAGATCAGGATGGTGGAGCTGCCGCAGTCATTGCCGTGCGACCCCAGCCACATGAGGTGGTTGAGCAGGCGCGTGATCTCGGAGAACATCACGCGGATGTATTGCGCGCGCACCGGCACTTCAATGCCCAGCAGCTTCTCGATGGCCAGGCAATAGGCGTGCTCATTGCACATCATGGACACGTAGTCCAGCCGATCCATGTAGGGCAGCGACTGGATGTAGGTCTTGTGCTCGGCCAGCTTCTCGGTGGCACGGTGCAGCAGGCCGATGTGAGGGTCGGCGCGCTGCACGACCTCGCCATCGAGCTCCAGCACCAGGCGCAGCACGCCGTGCGCAGCGGGGTGCTGCGGGCCGAAGTTCAGGGTGTAGTTCTTGATTTCAGCCATGTCAGGGCTCCCGCCGGGCCGTCCCAAGGGAAGCCAGTGCCCCCATGGAAGGCAGCGAATACATGAAGTGATGAGCGTGGGGGTACATCAATGAAGTCCGCCGTAGTTGTCTTCGCGGATGATGCGCGGCGTGATCTCGCGCGGCTCGATGGTCACCGGCTCGTAGATCACGCGCTGGCGCTCTGCGTCGTAGCGCATCTCGACATGACCCGACAGAGGGAAGTCCTTGCGGAACGGGTGCCCGATGAAGCCGTAGTCGGTGAGGATGCGGCGCAGATCCTCATGGCCGTCGAACACAATGCCGTAGAGATCGAAGGCTTCGCGCTCGTACCAGTTGGCGGCCGCCCACAGCGCGGTGACGGAGTCGAGCACGGGAAAGTCGTCTTCCGGGCAGAACACGCGCACGCGCAGACGGTGGTTGTGTTCCACGGAAAGCAGGTGCACCACAGCGGCGAAGCGCTGGCCTTCCCAGCGGCCGTCGCCGTAGGTCTGGTAGTCCATGCCGCAAAGGTCGATAAGCTGCTCGAAACGAGCCTCGGGCGCATCGCGCAGCGTCTGCATGACCGCGTAGTAATCAGCGGCGCGCACGGTGAGCGTGAGTTCTTCCCGGACCACCGTCAGGGACTGGGCACGATCGCCGAGCAATTGGCTCAGTGCGCTCTTGAGCGCCTCCGGTTCGACGGCGTGGGGTGTCATGGCGGACTCGGTCATGAACGTTCTTTCAATGCCCTGGCGCAAGCGGATGCAGGCTGCCCGCGCTCAGGCCCGGGCGATGGTTTGGGTGCGGCGGATCTTCTGCTGGAGCTGGATGATTCCGTACAGCAGGGCCTCGGCGGTGGGCGGGCAGCCGGGCACATACACGTCGACCGGCACGATGCGGTCGCAACCGCGCACCACGGAGTAGCTGTAGTGGTAATAGCCGCCCCCATTGGCACATGAGCCCATGGAGAGCACCCAGCGCGGCTCGGCCATCTGGTCATAAACCTTGCGCAGAGCCGGCGCCATTTTGTTGCACAGGGTGCCGGCCACGATCATCAGGTCGGACTGTCGAGGGCTGGCGCGGAACACCTCGGAACCGAAGCGGCCAATGTCATAGCGCGCCGCCGCAGCGTGCATCATTTCGACCGCGCAGCACGCCAGACCGAAGGTCATGGGCCACAGCGAGCCGGTCTTGGCCCAGTTCACCACCGAGTCGTAGCTGGTGGTGACGAACCCTTCCTTGAATACGCCTTCAATCATGAACCGCTCCGGTGCATTCGCCAGTTTGTGTCAATCTCAATCTCATTCCCAGTCCAGCGCGCCTTTTTTCCACTCATAGGCAAAGCCCACGGTGAGGATGACGAGAAAGACCACGCCAGCAAGGAAGCCGGTCATGCCGATGTCCGAGAATGCGACGGCCCAGGGAATGAGAAACGCGATCTCGAGGTCGAACAGGATGAACAGGATGGCCACGAGGTAGTAGCGCACATCGAACTTCATGCGCGCGTCTTCAAAGGCCTCGAAACCGCATTCGTAGGGAGAGTTCTTCTCGGCATCCGGCAGGTTCGGGCCGAGGATGTAGCCGAGCACCTGCGGGATGATCCCAACGGCAATACCCACCAAGATAAACAGAAGCACGGGAAGGTATTGTTCGAGACTCATCTTGGTCGATTCCGCTGACACGGCGTGGGACCGTGTTGCCAAAGATTGGTGCCGACGGCGAGACTCGAACTCGCACAGCTTTCGCCACTACCCCCTCAAGATAGCGTGTCTACCAATTTCACCACGTCGGCTGGGTCTGCATTGTCGGGCCCGCGAGGAACGGTGCGGGCCTTGCTGACAACCCATAGAGTTTACCCTGAAACAGCAGCGTTTTTTGCAGCGCAGCAGGGGTTTTTCGGAGACACGAGGGCGGTGGCGCTCGCGTCGTCCAGGGAATTACTTCGCGGGGATCTGGGCCGCGCCTTCGGCGGCGGGTTGGGATGCAGCGGGTGCTGGTGCCGGCGCGAGGCCGGGTGTGCTGCCGGGTATCTGCTGTGCTGCGCCGGCAGGTTGAGCGGGTGCCGCCACACCTTCGAGCACACTGCCCGAGCTCGGTGCCGTGCGCAGGTTGCCGAAGTACGCCAGGCCGAGGGTGCAGCCCAGGAACACAGCGGCCAGCACGGCGGTGGTGCGAGAGAGGAAGTTCGCACCACCTGAAGCACCGAACAGGCTGGCCGAGCCTGCACCGCCGCCACCGAAGGCTGCGCCAGCATCGGCACCCTTGCCATGCTGCATGAGGATGAGGCCGATCATGGCCAGCGCCGACAGGATCTGCACCGCCAGCAAGAGGGTCAACACAATGTTCATTTTTTACTCCGGGGAAACTTTGAAAGCCGTGTCCACGGGACACAAGAATGGGTTAGCGGGCCGAGCCCACGATCTGGAGGAAGTCGGCCGCTTTCAACGATGCGCCGCCGATCAGTCCGCCGTCGATATCGGGTTGCGCCAACAGGCTGGCGGCATTGGCTGCATTCATGCTGCCGCCATAAAGAAGGTGCACGCGCTCGGGGTGCTGCGTGGCAGCCGCAATCTGCGCCCGAAGCACCGCATGCACCTGCTGCGCCTGTTCGGGCGTGGCGGTCTTGCCCGTACCGATGGCCCACACGGGCTCATAGGCCACAACGATCTCGCTGGTGCAATGCGCCACCACATGGATCACCGCTGCCAGCTGGCGCTTGACCACAAGTTCGGTCTGACCGGCTTCGCGCTCGGCCAGAGTCTCCCCCACACAGACGATGGGCGTGACGCCTGCCGCCAGCGCACGTTGTGCCTTGTTGGCCACGGTCACGTCGCTCTCTGCGTGGTACTGACGGCGCTCGGAATGGCCCACGATGGCGTAGCGGCAACCGAAGTCGCGCAGCATCGCGGCGGACACTTCGCCGGTGAAGGCGCCTTGCTCATGCGCGGACACGTCCTGCGCACCCCAGGCGATCGGGCTGTCTCGCAACAAGCCCCCCAGTTGCGCCAGGTAGGGCGCGGGCGCGCACAGCACCATGTCGGCGGCCGGCACTGCGCCACCCAGACCTTCGAGCATGGCTTTCACGAGCGCCTCGTTGGCCGCCAGCGAGCCGTTCATCTTCCAGTTGCCTGCGATCAGTTTTTTCATGCCCGTTTGTCTCTCTGCATCCAAGCTCAGGACCAGCTCAGCACCAGCTTGCCAATGTGCTGGTTGGACTCCATCAACGTGTGCGCCGCAGCGGCATCACCAGCCAGGAACACCTGGTGCACCACCGGCTGGATGCGGCCACTGGCGAGCAAGGGCCACACGTTCTTGCGCAAGGCCTGTGCGATCGCAGCCTTGAAGGCCACCGGCCTCGGACGCAGCGTCGAACCGGTGACGGTGAGGCGGCGGCGCAGCACCAGGCCTGCGTTGATCTCGGCCTTCACGCCACCCTGCACCGCGATGATGACCAGCCGACCGTCCTCGGCCAGGCATTCAATCTCGCGAGCAACGTACGCGCCGGCCACCATGTCGAGGATGACGTCGACGCCCTTTTTTTCCGTGAGGCGTGCGACCTCTGCCACGAAGTCCTGCGTCCGGTAGTTGATCGCGTGATCCGCACCGAGTTGCAGGCAGGCGGCGCATTTCTCGTCGCTGCCAGCGGTGGCGATCACGCGCGCGCCCAGGGCCTTGGCCATCTGGATCGCCGTCACACCGATGCCACTGGTGCCCCCCTGGACCAACAGGGTTTCACCCACCTGAAGGCGTCCACGGTCGAACACATTGCTCCAGACGGTGAAGAAGGTCTCGGGCAACGAAGCAGCCGCCACGTCGTCCAGTCCCTGGGGCACGGGCAGGCACTGACCCACTGGCGCCACGCACCACTGCGCGTAGCCTCCGCCCGCAACCAGCGCACAGACGCGGTCGCCGACCTTCAGGCCCGCTTCGGCCATGGCTGCCACATCGCCCGACTCGATGACACCCGCCACTTCAAGACCGGGAATGTCGGAAGCGCCGGGCGGCACCGGGTAGTTGCCGGTGCGTTGCAGCACGTCGGGTCGGTTCACGCCCGACGCGCTCAC
This sequence comes from Hydrogenophaga sp., assembly GCF_050250835.1. Lineage (GTDB taxonomy): Bacteria > Pseudomonadota > Gammaproteobacteria > Burkholderiales > Burkholderiaceae_C > Hydrogenophaga. Next base: position 11,302 of record NZ_JBFWNX010000011.1, on the reverse strand, counting down.
GCGGATCAGCACCTCGCCCGCACCCGCTGCCGGCACAGGCCGCTCGGCCAGGCGCAGGACTTCGGGCGCGCCAAAAGCGCTGATTTCAACGGCTTGCATGACCGGCACCACCGGAGGCATCAAGACAGCGGCTGGGCTTGCGGCGACTGCTCGCCGGTGTTGCGTTCAGCCAGCGCCTTCATGGACAGCTTGACGCGACCTTTCTCGTCGGTCTCGAGCACCTTCACTCGCACGACCTGGCCTTCGGTCAGGTAGTCGGTAACCTTCTCCACACGCTCGTGAGCGATCTGGCTGATGTGCAGCAGACCGTCCTTGCCGGGCAGCAGGTTGATCAGGGCACCGAAGTCCAGGATCTTGGTGACCGGGCCTTCATAGACCTTGCCTACTTCGACTTCGGCGGTGATTTGCTCGATGCGGCGCTTGGCTTCGTCGGCCTTGGCGGAGTCGGTGGACGCGATGGTGATGGTGCCGTCTTCGTCAATGTTGATTTGCGTGCCGGTCTCTTCGGTCAACGCGCGGATGACGGAGCCGCCCTTGCCGATCACGTCGCGGATCTTCTCGGGATTGATCTTCATGGTGAAGAGCTTGGGTGCGAAGTTGGACACTTCGGTCTTGGCCTCGCCCATCGCTTCCTGCATCTTGCCCAGAATGTGCATGCGTGCTTCCTTGGCCTGCGCCAGAGCGACTTGCATGATTTCCTTCGTGATGCCCTGGATCTTGATGTCCATCTGCAGCGCCGAGATGCCGTTGGTGGTACCGGCCACCTTGAAGTCCATGTCGCCCAGATGATCTTCGTCACCCAGGATGTCGGTCAGCACCGCGAAGCGGTTGCCGTCCTTGATCAGGCCCATGGCGATGCCAGCCACGTGGGCCTTCATCGGCACGCCAGCGTCCATCAGTGCCAGGCAGCCGCCACACACCGATGCCATTGACGAGGAGCCGTTGGACTCGGTGATTTCCGAGACGACGCGCATCGTGTAAGGGAAGTCTTCCTTGCTCGGCAATGCAGCAATGAGGGCCCGCTTGGCCAGACGGCCGTGGCCGATCTCGCGGCGCTTGGGGGTGCCGAAGCGGCCGGCTTCGCCTGTGGCGAAGGGAGGCATGTTGTAGTGGAGCATGAAGCGGTCTTCAAACTCACCGGCCAGCGCGTCGATGCGCTGGGCGTCGCGGTCGGTGCCCAGCGTGGCCACCACCAGCGCCTGCGTTTCGCCGCGGGTGAACAGCGCCGAGCCGTGGGTGCGCGGCAACAGGCCGTTGCGGATTTCGATGGCGCGCACGGTGCGCGTGTCGCGGCCGTCGATGCGGGGCTCGCCGGCCAGGATCTGGCCACGCACGATCTTGGCTTCGATCTCGAACAGCAGGGCTTCAACCGCCACACTGTCGAATGCCACGCCTTCTGCCTTCAGGGCGGCCATCACGTCGGCATAGGCCGTGCGGCAAGCCTGGGTGCGGGCTTGCTTGTTGCGAATCTGGTAGGCGGCTTCGAGCCTGGCCTTGGCCAGACCGTCGACCTTGGCGATCAGCGGCTCGTCCTTGGCCGGCGGCTGCCAGTCCCAGGCGGGCTTGCCTGCATCGCGAACCAGGTCGTTGATGGCTGCAATGGCGATGTTGCCCTGCTCGTGGCCAAACACCACGGCGCCGAGCATGATTTCTTCGGAGAGTTGATCGGCTTCGGATTCCACCATCAGCACAGCGGCTTCGGTGCCAGCGACCACCAGATCCAACTGGCTGTCCTTCAACTGGGTCTGGCCCGGGTTGAGCACGTACTGGCCGTTGATGTAGCCCACGCGCGCGGCGCCAATAGGGCCGTTGAACGGAATGCCGCTCACGGACAGGGCGGCGGAGGTGGCGATCATGGCGGCGATGTCGGCCTGCACTTCCGGGTTCAGGCTGACCACGTGAACGATCACCTGGACTTCGTTGTAGAAGCCTTCAGGGAACAGGGGACGGATCGGGCGGTCGATCAGGCGGCAGGTCAGCGTCTCGAGTTCGCTGGGGCGGCCTTCGCGCTTGAAGAAGCTGCCGGGAATCTTGCCGGCGGCGTACGACTTCTCGGTGTAGTCCACGGTCAGGGGAAAGAAGTCCTGGCCAGCCTTGGCTTCGGTCTTGGCAACCACGGTGGCGAGCACCACGGTGTCGTCGATGTTGACCAGCACGGCGCCGGTGGACTGGCGGGCGATCTCGCCGGTTTCCATGGTGACCGTGTGGGGGCCCCACTGGAAGGTCTTGGTGACTTTGTTGAACATGCTCATGTTGTCTCTCCGTTAAATGCGCCCGCCGCAGGCGGAAGGCTCAGCGTGCAGCGTGGCTGCACAAAACCCGGAAACACAACCCAGAACACGATGCCATTCCAGATGGACTGTGGGTGCCGACTTGGCCTCACAAACCGCCTGGAATGACACAGCTTCGCTCTGTCATCAATGCTTCCGGAATCAAAAAGTCGGGTGACAAGCAAAAAACGCCCGAGCCAGCGAACCAACTCAGGCGTTTTGCGTGTCACAACCGGCCCAATTACTTGCGCAGGCCCAGTTTCTGGATCAGCGCCAAATAGCGATCGGCGTCCTTGGACTTGAGGTAGTCGAGCAGCTTGCGACGGCGGCTCACCATGCGCAGCAGGCCACGGCGGCCGTGGTGATCCTTGGCATGGGTCTTGAAATGGGGGGTCAGCTCGTTGATGCGAGCGGTGAGCAGTGCGACCTGCACTTCAGGGCTGCCGGTGTCGTTGGCAGCACGTGCGTTGGCCGAAACGACCTCGGCCTTGACGGATTGGGCGATCATGAAATTTCCTTGGTTTTGACGTGCGTCCCGTCGCAGCTGGCAGGCTTTCCGGCACTAGGCGGTGCATTCCGGAACCATGGGCCGCAGCGGGCGTGAGTTGCCGTCCGTGAAGACAGCAACCCGCGATTATAGGGCAGAAAGACTCAACGGGCCTGGGTGTCGATCCAGTGGCGAAGGCGCTGTACACCCTGCACCAGCCGTTCCCGGTCGCGGCTGGCGAAGCACCAGCGCAGCCAGCCGGCGGCCTCTGGGCTGAAGGCGCTGCCTGGCGCCAGCCCCAGGCCGGCTTCACGCACCAGGCGTTTGGCGGTATCCAGGCAGTCGGTCCGCCCGTCCAGGCGAAAAAAGGCGTACATGCCGCCCAGTGGTTCGGCCAGGGTCACGCCTGGCAGGCCGCGCAGCAACGGCACCAAGGTGTCGCGGCAGCCCTTGAGGTGTGCGACCAGGGCCGGTGTGACCTCAGCGCCGCGCTGCAGCGCCAGGCTGGCAGCACGCTGCACGAAGACCGGCGCGCACGAGGTGTTGTATTCGATCAGTTTGCCGACGGCGGCGGTCAGCGCGGCGGGCAGCACCAGCCAGCCCAGGCGCCAGCCAGTCATGAGGAAGCTCTTGGAGAAACTGTGGGCGATGACCACCCGGTCTTCGGGCTCGGCGACGTCGAGGAAGCTGCTGGCCGCGCCATTGGGCGTATCTGCAGCGAAATACAGGCGTTCGTAGACCTCGTCAGCCAGGATCCAGGTGCCCGTGCGTCGGCAATGTGCCAGGATCGCGCGCTGCTCGGCGGCCGTGAGCGTCCAGCCGGTGGGGTTGTTGGGCGCGTTGACGATCAGCATGCGGGTGGCTGGGGTGATGGCCGCCAGCAGCGCATCCATGTCCAGCGCCCAGGCGCCGGCGCGCGGGCCGCTGCCGAGAACCTTCAGCGGCACCGATTTCACACGCGCACCCATGATGAGAGGTTGCGCCACCAGATTGGGCCAGGCGGGCGTGACCACCACCACCTCGTCGCCCGCGTCCACCAGCGCCTGCGAGGCCAGCATGAGGCCGTTGACCCCGCCGGACGTGACCGCCAGGCGATCCTGCCAGTGCGCCGCGCCGCGCCCGGGATGCAGCGCATCGGTGTACGACGCCAACGCCTCGCGCAATTCGGGCAGGCCGAGGTTGTGCGCATAGAAAGTTTCACCGGCCTGCAGCGAGGCGATGGCGGCTTCGCGGATGAAAGCCGGCGTGACTTCGTCGCTCTCGCCAAACCAGAACTTCAGCACGCCTTCGCGGCCCAGGCCTTCATTGGCCACCTCGCGAATGCGCGAAGCCTCCAGGTCTTGCACGACCTGGCGCATGAAGGGTGGCGAAGCGAGCTGGTCCATCAGGGACGGATCATGTTGCAACGGTGAGGTTGTTCGGCCTGTTGCGGAGTGAGGCTGCGAATCACGCGAAAGCCGTAGCCGGAGCCTTCGACGTCGAACTGAACGCCTGGGGCACCCTGACGATCCATCACGGCCACAGCCAGCCGCTGCTGGAACTGGTGATCGCTGGCGCGCATGCGCGCCGACTGGCCGGCCAGCGTCACGTCGGCCTTCTCCAGCTGGGCGGCGATGTTCGCGGCGTTGACCTCCGCACCGCTCGCGCCAGCACGCTCGATGGCCTGGGCCAGCGACTCGATCATGAGTTGCATGCGCATGTGGACGTAGTCGTCGGCGGGGCTGGGGAACCGCTGTCTGAACGACCGGTAGAAGGCTGCCGATTCGGGCGTGGGCACGTTGGGGAACCAGTCGGCCACGGCGATCACCTTGCCGATGCCGGCGTCGCCCATCGCAGCAGGCGCGCCCAGTGCATTGCCATAAAAGGTGTAGAAGCTGCCCTCGAAGCCCACTTCGCGCGCGGCCTTGACCAGCAGGGTGAGGTCGTTGCCCCAGTTGCCGGTGAGCACGGCCTGCGCGCCGCTGGCCTTGATCTTGGAGGCATAGGGCAGGAAGTCCTTAACACGCGCCATGGGGTGCAACTCGTCGCCGACGATCTTCACGTCGGGCCGTTGCGCGGCGAGCTGGGTGCGCGCCTCGCGCAACACGGCCTGGCCGAAGCTGTAGTCCTGCCCGATCAGGTAGATGTTCTGGAGCGCCCTGTCCTCTCGCAGCACGCTCATGAGCGCGTTCACGCGCATGTCCGCATGGGCGTCGAAGCGAAAGTGCCAGTAGCTGCATTTCTCGTTGGTGAGCACCGGGTCCACCGCTGAGTAGTTCAGAAACAGCATCTGGCGGGCTGGTTCGCGCTCGTTGTGTTTGGAAATGGCCTCGATCAATGCGCTGGCTGCGGCCGACGAATTGCCTTGGGTGACGATGGTGATGCCCCGGTCGGTGGCGGCGCGCAGGGACGAAAGCGCTTCCTCGGCTTGTCCCTTGCTGTCGAACCGCTCGATGGCCAACGGCCGATTGCCACCAGGCAGCTTGACGCCACCGCGCGCGTTGACCCGCTCAGTGGCCCAGACCAGGTTGCGGAACACGGCTTCGCCGGTGTTGGCGAAGGGGCCCGACAGACCTTCGATCATGGCGATGCGGATGGGAGCGCCGGCGGCCGGCGCGGGTGTCTGGGCCGCCGAAAAGGTGGCGCCAAGCCCTGACAGCAGCAAAACGGCAAGGGAACGGCGACGAAGAAAAGCCAGTGATTTCATGCGGAAGGTTGCTCCTGGTTGCGTCTGGGCCAGATGCCCGCGACCCGCCTGAGAGTCGCATAGGTGACAGGACGCAAGATTCTAATTCATAATTACAGCGCCATGTCCAGCCCGAGATCGGCCAGGGGCCAGCGAGGCCTGACGTCAAACTGGTAGGCGGACGCCGCGGCGCCCTTTTCCCATGCCAGCCCCGCCTGCACCCGCATGCCGGCCGCCAGCGCGATCATGGCGCCGTTGTCGGTACACAGATGCAGCTCGGGGTAATGCACGCGCACCCCGGCCTGGCCGCAGGCGGTGTTCAACTGCTCGCGCAGCAGCGCATTGGCGCCCACGCCTCCGGCCACCACGAGGCGCCGCAATCCGCTCTGTCGCACCGCCGACATGGATTTTTTCACCAGCACCTCGACGATGGCGGCCTGCACGCTGGCCGCCACGTCGGCCTTCTGCTGCGGGCTCAGCGGATCTGCCAGATGGGTGGTGGCCGGGCCTTCCGGACGGGCGTGCGCCAGCTTCTTGACCTGGGTGAGCACCGCCGTCTTGAGGCCGGCGAAGGAAAAGTCCAGGTCGCCGCTGTGCAACAGGGGGCGGGGAAACTGGTAGGCCCGTGGATTGCCCTGCATGGCCAGCCTGGCCAGTGCCGGCCCACCGGGGTAGCCCAGGCCCAGCAGCTTGGCCGATTTGTCGAACGCCTCGCCGGCGGCGTCGTCGATGGTCTCGCCCTGCAGTTCGTAGCGGCCCACGCCTTCCACGCGCATGAGCTGGCTGTGGCCGCCGGAAACGAGCAGCGCCACGAAAGGAAACTCCGGTGGGTCGGCACTGAGAAAGGGCGAGAGCAAATGGCCTTCAAGGTGGTGGACGCCAAGCACCGGCCTGTTCAGCGCAAAGCCCAGCGCGCACGCCACGCCTGAGCCCACCAGCAGCGCGCCGGCCAGCCCGGGGCCACGGGTGTAGGCAACGGTGTCCACTGCCGTCAGCGGCAGACCAGCCTGCGCCAGCACAGCGTCGGTGAGCGGCAGGACGCGCCGTATGTGGTCACGGCTGGCGAGTTCGGGCACCACGCCACCGTAGGCCTGGTGCATGTCGATCTGGCTGTGCAGCGCATGCCCGAGCAGGCGCGGCGTGTCGTTGCCGCTGGCATCGACCAGCGCCACACCGGTTTCGTCGCAAGACGATTCGATTCCGAGAATGAACATGCGGGGAAGTGTACGAGGCGGCATGCTTGTTGCTGGGTAGTGCTCCGGTACTCGAATTCCCTCCCCACGAAAGATGAAAACCGGCCTGAAATTCCTCCTTGCCGCCAAACGCTGCGAAATTGCCGAACTGCAGCAGCTCGCGCTCACCAGCGCGCTGGTGAATGTGACCGGGCGTCTGGTGCACGGCCTGCAGCGCGAGCGCGGCCTGTCCAACCTGCACCTGGGTTCGCTGGGCGTGCGCTTTGCCGACATGCGCGACAGCCAGATTGAGGAATGCCGACTGCTGGAGGCCGAGCTGCGGCAGTGTTTCGACAACCTGGACACGGAGGCCGCACGTGTGGGCCGTGGCGCGCGGCTTTTCAGCCGCATTGCTTACGTGCTGCAGGGCCTGGACGCCCTCGGCGCCCTGCGCGAACGCGTCAAGGCGCTGGACTGGACACCGCGACAGGCCACGGAAGCCTATGTGCGACTGATCGCCGGGCTGCTGGCCGTCGTGTTCGAAGCCGCCGACAGCGCCAGCGACCCTGAGATCTCGCGCCTGCTGGTGGCCCTGTTCAACTTCATGCAGGGCAAGGAGTTTGCGGGTCAGGAACGTGCCGCCGGTTCGGCCTTGTTTGCGGGCGGCCGCGCCGAAGCCGCGGAGCAGCAGCGCCTGCTGCACCTGATCGAGTCCCAGGAACGCTGCCTGCAGGTGTTCAACGAGTTCGCTCATGCCAAGGCGGTGGACCTGTGGGCACTCAACCAGGCCAGCGCCATCCTGGCCGAGCTGGAGCGGCTGCGCCGCGTGCTGTGTACCGCCACCCATGGCGCACCGCTCAACGTCCAGCTCAGCCAGGCCTGGTTCGACTGCTGCAGCCAGCGCATCGACCGCATGAAGACGGTGGAGGACCGCCTCGCGCTGGATCTGCTGCGTGCCTGCGAGGAAAAGATCACCGCAGCGCAGGCGGAGCTGCTGACCTATGACACGCTCTATGCCTCGCCCGCGCGAGAGGCCGACGCCCTGTCTTTCTTCAAGGACATGGGCGCACTCAGGTCGGACCGACAGGCCAGCCCTGCCGCGCTTGGAACCAGCGCCCAGGGCTACGGCCTCGAACTGGACCGCTCCATCCTCGAGCTGGTACAGGAGCAGGCACGACGTCTGCAGACCATGAGTGAAGAGCTGGATACCGTGCGCGCCAGCCTGAACGAGCGCAAGCTGATCGAACGCGCCAAGGGCTTGCTGATGGCGCATCGCCACCTCAGTGAGGAAGAGGCACACAAGACGATGCGCCAGATGGCCATGAACCAGAACCGCCGGTTGATCGAGATCGCGGAAACCGTGCTGTCGCTGGCCGAGGTGCTGCCCGAGCGCCGTCCCTGACGCCTGGGCGGACACCACCGGTGCTGCAGCGCACAAAACCGGTGCACCAGCCGCCCGGCGCACCAGACTGACGCCTAACCAACCCACCAGCCAACCGCTCGGGGCACACCTTGCGTCGGCTTATTTCTTTTCATATCAACGTTTTTCGATCAAGCCGGGGAGATCGAGCGATTGCTGGCACGCTCCCTGCTTTGAACGTGTCATCAGGGTCGGAGCCAAAGGCGGTTCGGACCCGGTCCCCCCAGACACAGGACAACGGCGTCCATTTCCAGCTGATCCAGATCGGCCAGGGAATGGGCGCCGTTGTGCTTTGCAGGCCCGATTTTTTTGACCCTCAGCCAGGAGTTCCCCATGACCTCTTCGTCGCACACACTCAATCGCCGTCGCTTCACCACCGGCGCGCTGGCCCTGGCCGGCGCATCGGGCCTGCCCCTGCAAGCGCTGGCGCAGAAGGCGGGACGACCTGAAAAGGAGTCCCTGAAGTTCGGCTTCATCAAGCTCACCGACTGCGCACCGCTGGTCGTGGCCTACGAGAAGGGCTACTTCGAAGATGAGGGGCTCAACGTGTCGCTGGAAGCGCAGGCCAACTGGAAGGTGCTGCTCGACCGCGTGATCGACGGCCAGCTCGACGGTGCGCACATGCTCGCGGGTCAGCCGCTGGGCGCCACCATCGGTTTCGGCACCAAAGCCGACATCGTCACCGCCTTCAGCATGGACCTCAACGGCAACGCCATCACGGTCTCCAACGCTGTCTGGGCCGAAATGAAGAAACACCTTCCGGTGGAAGGCGGCAAGATCGTGCACCCGATCAAGGCCGACGCGCTCAAGAAGGTCGTGGACGCGTGGAAGAAGGACGGCAAGACTTTCAAGATGGGCATGGTCTTCCCGGTCTCGACGCACAACTACGAGCTGCGCTACTGGCTGGCCGCAGGCGGGCTGAACCCGGGCTACTACACCGCGAGCGACATCAGCGGCACCAGCAAGGCAGACGTGCTGCTCTCGGTCACGCCACCGCCCCAGATGCCGGCCACCATGGAGTCGGGCACCATCCACGGCTACTGCGTGGGTGAACCCTGGAACCAGCAGGCGGTGTTCAAAGGGGTGGGCGTGCCGGTCATCACCGACGACCAGATCTGGAAGAACAACCCGGAGAAGGTGTTCGGCGTGACCGGCGCCTGGGCCAAGGCCAACCCCAACACGCACATCGCCGTGGTCAAGGCGCTGATCCGCGCCGGCCAGTGGCTCGATGCCTCCATGGCCAACCGCATCGAGGCCGTGAAGATGCTGTCCAAGTCGCAGTACGTGGGGGCAGACGAAGCCGTGATCGCCAACAGCATGACCGGCACCTTCGAATACGAAAAGGGGGACAAGCGCCCCTCGCCGGACTTCAACGTCTTCTTCCGCAACTTCGCCACCTACCCGTTCTACAGCGACGCCATCTGGTACCTCACGCAGATGCGGCGCTGGGGCCAGATCACGGAAAGCAAGCCGGACAGCTGGTACCTGGAAACGGCCAGAAAGGTCTACCTGCCCGAGGTGTACATGCAGGCCGCCAACGCACTGATCGCCGAAGGCCGGATCAAGTCCACCGATGTGCCCAAGACCGATGGCTTCAAGGGCGTGCAGGCTGGTTTCATCGACGGCGTGACCTACGACGGCCGCAAGCCCAACGACTACCTCAACAAATTCAAGATCGGCCTGAAGGCCGCGGACAAGGTCTGACCATGGAACTCGTGCAAAAGCTGTTGGGCAGCAGCGCGGCCGCCCTGCGCGATCCTCGCGAACTGGGCCGCGCCTTCATCATGTCGGTCGGCGTGCCGGTGATGGCATTCGCGCTCTTCCTCGTGCTGTGGTCGGTCACCGCCTCGCGCATCAACACCAGCCTGGGCGCAGTGCCGGGGCCGGCACAGGTGGCCGCTCAGGCGGTGGCGCTGGTGCAGGACCATTTCGCCGAACGCGAGCGCGAGTCCGCGTTCTACGCGCGCCAGGCCAGTCGCAACAAGGAGCGCCTGGCCGAAGACCCGACTTACGAACCACGCAACTTCCAGTGGACCGGCAAGCGCACCTACCTCGACCAGATCCTCACCAGCCTGTACACCGTGTTCGTGGGCTTCCTGCTGGCCACCGTGGTCGCGGTACCGCTGGGCATCCTGGCCGGCACTTCCAAGATCGTGCAGGCGGCGATCAATCCGATGGTGCAGATTTTCCGCCCGGTGTCGCCCCTGGCCTGGCTACCCATCGTCACGCTCATTGTCAGCGCGGTCTACGTGACCACGGGCGAGCCGATGTTCCAGAAGTCCTTCCTGATCTCGGCCATCACCGTCACGCTGTGTTCGCTGTGGACCACGCTGATCAACACCGCCGTGGGCGTGACCTCGGTCGACAAGGACCTGGTCAACGTCGGCAAGGTGCTGCAGCTGCCCCTGTCCACGCGGGTGCGCAAGATCGTGCTGCCATCCGCCCTGCCCTTCATCTTCACCGGCATGCGCCTCTCGCTGGGTGTGGGCTGGATGGTGCTGATCGCCGCGGAGATGCTGGCGCAGAACCCGGGCCTGGGCAAGTTTGTCTGGGACGAGTTCCAGAACGGCAGCTCGGAATCGCTCAGCCGAATCATGGTGGCCGTGTTCACCATCGGCCTGATCGGCTTCGCACTGGACCGCCTGATGCAGTTGCTGCAGCAACTGGCCACGCGCCGCTGAGCGCCCGGAGGCCCTTACATGAATCTCGCACTCAAAGCCCGCCCGATGGACGACGTCGAAACGCCCGCAGGGCCCGTTCTCGCGGCGGTGCCCGCCACCGCCGCGCTGGAGCTGCGCGGTGTCTCCAAGTCCTATGGCCAGGGCGTGCAGCGCAGCGTGGTGCTCAAGAGCCTGAACCTGCGCGTGGAGGAAGGTGAATTCGTCGCCATTGTCGGCTTCTCCGGCAGCGGCAAGACCACGCTGATCAGCCTGCTCGCGGGCCTGATCACGGCCGACGAAGGCCAGGTGCTCAAGCAGGGACGGCCGATCACCGGACCGGGGCCCGACCGCGGCATCGTGTTCCAGAGCTACTCGCTCATGCCCTGGCTGAGCGTGCGCGAGAACGTGGCCCTGGCGGTGGACCGAGTGTTCGCCAGTGAAAGCGCCGCCGAGCGCGCAGACCGCGTGAAACGCTACGTCTCGATGGTGGGACTGACCCCGGCCATCGACAAGAAGCCCGCCCAGCTCTCCGGCGGCATGCGCCAGCGCGTCGCGGTCGCGCGCGCGCTCGCCACCGACCCCGACGTGCTGCTGCTCGACGAGCCGCTGTCGGCGCTGGACGCGCTCA
>NZ_JBFWNX010000010.1:0-172353 GCF_050250835.1 Hydrogenophaga sp. | reverse complement strand
AAGCATGCGCCTGTCTGGGACGGTGTGTTACCTCTTGGAAGAACTTTCCATTGGAAATCAACGGCTTAGGGCATCGATTTAGGGTGGCATGTGCCTCCCTAGGACCTTACTCTAAGTTCTGGACCTGTTCGCGCATCTGCTCGATCAGTACCTTCATGTCCACCGAGATTCGGGTGAGTTCCAGGTTGGACGACTTCGAACCCATGGTGTTGGCCTCGCGGTGCAGTTCCTGGATCAGGAAGTCCAGCCGCTTGCCCATGTCGGCACCTTTTTTGAGCAGACGCTCGATTTCGACCAGATGCGAATCGAGCCGGGTCAGTTCTTCGGCGACGTCAATCCGGATGGCAAAGGCCGTGGCCTCGGTCAACGCGCGGTCCTGGGCCATGTCCGAGGTGATGGTGTTGCCCAGCGCCGCTGCGGCGCCGGCGCCCAGGGCTTCGTTCCAGCGGTCGATGAAGCGCTGGCGTTGCTGTGCGACCAGTTGGGGGATCAGGGGTTGCGCGTCCTTGGCGAGCTGGCGCAGCTGGCTGAGCCGGTCAAGCAGCATGGCCGCCAGGCGCTTGCCCTCACGCTCGCGGGCGTCCAGGAGGCCGTCGAGTGCGGTCTGAGCCAGGCCCACCAGACCATCATGGAGTTCGCCCGGGCTTCCTTGCTGGCGCGCGGTGAGTTGCAGCACTTCGGCCACCGAAAGCGGAGCTGCGGTGGGCAGCCAGGTGCGCACGGCGTCCTGCAAGCCCACGAGTTTCTGGAGGTCTTGTGCGCTGGGCGGGCGTGGCAGGGCATCCGCCCGGCCTTCGATCCAGGCCCTCACCTCCACCTTGCCACGCTTCAGGCGCGTGGAGAGCATGTCCCGCAAAGCCGGTTCGGTGCCGCGCAGGTCGTCGGGCAGCTTGAAAGTGAGGTCCAGAAAACGGCTGTTGACCGATCGGATTTCGACGCCCAGGCCAGGTCTGGAATCGCGTGCCGATTCGCCGGGCCCGGCGGCGGCTGGGCCCCCGAGGTGGGCCGTGGCGTAGCCGGTCATGCTGTAAACTGCCATGGAACTGTGCCCCATCGGGTTGAGTGGTCCAAAACGAGGCGTTCCGGAAACCATCCGAATTATGTCAAAGGTCAAACCCGCACCGCTGCCACCCGACACTGTGATCGGTGGTTACCGCATCGTCCGCAAGCTCGCAGCGGGTGGGTTTGGTGTGGTGTACCTGGCCGTGGACACCGAAGGCCAGCAGGTTGCGGTCAAGGAATACCTTCCCTCTTCGCTGGCATCGCGCGGTCCCGGGGAACTCCTGCCTCAGGTGCAGCCTGAAAAACTTTCGCTGTACCGCCTCGGCCTCAAGAGTTTCTTCGAAGAAGGCCGGGCACTGGCGCAGATTTCCCACCAGTCGGTGGTGAGCGTGCTGAATTTCTTCCGCGAGAACGAGACCGTCTACATGGTGATGAATTTTCTGGAGGGCGCTTCCCTGCAGGAATTCATCATCACCGCGCGTGAGCTCAAGAAGCAGAAGGTGTTCCGCGAATCCACCATCCGCTCGCTGTACGACGAAGTGCTGCGTGGTCTGCGCATCGTGCACCAGCACAAGATGCTGCACCTGGACATCAAGCCGGCCAACATCTTCGTCACCGACGACAACCGCTCGGTGCTCATCGACTTCGGCGCCGCTCGCGAGGTGTTGAGCAAGGAAGGCAACTTCATCCGCCCGATGTACACACCGGGTTTCGCCGCTCCCGAGATGTACCGCCGCGATTCCTCCATGGGGCCGTGGACCGACATCTACGCGATCGGCGCCTGCATCTACGCCAGCATGCAGGGCTACCCGCCCAACGACGCGCCTCAGCGGCTGGAGAAAGACCGTCTGTCGCTGGCGCTGTCGCGCCTGCGGGGGGTGTACTCCGACAACCTCATCGAGGTGGTGGAGTGGTGCATGTCGCTTGATCCCCTGTCGCGCCCGCAATCGGTGTTCGCCCTGCAGAAGGAACTCAGCCGTGAGACCGAGCGCAGCTACACCAAGCTGACCGTGGCAGAAAAGATGCGCTTGCAGTTTGACAACATCGTCTCCGACAACAAGAAGGCGATGCGCAAGTCCACCGCTGCGGGTACCAAGTTTCGATGAAGTTCTCGGTCTACCAGATCAGCCGCCAGGGAGGCCGGGAGCGAAACGAAGACCGCATGGGCTATGCCTATACCCGCGAGTCCGGTCTGTTCGTTCTGGCCGATGGCATGGGTGGACACCCCGAAGGCGCCATGGCGGCCCAGTTGGCCCTGCAGACCTTCTCGGCCTACTTCCAGAAGGCCGCCAACCCCACGGTCAAGGAAGTGCCGGAGTTTCTCTCCAGCGCGCTCATGGCCGCGCACCACCAGATCATCCGCTACGCCGCCGAAAAGGGCATGCTCGACACGCCGCGCACCACGCTGGTGGCCGCTGTCATGGAGCGTGGCCATGTGCACTGGGTGCACTGTGGCGATTCGCGCCTGTACGTGGTGCGCCACGGCCAGATGCTGACACGCACGCGCGATCACTCCTACATGGAGCAGCAGGCCCACCTGGGTCGCTCCACCGACCACATCAACCGCAACATCCTGTTCACCTGCCTGGGCTCACCCGCCAAGCCGGTGTTCGATCTCTCCGGCCCCGTGCTGCTGCAGCAGGGCGACCGCGTGCTGCTGTGCTCTGACGGCCTGTGGGGTACGGTGACGGACGACGAAATCACGGCCGAATTGTCCAAGCGGCCGCTGGAGCAGGCTGTGCCTGAGCTGGTGGAGATGGCTCTCAAGCGCGGTGGCCCGCGCTGCGACAACGTGACCGTGCTGGCGATGGAATGGGAGACGGCCGACGAATTCCAGACCACACGGGTGTCCACCGAGGACATCGAGGACGGCGTGTTTGCCTCCACCATCCAGTCGGGCGTGCCCGATCCTTCCATCGAGGACATGGACGACGCGGCGATCGAACAGTCGATTGCCGAGATCAATGCCGCGATCCGCCGCACGGCAGAGCGCAACACCTGAGGTTTTCCCATGAGCGCTGCGCCGGGCCGCCCCAAGCGAGCTCGCACCGCAGTGCATAGCACGTAGGTTCCATATGAGTGAATACACACGACCCGGCCAGCGGGCCGCCGATGCTCTGCGCCCGGTGCGCATCACCCGCCACTACACCATGCATGCCGAGGGCTCAGTGCTCATCGAGTTTGGCCACACGCGGGTGCTGTGCACGGCTTCAGTGGAAGAGCGGGTGCCACCGCACAAGCGCGGCAGCGGCGAGGGCTGGCTCACGGCTGAATACGGCATGCTGCCGCGTGCCACGCACACGCGCAGCGACCGCGAGGCCGCCAAGGGCAAGCAAAGCGGGCGCACGCAGGAAATCCAGCGCCTCATCGGCCGCTCGATGCGCGCCGTGTTCGACCTGAAAGCGCTGGGCGAGCGAACCATTTCGCTGGACTGCGATGTGATCCAGGCCGACGGCGGCACGCGAACCGCGAGCATTACCGGGGCCTTCGTGGCTGCTCACGATGCCGTGGCCCAACTGCTGGCCAGCGGCAAGATCGCAGCCTCCCCCATCAAGGACCACGTGGCTGCCATTTCGGTCGGCATCCTGCAGGGCGCACCACTGCTCGACCTGGAGTACGTGGAAGACTCGGCCTGCGACACCGACATGAACGTGGTGATGACCGGTGCCGGGCATTTTGTGGAGGTGCAGGGCACGGCCGAGGGCGCGGCCTTCACGCGCCTTGAGATGGACGCGCTGCTGGCGCTGGCCGAAAAAGGCATTGGCGAACTGGTGCAACTTCAACGCACCGCATTGGGCCTTGCGCCGGCATGAAGCTGGTTCTGGCGTCCAACAATCCCGGCAAGCTCGCCGAATTGCAGGCGCTGTTTGCACCGCTGGGGGTGGAGCTGGTGCGCCAGGGTGATCTGAACATTCCGGAGGCGCCCGAGCCGCACCGCACCTTTGTGGAGAACGCGCTGGCCAAGGCCCGGCATGCTGCGCGTGAGAGCGGCCTGCCCGCACTGGCCGACGACGCCGGCCTGTGCGTGGAGGCTTTCGGCGGCCTGCCGGGGGTGGACACCGCCTACTACGCCACGCAGTTCGGCTACCCCAAAGGCGACGACCACAACGTGCGTGCCTTGCTGGAGCAGATGGCCGGTGTTGAAGACCGCCGTGCTGCGCTCGTGAGCACCCTGGTGGCCTTGCGCAGTGCCGACGATCCCGAGCCGCTGGTGGCCACCGGCCGAGCGCCGGGGCTCATCACCCGCGAACCCGTGGGCGAGGGCGGCTTCGGCTTCGACCCGGTGATGTACATCCCCGCTTTTGGCAAGACCTTCGCCCAGCTGCCCACCGAGGTGAAAAACGCCAACAGCCACCGGGGCCGCGCGGCGCAGCGCATGCTGGAACTGATGCGCGACCAGTGGTTTGCGCCCGCCTCCCTGCCATGACCCACACGAACGACGTCAGGCACTGGATGCGGCCTGGCACGCTGCAATTGCAGAGCCTGCCGCCCCTTTCGCTCTACATCCACCTGCCCTGGTGCCTCAAGAAGTGTCCCTATTGCGATTTCAATTCGCATGAATGGACCGCCACCGCCACGCTGGGGGAGGCCATGCCCGAGCAGCGCTACCTCGACGCCTTGCGCACCGACCTCGAGGCTTCGCTGCCGCTGATCTGGGGGCGCACCGTGCACAGCGTGTTCATCGGCGGAGGTACGCCCAGCCTTTTTTCGCCCGAGGCGATCGACCGACTGCTGGCCGACGTGCGTGCGCGCCTGCGCCTCGAAGCCGATGCCGAGATCACGCTCGAAGCCAACCCCGGCACCTTCGAAAAGGACCGTTTCCGCGCATTTCGCCAGGCCGGCATCACGCGCCTGTCAATCGGCGTGCAGAGCTTCAACGATGCGCACCTGAAGGCGCTGGGCCGCGTACACGACCGCGCACAGGCGCTGGCCGCGGTGGAGGAAGCGGCGCAGGCGTTCGAAACCTTCAACCTTGATCTCATGTACGCGCTGCCCGGGCAGACGCTGGTCAGCCTGGAGACCGATGTGCGCACCGCGCTGGCGTTTTCCCCGCCGCACCTGTCGGTCTACCACCTCACGCTGGAACCCAACACCTACTTTGCCAAGTACCCGCCCACCTTGCCTCCCGAAGATGAGGCATGGGCCATGCTGGACCGCATCACCGAGCTCACCGGCCAGGCCGGCCTGCAGCGCTACGAGGTTTCGGCCTATGCGCGTGAAGGCCACCGCTGCGCACACAACCTGAACTACTGGCAGTTCGGCGACTACCTTGGCATCGGCGCGGGAGCGCACGGCAAGTTGAGCTTTGCCCACCGTGTGGCCAGACCGGTGCGCGTTCGTGAGCCGCGTCTTTACATGGAACGTGCCCTGGCAGGCAACGCCGTGGTGAGCGCCGACGAGGTATCGCGCAAAGAGCTGCCGTTCGAGTTCATGCTCAATGCATTGCGCTTGCGAGAAGGCTTCGAACTGCAAGGCTTTGTGGAGCGCACCGGCCTGCCACTCTCGAGCATCGAGCCCGCACTGGCCCGCGCATTGGCTCAAGGGCTCATTGAGCGCGATGCCAGCCGGGTCTGGCCCAGCGAGCGTGGCTTCGATTTTCTCAGCGACCTGCAGGCGATGTTCCTGCCGGAGTAGAGGGTGCAGGCCTTAGCTGGCCTGCACACTGAAGCCCACGCGCGTGGTCCCGTTGCTCGACTCGGCGGCCGGGAAGCCGTCGTGCATGCGGGCGATGGCCGCCACGATGGACAGGCCCAACCCATGGTGGGGTTTCTCCAGCTCGCAACGCGAGGTGTCGGCTCGGAAGAAGCGGTCAAACAGGCGCGGCAGGTGTTCCGGCTCGATGGCCGGGCCGACGTTCTCCACCCACAGACGCACGCTGTCGCTCGACTCCCGCACGATGCGCACCCCCACGTTCGACCCCTTCTCGGCGTATCGGATCGCATTGCCCAGCAAGTTCGAAAGCGCGCGCTTGATCAGTGGTTCGTCCAGCGACACGTCGGCGTCGCCCTCGATGGTCACGTGCAGTTGCTGATCTTCGAGCGGCGCCTCGTGAAACTCCACCACTTGCCGCACCAGTTGGGCCATGCTTACCGGCTCTGCGCGCCGCGCCTTCACGCCCCGATCAGCCTGGGCCAGGAACAGCATGTCGTTGACAATGGCGGCCATGCGGTGCAACTCTTCCAGGTTCGAGTGCAGCGTCTCCTCCAGTTCGGCCACGCCGCGTTCGCGGCTGAGCGCCACTTCGGTCTGGCCGATCAGGTTGGCCAGCGGCGTGCGAAGCTCGTGCGCCACGTCCGCATTGAAGCCTTCGAGCTGCACGTAGGTGCGTTCAACCCGGTTCATCAGCCCATTGAACTGGTCAATGAGCGGCTGTAACTCTTCCACCGGCTCCGCCAGCGAAAGCCGCTGGCCCAGGCGGCGCGCGTCGATGGCCTTGGTCTGCGCGGCCAGGTCGAGCAAGGGCCGCAGGCTGCAGCGAACGCGCCAGAAAGTGCCCCAGCCGACCAGAGCCGCGCCGGCAATGACCGAACCGATCAGCAGCAAGGCCATGCGCTTCGCGGTCTTGGCGTCCTGCGAGCAGTCCAGCACCACCTTGCCAGCAAGCGCGGAGCCATTGGCAATGGGCACTGAAAAGTCCATGGCACGAGAGGTCTGCTGCGTGATGTCGAAGGTGGGCGCCGCATCGCGGTAGAGCTCGCTGCCATCGGCGCGGGTCATTTGCACGAAGGTGCCGGGTCTGCGTTCAGAGATCCAGGCCAGTTTGGCCTTGACCTCGGCCTCTCCACCCTGGGCATGGGCTTCGCGCACCACATCGACCAGCACGGCAGTGTTGCTGCGCAGCTCTTCCTCGTGCTTGGCGTTGAAGAGCATGGTGGTGGCGCCATAGATGATGGCCAGCAGCACGCCCAGACCAATCACGGTCTGGATCGCCAGCAACAGTGAGAGGCGCCGTCCAATCGAGTACGCGCAAGGCGTGGGTTCGGCCTGAGCGGTGGGTACCGCGTTGAACGTATCTGCGGCGTTCATGAGCGTTCCTCCAGCACATAGCCCATGCCACGCACGTTGTGCAGCAGCTTGGGTTTGAAGGGGTCGTCCATCTTCGAGCGCAGGCGGCGCACCGCCACCTCCACCACGTTGGTGTCCGAGTCGAAGTTCATGTCCCACACCTGTTCGGCAATGGTCGTGCGCGAAAGAATCTGCCCCTTGCGCCGCGCCAGCAGCGCCAGCAGCGCGAATTCCTTGGCGGTCAGGTCCAGCCGCTGGCCTGCGCGCCAGGCCTTGCGGCTGAGCAAGTCCATTTCCAGGTCGCTGACGGCCATGCGCGTGTTGGCGGCTGATTCAGTGGCGGAGGGCCCGCGCCGCAGGAGCGCTGCCACGCGCGCCAGCAGTTCCGAGAACGCGAAGGGCTTGACCAGATAGTCGTCCGCGCCAGCCTGCAGGCCCTGCACACGGTCTTCCACGCGGTCGCGTGCGGTCAGCATCAGCACCGGGGTGTTGCGCTTCTCGCGCAGCGCCGAGAGCACGCCGAAGCCGTCGATGCCGGGCAGCATGATGTCCAGCACCAGGAGCTGGTAGTCGCCTTCCAGCGCCAGGTAGCGGCCCTCGATGCCGTCGCGTGCCACGTCCACCGTATAGCCGGCCTCGGACAGCCCGCGCTTGACGTAGTCCGCCAGCTTGGATTCGTCTTCGATGACCAGCACGCGCATGTTGAGGGCCCTTGCAGGGGTGATAGGATCGGCGCCCCTCAGGGCACCACAAGTCCCTGAATTGTCGGGGATGGCCCGGTTTTTCTGGATTACGAATTGGTAATTCTCCTGTTCGGAAAACGACAGACCGGGTTTCTACAGTCTCTCCTGTGCCGAACACAAAGCGGCACGAAACCCCGATCCAACCACCCTCTCACAAGGAACCATCATGAAACTCTCTACCCGCATCCTTCTGCCCCTCGCCCTGACCGTTGCCGCTGGCGCCTCTTTTGCCGAAGGCCCCATCCAGGGCAATGAGGTTTTCTCCTTCACCTCCCAGGCCAGCCACGCCGAAGTCCGCGGTCAGGCCATTGCCGCTCGCAACGCCGGCCTGATCGCCAACGGCGAGATCACCCCGGTTCAAAAGACCGAAACCGCTGGCAAGACCCGTGCACAAGTGGCCGCAGAGACGGCCGAAGCCCGTCGCCTGGGTCTGCTGGACATCGGTGAAGAAATGAAGTTTGCGACGCCGGCCCAAGCCGAGCAGATTCGCATGGCTGGCCTGCAGGCCAACCAGGTTGCGGCGAAATAACGCACCACCGGCGCAGCCGGGCATGAAAATGCAAACCAGACAAAACGGGCCCTTGAGGCCCGTTGGTTTTTGGTGCAGTTGGCGGAGACGGTGAGATTCGAACTCACGGACGGTTACCCGTCGGCAGTTTTCAAGACTGCTGGTTTAAACCACTCACCCACGTCTCCGGGTGCGAACGCAATGGCCGCGATTCTAGCCTGCGCGACTCAGGCCAGCGCGGGTTCGGTAGCGCGCAACATGCCGCGCGTCTCGATGAACGTCACCACCTCGTCCAAACCCGAGAGCGTCTTGAGGTTGGTCATGACCCAGGGGCGGCGCGCGCTGTCCGGGCGCATGCGTGCGGTGTCGGTCTTCATCACTTCCAGGTCGGCACCCACGTGCGGGGCGAGGTCGGTCTTGTTGATGACGAAGAGGTCGCTCTTGGTGATGCCTGGGCCACCCTTGCGTGGAATTTTCTCGCCTGCGGCGACGTCGATCACGTAGATGGTGAGGTCGGAGAGTTCCGGGCTGAAGGTGGCGGCCAGGTTGTCGCCGCCCGACTCGATGAACACCACGTCGGCATCGGGAAACTGATCGAGCATGCGGTCGATGGCCTCCAGATTGATCGAGGCGTCTTCGCGAATGGCGGTGTGCGGGCAGCCGCCGGTCTCCACGCCCATGATCCGTTCGGCCGGCAGCGCGCCGCTGACGGTGAGCAGACGTTGATCTTCCTTGGTGTAGATGTCGTTGGTGATGGCGACCAGGTCATAGCGTTCGCGCATGGCCTTGCACAGCATTTCCAGCAAGGTGGTCTTGCCGGAGCCAACTGGCCCGCCAATGCCCACGCGCAGCGGGGGCAGCAATTTCGTGCGGTGGGGGATGTGGTGCAGGGCGGCCAAGGGTGTCTCCTTGTTGTGAAAGCTTCGGCAAGCTCAGCCAAGCTTCTCGACAGGTTCAGGGCGAACGGGATGGATCACGAGCGGAAAAGGCGAGAGTACTGCGTTTCGTGTTGGGCGGAAAGGATCGCCAGCAGCGGGGTGAAAGCCTGGCGGTGTTCGTCGGGCAGAGCCATGGCGTGGTCGACCGCGACGGGTATCTGCAGCGCCAGGCGGGCCAGCATCCGCTGGCCGGCGCTCTGGCCCAGCGGCACGGATTTGATGGCCGCCTGCACCATGTTCTCGGTCCAGCCAAAGGCATAGCCCAGCAGGCTGTCGCGCACACTGGCATCGGCGCGCGCAGCGGCGCAGGCGCACGCCACGGGGTAGGTGGGTGGGTCCAGCTGGGCGGCCTGCAATTGCTCGAACACGCCGGCACCCAGTTCGCCGAGCTGGCGCGCCCACTCCAGCAGGGAGCGCCCCATTTGCTCGCTCTGCAAACGGAATTCGAGCGTCTCACGCGTCTGCAGCACCCAGTGGTTGAGCGTCTGGATGCGCGCCAGATCGTTGTGTCGCCAGGCGGGAATGGCTTGCGCCGCCACCGCCAGGTCGGCGCGCGCCAGGCCCAGGTGCAACTGGTCGGCAAGCCAGTTCGCGGCGCTGTGTTCGTCGGTCACCAGGCCGGCGTCCACGGCGGCTTCCAGGCCTTCGGAGTAGGAGAAACCGCCCACCGGCAGCGCAGGTGATGCCAGCCAGAGGATCTGCAGCAGGCCCGATGCCGAGCGCGCGGGCTCGCCGGGGTCAGCCGTGGTCATGCCCGTGTACGTGGTGGGCATGACCGTGCCCGTGGTGATGGCCATGACCAGCGCCCTGGGCGCCGTAGGCACCACCCTCGGGCTCGAACGGCTCGCGCGCATCCACCACCGTGAGGTGCATGGCTCTCAGCATGTCGGCCAGCACATGGTCGGGTTCGATCTTGAGGTGGTCGGGCTGCAATTCGATGGGGACGTGCCGGTTGCCCAGGTGGTAGGCCGCGCGCATGAGGTCGAAGGCCTGTTCGTGCGCGGGATGGTCTGGGCAGGCGGTGATGCGAAGCACGGGCTGCGGCGCGGCCACCACGCGCAGGAACGATCCGTCCTGAGTGAGCAGCACGTCGCCGCCGCGCACCACGGTGCCGCGCGGCAGGAACACGCCCACGTGGCGCTCGTCCGAAGCGGTGGCGTCGAAGCGGCTCTTCTGCCGCACGTCCCAGTCCAGCACGAGCTGGGCAGCGCGCTGCACCAGGGTGGGCGCCAGGCCTTTGCCCTGCGGAATGAGCTTGGAGACTTGCAGCATGAACCGACGGATCAGAACAGGAAGTAGCGTTGTGCCATGGGCAGCACGCTGGCCGGCTCGCAGGTGAGCAGCTGGCCATCGGCGCGCACGGCGTAGGTTTGCGGGTCGATCTCCATCTTCGGCAGCAGGCCGTTGTGCACCATGTGGCTCTTGGTCACGCCGCGGCAGCGCTGCACCGCCACCAGTGGCTTGTGCAGGCCGAAGCGTTCACCCACCCCGGCCGACAGCGCGGCCTGAGAGACGAAAGTGAGGCTGCTGCGGGCCAGGGCGCCACCGAAGCTGCCGAACATGGGCCGGTAGTGCACCGGTTGCGGCGTCGGGATGGAAGCATTGGGGTCGCCCATGGCGGCCAGCGCGATGCTGCCGCCCTTGATGACGATGGTGGGTTTGACACCGAAGAAGGCGGGTTTCCACACCACCAGATCGGCCCACTTGCCCACCTCGAGCGAGCCAACGACGTGTGAAATGCCGTGGGCGATGGCGGGGTTGATGGTGTACTTGGCGATGTATCGCTTGACGCGGAAGTTGTCGTTGCGCGAATCCCGATCGGCCTGAGCTTGTCGAAGGCCAGGTTCAGTCCGACCCGTCGACAGGCTCAGGGAGACCGGTTCGGGTGCCAGCCAGCCGCGCTGGCTTTTCATCTTGTCTGCCGCCTGCCAGGTGCGGATGATGACTTCGCCCACGCGGCCCATGGCCTGGCTGTCGCTGCTCATCATGCTGATGGCGCCCATGTCGTGCAGGATGTCTTCGGCCGCAATCGTCTCGCGGCGGATGCGGCTCTCGGCGAAGGCCAGGTCTTCGGCGATGCCGGCGTCCAGGTGGTGGCACACCATCAACATGTCCACATGCTCATCGAGCGTGTTGACGGTGTAGGGCATGGTGGGGTTGGTGGAGGAGGGTAGGAAGTTGGCCTCCCCCACCACGCGCAGGATGTCGGGCGCGTGGCCACCGCCGGCGCCCTCGGTGTGGAAGGCGCACAGGCTGCGGCCCTTGGTCGCCGCAATGGTGTTCTCCACAAAACCCGATTCGTTGAGCGTGTCGCTGTGGATCGCGACCTGCACGTCGGCCGCTTCGGCCACGCTCAGGCAGTTGTCGATGGCGGCGGGCGTGGTGCCCCAGTCCTCGTGCAACTTCAAGCCGATCACGCCGGCGTTCACCTGCTCGTGAAGCGCCGCCGGCAGGCTGGCGTTGCCTTTGCCCAGAAAACCCAGGTTCATCGGCAGGCCGTCGGCGGCCTGCAGCATGCGTTCGATGTGCCAGGGCCCAGGGGTGCAGGTGGTGGCAAAGGTGCCCGTGGCAGGCCCGGTGCCGCCGCCGAGCATGGTGGTGATGCCCGATGTCAGGGCTTCGTCCACCTGCTGCGGGCAGATGAAGTGGATGTGGCTGTCGATGCCGCCGGCCGTGACGATGTGGCCTTCGCAACTGATGACTTCGGTGCCGGGGCCGATGACGATGTCCACGCCCGGCATGGTGTCGGGGTTGCCGGCCTTGCCGATGGCCACGATGCGGCCGCCTTTCAAGCCGATGTCGGCCTTCACGATGCCCCAGTGGTCGACGATGACGGCGTTGGTCATCACCGTGTCCACGGTGCCCTCGGCGCGCGTGCGCTGGCTTTGGGCCATGCCGTCGCGGATGGTCTTGCCGCCTCCAAACTTCACCTCTTCGCCGTAGCCGCCGGCGTTGAGCGTGAAGTCATTTTCGATCTCGATCATGAGGCCGGTGTCGGCCAGGCGAAGGCGGTCGCCCACGGTGGGGCCGAACATGTCGGCATAGGCGCTGCGGGGAATGCTGGCCATGGGTGTGTATTTCTCAGAGCGCGCCCTGGATCAGGCCGCGAAAGCCATAGACATGGCGGGTGCCAGCGAAGTCCACCAGTTCCACCGTGCGCTGTTGTCCGGGTTCGAACCGCACGGCGGTGCCGCTGGCGATGTTCAGGCGCATGCCGCGTGCGGCGGTGCGATCAAAGTCGAGCGCGCCGTTGGTTTCGGCAAAGTGGTAGTGCGAGCCGACCTGAATGGGCCGGTCGGCGGTGTTCTTCACCACCAGGGTGAGGGTGCGGCGGCCGGGGTTGAGCGAGTGCTCGCCCGCGTCGATGAGGAGTTCGCCGGGAATCATGTGATGTCCTCTGCTCAGCCGGCCAGCAGGCCCCAGGCCATGTTCAGCCCCATCAGCGCGACCAGGCCGCCAGCCACGCGCGGCAGCCACGCATGGGCGCGCTTGAGGCCCAGGCCCAGGGCGATGCCCGTTGCGTGCAGCAGGGCCGTGCCCAGCACCATGCCGGCCAGTGCGGCCCCGTCGGCGAGTTCCTGCCCGTGGGCCGCGCCGTGAAAAAGCGCGAATGCGCCCACCAGCAAGGCGCCCGTTGCTTCGGGCAGCTGCACCCGTGCGGCAAGGAGCAGGCCCACCACCAGCATGGAGGCCGCGATCATGGGTTCGATGGCGGGAAAGGCCACGCCCGCCTGCGCCAGAAGTGCGCCCACCAGCAGCAAGGCCGCAAACGACACCGGGGCGACCCACAGGCGCCGCGTGGTCATGGCGCTCCACACGCCCACTGCGAGCATCGCGGCCAGGTGGTCCAGTCCGGTGACGGGGTGCAGGAAGCCGGCCAGCATTCCGCCGTGGTCATGGGCATCGCCCACGTGTGCAGCGGCGGAAAACGACAGGGCGGCAAGGGCCACGGCGGGCAGGCCGCGCTTGATCCATGAGGCGAAGGTCATCGGTGGCTCCAGGTGCTTAGACGATGGGTTGGTGAACGGTCACGAGCTTGGTGCCGTCGGGGAAGGTGGCCTCGACCTGGATGTCGGGGATCATCTCGGCGATGCCCTCCATCACGTCGGCGCGGGTGAGCACGCTGCGGCCTTCGCTCATGAGCTGGGCGACGCTCTTGCCGTCGCGAGCGCCCTCCATCACGGCGGCGGTGATCAGGGCGATGGCTTCGGGGTGGTTGAGTTTGAGGCCGCGCGCGCGGCGCCGCTCGGCGAGCAAGGCGGCGGTGAAAATCAGCAGCTTGTCTTTTTCTCGGGGCGTGAGTTCCATGGTGGTGCGGGCGCTCTCTTCGGTCTTGCTTGAGTGGGTGGGTCAGCAATTCCCGTGCCCCGGCTCGACGGCGTGGCATGAAAGCTGCACAAACCCCGTGTGAACAACGCCTTGCCCGAACTCCATGCTCCAGATCCGGCCGAGCCTGCGGCGCCGCAACGCATCATAAAGGTGCGTCGCGACTACAACAGCTGGGTCGGCAGCGAGACCATGGAAGACTACGCGCTGCGCTACACGCCGCAGCGCTTTCGCAAGTGGTCGGAATGGCGCGTGGCCAACACCGCGTTCGGCGCGGCCTCGTTCCTGATTCTGGAGGCCGTGGGCGCCACCCTGCTGGTGAAGTATGGCTTCGTCAACGCCGCGCTCGCGATTCTTTGCACCGGGCTCATCATCTTCATGGCTGGCCTGCCCATCAGCATCTACGCCGCGCGCCACGGCATCGACATGGATCTGCTCACCCGCGGCGCGGGCTTCGGCTACATCGGTTCGACCATCACTTCGGTGATCTACGCGTCGTTCACCTTCATCTTCTTCGCGCTCGAAGCCGCGGTGATGGCCTACGCGCTCGAACTGGCGCTGGACATCCCGCCCGCCTGGGGCTATCTCATCTGTGCTCTGGTGGTGATTCCGCTGGTGACGCATGGGGTCTCGGTCATCAGCCGTTTCCAGGTCTGGACCCAGCCCCTGTGGCTGGTGATGATGGTGGTGCCCTTCATCGCCGTGGCCGTCATGGCACCCGAGACGTTCACCAAGGTGGTGCAGTACGGAGGCGAATCTGGTGCAGGCACCGTTTTTGACTGGCACCTGTTTGGTGCAGCCCTCACGGTGGGCATTGCGCTTGTCACGCAGATGGGCGAGCAGGCCGACTACTTGCGCTTCATGCCGGCCAAGGAACCCGGAAAGGCCTGGCGCTGGTGGGCCGGCGTGCTGGCGGGCGGGCCGGGGTGGGTGGTGCTGGGTGTGATCAAGATGCTGGGCGGCGCGTTGCTGGCCTACCTGGCCATCAGCCACATGGTGCCGCCCGAGCGAGCCGTGGACCCCAACCAGATGTACCTGGCGGCCTACGAGTTCGTGTTTTCCGATTACGGCTGGGCGGTGGCGGCCACAGCATTGTTCGTGGTGGTGTCGCAGCTCAAGATCAACGTGACCAACGCTTACGCCGGCTCGCTGGCCTGGAGCAATTTTTTCTCGCGCATCACCCACAGCCACCCTGGCCGCGTGGTGTGGGTGGTGTTCAACACCCTGATCGCCTTCATGCTGATGGAGATGAACGTATTCCAGGCGTTGGGCGAGGTGCTGGGGCTGTACTCCAACATCGCCATCGCCTGGATCATGGCGGTGGTGGCCGACCTGGTGATCAACAAGCCGCTGGGCTGGTCGCCCAAGGGCATCGAGTTCAAGCGGGCCTATCTCTACGACATCAACCCCGTGGGTGTTGGTGCGATGGGGCTGGCGTCGGCGCTGTCCATCGTGGCGCACATGGGTCTGCTGGGGCCGGGTGCGCAGGCGTTCTCGGCGGTGATCGCGATGGTGACGGCGCTGGCGGCGGCGCCGGCGATCGCCTGGCTCACGAAGGGGCGGTATTACATCGCACGGGCGGGTCATGTGCAGAGGGATCACGCTCCAGAAACTCCGCGGATCTGGCTCCGCCAGGCCGCAGGTGCTGCTCCCCTCCAGGGAGATGACGCCGCAGGCGGCGCGTGGGGAGTTCTCAAGTGCGTCATTTGCGAACGTGAGTACGAAGCGCCCGACATGGCGCACTGTCCCGCCTACCAGGGCAACATCTGCTCGCTCTGCTGCACGCTGGACGCGCGCTGCGGCGACCTCTGCAAACCACACGCGCGCCTGTCCGAGCAATGGATCGGCGCCCTACGCCACGTGATGCCGCGCAGCGTGTGGCCATACCTGGAGGCGGGCCTTGCGCACTACCTGTTGCTCATGATGGTGATCGCGCCGGTGCTCGCGGCCGTGCTCGGCCTGCTGTACCGGCAGGAAGTGGAGGGCTTGAGCCAGGGCCTGGGCGTGGCGGCCAATGTGTCGTTGCTCGACGCCGCCTTGCGCTCAGGCTTCTTGCGCGTGTACGCGGTGCTGCTGCTGATTGCCGCCACGGTGGCCTGGTGGCTGGTGCTGGCGCACAAGAGCCGCGAGGTGGCGCAGGAAGAGTCAAACCGGCAGACACGCCTGCTGATGCACGAGATCGAGTCGCACCAGCGCACCGACGAGGCTTTGCAACAGGCGCGCCACGCCGCCGAGCAGGCCAACCAGGCCAAGACGCGTTACATCTCCACCATCAGCCACGAACTGCGCACGCCGCTCAATAGCATCCTGGGCTACGCGCAACTGCTGCAGGAAGACACGGGCATGGCGCCCCACCGCGCGCAGGCCATTCGCGTGATCCACCGGGGCGGCGAGCACCTGCTCTCGCTGATTGAAGGCACGCTGGACATTGCGCGCATCGAGTCTGGCAAGCTGGCGCTGGACGTGCGCCCGATGGCCTTTGCGGGCACCATGCAGGAGGTGGCCAGCATGTTCGAGCTGCAGGCTGCCGCCAAGGGACTGCGCTTCGTGTTCGACACCGGCAGCCGCCTGCCCGATGCGGTGCGCGCCGACGAAAAACGCCTGCGGCAGATCCTCATCAACCTGCTGGGCAATGCGGTCAAGTTCACGCGCTCGGGCCAGGTGCGCCTGCGCGTGACGCACGCACGCGAGATGGCGCAGTTCGAGGTGCATGACACGGGCCCTGGCATGAGCGCGCAAGACCTGGAGCGCGTGTTCGAGCCTTTCGCGCGCGGCCAGGGCGATACCGTGGGCTCGGCCACCGGAAGCCCGGGCACGGGCCTGGGCCTGACCATCGCCAAGATGCTGACCGATCTCATGGGCGGCGAGATGACGGTGCGCAGCGCGCCAGGGCAGGGCACGGTGTTCACGGTGCGCCTCTTCCTGCCTGAGCTGCACGGCACGGTGTTGCCCGGCCCTCAGGCCGTGGCGCAGTTCGCCGGCTACAGCGGCGAGCGGCGGCGCGTGCTGGTGGTGGACAACGAGGAGGCAGACCGCGAACTGCTCTCGCGCTGGCTGGCGCCGCTGGGCTTTGACGTGATGCTGGCCACCAGCGGGCTGGACGCGCTGGCTTTGCTCGAAGACCTGCAACCCGGTGGGCCCGGTGCGCCACACGCGATCTTCATGGACCTGGCCATGCCCGGCATCGACGGCTGGGAGACGGTGCGCCGCCTGCGCGCGCGCGGTTGGCACAGCGTGCCGCTGGCCATCGTCTCGGCCAATGCGTTCGACAAAGGGCTGGACAACGACCTCGGGCACCAACCGCAGGACTTTTTCGTCAAACCTGTCCGGCGTGATGACCTGCTCACCTGGCTGGGCCAGCGCCTCACCCTGGTCTGGATCGCAGAGACCGCGCCCGATCAACCGGCTGCGTCGCGCGTGGCCGCCGCGCCCGCCAGCCGCGCCGAGCTTGAGCCCCTGCTCGAACTGGTGCGCCTGGGTTACTACAAGGGCATCGTGCAGTGGCTCGACGAGTGGGTGCAGCGACGCCCCGAGCAGGCCGTCTTCGCACAAGGCTTGCGCACACTGGCACGCGAATTCCGTTTCGAGACCATCGAACAGCAATTGCTGCAACACCATGCCGCACCCGGTTGAACCCCACGCCGCTTCAGCGGCCCAGACACCCCCACCGTTGCAGCTCACCGATTCGCTGGTGGTGCTGATCGTCGACGACGTGCCCGACAACGTAGCGCCGCTGCACGACGCGCTCGACGAGGCCGGCTACACCGTGCTGGTGGCACTCGATGGCGAGAGCGCCATTCGCCGCGCCACCCAGGCCCTGCCCGACGTGGTGCTGCTCGATGCGGTGATGCCGGGTATCGACGGCTTCGAAGTGGCGCGCCGTTTGAAGGTTCAGCCAGCCACGGCGCACATCCCCATCATCTTCATGACCGGCCTCACCGACACCGAGCACCTGGTGGCCGCGCTCGATGCCGGCGGTGCCGACTACGTGACCAAGCCGATCAAGCCGCGTGAGGTGATGGCGCGCATGGGCGTGCACCTGCGCACCGCGCGCCATGTGCGCCAGGGCGCGGTGGAGCGCAGCCAGGCGCGCAACGCCCTTGATGCGTTTGGCTACGCCACCATCACCGTGCGCGAACGAGATGGGCGCCTGATGTGGCAGACCCCGCTGGCGCGGGACCTGCTGCGCAACTACTGCGGCACCGAGGCGCCCACCACGCCACCCGCTGTGCTGCAGTGGCTGCGCCGCCACCTCGGTGAAGCGCTCGACCATCGCGAGCCGCCGCGCTTGACGCTGGAGAACGGGCCGAGGCGCCTCACCTTTCGCCTGCATCAGCGTGTGGGCGACCAGGACGGCGAAGACAGTGGGGAAGAGGGCGGCGACTGGCTCATCGTGATGCAGGAGACATCCGACGCCAGCGTGCTCTCCAGCCTGGCGGGCGCCTTCGGCCTGACCGCGCGAGAAGCCGAAGTGCTGTACTGGGTGGTCAAGGGCAAGATCAACCGCGATATCGGCGACATCCTGGGTTCGAGTCCCGCCACGGTGAAGAAGCACCTGGAACGCATCTACGCCAAGCTCGGTGTGGAGACGCGAACGGCGGCGGCGGCGATGGCGATCAACCGGGTGCCGCTGCTGCAGCCGCAGCACGGAGGCTGACCGGGCGGCGTACGCCACCCGGCGTACATACACCGACAGACGCCATCCCTAGCATCCAGTTGTCCGCTGTGCCACGCCCGAAGAGGGCAGCCGGCGGCGCCAACACCCACCCCTTCACGGGACACCACTGGAACACTGGAGAAGCGCATGTCGAACACCCAAAACGCCCGCCGTTTTACCCTCAAGACCCTCTCGGCTGCCGCCATGGTGGCCACGTTGGGCGGCCTGTCCGCTCTGCCGGCTCACGCACAGAGCACCATCAAGGTCGGCGTTCTGCACAGCCTCTCGGGCACCATGGCCATTTCGGAAACCGTGCTCAAGGACACGGTGCTCATGGCCATCGACGAGATCAACGCCAAGGGCGGCGTGCTCGGCAAGAAGCTGGAGCCTGTGGTGGTGGACCCGGCCTCCAACTGGCCGCTGTTCGCCGAGAAGACCAAGCAGTTGCTCACGCAGGACAAGGTGGCGGTGATCTTTGGCTGCTGGACGTCGGTGTCGCGCAAGTCGGTGCTGCCGGTGGTGGAAGAGGCCAACGGCCTGCTGTTCTATCCGGTGCAGTACGAAGGTGAAGAGCTGAGCAAGAACGTGTTCTACACCGGCGCCGCGCCCAACCAGCAGGCCATTCCCGCTGTGGAATACCTGATGAGCAAAGACGGCGGCAGCGCCAAGCGCTGGGTGCTGCTGGGTACCGACTATGTGTACCCGCGCACGACCAACAAGATCCTGCGCGCCTTCCTGAAGGCCAAGGGCGTGAAGGACGAGGACATCATGGAGGAGTACACCCCCTTCGGGCACTCCGATTACCAGACCATCATCGCCAACATCAAGAAGTTCTCGTCAGCCGGCAAGAAGACGGCCGTGGTCTCCACCATCAACGGCGACTCCAACGTGCCGTTCTACAAGGAACTGGGCAATGCCGGCCTCTCGGCCAAGGACGTGCCGGTGGTGGCCTTCTCGGTGGGTGAAGAAGAACTGCGTGGCGTGGATACCAAGCCGCTGGTGGGTCACCTGGCCGCCTGGAACTACTTCATGAGCATCAAGAGCCCGGCCAACACCGAGTTCACCAAGAAGTGGGCCGCTTACGCCAAGGCCAAGAACATCCCCGGCCACAAGGACAAGCCGCTGACCAACGACCCGATGGAAGCCACCTACATCGGCATCAACATGTGGGCGCAGGCCGTGGCCAAGGCCAAGTCCACCGACACCGACAAGGTCATCGCCGCCATGGCCGGCCAGACCTTCAAGGCGCCCGGTGGCTTCACCAGCACCATGGACAAGGAAAACCACCACTTGCACAAGCCCGTGTTCATCGGCGAAGTCAAGGCCGACGGTCAGTTCAACGTGGTGTGGAAGACGCCGGGTCCGGTGGTCGCCGATCCGTGGAGCGACTACATCGCGGAGAACAAGGGCAAGAAAAACGTGCCTGAAATGAAGAAGTGATCTGCCGAACTTCCGTTCGTGCTGAGCCTGTCGAAACCATGCCCACGTGTGGGTGAGCCCTTCGACAGGCTCAGGGCGAGCGGGGGAAGGTTGTGAAAGCCATAGCAGCGGCTGGCTCCCGTTGGCCTGTTGGGCAATATCTGAAAGTGTCTTGATGGGCCGTCTTCTTATTCTTCGTTGTCTGCTCGCTGTCACGCTGGTGTGCACAGGCTCGGTCCACGCACTCACGCCCGCCGATGCGCTGGCCGTGGTCGATGGCGACACCGACACCCGAATCGACACCCTGAACCGCCTCGCCGCCGAGCCGGACGAAAAGGCTGCTGCCCTCATCAAGGCCATGTCCGCCGAGGCCGTGCGTGTGCAGGGCGAGCGTGTGCTGCTGGTCGATGGCGATGGCGCTGTGGACGCGGTGACCGGTGAGAAGCTCGCGACGCTGCCGGAAGATGCGAGCGACGTGATGATCAACAACCGCCTGCGCAGTGCCATGGAAACGGCGCTGGCTGGCATGGAACTGGTGGGCGCACCGCCCGAGCGTCAGCGCGAAGCGGCGCGCACGCTGCAGCGCACCGCTTTCGAAGAACCCGATGCGAGCCAGTTGCCGCTGATCGAAAAGGCGCTGGCGAGCCAGCTGGATGAGCGCGCACGCCAGAGCCTGGAACTGGCGCAGGCGGCTGTGTTGCTCGCCAGCGTGGACCCTGCGCAGCGCCTGTCCGCCGCGCAAAAACTCGGTGAAGCGCGGCAACCAATCGTGCGGCCGCTTCTGCAGCAGCAGATGGAAAAGGAAACCAGCGCCGAGGTGAAGGCCGCGCTCGATGCATCGCTCAAGGGCATTGACCGCACGCTGGCCATCGGCAGCGCGCTGGCCCAGGCTTTCACCGGCATCAGCCTGGGTTCCATCCTGCTGCTGGCCGCACTCGGCCTGGCCATCACCTATGGCTTGATGGGCGTGATCAACATGGCGCATGGTGAGCTCATCATGATTGGCGCCTACGCCACCTGGCTGGTTCAGACCTTCTTTCGCCAGTCGCTGCCCGAGTATTTCGACTGGTACCTGCTGGTCGCCATGCCGGTGGCCTTTCTCGCGTCGGGCCTGGTCGGTGCGGCCATGGAGCGTTCGGTGATCCGTTTCCTCTATGGCCGACCGCTGGAGACCCTGCTGGCCACCTGGGGCATCAGCCTGGTGCTGATGCAGGCGGTGCGCAGCCTGTTCGGGGCGCAGAACGTGGGTGTGGAAAACCCGTCGTGGATGAGCGGCGGCATCACTCTGCTGGGCAACCTCAACCTGCCGTGGAACCGCATCATCATCATCGGTTTCGCGCTTGCCGTTCTGCTCGGCGTGGCGTTGCTGATCGGCAAGACGCGGCTCGGTTTGTTCGTGCGTGGCGTCACCCAGAACAGGCCGATCGCGTCGTGCATGGGCGTGAACACCGCCCGCATCGACACCTACGCCTTCGCACTGGGTTCGGGCATCGCGGGGCTGGCCGGTTGCGCATTGAGCCAGATCGGTAACGTCGGCCCCGATCTCGGCCAGAACTACATCGTCGACTCCTTCATGGTGGTGGTGCTCGGTGGCGTAGGCCAGCTCGCGGGCACGGTGTACGCAGCGCTGGGCCTGGGTGTGCTCAACAAATTCATCGAAGGCTGGGCGGGCGCAGTGCTGGCCAAGATCGCGGTGCTGGTGTTCATCATCGTCTTCATCCAGAAGCGACCGCAGGGGATCTTTGCCATGAAAGGGAGGGAGGCATGAGCGCCGACACAAGGACCGTTCGGGCTGAGCCTGTCGAAGCTTCTGCCAAGGGGCTGGTGAGCCCTTCGACAGGCTCAGGCCCTTCGACAAGCTCAGGCCCTTCGACAAGCTCAGGACGATCGGAAAACCGCCCTTCGACAGGCTCAGGACGATCGGGAAGCCGCACTTCGACAAGCTCAGGGCGGACGGGGATCGCGCTTCCTGCTGCGGGTCCGCTGCTCACCCGTGCCGGCTGGAGCGCCTTTGTGGTCGCTTTGCTGGTGGTGTGCGCCCTGGCACCGCTGCTCAACCTGTTCGTGCCCGCAGGCAGCGCCTTTCACCTCAGCGACTACATGGTCGGTCTGCTGGGCAAGATCATGTGCTATGCCATCTGCGCACTGGCCATGGACCTCATCTGGGGCTACACCGGCATCCTCAGCCTCGGCCACGGTTTGTTTTTTGCACTGGGTGGCTACGTGATGGGCATGTACCTCATGCGGCAGATCGGTACCGACGGCAATTACAAAAGCGAGCTCCCGGATTTCATGGTGTTCCTGGACTGGAAGGAGCTGCCCTGGCACTGGGCGCTGTCCGACAGCTTCATCGCCACGCTGCTGCTGATCGTGCTGGTACCGGGGCTGGTGGCCTTCGTGTTCGGTTACTTCGCATTCCGCTCGCGCATCAAGGGCGTGTACTTCTCCATCATCACGCAGGCCCTCACCTTCGCCGCGCTGCTGCTGTTCTTCCGCAACGAAACCGGCTTCGGCGGCAACAACGGCTTCACCGATTTCAAACGCATCCTGGGCATGCCGCTGGCCACGCCCTCGATGCGCATGACGCTGTTCGTGCTCACCGGCCTCACGCTGCTGGGCTTCTTCCTGTTCGCGCGCTGGCTGGTGGGCAGCAAGTTCGGCCGCGTGCTGCAGGCGGTGCGCGACGCCGAGAGCCGTGTCATGTTCTGTGGCTACAACCCGTTGCCCTACAAGCTCACCATCTGGACCATCTCGGCCGTGATGTGCGGCGTGGCTGGCGCGCTCTACGTGCCGCAGGTCGGCATCATCAACCCGGGCGAGATGAGCACCGCCAACAGCATCGAGATCGCCATCTGGGCAGCGGTGGGCGGACGCGCCTCGCTGGTGGGCCCGATCCTGGGGGCCTTCATCGTCAACGGTGCCAAGAGCTGGCTCACGGTGAGCTTCCCCGAGTACTGGCTGTATTTCCTGGGAGCGCTGTTCATTGTGGTGACGCTGTTCATGCCGCAGGGTGTGGTGGGCCTCGTGAAGAAGCTTCGCGGCAGCAAGGGAGAGCGCGCATGACCCCGGACCTGATGGAAGAGGGCGCGCAGCGCCTGGAGAAGCACGGTTCGCTGGTACCGGGTGGCAATACCGAATCGGGTGGCCGATCTGCGGGCTTCTCGCGCCTGGTCACGCCGGGCGAGGTGGACACCACGCACGGCCGAATCCTGTACCTGGAGGGTGTCAACGTGAGCTTCGATGGCTTCAAGGCCATCAACAACCTGTCGCTGGATATTGCTCCTGGCGAGCTGCGCTGCATCATCGGTCCCAACGGCGCCGGCAAGACCACGATGATGGACATCATTACCGGCAAGACGCGACCCGATTCAGGGCATGTGTTCTTCGGCAGCACCATCGACCTGCTGCGCTACCGCGAAGCCGAGATCGCCGCCATGGGCATTGGCCGCAAGTTCCAGAAGCCCACGGTTTTCGAGCACCTGAGCGTGTTCGAAAACCTGGAACTAGCGCTGGCGACCGACAAGCGCGTGCGCCGCTCCATGGTGTTTTCCCTCAACGGCGAGGAGAAGGACCGGCTGGGCGAAGTGTTGCAGACCATCCATCTCGCCGACAGCGCCGCACGCCTGGCCGGCAACCTCAGCCATGGGCAGAAGCAGTGGCTGGAGATCGGCATGCTGCTCATGCAGGACCCCAAGCTGCTGCTGCTCGACGAACCGGTGGCTGGCATGACCGATGAGGAAACCGAGCGCACGGCACAACTCTTTCTCACGCTCAAGGGCAAACATTCGCTGATGGTGGTGGAGCACGACATGAGCTTCATCCGGACGATTTCGGAGAAGGTCACTGTTCTGTGTGATGGTGCGGTGCTGGCTGAAGGGACTTTGGATCAGGTGCAGGCGGATGAGCGGGTGATCGAGGTGTACCTTGGACGCTGACAGTTCACCGTTCGTCCTGAGCTTGTCGAAGGGCTCAACGCAACCCGGGCACGAGGGCTTCGACAAGCTCAGCCCGAACGGAGGTTTGTGATGCTCGACGTCAAGGACATCAACCAGTACTACGGCGGAAGCCACATCCTGCGCAACGTCAGCCTGCAGGCTGAGCTCGGCCAGGTCACAGTGGTGCTGGGTCGCAACGGCGTGGGCAAGACCACGTTGCTCAGATCGCTCATGGGACTGGTGCCTATCAAGAGCGGCAGCATCACGCTCGACGGCGAATCCATTGCCTGCGCCACGCCCTACGAACGCGCGCGCAAAGGCGTGGGTTTTGTTCCGCAGGGCCGGGAGATTTTTGGCCGTCTGACCGTGCATGAGAACCTGCAGATGGGCTTGGCCACGAAGAAGGGTGGCACGCCGATTCCGGCCGAGCTGTACGAGCTGTTTCCGGTGCTCAGGCAGATGCTGGGGCGGCGCGGCGGTGACCTCTCTGGTGGACAGCAGCAGCAGCTGGCGATTGCCCGCGCGCTGGCTGCCGGGCCCAAGTTGCTGATCCTGGACGAGCCCACCGAGGGCATTCAGCCCAACATCATCAAGGACATCGGCAAGGTCATTCGCATGCTGGCCGACCGGGGCAACATGGCCATCGTGCTGGTGGAGCAGTACTACGACTTTGCCGAAGCGCTGGCCGATCGTTACGTGGTGATGGAACGGGGGGAGGTGATTGCCAGCGGGCCGGGCAGCGAGATGGCTGCCAAGGGGGTTCGGCAGCTGGTGGCGATCTGATGAAGGTGCCCTCGACCGCCGTCAGGCGGCCTGGGCGGTGAGCTGCCCCTCGCGGCTCGTCGGCTTGTAGCCTGCCGGCAGCGACACGGCGCCGGGTTCGGCCGCGCCAGCGGTCTGCTCGCCCAGGCGGGCCAGACGGGCGTCGGTGTGGAAGCATTGCCGCAAGGCCTCGGCGCGTTCCTGTAGCGCGGGGTAGCCGCTCATGCGCTCGCTGTAGCGCTGGAGCACCTGGTGCGCTGATTCGATGAGCTTGGCGTTGCCGGTGCGTTCACCGGCATCCAGCAACTGCTCCACCGTGCCTTGCGGATCGCCTTTGAGGCTGAGTTTCATGGCTTCCTGGGTGATGCGCAGCACTTCACCGTGGCCTGCGCGGATGCGTTCGGCGTGGTCGGCCGTTCCGGTGGCGGCGCAGGCGAGCAGTTCGGTCATGGCGCGGTTGGTGCAGAAGCGCAGCGCCATGGCGTCCACGGCGGCGTCGGCCTCGTACAGCGGCAGCGAGCGCGCCACCAGTCGGTTCATCAAGGCCAGCAGGTTGCAGGCGGATTCGAAATCGAAGCCCGGCGTGAGCACGTCGTTGGCCAGACGTCGCACATCGTCCTGCGCACGTGCCGTCTGCTGTTGCTGCAGGGCCAGCAGGCTTTCGGCCATGTGCAGCAGCCGGTGGGGGCGCGCCGGGTCGTGGCTGCGGTCGCGCAGCCGGGTGAGCTGTTCCACGATGCGCTGCAGACCCCGTTGGTCGTTGTTGTCCAGACGGGCGAACGCCAGCAGCATCAGCGCCTGCGGGTCGAACATCTTGGAATCCAGCCCCAGGCGCGTGGCGCGGTCGAGCAGTTCGATGCCTTCGCTCTTCTCGCCGGTGTAGTAGGCCAGCATGCCGTGCTTGAGCAGCCGGCTGATGGAGCCTGGCGTGAGCCGAGTGGCCATCTGGTAGGTCGACAGCGCGTTCTGGAAGTTCCCCAGTTCAAACTGCGCACGGCCCATCACGTCGTAGGCATCGGCATAGGCGTCGTCATCGCGGATCAGGCTCTCCAGCGTGGTGGCGGCCTTGGCGGCTTGCCCACTTTCAAGCTGAGCGCGCGCCACGCCCAGGCGTGCCCAGGGCAGTGTCTTGGCTTCGATCACGGTCTCGAAGAGCGCTTGCGCTTCGCTCAGGCGACCCAGGCGCAGCAGCAGTTCGGCGCCGATGCGCGCCGCATAGAGCCAGTAGGCCTCGCGAGCCTCGAACCGCTGCTGGCACAAACTGGCAGCGTGTTCAAAGTCCTGTGCGTCGATGGCAGCAAAGATGGAACGCAGTGTGTGTTTGCGCGCGCGCGCCTGCAGGATGCGATCGGACAGGCGCGCGGCGGTGTGGGGTTTGAGCAGATAGGCGTCGAGCGCCGATTCGGCCGCCTCGGCCACCTTGCTGTAGGTGGCTTCTGCCGTGATCATCACGAACACGGTGTGAAAGGGCAGCAACTGGTTGCGGCGAAGATCGTCCAGAAGATCCTGGCCCGAGCCGGATTCACGCTCGAAGCGTTGCTCGCAGATGACGACGTCGAAAGGCGTCACTTCCAGCTTGCGTCGAGCGTCGAGCAAGCGAGAGCACTGGGCCACGTTGCCCACACCCAGTTCACGCAGTTGGGCGATCAGAATGGAGCGCGACTGGAGGTTGCCTTCGATGACGAGGGCACTGGCGTCGTGAAGGCTGGCAGGGACGGCTGGCATGGCGGGGAAACGGACGGTGGCGGACGCAGAGAGGCCTTCTGCACCGATTGTGTGCCGCGCACCGTTTTGGCGATGCCCGAAAGAACAGGGCGAAAACCGTCCTGTTCGCCGCTGACTCAGACGTTCCAGATGCGCGGCGGCGCACCGGACAGCCCCCACGCCTGCGCGCGGAGTTCGACCCAGACGCGCTGGAACAGCGACATCAGCGGCTCCACCAGCGGTGCCACCGCGCGCAGCACCAGCATTTGCGGGTTGGGGCAGGTGGCACCGGCGTGTGTGCCGTGCGGGAGTTTCTCGAGTACTGCTCGAACGGTTTCCAGCAGCAGATCGCGTCGCTCTCGGGTGAGCGGTGAACCGCAGGCCAGCCAGAGCGTGCCCAGGCAGCGCTGCCCTCCCAGGCCCAGCGGCGAGGCCAGCAAGCGCATGTCGGCCGCGTCGAGGCGTGCCTGCTCCAGCCAAAGGCCCGGAATCTCCAGCCGCTGGGTGAGGCAGCCGCGTTCGAACGGCAGGCTCGCGGTGGGCAGGCCCAGCGCGCACACGTCCCAGCCCAGGCATTCCGAGCCCTGCGCCAGTGTGATGTTCAGTGCGTTGGTTGCGTTACAGCCCGAGTACGCGATGGTCTCCAGTGGCAGCCATTCGAGCCGGGCGCCTTCGTCCAGCGACAGACTCACCTGCTGGATGGCGGCAGGGCCATCGGATCGGTAGAAGCGGGTGGCTCCCGGGGTGGAAACAAGTGCATGCGTGTCGGCGCCGGCGCGAACCTGCACGTCCAGCACGTCACCCCCCACCAGCCCGCCGGGCGGGTGGATGACGACGTTGTGGCAGATGTGCTCGCCCTCGGGATACAGGCTTTTGAAGATGCGCAACGGCCCAGTGTGAGCATGCCGCAGCACGGTGCGCTCGCCTTCACGGCGGTAGTTCAGGTCGAGTCGGGCGTGCCAGGGCATGCGGGCGAGTTTACGTGTCGCGTCTTCAGGCTTTCCAGAAGCCGAGGTGCGGCTCACTGGCTTCGTCGATCAGCACCGGGCCAATGCATGCAATGGCATGGGGCGAAGCGGCGAACACGTCGCGGCAGGACAGCTCGGCGTCGCGCTGCTCAGCGCGATCGCCACGGAACGCGCGCAGGCGCACCGCATCAATGCCGAACACCACGCGACCGATGTTGCTCCAGAAGATCGCTCCTGCGCACATCACGCAGGGCTCGGCCGATGAATACAGCGTCGCGCGTGAAAGCGTTTCCCGATCCACCACCGGGCTGAGCTGGCGCACCGCATTCGTCTCGGCATGCCCCGTGCAGTCGCCGGTCTCGCTGGTGTTGCACCAGGCTTCGGCCAGCACGCGGCCGTCGTCGGCCACCACCACCGCACCGAAGGGCCGGTTGCCCCGGTCTCGCGCCACCTTCGACCAGGCAATCGCCTGGCGCAGGTAGCGGCCGTCGCGCTCGTTCACGTCGGAAGGCGGGCGATCCGGCGCAGGGCCGCCCCAAGCCGGATCAGCCCCCTCGGGGGGCAGCGACCCGCGCAGCGGCGGAATGTGGGGGGTCTTGTTCATGCCGTAAACATGCGCTCGCCCACAGGTGGCAGCATGGCGCGGTTGAAGATGCCCTCCACACCGGGGCGCGTCTTCAGGCCGAACA
The DNA here is from genome assembly GCF_050250835.1 of Hydrogenophaga sp. Lineage (GTDB taxonomy): Bacteria > Pseudomonadota > Gammaproteobacteria > Burkholderiales > Burkholderiaceae_C > Hydrogenophaga. The sequence continues at coordinate 144,696 of NZ_JBFWNX010000010.1, read as the reverse complement.
CGTCCACCACCTCGTCCACCTGTTGCTCCAGCGTGCGCTTGAGCACGTCACCCACGCCATGGCTGCGCGTGTCGGCTGCAGCGATGTATTGCCGCGTGATGCGCCAGCGTTCCAGTTCCACTGCTTCGTTGAGGATGGGTTCGCGCATCTTGGTCGCGGCAATCGCGGCGGCGGGGTCTGACATGCTTTCACGGATGGCGCGGTTGGTGGCGCGAAGGAAGCCGGCCACCGCCGCCGGGTTCTGCGTCACGATGGCGTTGCTCGCGAGGATGGCGTTGCCGTAGAGGTTCACGCCGGCCTGGGTGTACTGCAGCACCGAGAGGTCGTCGAGTTTCATGCGCGCAAACAACGAAACCGCCGAGTCGTGAAAGTAGGTGGCGCCGTCCACGTCGCCGCGCACCACCACGTTGTCGCGCGAGGAAAAGTCGGTGGTGGACCACTGGAAGTAGTCGTCCTTCAAGCGCAGCTTGCGCGCCACCATGGGCCAGGCGCGGCGCGTGGATTCAACCGCCGCGGCGGCAATCTTCTTGCCCTCGAGGCTGCGAAAGTCGCTGGTGATGCCCCGGTCCTTGCGGCCGATGATGGCGAACGGTGCGCGGTTGTAGTACTGGTACACCGCCTGCACCAAGGGTGTTCCGCTCTGGCTGGCCTGGAACTCCACCAGCGAGCTGATGTCGCCCAGACCCATCTGATAGACGCCGCTGGCGATGCGGGTGATGGATGCGACCGAGCCGGAGCCCACGTCGATGCTCACATCCAGACCTTCGTCCTTGTAGTAGCCCCGGCTCTGCGCCAGGAAGAAGGGAGAGGTCTGACCGGTGATGCGAAAGTCCAGCGTGAACTTGACGGGGGTGAGCTTCGGAGCCGACTGGCTCCAGACGGCGGGGGCGGCAAGGGCCGACACAGCGGCAGCAGAGGTGGTGAGGAAAAGACGGCGTTGCATGGCGTGCTCCGGTAAGGACTTGTTTCAACCCCCGCGAACCCGATGGCCACAGGGGACGTACAAGAGCAATTTCCGGGCGGGTGACTGGGCACCAGCTGAACGCTTCTACTCTGCGAGTCGACCCTCATGCACGAGCCGTGCCAGCAAATAATCACCACACTGGTGCGCCGCGATGGCCTGGCTTTTGCTAGCATTGCTGCCCAGAGTAGAAGCGTTCAACTTCGCGCCATGCGAAGCGGGAAATTGCTCTTGAGATCCCTCAAGCCATTTCTTTCAGGAGCGCTTCCATGCTGGTCACGCAACAGCCTGTCTTCCGCCGCTACTGGCACGCCGTCATGCCCTTGACGATGCTGGCCGACGGCCCAAAACCTTTCACCCTGCTCGGCGAGAACATCGTTCTTTTCCTTGATGAAAACGGTGAGCCCGCCGCATTGAAGGACCGTTGCTGTCATCGCACCGCACGCCTGAGCAAAGGCTGGTGCAAGAACGGCAGCATCCAGTGCGGCTACCACGGCTGGGTCTACAACCGCAGCGGTCGAGTGATCGAGATTCCTCAGTATCCGGCGCAGCGCGAGATCCCGAAGGACTACGGCACCACGGCCTACCACTGCGTGTCGCGCTATGGCTACGCCTGGGTGGCGCTGGAAGACCCGGTGGCCGACATTCCGACCATGCCGGAGTTTGGTGCCGAAGGCTGGCGCACGATCTACCAGTTCTACGAGACCTGGAACACGAGCCCGGTGCGCGCACTGGAGAATTCGTTCGACAACTCGCATTTCAGCTTTGTGCACCGCGCTACGTTCGGCGTCGCTGCATCGCCCGCCCCGAGCAAGTACGAACTGGTCGAGAACGAGGCGGGCTTTTACGCCGAGACCGTGATCGACGCGGTGAACCCGGAAAAGTTTCAGCGCATCAGTGGTGTCGGCGATGCCATCACGCAGCGTCACATGCGCAATGCGTACTTCCAGCCGTTCTCACGCCGGCTCGACATCGAATACCCGAGCGGCATTCGTCACATCATCATCAATGCGTTCACCCCCATCGACGATGGCCGCATGCAACTCTGCCAGTGGCTGTTCCGCAACGACACGGAGGCAGACTGCCCGGCGCAGATGCTGATCGACTTCGACGACGAGATCACGCGGGAAGACAAGGACATTCTGGAGTCGACGGACCCGGATGCGGTGGTGGATCTGCGGCGACGCGGGGTGGAGTATTCGATGGATTCGGATCGGCCTGGGATTCTGATCCGGCGGAAGTTGATGGGGTTGTTGTCGGGTGCCGGGGAAGTGGAAGTGCATCGGTGATGCTTCTTGCCGGCACCTCGCTGGCTCACGGAGGCGGCGTGCTCTGCTCCGTGGTCGCCTCAGACCGGAGCAACCGGCGGCAGCCACTTAACGAGTCGACCAGAAACCCCGATGAGGCTCCAGCATCTCTGCTTCAAGAGAGGGCACCGGACCGATCACCTCAATCGCCTTCTGCCCTCGCGCCAGCACCTCGCGACAAGGCAGTGACAGCGTCGGGTTTTCTTCGTGGCTGCCAGTGAGCGCCAGCAAGGCTTCCTCGCTCGCCCCATACACCACACGCCCGATGTTTGCCCAGTAGAGCGTGCCTGTGCACATGGCACAAGGCTCGAAGGTGGTCACCAGCGTGCAGCGTGCCAGGTATTCACCCGGCCAGTTGGCTGCGGCCGTGCGAGCCAGCGTGGCCTCCGCATGATTCACGGTGTCGATGTTGCCCTGCTCGGCCAGAACCGTCTCATCGTCGGGTGCCACCAGCAAGGCACCAAAGGGATGGCGGCCCATGCTGGCGGCACGGCGCGCCACATCGTTCGCCCGCCGCAGGTGGCGCGCAACCTGGTTTTCGTTCACGTGTTCTGCGAGCCCCGATGCGCCCAGCCTGTGGTGTGCTTCTCGATGAAGCTGAAGAGTTCGTACATCACCATCGCCATGATGCCCACCACCAGCAAGCCACTGAACGCCAGGCCCATCTGCATCGACGAACCCGCCGAAATCAGCAGATAGCCAATACCCTCGTTCGACGCCGTCATCTCAGACACCGTGGTGCCCACGAAGGCCAGCGTGATCGCCACCTTCAGGGAGCCGAAGAAATACGGCATGGAGCGTGGCAGGCCGACCTTGGTCAACACGTCCCAGCGCTTGGCGCCCAGCACCCGCAACACGTCTTCCAGCTCCGGTTCGAGTGTGGCCAGGCCGGTGGCGATGTTCACCATGATGGGAAAGAAGCTGATGAGGAACGCCGTGAGGATGGCCGGGCCCACGCCGATGCCGAACCAGACCACCAGTATGGGCACGAAGGCCGCCTTGGGCAAGGCGTTGAAGGCCGTCATGAGCGGGTACACGGCGGCGTAGGCCAGACGCGAGCTGCCGATGAGAAAACCCAGCAGCACGCCGACCACGATGGCGATGCCGAAGCCCGCCATGGTCACCCAGAAGGTGCGCCACGCATGGCCCAGGATGGTGGTCTTGTGCTCCAGTGTCTGTTCCCAGATGCGCGATGGGCTCGGGAAGATGAACTCCGAGACGCCGAAACCGCTGGTGATCACTTCCCAGATGACGACGATGGCCAGCAGCAGGATAAACGGGGACCAGCGTTCGATGTGTTTCTTGTTCATGTGAAGAATCCTTTGCGATGCATGCCTTCAATCCAGGACATCGCTGAACCGGCTTTGCCGGGCCGCAGATGTCGCCCCTGAGGGGTGACGGCCGTCAGGCCGGCGCGAGGGGAGCCTTCCTCATCGCGCCGATGTGGCCGCGCAGTTCCAGCACGATGTCGGAGAACTCCTTGGTGTAGGTCACCTCCAGGTCACGCGTGCGCGGGATCGGGATCTCTCGCTGCACCACAAAGCGGCCGGGGCTCTTGCTCATGCAGTAGACCGTGTCCGCCAGGAACACCGACTCGCGCAGGTCGTGTGTGACCAGGATGACGTTGAAGCGCTGCGCCTCCCACAGGTCGCGCAGCGTGCACCACAGTTCCTCGCGCGTGAAGGCATCGAGCGCACCGAAGGGCTCGTCGAGCAGAAGCATCTTGGGCTCGTGGATCAGGGCACGGCAGATGCTGGCGCGCTGTTGCATGCCGCCCGAGAGCTCCCAGGGAAACTTTTTCTCCATGCCGCCCAGACCCACGCTGGCCAGCAGCTTGCTCGCACGTTCCACGAATTCCTTCTTGCGGTCCTTGAATTCGCTGCGAAACGGCTCCACGATTTCCAGCGGCAGCAGCACGTTGTCCAGCGTCGTGCGCCAGGGCAGCAACGAAGGCGCCTGGAAGGCCATGCCCGAAATCTTCAGCGGCCCAGTGACCGGTTCACCGTCGATGCGGATCTTGCCCATGCTGGGCATGCGCAGGCCGGTGGTGAGCTTCATGAAGGTGGACTTGCCGCAACCCGATGGGCCCACGATGGCAATGAACTCACCGCGTCGGACCTTCAGGTTGATGTCTTCCACTGCGAAGACGTTCTTCGCCAGCAGTTCGTCGTTGTAGGCCAGCCAGACCTGGTCAAAATCGACGAAGGGTTTGTCGCTGGAGGGTTCTGTCATGGGGACTCCTGAAAAAAAGGCCAGCCGCCGGTGGGGTGGCTGGCCTGGGCCAGAGGCGCCTGAATCTGCTTACTTTCTGGCCGGTGGCAGCACGTTGAGTTCGGCAGCCGTTGGCAGCATGGAGCCATTCCAGACCGCAGCCGGGTCAATGCGGGTCTTGGTGTTGTAGGCGTCCGAGACCTGCGATGCCATCAGCGAAAGACGGCCAGGGTTGACTTGACCGAAGCCTTCTTTGCGGGCGTCGGGGCTGGCGACCACCGAGTCGATGGCCATTGCCAGGCGACGCGTTTCCAGTGGCACGTTGATGATGCCGTCGCGCGCTTTCACGGTTTCGATGCTGGCGGCCGGGTTGGCCATGACTTCCTTGGCGCCCTTGGAGAAGGCGGTCAGGAAGGCTTTGACGGCGGCCGGGTTCTCTTTGATCAGCTTGGGGCTGGCGATGATGACGTTGCCATACAGCTTCACCCCGTAGTCGCCATACGGCATGATGACCACGTCTTCCGGCTTCACGCCGCGCGCTTCCAGGTTGAGCAGGGAAGTGAACGAGAAACCGGTGATCGCGTCGATGTCGCCGCGCACCAGCATCGTTTCACGCAGGGGTGGGTCCATCGAGGTCCAGTTCACGCTGCTGATGTTGTTGGCTTTCTGGAAGATCGGGTAGGCCTTGCGACCTGCGTCGAACACCGGGGCACCGAGTTTCTTTCCATTCAGGTCTGCCGGCTTGGTGATACCGCTCTTCTTGAGCGCGAGCACCGCAGCAGGCGTGTTGTTGTAGACCATCATCACGGCCACGGGCTTGTTCGGCGCGTCGGGGTTGTTGGCGTGAAACTCCATCAGTGCGGCCAGGTCAGCAAAACCCATGTCGTAAGAGCCCGAGGCCACGCGTGTGACCGTGCCACCAGAGCCGTTGCCCGAATCGATGGTCACGTCCAGGCCTGCGGCCTTGAAGTAGCCCTTGGCCGCCGGCTGCAGGAACAGGGCGGCGGGGCCTTCGAAGCGCCAGTCGAGCTGGAACTTGATGGGCGTCTGAGCGTGCGCGCCACCAAAGGCGGCCGCCAGGGCCAGTGCAGCGGTGGTCTTGACGAAGTGGCGTTTGTTCATGGTTTCTCCAGGGTGGGTCAGGGTTGCGGTGGGAGGCACTGCCATCGTCCGCGCATGCCGTTTCAACAGCAATAAAGGTGCCAGCGGCGCACCTGCGTGGGAATGGCCGGCCCAGGGCCGGTTGAGCACAGAATGTGTATACAGATTCTTGTGCCCCGGGCTTTGCACGTCATCGGGGCCAACCCTGAATGGTGCGCCCCAACTCGGTGCCTGCACCGGCTTGGGGATGATGCCTCAAAAGGAAAGGTCCCGGCGGGGACCTTTCGGACGCGATGGGCCGCGTGCTCAGTGCGCCTCTGCCTGCCTGGCGGCATTGACGGCAGCCTGCGTGTCGCCTCGGCTGCCGTTGAAGTAAAGGTTGAGTGCCACTGCGCTGATGGAGGCCAGCAAAATGCCCGATTCGATCAACGGGTGGATGGCGTGCGGCATCCATTGCTTGAAGTTGGGCGCGACCAGCGGAATCATGCCGACGCCGATGGACACGGCGACGATGAAGAGGTTGTTGCGGTTGCCCTTGTAGTCCACGCCCGCCAGGATGCGGATGCCGGTGGCTGCCACCATCCCGAACATCACCAGGCCCGCGCCGCCGAGCACGAAGGTGGGCAGCGATTCGACCAGCGCCGCCATCTTGGGCAGCAGGCCGAGCACGATGAGGATCACGCCGCCTGCCACGCAGACGAAGCGGCTCTTGACGCCGGTGACGCCGACCAGCCCCACGTTTTGCGAGAAGCTGGTGTAGGGGAACGTGTTGAAGATGCCGCCAATGAGGGTGCCCAGACCATCGGTGCGCAGGCCGGCGGTCAGTGCCTTCTGGTCAATCTTGCGGTCCGTCATGTCGCCCAGGGCAAGGAACATGCCGGTGGACTCGATCATCACCACGACCATGACCAGGCTCATGGTGAGGATCAGGATGGGGTCGAAGACGGGCGCGGCGATCTCGAACGGCAGCACCAGGTCAAACCAGTGGGCCTTGCCCACCTTTTCGAAACTCATGAGGCCAGCGGCAGTGGCGATGGCGGCACCGACGACGATGCCCAGCAGCACCGAGATGTTGGCGATGAAGCCCTTGGCGTATTTCGCAATGAGCAGGATGGCGGCCAGCACCACGGCGGCGATGGCAATGTGTGGCATCTGCGCATAGGAAGGGTTGGGCACGCTGCCAACGATGGCCAGTCCCTTGGGCACTTCTGGCACGGCGCCGCTGGAGGCGGCCTGCTTCACCGTGTCGAGCCACTGCAGGTGTTCGGGGCTGGGGACGCTGGGTGCGGTGGGGCCGAAGGGGTTGCCAAAGATCCAGTTGATGCCGATGCGCATGAGGCTGATGCCGATGACCGCGATGATGGTGCCGGTGACCACCGGCGGGAAGAAGCGCAGCATGCGGCTGACGATGGGCGCAATGAGGATGGACACCACGCCCGCGCCGATGATGGAGCCGAAGATGAGGCCGGCACCCTGCACGCCAGGGTTGCTGTTGGCCATGGCAACCATGGGTGCGACCGACGCAAACGTCACGCCCATCATCACCGGCAGCTTGATGCCGAACCACTGGGTGGCGCCGAGCGACTGGACCAGCGTGACCAGGCCGCAGCAGAAGAGGTCGGCCGAGATGAGCATGGCGACCTGTTCGGGACTGAGCTTGAGCGCGCGACCCACGATGAGTGGTACGGCGACGGCGCCGGCGTACATCACCAAAACGTGCTGCAAACCGAGGGCGGTGAGCTTGCCTGTAGGAAGGACTTCGTCGACCGGGTGGACTGTGGTGGACATGGATTGCTCCTGTGGTGCGTGCAAAAAGTGTATACAGTTTATGTGTGCGATCTAATGTTGGTCTCCTAGGGGAAACCCGGTTTCTGACCGGTGGTTTTGTGGGGACGGTCATCGGCGACCACGGGGCAGAGCGCCACCGACTCACGAGCCCGCGAGGTGCAAGCCAGAAACAAAAAAGGGACGCCGAAAGCGTCCCCCTCAAGCCAGGCAGAAAGAGGCTCAGTTCCGCGCAGCCCCACTCGCCGCAGCCAGAGCCGTCATGTTCAACACCCGCCGCACCGTGGCCGCCGGCGTGAGGATGTGCACCGTCTTCGCGGACCCCATCAGGATCGGCCCCACCGTCACGCCGCCGCTGGTGGTGGTCTTCATGACGTTGTAGAGAATGTTGGCCGCATCCAGGTTCGGGCAGATCAGCAGGTTCGCCGACCCGGTGAGGGTGGTCTCGGCCAGGTAGGCGCTGCGGATCTCGGGTTGCAGCGCCGCATCGCCATGCAGTTCACCATCGCACTCGATGTCTGGGTGCGCGGCCACGAAAAGATCGCGCGCCTGCGCCATCTTGCGCGCCGAGGCTCGCTTGCTGGAACCGTAGCTGGAGTGCGAGAGAAACGCCACCTTCGGCGGCAGGCCGAAGCGTTGCACTTCCTGGGCAGCCATCCAGGCGATCTCGGCCAGCTCTTCCGCCGTCGGCAGGTCGTTCACATAGGTGTCGGCAATGAACACCGGGCCGCGGTCGGTCATGAGCGCGTTCACGGAGGCATACAAGCCCGCGCCCTCGCGCCGCCCAAGCACATGGTCGATGCGTTCCAGGTGCGTCATGTACCCGCCCACCAGCCCGCAGATGAGTGCGTCCGCGTCGCCCAGCGCGAGCATCAGGGAACCGATGATGGTGTTGGAGCGCCGCACGGCGGCCTTGGCCACTTCGGGTGTGGCGCCCTGGCGGCCCATGATCTGGTGGTAGTGCTCCCAGTACTGGCGAAAGCGCGGATCGTCTTCCGGGTTCACGTTCTGCACGTCCTGTCCCAGCTTCATGCGCAGGCCGGCCTTGGCAATGCGGGCCTCGATCACTGCCGGGCGGCCGATCAGGATGGGCATGGCGAGCTGGTCGTCGATGGCCAGTTGTGCGGCACGCAGCGCGCGTTCGTCCTCACCGTCGGCATAGGCCACGCGTTGCTTCTGAGTCATGCCTTTGGCCGCGTTGAAGATGGGCTGCATGAGGATGCCGGTCTGGTAGACAAAGCGCCCCAGTTGCTGGCGGTAGGCGTCCATGTCGGTGATGGGCCGGGTGGCCACGCCCGAGTCGGCGGCAGCCTGCGCCACGGCAGGCGCAATGCGCAGGATCAGGCGCGAATCGAATGGCTTGGGAATGATGTAGTCCGGGCCGAAGCTGAGGTCCTGGCCAGCATAGGCGTTGGCCACTTCCTCGCTGGTCTCGCTCTTCACCAGGTCCGCGATCTGGCGCACGCAGGCCAGCTTCATCTCTTCGGTGATGCGTGTGGCGCCACAGTCGAGCGCGCCGCGAAAGATGTAGGGGAAGCACAGGACGTTGTTGACCTGGTTCGGATAGTCGCTGCGGCCGGTGGCGATGATGCAGTCCGGGCGCACGGCCTTGGCCAGCTCGGGCCGGATTTCAGGCTCGGGGTTGGCCAGCGCCAGCACGATGGGCTTGGCGCCCATGGTCTTCATCATCTCGGCGGTGAGCACGCCGGCGGCCGAACAGCCCAGGAAGACGTCGGCACCGTTGACCGCGTCGGCCAGGGTGCGCTTGTCGGTCTTCTGTGCATAGCGCGCCTTCGATTCGTCGTAGCCGCCAGGCCGACCTTCATACACCACGCCCTTGGAATCGCAGACGAAGATGTTCCCCCGCGAGACACCCAGTCCCACCATCACGTCCAGACAGGCGATGGCGGCAGCGCCCGCGCCGCTGACGGCGAGCTTGACGGCGCCGATGTCCTTGCCCACCAGCTCCAGGCCATTGAGCAGAGCCGCAGCCGAGATGATGGCGGTGCCATGCTGGTCGTCGTGGAACACCGGAATGCCCATGCGCTCTCGCAGCTTCTTTTCGATATAGAAGCACTCGGGCGCTTTGATGTCCTCGAGGTTGATGCCTCCGAGCGTGGGCTCCAGGGCGGCGATGATCTCGACCAGTTTGTCCGGGTCCTTTTCATCGAGCTCGATGTCGAACACGTCGATGCCGGCGAACTTTTTGAACAGGCAGCCCTTGCCTTCCATCACCGGCTTGGCCGCCAGCGGGCCGATGTCGCCCAGGCCGAGCACGGCCGTGCCGTTGGTGACCACACCGACCAGGTTGCCGCGAGACGTGTACTCGGCCGCCAGCGCTGGATCGGCTTCGATCGCCAGGCACGGATAGGCCACGCCGGGCGAATAGGCCAGCGAGAGATCGCGCTGGTTGGACAGGGGTTTGGTGGGCGTGACGGCGATCTTGCCGCGCGAGGGCGTGCGGTGGTATTCGAACGCGGCGTCGCGCAGGGCTTGTTCAGCGGGGGTCATGTTGTCTCCAGGGTGCGGGTTCTGCCAGATCAGTGTGTCACGCAGGGCGTGACAGAAGCTCGTGCAGCGTGCGGGCAACGACCTTGGTGGCGCGCCGCAAATCTTCGAGAACCAGATGTTCATCGGCGCGCTTGGCGTTTGATTCCCGCACCGTGCGTGGACCGGCACCGTAGATCACGCCGGGGATGCCGCGCTCCACGTACAGGCGCACGTCGGTGTACAGCGGCGTGCCCACGGCGGGAATCTTTTCGCCAAACACATCCTGGCCGTGCTTCTGAATCGCCTGCACCAGCGGCTGGTTGCCGGGCAGCGGCTTCATGGCACGCGCGAGCAGGATGCGGCGCACGTCGACTTTCAATGCTTTGCCGCCGCGCGGCGGGTGGAAGCCTTCCGCAGCCTGCGCGATGGTGAGTCGCAGCGAGGCTTCCACTTCAGCAGGATCTTCCTCCGGGATCATTCGGCGGTCGATGCGCAGCACCACCTTGCCTGGGATCACGTTGGTGTTGGTGCCGCCGTTGATCTGGCCCACGTTGAGGTAGGGATGGGTGATGCCTTCCACGCTGGAGGAGACCTGCAGGTAGTCGGCGTTCAGGGCATAGAGGGCGTTGAGGATGTGCGTGGCGCCCTGCAGCGCGTCGGTGCCGCTGTCGGGTATGGCGGCGTGCGCCATGTCACCGTGCACCGTCACTTCCAGTTGCAGGCAGCCGTTGTGCGCCACCACCACCTGGTAGCTGAAGCCGGCGGCGATCATCAGGTCGGGCTTCGTCAGGCCCTTCTTCAGCAGCCAGTCGGGGCCGACCTCGCCGCCGTATTCCTCGTCGTAGGTCACATGCAGTTCCACGCCGCCGGCCAGCTTCGCGCCGAGCGACTCCAGGGCGCGGATGGCGAAGGTGAAGCTGGCAATGTCGCATTTGCTCACGGCGGTGGCGCGGCCGTAGATCTTGCCGTCGGCAATCTCGCCGCCGTAGGGGTCGTGCGTCCAGCCTTCACCCGGCGGCACCACGTCGCCATGCGCATTCAGGGCGATGGTTTTTCCCGGTCCATAGGGTCGGCGCAGGATCAGGTTGGTGATGCTCTGCAGGCCTGCCGCCTGCACCTCGTCGGTCGGGACGGTGTGCTTCTCGGCGTTGAGACCCATGGCGGCCAGCAGTTCTGCGGTGCGCTCCGCGTGGGGTGCGTTGTTGCCTGGCGGCGTGTCGGTCGGTACGCGCACGAGCTCCTGCAGGAAGCGCACCTCCTCGTCGAAGTGGGCGTCGATCCAGGCATCCAGTTGTTGTTCGGTGGTCATGTGAGGACTCAGTGGCTGTGTTCGGAGGCAAGTTGTTCGAGCAGGTGCGAAAAAGCATTCACGCTCAGTTCGATGTCGTCGCAGGTGCTGGATTCGAGCGGGTTGTGGCTGATGCCGCTGTTCAGGCCTCGCACGAACAGCATGGCCTGCGGCATGATTTCGTGCAGCTTCATGGCGTCGTGGCCGGCCCCGCTGGGCATGCGGTGCAGCGGCACGCCCAGCGCCTGCACTGCGCGCTCCCAGCGCACCTGCCATGCAGGGTCGCTTGGGGCGGCGGCGGCGCGCATGGTTTCCTCCACCTTCAGGCCAATGCCGCGCCGCTCGCAGATGGCGCGCAATTGCGCCAGCACGTCGCGCTCCAGCGCATCGCGCTGCGCGTCGTTCGGGGCGCGCATGTCAAGCGAAAACAGGCATCGCCCCGGCACCACGTTGATCGAACCACCCGGCACCTGCAGCATGCCGATGGTGGCCACCGAATCGCCGTCTGCCTTTGCGCGCTCTTCCATGAACAGCGCGAGCTCGGCCACGGCACTCGCCGCGTCCCGCCGACGGTTCATGGGCGTGGTGCCGGCATGGCTGGCCATGCCAATGGCCTCGCACTGGTAGCGCACACCTGCGTTGATGGAGGTGACCACGCCCAGGGGCAAGTCCATCTCGTTGAGCACAGGGCCCTGCTCGATGTGGACTTCGACGAAGCCGAGGTACTTCGATGGGTCGCGCGTCAGGGCATGGATGGCTTCCAGCGTGGCGGGCAGGCCAGCGTGTTGCATGGCGGCGCGCAGGGTGACGCCATCGGCGTCCTGCTGGTCGAGCCAGGCGGGGTTGAAGTGGCCAGTGAGCGCGCCCGATCCCAGGAAAGTGGCCTTGTAGCGCTGGCCTTCTTCTTCGGAGAAACCCACCACTTCAAAGGCGAACGGCAGGCGTCTACCGGCCGCGTGCAGTTTTTGCACGCAGGCCATCGGCACGAAGATGCCCAGGCGCCCATCGTATTTGCCGCCATTGCGAACCGTGTCGTAGTGGCTACCGGTGAGCAGGGTCGGCGCGTCAGCACGGGTTCCGTGGTAGCGCCCCACGACATTGCCCACCGCATCCACGCCCACCTCGTCAAAACCACATTCGCGCATGCGCGCTGAAATGTCGGCTGCGCAGGCCCGGTGGGCATCGGTGAGGTAGGTCACCGTGAGCTGGCCCTGCTCCGCGAAGCCAGGGTCGCTGTGGCGCGAGAGATCTTCGTGCCAGTCCCAGACGCGCTGGCCCACCACCGGCTCGAAGCCGAACTTGTCGTTGAGGCGGATCTCGGCAATGCGGTGGATATGGCGCAGACACTCGGCGCGCTCGAAATCCGCAGGATGGTTCAGCCGGCGCTCGAAGGTGGCGATGATCTCCTGCTTGGGCAGACCCGTGCCTCGCGGACCGCGCACTGCAAGGATGAATGGAAAGCCGAACTTCGCGTTGTACTGAGCGTTGAGGTTCTGAATGTGCTCGAACTCCTCGGGTGTGCAGTTCGTCAGGCCCGCCCGGGTCTGCTCGTTGGTGGATTCGGCGGTGAGCGACTGGCTCACCATGGCTTTGCCCGCGAGTTCCGGGTGAGCGCGAATGAGCGCCAGCTGCGCGTCCACGCTGGCGTTCGCCAGCACGCTCACCATGGCGTGCTTGAGCGCGGCCAGTGAAGCAAAGGGTCGCTGAGCCAGAGCCTGCTCTGCGATCCAGGGCGAATGCTCGTACAGGCCGTCGAGCAGCTGCGTGGCCTCGGCGAGCGTGGCCTGATGGAGTTGTTCCAGTGTGATGGGCATGGTGGCGTGTTCAGGCAAGGGTCATGGGGTGCGCAGCCTTCCAATGCCGAGCAATGTCCAGTCGGCGAGCCACCCAGACCTTGTCGTGCGCCTGGATGTGGTCCAGGAAGCGCTGCAGCGCGGTGATGCGGCCGGGTCTTCCCAGCAGCCGGCAGTGCATGCCGACGCTCATCATCTTGGGTCGGTCCAGGCCCGCCGGGTCGCCTTCGGCATAGAGCGCATCGAAGGTGTCCCGCATGTACTGGAAGAACGGGTCGGCGTGCGAATAGCCCTGGGGCAGCGCAAAGCGCATGTCGTTGCAGTCCAGCGTGTAGGGCACGATGAGTTGTTGCGCGTCGCTGCCATCGGACTTCCTCACCTTCATCCAGAAAGGCAGGTCGTCGCCGTAGTAATCGCTGTCGTACTCGAAGCCGCCGAAATCGGCCACCAGGCGCCGCGTGTTCGGGCTGTCCCGCCCGGTGTACCAGCCCAGGGGCCGGCTGCCGGTGAGCTTTTCGATGATCTCCATGGCCTGCGCCATGTGCGCGCGTTCGGTGGCTTCGTCCACGTTCTGGTAATGGATCCACTTCAGCCCGTGGCAGGCGATGTCGTACCCGAGCTCCTGGATGGCGGCCGTCACATCCGGGCTGCGCTGCAATGCGCTGGCAATGCCGAACACGGTGAGCGGCAGCCCGCGCCGCTCGAACTCGCGCAGCAGCCGCCACACACCGGCGCGCGAGCCGTATTCGTAGATGCCTTCCATGCTGATGTGCCGTGCAGGGTAGGCCGCCGGGTTGAACATCTCGGAGAGGAACTGCTCGGACGCGTCGTCCCCGTGCAGCACGCTGTTCTCGCCGCCCTCTTCGTAGTTCAGCACAAACTGCACGGCGATGCGCGCCCCGTCTGGCCAGCGGGCATGGGGCGGGTTGCGGCCGTAGCCCGCGAGGTCGCGCGGGTACTCGCGTGTGGCGTCGTAAAGGCTCATGACAAGGCCATGGAGATGTCGTTGGTGGGGACCTTGCGGTCGAAGGTGAGGTTCTCTTCGACGTGAAGCAGATGCTCGTTCATCAGGCGCACCGCCAGCTCTTCGTCTCGAGCCGCCAGCGCCTTGACGATGTCGGCGTGTTCATCGTTGGAATGTTCGGCCGCCTGGTTGCTCTGGTACATGAGCGTGATGAGCGCGCAGCGGGAGATGAGGTCGCGCAGCAACTCGGCCAGCACCTGGTTGCCCATGAGTTCGGCCATGCGCACGTGAAAATCGCCCAGGAGCTCGGTGCGCCCGGCGACGTCCTCGTTGTTCACGGCCATTTTTTCTTGCGCCACGTGTTCCCGAAGCGCCTTGATCTTGGCGTTGGTCACGTTCTTGACGAAGGCGCGTGTCATCTCCACCTCGAGCATGCGGCGCACCGCAAAGACCTGCTGCGCCTCCTGCACCGACGGCGCTGCCACGAAGGCACCGCGCGCGGGCTCCAGACGAATCAGCCGGTTCTGCGAGAGCTGGAAGAGCGCCTGCCGGACCAGGGTGCGCGAGACCCCGAAATGGTCCGCCAGTTTCTGTTCTGCCAGCTTGGTGCCTGGATGCAACCGGTGCTCCACAATGGCCCGCGTGAGCGACTCGACGATGTGAAGGGTGCTGGAGGTTTCCATGCGGGCATCATATCGAGAAAAACAAAAAGTGTATACACTTTCGGTCGACCGTATTCACACGAAGGAAGCACCATGGGAATGAGCACGCACGTTCTGGACACCATGCACGGCTGCCCCGCCGCCGGCATGAACGTTGAGTTGTATGTCACCGAGGGAGACCGCGCCACGCTGGTCAAGCGTTTTGAGCTCAACCGCGATGGCCGCAATCCAGACGGCCCGCTGTACGACAACACCAGCCTCAAGGTCGGCACTTACCGGCTCGTGTTTGACGTGAAGGGCTATTTCGCGGCCAAGGGCGTGCCTTTGCCGGAACCGAATTTCCTCAACCGCGTGGCGCTCGATTTTGGAGTGGCGCACACCGAGCAGCACTACCACGTGCCTCTGCTGGTGAGTCCGTGGAGCTACTCCACCTATCGCGGCAGCTGAGCTTCGAGAGGGCTGGCGTCACTTGCTGCGCTGGCCTTCGGTCAGCGTGTCGAGCTGGAAGTTGCCGCTCTTGTCCCACAGCCAGATGTCGGTGTAGGTCACGCGGCCCATGCGGACGGGCGCCGGAAACGGCGAAGCCGCGCGCACGGTCCGTTCAATCTCGCGCATCACGTCGGGCACGTGGCTGGGTGCGCGCATCCAGCTCAAGTTGCGCACGTTGCCCAGATCGTCCACCTCCACCTGCAGCACGCCCACCGCGTGCATCAACGGGGGTAGCTGGCCCTTGTAGATGCGGTGGCTGTTGCGCTCATAGATGTGGCGAGCACCGTCCTTGCGGTAGTCGTGCGGCGAGGCGGCCTGCGAGACGAATTGCGGCTTGGGCCTCACGCTCACCGGCGGAGGTGGTGCTGGCACTGGCGCGGGAGGCGGTGGCGGAGGAGGCGGTGGTGGTGGCAGCGGTGCCGCACAGGCCGCCAGCAGGGCTGCAGTGCAGATGCCCAGCCAGCCCCAGGCAGAGCGGGGTGGTTGATTGGTGTCCGCGCGCACGGCGGGACGGGGTGCGGGATCAATGTCTCTCATGTTGACAGGCCTGTAAGTCGGAACGGGCGCCTGGCGCTGGTCTTCGGTCGGACCATATGGCTGAGCGGATGAAGTGTATGGGTGTTTTCAACAGGGCTTGCGTACAGTACGGCGGATACTGAGCGGCCTTGATCGGCATTACGTATCCATACATCTTTTTTGACGTCGAAGCCACAATGTCCGCGGAGCTTGAAACCTTTCTACTGCGTCTGAGAAGCGAGCCTGCCGTGCTGGTGACGGTGGAAAAAACGCGGGGCTCGGTGCCGCGCGAAACCGGCGCGTGGATGGCGGTTTTTTCAGAAGCGATGGACGGCGCCATCGGCACGATCGGCGGCGGTCATCTCGAGTGGGACGCGATGCGCCAGGCTCGCGAAGCCCTGGCGCGGCGCGGGCTGGCGGGCGGTGCGTGGGAGCAGTCGGTGACGCTCGGACCCCGTCTGGGGCAGTGTTGTGGAGGTGCTCTGGTGCTGCGATTTGAGCCGGTCAACGCATCGCACACCGGGCCTCTTCGCGAGCGGTTGCGAGAGGGCCATTCGCCCCTGGCGTTGTTCGGCGGTGGGCACGTGGGTCGCGCCCTCGTTCATGCCCTTGCACCCCTGCCTTTCGATGTGACCTGGATCGACAGCCGTGACGAGGTGTTTCCCGAGCATCTGCCTGCGCACGTGCGCGCTGAACATTCCGACCCGGTGCATGTGGCGGTGCGCGATCTCGCTGCCGGCAGTGCCGTGCTGATCATGAGTTTCTCGCACGCCGAAGACCTCGACATCGTGGCGGCCTGCCTGCAACGCCAGCGCGTGCAGCGCGACCTTGGGTTCGTCGGCCTGATTGGCAGCCGCACGAAATGGGCGACGTTTCGTCACCGCCTCGAACAGCGAGGTTTTGGGGCGGACGAACTCGCGCGCATCACGTGTCCGATCGGGTTGCCCGGCATCACCGGCAAGGAACCGGCGGTGATCGCCGCTTCCGTCGTGGCGCAGTTGTTGCTTGAAGGCTCCAGCCCGCCGCATGGTGATTGACCGCTTGAATGTTCTCAAAAAGTGTATACACTTTGGCGATCCGGTCGCAGCGGAGCTGGGTGTGGAGGGTTCCACGCCCATGCGCGGCCCTCAGCCGACTCAGAGCGCCCGCGGTGGTGAGTCGCAAGCATTGACCTTGCATTGAGGTGCCATGGAAACATATCTGCTGGATTGGGCCAACCTGCTGCTTCGCTGGCTGCACGTGATCGTGGCCATTGCCTGGATCGGCTCTTCCTTCTACTTCGTCTTTCTTGACAGCAGCCTCACGCCGCCCGAGGACGAGCAATTGAAGAAGGACGGTGTGAGTGGTGAACTCTGGGCGGTGCATGGCGGTGGCTTCTACCATCCGGTGAAGTTCGCGGTGTCGCCACCCAGGCTACCCGACCACCTGCACTGGTTCTATTGGGAAAGCTACTCCACCTGGCTATCGGGCTTTGCGCTGTTCCTCATCTCCTACCTCTGGAGTCCGAGCGTCTACCTGATCGACCCGCAAGTGATGGACTGGAGCCCCGCCGCTGCGATTGCCGCCGCGCTGGCGTTTCTGGTGGTGTTCTGGCTGCTGTACGACGCCATCTGCCGCACGCTGGGCCAGAAGGAAAACGGCGACGCCAAAGTGGGTGCGCTGGTGCTGGTGCTGGTGTGCGTGGCGGCGTGGCTGGCCACGCAGCTTTTTGCCGGGCGTGCCGCCTTCCTGCTGATGGGTGCGATGATCGCCACGGCCATGAGTGCCAATGTGTTTTTCTGGATCATCCCGGGCCAGCGCACCGTGGTCGCCGATCTCAAGGCCGGCCGGCCGGTGGACCCGATCCACGGCCAGCGCGGCAAGCAGCGAAGTGTGCACAACACCTATTTCACATTGCCGGTGTTGTTCGCCATGCTGAGCAATCACTACAGCTTCACTTACACGCACCCTTACAACTGGCTGATCCTCATCGGCATGATGTTCGCCGGCGCTGCGATCCGGCAATTCTTTGTCATGCGCCATGGCCACAAGCTGGGGCGCAATCCGCATCCCTGGAAATACGCCGCGGCGGGCGTGGTGGTGCTGGTCGCGCTCATCGTCTGGCTCCGCCCCGCGCCCACCGCCGCCGTGGCGGTGCCGCAGACCGTGAGCTACGCCGAACTCAAACCCGTGCTGGAACAGCGTTGCGTGATGTGTCACGGAGAGGCGCTGCAATCGAAGAATGTGCGTTTGGATTCGGCCGAGGCGGTGAAGCTGCACGCGCAGACGGTCTACCAGCAGGTGGTTGTCACGCGGCTCATGCCCATGAACAACGCCACCGGCATCACCGAAGAAGAGCGAGCGCTGGTGGCGCAGTGGTTCAAGGGTGGCGCGAAGATCGACTGACGATCAAGGCGCAGTTTTTGCCTGGTGGCCGGCACAAGTGGCCAGGACTCGCGAGGCGCTGCTCGCGTCCTGACCGCGCCAGGCCACCATCTGGTCCGGCCGTATGAGCGCAAGCGGTGCTTCGTACAAGGCGCGCAATGCCGGGTCGGCATGGCCCACCACCTGGAGGTCGATGCCCACGCTTTGTGCGGCGAGTTCGAACGCCGAGACGTCCGGTGCATCGGGACCCAGGGCCAGCAGCGTCCACTCGGTGTGGAAGCTGTCATAGAGCGATCGACCATCCGGTAGCCAGGCGTGGGGTGGCCTGCCGCCTGGACATGCAGTCGGCACATAGTCGTTGGGTTGGTCTTCTGGCGGTGTGGTGCCGTCCGGCACGACAATGGGCGATCCGTCGTAGCGGCCCCCGAAGGTGACGCCCGGGATATTGAATTCCAGTCGAACGTGAGCATCCAGATGCGCCCCAGCAAGCCGGCGTGCGTGTTCGCCTTCGGGGTTGTCGAGCTCCAGTTCCGGTGTCACCTGGAAAAGACCGACCGAATCGGCAAAGCGCCTCGCATAGGCGGTGTTGCGTTCGGCCAGCGGCTTTCGTTCGACTTCGTAGGTGGTGAGCAAGGACTCGGGCGCGCGCCCCTGCAAGACATGTGCGAGCTTCCAGCCGAGGTTGACCGCATCTTCCACTGCGGTGTTGTAGCCCAGGCCGCCGGTGGGCGTGAACAGGTGCGCGGCATCTCCGCCCAGAAACACGCGGCCCCGCTGGAACTGTTCCGCCACCAGCGCATGACCGGCGGTCCAGGTCAGCATGGACAGGATGTCGATCGGGAGTTCGCGGCCCATGGCCTGCGAAAAGACGCGTCTCGCGTCAGCTTCCGTCCAGGTATCGGCATTCTCTCCCTCATGAATGGCGGCATGAAAGGCGAACTCGCTGTGGCCATCCACCGTTGCCATGAATGCCCTGCGTTCAGCGTTCACCGACACATACATCCACGCCTTGTCGTGGGGAAGGGCGGTGTGGAACGTGGGCGCTCGGAGGTAGATCGCGAACATTCTTCCGCCCATGAAGTCGCGCTTGAAGCCGGTGGCGCCGCCGTATTCGATGCCCAGCAGGCGGCGGACAAGGCTGCGCGCACCGTCCACTCCAACCAGGTATTTCGCAGTGACCGATGCGGTCGAAGCGCCGTCCACGGATTCGATCTGCGCCAGCACGTCCGCTGACCGGTCGTTGAATGCGCGCAGCCGCCAGCCGTGGCGCATTTCAACAGCCGGCCAAGCGCGAGCGTGTTTCAGCAGGGTGGCTTCGACGAACTTCTGAGATACGCGGTGGGGCAGCTCTGCCGCACTCCACGAACCACCCAGGCGCTTGACCGTGGCCGCTGCCTGGCCGGCTGTGGGCAGGCGCAACCGGGCCAGTTCGTGCTGGCTGAACCGCGTGAAGTAGGCGATGTCGGTGGGGTGGTCCGCCGGCAGGCCTTGCTCGCGAATTTCGTCCGCGAAACCCAGGCGGCGGAAGTGCTCCATGGTGCGCGCCTGTGTCGCGTTCGCCTGAGGGTTGAACGCTGTGCCGGGCTTGGGTTCCAGCAGCAGCGTGCGCACGCCACGACGCCCCAGTTCGTTGGCCAGCATGAGGCCACAAGGGCCACCGCCTGCGATCAGCACATCCGTCTGCATGACTGCCTGGGGCGAATTGCCCTGTTGGTTGAGGAAAGGGCGTGAATGGTATCCCGCAGCGCCAGGGCGGCCTGAGGCATTCTGGGGTAACCTCCCACACGATTTCATCTACCACAGAAAACACCATGAAAACGCAAGCTGCCGTCGCCTGGAAAGCAGGCCAGCCCCTCTCCATCGAAACCGTGGACCTGCAGGGACCGAAATTCGGCGAAGTGCTGGTCGAGATCAAGGCCACCGGCATCTGCCACACCGACTACTACACGCTCTCGGGCGCCGACCCTGAAGGCATTTTCCCCGCCATCCTGGGCCACGAGGGCGCGGGCATCGTGGTGGACGTGGGTCCCGGCGTGACGACACTCAAGAAGGGTGACCATGTCATTCCGCTCTACACGCCGGAGTGCCGTCAGTGCAAGTTCTGCCTGAGCCGCAAGACCAACCTGTGCCAGCTCATACGCGGCACGCAGGGCAAAGGCCTGATGCCCGATGCCACCAGCCGTTTCAGCATCGACGGCAAGCCCATCTTTCACTACATGGGCACCAGCACCTTCAGCAACTACACCGTGGCGCCCGAGATCTCGCTCGCCAAGATCCGCGAGGATGCGCCGTTCGACAAGGTCTGCTACATCGGCTGCGGCGTCACCACCGGCATTGGCGCCGTGATCTTCACCGCCAAGGTGGAGGCGGGTGCCAATGTGGTGGTCTTCGGCCTGGGCGGCATTGGCCTGAACGTGATCCAGGGCGCGAAGATGGTGGGGGCCGACAAGATCATCGGCGTGGACATCAACCCTGCACGCCAGGAGATGGCGCGCCAGTTCGGCATGACGCATTTCATCAACCCGAAGGAAGTGGAAAACGTCGTCGACGCCATCGTGCAGTTGACCGATGGCGGAGCCGACTACAGCTTCGAGTGCATTGGCAACACGCAAGTGATGCGCCAGGCGCTCGAGTGCACGCACAAGGGCTGGGGGCGCAGCATCATCATCGGCGTGGCCGAAGCCGGAGCGGAGATCAGCACCCGTCCATTCCAGCTGGTGACCGGCCGCAAGTGGGAAGGCTCTGCCTTCGGCGGCGCACGCGGCCGCACCGACGTGCCGAAGATCGTCGACTGGTACATGGAAGGCAAGATCAACATCGACGACCTGATCACCCACACCATGCCGCTGGCCGACATCAACAAGGGCTTTGACCTGATGAAGCGCGGCGAGTCGATTCGCGGCGTCGTGCTGTTTTGAGTTTGCACATGGGCGATGCACCGACGCTCCATCGCCTGCGGGCGGGCGTGCTCGACGTCGCTTTCGTCGATGTGGGGCCACGGGATGGGCCGCCGGTGGTGCTGCTTCACGGCTTCCCCTACGACATCCACGCCTACGCCGAGGTCTGGCCTCTGCTGGTCGCGCGTGGCTGCCGGGTGATCGTGCCCTACCTGCGAGGTTATGGCGAGACCCATTTCCTGAGCCCGTCCACGCCACGCTCCGGTGAACAGGCGGCGCTTGGTGCCGACTTGCTGGCCCTGCTCGATGCCCTGGCGATCCCGAAGGCGGTGCTTGCGGGCTATGACTGGGGTGGCCGTGCCGCCTGCGTGGTCGCGGCGCTCTGGCCGCAGCGTTGCACCGGGCTGGTGTCCCTGAACAGCTACAACATCCAGAACATCGCACGTGCTCTGGAGCCCGAGTCGGCCGAGCGCGAGCACAGGCTCTGGTACCAGTACTTCTTCCACAGCGAGCGTGGCCGTGCTGCGCTCACGCGCGACCGGCGTGATGTCTGTCGCCTGCTCTGGACACAGTGGTCTCCCACCTGGCGGTTCGATGAAATCACCTTCGAGCGCAGCGCGCGCGCCTTCGACCACCCGGACTTCGTGGACGTGGTCATCCAATCCTATCGGCACCGCTTCGGTCTGGTCGCGGGCGATCCTGCCTACGCCGGAATCGAGCAACAACTGGCGGCTCAGCCTGCCATCTCGGTGCCCAGCATCACCTTCGACGGCATCGACGACGGTGTTCGCCCACCCGCCGAAGCCAGCGCCCACGCAGCACACTTCACCGGCCCGCGCTCACACCGGCTGGTGCCGGGCGCGGGACACAACCTGCCGCAGGAGGCGCCGCACGTCTTTGCCGACGCGGTGCTTGAACTCGTGCACCACTGAACACCCGCCATGAGCACCGAGATCACCATCTTGTCCACGCACGGCTGCTTTGGCGGCGTGCAGGGCTTCTATCAACACACCTCCAGCGCCATCGGCCTGCCGATGAAGTTTGGCGTGTTCGTGCCTCCCCAGGCCGAAAAGGGCCCGGTGCCGGTGTTGTATTTCCTCGCTGGGCTCACCTGCAACGAAGAAACCTTCGCCATCAAGGCGGGCGCCCAGCGCGTGGCGGCAGAACTTGGGCTGATGCTGGTCACGCCAGACACCAGTCCCCGCGACACTGGCATCGTCGGCGCGGGTGCCGACTGGGACTTCGGCCACGGCGCGGGGTTTTACCTCGATGCGGCCGAGGCGCCCTGGTCCAGCCACTTCCGCATGGAGAGCTGGATCACGCAAGAGCTGCATGCGCTGGTGCCGCGCCACTTCCCCGCGCAGGCAGAGCGTGTCGGCGTGTTCGGTCATTCCATGGGCGGCCATGGCGCACTCACGCTCGCGCTGCGCCACCCTGGCCTGTACCGAAGCGTCTCGGCGTTGGCACCTATCGCCGCGCCGAGCCGCTGCCCCTGGGGTGAAAAGGCGTTCACCGGCTACCTCGGACCGAACCGTCAGGACTGGGAAGCGCACGATGCCACTGCACTGGTGAGCGCAGGCCACAAGACGCCGCCCCTGCTCATCGACCAGGGCCTGGCCGATAAATTTCTCTCCGAACAATTGCACCCGCATCTGTTCGAGTCTGCCTGTGCGCAAGCTGGTCAACCCCTCACGATGCGACGCCACGCGGGCTACGATCACGGCTACTGGTTCATTGCCAGTTTCATCGAAGACCACCTGCGCCACCACGCGCAGACGCTCTGACCCCATGCGCTCTCGCCAATTCGACCTCATTGCCTTCGACTGGGACGGCACCCTGTTCGATTCCACCGCTGTGATCGCGCGCTGCATCCAGGCCGCCGTGACAGACCTGGGCTACACGCCGCCGACCCGCCAAGCCGCCAGCTACGTCATTGGCATGGGACTGATGCAGGCGCTGGCTCATGCGGCCCCGGACGTGCCACGCGAACAATACGCCCAGCTGGGTGAGCGTTTCCGTTTTCACTACGTGGCGTACCAGAACGACCTCAGTTTGTTCGCGGGCGTGCTGCCGCTGCTGGCCGAGCTCAAGGCGCGCCAGCATTTGCTGGCTGTAGCAACCGGCAAGAACCGGGCGGGGCTTGACGAGGTCCTGCGCAGCCAGGAGCTGCTTGGTGTGTTCGATGGCTCGCGCACGGCCGACGAGACCGCCGGCAAGCCGCACCCGCGCATGCTGCACGAGCTCATGCGCGAACTGGGCGTGAAGCCCGAACGCACCCTCATGATCGGTGACACCACGCACGACCTGCAGATGGCCTTGAACGCTGGCTGTGCCAGCCTGGGCGTGAGCTATGGCGCGCATGAACCCGTCGCCTTCGATGCCTTGAAGCCACTGCACGTGGCGCACTCGGTGCGCGAACTGCACGACTGGCTGGTGACCAACGCGTGAGGACATCATGGACACCGCAGAAGACCCGATCCACCCTCTGTGCAACAGCCAGGATCTCGTCGAGGGAGGGCGCGCGGTCTCCTTCGACGTGAACTATGCGGGCCAGACCTGTCGAGCGTTCGCGGTGCGCTTTGAAGGCCTGGCCCATGCTTACCTCAACCGGTGCTCGCATGTCGCGATGGAAATGGACTGGCAGCCCGACCGGTTCTTCGACGACACCGGTCGCTGGCTTCTGTGCGCCACCCATGGCGCTGTCTATCAGCCCGATACCGGCGCCTGCCAGGGCGGACCCTGCCGTGGCGGTCTGTTCAAGATCGAACTGGTGGAGCGCGATGGCGTGGTCCACTGGCGGTCACAATACCACCTCAAACCCCTTGAATTCTGAGAGCCACTGACCATGAACGAAGACCCCTTGAACCAGGGAATCGGCCGATCCAGCCTTGGTGGCTGGGAGCGCGAAACGATCGAAAAGCTCGTGCTGGCCACGATCCGGGAACAGCAGGCTGCCAGGCGCTGGAAGATCTTCTTTCGCCTGCTCTGGCTGATCCTGTTGGGAGCCATCGTCTGGATGGTCTACAGCGCCAACGTGAGCAGCACCTCGGTGAGTGCCCCGCACACCGCGGTGGTGGAAATCAAGGGTGAGATCGGCGCGGGGGCCGAAGCCAGCGCCGAAAACGTCGTGCCGGCGCTGCGCTCGGCGTTCGAGGACGCGGGTGCTCAGGCCGTTGTGCTGCTGATCAACTCACCCGGTGGCAGCCCCGTGCAGGCGGGCATCATCAACGACGAACTGAACCGCCTCAAGGCTCTGCACAAGAAGAAGGTGTATGCGGTGGTGGAGGAAACCTGTGCCTCGGCCGCTTACTACATTGCCGCCGGCGCAGACGATATCTACGTGGACAAGGCCAGCCTGGTGGGCAGCATCGGCGTGCTCATGGACGGTTTTGGCTTTACCGGGCTCATGGAGAAGCTGGGTGTCGAGCGCCGTCTCATGACTGCCGGCGCCAACAAGGCCCTGCTGGACCCGTTCAGCCCGCAGGATGAAGCACAACGCGCTTACATACAGCGCATGCTGGACGAGATCCATGCCCAGTTCATCGAGGTGGTGAAGAAGGGTCGTGGCACGCGGTTGAAGGAGAACGCCAACACCTTCAGCGGTCTGGTGTGGAGCGGCCAGCAAGCGATCAATGAGGGCCTGGCGGACGGATTGGGTAATCTCGACTTCGTCGCGCGCGAAGTCGTCAAGGCCGAAGAGATCGTGGACTACACGCAGCGCGAAAACGTGGGCTTGCGCCTGGCCAAACGCTTCGGCGCCAGCGTGGGCGAAGGCATGTTCAAGGCCGCACGCGAAGCCGGTGTGCAGTTGAGGTGAGCGTCAGCTAGCCGCGGTAGCCGTTGGGGTTGCCGCTTTGCCAGCGCCAGGCGTCGGTGCACATGTCGTCCAGCGCGTGCTTGGCACGCCAGCCCAGCAGACGCAGTGCAAGCCCGGGGTCCGCCCAGCACTGCGCCACATCGCCCGCGCGTCGCGGCGCAATGCGGTAGGGCACGGCTCGGCCGCTGGCCTTCTCAAAGGCTCGCACCACCTCCAGCACGCTGTGCCCGCGCCCAGTGCCCAGATTGACTGTAAAGCTCTCGCCGCGCCCCAGCAGGGCCTTGATCGCAGCCACATGCCCGGCAGCGAGATCCTGCACATGAATGAAGTCGCGCACGCCAGTGCCATCGGGCGTGGGGTAGTCGTTGCCAAACACATTGAGGTGGTCGCGCTGACCCACCGCCACCTGGGCCACATACGGCATCAGGTTGTTGGGGATGCCGGCCGGGTCTTCACCGATGAGGCCGCTGGGGTGTGCCCCCACGGGATTGAAGTACCGCAACACGCCCACGCGCCACGCCGGGCGTGCTGCCATCAGGGCATAGAGCATGTCCTCGATGACCAGCTTGCTGTGGCCGTAGGGATTGGTGTGGCTGCGCGGGAAGTCCTCGGTGATGGGCACGCGGGCTGGGTCGCCGTACACCGTCGCGCTGCTGGAGAACACCAGGGTGGGCGCGTCTTCCGGCGTTTCGGCGTGCATGGCCTCCATCGCCCGCAGCAGACTGACCGCGCCGCCGATGTTGTTGTGAAAGTACTTCAAAGGCTGCGCCACGCTCTCCCCCACCGCTTTGTCGCCTGCAAAATGCACCACGCCAGCCGGCCGATGGCGGCGCAGCACGTCCTGCAGCCACGGAGTGTCCAGCACGTCGCCATGTTCCAGTGGCACCGTCTGACCGACGATGCGGGCCAGGCGTTCGAGCACCGCCGGGTGGCTGTTGGAAAAGTTGTCCAGCACGATGGGCTGGAAGCCAGCTTCGATCAAAGCGACCACGGTATGGCTGCCGATGTAGCCAGCGCCGCCGGTGAGCAGAATCTTCATGGGGCTATTTGCCGGTCTTGGGCGCGTCGGGCTGACGGCCGTAGATATCTTCAAGGCGAACGATGTCGTCTTCGCCCAGGTAGCTGCCCGACTGCACCTCAATCATCTCCAGCACCATCTTGCCGGGGTTGTGCAGGCGGTGAATTTCGCCGATGGGGATGTAGGTCGATTGATTTTCCGACAACAGGTAGACCTCCTGTCCGCGCGTGACCTCTGCCGTGCCCTTGACGATGATCCAGTGCTCGGCGCGGTGGTGGTGTTTCTGCAGGCTCAGCGACGCGCCAGGCTTGACGCCGATGCGCTTGACCTGGAAACGCTCACCCATGTCCACACTGTCGTACCAGCCCCATGGCCGCGCCACGCGGCGGTGGGTGGC
Organism: Hydrogenophaga sp.; assembly: GCF_050250835.1. GTDB lineage: Bacteria > Pseudomonadota > Gammaproteobacteria > Burkholderiales > Burkholderiaceae_C > Hydrogenophaga. Next base: position 118,636 of record NZ_JBFWNX010000010.1, on the reverse strand, counting down.
TGCTTGCGAGATGTTGTGCTGGCTCAGGTGTGCCACCACATCCTTGACCTGTTCGGCATGGTCGCGCTGCGCCACCAGCAGGGCGTCGGGCGTGTCGATGATGAGCAAGTCCTGCGTGCCCAGGGCCACCACGGTCCGTCCGGGAGCGTGAATGAAAGTGTTGCGCGACTGCAAGGCGTGGCCCATGCCGGTGATGCGGTTGCCGTCGCTATCGGCGGCGCTGAGGTCGGCCACCGCGTTCCAGCTGCCGACATCGCTCCACTGGCCCTGGAAGGGCACCACCGCCACGTTGTCGTGTGGCTCCATCACAGCGTAGTCGATGCTCTGCGAACGGCACGCGAGGAAGGGTGCTGCGATGGGCCGAACGAACGACACACGGCTCACGATTTCGCTGCGTGGTCCCGCCATGGCCTGTTCGCAGGATTGAAGGATATCGGTCGCATGGCGTGCGAGTGCTTCCAGGAGGACGCTGGCCCGCACCAGGAAGATGCCCGCATTCCACAGCACGTTGCCCTGCAGCAGCAAGGCCTGGGCGGCGGCGGGCGCGGGCTTTTCGATGAAGCGTGCTGCGCTGCGGCTGCCATCGGCGCGGGCATCTCCCTGCTGGATGTATCCATAGGCGCTGCTGGGAAAACTGGGCACCACGCCGAAGGTGACGATGGCCCCGCCTTCGGCTGCCGCCACACCTTGCTCGATGGTCCTGGCGAAGGCCCCGGTATCGGGTATGTGGTGGTCGGACGGACAGAAGAGCAGCAGTGGATCTGCGTCGCCTTGCGAGCGCGCCAGCAGCGCAGCGAGTGCCATGGCCGCTGCGGTGTTGCGAGCCGCAGGCTCAAGCAGCACCTGCCCGGCGGCCCCTTGGGATTCCAGCGCGTCCGCCACCAGAAAGCGGTGGTCTTCGCTGGCCACGCAGATGGCTGGCGCGCCGCACCAGGCCAGGCGTTCCAGCGTGAGCTGCAACAAGTTCTTGTCGCCCAGGAGAGGCACGAACTGTTTCGGAAAACTTTGCCGGCTGAGGGGCCAAAGGCGGGTGCCGGAGCCTCCGCAAAGAATGACGGGGGTGATGCTCATGGACGCGTGTAGGTGCGGTTGGGTCGGATGTGGGCGCACGCCAATGGCCATGCCCGACCATCGAACCGTGGCAGTGTAGTCTTTCGAATGTCTCTGGCACGCGCACCGTTACCATGGTGAGCCATTCTTCACGAACCTGCGAAAAAGGCACATCTTCATGACCATCCGAAAAGCAGTCTTCCCCGTGGGAGGGCTTGGTACCCGTTTCCTGCCTGCCACCAAAGCCATTCCCAAGGAAATGCTGCCGGTGGTGGACAAGCCACTCATGCAATACGCCGTGGAAGAGGCCTACGCGGCAGGCATTCGAGAGATGATCTTTGTCACCGGTCGTCACAAACGCGCCATCGAAGACCATTTCGATACCGCCTACGAACTCGAGGTCGAACTCGAGGCCGCTGGCAAGGGCGCCTTGCTGGAGCTGGTGCATTCCATCAAACCGGACGACATGGACTGTGTCTACGTGCGTCAGCCGCGCGCACTGGGCCTGGGGCACGCCGTGTTGTGCGCCGAGCGGCTGGTGGGCGACGAGCCGTTCGCCGTGCTGCTCGCCGACGACCTCATGATGGGACGTGACCAGGCACAGGGCGGCCCCACCGTGCTGCAGCAAATGGTCCAGGCCTACGAGTCCAGTCCTGGCATCGTGCTCGCGGTGCAGGACGTGCCACGCGCCGAAACGCGGCGCTACGGCGTGGTGGACGTGCGTGGCGTCCAGCAACCCCTGGCCGAAGTGTTTGGCATGGTGGAAAAACCAGCGCCCGAGAAGGCCCCCTCCACGCTTGCGGTGGCTGGGCGCTACATCCTGACGCCAGGCGTGTTCGAAAGCATCCGGCGCCAGCCGCGCGGCGCGGGGGGCGAGATCCAGCTCACCGACGGCATTGCGGCGCTGATCGGCCACGAGAAGGTGCAGGCCTTCCGCTACGACGGCCAGCGTTACGACTGCGGCAGCAAGGAAGGTTTCCTGGAAGCCACGATGGATCTGGCGCTGGCCAACCCGGACCTCAGTGGTTCGGTGCGGGCGCACCTGGAGCGCATCATGCGCTGAACAGCGCTCACCGGCCCAGCAGGAACACGCAAGGCGCCTGCATCGGCAAACTGTCTTGCAAGCCCTTGAATTGCCGCCATTCGCTCACCAGGGCGCTTCGACTCACCTGCTGATCCAGCGTGAGCGCACCGCACACCGCCAGCCGCGTGTGCGGATGCAGGGTTTGCAGCAGCGCACGCAGGAGGGCGGCGTTGCGGTACGGCGTCTCGATGAGGATCTGCGTTTGCCCAGTCTTCAAGGCCAAGGCTTCCAGCTCGCGCAAACGCCTGGCGCGCTCGGCCGTTTCCTGCGGCACGTAGCCCACAAAGGCAAATTGCTGGCCATTGAGCCCGCTGGCGGCGAGCGCCAGCATGAGCGAGATCGGTCCCGGCAAAGGCACCACCCGCAGGCCCAGGGCGTGCGCCGCGCGGACGATGGAACTGCCGGGGTCGGCAATGGCAGGCATCCCTGCTTCGCTGACCAGGCCCACGTCGTGGCCTTCCAGCGCTGCAGCCAACAAGGCCCGCGCCGCCAGTTCGCCGTCGGCCTGCGGCGCGTGGTCGCCTTTCTTGTGCGCCGCGCGCGGCAACTCGGCGATGTTCTGCTCCTGCAACGGCACGGCCAGGCGGGCGATGGCATCGACCCGCTTGAGGAAAGCGCGCGTGCTCTTGGCGTTTTCCGTGACCCAGTGCTTCAGCCTGCTCGCAACGTCCAGGGTCTGTACCGGTAGCCATTGGTCGACGGGGGCCATGCCCTCCACGTCGAGGCCAAAATCGAGCGGGGCAGGCACGAGGTAAAGCGTGCCCCGTTTTTCGGAGTGGGTGCTCACAGCAGCCCCACGCCCGCGGCACGCAACAGGCGGCAGGTTCGAATAAGGGGAAGCCCCACCAGAGCTGTCGGGTCGTCGTTGTCGATGCGCTCCAGCAGCGCGATGCCCAGCCCTTCACTCTTGGCGCTGCCCGCGCAGTCGTACGGCTGTTCAGCGCGCAGGTAATGTTCGATTTCAGCCTCGTCCAAAGTACGGAATACCACGCGCACTGGGGCGATATCGCATTCTTCGAAGCCAGTTTCCAGGCAGGTCACCGCCAGAGCGGTCTGGAACACCACGGTTTTGCCACTCATCCGCCTCAGTTGCTCGACCGCGCGTTCATGCGTTCCAGGTTTGCCCAGTGGTACGCCGTGCAGGTCGGCCACCTGATCGCTGCCGATCACCACCGCCTGCGGGAATCGCCTTGCCACGTCGCGGGCCTTGGCCAGCGCCAGGCGAAGGGCCAGATCGGCCGGGTTCTCACCGGGTTTCGGGGTTTCGTCCACCTCCGGCGCCACCGCGTTGAACGGCACACGCAGGCGCGACAGCAGCTCGTGGCGGTAGCGGGAGGTCGAGCCCAGAATCAAACTGCGTGAGGGTTGGGGCGAAGATGTCATGGGCGGTATTCTCCCTGCATTCTTTTACACTGCCCGCATGAAGACCCCCCAGAAATCTGCCTGGAATCCCGATCGGCTGGATGCGCGCGCGTTTGCGCAGGCAGAGGGCCACCTGCACATCGACACGCCCCTGGCTCATCTGCCGAGGCTGCGCGGGGAAGCCGACGGTGATACCCCATCCCTCGGCGCCGTGCATTGGGAAGCCACGGCCGAAATGCGCCCTGGCGCCACCGGTGCGGCACCATCGCCCTGGCTGCGCCTGACGGCTCACACCAGCCTGCCATTGACCTGCCAGCGCTGCCTCGGGCCCGTGGATACGACGCTCACAGTGGATCGCTGGTTCCGCTTCGTCGCTGACGAGGCCACTGCCGAAGCGCAGGATGACGAGGCCGAAGAAGATTTGCTGGCGATGGAGCCACGGCCCAGCCTGTTTGACGTGCTGGAGGACGAGCTGCTGATGGCCTTGCCGCTCGTTCCCCTGCATGAGACCTGCCCGGTGGAGGTCGTGCTCAAGGCGGGGGATGCCGCTGTGTCCGACGACGAGATGCCCCCGCGCAGGAACCCCTTTGCTGCTTTGGGGCGCCTCAAGAAGTGATACGGTGGCGCTGGCCCGGGCTTCAAGCTATAATGCTTGGCTTTGCGCTGGCATCCACAGGCCCCTGACGAATTCAGGGTGAGCGGGTCAGGCGCCAACCTACCGATTTCAGGAGCCCACCATGGCCGTCCAGCAAAACAAAAAGTCCCCGTCCAAGCGCGGCATGCACCGTTCGCACAACGCGCTGAACGTGCCTGGCATCGCTGTGGAACCCACCACCGGCGAAACCCACCTGCGTCACCACATCAGTCCCAACGGCTTTTACCGTGGCCGCCAGGTGCTGAAAAACAAGTCCGAAGCCTGAATGACGGGCCGCCTCTGGCCTCGCCGCGACGTCGCGATCGGGGGCCAGTTGGCGATTGAGGCAAGAGCCCGCATAGACCATGCGGGCTTTTTTTACGCTTCTAGGAAGTCGACATGATCACCATTGCCGTGGATTGCATGGGAGGGGACGTCGGCCCGGCGGTGACCTTGCCGGCCTGCAGCGCGTTCCTGGCCAGCCACCCGCAAGCCCAGTTGCTGCTGGTGGGCAAGCCTGAGGTTTTCCGGGCCTGGCCGCAAGTCCTCAACAACGTGCGCTGCCGCGTGGTGCCCGCCACCGAGGTGGTGAGCATGGACGATCCGGTCGAGGTGGCCCTGCGGCGCAAAAAGGACTCGTCCATGCGCATCGCGATCAACCAGGTGAAAGAGGGCGCTGCGCAGGCGGTGGTTTCCGCTGGCAACACAGGTGCCCTGATGGCCATCGCCCGCTACGTCCTGAAGACGTTGGACGGCATTGACCGCCCGGCCATTGCCACCCAGATGCCGAATGCGCAAGGTGGTGCCACCACCGTGCTGGATCTGGGGGCCAACGTGGATTGCTCGGCGGAGCACCTGCTGCAGTTCGCCGTGATGGGTTCTGCCCTGGTGGCGGCTGCGACAGGACGCAAGGAGCCCAGCGTGGGGCTGCTCAATGTGGGCGAAGAGGTTATCAAAGGCAGCGAAGTCATCAAAAAAGCAGGCGTTCTTCTCCGAAATGCTTCTAACACCGGCGATCTCAACTTTTTCGGCAATATTGAGGGCGATGATATTTTCAAGGGCACGACCGACATCGTCGTGTGTGACGGTTTCGTGGGCAATGTGGCCCTCAAGGCCAGCGAGGGCCTGGCCTCCATGATCAGCGGTTTCATCCGGGAAGAATTCTCCCGCAATATCTTCCGGAAAATGGCTGCGATCGTCGCTTATCCGGTGCTTATGTCGTTTAAAAATAGGGTGGATCACCGTCGCTACAACGGTGCGGCGCTGCTGGGGCTGCAGGGCCTGGTGTTCAAGAGCCATGGCTCGGCGGATGCCTTCGCATTCGAAACGGCGTTGAGCCGGGCTTATGATGCTGCCCACAACCACTTGCTGGACAACGTCCGGGAACGCATCGCCCATGCCAGGCCGTTGATCTCGCCCGAATCCTTGCCCAGCGAGCTCAAGAGCATCCCGACCCTCTGAATTTCTCGAATTTCCCGAATGACACGATACGCCCGCATCACCGGCACTGGCAGCAGCCTGCCCCCCAGGCGACTGAGCAACGCTGACATGGTGACGCTGCTGGCCGCGCGCGGCGTTGAAACCAGCGACGACTGGATCGTGGAGCGCACGGGCATCCGCGCGCGGCATTTCGTCGCCGACAACGTCTATGCCAGCGATCTGGCGCTGCAGGCCTGTCTCCAGGCGCTGGATGCGGCGGCCGTGCCTGCCAGCGAGATCGACCTCATCATCGTGGCCACGTCCACGCCGGACATGGTGTTCCCATCCACGGCGGCCATTCTTCAGCAAAAGCTGGGCGTGGCAGGCTGCCCCGCCTTCGATGTGCAGGCAGTTTGCAGTGGCTTCATCTACGCGCTGACCGTGGCCGATGCCATGATCCGTACGGGTGGAGCCCGCCATGCGCTGGTGGTGGGTGCCGAAGTGTTCAGCCGCCTGCTGGATTTCAACGACCGCACCACCTGCGTGCTGTTTGGCGATGGTGCTGGCGCCGTGGTGCTCCAGGCTTCGGACACGCCGGGCATTCTGGCCACCGACATTCATGCCGATGGCAAGCACACGAGCATTCTCTGCGTGCCGGGCCACGTCGCGGGCGGCCAGATTCTGGGCGATCCGCTGCTCAAGATGGACGGGCAGGCGGTTTTCAAACTCGCCGTGGGCGTGCTCGAGGACACGGCGCGCGCCGTGCTGGACAAGGCCGGACGCACCACCGCCGACATCGACTGGTTGATCCCGCACCAGGCCAATATCCGCATCATGCAGAGCACGGCGCGCAAGCTCAAGCTTCCCATGGACAAGGTGGTGGTCACGGTGGATCAGCATGGCAACACCTCGGCCGCGTCGATCCCGCTGGCGCTGGACCACGCGGTTCGCCTGGGTCATATCAAGAAGGGTGACACGCTCATGCTCGAAGGTGTGGGCGGTGGCTTCACCTGGGGCTCGGTGCTGCTGGATTTCTGAAGCCAGGCCGTTCCCATCTCGTTTGAAGAGAAGATTCGATGAAGAAGAATTTTGCGTTTGTGTTTCCTGGGCAAGGTTCCCAGGCCGTGGGCATGCTCGACGCCTGGGCCGACCATCCTGCGGTGCGCGAAACCTTGAAAGAGGCGTCCGACGCCATGGGCGAGGACCTGGGTCGACTCATTCATGAAGGCCCGGCCGACTTGCTTGCCCTGACGGTCAACACCCAGCCTGTGATGCTGGTGGCAGGCGTTACCGCATGGCGCGTGTGGTGTGCAGAAGGCGGCCAGCCCCCGGCTGCCGTGGCTGGGCACTCGCTTGGCGAGTATTCGGCGCTGGTTGCTGCTGGCGCATTGACGCTGGCGCAGGCGGCTCCGCTGGTCCGCTTTCGCGCGCAGGCCATGCAGGATGCCGTGCCCTCGGGCGCGGGAGCCATGGCCGCCGTCCTCGGGCTGAATGCGGCCAGTGTGAAGGCCGGCTGTACAGAGGCGCAGGCCAGTTTCGGTGCTGGTAGCCTGGAGGTTGTCGAGGCCGTGAATTTCAACGATCCGGCGCAGACCGTGATCGCTGGCAGCAAGGCCGCGGTCGAGAAGGCCTGCGAAGTGCTCAAGGCGCTTGGCGCCAAACGCACATTGCCGCTGCCGGTGTCTGCACCTTTCCATTCCAGCCTGATGAAGCCGGCTGCCGAGAAACTGAAGGAACGGCTGGCGGCGACGGCCATGGCATCGCCGCAGATTCCCGTCATCAACAACATTGACGTGGCGGTGGAAACCGATCCCGATCGCATTCGCGACGCTTTGTACCGGCAGGCATTCGGGCCGGTGCGTTGGGTCGAGTGCGTGCAGGCCATCAAGACGCGCGGCCTGGACACGGTGGTCGAATGTGGACCCCGCAAGGTGTTGACGGCCATGATCAAGCGCGTGGAACCCGAACTCACTGCCGCCGCCCTGTTCGACCCTGCCACGCTGGCAGAGGTCAAGGCTCTGCTCGCCTGACACCTGGAGAATCCCATGTCTGAAACTCAATTCGCCGGCCAGGTGGCCCTGGTCACGGGCGCTTCCCGTGGCATTGGCGCCGCCATCGCCCATGAGCTCACGCTGCGCGGGTTGACCGTCATCGGCACCGCCACCAGCGTCGAAGGCGCTGCCCGCATTGGCGCAGCGCTCAATGCATTGCCGGGTGCTGCCAGTGGTTGCCGTGGAGCAAAGCTTGACGTCAACGATGCGGCAGCAGCCGACGCGCTCATTGATGAGATCGTCAAGGCCCATGGTGGTTTGCAGGTGCTGGTGAACAACGCCGGCATCACGCGCGACATGCTGGCCATGCGCCTGAAGGATGACGATTGGGATGCGGTGCTCGACACCAACCTCAAGGCTGTCTTCCGCATGAGCCGTGCCGTGATCCGTCCCATGATGAAGCAGCGTTACGGCCGCATCCTGAGCATCACCAGCGTGGTCGGGGCCTCGGGCAATGCAGGCCAGGCCAACTACGCCGCTGCCAAGGCCGGCGTGGCGGGCATGACGCGCGCGCTGGCGCGCGAACTGGGTAGCCGAAACATCACGGTGAACTGCGTCGCGCCGGGTTTTATCGAGACCGACATGACCGCCGCACTCCCCGAAGAGCAGCAGAAAGCGCTGCTGGGTCAGATTCCGCTTGGCCACCTGGGCAAACCTGCCGACATCGCGCACGCGGTGGCCTATCTGGCCAGCCCACAGGCGTCGTACGTCACGGGCCAGGAGCTTCACGTCAACGGCGGCATGTTCATGGCCTGAGCCCACAGGGCGCACAGCGTTCCCGCGCCGCGAAAGCCGCCCGGCGGGCCATCTGGGGAGACCTCCCTGGGACGGCTAAAATGGCGGCCTGTATTTCAACCACCCTCAGAGGGACTTATGAGCGATATCGAAGCACGTGTTAAGAAAATCATTGCCGAGCAACTCGGCGTGGAAGAGGGTCAGGTTACCAATGAGAAAGCCTTCGTGGCCGACCTGGGTGCCGATTCTCTGGACACGGTGGAACTCGTGATGGCCCTGGAAGACGAGTTCGGCATCGAGATCCCCGACGAGGACGCCGAAAAGATCACTACCGTTCAGAACGCCATCGACTACGCGATGGCCCATCAGAAAGCCTGATGGCAAACGCATGACCGCCGGGTTGCCTTGGCGTGCCCAGGCGTTCCGGGGTCGACGCGTTGGACTTTCAACGCACCGTCCTGAGGATCAAGAATGAGTCGTCGTCGCGTGGTCGTCACCGGCCTGGGATGCATCAGCCCTGTGGGAAACACCGTGGCAGACGCCTGGGCCAACCTGCTGGCAGGCCAGTCGGGTATCGGCCCCATCACCAAATTCGACGCCACGAACTTTGCCTGCCGCATTGCGGGGGAGGTCAAGGATTTCGATCTGGCTTCGTACATCGGCGCCAAGGAAGCGCGGTCGATGGACACTTTCATCCACTACGGCATTGCCGCCGCCCATCAGGCGGTGCTCGATTCGGGCCTGCCGGTGGGTGAGGCGCTGGACGAGGAACTCGCCACCCGGATTGGTTGCATCATCGGGTCGGGCATCGGCGGTCTGCCGCAAATCGAAGAAACACACACCGAACTCATGAACCGGGGTCCACGCCGGATCTCTCCGTTCTTCGTACCGGCCTCCATCATCAACATGATTGCGGGGCATGTCTCGATCCGGTTCGGTTTCAAGGGTCCCAACCTGGCGGTGGTCACGGCCTGTACCACCGGCCTGCACTGCATTGGCGAAGCAGCTCGAAAGATCGAGTACGGCGATGCCGACGTGATCGTGGCTGGTGGCTCGGAGGCCACCGTCTCGCCACTGGGCGTGGGGGGCTTTGCCTCCATGCGCGCGCTCTCCACCCGCAACGACGACCCCGCCACCGCTTCCCGCCCCTGGGATCGCGACCGTGACGGCTTTGTGCTGGGCGAGGGCGCGGGCGTGATGGTGTTGGAAGAGTACGAGCATGCACGCGCTCGCGGTGCGCGCGTCTACGCCGAATTGAGCGGCTACGGCATGAGTGCCGATGCCGGTCACATGACGGCTCCCAATATGGACGGCCCGCGCCGTGCCATGGTGAACGCTTTGCGCAACGCCGGCATCAATCCCGACGAGGTGAACTACCTCAATGCCCACGGCACGTCCACGCCGCTGGGCGATGTGAACGAGAGCAATGCCATCAAGGCGGCATTGGGTGACCACGCCAGCAAGATCGTCGTCAACTCGACCAAATCCATGACCGGGCACCTGCTCGGAGGCGCGGGTGGCATTGAAAGCGTGTTCACCGTGCTGGCCTTGCACCACCAGAAAAGTCCGCCGACCATCAACATCTTCAATCAGGATCCGGAGTGCGACCTGGACTACTGCGCCAATGCCGCACGCGACATGAAGATCGAGGTGGCCGTGAAGAACAATTTCGGCTTTGGTGGCACCAACGGCACGCTGGTTTTCCGACGCGCCTGAACTCGACGATCGCTTCTATCTTCCCCGACCTGCATGCACAACGCCCCATCGGTGACCTACCCGGTGGGGCGTTGCCGCTTTTTCGCCGTGCTGCTGTCGATGTTGGGCCTGGCGGGGCTCTGGGTGCTGATTCTTTGGTGGGTGGCGGCAAGTCCTGCTTCCGTGTTCCAACAGTGGGAGGGATGGGGCGGGTTGACGCTCGGGATGGCCTGGGGGCTGTGGGCGGCAATTGCCTGGCGGGGCTCGCCCCGTGGGGGGTTGACGTGGGATGCGCACGCACCTGCTGCGTCCCTGTCACCCGAAGAGGCCCGCGGGGCCTGGCGCTGGCGCGATTCGGTCTCTGTGGAGGCCGTGCGCCTGGCGGGAGTGGATTTCATTGTCGATCTGCAGATCCTGGCTTTGCTGCGTCTTCACGGCGCGCAGCAAAGCCCGCGCTGGGTCTGGGTGGAGCGGTGGCGAAAGCCGGAGCATTGGAACGACCTCAGGCGCGCGCTCCAATCCAGCAGCGCCTGAACGCTTGTCCTGCAAGCCTGGCGGCGCCAAGCGCTTGGGTTATATTTTCGCGCGCATGACACTCGAAGATCACACCGCTCCCCCGCCGCCGGACAGCGATGTCATGCTGGTACAGCGCACGCTTGCCGGGGAGCAGAAGGCTTTCGAGATGCTGGTCGTCAAGTACCAGCGCCGCGTCGAACGTCTGATCGGTCGCATGGTGCGCGACGGCGACCTCGTCCAGGACATTGCCCAGGAAACGTTCATTCGGGCCTATCGGGCCCTGGCCCAGTTTCGCGGCGACGCGCAGTTCTACACCTGGCTCTACCGGATTGCCGTGAATACCGCCAAGAAACAACTCATGGAACTCAAGCGCGACCCGCTGGTCTTCCAGTCGCAGATGAAATCGGCGGATGATGATGAAACTTCCGCCCCGGAACGCGAACTAAATTCGGGAGTGGCCGATACCGAGACGCCCGAAGCGGTGTTGGCGAGCAAGGAAATTGCCCTGGCGGTCAACGCTGCCATGGACGCGCTGCCCGAAGAGTTGCGCATGGCGATCACCCTGCGAGAGATCGAGGGCATGAGCTACGAAGAAATTGCCAGTGCGCTGGATTGTCCGATCGGAACGGTGCGTTCCCGGATATTCAGGGCCCGTGAGGCGATTTCAGGGCGCATCAGGCCAATGCTGGAGCGCCAGACAGGGAAACGCTGGTAGGGGCAGCATGGCGCGCCGCCCACGGTGGCCGCTTTCGCCTCTGGAAATTGGGATGTCCATCATGAATGCCTCAGAAATGAAATCGAACCCGTTGACCTCCCCAGACGCGTTGTCCGCGCTGGTTGATGGTGAGCTTGATGCCAGCGGCCTCCGCAGTCTGCTGGAGGAAGTCGAGGTGCAACCACAGTCCTTGGGGAGTTGGCATGCCTATCAGGTGATCGGCGAAGTCTTGCGCGGTTCAAGTGGGGTGGTGTGTGCGCAGGCACCTGGTGATTTTCTGGCGGGTGTGCGAGAGCGACTGAAATCGGAAGTGGCGTTGGATGTGGCGCCGCCTGTGGTGGCCCGCGTCGCGCCAGCGCCTGCATCGGCGGCCAACGATCCGGTTTTTCGATGGAAGATACTGGCAGGTTTCGCTTCGCTGGCCGCGGTCATGGCCGTAAGCTGGGGTGTGATCGGGGGGGCGTCCCAGGGCGCAGGCGGCCAGGTCGGACCGCAACTGGCGAGTTCGGCATCGCCGGCCTCGGTGGCGCCCGGCGTGGCCGGCCCGCCTGTCGCGGTGCCTGTGGCCAGCACGACGCCCTCACCACCCTCCAACGAGTTGGTGGTGAACACCGGCCAAGGCCCATTGATCCGCGATGCGCGGCTCGAGGAATTGCTGGCCGAGCACCGTCAGCATGGTGGTATGTCGGCGCTGCAAATGCCCACCGGCTTCATTCGCGGCGCCACCTACGACGCCTCCGGACGCTGAACCACCATGACGTCTGTCTTGACTCTTCCCTCGCATTTCCTTCGGCCATTTCCACAACCTGCATTGCTGGTTCCGGCCTGGCCGGGCATCCGTCGCTGGAGTGCGATGGCCCTGCTGGCACTGTCCTCGGGTCTCTCGGCACCGACCTACTCTCAGACGACGGCGCCTGCACAGGCGGCATCGCGCAGCGTCAACGAGTGGCTCACCCGGATGCACGAAGGTTCTCGCCAGCGCGCTTACATCGGCACGCTGGTGGTGTCGGCGGGTTCGGCCATGTCAGCCTCCAAGATCTGGCATGTCTGCGATGGCAACCAGCAGATGGAGCGCATCGACACCCTGACCGGCACACAGCGCACCACCATCCGGCGCAACAACGAGGTCATCACCTTCGTGCCCGAGGCCAAGACGGCGCTGGTGGAAAAGCGCGACTCGCTGGGCATGTTCCCCGAGTTGTTGCGCACGCCCAGCAACGTCATCCCGCAGTTCTACCAGGCGCGCGAAGTCGGCGTCCAGCGTGTCGCCGGCCATCTGGCCGACATGGTCGAGATCCTGCCGCGCGATGAATTGCGGTTTGGCTACCGCATCTGGTCCGAGCAGCAGTCTGGCCTGGTGGTCAAGCTCCAGACGCTTGGACAGCAGGGAGGCGTGCTTGAACAGATGGCGTTCTCCGAATTGCAGCTGGACGCACCGGTCAGCATGGAAAAGCTCAAGAAGCTCATGAAAGACACACGGGGCTATGAGGTGCACAAGCCCGCCCTGAAGAAGACCACGGCGGAGGCCGAAGGCTGGCGCCTCAGGGAAGCCGTGCCGGGTTTCAGTCCCATGAGCTGCCACACCCGGGACAACGGCACGCCTCAGCCTCCCGGCTCAGCTCCCATGCAATGGGTCTTTTCCGATGGGCTGGCTTCTGTTTCCCTGTTCGTCGAGCCCTTTGATCCACTGCGCCATGTTCAAGAGTCTTCGGCGGTCGTCGGTGCGACCCACTCGGTCAGCCGCCGAGTGGGCGAACACTGGCTGACGGTGCTTGGCGAGGTGCCGGATCAAACCTTGCGCCGCTTTGCCCTGGCGCTGGAACGGACTCGCTGATGGATGGACCCTCTTGCACGGCACGTGTGCGCCACCATTTGCGTGTCTTCTTGTGTCCGGCATCGTCCCATTCAATCTGCGCTTGAGCATCAAAGGATCAACATGACGCGTTTTGCTTCCCACCCTTCGGTGTTGTCGATGTTGGCCAGCGCCGTGCTGGTCGTCGGCGGTGCCACGGCCCTCATGATGCATTCACCGGCATTGGCTCAGGCTGCCGTGGTTCCCACCGTTCCTCCGGCCGGCAGCGTCCGGGGCCTCCCTGACTTCACCGACCTGGTGGATCAGGTGGGCCCCTCGGTGGTCAACATCCGCACCCTGGAGCGCGCCAGCGCCAACAGCGGTTCCGCCAGCGGGCCCGACGAACAGATGCTGGAGTTCTTCCGCCGGTTCGGCATTCCCATTCCCCCCGGCATGACGCCCCGCAACCCCAGACCCGATCGAGGCGGACCGCCCGAAGACGCGCAGCCACGCGGCGTCGGATCGGGCTTCATACTCAGCACCGATGGCCTGATCATGACCAACGCGCACGTGGTCGACGGCGCCGACGAAGTCATCGTCACACTGCCCGACAAGCGCGAGTTCAAGGCCAGGATTGTCGGGACGGACAAGCGCACCGACGTCGCGGTGGTCAAGATCGAGACCAGCGGCCTGTCCGCCGTGAAGATTGGCGATGTGAATCGACTGCGAGTGGGGGAATGGGTGATGGCCATCGGCTCGCCGTTCGGCCTGGAGAACACCGTCACCGCCGGCATCGTCAGCGCCAAGCAGCGCGACACCGGGGACTTCCTGCCCTTCATTCAGACCGACGTGGCGATCAACCCGGGCAATTCGGGCGGGCCGCTGATCAACATGCGCGGAGAGGTCGTCGGTATCAACAGTCAGATCTACTCGCGCTCGGGTGGCTTCCAGGGCATCTCCTTCGCGATCCCGATTGATGAAGCAGTGCGCGTGTCAGACCAGCTCAAGGCCACCGGGCGCGTGACGCGTGGGCGCATCGGCGTGCAGATCGACCAAGTGAGCAAAGAAGTGGCCGAGGCAATTGGACTGGGCCAACCCAGGGGCGCCCTGGTACGTGGTGTCGAGCCCAACTCTCCCGCTGCGCGGGCCGGCGTGGAACCAGGCGACATCATCCTGAAGTTCGACGGCAAGGAGATCGACAAGTCGGTGGATCTGCCGCGCCTGGTGGGCAACACCAAGCCGGGCAACAAGAGTGCGATGACGGTGTTCCGGCGAGGCAGCCAGCGCGAACTCTCCATCACCGTGGCAGAACTCGAGCCCGAAAAGTCCGAAGTCCGTGCATCCGCGCCAGAGCCGAGCAAGCCGCCATCGAGCAACGCGCTGCAAGCCCTCGGACTGAACCTGGCCGACCTTACCGCCGCCGAGAAAAAAGAGCTCAACCTGAAAGGTGGCGTGCGCATCGTCTCGGCCGAAGGTCCTGCGGCCCGAGCCGGACTGCGCGAAGGCGACGTGATCGTGGCCATGGCCAACATCGAGACCGCCAGCGTCAAGGACCTTGAGGCGGCGCTTGGCAAGGCCGACAAGACCAAACCGATCAACGTGCTGTTCCGTCGAGGCGAGTGGGCCCAGTACGCCGTGATCCGTCCACCGCGCTGAAACGCCCCTCAGACCGTGTGCGCCAATAACCCCCGGCCCCGATTGGGATTTGGGGGTTTTTTTCGGCGGTGGTCGTTTTGCCACACGGGGTTTTCCTGAGCCCATGGCATCGCGACCAAAGGAAAAGTTTGTGATCGCTAACAAACCTAAGGTGGCTCTTGACCGATTTCGCTAAAATGGCGTCCGTTCTGAAGAAATTCCTGTGCCCATGTGCCCTGTCGATTCACGATGTGGGAGTGCCGCAGGAAGCCCCCAGGTCATCCACAGCTGCCTCACAAGGCGTCCACTTTTCTTGTGGATTTTCTGTGAATAACTTTGATGTTGCTGCGCTGCAACAAGGCTTTTGCGCCGGTTTGATGGTTTGCTTTCTGGGCTTTTTGCCTACAATGAAACCCCAACTATCGCAGTTGCCATTGATTGTTGGTTACGGGCGCGTCAGCAGCTGACGCGCCCGTTTTTTATGGCCGCACGTTCCTGCTGGAGCCCGCGGTTTCTCTCGTGTCCGAGCCTTTTTTCCCGATGAATCACATCCGCAATTTCTCGATCATTGCTCACATCGATCATGGCAAGTCGACGTTGGCCGATCGCATCATTTCCTTGTGCGGTGGCCTGTCGGACCGCGAGATGAGCGAGCAGGTGCTCGACTCGATGGACATCGAGAAGGAACGTGGCATCACCATCAAGGCGCAGACCGCTGCGCTCAAATACAAGGCACGTGACGGTCAGATCTACAACCTCAATCTGATCGACACGCCCGGCCACGTCGACTTCTCCTACGAGGTCTCGCGCTCTCTTTCTGCCTGCGAAGGCGCATTGCTGGTCGTGGATGCCAGCCAGGGCGTGGAGGCCCAGACCGTCGCCAACTGCTACACCGCGCTTGATCTTGGGGTGGAGGTGGTGCCGGTGCTCAACAAGATGGATCTGCCCAATGCCGATCCGGAGAACGCCAAGAGCGAGATCGAGGACGTCATCGGCATTGACGCAAGCGATGCGATCCCTTGTTCGGCCAAGACCGGCATGGGTGTCGAGGACATCCTGGAGGCCGTGGTGGTGCGCATTCCCGCACCTAAGGGCATGCCCGATGCACCTCTGCGCGCCATGATCGTCGACAGCTGGTACGACGCCTACGTGGGCGTGGTCATGCTGGTGCGCGTGGTCGACGGGCGCCTGTTGAAGGGCGAGCGTTTCAAGATGATGGCCACCAACACCGTCTACAACGCCGACAGCCTGGGTGTGTTCACGCCGGCCAACGAACCTCGCGAAGCGCTCCACGCCGGTGAGGTGGGCTACATCATCGCGGGTATCAAGGAGCTCCAGGCGGCGAAGGTTGGCGACACCATCACACTGGAGAAAAAGCTGCCCAACAACGCCGGACCGGCGACCGAGGCCCTGCCCGGGTTCAAGGAAGTGCAGCCGCAGGTCTTTGCCGGCCTGTACCCGACCGAGGCCAATCAGTACGATGCGCTGCGCGACGCGCTGGAAAAACTCAAGCTTAACGACGCTTCGCTGCACTATGAGCCTGAGGTGTCGCAAGCCTTGGGCTTCGGCTTTCGCTGCGGATTCCTGGGCCTGCTGCACATGGAGATCGTGCAGGAACGTCTGGAGCGCGAATTCGACCAGGACCTGATCACCACCGCGCCGAGCGTGGTCTACCAGGTGGTCAAGCCCGACGGCGAGGTGATCATGGTCGAGAACCCGTCGAAGATGCCTGACCAAGGCCGCATCGAGGAAATTCGCGAGCCCATCGTGACGGTGCATCTGTACATGCCTCAGGAGTACGTGGGCGCGGTGATGACGCTGGCCAACCAGAAGCGCGGCGTGCAGCTGAACATGGCCTATCACGGCAAGCAAGTCATGCTGACCTACGACATGCCGCTGGGCGAGATCGTGCTGGACTTTTTCGACAAGCTCAAATCGGTCAGTCGTGGCTACGCGTCGATGGACTACGAGTTCAAGGAGTACCGGGCTTCCGATGTGGTCAAGGTCGACATCCTGCTCAACGGGGAGAAGGTGGACGCCCTGTCCATCATCGTTCACCGCACTCAGTCTCAGTACCGGGGACGGGCGGTGGCCGCCAAGATGCGTGAGATCATCAGCCGCCAGATGTTCGACGTGGCGATCCAGGCGGCCATTGGCGGCAACGTGATTGCGCGGGAGACCATCAAGGCGTTGCGCAAGAACGTGCTGGCAAAATGCTATGGCGGCGACATCACGCGAAAACGCAAACTCCTCGAAAAACAGAAAGCAGGCAAGAAGCGCATGAAACAGATCGGCTCGGTCGAGGTGCCCCAGGAGGCCTTCCTCGCCATTTTGCAGGTGCAGGACTGATGCAGGCGCTCATGGGAACAATGACCGCGGTGGTTCTGGCGGCGTTTGCCTCTTACGCGCTGGCCTGGTACTCCGGTGTGGTGGAGGGCAATTTCGCGGTGCTCTTGATGATGGCCACCGTGGTGACGGGCGTGTACTGGCTGGCCGAGCGCGCAATCTTTCTGCCTCAACGCCGCCGCGCTGCCAAGAAGTTGCTGGAAGAGCACAACATGCGCAAGGAAGCCCTGCTTCAACAGGGTTTCAGCCAGATTGAGGGAGACGTGGAAGGCGCCCGCCAGAAGCTTCTGATGCAGCCCTGGTGGCTGGACTGGACGGCGGGTCTGTTCCCGGTGATCCTGGCGGTTTTCGTGCTGCGCTCCTTCCTGTTCGAGCCCTTCAAGATTCCTTCGGGCTCCATGATCCCCACCCTGCGCGTGGGCGACCTCATCCTGGTGAACAAATTCCACTACGGCGTGCGCCTGCCGGTGTTCAACACCAAGATCCTGAACAACAACGATCCCCAGAGGGGCGACGTGATGGTGTTCCGCTACCCGCCGCAGCCGAGTCTGGACTACATCAAGCGAGTGATCGGTGTGCCCGGAGACGAGGTGTCCTACGTCAACAAGCAGCTCACGGTCAATGGCAAGCCTGTGCCACGCGTGGCCGCCCCTGAGTTCTTTGACAGCGACAGCATGCGCTACTCGCGCCAGTTCCGCGAGACGCTGGGCGAGCGCCAGTACAACACGCTCAACGACGACGATCGGGCCGCGTTCATCAACCGATCCACCGATTTTCCCTACCTCGATCAATGCCGCTACACCGTCGAAGGCGTCACCTGCAAGGTGCCGGCGGGCCACTATTTCATGATGGGCGACAATCGGGACAATTCACTCGACTCACGGTATTGGGGGTTCGTGCCCGAAGCGAATATCGTAGGCAAGGCCTTTTTCGTCTGGATGAACTTCGGCGACCTCGGCCGCATCGGGTCGTTCGAGTGACAGCAAGTCTCAGGAGAATGAAGTCATGGCATTGAAACGTCAACAAAAGGGCTTGACCTTCATCGGTCTGATCATCGTAGGGGTGCTGTTGGCCTACACGGGCGTCATCCTGGCCCAGGTGGCGCCCACCTACATCGAGTACATGGCCGTCCAGAAGGCGGTGGACAAGGCCGCCGGCGGCACCACGGTGGCCGAGGTGCGCAGCACTTTCGACAAGGCGGCTCAGATCGACGACATCCGGACCATTTCCGGCAAGGACCTGACCGTGGGCAAGGAGGGCGATCGGGTCGTGGTGTCCTTCGCCTACCTGCGCGAGATCCACCTGGTGGGTCCGGCGCACCTCGTGATGAAGTACGAGGGACGATCCAAATGATGGTTGCCGTGGACTGGAAGCGTCCCGGCGGGCGCCCTGTGCCTTGAACCCGGAGCTTGTGGCGCTGCAAAAGCGCCTGCAACACCAGTTTGCCAACCCGCGCCTGCTAGAGCGCGCGCTCACGCACCGCAGTTTCACCGCCGATCACAACGAACGTCTCGAGTTTCTCGGTGACTCGGTGCTCAGCCTGGCTGTCTCCGGCCTGCTGTTCGAAAAGCTGAACCAGTTGCCCGAGGGTGATCTTTCCCGTGTGCGCGCCAACCTCGTCAAACAGGACACGCTCGCGCAGATCGCCACAGGGCTGGGGATTTCCGTCGGCTTGCGTCTGGGGGATGGAGAAAAGCGCTCCGGCGGTCACAAGCGTCCCTCCATACTGGCTGACGCGCTCGAAGCTGTGATCGGCGCGGTCTATCTCGACGCGGGCTTCGAAGCTGCCGCAGCGGTTGTGCATCGGCTCTACAGCGGTATTGAACTCAACGCCCAGATGAGCGCGATGGGCAAGGACCCCAAGACCGAATTGCAGGAGTGGCTACAGGCGCGCAAAATGAAACTGCCGGTCTATCGCGTGGTTGCCACGCTGGGCGAGGCGCACCAGCAGACCTTTGACGTGGAGTGCACCGTGACGGAAACCGGTCACTGCGAACGCGGCATCGGGGCTTCCAGGCGCGCTGGCGAGCAGGCGGCTGCGGCCGCCATGTTGCAACACCTCCATGCCGCGACGTCCCCTGCCGGCGTCCCAGCACCCGAGGCTCCCGTGGTCAACCGCGCTGCCCAGTCATCCTGAATCCATGTCCGCTGCCCCTGCACAACCGCCTTCCAATCCCGAGCTCGACGCCATGCTGGCGCGCGCCCTGGGAAGGGAATCCTCCGCCCCCGCAAGCGCCGCAGAAGAAGCGCCCCAACTGGTAGACCCTGCCGACCAGCGCTGTGGTTACGTTGCCATTGTGGGCAAACCCAATGTTGGCAAGTCGACCCTGCTCAACGCGTTGGTGGGCCAGAAGGTCAGCATCACTTCGCGCAAGGCCCAGACCACGCGGCACCGCATCACCGGAATGCGCACCGTGGGCCCAACGCAGTTCGTCTTCGTGGACACGCCGGGTTTCCAGACCCGCCACGGTAACGCCCTCAATCGCGCGCTCAACAAAACCGTGGTGGGTGCGGTGAGCGACGTGGACCTGATTCTTTTCGTGGTGGAGGCCGGGCATTTCAATCTGGCCGATGCCAAGGTACTTTCACTGCTGCCAGCCAATGTGCCAGTGGTGCTGCTGGCGAACAAGTTTGATCTGGTGCATCGGCGTGGCGACCTGGCGCCTTGGCTGCGCTCCATGCAGGAGCGTCATCCTTTTGCCGAGTTCGTGCCCATGTCGGCCAAGGCGCAAAAGGACATTCAGCGCTTGTTCGCCATTTGCGAGAAGTACCTGCCACAGCAAGCGTGGATGCACGATCCCGACGAGCTGACGGATCGAAGCGAGCGCTTCATGGCCAGCGAGATGGTGCGAGAGAAGCTGTTCCGCCTCACCGGTGATGAATTGCCGTACACGTCCACCGTGGTGATTGACAAGTTCGAGGAAGAGGGAGCGCTCAAGCGCATCGCCGCGACCATCGTGGTGGAGCGCGAGGGACACAAGGGCATGGTGATTGGCGAGGGTGGAGAGAAGCTCAAGCGCATCGGCACGGAGGCCCGTCAGGAGCTGGAGAAGCTCTGGGACTGCAAGGTGTTCCTGGAGTTGTGGGTGAAGGTGCGATCCGGGTGGGCGGACGACGATGCCCGGGTGCGCTCCTTCGGCTACGAGTAGAGCGGGTCCGCTGGACGCACCAGGCCGCGCCCCATGGCCCTGAAACGATTCATCGACGAACCCGCCTTCGTCCTCCACCGCTACGACTGGAGCGAGACCAGCCTGGTGCTCGAGGTCTTCACCCGGCACCATGGCCGCATTGCACTGGTGGCCAAAGGGGTGAAGCGGCCCAGTTCCCAGTTTCGGCCAGTGCTGCTGCCCCTGCAGCCGCTGCATGTGTCCTGGACTGGAGACGCCGAAGTGCGCACGCTCAAAGGCGCCCAATGGCAGGGGGGTCACGTCATGCCCACCGGCGAAGCGCTGGTCTCGGGCAGTTACCTCAACGAATTGCTCATGCGCTTGCTGGCACGCGACGATCCCCATGAGCGCCTGTTCGATCACTTCACCACCGCCGTGCAACTGCTGGCCGAAAAAAGCGATGCTCAGCAACTCATCTTGCGCGCCTTCGAATTGCTGCTGCTGCGAGATGTGGGGCTGCTGCCCGACCTCTCTCAGGAGGGCAGCACGCTTTCCCAGCTCGACCCGCTGCGCCGCTATGTGCTGGTGCCGGAGAGCGGGCTGAGCGCCGCCCCGGCCGACGACGAACAGGCGCTTATCGGCGCCCGGTGGCTGGAGCTGCAGGTGGCCATGGACGAACCGACGCCGTTCGTGCCTACCTTGCGCGCCTGCGGCTCGTGCCTGCAGGCGATCCGCCTGCCGCTGCGCAACCTGCTGCACTACCATTGCGGTGTGCGTGTGTTCAAAACCCGCCAACTGATGCTCGACGTGCAGGCCATGACCCGACGCTCACCGCCGGCGGAACTGGACGGCGATTCCCCTTCCGATCCGAACCCCAGCGTGACCGCTCCATGACCGTGGCTCCTGTTTCCCCGAATCTCCCGACGGCGCTGTCGGTGAACCTCAACAAGGTGGCCCTGGTGCGCAACACGCGCCACCTGGGCATTCCCTCCGTCACGCGCGCGGCCGCACTGTGCCTGCAGGCCGGAGCGCACGGCATCACGGTGCACCCGCGTCCCGACGAACGCCATATCCGCGCTCAGGACGTGCACGAACTGGCGGCGCTGCTCAAGGACTGGCCAGATCGCGAGTACAACATCGAGGGCAATCCGTTCCACAACCTCATGGACTTCGTGCGCGCCGTGAGGCCGCACCAGGTGACTTTCGTGCCCGACAGCGAAGGTCAGTTCACCAGCGATCATGGTTGGAACTTCCCGGCCGATGCCGAGCGCCTGCGCCCGCTGGTCGCCGAAGCCAAGGCGCTGGGTGCGCGCGTGAGCCTGTTCATGGATGCCGAACCGGACCCGATGGCGGGTGCCAAGGCGGTGGGTGCCGATCGGGTGGAGCTCTACACCGAGCCCTATGCAGCCGCATGGGCCACCGTACAACGTCGGGATGTGCAGCTCGAACGCTTTCGTGTCGCTGCACGGGCGGCGCTGGACGTCGGGCTGGGTGTCAATGCGGGACACGACCTCAACCTCGACAACCTGACCGCGTTCGTGCGCACCGTGCCCAGTGTGAGCGAGGTGTCCATCGGCCATGCCTTGATTTCCGACGCCCTGGAGATGGGCTACGCCGCCACCATCGCCGCCTACAACCGCTGCATCGCCGAAGCCTTCGCCTCATGATTTACGGGATCGGCACCGACATCTGCGACATCCGCCGCCTGGAGGCGACCTTCGGGCGGCAGGGCGAGCGCTTCGTGCAGAAGGTGCTTTCCGAGGCCGAGATCGCAGTCTGGCGCCGTCGCAGCGCGCGCAACGCGCAGCGTGGTCTGCGTTTCCTGGCCACGCGATTTTCTGCCAAAGAAGCCTTCTCCAAAGCCATCGGGCTTGGCATGCGCATGCCCATGAGCTGGCGGCGCTGTGAAATCTCCAACCTGCCTTCGGGCCAGCCTGTCATCGTGCTGCACGGCGAGCTCAAGACCTGGTTCGAAGCCCAGCGGTTGCGCGCCCATGTGACCGTGACCGACGAGACGGACTACGCCGCCAGCTTTGTGGTCGTCGAACGGACCTGACTCGTCCCATCCCCATTCACCCATGAACCCCCACGCTCCACTTGTCATTGACGTCGCGGGCCACCGGCTCACCACGCTCGACCGCCAGCGCCTGGCCCACCCGCTGGTGGGTGGCGTGATCCTTTTCGGCCGCAACTGGAAGGACCGCGATCAACTCACGGCGCTGTGCCGCCAGATCAAGGCCGTGCGCCCCGACCTGTTGATCGCCGTGGACCACGAAGGTGGTCGGGTTCAGCGCTTTCGCACCGATGGCTTCACCCACCTGCCACCCATGGCAACTCTAGGCGCACTGTGGATGCGCGAAGGCAAGGCGGAGGGTGTGGCGGCGCTGGAGGCCACGAACGCCGCGACTGCTGTCGGCTACGTGCTCGGCGCCGAGCTGCGTGCGTGCGGCATTGACCTGAGTTTCGCGCCGGTGCTGGATCTGGACTTCGGTGAAAGTTCGGTCATCGGCGACCGATCCTTCGGGCGCGATCCACGCATGGTCACACTGCTGGCGCAAAGCCTCATGCACGGTTTGCTGCAAAGCGGCATGGGGCACTGCGGCAAGCATTTTCCCGGCCATGGCTTCGTGCAGGCGGACTCGCATCTCGCCATTCCGGTGGATCCCCGAGGCCTGGATGCCATCCTGGCCGATGACGCAGCGCCCTACGGCTGGCTGTCGGCCAGTCTGCAGGCCGTGATGCCGGCGCACGTCATCTACCCCCGCGTGGATCAGCGCCCGGCGGGCTTCTCGGCGCGCTGGTTGCAGGACGTGCTCAGGCGCCAACTGGGTTTCACCGGGGCCATCTTCAGCGACGACCTGAGCATGGCCGCTGCGCGCCAGATCGACGGCCAGGCGGTGAACTTCACGACGGCGACCCTGGCCGCGCTGCAAGCCGGCTGCGACCTCGTCTTGTTGTGCAACCAGTCGGTGGTGGACGGTGGTGCGCCCATCGACGAAGCCATTGATTCACTCGCGCGCGCGGTGGTGGAAGGGCGCTGGCAGCCAGATGCCGTTAGTGAGGAGCGCCGCCTGGCGCTGTTGCCGACCGCCCCGGCGCTGCCGTGGGATGCGCTGACGGTGAGCCCGCGTTACATGCAGGCGCTCTCACTGTTGCCCGCGTGAAGAGACGGCGAGGCTGTCTCAGTTTTCCAGGCCGAGCCGCTCCAGCAAGTCGGACACCAGTTCCAGCCGCAGCAGTGGGTTGTCCAGCGCCATCAGGCGTTGCTTGAGTTCTGGCGGTGCGGGCAGCAGCTCCGCCCAGCGGTTGGCGACCCAGCCGCTGTCGTCCCAACGGTAGGGCGGTCGCAAGGGCAGTTGCTCCAGGCTTTGCGGATCGCGCTCCTGCAGGTTGTTCAGCAGGCGTTGCAGCGCGTCGCGGGTGTTGACGAGGTGTTCTGGCACGGTCACGGTTGCTTCGGGTTCGTCCAGCTGTACATCGGCCACCCAAAGTCCGTGCGACAACTGGTTGCGGCGCGTCACTTGAAAGCGTTGCTGGCCCCGGCACTGAACCATCATCAGGCCCGGCTGGGGGCGTTCCAGTGATTCGATCCGGGCCAAGGTGCCAACGGGGTGGAACACCTCCTTGGCAAACGCGCCACCGCTGGGGGGTGCCGCCGGGTCGACGCGCCGTACCTCACTGCCTTCGCTCAGGCACACCACGCCAAAGGGCGCGCCGGCCTTGTGGCAGCGACCGATCATGTCCAGGTAGCGCACCTCAAAGATGCGCAAAGGCAACCAGCCGCCCGGGAACAGGACAGTCTGTAGCGGAAACAGGGGAAGCTGCTTGAGCTTCAGAGGCCCAGTCGCGGGCGCCGCATTCAATCGTTGACCACCGCGTCGGCGCTCTGGCGCTGCAGCATTGCCAGCAAGTTGGCAATGTGGGCACGCAGTTCGCGCCGGTCGCTGATGAAATCCACCGCACCCTTGGTCTGCAGGAACTCGGCGCGCTGGAAGCCTTCTGGCAGCTTCACCCGCACGGTGTTCTCGATCACGCGAGGGCCGGCGAAACCGATCAGTGCCTTGGGCTCTGCGATCACCACGTCGCCCACGAAAGCGAAACCGGCGCTCACACCGCCCATGGTGGGATCGGTCAGCACGCTGATGTAGGGCAGGCCCTTCTTGGCCAGTCGGGTAAGCGATGCATTGGTCTTGGCCATCTGCATGAGCGAGAGCAGGCCTTCCTGCATGCGTGCGCCGCCGGTGGCGGTGAAGCAGACAAAGGGCACCTTCTGGGCAATGGCTTCTTCCACGCCACGCACAAAGCGTTCGCCGACCACGGAGCCCATGGAGCCGCCCATGAAATCGAATTCAAAACACGCCGCGACCAGGCTGATGCCCAGGACCGAGCCGCCCATGACCACCAGCGCATCGGTTTCCCCTGTGGCTTCCAGCGCATCCTTTAGGCGCTCGGGATATTTGCGGCTGTCCTTGAATTTCAGCGCATCGACCGGCAGCACTTCCTGAGCGATTTCGTAGCGGCCTTCGGCGTCGAGAAAGGCGTTGAGCCTCGCACGCGCCCCGATGCGGTGGTGGTGGCTGCAATGTGGGCACACGTTCTGGTTTTTTTCCAGATCGTTTTTATAGAGCACCGCCTCGCAGCTCGGGCACTTGATCCACAGCCCCTCGGGCACGCTGCGGCGCTCGGTGGGGTCGGTGGGGGTGATCTTGGGGGGGAGCAGTTTTTCTAGCCAGGACATGGTGTTGTTCTCCTTGCGGACGGCAGGCGAAGTGGAATTAAACCATGCAAGTGGGCGCAAACGGGCCAGCCGCCGGGCCGCCCCCAAGGCAGGCCTCGCCCCTTTGGGGGGCAGCGACCCGCGCAGCGGTGGAGCGTGGGGGCGTCAAGTCAGGCGTCCAGCGCTTTTCGGATGGTGCGAAGGAATTGAGAAGCCACTGCCACGACTTTTTCATGCGGCTCGTTTTCAAGCAACTGGATGATCTTGCTGCCGATCACCACCGCGTCGGCCGTCTGGCCAATGGCGCATGCGGTTTCTGCATCGCGGATGCCGAAGCCCACACCCACCGGGATGTGCACATGCCGGCGGATGCGCGGCAGCATGGCTTCGACCTGGCCCACGTCCAGCGTGCCGGCGCCGGTCACGCCTTTCAGTGAAACGTAGTACACGTAACCGCTGGCCACGCGGGCGACCTGGGCCATGCGCTCGTCGGTCGAGGTGGGAGCCAGCAGGAAGATCAGGTCCATGCCATGCTCGCGCAGCGCAGAGGCGAAGTCCTCGCATTCCTCGGGTGGGTAGTCCACCACCAGCACACCGTCCACGCCGGCAACGCTGGCGTCGCGCACGAAGGCGCCAGCGCCGTGTTTCTGGTCGTAGCGCTCGACCGGGTTGGCGTAGCCCATGAGCACCACCGGTGTGGTGGTGTTGCGTTCACGAAAGCTGCGCACCATGGCCAGCACCTGCGTCATGCCAATGCCCAGGGCCAGCGCGCGGTCGCCGGCCTTCTGGATCACGGGGCCATCGGCGGCGGGATCGGAAAACGGCACGCCGAGCTCGATGACATCGGCGCCGGCCTCGGCCATGCCGTGCATCAGATCGGGTGTGATGTCGACAAAGGGGAAGCCGGCCGTGACATAGGGAATCAGGGCTTTGCGGTTTTTGGCCTTGAGTTGTGCGAAGGTCTGTTCGATGCGGCTCATTTGGTCTGGCCTCCCTTGACGGTCAGCCCGCGCATGGAGGGTCGGTCGTAAAAGTCCACGCCGGAGAGATCGGCCACGGTGCCGATGTCCTTGTCGCCACGTCCCGATAGGTTGACCAGGATGGACTGGTCGGGCTTCATGGTCTTGGCCAGCTTCATGGCATGGGCCACGGCGTGGCTGGATTCCAGCGCGGGGATGATGCCCTCTGTGCGGCACAGGTAGTGGAAAGCTGCCAGCGCCTCGGTGTCGGTGATGCCCACATACTCGGCGCGACCGATGTCTTTGAGGAAGGCGTGCTCGGGACCCACGCCGGGGTAGTCCAGGCCCGCGCTCACGCTGTGCGTCTCGGTCACCTGGCCGTTGTCGTCCTGCAGCACATAGGTGCGATTGCCGTGCAGAACGCCGGGGCTGCCCTTTTGCAACGAGGCCGAGTGCTTGCCACTCTCCAATCCCTCGCCAGCGGCCTCCACGCCGATCAGGCGCGTTTTCTCGTGTCCGATATAGGGATGGAAGATGCCCATGGCGTTGCTGCCGCCACCCACGCAGGCGATCACCACATCGGGTTGACTGCCTTGACAACCGGCGTCGGCCAGCATCTCGGGCATCTGCACCAGGCACTCCTCGCCGATCACGCTCTGGAAGTCGCGCACCATCATGGGGTAGGGGTGCGGGCCTGCCACCGTGCCGATGATGTAGAAGGTGTTGTCCACGTTGGCCACCCAGTCGCGCATGGCCTCGTTGAGCGCATCTTTCAGCGTCTTGCTGCCCGATTCCACTGGCACCACCGTGGCGCCCAGCAACTTCATGCGGTAGACGTTGGGGCTCTGGCGTTTCACGTCTTCGCTGCCCATGTACACCACACACTCCAGTCCATAGCGCGCGCAGATGGTGGCGGTGGCCACCCCATGCTGACCCGCCCCGGTCTCGGCGATGATGCGCGGCTTGCCCATGCGGCGGGCCAGCATGGCCTGGCCGATGGTGTTGTTGACCTTGTGCGCGCCGGTGTGATTGAGGTCCTCGCGTTTCAGAAATATCTGCGCGCCACCGGTCTCCCGGCTCATGCGCGCAGCGTGGTACACCGGGCTGGGTCGACCCACGAAATGGGCGAGTTCGCTCTTGAACTCTGCCAGGAACTCGGGGTCACGCTGGTACTTGGCGTACGCATCGCGCAGTTCGTTGATGGCATGGGTGAGCGTTTCGCTCACGAAGCTGCCGCCGTAGATGCCGAAGTGGCCTCGGGCGTCGGGTTGCTGGTAGGTCTGCATGGGGTGTTTCCGGTTCGGCTGCCGCCCGGACACCATGGAGGAGTCTTCAGGGCAGGCGGGAGATTTGTGCGTCGGCCGCTCGCACGGCGGCCACGAAGGCGAGCATCTTGTCGAAGTCTTTGATGCCCTTGGACATCTCGACCCCGGAGCTCACGTCAACGGCCCAGGGCCGTACGCGCAAGATGCCATCGGTCACGTTTGCAGGCGTGAGTCCACCAGACAAAACGAGGCGAGAGCTGGCGTTTAGAAGCGGATGTGACCAAGGAAATGCCGTCCAGTCGAAGGATTGACCACCACCGCCATAGCCC
This sequence comes from Hydrogenophaga sp., assembly GCF_050250835.1. Lineage (GTDB taxonomy): Bacteria > Pseudomonadota > Gammaproteobacteria > Burkholderiales > Burkholderiaceae_C > Hydrogenophaga. Next base: position 91,225 of record NZ_JBFWNX010000010.1, on the reverse strand, counting down.
TCGACCAGCGCGTCGAGCAGGATGGCCTGGGCGGCCCGGTGATCTTCGGCGTATTTTAGGAGATCGAAGTCCTTGCCGTGCGACCCGGTGGGAATGCGCGCGGCCCGCATGTAGGGGCGACCGGCGGCCGCGCATTCGGCAGGTGACTCGTCGCCGTGAAACTGCAGCAGCGCCTGCGGAACGGCCCGGCTTCCTTGGGAAACGTATTCCGGGCTGGCATTGACGAACAGCAGCACCGGCGTGACGAAGGGAGGCAAGCGGCGCGCCAGTTCGCCAGCTCGCTGCGGCGTGACGTAACGGGGGCTCTTGTCGTAGAGCACGAATCCCACCGCATCGGCGCCGGCGCTCACAGCCGCATCCACGTCGTTCTCTCGCGTCAGGCCACAAATCTTGATGCGCGTGCGGTGATGGTGGGTGTTCATGGCAACCAGTCGAAGGCGGGCGTGCGCTCGGGCAGCCCCATGGACGCATCGTAGACCGGTCCGAGAAAGTACAGGCCATCGGGGGAGAAGGTGGGCGCGGCGGCATCGCGGCTGCGAGCCTGCAGGACCTCGGTCATCCATTCGGGTGGGCGGTTGCCAGTGCCGATGGCGATCAGGCAGCCCATGATGTTGCGAATCATGTGGTGCAAAAAGGCGGTGGCCTCGAATTCGAATCGCCAGTAGCTGCCGCGCCGGGACACGTCCGCCCGCAGCAGGTGCTTGATAGGCGAGTGGGCCTGGCATTGAGCGGCGCGAAACGACGTGAAGTCGTGTTCACCGAGCAGGACCTGTGCCGCCTGCACCATGGGCTCCAGAGCGAGCGGGCGGAACACCCATCCCACCTGGCCGGTGTCGACGCTGGGTCGCACGGGCGATTCGCTCAACACATAGGCGTATCGGCGTGTGCGCGCGCTGGCTCGGGCATGGAAGCTGTCGGGTACGTGGCGCGCCCATTGCACTGCAATGTCGTCGGGCAGGAAGCTGTTGGTTCCGCGCACCCAGGCGTTGTTCGGGCGGTCCAGCGTCGTGTCGAAATGCACCACCTGCATCAGCCCGTGCACGCCGGCATCGGTGCGGCCGGCGCAAAGGGTCTTCAAGGCCTCTTGTGCCGTGAAGCGGTTCAGCGCCAGCTCCAGTTGATCTTGCACGGTGCGGCCACCCGGCTGACTCTGCCAGCCGTCGTAGGCGCGTCCGTTGTAGCTCACTCCCAGCGCTACGCGCCGGCGCCGTTCAGCGCCTGGCGCCACGGAACTGGGCAAGGGGGAATTCAAGCCGGTGCTGGTCAGGCCAGGTCGGCAAGGAAGGTGCCGGCCTTGGTCTTGAGCGTGCCCGAGGCCTCGGCCAGAACTTCCTCGGCCAGGGAGCGGGCGCCCTCAAAGTCACCGATGGCTCGGAATTCCTCGGCCAGCGAGAGCTTGGTCTCCAGCGGGTTTTCTTCAGTGAGGCGACCCGAGCTGGTGTTGTCGTCCTGCGGCAGCTTGGACGGCGTGGCGTCCAGATCCAGATTGATGTCGTTGAGGTTGAACGACATCATCTCCGGCAGCGCAACGGGCTGACTGGGCGCGGCCGCAGGCGCTGGAACGTCGAGGTCGGGCGACATTGGCTCAGGCTGATCCAGGGACCCCCGCAGCGACGTGGTTTCGCCAGCCGCTGCTGCGTCGCCGTCCGGGCCCAGGGGCGTGGGACCGGAAGGGAAGTCGAGGTCGAAGTCCATCGACATGGAGGGCGGGGTTTGCTTGTCCTCCACGCGCTGGCTGGTCAGGGCTTCCGTGGCATTGAGATCGTCCATGCCGGAGAGTGCCGCGTCGGCTGCGACCAAGTCGGCTTTGCCGGATGCATCGAGTGGTGCGGGCGCCGAGGGCTCGTCCAGCGAGAAATCCAGGTCGAGATCGAGGTTGGCCATGTCCGACGGGGTGCCGGCGTTGGCAGTCTCGGCCAGCGTGCTGCTGCCGAAAGGCATGGTATTCATGCCGGCGCCCGCCAGGCCTGCGACCATACCCGCCTTCACGGCAGGAACACCGCCGGGCTGGTACAAGGGATTGGACGGATCGAGTTCGCGGCCGATTTCGCAGGCGTGCTCCCACTCGGGGCCCTGGCCCTGCGTCAATCCGTAGGCTTCGGTGGCGACCACTTCGAAGGCGCGGGCGTCGCGGCGCTTGGCATAGATTTCCAGCAGCTTGTTGTGAATCGCCACACGCGTTGGCGTGCTGCGCATCGCTTCCTTGAGGATTTCCTCGGCTTGCAGGTCTCGCCCGTAGGCCAGGTACACGTCGGCTTCGGCCACCGGGTCCACATCGCCGGCGGCGTCGAGCTGGCTGGGCGAATAGACCATGGAGGATCCCGAGGCCACCGACTCGGCGGTGTCGATGCGTTGGCCACCGCTGGAACCGAAGAACGAATCGGGCTGCAGGCGGCTCTCCAGGAAGGAGCTGTCCACGCTGGAGCCGTGCTTGCGCTGGCGCAGGCGGTAGAAGCCGAATGCCGCCAGCAAGGCCAGCAAGCCGCCGGCCAGGGGCAGCACCAGCGGGTTGTCGCGCAACTGGTCCATGAACGAAGGTTCGTCAGGCAGCGGGACCGGCACTGGCCTCGGGGCGGCCACCGGCGCGGGAGTGGTCGAAGGCGCGGAGGCCGCAGGTTCTGCAGGCGCAGCCACCGGCTGTGCGGCGGCGGGCTCGGACGCGGCTGCCATGGGCGGCGGCGTTGTGGGCAGGGTGACGGCCGGTGCGGCACTGGTGGGGGGTTCGGCAGCGGGGGGCGTCGGGGGCGCTGCGGCAGCCGGCGCTGCGGGTGCGGCTGGAGCGGTCGGCGTCGCAGCAGATGAGCCCGGTGCGGTACCCGCACCCAGCTTGGAAAGCTCCTCAATGTTGCGCGAGAGTTCGGCCACGCGGTTCGAGGCATCCTTCGCCTGGCGCTCCTTGGCAATCTGATCCTCGCGGCTGGCCTGGCCGGCCGCGGCCGCCGCTTCCTTCGACAGCGTCAGCTTGTCGGCCGATGGCGCAGCGGGCTTGGCGTCCTTGACTTCGGTCTGAATCTGACCCGCGGCCTGGCGATCGGCGGCGGCCACGCCCGCGTCGGGCGCACTGCCTGCCAGTCGGCGCCGGAACTCGTTGAAATCCCGGCTCTGGGCCGCAATGGTCTGGCGCGCTTCACCCGGGTTGATGGCGGCAGCTTCCTGTTGTGCCGGCAGATCGAGGACCGCACCGGCCTTGACGCGGTTGACGTTGCCGCCGATGAAGGCATTTGGGTTGGCGCGCAACATGGCGACCAGCATCTGGTCCAGCGAGACGTTGGCCGGGCGGTTGGCCGCCGCAATGCGGCCAGCGGTGTCGCCTGCCTGTACGCGCACCTGTCCGCCTCCGCTGCTGGCCGCAACGGGTGCGGGAGCTGGCGCGGGCGCAGGGTTTGCAATGGGGGCCGGCGCCGGCGCCGGCGCACTTGCGGCTGGCGACGCAGGCTGTGGCGGGCGGACCGCAGGTGCGGGTGCGATCGGTGGAATGGGACGCGGTGCCTGCGCGGTGGAGGGCGGTGGTGCTGCCACACCAGGCGCCAGCGGCACGGGCTGGGGCGCGGGCCGCAGGTTGGGCGGATCGAACAGCAGGGTGTAGTCGCGCACGATGCGGCCCGACGACCAGTTGGCTTCAACGATCAGGTCAACGAAGGGTTCGGTGATGGGGCGCGAACTGGTCAGGCGCAGATAGGCGCGGCCATCCGCGCGGCGTTGCAGGCTGATCTGCACGCTGGCCAGGGCGGCACCGTAGTCGACACCGGCAGCGCGGAAGGCGTCGGACGAAGCCAGGCCCACGCGAAGACTGGAGGCTTCTTCGCTGTTGATGTCGGGAACTTCGATTTCGGCTCGCAGGGGTTCACCCAGCGCCGACTGAACCACTACCCGGCCCAGCGCCAGCGCCTGAGCGTCCGAGGGGTGCAGCAGGGTGGTGCAAAGCAGTGCCGCCGCAGCGACCGCATGCAACCGGGCAAGACCTCGGACTCCTACGCTTTGTTGCGAGGATCGGGTCTTTGGAGATGGGGTTTGACTGGGGGTGGATGGCACTTGGACCTCGACGTAAAAAACCGAGAATTGACCTTAACATCAACAGATTACGGTGACAAGCTGAGAATCCGCTTGAGTTTCTCAGCCGGTCATCTACTGCGATGAGGCGTCGCGTTTGCGTTGCAGAGGCGCAACGTGATCTGCTGCCGCCGGATACCAGTTCCGTCCAGCTCCCGGAAGCGGCTCAGGCCTCCAGCAGGATGCGCAGCATGCGACGCAGTGGCTCGGCCGCACCCCAGAGCAACTGGTCTCCGATGGTGAAGGCACCCACGTACTCCGGGCCCATTGCCAGCTTGCGCACGCGTCCCACGGGGATGGTCATCGTGCCGGTCACAGCCACCGGGGTCAGATCCCTAAGCGTGGCTTCTTTTGTGTTCGGCACCACCTTCACCCAGTCGTTGTCGGCGGCGATCATGGCTTCAATATCGGCCACGGGTACATCCTTCTTGAGCTTGAAAGTCAGGGCCTGGCTGTGGCAGCGCATGGCGCCCACGCGAACGCAGAAGCCGTCCACCGGGATAGCCGCCGAATTGAAGCCCTCACCCATGCCGAGGATCTTGTTGGTCTCGGCCATGCCCTTCCATTCTTCCTTGGACATGCCGTTGCCCAGGTCTTTGTCGATCCAGGGAATCAGCGAACCGCCCAGAGGTACACCGAAATTCGCCGTTTCGGCATCGCTCAGCGCCCGCTGCCGGGCGATAACCTTGCGGTCGATCTCGAGGATGGCGCTCTTGGGGTCGTCCAGCAGCGCCTTGACTTCGGCGTTGAGCGTGCCGTATTGGGTGAGCAGTTCGCGCATGTGCTGGGCACCGCCGCCAGAGGCGGCCTGGTAGGTCTGGGTGCTCATCCACTCGACGAGGCCGGCCTTGTACAGGGCGCCCACGCCCATGAGCATGCAGCTCACGGTGCAGTTGCCGCCGATCCAGTCCTTGCCGCCGTTGGCCAGGGCCTTCTGGATCACCGGCAGGTTGACCGGGTCGAGAATGATGACGGCGTCTTTCTCCATGCGCAGCGCGGAGGCGGCGTCGATCCAGTGGCCCTTCCAGCCGGCTGCGCGCAGTTTGGGGTAGACCTCGTTCGTGTAGTCACCGCCCTGGGCCGTGATGACGATGTCGCAGCGCTGGAGCGCCTTGATGTCGTGCGCGTCCTGCAAGGCGGTTTCGTTCTTGGCCATGGCCGGGGCCTTGCCGCCGGCATTGGATGTGGAGAAGAACAGCGGTTCGATCAGGTCGAAATCGTTCTCTGCGACCATGCGGTCCATCAGCACGGAACCGACCATGCCGCGCCAGCCTACGAGGCCTACCAACTTGCTCATTTTCAACGCCCTTTCAGTTTAAAAACAGTACAGACCAGACTGTTTGCCCCGGCTCGTCTGGCCAGGGAGGGCGCACGACGATACCGGAGCTGGATCAGCCCTTAATGGTCGTGGTTTTGGTGGAGATTGCGCGCGCAGCGACATCCACCGTGGCGGTGGATGCGAGGTTCTGATGGAACAGGCTGGCGGCAAACATGGCGCAGATTCTAGCTTAGCCAAGCGCCTTGAGCACGGCGTCGCCCATTTCGATGGTGCCCACCTTCGTGGTGCCGTCGCTGAAAATGTCGGGCGTGCGCAGGCCCTGCGCCAGCACTTTCTGCACAGCAGATTCAATCCGCTGTGCGGCAGCTTCCTGGTTCAGGCTGAAGCGCAGCATCATGGCCGCGCTCATGATGGTGGCCAGCGGGTTGGCGATGCCTTTGCCTGCGATGTCGGGCGCGCTGCCGTGGCTGGGCTCGTACAGGCCCTGGTTCTTGGTGTTCAGCGAGGCCGAAGGCAGCATGCCGATAGAGCCGGTGAGCATGGAGGCTTCGTCGGAGAGGATGTCGCCGAACATGTTGCCGGTGACGACCACGTCGAACTTCTTGGGCGCGCGCACCAGTTGCATGGCGGCATTGTCCACATACATGTGCTCGAGTTCCACGTCGGGGTATTGCTGGTGCACTTCGGTGACCACGTCCTTCCAGAACTGGAAGGTTTCCAGAACGTTGGCCTTGTCCACGCTCGTGACCTTCTTGTTGCGCTTGCGCGCAGCCTGGAAGGCCACATGGGCGATGCGCTCGATCTCGGGCTTGCTGTAGCGCATCGTGTCGAAGGCTTCTTCGGCACCTGGGAAATGACCGTCGGTGGCGGTGCGTCGGCCTCGCGGCTGGCCGAAATAGATGTCCCCCGTGAGTTCGCGGATGATGAGGATGTCCAACCCGGCGATGATCTCGGGCTTGAGGCTGGAGGCGCCCACCAGCTCGGGGTAGCAGATGGCGGGGCGGAAGTTGGCGAACAGGCCCATGTGCTTGCGCAGGCCCAGGATGGCCTGTTCGGGGCGCAAGGGGCGGTCGAGCGTGTCGTACTTCCAGTCGCCCACCGCGCCAAACAGCACTGCATCGGCTTCCATGGCCAGCTTCAGGGTGGATTCGGGCAGGGGATGGCCGTGGGCCTCGTAGGCCGCGCCACCGACCAGGGCGGATTCCATCTCGAAGGGCAGGTCCAGCGCGTCGAGGACCCGGACCGCTTCGGCCACGATTTCGGTGCCGATGCCGTCACCCGGAAGAACTGCGATTTTCATGAATGGTTTTGAGTTGAGTGAGCAAGCGACGGCGGAGGATCAGGCCGCCGGCATCGTGTGGGACAGCCACGGCTTGGTGGCCAGGCGTTCGGTTTCGAACGCGGCGATCTTGTCCTTGTAGCGCAGCGTCAGGCCGATGTCGTCCAGCCCGTTGATCAGGCAGTACTTGCGAAAGGCCTGCACGTCGAACGGAAGTTCTTCACCTTGCGGCTTGATCACCACCTGGCGCTCCAGGTCGATGGTGAGCTCATAGCCGGGGAAGGCCGCCACCTCGTCGAACAACTGCGCCACCTGGGCTTCAGGCAGCACGATGGGCAGCAGCCCGTTCTTGAAGCAGTTGTTGAAGAAGATGTCGGCGTAGCTGGGGGCGATCAGCGCGCGAAAGCCGAATTGGTCGATGGCCCAGGGAGCGTGTTCACGCGACGAGCCGCAGCCGAAATTCTTGCGGGCCAGCAACACGGACGCACCGGCGTAGCGAGGCTGGTTGAGCACGAAGTCGGGGTTGGGCTTGCGGCTGGAAGGGTCCTGGCCGGGTTCGCCCTTGTCCAGGTAGCGCCATTCGTCGAACAGGTTCTGGCCAAAGCCGGTCTTGCGGATGGACTTCAGGAACTGCTTGGGGATGATCGCGTCGGTGTCGACGTTCTCGCGGTCCATCGGGGCCACGAGGCCCTTGTGGCGGGTAAATTTCTGCATGGTGACGTGCGCGTTACTTCGCGACCTCCTGGATTTTCTCGCCCGCCTTCTCGACGCCCTTGCCGGCGGCCTGGCCGGCTTGCTTGGCGTCTTGCTTGACGCCACTCCAGGTGTTGCATCCGGCCAGGGACAGCGACAGGGTCAATGCGGTGACGATGCATGCAATGGTCTTCATGGAAGTCTCCAGTGGTGGGTTGCGGGTGGGTGGTCAGGCGAAGGTGCGCACGTCCACGAAGTGACCATGCACCGCAGCCGCTGCGGCCATGGCGGGGGACACGAGATGGGTGCGGCCGCCAGCACCCTGGCGGCCTTCGAAGTTGCGGTTGCTGGTGGATGCGCAGCGTTCACCGGGTTCAAGGCGGTCGGCATTCATGGCCAGGCACATGGAGCAGCCAGGCTCGCGCCATTCAAAGCCGGCGGCCTTGAAGATCTCGTCCAAGCCCTCACGCTCAGCCTGTGCCTTCACGAGGCCCGACCCGGGCACCACCATGGCGAGCTTGACGTTCTTGGCCACTTTCTGGCCCAGTTTCTTCACCACGGCGGCGGCTTCGCGCATGTCCTCGATGCGGCTGTTGGTGCAGGAACCGATGAAGACCTTGTCGACGAAGATGTCGTTGAGTGCCTTGCCCGGCTTGAGGTCCATGTAGGTCAGGGCGCGCTCGATGGCGCCGCGCTTGCTGGCGTCTTTCTCGCGATCGGGATCGGGCACGCTGCCGTCGATGCCGAGCACCATTTCGGGTGAGGTGCCCCAGGTGACTTGCGGCACGATCTTCGCGGCGTCGAGCTCGACGATGGTGTCGAACTTCGCGTCGGGGTCTGAATGCAGCGTTTTCCAGTACGCCACGGCTTGGTCCCACTCGACGCCCGTGGGCGAGAGCGGACGGCCCTTGACGTACTCGATGGTCTTTTCGTCCACGGCCACCAGGCCCGCGCGCGCGCCCGCCTCGATGGCCATGTTGCACACCGTCATGCGGCCTTCCATGCTGAGGGCACGAATCGCGGAGCCGCCAAACTCGATGGTGTAGCCGGTGCCGCCAGCGGTGCCGATGCGGCCGATGATGGCGAGCACGATGTCCTTGGCGGTGCAGCCCTTGGAGAGCTGGCCTTCCACGCGAACCAGCATGTTTTTTGCCTTTTTGGCCAGCAGGGTCTGGGTGGCCAGCACATGCTCGACCTCGCTGGTGCCGATGCCATGGGCCAGCGCACCAAAGGCGCCGTGCGTGGATGTGTGACTGTCGCCACAGACCACGGTCATGCCCGGCAGGGTGGCGCCGTTTTCCGGGCCGATCACATGCACGATGCCCTGGCGCCTGGACATGAAGGGGAAGAAAGCCGCCGCGCCGAACTCTGCAATGTTGCTGTCCAGCGTGGTGATCTGCTCCTTGCTGATCGGGTCGGTGATGCCGTCGTAGCCCAGCTCCCAGCCGGTGGTGGGTGTGTTGTGGTCGGCGGTGGCCACCACCGAGCTCACGCGCCAGACCTTGCGCCCGGCCTGACGCAGGCCCTCGTAGGCCTGCGGGCTGGTGACTTCGTGTACCAGGTGGCGGTCGATGTAGAGGACGGACGTGCCGTCTTCCTCGGTGTGGACGACGTGTTCGTCCCAGATCTTGTCGTAGAGCGTGCGTGGCATGGCGTGGGCGGGTCTCGTGGAGGGTTGAATTTTAGGCGGCCTGACGCAATTCGTCGGACTGAAGGTGATCGACCAGCAGGCGCGCGGTGGCGGGCAGGCTGGAGAAGTCGCGTGCCACCAGCACCAGTTGGCGTTGGGCCCAGGCGTCGGTCAGCGGCAGGGCTGTCAGGGTGTCGCCGGTGTGCAGCAGCTCGAAGGCCCGTTGGGGCATCACGCCCACGCCCAGGCCATTGGCAATCATGCGGCACATGGCGTCCAGGCCGGTCACGCGGATGCGAACGCGTACGGCGGTGCCGACCCGCGTGGCGGCCTGATGTGTGACCAGGTGGATGGAACTGTTGGCGTGCAGGCCCACATGGTCGAAGGGCAGCGACGCATCAAAAGCGAGCGGACCGGTGCCCGCCAGCACATGCCCGCTGGGCACCACCAGAACCAGCCGGTCGCGCCGGTAAGGCAGCGTCTGCAGGCCGCCGGTGCCCATCGCGCCGTTGCACAGGCCCAGGTCGGCCGCACCCTCCTGCACGGCGCGCAACACCTCGGGGCTGAGGTGTTCTTCCAGATCAATCTTGACCTGAGGGTGCAGGCGGGCGAAGGCGCCCAGGTCTTCTGGCAGGAACTGCACGATGGCCGAGATGCTGGCGTGTACGCGCACGTGGCCGCGCACGCCGTCGGCATACTCGGTCAACTCGGCCTGCATCTTCTCCAGCCCGAACAGCACGGCGCGGGCATGGTGCAGCAGGCTTTCCCCCGCGGGCGTGAGGCGCACGCCGCGCGCGTGGCGTTGCAACAGGGTGGTGCCCAGCGCAGCCTCCAGGTCTGACAGGCGCTTGCTGACCGCCGATGCCGCGATGAATTCGCGCTCAGCCGCACGGCCGATGCTGCCCAGCTCGCACACGGCCACAAAGAGCTGCAGCGAGGTGAGGTCGATCTGGCGGGCAAAGTTTCGTTCGGAGAGCATGGGGTTGATGGCCTCTCGTTCTGAGAGGTCAGAGATGGATTTTCCATCAGCTCGATGGGTTTTGGCATCTCCAACGACGATGGCTGTATTGCCCCAATGTGCAGGCCCGGACGAAAAAAAGCCCGCCGAAGCGGGCTTTGCCGGAAACGCATGGACCGATCAGCGGCTGGCGATTGGCTTGATGTCTCGGCGCGGCGAGCCGGTAAAAAGCTGGCGCGGGCGACCGATCTTGTATTCGGGGTCGCTGATCATTTCGTTGAGCTGCGCGATCCAGCCCACCGTGCGGGCCAGCGCGAAGATGCCGGTGAACAGGTTGACAGGGATGCCAATGGCACGCTGCACGATGCCGGAATAGAAGTCCACGTTCGGATAGAGCTTGCGTTGCACGAAGTAGTCGTCTTCCAGGGCGATCTTCTCGAGTTCCTTTGCCAGCTTGAACAGCGGGTCGTTTTCCAGGCCCAGTTCCTGCAGCACTTCATTGCAGGTTTCCTGCATGAGCTTGGCACGCGGGTCGTAGTTCTTGTACACGCGGTGCCCGAAGCCCATCAGCTTGACGCCGGAATTCTTGTCCTTGACCTTCTCCATGAACTCACCGACCTTGGACACGCCGCCCTGGCGCTGAATGTCTTCCAGCATGTTCAGGCAGGCTTCGTTCGCGCCTCCGTGGGCCGGACCCCACAGGCATGCCACGCCAGCGGCGATGGCAGCGAACGGATTGGTGCCCGAAGAGCCGCACAGACGCACGGTGGAGGTCGAGGCGTTCTGCTCGTGATCTGCGTGCAGGATGAAGATACGGTCCAGCGCACGCTCCAGCACCGGGTTGACCTGGTATTCCTCGCAAGGGGTGCCGAACATCATGCGAAGGAAGTTGCCCGAATAGCTCAGGTCGTTCTTCGGGTACATGTACGGCTGGCCAATGCCGTACTTGTAGGCCATGGCCACCAGCGTCGGCATCTTGGCGATGAGCCGGATGGCGGCGATCTCGCGGTGCTTCGGATTGTTGATGTCCGTGCTGTCGTGGTAGAAGGCCGACAGGCCGCCGACCAGGCCGGTGAGCACCGCCATGGGGTGCGCGTCGCGGCGGAAGCCACGCAGGAAGAACTGCATTTGCTCGTTCACCATGGTGTGGTTGATCACGAGCTTGTGGAAGTCACCGCGCTGCTTCTCGTCGGGCAGTTCGCCATTGAGCAGCAGGTAGCACGTGTCGAGGTAGTCGCACTGGGTGGCGAGCTGTTCGATCGGGTACCCGCGGTAGAGCAGTTCGCCCTTGTCGCCGTCGATGTAGGTGATGGCGGACTGACAGGCGGCGGTGGACAGGAAGCCGGGGTCGTAGGTGAACATGCCGGTCTGCGCGTAGAGCTTTCGGATGTCGATTACGTCCGGCCCGATGCTGCCGGCGTACACCGGCAGATCCACGCTGGGGCTGCCGTTGGAGAACGACAGGGTGGCTTTGTTGTCTACGAGTTTCATGCGGTTTCCTTTTAAGGCTGACTTAAACGGGTTGCCGGGCGGCACGAAGCATGCCCAGCACTTGCGTGACATCGTCACGGACCAGATCACCCTCGGGAAGCTTGCGGCCGAGCAACAGATCGAGCAGATCGTTGTCGGACAGATCCATCAAGACCTCCAGGGCATCGGCCTGACGCAAGGTCAAGCCAGATTCGTGCCTGGCGAAGAAGCGCTCGATGAACAGGTCGTTCTCGAGCAGCCCACGGCGGCACCGCCAACGCAGCTTGCTCAGGCGACGTTCGTCGAGCAGGGCATCGTGCATGGTGGTGGCGTCCATGGGTACGGCGGGGGTGCGCTCAGACGGAGCGCATCACCATCATTTCCTTGATCTTGCCTATGGCCTTCGTGGGGTTCAGGCCCTTGGGGCAGACGTCCACGCAGTTCATGATGGTGTGGCAGCGGAACAGGCGGTAGGGGTCTTCCAGGTTGTCCAGGCGCTCACTGGTGGCCTGGTCGCGGCTGTCGGCGATGAAACGGTAGGCCTGCAGCAGACCGGCTGGGCCGACGAACTTGTCCGGGTTCCACCAGAAGCTCGGGCAGCTTGTGGAGCAGCTCGCGCACAGGATGCATTCATACAGCCCGTTGAGCTCGTCGCGTTCCTCGGGGCTCTGCAGGCGTTCCTTCTCCGGTGCCACCGACTCGTTGATCAGGTAGGGCTTGATGCTGTTGTACTGCTTGAAGAACAGCGTCATGTCCACGATCAGGTCGCGCACCACCGGAAGGCCGGGCAGGGGCTTCAAGGTGATCACGCCGGGCAGCGTGTTCATGTTGGTCAGGCAGGCCAGGCCGTTCTTGCCGTTGATGTTCATCGCATCCGAGCCGCACACACCCTCGCGGCAGGAGCGGCGGAAGGAAATCGAGGGATCGACCGCCTTCAACTTCATCAAGGCGTCCAGCAACATGCGCTCGTGACCGTCCAGTTCCACTTCGATGGTCTGCATGTACGGCTTGGCGTCCTTCTCGGGGTCGTAGCGGTAGATCTTGAATGTGCGTTTGGCCATGGTGTTTTTTTCCTCGAGCGTCGTGGGAGCGGTGGTGTCAGAACGTCCGCACCTTGGGCGGCACCGACTCCACGGTCAGGGGCTTCAGGTTGACGGGCTTGTAGGTCAGGCTGTTGTCGGCGCTGTGCCACAGCGTGTGCTTCATCCACTCGGCGTCGTTGCGCCCCAGCGGGAACTGTGCGTCGTCGGCCGGGCGCTCGTAGTCATTGACCGTGTGGGCGCCACGGCACTCCCGGCGGGCAGCCGCAGAGGTCATGGTGGCCTGCGCGCATTCGATCAGGTTTTCCACTTCCAGCGCTTCAATGCGTGCAGTGTTGAAGACCTTGGATTTGTCCTTGAGCTCGATCGCGGCGACGCGTGCACGCATCGCGTTGATCTTGATCACGCCCTCGTCCATGCTGGCCTGGGTGCGGAACACGCCGGCGTGCTGCTGCATGGCGGTGCGCAGGTCGTTGGCAACGTCCTGGGCGTACTCGCCGCTGGTGGTGTTGTCCAGGCGCGCAAGGCGCGCCAGCGTGTTGTCAGCAGCGTCCGTCGGCAAAGGTTTGTGGGTCTTGTTCTTGTCGTTGTACTGGACGATGTGGTTACCCGCAGCGCGGCCGAACACCAGCAGGTCGAGCAGCGAGTTGGTGCCCAGCCGGTTGGCGCCGTGCACGCTCACGCAGGAGCATTCACCCACCGCATAGAGGCCGTTCACCACTTTCTGATTGCCCTGGCCATCGGGTGTGACGACCTGGCCATGGATGTTGGTCGGAATGCCGCCCATCTGGTAGTGGATGGTCGGCACCACCGGAATAGGGTCCTTGGTGATGTCGACGTTGGCGAAGTTGTGACCGATCTCGTAGACCGAGGGCAGGCGCTTCATGATGTCGCTGACGCCGATGTGCGTCATGTCGAGGTGGATGTAGTCCTTGTTCGGACCGCAACCGCGTCCCTCCTTGATCTCCTGGTCCATGCAGCGCGAGACAAAGTCGCGTGGCGCCAGGTCTTTCAGCGTGGGCGCGTAGCGCTCCATGAAACGGTCCCCGTTGACGTTGCGCAGGATCGCGCCTTCCCCACGGCAGCCTTCGGTCAGCAGCACGCCCGCACCGGCCACGCCGGTAGGGTGGAACTGCCAGAACTCCATGTCTTGCAGCGGGATACCGGCGCGCGCCGCCATGCCCAGGCCGTCGCCGGTGTTGATGAAGGCATTGGTGGAGGCGGCGAAGATGCGGCCGGCTCCACCGGTGGCCAGCAGCGTGGTCTTGGCTTCTAGGATGTAGGTTTCGCCGGTTTCCATTTCCAGAGCCGTCACACCAACCACGTCGCCGCTGGCGTCGCGGATGAGGTCCAGTGCCATCCATTCGACGAAGAACGTGGTGCGGGCCTGCACGTTCTGCTGGTACAGGGTGTGCAGCATGGCGTGGCCCGTGCGGTCGGCGGCCGCGCAGGCACGCTGCACGGGTTTCTCGCCGTAGTTGGCGGTGTGGCCGCCAAAAGGGCGCTGGTAGATGGTGCCGTCGGGGTTGCGGTCGAACGGCATGCCGAAGTGTTCGAGCTCGTAGACCACCTTGGGTGCTTCACGGCACATGAACTCGATGGCGTCCTGGTCGCCCAGCCAGTCGGACCCCTTGATGGTGTCGTAGAAGTGATAGTGCCAGTTGTCCTCGTTCATGTTGCCGAGCGAGGCGCCGATGCCACCTTGCGCGGCCACGGTGTGCGAACGGGTGGGAAACACCTTGGAGAGCACGGCCACCTTGAGACCGGCGCGCGCCAGTTGCAGCGAGGCGCGCATGCCGGAGCCACCGGCACCGACGATGACGACGTCGAACTGACGCTTGGGAAGGGATGCGGATACGGACATGGCTTCAGAGCCTCCAGAGAACTTGAACAGCCCAGCCCAGGCAGGACAGGAGCCAGACGATGGTGAAGACGTGCAGCGCGAGGCGGATGCCCGCCGGCTTGACGTAGTCCATCCAGATGTCGCGCATGCCCACCCACACGTGATAGGCCAGGGCGATGAAGACGGCGAAGGTCAGGGCTTTCATCCACTGCGCGGAAAAAATGCCGGCCCAGCTTTCGTAGCCGATGGGCCCGCGCGTGAAGATCACCTGCGCAAGCACGATCAGCGTGAAGATGGCCATGAGGGCTGCCGTGATGCGCTGGGCGAGCCAGTCTCGCAGACCGTAGTGGGCGCCAGTGACGACGCGCTTGGAACCGTAGTTGACGGACATGGGTCAGTTTCCTAGTCAGTTGGGGTCAGGGCTGAAGATCTGACCCGCAATTAATACAAGCCGAACAGTTTGGCGCCGAGCACCAGCGTGAGGCCAATGCTCGCCACCAGCGTGACCACCGCCGAGGTCTTGCCGAATTCCTTGCTCACGGCGTGGAAGGCATCCATGTAGAGGTGGCGCACGCCAGCGATCAGGTGGTGCAGGTAGGCCCAGATCAGGGCCAGCACCACGAGCTTGAACAGCCAGGCCGGCAGGAAGCCCACGCCACCGGCAAAGGCTGCGCTGAAGACCTCGAAGGAAATCTCGGACGTCACCGAGGTGTCGAACAGCCAGACGATCAGCGGCAGCAGCAGGAACATCAGGGCGCCGCTTGCGCGGTGCAGGATCGACACCCAGCCAGCGGGGGGCAGGCGGTAGGTGGTGAGGTCCGTGAATGCGTTGATGTTGCGGTACTCGGGCCGCTTCTTGGTCAACTCGGTCATGGTGGGGCTTTCATCCGGGGAGTGAACGGGAGATCGGTGGGGGAAAAAGGCTGTAACCCGTTGGTAACTTCCGTCAACGGTTTTACCAAGAGCCTGTAAATTCTATTGCAATGCACCATACCGCAGGCTGACACGGGGCTGATGCGGTCCGCATGCGTGGCGACCGGTACCTCAATCAACTCAGTTCGTTGCGATAGTGGCGCGAATCGGTCCGGTAGAGGCCGCGTCGCAGTTCCATGGGTTCGTCGTTGTAGGTGAAAGCCAGCCGCTCCACGCTCAACAAGGGTGTGCCCACTGGCACTCCCAGCAGGGTTGCGGCGTCGGCATCGGCGCCGACTGCCTTGATCTTTTCCACCGCGCGCACCATGCGCACGCCGAACTGCGCTTCGAACAGCGCGTACATCGGACCCTTGTCGTCCGCCAGTGTTTCCACGGTCAGTCCCTTGAAGGGCACGCCCGGTAGCCAGAGTTCTTCCAGGATGGCGGGCGTGTTGTCGAAGGCGAGCACCCGCTTGACCTGCAACACCGCATCGCCAGTGCGCAGCGCAAGTTGGCGCGCCACTTCGGCCGGTGCACGCAGGCGCTTGCATTCGATGATGCGGCGCTCGGCTGGCCCCTGGTCCTGCAGCGTGCCGGTGTCGGGCAGCAGGCGAAGAAATCGGTATTGCGTGTGTTGCTCGGCGTGCGTGGCCACAAAGGTGCCCTTGCCCTGGCGGCGCACAAGCAGGTTGTCGGTGGCCAGTTCGTCGATGGCCTTGCGCACCGTGCCCTGGCTCACCCGAAAGCGGGCGGCGAGGTCGAACTCGCTCGGGATCATGTCGCCCGGCTTCCACTCCCCAGCCTGCAGGCTGCGCAGGATCAGCGTCTTGATCTGCTGGTACAGCGGGCTGAAGGCAGGCGCAGTGTTGTCTGGCGCTTCGGGCGGCAAAGTGTCGGCAGACGGCGTGGATAGGTGGGACGGTGTGGCCATGCTTTTCATGGCGCCGGAAAAGGCGCTCGCGAGACGCAATCATATCTTATATAAGACATAAGACAAATTGACGTATCAGGGTTTGCGAGAGTACACTCGCGGGCTGAGTTTGATCCATTTCCACCGTCCTTTTCCGGAGTTTTCACCATGAACAAGAAGCCCGTTCGCGTTGCCGTCACTGGCGCCGCTGGCCAGATCGGTTACGCCCTGCTGTTTCGCATCGCCTCGGGCGAAATGCTCGGCAAGGACCAGCCGGTGATCCTGCAACTGCTGGAAATCCCCGACGAGAAGGCCCAGAAAGCGCTCAAGGGCGTGATGATGGAACTCGACGACTGCGCTTTCCCGCTGCTGGTGGGCATGGAAGCCCACAGCGATCCGATGACCGCCTTCAAGGACACCGACTACGCTTTGCTGGTGGGTTCGCGTCCGCGCGGCCCGGGCATGGAGCGTGCCGAGTTGCTGGCCATCAACGGAGCCATCTTCACCGCGCAGGGTAAGGCGCTCAATGCCGTGGCTTCGCGCAACGTCAAGGTGCTCGTGGTGGGCAATCCGGCCAACACCAACGCCTACATCGCCATGAAGAGCGCGCCCGACCTGCCGGCGAAGAACTTCACCGCCATGCTGCGCCTGGACCACAACCGCGCCGCTTCCCAGATCGCCACCAAGACCGGCAAGCCGGTGGCCAGCATCAAGAAACTGGCCGTGTGGGGCAACCACTCGCCCACCATGTACGCCGACTACCGCTTCGCCACCATCGACGGCGCTTCGGTCAAGGACATGATCAACGACCAGGTCTGGAACAAGGACGTGTTCCTGCCCACCGTGGGCAAGCGCGGTGCGGCCATCATCGAAGCGCGCGGCCTGTCCTCGGCGGCCTCGGCAGCCAATGCCGCCATCGACCACATGCGCGACTGGGCACTGGGCACCCAGGGCGAATGGGTCACCATGGGCATCCCGTCGCAGGGCTGGTACGGCATTCCCAAGGAAGTGATGTTTGGCTTCCCCGTCACCTGCGAAAACGGTGAGTACAAGGTCGTCGAGGGCCTGGCCATTGACGCGTTCTCGCAAGAGTGCATCAACAAGACCCTGGCCGAACTCCAGGGCGAGCAGGACGGCGTCAAACACCTGCTGTAACCGCTTGGTAACTTTGCAGTGACCCATCCCCGTTCCATCCTGCTGGGTTCTCAGGCCGGTGCCTTCGCGCTGCCGGTCTGCGACCACTACAGCGGGGTGGAGGCTCGAATGCGCAAGAGCCTGGCGCTGCAAGCCGAGATGGCCGAGGAATTCGGCACCTGCGTGTTTGATGTGACGCTGGACTGCGAGGACGGCGCGCCCGTTGGCGGCGAGGTCGAACACGCGCAGCGGGTGGTGGAGCTCGCACTGGCTGCGGCTCCACAGGCCAGAGTGGCCGCCCGCGTGCATCCGGTGGATCACCCGGCTTTTGACGGCGACGTGGCCACCATCGCCGGACGCGCCGGCCATCGCCTGTGCCATCTGATGGTGCCCAAGGTCGAGTCCGTGGCCGACGTGCAGCGGGTCGCTGACGCGCTCGACGCGGCGGGTGCCGCCGACCTGCCGCTGCATGTGCTCATCGAATCCCCCGCCGCCATCCACCGCGCCTTCGACATCGCAGCCCATGCGCGCGTTCAAAGTCTGAGCTTCGGCCTGATGGATTTCGTCTCCGCACACGGGGGCGCCATTCCGGCCCATGCCATGAGCGTGGTCGGGCAGTTCTCGCATCCGCTGGTTCTGCGCGCAAAAATGGAAATGGCCTCGGCCTGCCACGCGCACGGCAAGGTGCCCGCGCACTGCGTGGTGACCGAGTTCAAGGACCTGGATGCGCTGAGCGCCGCAGCTCGCAAGGCCGCTGGCGAACTTGGCTACACCCGCATGTGGAGCATCCACCCCGACCAGATTCGCCCCATCCTGGCGGCGTTTGCGCCTTCGGCGCGTGAGGTCGATGCCGCCGCTGCACTCATCGAACGCGCCATGGCCGCCGACTGGGCGCCGGTGCAATTTGACGGCCGGCTGCACGATCGCGCCAGCTATCGCTATTTCTGGCAGGTGCTCGAACGCGCGCACCAGACTGGGCTTGCGCTGCCCGGGACGGTGCAAACCTATTTCGCCGAACCCGCCTCGGCCGGGCACTGAGCTTGCTTTCCAACTTTCCCACTTCCTACCCCACGCTTTCCCTTCCATTGGAGTACGACATGTCCACCACTTTCCTCACCGACTACCGCGCCCACGCCGCCGAGCGTGCCGCGCTGGGCATTCCGCCGCTGCCGCTCGACGCGAAGCAGGTGGCCGCGTTGATCGAGCTGATCAAGTCGCCACCGGCTGGTGAAGACGCGTTCCTGCTGGACCTGCTCACGCACCGCGTGCCACCCGGCGTGGACGATGCCGCCAAGGTCAAGGCCAGCTTCCTGGCCGCTGTGGCACACGGCGACGTTTCCGTGGGGCTGATCTCCAAAGCCAAAGCCACCGAGCTGCTGGGCACCATGGTGGGTGGCTACAACGTTCATCCGCTGATCGAGTTGCTGGACGATGAAGAAGTGGCGGGCGTGGCTGCAGAAGGGCTGAAGAAGACGCTGCTGATGTTCGACTTCTTCAACGACGTGGCCGAAAAGGCCAAGGCCGGCAACGTCAAGGCCCGCCAGGTGATCCAGAGCTGGGCCGACGCCGAGTGGTTCACCAGCCGCCCGGAGGTGGACAGGAAAATCACCGTGACCGTGTTCAAGGTGCCCGGCGAAACCAACACCGACGACCTCTCGCCCGCGCCCGACGCCTGGAGCCGCCCTGACATCCCGCTGCACTACCTGGCCATGTTGAAGAACACCCGCGAAGGCGCGGCGTTCAAACCCGAGGAAGATGGCAAGCGTGGCCCGATGCAGTTCATCGAAGACCTGAAGAAGAAGGGTCACCTGGTGGCCTATGTGGGCGACGTGGTGGGCACAGGTTCCAGCCGCAAGAGCGCCACCAACAGCGTGATCTGGGCCACCGGCCAGGACATCCCCTTCGTGCCCAACAAGCGCTTCGGCGGCGTCACGCTCGGCGGCAAGATCGCGCCCATCTTCTTCAACACGCAGGAAGACTCTGGCTCGCTGCCGATCGAGGTGGACGTGGGCAAGCTGGAGATGGGCGACGTGATCGACGTGCTGCCCTACGACGGCAAGCTGGTGAAGAACGGCACCACCATGGCCGAGTTCAAGCTCAAGAGCGATGTGCTTTTCGACGAAGTGCGCGCAGGTGGCCGCATCAACCTCATCATCGGCCGCTCGCTCACCGCCAAGGCACGCGAATTCCTGGGCCTGGGCGCCAGCACCACGTTCCGCCTGCCCCAGGCACCCGTCGAAACCAAGGCGGGCTTCACTCTCGCGCAGAAGATGGTGGGTCGTGCGGTGGGCCTGCCTGAAGGTCTGGGTGTACGCCCCGGCACCTATTGCGAGCCCAAGATGACCACCGTGGGTTCGCAGGACACCACGGGCCCCATGACCCGCGACGAGCTGAAAGACCTGGCCTGCCTGGGCTTTTCAGCCGACCTGGTGATGCAGAGCTTCTGCCACACCGCCGCCTACCCCAAGCCGGTGGACGTGAAGACGCACCGCGAGCTGCCGGCCTTCATCAGCAACCGCGGTGGCGTGGCGCTGCGTCCGGGCGATGGCGTGATTCACTCCTGGCTCAACCGCCTGCTGCTGCCCGACACCGTGGGCACCGGTGGCGACTCGCACACGCGTTTCCCGATCGGCATCAGCTTCCCTGCCGGCTCTGGCCTGGTGGCGTTTGGTGCGGCCACCGGCGTGATGCCGCTGGACATGCCCGAATCCGTGCTGGTGCGCTTCAAGGGCCAGATGCAACCGGGCGTGACGCTGCGCGACCTCGTGCACGCCATTCCGCTGTACGCCATCAAGGCTGGTCTGCTGACCGTGGCCAAGGCGGGCAAGAAGAACATCTTCTCGGGTCGCATTCTCGAAATTGAGGGCTTGCCGGATCTGAAGGTGGAGCAGGCCTTTGAGCTGAGCGACGCTTCGGCCGAGCGCTCGGCCGCTGGCTGCACCATCAAGCTCAACCCCGAGCCGATCAAGGAATACCTCACCAGCAACGTGGTGCTGATGAAGAACATGATCGCCGACGGCTACCTCGACAAGCGCACCTTGCAGCGCCGCATCGAGAAGGTGGAAGCCTGGCTGGCCAACCCGAGCCTGCTCGAAGCCGACAAGGACGCCGAGTACGCCGCCGTCATCGAGATCGACCTGGCCGACATCAAGGAACCCATCCTGTGCTGCCCCAACGATCCCGACGATGCCAAGACGCTGTCCGAAGTGGCCGGCACCAAGATCGACGAAGCTTTCATCGGCTCGTGCATGACCAACATTGGCCACTTCCGTGCGGCAGCCAAGTTGCTGGGCGGTCAGCGCGACATCCCGGTCAAGCTGTGGGTCGCACCGCCCACCAAGATGGACGAGAGTGAACTCATCAAGGAAGGCCACTACTCGGCCTTCGGCACCGCTGGTGCTCGCACTGAAATGCCGGGCTGCTCGCTGTGCATGGGCAACCAGGCGCAGGTGCGCGAAGGCGCCACGGTGGTCTCCACCTCCACCCGCAACTTCCCCAACCGCCTGGGCAAGAACACCAATGTGTTTCTGGCCTCGGCGGAACTCGCCGCCATCGCTTCCAAGCTCGGCCACATTCCCACCGTGGCCGAATACCACGAGGCCATGGGCGTGGTGAACAAGGACGGCGCAGCGATCTACAAGTACCTGAACTTCGACCAGATCGAGGAATACGCGGAAAAAGCGGTGTAACTGCCCCCCCGCGCCGCCTTCGGCGTCCTCGACACCAAGCCGCTGCTGTTGCAGCGGCTTTTTCACGACTCCGCGGCGGCGAGTTGTCTCAATTGTTTGGCGGTGTCCTCATCTGCCGGAAAAAAGGTCTCCAGCGCCAGTTCCTGCAGCGTGACGTCCACCGGCGAGCCGAACACCGTGGTGGTGCTCACGAGATTGAGCACGCCTTGGTCGGTGTTGAACTGAAATGGCATGAGCACGCCGTGGTGTTCGCCGGGCAGCGACACCGCTTCGCCACCGAAGGCCTCCGGATAGCCCTTGAGTTCGGCCAGCAGCGCAGCCAGGGTCTCATCGCCGGTCGCGTGAATCTGCTGGCGCAGGCGCTCGAAGAGGTGTTCGCGCCATTGACTCAGGTTGGCGATGCGCGGCGCCAGTCCTTGGGGGTGCAGGCTCAGGCGCAGCACGTTGATGGGGCCTTGCAGCAGCGCGGGCGCCGCGCTGACCATCAGCGGGGCCACCATGCGGTTGGCCATGACCAGATTCCAATGGCGGTCCATGGCCAGCGCGGGCCAGGGCTCGTGGCAATCCAGGATGCGCTGCACGGCGGCGCGTGCGGGTGCCATGTCGGGCGCTTCCAGCGGGCGCTCGCGGTACATGGGTGCAAAGCCGGCCGCTTCCAGCAGCGCATTGCGCTCCCGCAGCGGCACCTCCAGCCGATCCACCAGGCGCAGCACCATGTCGCGGCTGGGGCTGGCACGGCCGGTCTCCACATAGCTCAGGTGGCGGGTGGACACATCGGCCACGTGGGCCAGGTCGAGCTGGCTCAGGCGGCGGCGCTGGCGCCAGTGGCGCAGGCGCTCGCCGAAGGGCGATGGGGTGGAGGCGTTGCGGGCTGGGGAGGGCGGGGCGTTCATGGCCGGCATGGTAGGGCACCACAACGCAGATCGACCATGACCTGCGAGGTCATCGACGCACCGCCGGCGCCGCGACACGATCACCGCCGGATTCCCGCTTTCACCCTTTCAAGGAGTACACCATGTCCCTCATTGCATCCCTCACGTCTCCTGCTGGCCTGCGCCGCGTGCTGGCCTTCGACGCGCTCTCCGGTGCTGCCACTGGCGCCCTTCAACTGGGGCTGACCGGTCTGTTGTCCCAGTGGCTCGGCATCTCCGAAGCCCTGTTGCAGGGGGCGGGCATCGCCATTTTTGCCTTCGTTGCCCTGGCGGCCTGGCTGGCGTTGCAGGCCACGCCCCCGCGTGGGGCACTGGCGGTGCTCGTGATCGGCAACCTGGCCTGGGTGGCGGGTTGCCTGGCGTTGGTCTTCGGTGGCGCCCCAGGGGTCACAGGCCTGGGCGTGGGCTACCTGCTGTTCCAGGCGGTGGTGGTGCTGGTCCTGGCCGAACTTCAGTGGATGGGGCTGCGGCGCCACCGCCTGGTGCTGGCCGTCTGAACCCGCCTTTGCCAGCGCCGGCGGTGTGCGCCAGCGAACAGATGGAATCACCGCTGCGGTCTACGCTGGGTTCTTCCAGGGTGATGACGTCTGTTTCCCGCTCATCGAGAAAAGAGAATGCCATGACCCTTGGAGCCCTGCTGTTGATCATGCTGATCCTGCTGCTCATGGGGAGAATCTGACCCAGGGTTGCCGCGTGGGGCATTCCAGTGCCTTCAGCAAGGTCGGGCCCGCTGCTGACAGAATGGACCGGTGTTTCACCGTTCCCGTCAGGAGTTGACCATGGCCCAGCCGTCCACCGCCGCAGCTTCGAAGTTCGCGCACCCCTTCGCCTCCACCCTCAAGACGTTCAAGACTGCCTCGGGCAAATCGGGGCGCTTCTATTCCCTGCCTGCGCTGGCCAGGGAGTTTCCTGGTGTGACGCGCCTGCCGGTGTCCCTGCGCATCGTGCTGGAAAGCGTGTTGCGCCTCTGCGACGGCGAACGGGTGATGCCCTCTCACGTGGCCGAGCTGGCCAACTGGCAGCCGCAGGCCGAGCGCACCCAGGAGATCCCGTTCACCGTGGCGCGCGTGGTGCTGCAAGACTTCACCGGCGTGCCGCTGCTGGCCGACCTGGCCGCCATGCGCAGCGTGGCCGAGCGCCTGGGACAGGACCCGAAGAAGATCGAGCCGCTGGTGCCGGTGGACCTGGTGGTCGACCACTCGGTGATGGTCGACTACTACGGCACAAAGAACGCGCTCGATCTGAACATGAAGCTCGAGTTCCAGCGCAACAACGAGCGCTACCAGTTCATGAAGTGGGGCATGCAGGCGTTTGACACCTTTGGCGTGGTGCCCCCCGGCTTTGGCATCGTTCACCAGGTCAACCTGGAACACCTGGCGCGGGGCGTACACCTCAAAGGG
This sequence comes from Hydrogenophaga sp., assembly GCF_050250835.1. Classification (GTDB taxonomy): domain Bacteria; phylum Pseudomonadota; class Gammaproteobacteria; order Burkholderiales; family Burkholderiaceae_C; genus Hydrogenophaga. The sequence goes on along the minus strand of NZ_JBFWNX010000010.1, from coordinate 68,006 downwards.
GGGCTGTACTACCCCGACACGCTGGTGGGCACCGACAGTCACACGACCATGATCAACGGCATTGGCGTGGTGGCCTGGGGCGTGGGCGGCATCGAGGCCGAGGCCGCCATGCTGGGCCAGCCGGTGTACTTCCTCACGCCCGATGTGGTCGGCTTCGAACTGACCGGCCGCCTGCGCGAAGGCTGCACCGCCACCGACCTGGTGCTCACGGTCACCGAGATCCTGCGGCAGCACAAGGTGGTCGGCAAGTTTGTGGAATTCTTTGGCGAAGGCACGGCCTCGCTGTCTTTGCCCGACCGCGCCACCATCGCCAACATGGCGCCCGAATACGGCGCCACCATGGGCTTCTTCCCGGTGGACGGCAAGACGCTGGACTACTTCCGCGGCACGGGACGCAGCGTGGCGGAGATCGAGGCCTTCGAGGCGTATTTTCGCGCCCAGGGCCTGTTCGGCGTACCTGGGGCGCCTGGGGCGTCCCAGCAGGCCGGCGACATTGAATATTCGCAGGTCGTGCGCCTGGACCTCGGCCAGGTCACGCCCAGCCTGGCTGGCCCCAAGCGTCCGCAGGACCGCATCGAACTCGGCCAGGTGGCTCGCCAGTTCGCCGAGCTGTTCAGCAAGCCCGCTTCGCAAAATGGCTTCAACCAGTCGGCCGCGCTGTTGCACACCCGTTACCAGCCAGAACTGGGTCAGCCCGCCGACCCGCCGGCGCCAGACCCAAGCACGCCTACGCCAGCCGGCGCCCCCCGCTTCGTGGCAGAAATGGAGGCCAACAAGCCCACGCGCTCGACGGCCCACGCCGAGCCCGAACCGCAGTCGCAGGCGGTGCAAAAGAAGCTGACCATCGGCAACGGCGACGTGCTCATCGCCGCCATCACCAGTTGCACCAACACCTCCAATCCCGGTGTGCTGCTGGCCGCCGGCCTGCTGGCGAAGAAGGCGGTGGAGGCCGGGCTCAAGGTCAAACCCCACATCAAGACCTCGCTGGCCCCCGGCTCTCGAATCGTCACCGAATACCTCACGCAGACCGGGCTCTTGCCGTACCTGGAGAAACTAGGCTTTTCGCTCGCGGGTTACGGCTGCACCACCTGCATCGGCAACGCGGGCGACCTCACGCCCGAGCTCAACGCCGTCATTGCGCAAAACGACCTGGTGTGCGCGGCCGTGCTCTCGGGGAATCGCAACTTCGAAGCCCGCATTCACCCCAACCTCAAGGCCAACTTCCTGGCCAGTCCGCCGCTGGTGGTTGCATACGCCATTGCTGGCAACGTCATGAAAGACCTCATGACCGAGCCGCTGGGCAAAGGCAAGGGCGGCAAACCGGTGTACCTGGGCGATGTGTGGCCGACGAGCGATGAGATTCACAAGCTCATGAAATTCGCCATGAATGGCAAGGCCTACCGCGAGAACTACGCGCGTGTGGCCAGCGAGCCGGGCAAGCTCTGGGAGCGCATCAAGGGCGTGACCGGCAATGCCTACACCTGGCCCAAGAGCTCCTACATCGCCGAGCCGCCCTTCTTCGAGGCGTTCCAGCTCGCGATGCCCGAAGCCACCCAGGCACCCGGCGTACAGGGCGCGCGCGTCATGGCATTGTTTGGCGATTCCATCACCACCGATCACATCTCGCCGGCCGGCAACATCGCCGAGAAGTCGCCCGCCGGGCAGTGGTTGCTGGCGCAGGGCGTGCTCAAGGCCGACTTCAACAGCTACGGCGCCCGCAGGGGCCACCACGAAGTGATGATGCGCGGCACTTTTGCCAACGTGCGCATCAAGAACCTGATGCTGCCGCCCAAGGCGGACAGCTCGCGCGAGGAGGGTGGCTGGACGCTCTTCCAGCAAGAAGGCCCGCAGAAGGGGCAGAAGATGAGCATCTACGACGCTGCCATGCGCTACCAGAGCGCCGGTGTGCCCACCGTGGTGTTTGCGGGCGAGGAATACGGCACCGGTTCCAGCCGAGACTGGGCAGCCAAGGGCACGCAGTTGCTGGGCATCAAGGCGGTGGTGGCGCGCAGTTTCGAGCGCATCCACCGCTCCAACCTGGTGGGCATGGGCGTGCTGCCGCTGCAGTTCAGGCCCGGCGATTCCTGGGAGGGCCTGGGCCTCACCGGTGAAGAGACCATCGACGTGCTGCCGCACTCGGAACTGCTGCCGCAGAGCGAGGCGCAGCTCGTGATCACCCGTCCGGATGGCCAGCGCCGCCAGCTGTCGGTGATCCTGCGCATCGACACGCCGGTGGAGGTGAACTATTACCGGGAGGGCGGAATCCTCCCCTACGTGCTTCGACAATTGTTGAGCGCTTGAGCCGGATGCCGCAACGCGGCATGATGTGTCGTCCCCCTGTCATCAGGAGCCGCCATGCGAAAACCTGCCTTGTACAGCCCTTCCCGCCGAGGCTCGGGCGCGCAGGCGGATGCGCCGGCGGCGTTGACGCCGGCCTCTGCGGCGGCCGTGCCGCTCGCGACACCACCGGGACGCCTTCGGCGCTGGCGCCAGGGCGCCGCGCGCACCGCGGGCAGCCCGCGCACCCTTTGGGCCGGCATGGCCCTGTTGGCGGCGCTGCTGGCGGCCAGCGTCTGGCAGCAGACGGGTCCCCGCGCCTTGACGCAGAAGGACATCGACGCGGCCGTGCTGCGCACCCTGACCACCCAGAGCATTCCGTCTGCAGCGGCCCGCGCCGCCGAGAAGATTCGCCCCGCCGTGGTGCGGGTCATGTCTTACGGCAAAGACAAGAAGGGTGAAGAGCAGGAACAGGGCGTGGGTACGGGTGTGGTGATCGTGGACAAAGGGATCATCCTGACCAACCTGCACGTGGTGCAGGGCGCCCAGACCATCAAGCTGGTGTTTTCCGACGGCAGCGAGTCCGGCGCCACCGTAACCGGAGTACAGGCGGAGAACGACCTGGCCGTGCTGCAGGCCCACACCATCCCCGACGACCTGATTGCCGCCACCATGCGCTCCACTGGCGACCTCATGCCCGGCGACCATGTGGTGGCGGTGGGGTTTCCCTTCGGCATCGGCCCGTCTGTCTCGCATGGTGTCATCTCGGGTTTTGGCCGTGCCTTCAAGTCGCCCGAAGGCGAGCAGGAGATCGGCAACCTGATCCAGTTCGACGCGGCGGCCAATCCGGGCAATTCCGGCGGGCCTCTGGTCACCATGGAAGGCGAGGTGGTCGGCGTCGTCACCGGCATCCTCAATCCCACCAGCCACCGCACCTTCGTTGGCATCGGTTTTGCTGTACCGATCGAGAGCGCCGCCAGCGCTGCCGGTCTCCCGCCGTTTTAGGTCCTGTTAGCAGGCCCTGGCCCCGTCACCCCACAGGAGCGCTCCATGGATCAAAGCACCGCCCCCGACACCGCCCAGCTCATGGAGCAGATCCTGTATGAAGTGAAGCGGGTGGTGGTCGGGCAAGACCGGTTCCTTGAACGCGTCATGGTGGCCATGCTGGCCCAGGGTCACCTGCTGGTGGAAGGCGTTCCCGGTCTGGCCAAGACGCTCACCGTCAAGACGCTGGCCAGCGTGGTGCAGGGCCGCTTCAAGCGCATTCAGTTCACGCCCGACCTGGTGCCGGCCGACCTGGTCGGCACCCGCATCTACAACCAGAAGACTGGCGACTTCAGCACCTCGCTCGGCCCCGTGTTCGCCAACCTGCTGCTGGCCGACGAAATCAACCGCGCGCCCGCCAAGGTGCAGAGCGCGCTGCTGGAAGTGATGCAGGAACGCCAGGTGACGATTGCCGGCGAGACGCACAAGGTGCCCAACCCCTTCCTGGTCATGGCCACGCAGAACCCGATCGAGACCGAAGGCACCTACCCGCTGCCCGAGGCGCAGGTGGACCGCTTCATGATGAAGGTGATGGTGGACTACCCCACCGACGAGGAAGAATTCGTCATCGTCGAGCGCGTCACGGGCCCGCAGGTGGACATCAACGCCGTGGCCACCACCGACCAGCTCGCCGCCTTGCAGGCGCAGTGCCGGCAGGTGTACGTCGACCCTTCGCTCGTGCAATACGCCGTCAAGCTGGTGTCGGCCACGCGCACCCCGGAGAGGCACGGCATCAAGGACATGGCCCAACTGATCACTTTCGGCGCCAGCCCGCGTGCCACCATCGGCCTGGTGGAAGGCGCACGCGCCCTTGCCATGCTGCGCGGACGCAGCTACGCGCTGCCCGAAGACATGAGCGACCTCGTGCCCGACGTGCTGCGCCACCGCGTGGTGCTGTCGTACGAAGGCCTCTCAGAAGGGCTGACCAGCGAAGCCCTGGTGGCGCGCATCATGAAGCACATTCCGCCGCCGGCGCGTCCGCTGGAACACGAGAAGAAAGCGGCCTGAACATGCTCGCCCGGCTCTTCGGCAGAAAAGGCGGCGCCCAGGCGGCGGCGGTGGCCACAGCGACGCCGGTGGCGCGCCGCGCCGATGCGCTGCTGCGCCGGCTGGAGTGGACTGTGCTGCGCCGGCTCGACGGCCTGCTGCAGGGCGACTTCCGCACCCTCATGCGCGGCTCTGGCCTGGACCTGGCCGACCTGCGCGAGTACCAACACCACGACGACGTGCGCCACATCGACTGGAACGTCACGGCGCGTCTGGAGACGCCGCACGTGCGCGTGTTCACTGAAGATCGGGAGATGGCGGCCTGGTTCCTGCTGGACCTCAGCCCCTCTGTGGACTTCGGTTCCGGCGAGCAGCGCAAGAGCCAGGTGCTGCTCGATTTCACCGCCGTGCTCGCGCGCCTGATCGGTCGCCATGGCAATCGCGTGGGCGCGGTCCTGTACGGTTCACGCGGTCAGCCGGTGGTGGACGCCGTGCTGCCTGCACGCGGTGGCCGTGTGCAGGTGCTGCGGCTCATGCAGATGGTGTTGCAACCGCCGGCCAGGCCCGAGGGCGCCAGCAAGAATGGCGTGACCCAGCTCTCCGATCTGCTGCAGGCGGCGGTGCACACCGTGCGCCAGCGGGCCACCGTGTTCGTGGTCTCCGACTTCATCAGCGAACCCGGCTGGGAAAAACCATTGGGTGAACTGGCGCGCCGGCACGACGTGGTGGCCGTGCGCCTGCTCGACCCACTGGAGCTGGATCTGCCCGACCTCGGCCTCATCCCCATCCGCGACGCCGAAACCGGCCAGCAACTGCTGGTGGACACGCACGACGCCGGCTTTCGGCAACGCTTTGCCCGCATCGCCGCCCAGCGCGAAGCGCAGTTGCGCGAGAGCCTGGGCCGTGCCGGTGTGGACACGCTCGAACTCTCCACCGACGACGACCTGGCCGAGGCGGTGATGCGGTTCATTGAACTGCGCAAACGCCGCCAGCGTATCGGACGTGATGGGTTGGCCGGCCGCCCGGTGCCCACCCAGATGCCGGCCCGCACCCGCCAGAGCCTGGGCACCCGACATCAAGGAGCTAGCGCATGAACACCTGGCCCGTCACCTTCATCTGGCCGCAGTTGCTCTGGTTGCTGCTGGCGCTGCCTTTGCTCGTGCTGCTCTACCTTTGGCTGATGCGCCGGCGCAAACAGGTTGCGCTGCAGTACGCCAGCCTGTCCATCGTGCGCGAAGCCATGGGCAGGGGCGTGGGATGGCGCCGGCATGTGCCACCCATCCTTTTGCTGCTGTCCATCGCCATCATGCTGCTGGCCGCTGCGCGGCCGGTGGCCAGCATCGTCCTGCCCTCGACCCAGCAGACCATCATCCTCGCCATGGATGTCTCCGGGAGCATGCGCGCCGAAGACGTGCAGCCCAACCGCCTGGTGGCTTCGCAGAACGCGGCCAAGGCTTTCCTGGCCGAGTTGCCGCGCCATGTGAAGGTGGGCATCGTGGCCTTTGCTGGCTCCGCACAGGTGGTGCAGCCCGTCACCCTCAGCCGCGAAGACCTGGTGGCCGCCATCGACAAGTTCCAGTTGCAGCGCGCCACTGCCATCGGCAGTGCCATCGTGGTCTCGCTCTCCGAACTGTTCCCCGAGCAACGCATCAACCTCGGCGACATGACCTACAGCCGCAACACCGACCCGTTTGCGCCCAAAGGCCGCGCGCTTGATCAGCCCAGACCCGACGACAAACCTTTCACGCCCGTGGCACCCGGGTCCTACTCGTCGGCCGCCATCATTCTGCTCACCGATGGCCAGCGCACCACCGGCGTGGACACCGCCGAAGCCGCCAAGATGGCCGCCGAGCGCGGCGTGCGCGTGTACACCGTGGGCGTGGGCACCGTCGACGGCGAGATCATCGGCTTCGAAGGCTGGTCCATGCGCGTGCGGCTGGACGAGGAGAGTCTGAAGGAAGTGGCGCGCGCCACCCAGGCCGAGTACTACTACGCCGGCACGGCCGAAAACCTCAAGAAGGTGTACGAGACACTGAGCTCGAGGCTGACGGTGGAGAAGAAGGAAACCGAGATCTCGGGCCTGCTGGCGCTGGCGGCTTCGCTGCTGGCGTTGCTTTCGGCCGGCCTGTCGGTGTTGTGGTTCAACCGGATTCTCTGAACGCCAACAAGCCCTGGTGCCGGGTCGTGACGATCGCCGCCTGCGAGGCGGCACAATCCCTCGCATGACCCAACAAGCAATCATTGCCGGTGGTGGCATCGGTGGTCTGGCGTGTGCACTGTCTCTGGCGCGCGCGGGGGCGCATACGGTGGTGCTTGAGCGGGCCGAGGCGTTGGGTGAAGTGGGCGCAGGTTTGCAGCTGGGCCCCAACGCGGTGCGGGTGCTGGCCGACTGGGGACTGATGGACGCGCTGCACGAATGCGCCGCGTTTCCGGAATCGCTGCGCGTGCGCGACGCCCATGGCGGCCAGCAGCTCGGTCAGCTTCGCCTGGGCGCCATGGCCCTGGCGCGGCACGGTCAGGTGTACGCCACGCTGCACCGCGCCGACCTGCAAGGCATGCTGTGGAATGCGGTGCAACGACTGCCGGCCGAAGTGCAGGTGAGCCTGGGGTCGCGACTGGTGTCGTACCACGCGGGTGAGGGTTTCGTGCGAGTCACGCTCGACAATGGCGAAACACTGCAGGGCGACGCCCTCATCGGTTGCGACGGACTCTGGAGCCGTGTGCGAACCCAGCTGCTGGGCGAACAACCGCCGCGCGCCTCCGGACACCTGGCCTATCGGGGCATGGTGCGCACGGCCGATCTGCCGCAGGCCCTGAAGGCCAATGTGGTCACCGCCTGGCTCGGCCCCCGGTTGCACGTGGTGCACTACCCGGTGAAACAGGGCGAGTGGTTCAACGTGGTGGCGGTGGTGCATGGCGTGCTCAGGCCGAGCGACGATCCGCAAGGCTGGACGCACGAAGCTCATGCGTCGGACTTGAAGCGCGCGCTCGGCCCCGCCTGCAGCGAGCTCATGACCATGCTGGACGCCGTGACCGACTGGAAGCTCTGGGGCTTGAACGACCGCCCACCCATGAAGGGCCCCGATGAACACGCGCAAGGCCGCGTGGCGCTGCTTGGCGACGCCGCCCACCCGCTTCGGCCCTACCTGGCTCAAGGCGCGGCCATGGCCATGGAAGACGCCTGGACACTGGGCCGCCTGTTGCGCGTGCAGCAAGGCGCCCCCGACTGGCCTGCTGTTTTCTCGCAATACGCTCGTGCGCGCTGGGCTCGCAACGCCCAGGTGCAGGCGCGCTCGCAGCGCAACGGCACCATCTTCCATGCCGGTGGCCCGCTGCGCTGGGCACGCAATCGGGCCATGGCCCTGCTGGGCGAACGCTTGCTGGACAATACATGGCTCTACGATGGGCCGCCCGAGCCGGCGCCGGCCGTTCCTGAAACGCCTTCACACCGAAAAAGGAAGACAACATGACGCACCCGCAGACCCCCATCACCCGCCGCCACGCACTGGCCACCGCCACCGCCCTGGCGGCCGCCAGCGTGCTGCCCACCGCGAATGCCCAGGCCGCCTGGCCCAACCGGCCGCTCAAGCTGGTGGTGGGCTTCCCCGGTGGTTCCTCGCCCGACCTCACTGCGCGCTTGCTGGCCGAGCCACTGTCGCAGGCGCTGGGCCAGCCCGTGGTGGTCGAGAACCGGCCCGGTGCCGGTGGCAACATCGCTGCCGCCCAGGTGGCGCGTGCCGACGACGACCACACCATCGGCCTGATGATCAACGGCAACATGACCATCGCCAAGATCCTCAACCCTGCCACCACCTACGACCCCATCAAGGACCTCGCCCCGGTCTCTCTCATCGCCACGGCGCCGCTGGTGCTGAGCGTGCCCGCCACGGTGACTGAAAGTGGCGCCGCCTACCTCGCCGCCGCCAAAGCCGCTGGCGACAAGTGGAACTACGGCACGCCTGGCGTGGGCACCGTGGGCCACCTGGGCATGGAACTGCTCAAGAGCCGCTCGGGCATCGCGCCGGTGCACGTGCCTTACCCGGGCAACCCGCAGGTGATCGCCGCCATCATCGGTGGGCAGATCCAGATGTCGCTGCTGCCGCCGGGCCTGGCCATGGCGCAGGTGCGCGGCGGCAAGCTCAAGGCCATCGGCGTCACCTCCACCGGCCGCAGCAGCCTGGTCCCTGATGTGCCCAGCCTGTCGGATGCCGGCGTGCGCGATTTCCAGCTCGAGATCTGGAACGCCGTGGCCGCGCCCACCAGCATGCCCAAGGCAAACGTGAACAAGCTGGCCACCTTGCTCACCGAGATCGTGCGGCGCGAAGACATCCGCCAGAAAATTTTTGCCCAGGGCTGGCAGGTGGCCGGCACTGGTCCTGAAGGGCTGGCCCGCCGCATCAAGAGCGACACGGCGGCCATGACCGACGTCATCCGGCGCAACAACATCCGCCCGGGTTGACGGCAGCAGTGGCCCGGCCGCATCTCTGAGCCGCGCGCCCCTTCGTTGAACCTGTAGCCTCAGCGCACCGCAACTGGCGCGTGCGGTGAGGCTCGTCGCTCTCTCGCCCGATCTCCTCTCTGGGGTGGTGAAAGGGGCCGTGGGGCAATGTGCATGCCTGCCCGTCCGTCGACCTGGCTGTAGCAGAATGTGGTCGGACCATTTGAACCGCTTTGCCCACGACACCATGCCCCAAACCACCAACTACCCCGATCCGCAGCGCCTGCAAGACCTGGAACAGCTTCGCCAGCTCAAGGCCCGTTACTGCCGCTTCCTCGACACCAAACGCTGGCCGGACTTCCGTGCGCTGTTCTCGGACGATTGCCAGTTCGAGGGCATGGGCAATCTGCCCATCACCGCCAGCGTGGACACCTTCGTGAGCCACGTGGCCAAGCGGCACACCCACACCATCACCGCCCACCACTGCCACATGCCCGAGTTCCGTTTCCTGTCCGACCGTGAAGCCCGAGGCATCTGGGCCATGGAAGACTTCGTGGAGTGGCAGGGGCTGGAACACGTCTCGCCCGACTGGATCGGGTTCAAAGGTTTCCGAGCGTATGGCCACTACGAGGAGTCCTACCGGCGTGGCGACGATGGGCAGTGGATGTTCTCGTTCATGCGGCTCACGCGCCTGCGCATGGATGGCGTGCCGGCGGATTCACCCGTGCCGCGGCCCGGTGCCTTGAAGGCGACTGCCGACTGGTTGTGACCGGTTCACCCGCCGCGCCTGCGGCGACAGCGCTGTGCGGGACTCACATTGGGGTAGCCTGGTTGTACGATGCGTCTGGCCCTGAGCGTGGCCCACGGTCATGTGCAGACACTTGAACCATTCCGAGACCCCACTGGAAAGGCGCACCCATGTTGTTTCCCACCACCGTTGTCGGCAGTCTTCCGCAACCGGACTGGCTCATCGACCGAGCCAAGCTGGCAGGCCGCTTCCCGCCAAGGGTTCGAGCTCGGGAGCTGTGGCGCATTCCAGAGGCCTACCTGGCGCAGGCGCAAGAAGATGCGACCCTCATCGCGATTCGCATGCAGGAGGACGCCGGGCTGGACATCGTCTCCGACGGTGAAATCCGCCGCGAGAGCTATTCCAACCGTTTCGCCACGGCGCTGGAGGGTGTCGACCTGGACAACCCGGGGTCAGCGCTCGACCGCTCAGGACACCCCAACCCGGTGCCTCGCATCGTCGGCAAGATCCGGCGCAAGCACGCGGTGGAGGTGACGGACCTGCAGTTCCTGAAGAAGCACACGAAGCTGCGCACCAAGATCACCGTGCCAGGTCCGTTCACGATGCTTCAGCAAGCCCAGAACGATTTCTACAGCAGCGAAGAAGACGCCGCCATGGACTATGCCGCGGCCGTCAACGAAGAGATCAAGGATCTATTCGCTGCTGGGGCCGACGTGGTGCAGATCGACGAACCCTACATGCAGGCCCGCCCCGAGAAGGCCCGGCAATATGGCCTGGCCGCGCTGAACCGCGCGCTGGAAGGTGTGCAAGGAACCACCTGCGTACACATCTGCTTTGGTTACGCCGCCATCATCCACGAGCGACCCACGGGCTACTCCTTCCTGCCCGAACTCTCGGGATGCCGGTGCAAGCAGGTCTCTCTTGAGACCGCGCAGTCCCATCTCGACACGTCGGTCTTGCGCCAGCTGGAAGGCAAGCAGTTCCTGCTGGGATGCCTGGACCTGTCGGACCTGAACGTGGAGACGCCTGAGGTGATTGCCGAACGCGTGCGAAGAGCATTGGCCCACGTGTCGCCCGAGCAAATCATTCTGGCACCGGACTGCGGCATGAAGTACCTGCCCAGAGAAGTGGCACAGGGGAAGCTGGAAAACATGGTGGCTGCGGCGAAGCAGCTTAGGAGCGAATACCCATAGGGTGACGCGCGAGCAGCATGTCTGGTTGCACGCGGCTGTCGTCAGCAGCCTCCCGGGCGCTTTCCTCGATCAAAGCTCCGTCCGCAACCGCCAGATTTCCGGAAACAGCACCACATCCAGCATCTTGCGCAGGTAGCTCACCCCACCGGTGCCACCGGTGCCGCGCTTGAAGCCGATCACGCGTTCCACGGTGGTGACGTGGCGGAAGCGCCAGAGGCGGAAGGCGTCTTCCAGGTCAGTGAGCTCTTCGCCCAGCTGGTACAGGTCCCAGTGATCCTTGGGGTTGCGGTACACCTGCAGCCAGGCTTGTTCCACTTCGTCGCTGGCCTCGTAGGGTTTCGTCCAGTCGCGTTGCGTGCGGCTCTGGGGCACGGCCAGACCGCGGCGGGCGAGCAGGCGCAGGGCTTCGTCGTAGAGGGATGGCGCTTCAAACGCAGCCTGCACCACGGCCAGCCGTTCGGCGTTGTGCTGGTGGGGCTTGAGCATGGCGGCGTTCTTGTTGCCCATGGCAAATTCAATGCAACGGTACTGGTGACTCTGGAAGCCGCTGCTCTGTGCCAGATAGGGGCGGATGGCGCTGTATTCGGGCGGCGTCATCGTGGCAAGCACGTCCCAGGCGTGCACGAGCTGTTCCATGATTTTTGATACGCGCGCGAGCATCTTGAAGGCCGGTTGCAGTTCGTCGGCTGCGATGTGGCGAATGGCGGCGTGCAGTTCGTGCAGCATGAGCTTCATCCAGAGTTCGCTGGTCTGGTGCTGCACGATGAACAGCATCTCGTCGTGCGCGGGCGAGAGTGGCTTTTGTGCGTTGAGAATGGCGTCAAGGTTCAGGTAGTCGCCATAGCTCATGTCGCGGCTGAAGTCGAGCTGCGCGCCTTCCTGGCGGACGATGTCTTCGGGTTTGCTGTGGTGGGGGCACATGGGTGGATTCTGTTGGTGTGGGCCGGGTGTGGTCTGCGTTGGCCTTGAGCCTGGCGAAGGGTTGGGTGTGGGTGAGGGTGAGGGCTTCGACAGGCTCAGCCCGAACGGTACCTGGGCTCAGTTCGAACGGCACTTGGGTTCAGCCCGAACGGAACCTGGGCTCAGCCCGAACGGAACCTGGGCTCAGCCCGAACGGAACCTGGGCTCAGTTCGAACGGAACCTGGGCTCAGTTCGAACGGAACCTGGGCTCAGTTCGAACGGTACCTGGGCTCAGTTCGAACGGTACCTGGGTTCGGTCGGGATGGTCTGTGGGGTTAGGTGACTGCGTGCTTTGAGTTGAATTCGGGGCGTTTCCACTCACCGCTCTCCAGCACCTGGCGCAGGTGTTCCACGGCGTTCCACACGTCTTCGAAGCCGATGTAGAGCGGGGTGAAGCCAAAGCGCAGGATGTCTTTCGATCCCGTTCGTCCTGGGCTGGGCCTGTTTTGAGCTTGTCGAAGGATTGAAGGATCGCCTGCGCGGAAATCACCCACCACGCCGCGTGAGATGAGGGCCTGCACGATGGCGTAGGCGCCCTCGTCTCTGGTCAGGCAGACCTGGGAGCCGCGTTGGGTGTGACTCAACGGCGTGGCCAGGCCCAGGCCGTGGCCCTGGCAGCGTTCGTCCACCAGGCCGATGAAGAGGTCTGTGAGCGCCAGCGATTTTTTTCGCAACGCTGCCATGCCACCGAGTTCGTCGGCGGCCAGCAAGGTGTCCACGCCGCATTCAAGCGCGGCCAGGCTGATCATGGGTTGCGTGCCGCACTGGTAGCGCGTGACGCCGGGAGCGGGGCGGTAGTCGGGCGTGAAGTCGAATGGCGTGGCGTGGCCCCACCAGCCGGCCAGCGGTTGCCAGAAGCGTTCGGTGTGGTGCGGATTCACCCACACAAAGGCGGGTGCGCCGGGGCCGCCATTCAGGTATTTGTAGCCACAGCCCACGGCATAGTCTGCGCCCGCGCGGGTCAGGTCCACCGGCACGGCGCCGGCGCTGTGTGCCAGGTCCCACAGCATCAGTGCGCCGGCGGCGTGGGCGGCGTCGGTCACAGCGGGCATGTCGTGCATGGCGCCGGTGCGGTAGTTCACGTGGGTGAGCATGAGCACGGCCACGTCGTCCGTGAGCGCGGCGTTGATTTCCTCGGGTTCCACCAGCACCAGCTCAAAGCCACGCTCCTTGCACAGGGCTTCGGCAATGTAGAGGTCGGTGGGGAAGTTGCTGCGCTCACTCACGATGCGTTTGCGTTGCGGGCGGTCGGCAGCGGTGAGGCTCATGGCAGCCGAGAGCACCTTGAAGAGGTTCACCGATGTGCTGTCGGTGGCCACCACCGTACCAGGGTCGGCGCCAATGAGGCGCGCAATCTTGTCGCCCACTTTGCGCGGCTGCATGAACCAGCCGTTCTTGTTCCAGCTCTGGATGAGGTCGGAGCCCCATTCGCGCGTCACCACGTCGGCCACGCGGGCTGGCGCGCTGCGCGGCATGGCACCGAGGGAATTGCCGTCGAGGTACAGGGTGCCTTCGGGAATCAGGAACAGGTCTCGCAGCGGGCGCAGCGGGTCTTGTTCGTCGAGGGCCTGGCAGTCTAGTTGTGTGGTGGTCATGGATGTCCTATCCGTTCGCCCTGAGCTCGTCGAAGGGGGCGCATTGCAGGGTGGGGGTCTGGAGCGGCTTCGACAGGCTCAGCCCGAACGGGCGGTCAGTTCTCTGAGGATGGCGCGCACGGGGCTGGCGTCGGCGGTGGTGAGTTTCAGGGGCAGGGCGATCAGCTCGTAGTCGCCTTCGGGCACGTCGTCGAGCAGCAGGTTCTCGAGCACGCGCAGGCCGTGTCGGCGAATTGCCTGGTGGCTGGGCAGGTCCTTGCTGTCGGCGGGGTCGATGCTGGCGCTGTCGATGCCGATGAGCATCACGCCGAGATCGGCGAGCTGTTCCACGGTGTCGGCTGCAAAGGCGGGCAGGGCGTGGTCGAAGCCATCCTGCGGTTGTTGTGGGTACACGCGCACTAGCACACGCGGTGGCAAGTCTCTCAAGGCGTGCGCGATGTGCTCGGGCTTGACCAGCGGGCCGCAGCCGATGGCATGGATGACGCGGCAGGGGCCGATGAAGGCTTCCAGCGACACGTCGCCGATGGTGGCACCTTCAGCGTCGTAGTGCAGCGGTGCATCGGCGTGCGCGCCCACATGGGGCGAGAGCGTGATGGCGCTGACGTTGACCGGGCAGCCCGGCCCGATGGTGGCGGCCCAGGTTTGCGAATAGGCGGTGTCACCCGGGAAAACCGGTGCGCCCGCGTGGATGGCAGGTGAGATGTCCCAGAGTTTTTTCATGGAGCGGTGAAGGTAGCACCGCGAAAAAAGCCGTGGTGTCGGTTAATCCCAACACGCCACAAAAAAGCTTCAGGCCTGAATCAAATCGGGGTCAGCCCGTGGCGCTGGCGCGCGCGGTTGCAGGCGTCGCTGCCTTCCTCGAATTCGTGGCATGGCGAGGGGCGCCATTCGTAGATGCCGCAGGTGGCCTTCTGGCCGATCTTGCCGGTGAGTGCGGCGCAGCGCGGTGGCGAATGGTCGGTGCCTCGCAGGCGCGCGAGGCTGTGATTCACCTGCACAGCCAGGCCGTCGGGCACCCTGCCGCCCATGGCCTGTGTTTCGTGCACCGAGAAGTCGACACGGAAGCTCGCGCAGCAGGCGCCGCAGGTGGTGCAGATGCTCATGCGGCCGCCTTGTTCACCGGCGGTGCGCGATACACCAGCACCTTCAATGCGCGTTCGGCCGACACATCGGCAAACGTCTCGGGGTTGGACAGGCGCTGTTCGAAGAAGAGTTCGGGTGCGCACTCTCGCATCTGGTCCTGCAGGAAGGAGGTGCTCAGTTCCGGCGCGTTCAGGCACAGCAGGGCGTGGCCATCGGGCCGCAGCAGCTCGGGCAGGCGGCGCATGAGCCGCGCGTAGTCCTTGGTGGCCACGAAGCTGCCTTTCTGGAAGCTCGGCGGGTCGATGATGACAAGGCCATACGGCCCGCTTCGCGTGATGCGCCCCCAGGTCTTGAAAATATCGTGGGTGAGAAAGCTGGCACCCGCCGCCAGGCCATTGAGCGGGTGGTTCTGCTGCCCCACGGCCATGGCGCCGGCGCTCATGTCCACGTTCACCACCTGCTTCGCGCCACCCAGCAGCGCGGCCACCGAAAACGCGCAGGTGTAGGCGAACAGGTTGAGCACCTTGTGGCCTTGCGCGTGGTCACGAACCCATTGCCGGCCTTCGGCCATGTCGAGAAACAGGCCATGGTTCTGACCCTTCTGCAGATGCACCAGGTAGCGCGCGCCGCGCTCGCTCACCACATGCGGCTCGGGCACGGTGCCGGTCATCAGCCGCGTGTCGGTGCGACCTTCGTGCCGGCACTGGAACACCCAGTTCAGCGGTTCACCGGGTGCGATCTGCGCCCAGCGCGCAGTCAGCGCGCCATGGATGGTGGCCAGCGCTTCGTCGGCCACCGGCTGGAAACTGGTGAAGAGCCACACCGGCGGGTACACATCGAGCGCCCATGCCTCGCAGCCGGGATGCAAGCCACCCCGGCCGTGGAAGATGCGCCGGGCATCGGTCGACGGCTCGATGCGCGCAATGGCTTCGAGCAGGGCTTGCATCAGGCCAGGCGGCCGAGCAGCAGGTATTCCATCAGCGCCTTCTGCGCATGCATGCGGTTCTCGGCCTCGTCCCACACCACGGACTGCGGGCCGTCGATCACCTCGGCGCTCACCTCTTCGCCCCGGTGGGCGGGCAGGCAGTGCATGAAAAGCGCATCGGGCCGGGCGGCGCGCATCATGTTTTCGTCCACACACCATTTGGCAAAGGCTTTGCGGCGCGCTTCGTTCTCGGCCTCGAAGCCCATGCTGGTCCAGACGTCGGTGGTCACCAGGTCGGCGCCCGCGCAGGCTTCGCGCGGGTCCTTGAAGACCTTGTAGGCACTGCGGTCCTTCACGCCGGCAAGCACCGGGTCCACCTCGTAGCCGCCCGGTGTGCTCACGTGTACGGTAAAGCCCAGCAACTCGGCCGCCTGCAGCCAGGTGTTGGCCATGTTGTTGCCATCACCCACCCAGGCCACCACCTTGCCCTGGATGGAGCCCCGGTGCTCGATGAAGGTGAACAGGTCGGCCAGAATCTGGCAGGGATGGAACTCGTTGGTGAGCCCGTTGATGACGGGCACGCGAGAGTGCGCGGCGAAGGATTCGATCTTGCTTTGCTCGAAGGTGCGGATCATCACGATGTCGACCATGCGGCTGATCACGCGCGCGCTGTCCTCAATGGGCTCGGCGCGGCCGAGCTGGCTGTCGCCAGTGGTCAGGTGCACCACCGAACCTCCCATCTGGTACATGCCAGCCTCGAAGCTCACACGGGTGCGCGTGCTGGCTTTCTCGAAGATCATGGCCAGCGTGCGGTCGGGGTCGGCGAAGGGCTGGTACTTCTCGAACGCCTTGAATTTCTTCTTGATGTGTGCGGCGCGCTCGAACAGGTAGGCGTACTCGCTGGCGTCGAGGTCCTTGAACTGGAGGTAATGCTGGATGGAGCTCATGGCGTGGGTCGTCATTCGGCCAGGAAAGCGTGGATCAACGGCAGCAGGATGCCGGCCACCTCGTCGGCCTCGGCCGTGCTCATGATCAGTGGTGGCACCAGGCGAATCACGCTGTCGGCCGTGACCGAGAGCAGCAGGCCAGCGTCGGCGGCACGCTGGGTGAGCGCGCCGCAGGGTTTGGTGAGCTCGATGCCGATCATCAGGCCCTGGCCGCGAATCTCTTTCAAGCCCGGCTTGCCCGCCAGGCCTTTTTCGAGGGCGGCGCGCAGGTGCTCGCCCACCCGCGCTGCGTTTTCCAGCAGGCCGTCTTCTTCCATGATGCGAATGGTTTCGACCCCCGCGCGCATGGCCAGCGGGTTGCCGCCGAAGGTGGTGCCATGGTTGCCGGGCTGGAAGATGTTCGCAGCCTTGGGGCCGGCCACCACCGCGCCGATGGGCACGCCCGAGCCCAGGCCCTTGGCCAGCGGCATCACGTCGGGCACGATGCCGGCCCACTGGTGCGCGAACCACTTGCCGGTGCGGCCCATGCCACACTGCACTTCGTCGATCATCAGCAGCCAGTCGTTGGCGTCGCAAAGGGCGCGCACATCTTTCAGGTACTGGGCGCGCATGGGGTTGATGCCGCCTTCGCCCTGGATGGTCTCGAAGAACACGGCCACCACGTTGGGGTTGCCGGCGGTGGCGTTCTTGAGCGCTTCCATATCGTTCAGCGGCACGCGTATGAAACCTTCCACCAGCGGGCCGAAGCCGGCCTGCACCTTGGGGTTGCCGGTGGCCGACAGCGTGGCGATGGAGCGGCCGTGGAAGGCTTTTTCGTAGACCACGATTTCCGGGCGTTCGATGCCTTTGTCATGACCATATTTGCGCGCCAGCTTCAGGGCGGCTTCGTTGGCCTCCAGGCCGGTGCTGCAGAAGAACACATTGGTCATGCCCGAGCGCTCAACCAGCATCTGGGCCAGCACTTCCTGATTGGGCACGTGGTAGTAGTTGCTCGAATGGATGAGCTTGGCGATCTGGTCCTGCAAGGCAGGCACCAGTTTGGGGTGGCCGTGGCCCAGGGTATTGACCGCAATGCCGCCCAGGGCGTCCAGGTATTCCTTGCCGTTCGTGTCCCACAAGCGGCAGCCACGGCCATGCGACATCGCGATCGGCAGGCGGCCGTAGGTGTTCATCACGTGGGGCGAGGCAACGGGATTCAGGGCGGCGTTCATGTGGTGGCTCCGGTGGAAAAGGGGCGGATGGGCCAGAAAAGGAAGCGGCTCAACGCAGGTTGAGCCGTCGAAGCGAGATTTTAGGGGCTGCGCCGGGCATCATCATTGCTTGTTGGGCATCGCTGCCATGCCGGGCAGTCCGTGGTACGGGGCACGGGTAATCCCTGGGTTTGAGTCTTATATAAGATAGAATACCTGTCTGCCACCGCCGACCGAGCGATCCTCTCCTGGCGCTGTCTTTCCCCTGCAGGCCCTCCATCCGAAGGCTTCTCCCCCGATGGTCTCACCCACAGCCAAACAAGTCTTCATTCAAGGCGTCACGCAGGATGGACGCACGTTTCGCCCGAGCGACTGGGCCGAGCGCCTGGCTGGCGTGATGAGTCCGTTTCGCCCCGGCGGCGCCAGCCCGGGCAGCCACCTGAGCTATTCCCCCTGGTGCGTGCCCAACACCATCAATGGCATCAAGTGCGTGGTGGTTCATGTGGACCTGAAGGAGGCCGAGCCCATGGCATGGGATTTCGTCATGCACTTCGCGCGTGACAACCGCCTGCAGGTGGCAGAAGCCTGCCTCCTTCCAGATACCCCGCCCCTGCCCTGAAGATGGGCCGGACGCAAAAAAGCCGTCTTGCGACGGCCTTTTTGCTTTTGCTGGCAGCGCACCCGTTTCAAACGGCGGGCGTTTCCGCCCGGGCTGTTGGCCTGATCAGGTCAGGCCGGGGAGGTTCAGGCAGCGGCTGCTGCGAGGCCCTTGACCTTGGCCGACAGGCGGCTCTTGTCGCGCGCGGCCTTGTTCTTGTGGAAGATGCCCTTGTCGGACACGATGTCCACGACCTGCTGCATCTTGGCGAACAGTTCGGTGGCCTTGGCCTTGTCACCGGTCAGAACGGCTTTTTCAACGTTCTTGACAGCGGTGCGGTATTTGGAGCGCAGCGAGGTGTTGGCTGCATTGAGCTTGATGTCCTGGCGGGCGCGTTTGCGGCCGGACGCCAGGCGGGGGTTCTTTTTCTTCGGCTTGGTTGCCATGGTGAAGTTCCTTCAGATGTTTGTGGATGATGCCAGCAAAGCCCGCGATTTTAGCATGGCCAGGGTGTCTGGCAAGCTGGGCTCCGCCGGGCGTGGGAGGTCCGGTCGTTACACTCGCGCCGTGACCCTGTTCAAGTCCGCCTCCCTCGTCTCGCTGCTGACGCTGGCCTCACGCATCACGGGTCTGGTGCGCGAACTGCTGATGGCGGCCACTTTCGGCGCCAGCGCGCTGACCGACGCCTTCAACGTCGCCTTCCGCATCCCCAACCTGCTGCGCCGGCTGTTCGCCGAAGGCGCTTTCAGCCAGGCGTTCGTGCCGGTGCTGGCCGGCGCGCGCGAAAAAGACGGCGACGAGGCCACCCGAGACCTGGTCAACCAGATCGCCACGGTGCTGGCCTGGGCGCTCACCGCCACCTGCGTGCTGGGCGTGATCGGCGCGCCGGTGCTGGTGTGGGCCATGGCCAGCGGCCTGAGCGACGAAGGTTTCGACTCAGCGGTCTTCATGACGCGGTGGATGTTCCCGTACATCGCGTTCATGTCGTTCGTGGCGCTCTCGGCCGGCATTCTGAACACCTGGAAGCGTTTTGCGGTGCCTGCGGCCACGCCGGTGCTGCTCAACGTGGCCATGATCGCCGCCGCACTCTGGGGAGCCCCCTGGTTCGCCTCCATCGGCATCGAGCCCATCTTTGCCATGGCTGGCGGGGTGCTGCTGGGCGGCGCGCTGCAGCTGGGTGCCCAGGTGCCGGCCCTGCGCCGCCTGGGTCTGTTGCCGCGCGTGAGCCTGCGCTGGTCTGGCCTGAAGGCGGCCTGGAACCACCCTGGCACGCGCCGCGTGACCACCCTCATGCTGCCGGCACTGCTGGGGGTGAGCGTGGCGCAGATATCGCTGCTGATCAACACACAGATCGCCTCGCACCTGGCGGTGGGGAGTGTGAGCTGGCTCACCTATGCCGACCGCCTGATGGAGTTCCCCACTGCGCTGCTCGGCGTGGCGCTGGGCGTGGTTCTTTTGCCGCAACTGGCGGCGGCCAAGGCGGCGGACGACATCGAGCGCTACAGCGGCCTGCTCGACTGGGGCCTGCGCCTGGTGGTTCTACTGGCCGTGCCCTGTGCGGTGGCGCTGCTCACCTTTGCCCAACCCCTGGTGGCCGTGCTCTACCACTACGGCGCTTTCACCGAAGCCGACGTGCAGCGCACCGCCACCGCACTCATGGGTTACGGCGCTGGCCTGATAGGGCTGATCGCCATCAAGGTGCTGGCGCCTGGTTTCTATGCCCGCCAGGACATCCGCACACCGGTGAAGATCGCCATCCTCGTGCTGGTGCTCACCCAATGCCTGAACCTGCTGCTGGTGCCCAGGCTGGCACACGCCGGGCTGGCCCTGGCCATCGGCATTGGCGCGCTCGTGAATGCCTTGCTGTTGCTGGTGGGGCTCCTGCGCCGGGGCGCCTACAAACCCTCACCGGGCTGGGGGCGTTTTGTCCTGCAGGTGGTCGCTGCGAGCGCCTTGCTGGCGGTGTTCCTGATGTGGGTCTCCACGCATGTGAACTGGCTCGGTTTCGAGGGTCTGGCGCTGCGGCGCGTGAGCCTGCTGACCCTGTGCATCTTTGGCGGGGTGTTGGTGTATTTCGTCACCCTGTTGCTGGCAGGATTGAACTTGCGCCAGTTCCTCCGAAAATGACGTAATCTGCGGTTTTGCGCAACCGCCCACCATGTCCTACCCCTACGACATTCCCGAGGCCAGCCCGCTCGGCTACTTCGCCACCCTCGTGGGGGACGACGATGCCTTGCCGCTGTTCGAGGCGGCCACTTCCATCGCTCAGGACGAATACCCGGATCTGGATGTTCAGCAGGTCCTGGGTGATGTCGACCAGATGCTTGCACGCGTGCGCCGTCGGTGTGCCGCCGATGCCGGCCCCTTGCAACGGCTGCGCACCCTCAACCAGTTCTTTTTTCGTGACATGGGTTTTGGCGGCAACGTCAACAACTACTACGACCCCGACAACAGCTACCTCAACGCGGTTCTGCGCACCCGCCGGGGCATTCCCATCTCGCTGGCGGTGCTCTGGCTTGAGCTGGCGCACGGGCTGGGCCTGAAGGCGCGTGGAGTCAATTTCCCCGGTCACTTCATGGTCAAGATCAACCTGCCCAACGGACAGGTCGTGATTGACCCGTTCACCGGCCAGTCGCTCAGCCGCGAAGACCTTTCCGAACGGCTCGAACCCTACAAGCGCCGCAATGGCCTGGTGGACGATTTCGACGTGCCGGTGGGCCTGTACCTTCAGGCCGCCACACCGCGCGAAATTCTGGCCCGGCTGCTGCGCAACCTCAAGGAAATCCACCGCACGCAGGAAGACTGGCTTCGCCTCATTGCGGTGCTTGATCGTCTCGTCATCCTGCTGCCTGAGGCCTGGGCCGAGTACCGCGACCGAGGCTTGGCCTGGGCCGAAATGGGCGAGCTGCGGCTGGCAGTGGCCGACCTCGAAACCTATGTTGCTCACGCCGACGACACCCTGGACCGCGAGGCCACCGTGCAGCGTCTGCAAGAGCTGCGCAAGGCCCTGAACTGACGGTTGTGCGTTGTCTCTCCTCATGAAACGACTCTTGCTGGTGGGTGCCACCGGGCTGGTGGGCGGCCATGTGCTGCGCCAGGCGCTGGCCGATCCCGGGGTCGGGCAGATCGTGGCGCCCACACGCCGTTCGCTCGTGCCCCACGCCAAGCTGCTCAACCCCACCGTCGACTTCAACCATCTTCCGCAAGACGCCGAATGGTGGCGGGTGGATGCGGTGATCTGCACGCTGGGCACCACCATCCGGGTGGCGGGCTCGCAGGCCGCGTTCTACAAGGTCGATCACGACCACCCGCTTGAGGTGGCCTACCTGGCACGCCGCCATGGTGCGCGCGCCTTTGCGTTCAATTCCGCGCTCGGGGCCGATGCGGGCTCGCGGGTCTTCTATTCGCGCACCAAGGGCGAAACCGAGCGCGACCTGCAGGCCGTGGGCTACCCCTCGCTCACCCTGGTGCGACCGGGCCTGATCGGTGGCGCGCGACAGGAAAGCCGACCGGCCGAGCAAGTGGCGGTGCGCCTCTCGCAGTGGCTTCAGCCGCTGCTGCCCCGGCGCTACCGTGTGGTACCTGCCGACCGCATTGCGCACCACCTGCTGCAGGCTGCGCTGGCGGCGACGCCGGGCGTGCATGTGCTGCCGTCCGAAGCCCTCCTCTGAGCCGGGCGGGGCGATGTGAGCGTGACCTGGCGGGACTTTCGTCTACCCCGGGGGGTGGGCCGATAGAATTCGTCCCAGACCCTGCGGGTTCGCCACCCAGGGCCGACGCACCATCCAGCCCCCATGCCATTGACTTTTTCCTCGATTTGCGCCTTGCCGCCGGTCGCTCCCACTCCGTCCGGGCACCCATGAGCACGGGACCGGTCCCCATGAAACAGATGGCGCTGGACATTGGCCTGGCGCCCGTTCCTCTGCTGTCCAACTTCGTGGCCGTGGGCAACGAAGCCGCGCTGGAGCACCTGCTGCTCTGGACAGGCAACCCCACCCGCTCCCCCGTACCCACGTTTCTATGGGGCGAGAGCGGATGCGGCAAGACGCACCTGCTGCGCGCCACCCGCGAGGCACTGCGAGAGCAGGGCGGACGGGTGGGCTGGCTCGACGCCGCCACACTCGACCCGAGCGACTTCGACGAACAGTGGGACGCCGTCCTGCTGGACGACTGCCACCTGTACACCGCGACCCAGCAGGCCGCCGCTTTCAATTGGTTCGTCAACGCGCAAAACCCGGCGCATGGCCCCGCGCGCTGGGTGCTGGCCTCTGCCACCTGCCCGCCGGCCGATCTGCGCCTGCGTGAGGACCTTCGCACCCGCCTGGGCTGGGGCCATGTGTTCCACCTTCAGGCGCTGGGGGAGACCGAGCGCCGCGCGGTGCTGCGCCGCGCCGCCGACGAGCGCGGCGTGTTCCTCGGCGATGAAGTGATGGACTTCATGCTCAGCCGCTTTTCGCGCGACCTCTCCAGCCTCATGCAATTGCTCGAACAGCTCGACGCCTATGCCCTCCGCACCCAGCGCGCCATCACCATCCCGCTGATCAAATCGATGCTGGAAAACGAACCCACATGAGATTGGCCCTTTTCGACCTCGACCACACGCTGATTCCACTCGATTCCGATCACGCCTGGGGCGAGTTCACCGTTGAACTGGGCTGGCGAGAGGCCGAATCCTTTTCCCAGGCCAATGATCGTTTCTACGCCGCCTACCAGGCCGGTGCGCTGGACATCCACGAATACGTGCGTTTTGCCACTGGCGCGGTTCGTGAACACGGGCGGGCCCAGGCTGCACAGGCCCACGAGCGCTTCATGCAGCAGGTGATCTGCCCCGCCATGACCGAGGCGGCCCGCCATCTGGTGCGCACCCACCAGGATGCCGGCGACCAGGTGGTGATCGTCACCGCCACCAACGAGTTCGTCACCCGTCCGATCGCCCGCGCCTTCGGTGTGGACGAACTCATTGCGATCGAACTGCAGACCGACGAACGTGGCGAACCCACCGGCGAGATCCGGGGCGTGCCGTCGTTTCGCGAGGGCAAGGTCGCGCGTGTGGAACAATGGCTGGCTGCGCGCGGGCTGGACTGGTCGCTCGTGCAGCACAGCACCTTCTACAGCGACTCCATGAACGATCTGCCGCTGCTGGAAAAGGTGCATGAGCCCGTGGCCACCAATCCGGATGCCCGGCTGCGCGCCGTGGCCCTTGAGCGGGGCTGGCGCATACTGAACCTATTCGAATGATCAAGAAATTCATCAACAGGCTGCTGGGCAAGACCGGTAGCGAAAGCTCGCGCCGAGCCCATCCTTTCGGCAAACGCGAGGATGTCCCCGCAGATGTGCACGGCATCGACCGCTCGCTGGTCGATCAGCGCGCGCTTGACGTGGTGCACACGCTCAAGCAGGCCGGTTTCGACGCCTACATCGTGGGCGGCGCGGTGCGCGACCTGCTGCTGGGTCTGCGTCCCAAGGACTTCGATGTGGCCACCAGCGCCACGCCCGAGCAGGTCAAAGGCCTGTTCCGTCGTGCGTTCATCATCGGACGGCGCTTTCGCATCGTGCATGTGGTCTACGGGCGCGGGCGCGAGCACGAAGTCATCGAGGTCTCCACCTTCCGCG
Source organism: Hydrogenophaga sp. (assembly GCF_050250835.1). GTDB lineage: Bacteria > Pseudomonadota > Gammaproteobacteria > Burkholderiales > Burkholderiaceae_C > Hydrogenophaga. The sequence goes on along the minus strand of NZ_JBFWNX010000010.1, from coordinate 44,407 downwards.
CCTACCTGGACAACGCCGCCGCCGAGCAGGTGGCCGGCAACGAGCGCACCAGCAAGGGTGAACTGGCCGGCATGAAGCACGCAGTGGATGCCAGCGGCAGGGTGTTGCGCGACAACGTCTGGGGTCCGATTGAGCAGGACGCGGCGAGGCGCGACTTCAGCATCAACGCCATGTACTACGACCCGGAAACGCAGACCGTGGTCGATTTCCATCACGGCATCCGCGATGCGAAGAAGCGCACCTTGCGCATGATTGGCGACGCCGCCACCCGTTACCGCGAAGACCCGGTGCGCATCATCCGCGCGGTGCGGTTCGGCGCCAAGCTCAGCCATCTGGGGTTCACCTTCGACCCCAAGACGCTGGAGCCGCTGGCGTCATCGCGAAAGCTCCTTGCCGACGTGCCTCAGAGCCGCCTGTTCGACGAAATGCTCAAGCTGCTTCAAACCGGTCACGCGCTGGCCAGCATCGAGCAGCTCAAGGCCGTGGGCCTGGGCACCGGCATCTACCCTTTGCTGGACGTGGTGGTGGAACGCGCCGACGACGAATTCGTGAAACTCGCATTGCAAGACACCGATCGCCGCGTGGGCGAGAGCAAGCCGGTGGCGCCGAGTTTTCTGCTCGCGTGCGTGCTCTGGGCCGATGTGCGCAAGGGCTGGATGCAGCGTTTGCAGCCACGCCCAGGTCAACGCGCTCCGGCGCCCATTTCTGCGTTGCAGGAAGCCGTCGACGATGCTTTCGAGGCGCGTGTGGGCGATGTGTCCGGCCGTGGCAAGCTCGGTGCGGACATGCGCGAGATCTGGATGATGCAGCCGCGCTTTGACAAGCGCGTGGGCACCTCGCCCTTCAGCCTGGTCGACCAGCCGCGGTTTCGCGCCGGCTTCGACTTCCTGCGGCTGCGGGCGCAGGTGGGCGAGGTGGAGGAAGAACTCGCCCACTGGTGGGAAACCTTCAGCATGGCCAGCGACGACATGCGCGACGACATGGTGGACGCGCAGCGCCGCGAGAACCTGGCCAAGCCGGGCGCAGGCAAGGCCCGGCGCGTCAAGCGCACCGACGCCGACCATCCTGCCAGCGATTCCATGGCCGACGCCCGATTCCGCCCCCCCCAGGACGACGGTGACGATGAAGTGCCGACCGGTGAAGACGCAGCCGAGCCGATGCCCACCGACGGCCCCTCACCCGCGAAGAAGCGCCGCCGCCGTCGCCGCAAGCCCTCCGGCGCCGGACGCGCCGAAGGGGGCGCCGGCGAGGCTGGCCCCACCGACTGATGGCCCGTGTCGCGCGCTGAGGTCACGGCGTACGTTGCCCTGGGTGCCAATCTGGGTGATCCCGCGCAAGCCTTGCTGGGTGCGCTGTCTGCGCTGAACGCCACCCCGGGTGTTCGGCTGGTGAAAGCCTCCCGCCCCTACCGCACGGCGCCGGTGGATTCCAGCGGTCCGGACTATGTCAACGCAGTGGCAGAAGTCGCCACCACACTCTGCGCTCCTGCGCTGCTGGACGCCTTGCAGGCGATCGAATTGGCCGCCGGGCGCGAGCGGCCCTTCCGCAATGCACCGCGCACACTGGACCTCGATCTGCTGACTTACGGCGCAGGGCGCATCGCTTCCGAGCGCCTGACCGTTCCGCACCCGCGCATGAGCGAGCGCGCCTTCGTGCTGGTACCCCTGGCCGAGATTGCCCCGACGCTGGTGAGCGCCGCGCAGTTGCAGGCCGTGGCCGGCCAGGCCATCGAAATGCTTTAGGGTGCGAGCCGCTCGCGCAGCCAGCCGCCCTCGGCCTGGGCGGTGTAGCGCAGCCGGTCGTGCAGTCGGCTCTTGCGGCCCTGCCAGAACTGCCATTGCTCGGGCCTGAGGCGGTAGCCACCCCAGTGTGGCGGGCGAGGAGGGCGCAGCAGGAACTGCGCGCCGTACTTCGCCGCGTTGGCCACCAGCACCGAGCGGCCTTCAATCACCTCGCTTTGCGGGCTCGCCCAGGCGCCGATGCGGCTGTCCAGCGGGCGGCTGTGAAAGTACGCATCGCTTTCTTCGTCGCTCACCTTGTCCACCACGCCTTCAATGCGCACCACGCGTTCGAGCTCGACCCAGTGAAATTGCAGTGCCGCGAACGGATTGCCGGCGAGTTCGCGTCCCTTGCGGCTGTGGTAGTTGGTGTACCAGACGATGCCGCGTTCATCGAAACCTTTGATCAGCACCACGCGGGTGCTCGGCCGCAGGTCGGGCCCCACGGTGGCCAGTGTCATGGCGTTGGGTTCGGGCACTTCGCTGTGGATGGCCTCCTGCAGCCACTGGTCGAATTGCTGGAGCGGATCGGCGTGCGAGGCCGATTCGCTGAGTTCGGCCTTTTCGTAGCTCTTGCGCAGGTCGGCGATGTTCATGGGTTCAGTATATGAGGGGCATCCGCGTCGGCCAGCCGCAGCAACCTTTCCAGCGCGTGGTCGTGGATGCCATGGCGCAGCAAGCCCTCGAAAGTCTGGCGTGCGTAGTCCAGCGTGGTGCCGTAGCGCCCGCAGGATTGCGCGAAGATCTCGCGATAGCGCTCGTCGCTCAGGGTGCCTGTGTGGCTGGGGCTGTGGTGCGAAAGCGTGAAAGCCAGCGCACTGACCGGGCCCTGTGGCGTGTGGCACTTCAGCCAGCGCGGGTCGTACACAGGATTGGGCATTTCTCGCGCCCACAGCACCGGCATGAGCGCCTCGACCTGTTCGTGGGGCACGCGCAGTGCCAGTCCCGCGCAACTTCCACCGCGCATGAGGGCGAACACCAGACCGGGCCGCTCATAGGTGCCCCGGTTCACGCGGCTCCACATCTCCAGGCAGCGGTGGTAGCCCTGCACGCGGGCGGGCCGCTGCTCAGCGGCCTCGAAATCCGGGCGCCACACGAGCGAGGCATAGGCGAACACCCAGAGGTCCGGACGCGGTCCCTGTGAACGCCATTGCGCCAGCGCCTGAGCCATCATCTTTGCGCCGTCTCTGAGCGCGGGATCGTGGGGAGCTGCCTTCGAAGTGTCGCGATGGGCCATTTACAATCTTCGTTCGTTCCTTCCCATTATTCTTCACGGAGTGCTACCCATGTCTTCTCAGGACGACGAACCCGAGTTCCGCGTACTGGCCTTCGTGCTGATGACAGCCGTCGTGCTGGCCTTGGGTCTGGCAGTGGGCATCGGCATCCAGAAGTCGCGCGGCACCGGTTCCACCATGGCTGCGGCAGCACCGGCGCCTGCCACCGCGGTGGCCGCCCCGGTGGGCGACGACGCCAGCGTGGTGGTGGAGAACGGCGTGGTCAAGTTCTACTTTGCTTCGGGCAAGGCAGATCTTGCCCCCGGTGCACTGGACGCACTGGCCGACGCCATCCGGTCGGCCAAGTCGGGCAAGCGTCTGACGCTGTCGGGCTTCCACGACGCCACCGGCGACCCGGCGTTCAATGCCGAACTGGCCAAGCAGCGTGCCATGGTGGTTCGTGATGCGCTGGTGGGCGCAGGCGTGGCGGAGTCCGCCATGGAACTCAGAAAGCCGGAGCAGACCACCGGCAGCGGCAACAACGCCGAGGCGCGCCGCGTCGAGGTGGTGATCGCCCCCTGAGAGCCCTGTCTCAGGGCGCCTGGGATTTTTGCGCCTGCTGAGCCTCAAGCGGCGCAGCGACGTCGTGAATCAGCGAGGGCGGAATTTCATCATTGCCCCGGTCCTGCGACGTGCGTCGCCGGAAGAGTTCCGTGCGGGCCAGCAGGATGGTGGTCACCGGCACCGTGAGTGCGAGGAAGATGATGATGAGCCAAGCGTGCAGCGAGAGCTTTTCATCTTGCGCCGAAAAATAGAGGACGCTGGCCAGCGTCACGCACCAGGCCGAGAAGCTGAAGGCGAGCGCCGGTGGATGCATGCGCTGGAAAAAGCTCTTGAAGCGCAACACGCCCACGGCCGCCGAGAGCGTGAAGACGCCGCTCAGCATGAGCAGCAGCGCCACTGACCATTCCACCCACAGGGAAAGACCCGCATTCATTCGATCACCTCGCCGCGCAGCAGAAACTTGGCCATCGCGGCGGAACTCACAAAACCGAAGATCGAGATGAGCAGCGCGGCTTCGAAGTACACCGCGCTGCGGTAACGGATGGCAAGCACCATCAGCATCAGCATGACGATGGTGCAGATCAGGTCCATGGCCAGAACGCGGTCCTGCGCCGACGGCCCGCGAAAGAGGCGCAGCAACGACAGCCCCATGCCCAGCGAATAGCACGACAGCGTGAAGACGATGGCGAAGAAAAGCACGTTGCTCATTCGAAGATCTCCATCAGGGGGCGTTCGTAGCGGCGCTTGATCAGATCAATCTCGGACTGGGCGTCCTCCAGGTCGAACAGGTGGACCAGCAAGGCGCTTCGGTCCAGCGCCAGCTCGGACCAGATGGTGCCGGGGATCACGCACATGATGGCCGCCAGCACCGCCAGGCCATTGGGGTCGCGCAGGTCCAGGGGCACCACGACGAAGCCGCCCTGGGGCACGCGATCTGTTGGCGCAATGGTGCCCAGCAGGACGCGCCAGTTCCAGATGATCACGTCCTTGCCGACGCGCAGGAACAGGCGCATGGCTGTCATCGGGTGACTGAAGCGCACCGGCGTGGGGCGCAACGAATGCGTGAGGTAGGGCACCAGCCAGGCCAGCATCAGTCCCATGAGCCACTGGCCCAGGCCAAAGCTGCTGTTGAGCAACATCCACAGCGCGACCAGGGCGAGCGAAAGAAGGGGCGAAGGGAAGATGCGGCGGATCATTGGCTGATGCCCGGTGGCGGTACGCCCAGCCGCTCGGCATTGGTGGGCGTGACCAGGGGGCGTGCAGAGAACACAGCGTCGATGTAGCCGCGCGGATGGTACAGCGCAGCAGCGGTGGCACTGGTGTAGCGCAACACCGCCTCGGCGCGTACGGTGAACAGCACGCACAGCGCCACCAGCAGGGCGATGGGCAGGAACTCGACGACACGCAGCACGGGGGCGGGACGGTCCACCGGCGCCCAGAAGAAGCGGATGCCGGCGCGCGAGAGCGCCACGAGCGCGAAAAGCCCCGAGGTGATCACCAGAGCCATGAACACCCAGCTCGATGAGGTCACGTGGGTGGTGGGCGATGCCAGCAAGCTGGTGAGCATGGCGAACTTGCCCACGAAGCCTGAGAACGGTGGCAGTCCGGCCAGCAGCAGGGTGCAGGCGATGAAGGCCATGCCGAGCAGGGCGGTGGATGCGGGAATGGCGCGACCGATGAGCGGTTCTTCGTCGTCATCGAGGTTGGCGCCGTGCAGTTCGAGCTCGGCCAGCGAAAAGGGCAGGTTGTCCTCTTCGTCTTCGGGTGCGCGCTGGCGTTCCGGGTCGTCCTGGCGGGAACGGTCCAGCAACTCCGTGAGCAGGAAGAAGGCGGCGACCGCGAAGGTGGAGACCGGGAGGTAGTAGAGGGCGCTGGCGGTCAGGTCTTGTCGAGACAAGCCCAGCACGGCCATGAGCGTGCCCGAGGAAACAACGACGGCGAATCCGCCGAGACGCGCGGGGCGCTGCGAGGCCAGCATGCCGATGGCACCGAAGGTGAGCGTGGCCAGGCCGCCCCAGAGCAGCCATTCGCTGCCGAAGCCGGCGGATTCACCCGCGTCTTGTGAAAACAGCAGGGTCGACAGGCGCAGCAGCACGTAGATGCCGACCTTGGTGAGCAACGCGAACACCGCCGCCGATGGCGCACTGGCGCTGGCGTAGGCGGGCACCAGCCAGAAATTGAGCGGCCACATGGCGGCCTTGGCCAGAAAGGCCACGGCGAGGATGGCGCAGCCGGCGTGCAGCAGCACGCGGTCGCTGGCGATGACTTCGGGGATGCGGATGGCCAGATCGGCCATGTTGAGCGTGCCGGTCACGCCGTAGATCAGCGAGGCACCCACCAGGAACAGCGAAGAGGCCACCAGGTTGATGGTGATGTAGTGCAGCCCGGCCTTGACGCGCGCCGGCCCGGAGCCGTGCAGCAGCAGACCGTAGGACGCGGCGAGCATGACCTCGAAGAACACGAACAGGTTGAACAGATCACCGGTGAGAAAGGCGCCGTTGAGGCCCATGATCTGGATTTGAAACAGCGGGTGGAAATGGGCGCCCGCCTTGTGCCAGCGTGCCAGCGCGAACAGCAGGGCCATCAGCACCACCAGCGCGGCCACGAAGATCATCAGTGCCGAGAGTCGATCAAGCACCAGCACGATGCCAAAGGGCACGTCCCAGTTGCCAGGCAGGTAGACGCCGTAGTCGCTGGTCTGCACATCGTCCTTGGCCCAGAACAGCAGTAGCACGGCCAAAGCCAGGTTGGCGGCCGTGGCCAGCAGGCCGAAAGTGGCCTTGATGCGGTGCCGCCGCTCGCTGATGAGCATGAGCACGCAGGCCGCCAGCAAAGGCAGCAGGATGGGCACTGCGATCAGGTGGGGCATGAGGGCGTCGGCCAGTTCGATCACGAGCCAGCCTCCTGGTCATCCTCGCGGCCGTCCACATGATCGTTGCCCGAAAAACCCCGCTGCGCCAGCATCACCACCAGGAACAGTGCTGTCATGGCAAAGCCGATGACGATGGCGGTGAGCACCAGCGCCTGGGGCATGGGGTCGGCGTAGTTCAGCAGGTTGGGCTCCATGCCCGGTAACAGCACCGGTTCACTGTCCACCGCCAGCCGGCCCATGCTGAAGATGAACAGGTTCACCCCGTACCCCAGCAGGCACAGGCCGATGATCACCTGGTAGGTGCGGGGTCGCAGCAAGAGCCACACGCCGCAGGTGGTGAGCGCTCCGATGGCGATGGCCAGAACGATTTCCATCAGTGTGTTTCGGGTATCTGTCCGCCGGCGTCCCGGGCGTCGGAGGTGACGCGGCGGTGGCCACGCACCGATTGGTGGCCCAGGGCGGTGAGGATCAGCAGGGTGGCGCCCACCACCAGCGTAAAGACGCCGATGTCGTAGAACAGCGCGCTGGCCACATGGAGCTCACCCAGCAAGGGCAGGTCAAGGTGGGCGGTGTGGGTGGTCAGGAAGGGGTAGCCCATCAAGATGGCACCCAGGCCGGTGGCGGTGGCCATCAGAAGGCCGGCCGAGATCCAGCGCACCGGCAGCAGCCTCATGTTGGCTTCCACCCACTGCGTGCCCGACACGATGTATTGCAGGATGAATGCGGTGGACACCACCAGTCCGGCAACAAAGCCGCCACCAGGTTCGTTGTGGCCGCGCATGAACAGGTAGACCCCGATCACGCCGGCGATGGGCAGGATCAGGCGCACCAGCACCGCAGGCACCAGCAGGTAGCCGCGCGCGGTATCGGCCACGGTCTGCGCATTCACGAGGTCGGTGGCCAGGTCGGCCGGCAGGGCCCGCTGCTGCGCCGGCAGATCCATGCTTTCGGGTGCCGGGCGAAATCGCCGCAGCAGCGCGTAGACAGTGAGCGCCACGATGCCGAGCACCGCGATTTCACCCAGCGTGTCGAAACCCCGGAAGTCCACCAGCATCACGTTGACCACGTTGGTGCCGCCGCCCTCGGACAGCGCGCGGTCCAGAAAGAACGGCGAGATGCTCTGCGGGAAGCTGCGCGTCATGACCGCGTAGGACAGGGCTGCCATGCCGCAGCCGGCTGCGAGCGCAACGAGCAGATCGCGTCCTCGCCGCAGACGGGTCTGCATGCGGGTGCGCAGCGGCAACAGGCGGTCGACGGCCTCCGATCGCTTGGGCAGCCAGCGCAGGCCGAGCAGGATGAGCACCGTGGTCACCGCCTCGACGGAGAGTTGCGTCAGCGCCAGATCGGGTGCGGAGAACCACGCAAAGGTGACGACCGTGACCAGACCCGCAACGCTCATCAACGCCAGGGCGGTCAGCCGGTGGTACTTGGCCTGCCACGACGCACCGATGGCCGCGCCCACGCCCACCAGCCACAGCAGCGCGAACATGGGCGAAAACGGCAGTGCGGCGCGCTCGCCAGTGACGAGCCATTCCGACACATGAACCATGCGCACGGCGGCAAAGGCCGCCACCACTGTGAGCCCCATCAGCAGAAGCACCTGGATCTGCAGGCGCCGGGTGCCCAGCCACCGCAGCGCAAGGCGGCTGGCAGCGGTGAGCAGCGCGAGCAGGCCTTCGAAAACGCGCTTGCCGCTGACCAGGCTCAGGACGGGCGTGCGCGAGATGCGGCCATCTTCCAGGCGCTTGTGCAGCAGCATGAACAGCGCCACGCCGCCGGCCATGGCGAGCAGGCTCATCCACAGCGGCAGGTTGAAGCCGTGCCACACCGCGAGATCGAATTCCGGCAACATGCCGCCCACCACCGGCGTGGCAGCAGCGGCGAGGAGGGTGTGGATGGACCACTGCGGCAGCACGCCCACCACCAGACAGACCAGCACCAGCAGTTCGATGGGCACGCGCATCCAGTGGGGCGGCTCGTGCGGCATGCGCGGCAACCGGGTGCAGGTGTCGGGGCCGAAGAACACGTCGACGATGAAGCGCAACGAATACGCCACGCTGAGTGCGCCCGCCACCACGGCAGCCACCGGCAGCAACTGCTGGAACCAGGGCGCAGCGTTCACGAACACGGCCTCGGTGAAAAACATCTCTTTGGAGATGAAGCCGTTGAGCAGAGGCACGCCGGCCATGGCCGCACCCGCCACCATGGTGAGCGTGGCGGTGATCGGCATGTAGCGGCGCAGGCCACTGAGGCGGCGCATGTCGCGCGTGCCGGTTTCGTGGTCGATGATGCCCACCGCCATGAACAGAGAGGCCTTGAAGGTGGCGTGGTTGATGATGTGGAACACGGCGGCCACGGCGGCGAGCGGGCTGTTGAGGCCGAGCAGCGTCGTGATGAGCCCCAGGTGCGAGATCGTCGAATAGGCGAGCAGGCTCTTGAGATCGCGCTGGAAAGTGGCTGCGAAGCCGCCGATGAGCAGTGTGATCAGGCCCGAGCAGGTCACGATCCAGAACCATTCGTCGGTGCCTGCGAGCACCGGCCACAGCCGCGCCAGGAGAAACACCCCTGCCTTCACCATGGTGGCCGAGTGCAGGTAGGCCGACACCGGGGTGGGTGCGGCCATCGCGTGCGGCAACCAGAAATGGAACGGGAACTGCGCACTCTTGGTGAGTGCGCCCAGCAACACCAGCACCAGCGCCGTGCCGTAGAGCGGATGGCCGCGCACCAGTTCGCCCGCGCCGAGCACCGCGTCCAGGTCGTAGCTGCCCACGATGCGCCCGAGCACCAGCACGCCAGCGAGCAGGCATAGGCCGCCGGCACCCGTCACGGTGAGCGCCATGCGCGCACCGCGCCGTGCGTCCTTGCGGTGGTACCAGTAGCCGATCAGCAGGAATGAGAACAGGCTGGTCAGTTCCCAGAACAGCACCAGCTGTATCAGGTTGCCCGAGAGCACCACCCCGCTCATGGACCCCATGAAGGCCAGCAGGAGCGAGAAAAAACGTGGCACGGGGTCGGACGGCGACATGTAGTAGCGCGCGTACAGAACCACCAGCGCACCGATGCCCAGCACCAGCATGGAGAACATCCATGCGAAGCCGTCCATGCGCAGCACGAGGTTCAGGCCCAACGAGGGGAGCCAGACGATCTCTTGCCGGATCACGACGCCGGTGGAGACCTCCGGGAACAGCATGGCCGCCTGCACGGCGCAGAAGAGTGCAATCGCGCCGGCCAGCGTGGACTCGGTGTTGCGCGCGTTTGACGGCAGCAGGGCCGCAACAAGGCTGCCCACGAAGGGAAGTAGGACGAGGGCAAACAGGGGCAGGGTCATCGGTGCCTGAGTTTACGAGGGGGAGAGATTCCCTCGCCGCACTCCGCACCAGACGGGCTCAACGCAGGCCTGAGCCGCCGGCGTTCTCCGTGCGCTGGATCAGTTCGATCATGTAGCTGATTTCCATGTTTGTCTTCATTTTTGAAACTCTTATAAATCAACAACTTATGGAGTTAATTGAGGCTGATAAACGCCTCAGAAGCACCCGAAGACGCCACAAAATGGCGGCTTAAACTCGATCAGATCATGCGATGATCCATCTCGTTGACACGACGGAGATGTGGCATGGCAAAACCCAGACTGAAGCAATCCGGGAAGTGGGAAATAGGGCTGAGGCACCCATCGCTTCCGAACGGGCGCAAGTACTTCACCTTCGACACCGAGGCCGAGGCCATTGCCTATGGGCAGCAGTGGAAGCTGATGAAGCACGCGGACATCCCGCCGCCGGCAGAGCTGACCACTCCCACGTCCCCTGGCGACGGTGTGCGCTTGGTGCGCATTCTGGGTGCGTGGTCGGACAGTGGCTTCGCGGCGCCTTCGCAAATTCTCACGCTCTCGACGCTGACGCGTGAGGTGGGTTCTGTGCGGCTCTCCGACGCCAGCTACAAGTGGTTGACGGGCTATCTCCGTTCCCTGAAGGTGGAGAAGAACCTGTCCCCCTCGTCCATCAAGCACCGCATTCAGGCGCTTAGCCGGGCCATTGACGAGTACCTGCGGCACAACGTGAACGTCAAGATCAGCAACCCGGTGAAGCTGCTGCCCAAGGGCTACTCGACTTATACCGACGTCGATGCCCAGATGGCGAAAGCCAAGGGTGGCAAGGTGAAGGTGAACGTGGCGCGCGACAGGCGCCTGTTGCCAGGGGAGCACGAGAAGATCGTGGCGGTGCTGTCGGGCTATGAGCGACCAGATCGCTCGCGCGGCCTCGAACTCAAGGGCGGCGATGCGCTACTGACCTTGTACCTGCTGATCCTGAACACGGGACTACGGCTCAGGGAGGCGTACACCCTGACCAGAGGCCAGATTGACATGCAGAACAAAGTGATCCGTGCCAAGGAGACCAAGCAGTGGCGTGGGAAGATTTCTTATCGGGATGTCCCGATGCGCCCCGAAGTGCATCAGGCGCTGTCCTCGTACTTTGCATCGCGGCCGCCGTTCGAACCCGATACGCACATCTTCCCATTCCTCCACGAAGAAGGGATCGAAGAAGGGAAAAAGGGCTTGGTGCGTACCAGTCAACGGTTGTCATTCCGTTTCAGGATCGCTTTCGAGTACATGGACATCGTTGGCCTTCATGAACACGACCTGAGACACGAAGCGACGTGCCGATGGCTGGAGCTGAAAGACAAAGACGGGCGCGACATGTTCCGTCTGGAGGAGCTGAACAAGATCATGGGATGGAAGCCGGGCTCGGTGATGGCTCAACGCTATGCCAGCTTCAGGGGCGTGGACCTTGCGCAAAGGCTTTGGCCGGCACCGGAAGCGGTGGCGGCGTCTGCCGCCGTGGCTTGATCGGTATGTCCAAGCGCGGGATCGACTTTCGCGCGTTGAGGTCCTGGCGCCGCTCCTCAGCCTCTTTGCGGGCGCGTTCGGCGATGTAGGCCAGCAGGTCGGCTTTCACATAGATCCAACCGCGACCGAATTTCATCCCCGGTAGCTCGCCGCTTCGGGTCAGTTCCTCAATTCGCTGCTCGGTGCAGTGCAGGAGCTCGGCGCACTGTTCGGCGTTGATCGTTTCGGCGGTCATGCTAAGCCGTCTTTCTGATGGTGCTCGCAGCTCTCACGCACATCGTTTTCGCCATAACCGGTGACTTCGGTGAAAGGCTTGATCAGCCTCCGCTGGGCTAGGTTACACATGGAGTCCTCCCGACATGACTGCCATGGGGTTCAGTCATTCCCGTGCCTCGCCAGCCTTGGACGACTTGGCTGCCGCCAATGGAGTCTTGCGTTTGGCATCCACTCGCCTGAATCCGCGGTCCCTGGCCATGAAGGCCTCCAGCATGTGCGGGATCAGCGTCAGGGCATCGGTGGCCTCGCCATAGGTCTGCGCATGCAACGCGGCGTAGCGATCCCGTTCGGCTTTCAAGGCGGCCGAGCAGGAGAAGGTCAGCTTGACGCTTTCGGTCTTGGGCAGTGGTCCCAAGCGAAGTTGACGGTTTGTGCTCATCGCGGCACCCCTCTGACGAAAAACAGCGGCTGGTAGGGCCGCAGGACCAGGTCGCGATTCACGATGACGCGCATAGGCAGTCCTGGCCGAGCTGTAAGTGTCGGCTGGATGTTCAGGTTGCGGCGGGTCACTTCCTGACCGATCTGGTTCACGCTGTCCTGCAGGCTGTCGCGCCCGGCGATCACGATGCGGTTGCCGTCCTGCCGGTTCTCGGGTGCAGCGAGTTCAGCACCAATGCCGAGCAGCGAAGTCAGCGCAGCACCTGCGAACACCCGATCCCAGTGCCAGTCCACGCCGTCTTCGAGGCCAGCTCTGCCAGCAGGGTCGGAGCCCACCAGGTTGTCCAGCGTCAGCGAGGACGTGTCGGGCAGGATGACACGGTTCCATACCACTTGGACACGGCTCTGACCAAAGCTCACTTGGCTGTTGTAGCGACCGAGGATGCGCGAGCCCTGGGGAATCAACAGGTGTTTGCCGCTGGCGGTGTCGTACACCGGTTCGGTGACCGTGGCGATCACGTCACCTGGCAGGTCGGACTGAATGCCGGTGACCAAGGCGCCAGCGATCACCGTACCCGCCATCACCTGGTACGGCGATGCGGGCAGTTGCAGAGATCCGGAATTGCGTGTTTCCGTGGAACCGGATTTATGGAAAGCCTCTTTCTGGTCTTGCCGGTTTTGTGCCGTCGTGGCGTCGGCACTGCCAGCCTGCGCTGGCGTGGAGGTCAGGCCAGCTGCCATCGGATCAAAGCCCGCCAAGTTGTTCGGTATTGCGCTGGTGGCGCCGGGCGCTGCAGCGGCCGGCGAAGCAGCGGTGGCGCGCTGCCCACCGCTCCGAAAGAACACCGACGCCGCCGCGGCCTGCTCGGCCTCCTTGCGCCGGGCATCGCGCTCCGATGCAGCCGGGTCGTGTCCCGGTGGCGAATAGCTTGGTACCACTGGCTGCTGCGACTTGACGATGGCTGGCCCCAGATCGCCAGGCAAGGGTGGTCCGAGTTCGGGCACGGCCGCGGGTAGCGGTGGTAGCAGTTTCGAATAGTCGGCGGGCAACTTCCCAAGTCCTTCGGAGCGCGACACCCGATCCACGTTGAACAGTTCAGCGGGATCGTTTGCCTCGCGGCGCGCCTTCGGTTGCAGCGACCACACCGTCGCTCCCAGCACACCCAAGGCCAGCAAGCCTGCCAGCAGCGCGAGGCTGCGGCGATTCAGGCGGGTCACCGGTTGCGGCTGCGCTCGCAATGCCACCGACTCGGGCGACACCTTGGCCGCTGTGGTTCGACCGCTGGTACCTGATGGGGTGGAATCGTTCGTGGCCATGCTCAGTCCCTCCGAGCGGTGGACGGCACACCGTCCGTGCGCTCGATGCGGACCACGTCGCCCTTGTCGGTGCCCAGCCGCAACTCGGCTGCGCCGAACAGGCGATCGACGATGTAGTAGGGCGTGCGGAAGCGGTAGTTCACCAACTGCCCGTCGCCCTGTGCTCCGATGACGAACAGCGGCGGCAACTCCCCCTGCGCGATGCCAGCCGGGAACTGGATGTAGACCTTCTCGCCATCGTCAAAGGCGCGCATCGGCTTCCAGGGCGGTGTGCTGCCGCTGATCGCGTAGCGGAAGCGGATCCGCTCCAGGGTCAGCCCGGCGTCCACCGGCGCTGCCGTCTGAGCGGCCTGGGCTTGCCGCTGTAGCGCCAACATGTGGTCCTTGGGGTAGTCCCAGGAGACCGACGCCATCCAGGCCCTTTCGGTGGAAGTCAGCTCGATCAGGTAGGTGCGGCGGTTGGTGGTGACGACCAGGTTGGTCTTCAGACCCGTGCGCACTGGCTTGACCAGCACGTTCACGCGCAGCGCGTCGCCCGAGCCGCTGGACGTGTCACCCACGACCCAGCGAACCGTATCGCCCGCAGCCACGGTCACCAGTTCTTCCCCGGCCTGCAGCGAGATCACTGTCACGCGGCCGGGCGCGGCATAGACCTGGTACAGCGCTCCGTCGGTGTAGGGCCAGACCTGGATGGCGTTGACGTAGCCTTCGCGCGTGGGCGCCACCCGGGCTTCTGCGTTGGCGCGCGACACGCGAAGTCGCTCGTCGGTGGGCTCGGGTGTTGGCGGCTTGTCCTGCGCCTCCGGCAGCGGCTTCATCTGGGCGGGCATCGGCAGCACCCTCGGCACGGCGACCACTTCCACCGGCTGAGGTGGCTCGGGCAGCGGCTGGGCCATCACCGGCTCGTCCAGCGGGATCACGGGCGGCGGCACGCCCTGCGATGCACACCCTGCCAGGGCGGTCGCAAGGGCAAGGGAGACCACAACGTGATGCGTATTGGTGTTCAGGGTTTTCATGGCTTGGCTCCTTCGTTCGCATCCAGCTCGCGGCTCCAGGACAGGCCGTTGACGTAGATGCCCAGGGGGTTCTTGCGCAGGCGCTGCTCGGTGCGCGGCGTCTGCAGCACGGTGGAGATCACGGCCGTCCACCGTTCGGTGCCGGCCAGCGCGCCGTTCACGTAGCGCTGTTCAGTCCAGCGCACGTTGAACGAGGCGTCGCTGGCGCGGACCACGCTGGTGATCTGCACCGTGGCCGACTCCTTGCCCACCCGCACGAACGGATCGTTGGTGCGGGCGTATTCGTTGAGCACGGCGGCCCCGCGGTCGGTCGTGTAGTCATAGGCGTCCAGCCAGTTCTGCCGCACCACGATCGGGTCGATGGACAACGAACGCACCAGCGTCACGAAACGGGCCAGGTGGTGCGCGATTTGCGCATCGCCGGGGCGGTAGGGGGAGGCGGCTTCGCCCACGGTTCGCACCTGGCCGGCCTGGTCCACCTCCACCACGTAGGGCGTCACAATAGATTGCGCCGAGCGCCAGACCAGAGCACCGGCCATCAGCAGGGCCAGCGACAGGCAACCGAACGCCATGAATCGCCAGTTGCGGGCCTGCACGCGGGCCGATCCGATGCGTTCGTCCCAGGCCTGCGCTGCCGATTGATATGGGGTGGCAGGCTGCGGCGTGTCGGCATAGCGCACCTGTGGTCGTTTGAAACGCATGCTGGGTTCTCCTCAGGAATCCGAGTCACGAAGGCTGGGGCCACTGCCCGAGCCACCTCCATCACCACCGCGCAGGGTGTGTGCCGCCGTCGTGGCGGCATGGCCGATCTGCTGGCGCCGGCGCATGCGCTGCGCCCAGGCGGGCTCGTTGGCGGGTGCCGATGTGGGTGGGCTCGACATGGCCGATTCGGCGCCCGTAGCAGCAGGCGCAGCGGCCTCGGCCACAAAACCTGACACCTTGTCTTTCACGGCCTTGGCGCCGTCGGCCATCTTCTGACCCACGGCGCTGGCACCGGTGCGGGCCACGTTGGCCATGCCTGCGCCAGCGGCGCGCAGCGACCCGCCCGAGGACGCGGCAGCGCCTGCCTCGTAGGCCGACCTCGCACCTGCCGCGAGGCCACTGGCCGAACGGGCCGCTGATGCGCTACCGCCAATCGCGGCCCGTGCCGCGCCCGGCGCCATGCGCGCACCGGCGGCCACGGCCGCACCAGCACCGGCCACGGCAGCACCCCCGGCAACAGCCAGACCCGTGGCACCCAGCGCCGTGCCGGCCGCAGCACCCGCACCCAGTTGCGGCGCGCCGGACACCAGGCCGGTCGCAATGCCGGGCCCGAAGATGCCCAACCCGAGCAAAGAAAGCGAGGCCAGCATCACCACCAGTGCGTGGTCGATGGAGGGCTCGGCCGGTATGGTCTGGAATTGCGAGAACAGACCCGTGCCGATGCCCACGATCACCGCGAGCACCAGCACCTTGATGCCGGAGGACACCACATTGCCCAGCACCTTCTCGGCCAGGAAGGTGGTCTTGTTCCACAACGCAAAGGGCACCAGCACGAAGCCCGCCAGCGTGGTGAGCTTGAACTCGATCAGCGTCACGAAAAGCTGCACGGCCAGCACGAAGAAACTCACGATCACCGTGAGCCAGGCCAGGAACAGCACCACGATGGGGGCCATGTTGATGAACACCTCCGGGAAGCCCGAGAGGTCGCTGATCTGCTGCAGGATGGGCGCCGCCGCATCGATGCCGGCCTTGGCCAGGTGACCGGGCTGCAGGAAGGTGGCCAGGCTCATGCCCGATCCACTGGCCTGCAGGCCCAGCCCGGCGAACGAGCGGAACACGATGCCCGACAGGCTGTTGAAGTTGCCGATGATGTAGGCGAAAGCACCGACATAGAGCACCTTGCGCAGCAGCCGGGCCAGCACATCGTCGCCCTGGCCGGTGGCGTGGCCCATGGCCCAGAACAGGCCGGCCATGGTCATGTCGATGGCCACCAGCGTGGCGGTGAGGAAGGCGACCTCGCCGCTCAGCAACCCGAAGCCCGAGTCGATGTAGGTGGAGAAGGTGTTCAGGAAGCGGTCGATGACGGCGACGTCGTCCATGGCAGGGCCTCCGGTGCTTCAGTGGCCGTAGAAGCTCACGCCCTGCGGCGTGTAGCCCGTGCCGCTGCCAATGAAGCGGCGCGTCACCTCACGGCCACGCTCGATGGACGCGGCCTGTCTCGCCAGCTCCAGCGAGGCGGCGCGGTCCTGCGTCAGCATCAGCTGCTGCGACTGGATGGACTGCTTGGCCTGCAGGGCCAGCAACTGGTTGGTCGCCTGCATGGCCTGCAGCGCGCCGGTGGCCGACTGGCTCTGGCTCACCAGGTCGGCCAGCACGCCTTCGTCCAGGCTCAGGTTCTGCGACACCTGGGCCTGCATCTGCATGGCGGTCTGCAGGCCGTTGAGCGTGTTTTTCCAGCGCTGGTGCGCGTCCTGGAACATCTGATTGCCACTCACTGTGGCGGCGTACTGCTCAGGGTAGAGGCGGGCGAATTCGGTGTTGAGGTGCGACACCTGGTAGGCCAGACCCTGGGCCTGGGCGATCAGCTGCCGGGTCGTGTCCAGCGTCGAACGCAGGCGGTTGACCACGTTGAACGGCAGGCTGGCCAGGTTGCGCGCCTGGTTGATCAGCATCTGCGCCTCGTTCTGCAACTGGCGGATCTGGTTGTTGATCTGCTCCAGCGTGCGAGCGGCCGTCATGGTGTTCTGCACCAGGTTGACCGGATCCAGCACGATGTCACCCACGCCGAACAGCGCGTGTGCGGGTTGGGTGGCGCCCAGGGTCAGCGCGGCCGCGGTGGCCAGCGCGACGAGACGGGGTTTGAAAGAGCGAAGCGGTGCACGGAGGCTCATGGCGTTTCTCCTGAAATTCGGGCATGCCCGGGGTGGTGATGGGGGTGTTGATGGAAGAGATCAGCGGCCCAGTCCAGGCCATGGCGGCGCAGCCAGGCCGGGGCGAAGCCCTCGGGCGGACAGGTGGCCAGCACCTCGTCGATCAGCCGCTGGCCCTGCGGCGAGGAGGCACCGGCAAAGGCCAGGGCCACGGCGCGCAGGTCCAGATCGAACAGGCGATTGCCCAGCCGGGACTGGTAGTAGTAGTCGCGCTTGGGCACTGCAGTGGCCACGATCTCGATCTGCCGGCGGTTCAGGCCGAAGGCCTCGTAGATCGAACGCACCTGCGGCTCGGTGGCCTGCGGGTTGGGCAGGAAGATACGGCTCGCGCAGCTCTCCACGATGGCCGGCGCGATGCTGGAACCCTGGATGTCGGCCAGACTCTGTGTGGCGAATAGCACCGACACGTTCTTTTTGCGCAGTGTCTTGAGCCACTGGCGGATGCGCGCCGAGAACACCGGGTCGTCCAGGAACAGCCACGACTCGTCCAGCATCAGCAGGGTGGGTGCGCCGTCGAAGCGGGCCTCGAAGCGTGCGAACAGGTAGCCGAGCACGGCCATCACCGCCGCGCGGCTGCCCATCAGCTCTTCCATCTCGAAGCACTGCACGTCGGCCGCACCCAGCCGGTCGTGGTCGGCGTCCAGCAGCTTGCCGTGGGCGCCGCCCAGCACGTAGGGCGCGAGCGCCTGGCGCAGCGCGTTGGACTGCAGCAGCACCGACAGGCCGGTGAGTGTGCGCTGATCGCGGGGTGCGCCGGCCAGGCTGCCCAGCGCGGACCAGATCGCTGCCTTCTCGTCCGGTCCCACAGCCACGCCTTCGTGTACCAGACGGCCTTCGACCCACTCGGCGGCCCAGCTGCGGTAGCCCTCCTGGTCGATGCCGGCCAGCGGCTGGAAGGCGATGTCGCCGTCGTGGCCCAGGTCGTAGTGCTCGCCGCCCAGACCCAGTACCGTGGCTCGCATCGAGCGGCCCATGTCGAACGCGAAGATGCGCGAGCCGGGGTAGCGCCGGAACTGTAGGGCCAGCAAGGCTAGCAGCACCGACTTGCCCATGCCCGTCGGCCCCACCACCAGCGTGTGGCCTACGTCGCCCACGTGGGTCACCAGCCGGAAGGGCGTTGAGCCCTCGGTGCGGGTCACGACCAGCGGCGGGCCGTCCAGGTGCCGGTTGCGCTCCGGCCCGGCCCACACGGCCGAGACCGGCATCAGGTGCGCCAGGTTCAGCGTGGAGACGATGGGCTGGCGCACGTTGGCATACGCATTGCCGGGGATCGACGACAGCCAGGCTTCCACGGCGTTCAGCGTCTCTGGGATGGTGACAAAGCCACGGCCCTGGATCACGCGCTCCGCCATACGCAGCTTCTCATCGGCAGCGGTGGCGTCGCCATCGAGCACCGTGAGCGTGGCGGTCACGAAGCCGAAGGCCACCTGGTCGCTGCCCAGTTCCTGCAGGGCTGCATCCGCATCGGCGGCCTTGTTGCCCGCGTCGGTGTCCACCAGCGGCGACTCCTGCTGGAAAATCGTCTCGCGCAACAAGGCGATCACGTTCTTGCGCTTCGCGAACCACTGGCGGCGCAGGCGACCCAGCTCCTTCTCGGCCTCGGCCTTGTCCATGCACAGAAAGCGCGTGGACCAGCGGTAGGCAAAGCCGAGTCGGTTCAGGTCGTCCAGCACGCCGGGCCAGGTGGATGTGGGAAACCCCCGCACCGTGGTCACGCGCAGGTGCGCATCCCCCAGCATCGGCGCCAGGCCGCCCAGCAGCGGGGCATCGGCCAGCAGCGCGTCGAGGTGGAACGGCACCTCGGGCACGGCCACCGGGTAGGCGCGCGGCGACACCGTAGCGTGCAGGTACCCCAGCGTGTCGGCGTCCTGCAGCCAAGCGATTTCGGGCATGACGCCGTCGAGCAGGTCGAACACCCGGTCGGTTTCGGCGATGAAGGCACCCAGGCGCTCACGCCAGTCCACACCCGTGCTGGCACGGTTTTCGTAGAGCAGGCTGGCGGCTCGCGCGCGCGACTCCTCGGGCGGCAGGTACTGCAGCGTGAAGTGGTAGCGGCTCTCGAAGTGGCTGGCCGATTCCTCGAAGGCTGCGCGCCGTTCTTCGTCCACCAGCCATGACAAGGCTTCAGGGAAATCCGAGCGCGGGTAGTCGGCAGCCGGCCGGCGTTCGGCGTCCACGTACAGCGCCCAGCCCGAACCCAGGCGGCGCAGCGCGTTGTTCAGGCGCGCGGTGGTGGCCACCAGTTCGCCCTGCGTGGCACTGTCCAGGTCCGGCCCCCGAAAGCGCGCGGTCCGTTGGAAGGAACCATCCTTGTTCAGCACCACGCCGGGCGCCACCAGTCCGGCCCAGGGCAGCCAGTCGGCCAGCAGGGCAGGGCGCTGCCGGTATTCGGTGAGGTTGAGCATGGTGTCTTTCTCACGCGTCCAGCAGCGGCTTGTGCTTGAGGTGCTGGGCAAACACCGCCATGAACTGCGGATCGAGCCGTGCGCCCCAGACCGCCAGCGAGTGGCCCACGATCCACAGCACGATGCCTGGAATCCACAGCTGCAGTCCCAGGCCCACGGCGGCGGCCAGTGTGCCGTTGGCGATGGCCACGGTGCGCGGTGCGCCGCCCATCAGGATGGGCTCGGTCAGCGAACGGTGCAACGGGATCTCGAATCCGCTGGCCAGGCTGGCGTGTTCGGCAGCGATGCTCATACCAGGGCACCACCGGAGAAGCTGAAGAAGCTCAGGAAGAAAGATGAGGCCGCGAAGGCGATCGACAGCCCGAAGACGATCTGAATCAGCTTGCGAAAACCCCCAGATGTGTCACCAAAGGCCAGCGCCAAGCCGGTGGCGATGATGATGATCACTGCCACGATGCGGGCCACCGGGCCCTGGATCGAGTCCAGGATGGATTGCAGCGGCCCCTCCCAGGGCATGCTGGATCCGGCCGCCTTGGCCGTGCCGGCCAGGCTCAGCATGACGGCGGCGGTGAGCAGGCCTTGACGGGCGGGCTGGATCAGCCGGTTGAGGCGTTGCAGGCCGGCCATGCCGGCGGACGGGATCCATCGAGAGAATGATTGGGCCAGCAGATCGGCAACGGCGCGCAGGGAAAGCGAAGGGTTCATGGAAGTTCTCCAGGCAGGGTTGAGGAAGGGGAGTCCGCCTCGGGGGGCGGGGAGGAAGAGGTCGCAAGTGGCGTTGGCGCTGGCAGCTCCGGGAAGGGCGCATCCAGCGCGCCATTCATTGCCACCAGGTGGTAGCCCGTGCTGTCGTGTCCGGTGACGCGGGCAATCGTTTCGATCCGGCGCTTGCGGCCGCGACCGGCGATGTAGATCACCACGTTGACCGCTTCGGCGATCAGCGCACGCGGCGGGTTCACCGCCACCTCCAGGATCAACTGCTCCAGTCGCAGCAGCGCACCGAGCGCCGACCCTGCGTGGATGGTGGCGATGCCGCCGGGGTGGCCGGTGCCCCAGACCTTGACCAGGTCAAGCGCTTCGCCGCCACGCACTTCGCCCACCACCACGCGGTCAGGCCGCAGCCGCATCGTGGCGCGCACCAGCTCGGCCATGGATACAGCGCCCGCACGCGTGCGCAGCGGGACGTGGTCGCGCGCGGAGCATTGCAGCTCGATGGTGTCTTCGAGCACCAGCACTCGGTCGCCCGTGGTGGCGATCTCGGCCAGCAGCGCGTTGGCCAGCGTGGTCTTGCCGGTGCTGGTGCCTCCAGCAATCAGGATGTTGTGTCGCTCGTGCACGGCCTGACGCAGGAAGTCGGCCTGCTCTGCGCTCATCATCCCGTCGGCCACGTAGCGGTCCAGCGGGATCACGCCCACGGCGCGCTTGCGTAGTGCGAAGGCCGGGCCTGGTGCGGCAGGCGGCAGCACCCCCTCGAATCGTTCTCCCGTCTCGGGTAACTCGGCCGTCAGCAGCGGCTGGCCCCGGTGTACTTCGGCACCGACATGGGCCGCCACCAGACGGATGATGCGTTCCCCATCAGCGGACGACAGCGTGACGCCCGTCGGCGCCCGCCCGGTGGAGAGTCGGTCCAGCCACAGCGATCCATCGGGGTTGAGCAGCACCTCCACCACGTCCGGGTCTTCCAGCGCGGCCGCGATCATCGGCCCCATGGCCGTGCGCAGCATGCGCACACGGCGGTCGAGCGTGGTCCTTTCGGGGTTGGGTGGTGCGGTCGTCATGCCGTCGGCCCTTCGTCGGGGTGCCCGGAATACACCGGGTCCTCGGCCATGCCTGCCGCATCGTCCAGTTGCCGGTTCAGGCCCTGTTCCTGCGGGTGAAGCTCCTCGATCACATCGCGCACCAGGCTACGCCCGCGCAGCAGGTGGCGGCCCAGTTGTTCGACGAACTGCTCGAAGCGGGCCTTGCCTTGGGCACGGGCCGCCTCCTGGTGCCCCTCGGGCACCGGCGTGCTCACCGTGAGGTAGTACCGGATGAACAGTGCCAGCGTCTCGATCTCGATGTTCTGATCGCGCTCCAGCCGCTCGAACTGGCGCGAGAGCCGATCCAGCCGCTTGGCGATGGCCGCCTCGCGCTGGTCGCCTGAATCCGGCGACAGCCAAGAGGCCAGCGCCGCCGCGACGATGGACGACTTGGACACGCCCTTCTTGGCGGCCACCTCTTCGAGGCGTCGCGCATGCTCAGGCGGAATGAACAGGTTCAGGCGGTACTGGCTCATAGTGCGATACCGTCATCGGGGTCGAGTGCGGCCAGGCGAGCCGCGCGCTGCATGGCCGGATCGAGCTGGCGGGGAAGGGGCGGGGGCGCGTCGTCGTCATCGAGCAGCGCCAGGTCATTGGTTAGTGCGTCGATCGTGGGGTTGTGTACCGCAATCTCTGTCAGCTCTGGCTGCAGGCGGGGACCGCCTTCGTCGGCATCCATGCCGGCCATGAAGACTGGGTTGGATGCAGTGGACGAAGTCGGGACAGCCAGACCGCCCCAGTCGTCTGCCCGCACCGGTGGCGCATCGGGATAGGGGCCGGCAGTCAGGACGGGCGGCGGCAATACGCGGCGCTTGAAGTTCGCGTCTGCGTAGTAGCGCAGCTTGCGGGCCTTGACCGGTGGCGTGCTGGAGACCATCACCACCGCTTCGTCGGGCGGCAACTGCATCACCTCGCCAGGGGTCAGCAACGGGCGCGCCGTCTCCTGGCGCGAGACCATCAGGTGCCCGAGCCACGGCGCCAGCCGGTGGCCGGCGTAGTTGCGCTGGGCACGCAGTTCGGTGGCGGTGCCCAGCGTCTCGCTGATGCGCTTGGCGGTGCGCTCGTCGTTGGTGGCGAAGGTCACGCGCACGTGGCAGTTGTCCAGGATGGAGTGGTTCTGGCCGTAGGCCTTGTCGATCTGGTTCAGGCTCTGCGCGATCAGGAAACTGCGGATGCCGTAGCCCGCCATGAACGCCAGGGCGGTCTCGAAGAAGTCCAGCCGGCCCAGCGCCGGGAACTCGTCCAGCATCAGCAGCAGCTTGTGACGCCGTGCGATGCCGTCCGAGCCATCGAGCGACTCGGTCAGGCGCCGCCCCACCTGATTCAGGATCAGCCGGATCAGCGGCTTGGTGCGGCTGATGTCCGACGGCGGCACCACCAGATACAGCGACACCGGGTGTTCGGTCGAGATCAGGTCGGCGATGCGCCAGTCGCAACGCGAAGTCACCTCGGCCACCGTCGGGTCTCGGTACAGGCCCAGGAAGCTCATGGCCGTGGACAGAACGCCCGAGCGTTCGTTCTCGCTCTTGTTGAGAACCTCACGTGCGGCGGAAGCGACGACTGGGTGCGGTCCACCGCCTTGCTCGCGCGCCAGATGCGGTGTCGTCATCATCCGGTGAAGCGTCACTTCAAACGGGCAGGCCGGATCGGACAGGAAGTTGGCCACGCCGCGCAGCGTCTTGTCCTCGCCGGCATAGAGCACGTGCAGGATGGCCCCGACCAACAGGGCGTGCGAGGTCTTCTCCCAGTGATTGCGCCGCTCCAGCGCGCCCTCTGGGTCCACGAGGATGTCCGCGATGTTCTGCACGTCGCGCACCTCGTGCACGCCGCGCCGCACCTCCAGCAGCGGGTTGTAGGCGGCTGAGCGCGCATCGGTGGGGTTGAACAGCAGGCAATGCGAGAAGCACGCGCGCCAGCCGGCCGTCAGCTGCCAGTTTTCGCCCTTGATGTCGTGGATCACGGCGGAGCCCGGCCACGACAGCAGCGTGGGAACCACCAGGCCCACCCCCTTGCCCGAGCGGGTGGGCGCAAACGCCAGCACGTGCTCGGGACCGTCGTGGCGCAGGTACCACTCACCATGCCGGCCGAGGAAGACGCCGGCAGGCCGATTCAGGCCCGCTTGGCGAACGTCGTCTGCTGTGGCCCAGCGTGCCGTGCCGTAGGTGGTGACCAGACGCGACTGCCGCGCGCGCCACACCGACAGGCCCACCGCTACGCCCACCGAGGCGAGGCCGCTGCCCCCCGCGATGGCGCCTCCCATGTCGAAGACGTCGGGCGCGTAGGCATCGAAGAGGAACCACCACTCGAACAAACGCCAGGGGTGGTACACCGGCAAGCCAAAGGCTTCGAACCAGGGCGCACCCAGGCGTGCCTGGTTGCCCAGTGCAGCGGCCGTCCATTGGGTCGCGCCCCACACGCCGACCACGACGACGCCGAGCACCGCCGCGATCTGCCCGTAGAGAACCCCTTGATGGCTTGCGCCCCGAGCCTGCACCTTGACCTCCTGTCCTGTGGCCCTCCATGTGGGGGCATGCGCGCGGTACAAAGGCGTGCCGCGGGCGTCAGGATGAAAGCGGCCTATCGGTGGGTCAAAGTCCCAAATCGGCAGGCTTGCCGCGTGGTCCGCATCAATGCCTACTGAGGCGTGCTGACGCATCCCTCGGCGAAGCACGGCGCAGAGAGCCGATGCTCGAAACGGGCAGCGCTGCGTGTGGCGGCAAGCGCAGATTCAGAACTTAGGCGATTCCTTGGGTGGGTTGTAGGGCACCTTGCCGTCCCCAAAAAACCGCCTCTTGGTGGCCTCGGCCACGCGGTCACAAAGCTCTTCCCCCAGCTTGGCGCGCTCTGTCTTGCACTGCTCGCGCAGCAACTTCAGACGTTCGGGATCGGCCACCAGTGACTCCACGGTTTCGGTGGGCTGTGATTTGCCGCACGCGGACAACAGCAGTGCGGCCGAAACAGCGCACACCACAGTCATCCATCTGGAACACTTCTTCATTTGCTACTCCCTGGTGATGTGTCCAGAGCTTCGTCCGACGCGCGACCCGGCGCATCGACAAGGGCTCTTTCCACGAAACGTTGCAAGGTGTCCGACGGTTCGCCAATGCGCCTGATCAGGTAGGTGGTCAGCACCGGCGAGCGACCGGCCAACGGTCGCGTGACGATCTCAGGATGGTGGCTGGTCGATACGTGCGCCTCGGTCGAGAAACCCAGGCCGTAGCCAGCGGCCACCAGCGTCACCATCAGGTCGTGGCTGGCCACTTGCTCGGCCACGATGGGTTCAAGGTCTGTCGCGTTCAGCACGCGGGCCACCTGGCGGCTGCAGCCCTCGCAGGCATCCGGGTCGCAAAGCACCAGCGGGTAGCGCAGCACCTCTTCCAGTGGCAGCTTCTTGTGAATCAGCAAGGGATGGCGTGAGGGCACAGCCACCACCATCGGGTCTCTCCACGCCGGTACGGCAAGCAGCGTCTCGCCAACCTCCTGCGACTGGGAGAATCCCGCGTCGTACAAGTCGGATTCAAGACCTTTGATCTGTTGTACCAACGGAACTTCATAGAGCCGGATTTCCGTATCAGGCTCTTCCTCTCGGCAACGTGACAACAGCGCTGTGAGATGGGTCTGCGAGATGCTGCCCGATAGGGCAATGCGCAATCGCCCCTGGTAGCCTGCGGATACGGTACGGACGCTGTCACGCGCTTGATTCAGCGCGGAGAACACGCGTGGCACGTGCTCCATGAACACCTGGCCTGCGCGGGACAGGCGCGTGCTGCGAGTGTTGCGGTCGAAGAGGCGGATCCCCAGCTCTTCCTCCAACTCCTTGATCGCCCTCGAAAGTGGCGATTGCTCAATGTGTAGCTTCTCAGCGGCTCTGGCGAAATGCAGCTCCTGAGCGACCGCCAAGAAGCACCGAAGGTGCCTCAGTTCCATTGTTTTCCCTGAATATTTTCATTCTCGTATCAAGTCACCGTTTTTCTCAAACTGCAGCCACCAATTCCGGCACGGCCGAGAACAGGTCGGATTTCAAGCCGTAGTCGGCGATCAAGAAGATCGGGGCCTCGAGGTCCTAGTTGATCGCCACGATCACCTTGGAATCCTTCATGCACCGGCAGGTGCTGGATCGCGCCCGAGATGCCGGCGACGATGCACGGTTGCGGCGCCACGATCTTGAATTCTTCAGGGTTGTGGTTAGTCTTCATGGCACATCCGAAGGGGCCTCAGTTTGAGGTTCCAAGGTGTCTACTGGGCTCGGGTCGATTCACGATTCGCATCCACGGTCATAGCAACAAGAAACAGGACCAGCGGGCGCACCAAGACGACGCATGCGAAGGCCACTGGCATGGCAACCACGTAGGTACCAAGAACCCGTCGCAGGAAGTGACCATCGACACCGGTGTTGATGGCTGTCAGTAGGACGCACATCATGAAAGCAATGATGGTGGCCATGTAGAACGCAAAAGCCAGCGAGCTGCACTTGTTTGGGAGTTTTTTCATGTCATGTACCGAGTGATTCGTGAAAGGTGTGCCTCAGATGCTTGCTGGGGAAAAAATGGCTGCAGGGATAACCCTATGTAAAATACTTAGATATCGAAGTATAGTTCATGTGCCGTGCAATCTGCACGTATTCACCCAGTAAGGAGATGGCCATGATTACGCGAGAAGAGAACGACCTGTTGTGCCGTGTCGAAAGCGGTGCCCCGATGGGGCATCTGATGCGTCGACACTGGGTTCCGATCTGTCTGATCGAAGAGGTGTCGGAGCCTGACGGAACCCCTGTCAAAGCACGGATCCTCGGCGAAGACCTCGTGGTGTTCAGAAACACCGATGGGCAAGTCGGCGTGATGGACGAGTACTGTCCCCATCGCAGGGCATCCTTGGTGTTCGGCCGGAACGAGGAGGGTGGCTTGCGCTGCCTGTATCACGGCTGGAAGATGGACGTGGCGGGCAATGTCACCGAGATGTCCTCCGAGCCGGAAGCCAGTGGCATGCTGGAAAAAGTCAAACACAAGGCATACCCCACCAAGGAATGGGGCGGCTTTGTCTGGGCCTACATGGGTGCGGCCGAAACCATGCCGGAGTTTGAGCCACCCCGCTGGGCGCCCACTGCGGAAACACGGGTGAGCGTCGCCAAGGTGATCATCCCCGTGAACTGGGCACAGATTCTGGAAGGTGCGATCGATTCGGCGCACAGCTCGAGCCTGCACAGTTCGGACATGGTTCCTGCACGTGTCGATGGTGCGAAAGCCACCGACAAGAACTGGCTGCGTCCGTCCACCGACAAGGCGCCGCGGATGCAGGTGCAGCGCGCGAAGTTCGGCTTCCGGTATGCCGCAGTGCGGCGCCCCATCTTCAATGCCCAGACGCACGACTACGTGCGCACGACGGTGTTCGTTGCGCCTTGGACGGTACTGATTCCACCGAACAACCTGTACAACGTGGCGAACGTGAATGTGCCAGTGGACGATACCAACACCTGCTTCTACTTCATCGGCTGGGGCCATCCTTCGCAGACCCCTGAGACGGCCACTTGGCGCAAATTCCTGGGCCAGACGGTCGGCGTCGATCTGGATGAGCAGTACCGTCCGCTGCGCAACTACGAGAACAGGTACTGGCAGGACCGCCAAGCGATGAAGAGTGGCAACTTCACCGGCATTTCCGGCATTCCGAATCAGGACATGGCCATGTGGATCACCATGGGCAAGATCGCCGACAGAAGTCACGACCGCCTTGGAGCCAGCGACATGGCCATCGTCGAGTTCCGCAAGCAGATGGTCGAGGCGGTTCAGGCGTTCCAGAAGAGTGGCGAAGTCATCGGTGGTGGTGAGAACCGCATTCCGAATGAAGTGTGCTCGTTCCAGGGAGTCATTCCAAAGACCGTGGACTGGCGCGCTTACGAGACGAGCTATGTCTGGCTTGAGGGTCAGGATAATCCAGAGATGGACCGTTCTTATGTTGTCACTGCCTGAGCTGACTTGATGACCAAGCTACGACTATCAGTCGCCATGGGTGACTACGACCGCAATCGGGCCTTGTACGACGGGCGTGTTCAAATTGATGGATGCGACCCGGTGTACATGCTGCTGAACCCGGAGGAGATGTTCTTTCGGGCCATGCGGAGCCGAGACTTCGATATCACCGAGCTGTCTTTCTCCAGCTATCTGGTGAAGCACGCCAAGGGCGAGAGCCCTTACATCGGGGTTCCGGTGTTCCTGTCACGTGCCTTTCGCCACACGTCCATCTACGTGCGGAAGGACCGGATCCGCAAGCCGGAGGACCTCAAGGGTTGCCGAATCGGGGTGCCGGAGTACCAGCTGACGGCGATCGTGTGGGCGCGGTCGATCCTGCAGGATGACTACGGGATACGACCGGAGGATGTGACCTGGGTCAGGGGCGGGATTGACACGCCCGGGCGCCCGGAGAAGATCAAGCTGGAGTTGCCTGCAGGTGTGAAGGTTGAAGCGGCCCCGGAGATGCGGACCATCTCGGACATGCTGAACACGGGCGAAATTGACGCATTCATTGCGCCAAGGCCACCCAGTGGTGCCGCGCTGACCAACCCGGATGTGGCCTGGCTTTTCGACGACCCGACGGCGGTGGCCAAGGACTACTACAAGCGAACGGGCATCTTTCCGATCATGCACGTGGTGGGCATCCGCAAGGAGTTGGCAGAACAGAACCGCTGGCTGCCGGGCGCTGTGTTCAAGGCATTCAGCGAATCCAAGGCGAAAGCCCTGGAACTGCTGGCGGACACCTCGGCCACCAAGGTGACCCTGCCGTTTGTGGAGGAACAGCTCAAGGCAGCGCGTGAAACGCTGGGACAGGACTTCTGGTCCTATGGCGTAGGGCCGAATCGAAAGACTCTCGAGGCGTTCCTGCATCACCATCATGCGCAGGGGCTGTCATGCCGGAGGGTGGGGTTAGACGAGCTCTTCGACCCGTCGACCTACGAAAGCTACAGTATTTAAGGTTGCTTTCCTCCGGCAAACCCTGCCGGAGATCGGTTTGGAAGGCGCCTGCTAACAGCCCGCGTTGATGCTCGCATCGACGCGGGCTTCTTCTTGGGCAAGATTCTCGATCATCTGGACGAGTGCATTTCTAACAACTGAAATCGTGCGATCCGGTAGTCCCTTCGCGCTGATGTGGTTGACTTCCTCGGCCAAAGGAACAAGTACCCTTTCCAATGAGCGGCCCGACTCCGTCAGGTACACATGCATGTTCTTCTTGTTGCCAGGCAAATGCCTGCGCTCGATGAAGCCCATCTTCTCCATGGCCTTGACCGCAGTGAACGTCGTGGGTTCCATCACGCCAGCCAGATCACTCAGTTCCTTTTGGGTCAGTCCGTCACGGCTCCACAGAATCCTCAGAAACGACCAGTGACCGAATGAGACGCCAAACGGGGTCAATCGATGCTGGAGCGCTCGCATCTGCGCACGTGCGACGTCTCGCACCAAATGGGCAAGGCGATCATTGGGGACGGATTCTCGCCAGTGGCTAAGCAGGTTCCGGGTGTCTATGGATTTTTCGCTCATTGGAGGCGTCAAAGCCGAAGCGGCGGGACTGGGACTTGATGCTCCAGAATGATAGCTTCTCTTTTCTTGCCCGATTCGAGAATCGCCAGACAGACCTCCATCGTTGCTGCGGACCACGCCCCTGAGTGGACTGGAGGGGTCCCATCTCGGGCCACCGACCACAACTCGTCCACAACCTCAAAGCGAGGCACGGGTCCGCGCTGCGGGGCCTCCAGGCACACGCCATGGGTGTCGTGAATCTCCACGCCGTAAGGAGTCAAACGCAGATCGGCATGCTCGCAGCTGACGATGACCGGGCCGAAGTGTTGAAAGGCGGCGGGCGATGGCCGAACGTCCGGCACATAGTGCTGACCACCAAAATTCCGATTCGCCTTCCGGCGGGCCTCGGCCGCCTCGTCCTTCGTCGCCAGGTGCTTTTCCCGGGTTAGCCGATGGGTGTTGACGTCTTTGGGCCAGCCCATTTCCCCGATGCCCGCCATCCACGGGTCACTGTCAAAGAAGCCGTAGCCGTTGTAGGTCACGTTGGCAAACGCGCCTGAGCGGAAGTTCAGTATCGCGGTGTACGCACCTTCGGTGGGCCGTGTCGGGTCCCATGATCCGGTTCTTGCATAAACGGAACTGACGTCACCGCCCGCCAGCAGCCGGACAATATCGACTTGGTGCGCGGCCTGACTGAAGACGACGCCACCGCCCTTCGCTGTATCCAATTCTTCCGGACGCCTGGGACGGTAGAGAAAATCCGTGAAGTTCATGGCGTGAATCATGCAGACACGGCCCCATTGACCTGACTCGATGAGTGTCTTGGCATGCGATACGGGCGCGTTGAAGCTGTGGCTGTGGCCAACAATCATCTGCGTGCCCGCCTGTTCGCAAGCGGCCTGCATGCGGGCGCATGCTGCAAGTGACAAAGCCATGGGTTTCTCGACCAGGACGTGCTTGCCTCGGCTCGCCGCGAGTCGCACATGCTCCTCATGCAGCTGATGCGGTGTGGCGACGTAGATCCATTCAACGTTCGGATCGGCGCAAAGCGCTTCGGCCGATGTGTGCGCCACCCCGCCAAACGCTTTGGCAAAGGCTGCGGTGGCACCAGCATTCGGATCGAAGCAGGCGGCCAGCGCGACGCGCGGATCCCTGCTGAGCGTCGGAATCATCAGGGTGAATGCGCGGCCAAGACCCAGGACACCGAGCCTGATGGGCTGCTTGTGGGGATTCACTGAGGGGCTCACAGGTCAAGCACCAAGGTGTCCGACTTCGCTCTGGAGACGCACACCATGATGTGGTCCTCCTGCTCCTCAGGGAGAAGGGCCAGGTCCCGATGGTCAGCTTCGCCTTTGAGCAGCCGCACCTTGCAAGAGCCGCACGTTCCACTCTCACAAGAACTGGGCACTCGAATGGAATGCTCGCGCAGGGTATCCAGGATGCTTCGGTTGGCTGGCACGAGGATCTTCATGCCCGTTCTGGCCAATTCGACTTCGAAGCGCTTGTCGTCGGGGTGCGGTTTCGTATCAGCTCCGAAGCTCTCGAAGTGCACGGCACTGCTGGCCCAATGACCCGTCATGTCCTTGACTTCATCCATCAGTCGCTTGGAGCCGCAGCAATAGACATGCGTGCCAGCGACAGGTTTCTCGAAGACAGACCAGAGATCGAAGGTTTTTGACGGGTCGCCGTAAGTGTGGTGGATGGCGACCTTCCCCTTCAGTTCGGGGGCACTCAGTTCGTCCAGGAAGGCGGCCGACCCTGGCGTGCGTGCAAGGTAGTAGAGCTTAAAGCTCCTTATGCCTTCGGCTTCGAGGGTGTGAATCATCGCTCGCATGGGTGTGATGCCGATGCCACCGGCCACGAGGATGAAGCTCTTGGCCTTTTCGCTGAGCTCGAACAGATTGCTGGGGGTGCCGGTCAGAAGCGTGTCGCCGACGTTCGCCTCGTCGATCAAGCTCTTGGAGCCCCCCCTGCCGTCATCTTCGCGTTTGACCGCGAGTTGATAAAGGTCTGTTCGGCCAGGGTCGCTGCACAGCGAGTAGTGGCGCATAGAGCCATTGGGCACCTGGACCGCGATGTGAGCCCCGGCCGTGAAGCTGGGCAGCGGTGACGCGTCCGGAGACTTCAACTCGAAGAGAAAGACGTCCTTGGCGATGACCTCCTTTCGAGTGATGAGGAGGGGGTGCATTGTCTCGTTTGCAGTCATGGTGTAAGTGTTTCTACGCAGCGAAGTTGATGGGTACCTACTCTTGACAAAGATCAAGCAAGTGGGAAAAATCAATTATCTTAGATTTCTAAGAAAAAACAAGCAGTCACGCATCTCCCCTAAAAAGGGGTGCACAGATGCTGTTCTGCTTTCTTCATCTCATCAACCTCACTTACGGAGACAAACTATGAAACGACGAATCCTTGCAGCACTTGCCATGAGCGCTCTCCTTGCATCTGGTGCCGTGCTGGCACAGGCTGGCGATTACCCCAACCGTCCGGTCAAGTTCATCGTGCCTTATGCACCGGGCGGCCTTCCAGACACGGTGGCGCGTGTCATTGCCCAAAAGCTTTCCGAGCGCATGAAGCAGGGCTTCGTGGTCGAGAACAAGCCGGGGGGCAACGGTATCGTCTCGGTTCAGACCCTGAGCGCGTTGCCTGCCGATGGTTACAGCTTCATCGTTTCCGATGGCTCCATGCTTTCGATCACACCGCAGATCAACAAGGCCGCCAAGTACGCGGTCGGACAGGACCTTCAGGCCGTATCGCTGATCGCGCGCTCACCTTTGTTCCTGGTGGCGCACCCCAAGACCGGCGTCAAGACCTTCCAGGAGTTTGTCGCCCGCGTCAAAAAGGAGCCTGGTGCCTTCACCTATGGGTCGTCGGGGATCGGAAGCACGCACCACCTTACGATGGAGGCCATGAAGGCGGATCTCGACTTGTCGATGGTTCACGTCCCCTTCCGTGGATCGAGTCAGTCGGTGCCGGCATTGGTCGGTGGACAGGTGGACGTCTTGTTTGCCGCGTTGCCATCCATGCTGGGCTTTGTGAAAAGCGGTCAAGTTGTTTTGCTGGCCAGCAACGCTCCCAAGCGCTCGGCGTCCGTGCCCGATGTGCCATCGATCGCTGAAACGATCCCTGGCTTTGACTTTTCGGTCAGCGTAGGAGTGCTTGCTCGCACCGGCACGCCGCCGGAGATTTCCAAGCGGATCTCCGATGAAATTGCTCAGATCGTGAAATTGCCGGACGTTGTTGAGAAGTTCCAGACCGCCGGTATCGAGTCCGTCGGTGCCAGTGGCGACGCCTACCGCAAAGTCATTGAGCAGGAGAACCAAGCCATGGCAAAGGCGGGCAAACACGCGGAACTCAAAGCCGAGTGATGTTTCACGATGCCATGCCGTCGCTGGCACTTTGGATCGCTTGCTTTGGCGCCGTGGTGCTCGGGGGCGTGGTCAAGGGAACCCTTGGGGTGGGTTTGCCGCTCGTCGTGGTTCCCTTGCTGTCGCTTCTTCTGCCAGCGCCCAAAGCAATGGGGCTGCTCGTCATGCCGGTTCTGCTCTCCAACCTATGGCAGTCCATAGAGGGACAGAAACTGCGTGAGGGATTTCAGCGCTTCGCTGGGTTGCTGGTTGGTCAGTTTGTCGCGACGATTGCTGCGATCCACTTCACCAGGAACCTCTCTGTGCAGGGGTTCAACATGTTGCTGGCGCTGGTCGTGATGGCGGCGGTGGGAATGATGCTGCTCGGGACATCATTCAACATTGATCGTCAGAAGGAACGCTGGATGGGGCCGTTGGTGGGTGTGATTGCCGGCGCGATGGCCGGCGTTTCCTCCCTCACCGGTCCGATACTGATCACTTATCTCCTGGCTCTCAGGCTTCGCCGGGAAGAGTTTGTTGGTTCCATCAGCATCATCTACCTGATTGGTGCAGTACCAATGTATGGCGCCATGCTGTTGTATGGGCGGTTCGGTTTTTCGGAGGTCGGACTGTCTTGTCTTGCGCTGATCCCTATGTTTGTCGGTTTGCAAATCGGTAGGACGATCCGTCATCGACTGAGCGACAAAGTATTTCGGCATCTATTGCTGAGTTTGTTGGTGGCGCTGTCTTTGCTGCTTCTGATGAAATAAGCCGCAATGTGTGCGGCAGTACCACGTAAGGCTGAAGAAGAAACCAGACGACAGGAGTGCTCAATGAATGCATCAATTAGTTGGAGTGATGGCTATCTTCTCGGATTCAATCCGATGGACCAAGTACACCAAGAGTTTGTTGAATTTGTGGCCGCTTTGCAGCAAGCCGCAGATTCTGACTTGGATAGAGTGTTGGGGGTTTTGCTTCAACACTGCCAGGCGCACTTTGAACAGGAAGATCGCTGGATGCTTGAAAGCAATTTTCCTGCCAGTGAGTGCCATATTAACGAACATGCAGCCGTCTTGAAGTCTATTCATGAGGTCAAGCAGCAGTTGGCGATCGGCAATGTGGCCGTTTGTCGGCAATTGGGGAATGAGCTTGCTGCCTGGTTTCCAGGGCACGCAGATTACCTTGACTCTGCCTTGGCGCATTGGATGTGCAAGCGAACCTTGGGTGGAAAACCCGTCATCTTGCGGCGCAACATCAAAAGCACCGAGCTTCCCATCGATTCTGTTTGAGTTAACTGGATTTATTTTCTGATGAATACCTTTGAAGAACAAGTTCGCGAAGATGTCGAGCGCGCATTGAGGGAAGACGTGGGTACAGGTGACCTGACGGCCGCCTTGGTGCCTGCGGATCGCCAGGCACGGGCCACCATTATTTGCCGAGACTCTGCCGTGATCTGCGGACGCCCGTGGGTTACAGAGGTACTTAGACAGGTGGCGCCAGGCTCACGGGCCACCTGGCTGCTGAGCGATGGTGATCGATGCGAAGCCGGCCAGAAAATTGTGGAAATCGAAGGTAAAGCGCGCGAGTTGCTGACGGCTGAACGCACATGCCTCAACTGGATGCAAACACTCAGCGCCGTGGCGACTAAGACAGCGGCCCATGTCAAGGCGGTCGAGGGAACTGCAGCGAGTGTTCTCGACACGAGAAAAACCATTCCTGGTCTGCGTGCCGCCGAAAAGTACGCCGTTCGCTGTGGCGGAGGAAAAAACCACAGGATGGGGCTCTTTGATGCGATCTTGATCAAAGAAAACCATATTGCAGCAGCAGGGAGCCTCACTGCTGCATTCAAGGCCGCGCAGGAAACAACTTCACCCGTCTCATTCATCCAAGTCGAGGTGGAGACTATCCGTCAATTGGAGGAGGCTCTGACCGCGGGAGTGACGATGGTGTTGTTGGACAACATGTCCCTTGTTGATATCAGGACGGCGGTGGAAATGGCCGGCGGTCGCTGTAGCCTCGAAATTTCGGGAGGGGTCACGTATGAAAACTTGCGTGAATACGCTGAAACAGGCGTGGACCGGATTTCTGTTGGAGCCTTGATTAAGGATGTTAAGGCTGTTGATTTTTCAATGAGATTTCAAGAGAAGCCTGTCGAGTGATTTTATTGTGGTTCCATTTTTGATTTTCTATTGGCATGTTTGATGGCTTTTCGTGTTTGACGGTTTTTGAGTGCTGAAAAAGATCATTTGGTTTTTAATTTAATTGTAGTCGCGTCTTCTTCGTAAGAGCTTCCATCGATATGGCTGGAATGAAAACTTTTTTGGTGTTCGATGATCTTCGGATTTTTGTTGTGGCAGCAAAGCTTGGCAGCCTTTCCAAGGCGGCCGAGTACCTTGAGATTGCACAACCGGCTTTGAGCAGACGTCTTAAGAGATTGGAGCTTCGAATCGGGGCTGAGCTTATGACGCGTAGTGCGAGGGGGGTTTTTCTGACCAATCATGGAAGCAGGCTTTTCTCTAAGGTTCATGGGTTGGTCGATGGCATCACAGAGGTTGAGCGGAATTTTGTGCTGCAAGTGGGTTTGCAGGCAGATGATTAGAGGTCTTGATTTGATTTCATCTTCTACATAGTCGCCCCTGAAGAGCCCTCAGAACCCGCATGAACGCTGGCCCGCTGGGGTGGCCTCGGGAGCGCAGAACTCCCTGTTTGATTTTCAATAGTCGGCCCTGCGGAACCCCCGGAACCCGCATAAACACTGGCTTACGGAGCGAACTGTAGTGCGCAGAACTCCCAGTTTGATTTCCAATAAGGGCAGTTTTCTGGGAGTTCTGCCGTGATGTTTGCCTGCCCCGCCACCGACGATTTCTTCCGCTCGCGCATCGACCACGTGATCGACCTGCGCCATCCGCTGGCTGTGCTGGCCTCGCGCATGCCCTGGCAGGAGATCGAAGCGCGGGTGGCCCAAGTCTTCTGCCGCAAAGGCCGCGCCGGCGTGGCCATGCCCGACCTGGATCTCTTTGGCGAACAGGTGCAGCGCGCACCAGTGGCCAGCAACGCAGGACGCCCGCGCGTGCCGCTGCGCATCATGATGGCGCTGCTGTACCTCAAGCACGCCTTCAACGAGTCGGACGAAGGCGTTGTGGCGCGCTGGGCCGACACGCCGCGCTGGCAGTTCTTCTCGGGCTGTGCCTATTACGCAGATCGCCCGCCCTGCGACGCCACCACGCTGGTCAAGTTCCGCCAGTTGCTGGGCGAAGAAGGTGTGGAGGAGCTGCTGGCGCAGACCATCAACGTGGCCGTCGAGCTCAAGCTGATCAAGGCGCAGGAGCTCAGCCGCGTGATCGTTGACAGCACGGTGCAGCACAAGGCCATTGCCCACCCCACCGACAGCCGTTTGCTGGAGACTGGCCGGGCCAAGCTGGTGGGGGCGGCCAAGGATGTGGGCATCGATCTGAAGCAGACCTTTGCCAAAGAGGGCAAGGAGCTGAACCGCAAGGCCGGGCGATACGCCCACGCCCGCAAGTACTGCATTTAGGAGCCCCGTAAGCCGCGACGAGCTGCACGAATGACGTGGCGTGTGTGTAGAGCGAGTCCAAGCGTCGCCAATTCGGGATCTTTCCGACCAAGGATCTTTTCTGCTAGAGGTAAGAATTCCCCTTCTTCCAGTTTGGCATGTGCCGTGTATTGAATCACGAGTCGTTGAACAGCCGTGTCATCGATTTCGATGAGGTGCCCTTTGGCAAGTTTCACAAGCTTCGGTTCTATACGACTCCACTGGGATTCGATCTCGCGGTGCTCTGCTATAAGTCCGTCTATCATCATCTGCACGATGGACTGCTCCTCACCAGGCTTTGCATTGGCAAGGACTGCAGGAAATAGATCTCTTTCTTCTTCTGCGTGATGATCAAATACAGCGACTCTGAAAAATGCAACGGTATCGTCGGCAATCTTGCGAGCACTTGTTGCAGCCTTAATAAGGTCGGTGATTTGTCCAAATTCATTAAGGTGTGAAATGATTCCTTCATGACAGTTGGAGAAGTTGTTAAGGGGCGAATCGTCATTAGATTTTATGATTTCGGTCATATTGATAGCCTCATGTAGTCATTGCGGGAAACGCAAATATTGCCTCTAGTACTAGGGCACTTTCAGTCCTCAACAAACGCCTCTTCGCGCTTTTTCTTTACAGAGGGCATAAGCACTACGGCGAGGAGGATCGCGGCGACCACCAGCAGGCTGGCGGACAGCGGACGGGTCACAAACACCGACCAGTCGCCACGAGAGATCAGCAGCGCGCGCCGCAGGTATTCCTCCATCATGGGCCCAAGGATCAGGCCCAGCAGCAGCGGCGCGGGTTCGCAGCCGAGCTTGATGAAGCCATAGCCGATCAGGCCGAACAACGCCACCATCCAGATGTCGAAGCTGTTGTTGTTGGTGGAATAAACGCCGATCGCGCAAAACAGCACGATGGCCGGGAAGAGCCACTTGTAGGGCACCGTCAGCAGCTTGATCCAGATGCCGATCAGCGGCAGGTTCAGCACCACCAGCATCAGGTTGCCGATCCACATGGACGCGATCAGACCCCAAAACAGCTCGGGGTTGCTGGTCATGACCTGCGGGCCCGGCTGGATGTTGTGGATGGTCATGGCGCCGACCATCAGTGCCATCACCGCGTTGGGCGGGATGCCCAGGGTCAGCAGCGGGATGAACGAGGTCTGCGAACCAGCGTTGTTGGCCGACTCGGGCGCCGCAACGCCGCGGATGTTGCCCTGGCCGAACGGCACTTCACCCGGCTTGAGCTTGGTCTTCTTCTCGATGGTGTAGGCGGTGAAGGCCGACAGCAACGCCCCACCGCCGGGCAGGATGCCCAGCGCGGACCCGAGGGCCGTGCCACGCAGCACCGCGGGCATCATGTTGCGGAAGTCTTCCTTGGTCGGCATGATGCCTTCGACCTTGCCGGTAAAGACTTCGCGCTTCTCGTCCGGATGCGACAGGTTCTGGATGATTTCACCGTAGCCGAACACACCCATGGCGATGGCCAGGAAGCTGATGCCGTCGGTGAGCTCGGGAATGTCGAAGCTGTAGCGCGCGACGCCGGAGTTGACGTCGGTGCCCACCAGGCCCAGCAGGAGGCCCAGCACGATCATGGAGAGGGCCTTGAGCAGCGATCCGGATGCCAGCACCACGGCGCCGATCAGGCCGACGATCATGAGCGAGAAGTATTCGGCCGGACCAAACTCCAGTGCGAGTTCTGTCAGCGGCGCCGCGAAGCCCGCGAGGATCAGCGTGCCGACGCAACCAGCGAAGAACGAACCCAGGCCAGCGGCGGCAAGGGCAGGGCCTGCCCTGCCCTTGCGTGCCATCTGGTACCCGTCGATCACCGTCACGACCGACGAGGATTCTCCCGGCAGGTTGACCAGGATGGCGGTGGTGGAGCCGCCGTACTGGGCCCCGTAGTAAATGCCGGCCAGCATGATGAGCGCAGCCACGGGCGGCAGACCGTAGGTGGCCGGCAGCAGCATGGCGATGGTGGCCAGCGGGCCGATGCCGGGCAGCACCCCGATCAGCGTGCCCAGCAGGCAGCCGATGAAGGCATAGACGAGGTTCTGCAGGGTGAAGGCAACGCCAAAGCCGAGCGCGAGGTTGTTGATCAGATCCATGTACTAGTCTCCTCGTGTTCAGTTCGCGAGGAACCAGGGCAGGACCGGAAACTGCAGGTTCAGCAGTTTCACGAAAGCGAGGTAGCTACCGGCGGCCAGGATGGCGGCCAGGATCAGCGACTCCTTGAACTTCACGCCTTCGCGGGCGTAGCCGGCCATGATGACCAGGCCGAAGATCGCCACGATCAGGCCAAAGGCCGGCAGGCCGAAGGCGGGAATGCCCACCAGCAGCGCACCGAACAGCAGGTTGGCACCCAGGATGAACACCAGCGGACGCCAGGCGAGCGCGCCGATCTTGTCGCCACCGGGCGGGCCGGACTTGAAGGCGTTGAAGGTGACCAGAACCCCGAGCAAGACCAGGATGAGGCCGAGCATGAAGGGAAAGTAGCCGGGGCCCATTCGGGCGGCATTGCCGATTTCATAGTCCACAGCACCCCAGGCGAACGAGCCGCCTACGGCCATGAACATGAGACCGGACACAAAATCTTTCTGGCTGGCGAAGGCCACAGTACGTCTCCAATTATAGTTAGATGGCTAATAATATTGTTTTGGGAGTGACTTGTCGAGGTGAATTTCCAGTAAAGACCTCCGTGGAGTGGCTTGCAAAGTCACCAGATGGAAAGGCGTGGTTGAGCCTCAGGCTAGCGACCTTGCGTCATCAGCTGAAGACTGAAAAATTGCTGTGAACGAGGTGCTGGACTTCAGGCGTCAAGTACTAGGCAGCCCGAGCGGCAAGATGAGACACAGATCATCATGGACTTGTTGGCCGCGCGTTCCTGTTTGGACAACAGTTGGTCGCGGTGATCGACATCACCAGAGATAACCCTGGTTTCGCACGCTCCACACACGCCTTCGCGGCAACTGTGGTCGGGGTTGAGTCCAGCCTCGATGAGCGCGTCGAGCAAAGGTATGCCGGGTGGCACCTGGACCGTGCGGCCACTCCTGCGCAGTTCTACCGTGTAGCCACTTGCAGGTGTCGCTGTGGGGACCGTCGTGGTAGCAGCAAAGCGCTCTAGGTGTACGTTGTGCTGTCCCAACCGCTCGCAAGCGCGTTCGTAGGCATCGAGCATGGGCCCGGGGCCGCAGCAATAAAAGTGAGCGTCCGGTGGATGGCCGGCGAGCAAGCGTTCAAGGTCTGGCGGTCCGCCTTGCTCGCCGTCGAAATGGCATCGCAGCGAAAGCCGGGTGTCACTTGCACTTGCAATTGCCTCGATTTCGGCCAGAAAGGCCGCCTCGGAACGGCTTCGCGCGCAATAGACGAGGTACGCCTCGCGCCCTAGCGCCGCGAGGCGCTGCAGCATGGCGTAGATCGGTGTGATGCCAATGCCACCGGCCAGTAGCACGCTGTGCCGCGCGTCCTCGTCCAGTCGGAAATGGTTGCGCGGCCCGCCGAGGGTAATCACCTGCCCAACGCGAAGCTGTTCGTGCACGAAACGTGACCCGCCCCGGCTGCGTCGGTCGTTGAGCACCGCCACAACGTAGCGATGTGTGTCCCCCGGGTTGATTAAGGAATAGCTGCGAACCAGACCGTTGCCTAGGTGCAGGTCCACGTGCGCGCCGGCGGCGGCAACGGGAAATGCAGATGCTGGCGTGGTGGGTCGTAGTTCGACACTGATAATGCCCGAGGCTTCGTGGCGCATCTGGAAGACGAGCGCCTGCAGAGTAGTTGTGGCCATGACTTACATGATGTGCAGGCCGCCATCCACCATCAGCGTGGTGCCAGTGATGAACGAGGCCTCGTCGGACGCGAGCCAGAGTATGGGCCAAGCGATCTCGGCGGGGTCGGCCCAGCGGCCGACCAGTGAGGTGTCTTTGCGCTCGGTCCTGAGCTGATCGGCACTCTTGCCGGCACTGCTCGCTCGGCCAAGGTGGAAATCAGTCAACGTCGAACCGGGGCAGATGGCATTGGCGCGGACTCCGCACGGTGCCTCTTCGAAGGCCAGCGTGCGCGTATAGGCCAACTGCGCTGCTTTGGTCGCGTCGTACAGCGCCATGCCCTTGCGGCCAGTGACTGCATAGCACGAGGAGACGTTGACGATGCTGCCGATGCCGGAGTGCCGTAGCGCTGGCAACGCAGCGCGGCAGTAGTTGGACATGCCCACCAAGTTGACATTGACCATGGCCTGCCATTCGGCGGGAGTGGCATCGGCGGCTGCACTGTAGTTGCGCATAGCGGCGTTGTTGACCAGGATGTCCAGCCCGCCCCAGAGCGCGACGCAATGAGCTACCGCCGCGAGCGCGGCGGCCTCGTCAGCCACGTCGGCCCCCACGCACGCTAGTCGTGCGTGGGGCTGCGTCTGTTGGATCAAGGCGCGCGTGCTCTCCAGCGCTTGCGTGTTCGCATCCACCATCAGTACAGCCGCACCTTCGCGGCTGAAAATCGCGGCGGCGGCCGCACCGATGCCAGCGCCAGCGCCGGTGATCAGCGCGGTGCGCCCCGCCAGTCGGTTAGTGTTCATCTCAACTCACTCCACTTTGGCGCCAGTGCTCTTGATGATCTTGCCCCAGCGCCCAATCTCAGTGCCAATCCAGTCGCTGAACTCCTTGGGGCTGCTGGCGATGACCTCGAACTCCATCTCGTGCAACCGCTTCTGCATTTCGGGTGACCTCAGGATGCGAACAATCTCTTCGTTGTACCGGTTGATGATTCCCGGTGGTGTGGCTGGCGGAGCGAGGAAGCCGATCCACGAAGTGGCCTCGAAGTCCTTGAGACCCAACTCGGCGAGTGTTGGAACATCCGGCGTGCTCGGGAAGCGCTTCTTACCAGTGGAGGCCAGCAGCTTGAGACGGCCTTCCTTCGCGAAGCCCTGCACATTGCCGGGTACGAAAAAGCCCGCTTGCACGTTGCCGGCGATCAGATCGGTGACTGCAGGAGCAGCGCCGCGATAGGGGATGTGCGTCATGTGGAAGCCGGCCGCAGACTTCATCATCTCCATGGTCAGGTGCGAAGCACTGCCCATGGCCACGGAACCGTAGGAATACCGGGCAGGCTCAGCCTTGGCTTTGGCGATGAAGTCCTTCACGTCGGTGAAGCCAGCCGCAGGGTTTACCACCAGGTACTGAGGCGCTTTCACGGCCAGTGTGATGGGGGCCAAGTCCTTGGTCGGGTCGTAGGGCATCTTGTCGAACAGCGTGACGTTGATCGCCAGTGGTCCGTTGTAGCCCACCAGCAGCGTATGCCCGTCGGGCACTGCACGCGAGACCTCCAGAGCGCCGATGTTGCCGCCCGCGCCGGGTTTGTTCTCCACCACGAAGGGTTGGCCGAACGTCTTTTGCAGCTCCGGTGCGACCAGACGGGCCAAGACGTCGTTAGTGCTGCCGACGATGGGCACGATGATGCGTACGGGCTTGCTAGGAAGCCAGTTTGGCGTACCCTGAGCCCAGGTTGAAGAGGTCGCCGCTGTTGCGATCAGTGTTACGGCGAAAAGCCTGCGGATGAATGTCATGGGTTGTCTCCGTGTTGTCGTAGGGATGGCAATAGATGTCATCAAAGGCTGAAGACCGGCTTGCTAGTGGCATCGGCTAGGTTATGGCGTGCCCATTCGACGGGGTCCTGGTCTCGGGGCAGGAGCACGCCGGCAGGACGCACGTGTTGCTCGCTGGCGTTCAGCGCCGGCGGTGTGTCGCCTTGCTCTAGGCCCAAAGCCGCTTCGTGCAACATGCGCCGCGCCATCACGATGGCTTTGTCGGTGGGCAACAGCATTTCCGCTTCATGGTCCTGGATGGGGCCCATGCTTTCCTGTAAAGAGTAGTCCTGGGCCGCGAAGCCGAATATGCCGCTGTAGGAACGTTTGTCTTTTTGGGCCTGGCGATCCATGCCGTAGTCGTTGTTCCGGTTGTCTTTGGGGACAAAGCTGCCCTGTGCCTCGTACTCGACGTGAATTCCCTTGCCGGCTTCCATCGCGGCACGCTCTTCGGCCGTGAGCGGTCGATCAGGCTGCCAGTTGATGCTCCAGGCCCAGCAGTTGTGGTCGTCGATCGGCACCCAAACGTGGCCTCCCAGCGCGTGGTTGCCAAATGGTGCGATCAGTGTGAACCAGGGGAACAACCACTGCGTGATGCGCCAGTAGTAGGAGTCGGGCTCGCCCAGCCGACGGCCGAACAGGCTCAGTCCGAAGGGCTGCTTTTCGATCTCGAAGCTCACATTGCCGTCGGCCTTGATGTAGTCCAGCGCCTTGACGCCCTGGTGCATGGGGTCGCCGTCCACCTCGAAGCTGTGCACATATGACACGTGCGCGGTGTCGATGCCGCCTTC
The DNA here is from genome assembly GCF_050250835.1 of Hydrogenophaga sp. Taxonomy (GTDB): domain Bacteria; phylum Pseudomonadota; class Gammaproteobacteria; order Burkholderiales; family Burkholderiaceae_C; genus Hydrogenophaga. The sequence goes on along the minus strand of NZ_JBFWNX010000010.1, from coordinate 2,275 downwards.
CATAGCTTGGAGATAGTTCGAATACTGCAGCCGTTTGGACACAAACACATGCTCGGGTGGCAACGTGCACCACTCAAGTTCAGGCGCAGCAGGCTGTTGGTCGGCCGGACCCATGTAGGTCCAAACGATGCCGCCGCGCTCAATGCAGGGGTAGCCCTTAATGTGCATCCGGGCGCAAGCCTGGGGCGATGACGGCACGTCCACGCACTGGCCCATGCCATCGAACTTGACGCCGTGATAGGCGCAGCGAATGCCGTTTTCCTCGTTGCGGCCGAAGTACAGCGACACACCGCGGTGGGAGCAAAACTCGCTGATCAAGCAGGCCTTGCCGTCGGAGTTGCGGAACGCGAGCAGCTTTTCGCCCAGCAGTTGCACCCGTACCTGTGGGCCATCCGACTCGGCGATCTCGTTCGACATCAGTGCTGGCACCCAGTAGCGGCGCAGCAGGTTGCCCATGCGCGTGCCGGGACCGACGCGGGTAAGCGTTTCAGACATTTCCTTGTTCATTTGGGGTCTCCTAATGGTGTACGTCAGATGAGACGCATGTCCATTATCTGCATCGTTTGATTCATGTCAAAGAAAACGGACAAGATGTCCGTCTGATGGACGTATTTCGTACAATCACCACCTAACAACACAAAGTAGTCGGGACGATCATGAGTAACGAAAGCACCGCCAGTTGGGCTCCAGCAGAGAAATCGGGGGAGGGGGTGCGCTCGGTGGATCGCGCGCTTGACATCCTGCTGGCCTTTCGGGCGGGCGACCGGCAACTGAGCGCAAGCGAACTTTTGCGGCGTGTCGACTTGAGCCGCCCCACCCTTTATCGTCTGCTGAAGACCCTGGAGTTGCGTGGCTTTATAGTGGCTGCGGGCGAGCCGCAGCGCTTCCAACTCGGACCCTCGGTGGCACACCTAGCCCACGTCTGGACCTCAGGCTTAGACTTGGCGGAGTTGTCGCAGCCCATGATGCGCCGCCTGTGGGAGCAGACTGGCGAGACCGTTGCGCTGCTGGTTCACCATGGCCGGGAGCGAGTCTGCGTGGCGGAAATTCCCAGTCCGCAGCCGCTAAGCTTCAAGCGGGGAGTGGGACACAGTGAGAGCGTGATCCTGGGTGCAAGCGGGCGAGCGATCCTAGCCTTTGTAAAGGACGCGGCCAGCTACCTCGACGGTAAAGTGCCGCCCGATCAGCAGCCGGCATACCTTGAAGGACTGGTTCGTATCCGAGAGGCTGGCTACGCCATCAGTCGAGACGAGCTGATCAAGGGCGCGGTGGCCATGGCAGTTCCGTTCAGTACCGCCGCAGGCAAGGTGATTGGGTCCCTTGCAGTCTATGGCCCGAGCGCGCGCTTGGATGACGTGCGCGTGCGGCAGATCGTGGCGTTGTTGCTTGATGCTTCACGCGAACTCTCGGCGAAAGCTGGTGCGGTGACCAGTTGAATTTGCCATAGTGGCGCCGGTTCGGGTGGTGGATAACACCCTGTGTTTCGATGCGAAAGCACGATACTCAATGGGGCCGTAACCGCCAATCAACCTTGGTCAATACCGCTGTTCCCAACTGACGGTCCAATTCCAGGGAGACCTGACTGCCGCGCGCCGATGCTGCGAGCTTCTTCCCTAGCCAAGGCTCGACTACCGAGTTCCAAGGAGTGCCTGGCTGACGAAGGCGTCACTGAAAAATCGTTCTTCCGGCAAGCCCCGCTGCTCGATACAGGCGCGCCGAAGTGCTGCCACCATGGCCGGCGCACCGCAGGCGTAGACGTCATGACCGCTCAGGTCGGCCTGATCCGCGAGTACGGCTTCGTGAACGAGGCCGGTACGGCCTCGCCACGATATGTCATCGCCGATATCGCTGACGACAGGCACATAGCGCAGATCGGGTAGTTGGCCCTGCTGCCACCGGGCGATAACCTCCTGCGCATAGAGGCCTTCGGGCAGGCGCGACCCCCAGTAAAGCGTCAGTGGGCGGCCGATCTTGCGGCGCACCATGTGGTCGATGATCGATTTGAGCGGGGCAAATCCGGTACCGCCCGCCACCATGACCAAGGGGCGCTCGCTGTCCTCGCGCAGCCAGAAATCGCCATGTGGCAATTCGAGCTGCAAGAAGTCGCCAGGTTTGAGGCCTGGCAAGACGTCCATGCTGAAGTGGCCACCGGGCACATGACGGATATGCAACTGCACGCCATCGCTCTCATGCGGCGCATTGGCCATGGAGTAAGAGCGGCGCTGGCCATCGGGCAGGACTACCTGCAGGTACTGACCGGCCAGGAACTTCGCAC
>NZ_JBFWNX010000009.1:90780-185697 GCF_050250835.1 Hydrogenophaga sp. | reverse complement strand
GGCGCATCTACGACCCGCTCATCGGCCGCTTCATGAGCGCGGACCCCTTCATCCAGGCCCCAGGCAACCTGCAGAGCTACAACCGCTATGCGTATGTGCTCAACAACCCGTTGGCTTATACCGATCCCAGTGGGTACATCAGCTTGAAGAAGTTGGTACGAATGGTCGTCACTGTCGTGGTTGCTTACTACACGGGGGGAATGGTCAGCGGTGCCTACCTAAATAGTGTTCTTGCGGGCTCGACCTTCACCATTGGAGGTTCCGTGGGACTAACTGCGGGGATTCTCGGTGGGGCCGCGGGAGGGTTTGCGGCTGGTCTCGTGAGCGGTGGCTCACTTAAAGCCGGAGTTCAAGGAGCGTTTACGGGAGGCCTGTTCGGTGCCGCAGGCACCGTGGGTGGCTGGGGAGAAGCAGCGGCGAACTCAATGGAGCGATATGCAGCTCACGCGGCGGCTGGGTGTGTCAGTTCAGTGGCTGGCGGTGGTAAATGTGGTTCCGGAGCGGGCAGTGCGCTGTTTGGCAAGTTCGCGACAAACCACGTCGGCAGTCCGGGCCAGAAGGCGGGTCTGGGCGAGGTTGTCGGCAAGGGTGTGGCCACGTCGGTGGCCGGTGGCGTCGGCTCGGTGATCGGTGGGGGCAAGTTCGCCAACGGAGCCGAGACGGCAGCCTACGGCTATATGTTTAATGAAGTGTTGACCAATGCGAAAGGGGAGCGATTCAAATCAACAGGGCGGCTGTATAGGCCTGATCCTACTTTGGGTGGGCAGATGGAGCTAACCCAGTCAGAAGCCGAAGCAGTTATGCCGTATGTAAAAGCGGGGCTTGTTTTCGTGCCCCAGTTTGGAATTCGACTCGTGGGAGTGATGGATGGGCTAGAGGGCTATGCCAATTTCAAACAGGAAAAGTATAATGAATTAACCAGTTCGGCTGCAGCCAGCATAATTGCAACTGGGCTTCAAGCAGCAAGCGGAGGTTTGCAGCGCACGGCCACATTAATTGGGCAAGGCTATGAGAAGCTATTTAATCAAAGTACTTGGCCCGGTGTTGTAAACGGGGATAAAAGTGGCAAGCCACAGTAGCTTTGACATAGTTCGGATCGGTATAGGAGTGATTTCCCTCATCTCAATACTTGTCCTAATTTATTTGGTGTATTTTTTATGTGTTATCGACGTTGATTCTTCTGCTGTCAAGCCCTTGCTTCTATGGCAATGCTTGTTGTCAGTATTTTTTCTTTGTCGATTTTTTGGAAAAAATGCCCACTACGCCGGGATGCTTGTTCGCTCGCGGGGGGGTAAATTAAGAATTCATGCGAATGATTTTATTGTCCTTATTAGTCAAATCTTCGTAATTGCATCTGCTTTTGAGTTGCAATAAAGTCAATTAATCTAAAGCTCGGCATCTTTTTTCATTCACCTTTCGATCCCGCTTCCTGAGCGACTTCTAAAAAAATGGGGGGGATTCTATTAAGTCCAGGCAGGTGCATAAATAAAAACAAAATAAATGGAGCCGGAAGCTATTTTTTCCAAAATTCACGGCTTTTGTTCACTGTGGGAAAAATGGGATGGTATTTCATGCATTTTCTGAATTCACTATTCGAATCTTAAAGGCGGCGGATTCAAGCGCCAAGTGCAATCCGTATTGAACTGAAAAGGCAAATCAAGATGTATAAAAAAATCAAGGGAGCATTGCTTGCCGGAGCGTTGGTCGCATGCGCGCTCCTGACCGCCTGCGGCGGAGGTGGCGGAGACGAATCGCTGGCGCCATCCGCGGCAGTGATCGACAAGTACCTGGGCGAGTGGTCCTACCCCTGCGAAACCGTGTCATCCGTGCCGGGCAGTGAGCGGTCCACCCGGCGGGCGATGACGGTGACCAAGTTGTCTTCGATTTCGTTTGACGTTGCGCTGGTCGAACTTTCGTTCTCCTCATTGGACTGCTCCGGCGGATCGATGGCCAGGGTGTTCGGCACCGCACGCATGTCGCACACGGGCACCCGGGTGGTGGGCGTGGAGGTGGTGGATACGCTCGTTGCCACAGGACCGTCGGGCAGCGTCAAGCTGCTCTCCTTGTTGAAGGACGGCAAGCTTTATGGCGATGACCTGTCGTCACCGCTGGATGGCGATGGGTACCACACCGCCATTGATTTCACCGACTGGGCCACCCTGAACTGACCGATTCTGATTTGGCACCGATGCAATTTTTCCCACTGTCTCTTCAGCCTGCGGCTGTCCATGGGGTCGCGGCCATCGGCCTCGTCGCGGCAGTCCTGTGCGCAGCTCATCTGGGCATGGGCTGGAGCCAGCGCCAGGTGGATGGCATGAAGCAAAGTTTGGCCACGGCAGAACAGGCGGTGGCCATGGACGTCACGCAGGAGGGCGCTGGTCTGGTGGCAACGGTGAGTGCCGGACCGTTCACCTGGCCCGAACGGCATCTGGTCGACGACCTGACGCGGTTCATGAGCGAACAGGCCATCGTGAACAGGCTGGCGTTTCGCACCTTGTCCATCTCGCACACGGCGCCCTCCGCGCAGGCCTGGGGCATGGTGAGCCTGGAGGTGGTGGCTTCGGGAGCGTATGGGGATGTCAAGAATTGGCAGGGCGGACTGTTGGCCCGGTATCCGTCGCTGGCGGTGCGCTCGCTTGGGCTTCAGCCGCTTGGGTCTTCCATCCATGCGGATGGGCTTGAGGCTCGTATGACATGGGTGCTGTATGTGCGTGATTGAGGCCATCCGTTCTGCCGTGCGCCGGCCCCCCATGTCGAAACGCTTCTGGACAGTTTTGTGGGTGGCGGTGCCCTCGCTGGTGGCGGCCGAACCCCTGCAAGCGCCGCCTGCCGATGTACCGCTCGCCCCGATGTTCCGCGCAGATCTGCGCCCTGCCCAGCGCGACCCCTTTGGCCTGACGCCACCTGCAGCGGTGGCGCCCATGCCCCTGCCCGAAGTGTTGCCACCGGTGACTGTGGCTGCGCCCATCGAGCCTGTGGCCCCGCCCCCGGTGTTGACCTTCGCCGGTCGCATGCGCGCCGCCGATGGCCGGTGGCTGGTGGTGGCCCAGATGGGGGAAGGCGCCGCTCCCGTGACGCTGGAGGTGGGCAAGGAGCTGGCCAATGGCTACCGCGTCGAGCGCATTTCCGATCATGTGGTGGAGCTCTTGAACCCGCAAACACAGAACATGATGCAGATGGCTTTGCCCGCTGCGCCGCGTTTCGAAACCTGGTGAACCCACAATGACAAGAGGTGGTGGAGGCGGAGGCCGTGTGCGTGGGTGGTGGTGGATGGGGTTCGCGTGGGCGGCAGTGGTGCTGAGCGCGGTGGGCTGTGCCCAGCAGCTCATTCGCGACGAAGCCTCGGCGAAGTTGCGCCAGGGGCAGTACGAGTCTGCCATCCAGACGCTGCAGGATGGCGTGGCGCAGTACCCGGAGAGCGTGACGCTGCGCACCGGGCTGGTGGCTGCGCGCAGCGATGCTGTGGCTCGGCTGGTGGCGCAGTCGGCGCAGGAGCGCATGGGCGGCCAGCTCGATGCCGCCGCTGCCACGCTCAAGCGGGCGGGTGAGCTGGACCCCGGCAATCCCCGTGTCGCTGAGCTGCAGGCCGACCTGCTCCACGACCGCCGAGCCCAGGCTGTTCTCCAAACCGCACGCCAGTACATCGCCGCAGGTGACAAGGCCGCTGCGCTGGCTGCCCTGCAGGCTGCATTGGTCGACCTGCCCCGGCACGCCGGCTTGCAGGCCCTCAAGCGCCAGCTGGATGCGGAACGTCTGGCCGGTGCCGGCGCGGGGTACCACCTGGCCTTGACCGAGACCCGTCCGATCAGCCTGGACTTTCGCAACGCGCCGCTGTCTTTGCTGCTTGAAGCTTTGCGCGACGGCAGCGGCATCAGTTTCGTGATCGACCGCGACGTGCCCATGGATCAGCGCGCCAGCGTGTTCATTCGCACGGCGCGGGTGGACGACGCCATCGACCTGGTGCTGGGCGCATTCCAGCTTTCGCGCCGCATCGTGAACGCGCGCACCGTACTCGTGTACCCGAACACGCCGGAGAAACACCGCCAGCACCGCGAGCAGGTGGTGCGCGTGTTCCATCTGGCCCATGCCGAGGCCAAGACCACGGCAACGCTGCTTCAGAACATGCTGCGAATCCAGCCGCCCTTTGTGGACGAGCGCGCCAACCTCATTGCCCTGCGCGAGCCGCCAGAAATCATGGCCCTGGCCGAGCGGCTGGTGGCGGTGCACGATCAGGGCGAGGCCGAGGTGATGCTGGAGGTGGAGGTGCTGGAGGTGAAGACCTCGCGGCTGACAGAGCTGGGCATCAACTTCCCCAACAGCTTCTCGCTCACGCCGCTGGCCGCGCAGGGGCAGACCGGCCTCACGGTGGACAGTTTTCGCAGCCTCGATTCAAGCCGCGTGGGCCTCACGGTGGCGGGGTTGATGGTGAACCTGCGGCGCGAAGTGGGCGACTTCCACACCCTGGCCAATCCGCGCATTCGTACGCGCACCAAGCAGAAGGCAACCATCCTGATTGGCGACAAGGTGCCTGTGATCACGACCACGGCCGGCTCCAACGGTTTTGTGTCGGAGAACGTGAGCTACCTGGACGTGGGCCTCAAGCTCGATGTGGAGCCTACGGTGTCGCCCGACGACGAAGTGAACATCAAGCTCGGCCTGGAGGTGAGCGCGCTGGCGGGCGAGGTGCGCACCACCGGCGGCTCGGTGGCCTATCAGATCGGCACGCGCAACGCCAATACCACGCTGCGCCTGCGCGATGGCGAAACGCAAGTGCTCGGTGGCCTCATCAGCAACGAAGACCGATCGAGTGCCAACAGGGTGCCGGGGCTGGGCGACTTGCCGATTGCGGGGCGCCTGTTCTCCAGCCAGAAAGACGACAGCCGGCGGACCGAACTGGTGCTGGCCATTACGCCGCGCATTCTGCGAGGCGCCCCCCGCCCGGACACAGACCAGGCCGTGATGTGGGTGGGCACCGAGAACTTTACGCGCCCTCGGCCGCCACCGTTGGCCGCCGCCCAGTCTGTTGCTGTTGCGCGGCCCGGTGCAGACGCATCGCCTGCTGGCCCATCGGCGGGCGTTGAGCCCACCCAAGGCTTGCGCGTGAGCGTGAAGGGGCCGGAGCAGCTCAAGGTGGGCGATGTGTTCACACTGGCACTGCACGCAACGTCGGGCGAGCCGCTCAAAGGCATGCCCATGGACCTGCGCTACTCCGCCAGGACCCTGGAGGTGATGGACGTGGCCGAGGGTGCGTACTTCAAGCAATCGCCAGCGCCCAGCAGCTTCACCCACGCGGTGAACGCCGGGGAAGGACGCATCAGTATCGGCCTGCTGAGCAATGCCGAGCACGGCGTGAGCGGCGAGGGCGACGTGGTCCTGTTGCGCTTCAAGGTGCTGGAGGCGGGTGTCGCCGAGCTGGCTTTCCAGAAGTTCGATCCCATTCGGGTGAATGCTGCCATGACACCTTCGAAGCCCACTGGCTGGAGCATGAAGATTCCATGAAGAGCCCAGGCAGTCAGCGCGGCTTCACGCTCATCGAGCTGCTGGTGGTCATGGGCATCCTGGGCATTCTGGCCGCTGCCGTCATGCCATTGGGCGAGAGCCTGGTGACGGCGCAGAAGGAGCGCGAACTGCGCCGCGCGCTGTGGCAGATTCGTGACGCGCTCGATGAGTACAAGCGCTTTGCCGACCGGGGCGAGATCGTCAAGGATGCAAGTGGGACCGGCTACCCGCCCTCTTTGCAGGCGCTGGCACTTGGCGTGAACGGCGCCCGTTCTCCCGGCAGCAACCGACAGGTGTACTTCCTGCGCGAGATTCCGCGCGACCCGTTTGCCGACCCCGCGCTCCCCGCCGAGCAGACCTGGCGGCTGCGCAGTTACGCGTCCACACCGGATCGACCCGAGCCGGGTGCCGACGTGTTCGACGTGCGCTCGTCGTCCGACGCCACGGCACTGGATGGAACACCGTATGCATCGTGGTGAGCGTTCCTCGGGTTTCACCCTCATTGAGCTGCTGGTCGTGCTGGCCGTGCTCGCGGTGCTGGCCGCCATCGTCACGCCGCAGTACCTGGACCGCGTGGACGATGCACGCGAGACCGTGCTGCGGCAGAACCTGGTGGGGCTGCGCCAGACCATCGACCAGTTCTACCGGGACAAGGGCCGCTATCCCACCCGGCTGGCCGAACTGGTGGAACAGCGTTACATCCGCGCCATTCCCGAGGATCCCATCACGCAGCGGGCGGACACCTGGGTGCTGGTGTCCGCCAAACCGGGCGATGTACACAGTGGCGTATTCGATATCAAGAGCGGTGCGTCTGGGCGGGCCAGGGACGGCACGGAGTTTGTGCAGTGGTGAATGCATGAAACGGCAACAAGGCTTCACCCTGTTGGCGGTGCTGGCAGCGATGTTCCTGCTGGCCATGGCCTCGCAGCAGGTCATGGTCGTCGTCTCGCAACAAGCCCAGCGTGAGCGAGAGGCCGAACTGTTGCGCATCGGCGCGGCTTACCGCGCCGCCATCGGGGCATACCACGAGCGATCACCCGGCAGCGTGAAACGCTGGCCGCCCACGCTGGACGCCCTGCTTGACGACCGGCGCTACGTCACGCTGCAGCGGCATTTGCGCCGGCACTACGCGGATCCTGTCTCTCGCACCCACACATGGGGGCTGGTGCCCGCTCCCGATGGCGGCATTGCCGGCGTCTACAGCCTGAGCGAGGAACGGCCCATCCGCACCGCTGGCGCTGAACTCGAAGGTCTGGGCCTGAGTGAAGCCAGCCGGTACAGCGACTGGAAGTTCGTTCATCGGCTCAGTGCAGAGGTGGCGCAATGACGCAGGCTGCTTTTCATGTGCGCAGCGTGCGCCTGGGCGATGCCGCGGTGTCGGAACAGACGTTGCAGGCCGCGTCCGAAGCCGTCCTGCGCCAGGCACTGGCCGGGCAAGGCCTGACCGTGCTCAGCGTGAAGGCGGTGAAGGTGAGCCCTCGGACAACGGCTGCCTGCGGGCGCGGACGCTATGCGCTGTTCTGCAGAGAGGTGGGCACGCTGATCCAGGCTGGCATGACCGTGGTCGAGGCTGTCGACACACTTTCTGCGCGCGAACGCCTGGCTGGCCGGCACGACAGCCTGGCGGCCGAACTGCTGCATCGCCTGCAACAAGGCACCTCGCTGTCCAGCGCTCTGGCATCCATGCCCGGCGCGCCCGCCGTGCTGGTGGCGGCGGTGCGCGCGGGTGAGCGCACCAGCGACCTTGGGCAAGCCCTGAGCGATTACCTGAAGTTCGACAACCTGGTGGAGCAACTGCGGCGCAAGGTCGTCAGTGCGGCCATCTACCCCTCGCTGGTCACCGCGCTGGGAGTGGGCATCTCGCTCTTTCTGTTGCTGGTGGTCATGCCCAACTTCGCGCGCATGTACACCAACTTGCGCGGCGCAGCCGGTGGCGCCACGGGGTGGATGATCGGATTGAGCCAATGGGTGAGCCAGCACCAGTCGGCCACGCTCGTTGGTGTTGGCCTTCTGTTTCTGGCGCTGGCATGGTGGGTATGGTGGGTATGGTGTGGCGCGGCAAGGCGGCAGTTGTCAGTCCTGGCCTTGCGCCTACCGTGGATGCGCCGGCGCATCGACGATTTTCAACTGGCCATGATGTACCAGGCGCTGGCGCTCATGCTCAAGGGTGGCTATCCGTTGACCGAGGCCCTGGCGGTGGCCAGTCGATCTGCGCTCGACGCTCGCCTGAGTGGCGCGCTGGAAAAGGCCCTGGAACGCATTGTCCAAGGTAGCGCGGTGGCCCCTGCACTGGCCGATGCCGGGCTGTGTGACGAAGTGGGCCGGCGACTGATGGCCGCCGCCGAACGCAACGGCGAGTTCCACCTGGTAGCCGACGTCGTCTCTCGTTTGCACGGTGAACGCTTTGAACTGTTCGTCGAGCGCCTCACGCGCATCGTGGAGCCCGTGCTGCTGATGGCGGTGGCGCTCATGGTGGGCACCATCGTGGTGATGATGTACCTGCCGGTGTTCGACATGGCAACGAGGTTGAGGTGAAGAGGCAGAAACACCCCCCTGCGCCGCTGCGCGGCTTCCCCCTTCTCTGGCGCGCCTTCGGCGCGGGGAGGGGGGACGGCATCTCGGGCCGGCATAGCCGGACCCTTGATGTCTCTGGATCTGGCGTCGTTTCTCTCGTTGTCGGTCTTTGCTCCCTTTCCCTCTGGGAGAGGGCTGGGGTGAGGGCATGACGCTATTCGCTGAGTCAGATGCCGATCAACTGGCGCGTCTGAGCGAGGCGCTCGCCTGTGCGCCCGGGCGGGTGCCGGCCGAGTTGTTGAAGCAGCAAGGCATTGCCATGCTGTCCGATGCCGAACTCCAGGCCGCGAAGGGTACGGCTGTGAGCTTGCCGGGCGAGCCGTTGGGGTGGCGTCTTCAGGTGGACCAGCAAACGGTGCTGCTTTACGAAGACCCCTGGAGCCCGGCGGCTGCCCAGACCTTGTTGCGCCATGCGCACCTGCAGGCGCGGCTGGGGCTTGCTCGGCCAGGGCAGAAGGAGCTACTGCGGGCTGTCGTGTTCAAGCCGGTGACTGCAACCCCATCATCCTCAAACACCAGCCCCGTGGTTTCCTTCGTGGAAGCAGCCATCGCCCGTGCCTATGCGGACGGCGCAAGCGATATTCACTTCGAGACCGACCGCCAGGGCGTGCGCGTGAAATACCGGCTCGATGGCGTCATGGTGCGCGGTGAAGCACTCGCCGATCCTCAACGGGCAGAAGAGGTGATCTCGCGCATCAAGGTGATGGCGCAGCTCGACATCACCGAACGGCGCCGCCCTCAGGACGGCCGCATCCACTGGCAGCCCCCGCAGGCGGCTGAGCCCGTCGATCTGCGCGTGTCCATCATGCCGAGCATCTTTGGCGAAGACGCCGTGCTGCGTCTGCTGGACAAAGCGCAACTGCGACACAGTGATCACAGCGTCACGCTCGATGGGCTGGGCTTCGACGCGCGCGTGGCGCAGCGCATCCGCGACTTGGCACGACGACCCCACGGCATGCTGCTCATCACCGGCCCCACCGGCAGCGGCAAGACCACCACCGTGTACGCCGCACTGACCGAGGCGAACGACGGGCTGGAAAAGATGGTCACCATCGAAGACCCGGTGGAGTACGAACTGCCCGGCGTGCTTCAGATTCCGGTGAACGAACAGAAAGGACTTTCCTTCGCCAGTGGACTGAGATCCATCCTGCGCCACGACCCCGACAAAATTCTGGTGGGCGAGATCCGCGATGCCGAGACCGCCCAGATCGCGGTTCAGTCGTCCCTGACTGGCCACTTGGTGTTCACCACCGTACATGCCAACAGCCTGTTCGACGTGCTGGGACGCTTCCAGCATTTCGGCATCGAGGCCTTCGCGCTGGCCTCCGCCCTCAATGGCGTGGTGGTGCAGCGCCTGTTGCGGCAGGTGTGTACGCAGTGTGTGGGTTGGCGGGCCACCACTGAAACCGAGCGCTCACGGTTGCAGGTGCTGTGCCTGGCGGTCCCCGATCAGGTGCCCGAGCCTGCAGGCTGCGCGCATTGTCGTCAGACCGGCTACCGGGGCCGTTTCGTGCTGGCGGAGGTGCACGTGCTGAGTGACGCCGTTCGCGACCTCATGGTCAGCCGGGCCAGCATGACGGAGTTCAAACAGGCTGTGTACGCGAACGAGAGTGAGCGCCTGCTGGTGCAGGCCGTCGCGCTGGTGGCGCAGGGCAGGACAACGCTGGAGGAGGTGGGCCGTGTGGTCGGGCTGGCCTGAACGCGTGGACGTCTACCTGGGCGCCGGCACCGTGCTGGTAAAGCGCCGCGCCCGTGCCCTGGTGAGCTTGCGGCCACCTGCCACCCTGCCGCTTGGCGATGTGCTGGCGCAAGTGGACGAGGCTTGTGAACGCAGTCAGGACAAGCCCTGGCGCCTGCATGTGGCGCTGGGGGCTGCGATGTGTCCACCGGTGACCTTCACGTTGTCTCAGGGCGTGAAACGCTGGAGCGAAACCGTGGCGCTGGCCCAGGCGGCAGCGGCGCAGGCCTGGGGCCTGCCTGCTGATCAGGCCGATGCGCTGGTGTGCGCACTGGACGCCGGCCGCAAGGGTCTGGCTGCCGCACTCATGAGGGGTGCGCACGATCTCATCGGGCAATGGGCGGGTAGCCATCGCGGTCGCCTGGTTTCGCTCGCTCCAGTTTGGGCGCTTGCCACCCAGGCGCCTGCATGTCGGGCCATGCCGGTGCGACAGCTCACCGTGCATGAACCTGGAGCGATCGCGGCGGTTCAGGACGCTGGTTTGCCCGGCGCTGGCCTTGAAGTGCGGTTTTCTGTCGAGGTGCTTCCACTGACGCAGCAGTGGATGCAAGGGCCGGCAGCCTGGGCCGGGCATTGGGAGCGTCTGGCTTGAAGCCCGTGCAGATTCAGTTCGTGGCGCCTCGCGCCTGGAAAGTCATCTGGGCGATCACAGCAGCGCTGTTGATCGCCCTGTCAAGCAGCACAGGCTGGCGACTGTGGGAGCAGCAACAGCTTCGGCGGGGATTGCAATCGGAGATTGAACAACTTCAGGCGAAGTTGAAGGCGCAGTCAGCGTCGAAGTCGCCCGAGTTTGACTTGCGCCATGCGAGTGAGCAAACGGCGATGCGCCTGTTGCAGCGCGACTGGAACCGCGTGTTCGATGCCGTGGAGAGCGACGCACTGGCCCAGGCGCTTCTGGTCCAGATGAGCATTGATGGCGTGACGGGTGAAATCCGGCTGGAATACGAACTGGAGAGTTTTGTTCAGGCGTCGGCGGTGACCGCCGCCTTGAACGCTTCGGGCACCATGACCGTCTGGCAGCTTGAGCGTGTCAGTTCGGTGCCGTTGCAGGCGGACTTCCCGGCGGGGAAGTCGCGTGGCGTCTGGTCTTCAAAGGGGCCATGAACAAGCCTCAGCCTGCACCTTTCATCTACGTAAACTGGTCGTGTTCGGCGTCAGCCTGAGCGACGTGGGCACCTTCAGCGTGGGCACGATCAAGGCCCTGGGTGGAAAAACTGGCCATCGGCATTGGCGTGATGCAGCCATGCGCGGCAGAGATCGGGCTTTCGCCCAGTCTGCCCACCGTGCCGCCCAATCCGCCAGTGGTGGGCGCTGCCATCGTGGCCAGGCGGGGCTGCTTTGGTTGCGCGCAAGGCAGTGCACGCGTGACGAACCCGGTCGGCCCCAATTCCATTGCCTTGCAACAGGCACCTTTCAACCAGCAGACGCTCGGGCTCATCGCCAAGCCCGTGCTCAACCAGATGATGGACCAGTTGACGGCTATGGAAGGCGGCTACAGCGGCTCGGAGCTGGCGGCGTTGCTGGCAGGCGCCAACGATCTGTTCATGGAGCTGGCTCTTCTGGGTCGGCCCGGCGGCGGTGGCGAACATGTCGGTGGTGGGCGACGCGCTGACCCGCTGATCCGGAACCAGGTGCTGGCCAAGCGCGCCACGCGGATCCTGATGCTCAACCTGCAATTCATTTCCGGCACGCCGCTTGTGCGCGCTGGATATGACCACGCCGGGCACCAACGCGCTGATTGATGCGATGACTCAGGCCTTCAACGCAGCGCTGGCTGGTCAGCTGGTGGCTGCGGGCTGGAAGTAGGCGGAGCCGGTTCTCAGGCAGCCGCTCGCTGCAACCGGTCTCGCACGCCGTCCCAGGCCGTGTCGGCCGGCGGTGTTTCCACCCAGATCAGGCGCACGCCGGTGGCGTCCAGTTCCCGCAGCACGGCAAAGAGTTCCTGCGCGCACTGCGCGGCGTCCAGCGGCATGCGCCGAACCACGACGCCACGGGCGGTGTTGAGCGGGCTGTGCGCGTAGATGGCGATGTGCCGGGCGTCGCTGCCCAGCACATCGAGCGCGGCCTGCAGCGGCTTGGCGTCCATCAGCCGCACCTGAGCTCGCGGTGCGTAGTGCGATTCCAGCGTGCCCGAGGCGCGTGGCGCCGCCTCGTCGCGGGACTGTACCGGCTGGCCGCAGGCGGCCTCCAGTTGCGCGGGGGTGATCATGCCCGGGCGCAGCAGCACCGGGTGGCCGCGCGTGGCATCGACGATGGTGGACTCGATGCCGACCGGGCAGGCGCCGCCATCGAGGATGAGCAGGTCTGCGTCAGCAAGCGACGCGAACTCCTCCGCCACATGCGCGGCAGTGGTCGGGCTCACGCGGCCAAAGCGGTTGGCGCTGGGCGCGGCCACACCGTACACACCCTGCCGCGCCGCAGCGGCCAGCAGCGCCTGTGCCACCGGGTGAGCGGGGCAGCGCAGACCCACCGAGTCCTGCCCGCCGGCGGCCACGGCGGCCACTGCGCTTCGGCGCGGCAGGATCAGCGTGAGAGGACCTGGCCAGAAGGCCCGCATGAGCGTGGCGGCAAATGCGGGGACCTCGCGGGCGTAGTGATTCACGCCGGATTGCCACCCATCGGTACCCTCGCCGGCTGCCACATGAACGATCAGCGGATGGTCGCTGGGGCGGCCTTTGGCCTCGAAGATCCGCTGCACCGCCGTGGCGTTGTCGGCATTTGCCGCAAGTCCGTACACGGTCTCGGTGGGCATGCCCACGAGGGAGCCGGCGGCCAGACGCTGTGCTGCGGCTTCGACGGCTTCGGCGTTGTGGGCCGGCAGTTGCAGCGGCATGTCAGGCGTCGAGCCCCGGCAGGCCCAGGATCTTCAGCACCTTCACCGTCGTCTCGCGCACCTGCGCGATGCTGGGCGCGGTGACGTTGAGGTGGCCCATCTTGCGGCCGGGGCGCGCGCTCAGTTTGCCGTAGAGGTGCAGGTTCGTGCCCGGCAGCGCGAGCACCTGTGCCCAGGGCGGGGGCGAAGGGCGCTCGCTGCGCTGAGTGCGCACCGCGTTGGGTTCAAACCAGAGGTCGCCCAGCAGGTTGACCATGATGGCCGGGCTGTGCTGGCGCGGCGGGGGCACTGGCAGGCCGGCGAGCGTGCGCACCTGCGCCTCGAACTGCGAGATGTCGCAGGCGTTCTGCGTGTAGTGGCCGCTGTTGTGCGGGCGTGGCGCCATTTCATTGACGACCAGGTCGAGCGAGCCTCGCGCGTTCTCCACCACGAAATACTCCACGCAGAGCACGCCGACGTAGTGCAGGTGGTTGGCAATGGCCACGGTGCTGGCCTGTGCACGCTGCGCCAGCACGGGATCGAGCGCGCCTTCATACACCTCGGTCAGCGCCAGAATGCCGTCGTGGTGCGTGTTCTTCTGCACCGGGTAGCTCACGGTGGCGCCGTCGGCGCCGCGCGCCACAATCACCGAACATTCGGCGCGCAGCTTGAGCATCTTCTCCAGCACACAGGGCACCTTGTCCATTGCATCCCAGGCGCCAGCCAGCTCTTCGCGAGTGGACACGCGTGCCTGGCCCTTGCCGTCGTAACCCATGCGCGCGGTCTTCAGGATGCCAGGCAGCAGTTCGGCGGGCACAGCGGCGAGAGAGGCGTCGGTGGTGATGACTGCGTGCGGCGCCGGGCTCACGCCGCTGAGGGTGGCGCAATCCACAAAATGCGCCTTTTCCTTCACGCGATCCTGCGCCACCGCCACGCAGGCGGCCGAAGGCGCCACCGTGCGCTTCGCGGCCAGGGCCAGCAGCGCGGGGGCGGGCACGTTCTCGAACTCGGTGGTGATGGCCTCGCAGCGCTGCGCAAGCTGGGCCAGACCAGCTTCGTCGGCGTAGGGCGTCTTGATGTGGTGATGGCTGATGAGCCCTGCCGGGCTGGTGGGGTCGGGGTCGAGCACCGCAGTGGCATAGCCCATGGCCTGTGCCGCCTGCACGAACATGCGCCCAAGCTGGCCACCCCCCATCACGCCCAGCGTGATCGGCTGGCCGGTAGGCAAGCTGCCACCGGGGAGAAAGGTCTTGAGGTTCATGTGGTGGGCAGGGCCATGGCCCGGGCGGCGGCGGTCTGCTGAGCGCGGAAGGCCTCCAGCTTTTGCCGCAGCGCGGCGTCTTCACCCGCCAGCATGGCCACGGCAAACAGCGCTGCGTTGGCAGCGCCGGCAGCGCCGATGGCAAAGGTGGCCACGGGAACGCCCTTGGGCATCTGCACGATGCTGTGCAGCGAGTCCACCCCGCTCAGGTGCTTGCTCGCCACCGGCACGCCGAGCACCGGCACCACCGTCTTGGCAGCCAGCATGCCCGGCAGGTGAGCCGCGCCGCCGGCGCCAGCGATGATGGCTTTCAGGCCCCTCGCGGCGGCCGATTCGGCATAGGCGAACATGTCATCGGGCATGCGGTGCGCCGAAACCACGCGCGCTTCGTGCGCGATGCCGAAGTCCTGCAGGATCTGCACGGCATGCTGCATGGTGTCCCAGTCGCTGCTGGAGCCCATGAGCACGCTCACTTGGATGGGATTCATGAAGGTGCGCTCTCCGGTAAAGTGTCGATTTTACGTTTGCCCTGTGCCGCGACTTCGCGCACCTCCCTTGTCCAGGTTTCTTCCATGATCAACGTCACCGTCGCCAATTTCGAAGCCGAAGTCATCCAGGCATCGCAGCACACACCCGTGCTGGTGGATTTCTGGGCGCCCTGGTGCGGCCCCTGCAAAGTGATCGGCCCCTTGCTGGAGAAGCTGGAAGGCGACTACGCCGGCCGCTTCAAGCTCGTCAAGATCGACTCGGATCAGGAGCAGCAGCTCGCTGCCGCCTTCGGCATTCGCAGCATTCCCACCTGTGTTCTGCTCATGAACGGTCAGCCGGTCGATGGATTCATGGGCGCCCTTCCCGAAGGGCAGATCAAGGAGTTCCTCGACAAGCACCTGCCCAGCGCCGAGGAGGCCGAAGCTGAAGAGGTGGAGGCGGAGGCGCTGGATGCGCTGGCCGAGGGCGATATCGAAGGCGCGCTGGAAAAGCTCCAGCAGGCCGTGCAGACCGACCCGAACAACGACGATGCGCGCTTCGACCTCGTCAAGCTGCTGCTGGAACTCGGTCAGGACGACGACGCCAAGGTGGCCTTCGCGCCTGTGATCGCCAAGGCCGCAGGAGTGCGCCGGCTCGATTCCTTGCAGCGCTGGATGGCCGCGCGCGATGCGCAGGCCAACGTGAAGGACCCCGAGGCGCGTGCCGCCGAGTTGCAGGCCGCCATCGCCGCGAACAAGCGCGACTTCGATGCCCGCTTTGCGCTGGCGCAATTGCTCATGGCCTACGGGCAGTGGGTCCCCGCCATGGACGAGCTGCTGGAAATCCTGATGCGCGACAAGGCCTGGAGCGAAGACCTGGCGCGCAAGACCTTCATCGCCATCCTCGACATCATCGAGCCGCCCAAGCCCAAGGTCGCCGAAGGCCAGGTGCCGCCGGAAGACCCCACGGTGGCGACGTACCGTCGGCGGTTGTCTTCCGTGGTGTTGAGCTGAGCAATCTGTGCTCGCCTGAGCTTCCCCCGTTCGCCCAAGTCTCCCCCGTTCGCCCAAGTCTCCCCCGTTCGCCCAAGTCTCCCCCGTTCGCCCAAGTCTCCCCCGTTCGCCCAAGTCCCCCCCGTTCGCCCAAGTCCCCCCCGTTCGCCCAAGTCCCCCCCGTTCGCCCAAGTCCCCCCCCGTTCGCCCAAGTCCCCCCCGTTCGCCCAAGTCCCCCCCGTTCGCCCTGAGCTTGTCGAAGGGCTTCGACAAGCTCAGCCCGAACGGGAACGGACCCAGCCCGAACGGGAACGGACCCAGCCCGAACGGGAACGGACCCAGCCCGAACGGGAACGGACCCAGCCCGAACGGGAATGGACCCAGCCCGAACGGGAATGGACCCAGCCCGAACGGGAATGGACCCAGCCCGAACGGGAATGGACTCGGCCCGATCAGGAGCAGGCTCAGCCCATCAAGCGCGTCAGCGCCTCCTGGTACTTCGCAGCGGTCTTCTCGATCACCTCTTTGGGCAGGCGTGGCGCCGGTGGGGTCTTGTCCCAGGGCTTGCCGCCCACCTGCGCGGTTTCCAGCCAGTCGCGCAGGAACTGCTTGTCGTAGCTCGGTGGGTTCTGGCCCACCACGTAGCTCTCGGCTGGCCAGTAGCGCGAGCTGTCGGGTGTGAGCACCTCGTCCATCAACACCAGCTTGCCCGCCTTGTCCAGGCCGAACTCGAACTTGGTGTCGGCGATGATGATGCCTTTCTTGAGTGCAATCCGAGCCGCCGCCTTGTACAGCGCAATCGACACGTCGCGGATCTGCGCGGCCAGCTCGGGGCCGATCATCTCGACCGTGCGCTCGAAGGTGATGTTCTCGTCGTGCTCGCCCATGGCTGCCTTGGCCGCCGGGGTGTAGATCGGCTCGGGCAACGGGGAAGCATTCTGCAGCCCTTCGGGCAGCTTCACGCCACAGACCGACCGGCTTTCCTGGTATTCCTTCCAGCCGCTGCCCGCGAGGTAGCCGCGCACCACGGCTTCCACCGGAATGGGCTTCAAGCGCTGCACCAGCATGGAGCGTCCCTGGACTTGCGCGGCCTCCTCGCGCGAGACCACGCTCTCGGGCGCTTCGCCGGTCAGGTGGATGGGACAGATGTTCAAACCCCTGGGGCCGAGCTGGTCGAACCAGAACAGCGAGAGGCGGGTGAGCAGCTCTCCCTTGCCCGGGATGGGCTCGCCCATGATCACGTCGAATGCGCTGATGCGGTCGCTCGCCACCATGAGGATGCGGTCGTCGCCCACGGCATAGTTGTCGCGCACCTTGCCGCGCGCCAGCAGGGGCAGGGAGGTCAGGGCCGAAGTGTGCAGGGCAGAGGTCATGGTCTGAAAGGAATGCGGGACAAGAAAAAAGCCCGTTGAACAGTCAACGGGCTTTGAACCATTCCGGAGGATTATCGCAAGTTCAGTGCACCACTTGCGCGAGTTCGCCCTTGGCGTATTTCGCCGCCACCACCTGCAGCGTTTCGCCTTTGATCTTGCCGGCCTGGCCTTCGCAGCCGAACTCCAGGTAGCGGGCCTTGCAGACCTGTCTGGCGGCCTCGCGCGCGGGCTTGAGCCATTCGCGGGCGTCGAATTTGTCCGGGTTCTCGGCCAGGAACTTGCGCACAGCGCCCGTCATGGCCAGGCGGATGTCGGTGTCGATGTTGATCTTGCGCACGCCGTGCTTGATGGCTTCCTGGATTTCCTTGACCGGCACGCCGTAGGTTTCCTTCATCTTGCCACCGTACTGGTTGATGATGGCCAGCAATTCGGGCGGCACGGACGAGGAGCCATGCATCACCAGGTGGGTGTTGGGGATGCGCCGATGGATTTCCTTCACACGGCTGATGGCAAGAATGTCGCCGGTGGGCGGGCGGCTGAACTTGTAGGCGCCGTGGCTGGTGCCAATGGCAATGGCCAGGGCGTCGAGTTGCGTGGCTTTGACAAACTGCGCCGCCTCTTCGGGGTCGGTCAGCATCTGGCTGTGGTCCAGCTTGCCCTCGGCGCCAATGCCGTCTTCCTCGCCGGCTTCGCCAGTTTCCAGGTTGCCCAGGCAACCGAGCTCACCTTCCACGGTCACGCCCACCTTGTGCGCCATTTCCACCACCTTGCGGGTGACCTCGGTGTTGTACTCGAAGGAAGCCGGCGTCTTGCCGTCCTCCATCAGCGAGCCATCCATCATCACCGAGCCGAAGCCCAGGCTGATTGCGCCTTCGCAGACCTTGGGCGAGGTGCCATGGTCCTGGTGCATCACCAGCGGGATGTGGGGGTAGCTCTCCATGGCGGCCTGGATCAGGTGCTTGATGAAGGGCTCACCAGCGTATTTGCGGGCACCGGCACTGGCCTGCAGGATCACCGGGGCGCCGACTTCGTCGGCCGCAGCCATGACAGCCTGCACCTGTTCGAGGTTGTTGACGTTGAATGCCGGAATGCCGTAGCCATTGGCTGCGGCGTGGTCGAGCAGTTCGCGCATGGAAACGAGCGCCATGTGAATCCCCTAAAGCAGTTGGTAACCTGGATGTAACTCGCGATTTTAACTTTGAGGGGGCGGCAAGACGGAAACACCGGCGCGCCAAATGTCACGCGACGAGTCAGCTTGTGGGCGCCAGCAGGAAACTGCTGAGGCGATCAAGCACCGGGGCGAGCCCGCGCAGCGGCGGGGCCAATGCGCCGATCAGGGTGGTGTGGCTCACGCGGTCAAGCAATGCCGAATCGACCTGCGTGCCGTGGTCACGCAGGGCCTTTGCCAGCGCCACCGTGTTGCGCTGGGGGTTCACCAGGGTGTCGTGTCGGGCGGCGAGCAGCAGGGCGCGGCGCTTGGGCGCGGCGAGGGCCATGGCGTGATGCAGGGGCTGTGAATCGGCTGGTGTGCCGGGCCAGTTGAACGCCGTCTGCACTTCGGGTATGCCGATGGGGAGGAAGTCGTACGGGCCGGCCAGGCCCGCCCAGCCGGCGACGGGGTCGCGCCCCAGCCAGCGCGGGTCCAGCGCCAGCATGGCGGCGTTGTAGGCGCCCGCGCTATGCCCCACGATGAACAGGCGATCGCGTGACGCGCCGAACGCGTTCGCCTGCGTGCCAGCCCAGCGAACGGCCCGGGCGCAGTCTTCCAGGAACACGGGGTAGCGCACATCGGGGCTCAGGCGGTAGTCGGCCACCACCGTCACGATGCCGCGCGAGGCCAGCGCCTCGCCGACGAAACGGTAGTCCGTGCGCGAGCCACTGCTCCAGCTGCCGCCATAGAAGAAGACCGCGATCGGCGCGCCGGTCGCGGTCTGCACGGGCCGATACACATCGGCCCGCTGGCGCTCGGCGCTGCCGTAGGGCAGGTCGCGCACCTGGGTGTGGGTGTGCGAAGGCACGGTGGCGTTGATCAGTCGCAGCGGCGAACAGGCCTGGGTCAGCGGTGCCAGGCCCAGCAGGGTGAGCCAGCGGCGGCGTATGGACGAGAAGGCGTTGTTCGGAGAGTGCATGCTTTGGGTACGCGGGTGGACCGGTGCCGGATTCATCGCCTCGGACCCACTCGTCACAACTGCCTTGAACCTTTTGAGGGAGAAGCCCGGTGCCTGCGCCCAGCCAGAGCCAGAAACCGGCATGTCCAGCCGCCTCCTGATGCCGTTCGGCGCCGACTCCTAGCCTGCCTTGCAGATCTTGAGCGTGTTGGTGCCACCCGGCTGGCCCATGGGCTCGCCCACGGTGATGGCATAGACGTCGCCAGTTTCGACAATGCCGCGTTTCTTCAGGTGCGCCTCTGCGTCCGAGAGTGCGGAGTCGCGGTCGATGCTGTTGTCCATGAGCAGCGGGCGCACGTTGCGGTAGAGCGTCATGCGGCGCTGGGTGGAGAGGTTGGGCGTCATGGCGTAGATTGGCATGCGCACGTTGTGGCGGCTCATCCACAGCGCGGTGGAGCCGGAATCGGTCAGCGCCACGATGGCTTTGGCGCCCAGGTGGTGGGCGGTGAACAGCGCGCCCATGGCGATCGACATGTCGATGCGCTTGAAGGTCTTGCCCTGGAAGTCGGCTGTGAGCTCGCGGTACTCGGCCTTCTCGGCCTCCGAACAGATGTTGGCCATTTCCAGCACGGTTTCCAGCGGGTAGCGGCCGGCTGCGGTCTCGGCGCTGAGCATCACCGCGTCGGTGCCGTCGAGCACGGCGTTGGCCACATCGCTCACCTCGGCGCGCGTGGGCACCGGGTTGACGATCATCGACTCCATCATCTGCGTGGCGGTGATCACCACCTTGTCCATTTCGCGGGCCATCTTGATCATGTGCTTCTGCAGGCCCGGCACCGCCGCGTTGCCCACCTCCACCGCGAGGTCGCCGCGCGCGACCATGATGCCGTCGGACACTTTGAGAATGTTGGCCAGCTCGGGAATCGCCTCGGCGCGCTCGATCTTGGCGATCAGCGCGGGCTTGTGGTTGAGGTGGGCGCCCGCCACGTTGCAGAGCTGGCGCGCCAGCTCCATGTCGGTTGCGCTCTTGGGGAAACTCACCGCCACGTAGTCGGCCTTCAGGCCCATGGCGGTCTTGATGTCGTCCATGTCCTTGGCCGTCAGGGCCGGTGCCGTCAGACCGCCACCCTGCTTGTTGATGCCCTTGTTGTTCGAGAGCTCGCCGCCGAGCTTGACGGTGGTGTGAACGGCCGGCCCCGCCACCTTGTCCACCGTGAGCACGATCAGGCCGTCGTTGAGCAGCAGTGTGTCACCAGCCTTCACGTCGCGCGGCAGTTCCTTGTAGTCCAGCCCCACGCCCGCGACGTCGCCAGGCTCGGTGCGCGAGGCGTCCAGCACGAAAGGCTGGCCCGGCTCCAGCATCACCTTTCCCTCTGCGAACTTGCCCACGCGAATCTTGGGGCCCTGCAGGTCGGCCATGATGCCGACCTCGCGCCCGGCGCGCTGGGCGGCAGCCCGCACCAGCTCGGCGCGGTCAATGTGGTCTTGCGCAGCACCGTGCGAGAAATTGAGCCGCACCACGTTCACGCCGGCGCGGATCATTTTTTCGAGGAGGGCGGGATCGCTGGAAGCGGGGCCAAGGGTGGCAACGATCTTGGTGGCGCGCATGGGCATGGAAGCAGTCTCCTGGGGAATGGACGGCCGGCAATGTCGGCTTGTAATTTGGTTTCAATTGTCCATGAAACTGGTTACCGGGTGGTTACGGCCTTCCATTCGACTGCTGGGATAGAGTGGCTCCCATGCAATTCGATTTTCACAACCCCTATTCCACGACGCGCTTTCCGGTGTTTGCGCGCAATGTGGTGTCTACCTCGCACCCGCTGGCCGCGCAGGCTGGGCTGCGCATGATGTGGAAAGGTGGCAACGCGGTGGATGCAGCCGTGGCCGCCGCAGCGGCCATGACGATCTGTGAGCCGGTGAGCAACGGCCTGGGCAGCGATGCCTTTGCCATCCTGTGGGATGGCAAGGCCCTGCATGGCCTGAATGCGTCGGGGCCCGCGCCGGCCGCGTGGTCGGCGGCCTATTTCCAGCGCAAGTACGGCACCGACGCAAAGGCGCCACCGAAGCGCGGCATGGACTCGGTCTCCGTGCCCGGGGCGGTGGCGTCGTGGGTGGCGCTGTCGGAGCGCTTTGGCAGGCTGCCTTTCGCCGACCTCATGGAGCCGGCGATCGAGATCGCCGAGCGGGGTTACCTGATGCCGGTGGTGGTGCAGCAGAAATGGGCGGCGGCCACGCCGGAGCTGGGCGGCCAGCCGGGCTTTGCACAGGCCTTTCTGCCCTGGGGACGTGCGCCCCGGGTGGGCGAGCTGTTCCGCTTTCCGGCGGCGGCACGGGGATTGCGGCTCATTGGCGAGTCGCGCGGAGCGGCCTTGTACGGTGGTGAGATCGCCGAAGTGCTGGAACGGTTCATGAAGGAGCATGGCGGCGCCCTCACCGCCCAGGACCTGGCCGCCTATCGACCTGAATGGGTCACGCCGATCCAGAAGACCTACCGGGGCCACACGCTTCACGAGATTCCACCCAGTGGCCAGGGCATTGCAGCGCTCATCGCCCTGGGCATCCTGGAGCGGTTTGATCTCGCGGGCCTGCCGGTGGACAGCCCCGAAGCGCAGCACCTGCAGATCGAGGCGATGAAGCTGGCCTTTGCCGACACCTACCGTTTCGTGGCGGAGCCCTCCAGCATGGAGGTGACGCCTGCGCAGATGCTCGACGCCACCTACCTGGCGAGCCGCGCGAAGCTCATCGACCGAAAACGGGCGCAGGATTTCGGTGCGGGCAACCCGGTCAAGGGTGGCACCATCTACCTCACGGCGGCCGACGAGGACGGCATGATGGTCAGTTTCATCCAGAGCAATTTCATGGGTTTCGGGTCGGGGTGCGTCGAACCGGGTTTTGGCATCAGCCTGCAGAACCGGGGACACGGCTTTTCGCTAGAACCCGGCCCCAACCAGGTGGCGCCGGGCAAACGGCCCTTCCACACCATCATTCCTGCCTTTCTCACGAAAGACGGCCAGCCCGTGATGTCGTTTGGCGTGATGGGCGCCAACATGCAGCCACAGGGCCACGTGCAGACCCTGGTTCGCATGCTTGACCACGGGCAGAGTCCACAGGCCGCCTGCGATGCGCCTCGCTGGCGCTTCAACCACGGCCTGGAGATCAACGTCGAGCAGCAGATGCACGCGGCCACGGTGCAGGCCTTGCAGGCGCGTGGCCATGTGGTCGAGGTCATCCACGACAACTACCAGGACTTCGGTGCCGGCCAGTTCGTCTGGCGGGCGGGCGATCCGAAACGCGAAGGCTACGTGGCGGCGTCGGACGCGCGACGCGACGGAGCGGCTGTCGGCTTCTGAGGCCTCATTCGCGCACCCGAACCGCCTGCCCATCGCGAATGAAGGCCCCCGGGTAGAGCAGCACCTGCTCGCCTTCGACAAGGCCGTCCGCCATCCAGGCGGCATCAGCGTGACGCGCCTGCACCGTCACGGGCCGAGCGCGGGCGCGGCCATTGTCCAGAACGAACACGCGCCAGCCCTCGCCATCGCGCACCAGCGCTGCGCTGGGCAGGAGCAGGGCACCTTCCTGAGCGGACACGACGATGCGCGCGTCGACACGAAAGCCATCGCCCACGCCGGGTGCGCCGGCGGGCAGATCGACGATCACATTGACGCGCTGCTCTTCGATGCCCAGCGCCGATACCTTGGTGAAAGCCACCGGCTCCACGCGCGCCACCCGACCCGCGATGGCGGGCGCCGTTGCACCCAGCGAAAGGCTCACGGGCGAGCCCGGGGCGATCTGCTGCACCTCGCTCGAGAGCACGTCGATCACCGCCTCCACCGCCGAGGTGTCGCCGACCACCAGCAGTGGCTGGCCCGCCACCACCGGCGCTGCACTGTCCAGGTGCAGCCTGACCACGCGTCCGTCCACCGGGCTCTTCAGCGACCACACGCCTTCGGTGCGGGCGCCGTCAGCGGATTCCGCACGCGCCAGCGCTGCCCTGGCCTCGCCCTGAGCGAACTCGGCGGCGCGCAGCTCCGCCCGTCCGGCTTCCAGCGCCTGGCGCGCTGAGCGCTGGGCGAGCAGGGTCTGGTCCAGCGCCGAGACGGCGATGAAGTTCTCGCGCGCCAGACGGGTGGCGCGCTCGGCCTCCAGAGCGGCCTGGGCCAGGGCGGTCTCCAGGCGCTGCACCTGCGCGCTGGCGGCCAGGCGAGCGGCGTCGGCGCTGCCCACGCGTTGCTGAAGCACGCCGCGTGTGCGCGCGTCGATCATCTGCGGAGACAGCGGCGTGAGCGTGGCCACGACGTCGCCTGCCCGCACCACGTCGCCCACCTTGAGCGTGGGCCGCGAGAGTTCGGCCGCAGTGGGGGCGGTGATCACATAGCGGTTCTTCAAGCGCAACTGGCCGTCTTCTTCGATGACCTGTTCGAAGCGACCTTTGCCGACGCTGGCGACCTCCACCACGATGGGCCGCGGTTGAAAGGCCCACACGACCAGGGCAACGACGGACACCACCAGCACGGCCCAGAGGATCCAGCGGCGGAAGATGGTGACGGGAGATTTGAGGTGGTTCATTCGCGGACCTTCAAGACGGCGACCAGATCCAGCCGGTCGATCTGGCGGCGCACCAGAAAAGCGCTGGCCAGGCCGGCAGCGAGCACGATGAGGGCCGCCGAGGCATAGGTAGAGGGTTCGACGACCACCGGGAAATCAATGGCATCCGAGGACATGAGCCGCATCAGCAGGGAGGCCAGGGCCCAGCCCGTGACTGCACCGAGGGGCAGCGCCAGGATCAGTTCGGTGCCCAGTTGCGCCAGGAGCAGCACCGAGACCTCGGCGCGGGTCATGCCCAGCACGCGCAGGCTCGCGAGTTCCCACGCGCGCTCCGAAAGCGTGATGCGTGCGGCGTTGTACACGATGCCTACCGCCATGGCGATGGCAAACAGCGTGAGGATGCCGCTGAACACGCCCATGTTGCGCGAGGTGGTCTCGTTGAAGCTGGCCAGGCTGCCGGCCTTGTCGAAGACCGCGTTGATCACCGGTGCGCGCTTGATCGCGTCCCAGAAGGCGGGCATGGCCAGCGGGTCCACTTGCAACGCGGCTTCGGCCACGCCTTCTCCGTCGCGCGCGAGGGCGTTCATGACGTCCAGCCGCATGAAGGCCTGTTTGCCCATCATGGTGTGCACGATGTCGACCACCTGCACATCGGCCTGTGTCTGGTTCCACAGGCGGAATTCCACGCGAACCCGGTCGCCCACGTTCGAGCCAATGGCGCGCGCCAGCAGCGAGGACATCACCAGGCCTTGCGCGGGCAGGGCCACGTGGCCACGCGTTTCGTCCACCACACGCAGCAGCTGCGCGGAGGCGTCCAAGCCCAGGAGCTGCGCGTCCTCGGTCACACCATGAAGGCGCATGCGCACCGGCTCGCTGCGGTAGGGCTCGGCGTCCAACACGCCGGGCAGGCGCCGCAGGTCCTGCACCACCGACAGCGGGACCGGCTTGTGGAAGTTGACCAGCACATCGCCTTGCTGCACCTGGCGGAACTGCACGTCGACGATGTGCGCGATGGCATCGAGCCAGAATGCGCCGGAGATCTGCAGCGCCACGGCCATCGCGATGCCAGTCACGGTGAAGGCAGCGCGCCAGGGGCGGCGCTCGAAGTCGCGAATGGCCATCAACGTGCCGGCGCGAACCCGTCGCCCCAGACCCAGGCGTTCAAGCAGGGTGCGCCGGTAGCGTGGCGGTGCCAGGGGCTGCATGGCCTGCGCAGGTCGCAGGCGCACCACCGCGCGGATCGCGCCCCAGGTGCCGAGCGCGGCCGCGCCGGCCGCGATGGCCGCAGCCACCGCCACCAGCCACGGGGTGGTGACGTAGGCCAGCCGATTGAAGCGGAACACCTCGTCGTACAGGCCCAGCATGAGCTGGCCGATCCACACGCTCAGCACAAGGCCGGCGAAGACGCCCAGGCCGGCAATCACCAGCGCGAGCTGGATGTAGTGCCAGGCGATCGCGGCATCGCCATAGCCCAGCGCCTTCAGCGCCGCAATCTGGCTGCGCTGCGTGGCCACCTGGCGGCTCACCACCACATGGAGGATGAACATGGCCACCGCCAGGAAGATCGCGGGCAATACGGTGCCCATGACCTTGAGTTGCGCGAGTTCGTCGGTCACGATCTTGGCCGATAGCTGCTTGTCGCGCCCCACTGCGCCCAGCGTGCCGTAGGTTTTGAGCAGCCGGTCGGTGGCGTCGATCACCGAGACCTCCCGTGCGCCCGCATTCAACCGCAGTGCCGCCTGGTTGAAGGCGCCCTGCATGTCGAAGGTCTGCAACATGCGCTCGCCGTCGATCCACCAGATGCCAAAGCTCTTGTCGTCGGGCGCGCCCCCGCGCGAGGCGAACACGTACTCGGGCGAGATGGCTGTGCCCACGAGATGCAGGCGTTCGAGACGGCCATTCAGAACGGCGTCGATGCGGTCGCCCGGTTTGATTTGGCGCGCCACGGCAAAGCGGTCACTCACCACCGCCTCCAGCTCCCGGCCGCGCTCGGGCCAGCGACCACTGCGCAGCGTCAGCGCATTCAGGCTCTGGCGCTGAGCGTGCACGCGCGCCAGGTCCAGGCCGATGAAGCGCCCGGTCACCGGCGTATCGGCGCCAGGCAGGGCAATCTGCGCGTCGAACACCACATCCAGCCGGACCTCTGCCACGCCGTCGATGGCCGCCAGCCGATCCCGCAGGTGCATTGGCGCGCGCTTGACGTTGACGAACACGTCTGCCAGGCGGTTCTCGCGGTAGAAGTCGTCGCGCGAGTCTTGCAACGATTCGTGCACCGAGAACATGCCCACGAAGCCAGCCACGCCGATGGCGACCACGAGGGCGATGGTGGCCACCTGGGTGCGCAGGCGCCGCAGGTCGCGCCAGAGCTTGATGTGGATCGCCTTCATGGCCATGTCATCACCAGGACAGGGTGGAAGCGGCCACTCTGTGGGGGTTCACTTGCACCTCGACGATGCGGCCGTCGGCCAGGCGCAGCACGCGGTCTGCCATCGCGGCAATAGGTGCGTTGTGCGTGATCACCACCGTGGTCGTGCCCAGCTCGCGGTTCACGCGCTCGATCGCCTGCAGCACCATCACGCCGGTGGCGCAGTCGAGCGCACCGGTGGGCTCGTCGCACAGCAGCACGGCCGGCTTCTTGGCAATGGCGCGCGCGATGGCCACGCGTTGCTGCTCGCCCCCCGAGAGCTGCGAGACGAAGTGATCCAGCCGCTCGCCCAAGCCCACCAGCGCCAGCGCTTCCTCGGGCGCCATGGGGTCATCGGCCAGATCGGTCACCAGAGCCACGTTTTCTCGCGCCGTCAGGCTGGGAATGAGGTTGTAGAACTGGAACACGAAGCCCACGTGCTCGCGCCGGTAGCGCGTGAGCTCGGCGTCGCTCGCGCCGGTGAGTTCGTGCGTGCGGCCCTGATGCGTCCAGCGTGCGGTCCCGCTGCTGGCGCTGTCGAGCCCGCCCAGGACGTTGAGCAGCGTGGATTTGCCGCTGCCCGAGGCGCCGAGCAGCACCACGAATTCACCGCGCACGATGGCCAGATCCACGCCTCGCAGGGCATGCACGGCGGTATCGCCCTCGCCATAGACCTTGGTCAGGCCCTGGGCGAAGAAGACGGGATCGGGACTGGGCATGTCGTCATTCGAGCATGGGCTGCAACTCGAAGGCTTGATGCCGATCAAGGCCCGCTGGGAAGCCTCGTTACCAGGAAAGTACCGAATACCTATACCTTCTTTCCTGGAATTAGACACCAGTCATCTTTTTCGATGCTCTTTGAACGGCCGATCACGGAACATCGCGCCGTGTTCAACAACCCCTCAAGGTGATTCATGGCTTCGAACCGTTCCCCTCTCATCGTGATGCGCGACACCCGCGCTTGGCAGCTACAGGTCTGGGTCTCGTTCGGCGTCGCTGTCTTCCTGTGCGCCACCGGCCTGGCCTGGCTCCCTGGCCAGGACCTGGACCGGGCCTTCATGGTGATGGGCTATGTGTTCTGTCTGTCCACCGTCTTTGTGTTGTCCAAGGCGGTGCGCGATGGCCAGCAGGCGGCGCAAGCTGGCGAAGCCGAGACGCCCATGTGGCGCCCCGTGGTGTGGGGCGGTTTTGCGGTGGCCATGGTCCTCACCGGCTGGGGCCTGCTGCGCATGGACATCAACGACACCTACCGCGCCTATCTCGGTGTGAGCTGGCTCTACCTCGTGACTTCGGCATTCACGCTGGCCAAGACGCTGCGTGACCGCCACGAAGCGGACCTGGCCGAAGCCCGCCAGAGCGGCGTGCACGCGGGCCGCCAGCAGGCGATGCAGGAACGTGTTGCCGCTGAATGACCCACCTTCCCGATCCCTGTGTTCTCTGGAGACTCATCATGAAAAAATGGCAATCCCTTGGCCTGGCCGCCGGCCTGGCCCTGTCGCAGGCCTGGAGCGTGCCGGCGCGTGCCCAGAGCGAGGCATCCGTGGCGCTTTCCGCTTTGCCCCTGGCCTCGGTGGTGGTCACGGCGTCCACCGCGGCCGCCGTGGTAAGCGTGGTGCCGGTGGCCCTGTCGGTGGCGGGTTCGGTGGTGGTGGTCAAGGCGGTGGAGGTCACCGCGCGCGGAACGGTCTATGTGATTGAGCGCGTCTCTGACGGTGCCCGTGCCAGCGTGGAATTTGGCGCACGCGCGGCGTCGGCCGCGTCGGTGGGAGTGGGCACCGCGCTCACGGTCAGTGTGATCGGCACCGGCGTGCTGCTTTCGGCCGCCGGCGAGGTGATCGCCTTCATCCCCAACGAACTGGGCCGGGCGTTGCTGCACAACGAACGTGTCACGTACTGAAAGGCGGGGCGCATGAAGAGCGTGAAGAAATTCCTGGCGATCTGGTGCACCTGTCTGGCTTTGCTGCTGTCTTCCGTTGCGCATGCGGGTCAATCCTGCGGTGTGAGGCCGCAGGACGCCCGGAGCATCGTGCGCGGCATGGCCCTGGCGCAGCTCACCGCCCAAGCGCTGGATGCCGAGCACCAGCGCAGCGGTGCGCGCGTGGTGGTGCTGGCTCGGGCCGGGCAGGACCTTCGAAAGTACGGGCTGCGCTACTCGCACCTGGGCTGGGCCTACAAGACACCCGAGGGTCCCTGGCGTGTGCTGCACAAGCTCAACCAGTGTGGATCTGCCATCGGTTCGATGTACCGCCAGGGCCTGGGCGAATTCTTTCTGGACGACCTCTGGCGCCACGAGGCCGCCTGGGTGGTACCGGCGCCTGCGCTGCAGGCGCCACTGCACGCGCTGGTGATGGATCGTTCGCGCGGCATGGCGCTGCACACGCGCGACTACAACATGGTGAGCTACCCCTGGAGCACGCGCTACCAGCAGTCGAACCAGTGGGCACTGGAGACCCTGGCCGCCGCCGCAGAGCCCGGTGTGAGCTCGCGTGAGCAGGCGCAGGCCTGGTTGCAGTTCAAAGGCTATGAGCCGACCACCTTGCGCCTGGGAGCGATGACGCGCCTGGGCGCCCGTGTGAGCGCCGCCCATATCGCCTTTGACGACCACCCCAACGAAAAGCGCTTTTCCGATCGCATCGAGACGGTGACAGTGGACTCGGTGTTCGAGTGGCTGGTGCGCTCGGGGCTGGGCACGGCGCCTCAGCGCCTGGAATTGCCAGGCGCCATCTGAGCGGGGTGGACGGCATCCCGCGCGACAGGTCCGACACGAGGTTTCCCCCCTCGTCTTGCCAGCGGCCTGCCAGTGGCAAGCCGTTTCATTATATGAATTCAAGTAGATTGAATTTGATTTCAATGTCGAAATTGATATAATCCGCGGTCATCTATTTCTTTCAACCCGCGTGCATCCGTGCCCGCGGAACGATGGAAACCCGTGAACTGGTTTCCCGGCGCCCAGCCCATGGGTGTCCGTTCCGCAGGCTGTGTGCACGAGCCGATCCGCCCACCCGCGTTGAACTGGCCCCGGCTTGGCCCGGCGTGCCCTCTTCCCCTCAACCGCCTCCACCTTCGGCGATCGGCTTTCCTTTCAGGAGGGCAGAACACCCATGTGTGGAATTGCAGGAGAAATCCGCTTCGACGGTACGGCCGTCGATCCCCTCGCGCTGGCGCGCATGAACGATCGACAGGAGGCTCGTGGACCCGATGGCCAGGGTCTGAATGTGGCCGACCGCCTGGGCTTTGCTCACCGCCGGCTCAAGATCATGGACCTGTCGGACGCCGCCCAGCAACCCATGTTCGATCCGGCGCTGGGACTGGGCATCGTGTTCAACGGCGCGGTGTACAACCACGCCGATCTGCGCCATGAGCTGGAGGGCAAGGGCTACCGCTTCTTCTCCACCGGCGACACGGAGGTGCTGCTCAAGGCGTATCACGCGTGGGGGCCGGATTTCGTGAAGCGCCTCAACGGCATGTTTGCCTTCGCCATCTGGGAGCGCGCTAGTGGGAGGGTGGTGCTGGGGCGAGACCGCCTGGGCATCAAGCCGATGTACCTGGCACACCTGCGGGGCGGCTTGCGCTTTGCCTCCTCGCTGCCAGCGCTGCTCGCCGCTGGCGGTGTCGACACCCGCATCGACCCTGTGGGCCTGCACCACTACCTCTCGCTGCACGCCATCGTGCCGCCGCCACACACCTTGCTGAGCGGCGTGCGAAAGCTCGGCCCCGGCACCCTGCTTCAGATCGAGGTGGATGGCACCTTGCACGAACACCGCTTCTGGCAGCTGGGCTATGAACGCGATGCCGCCGACGAGGCGCGATCGTTCGATGACTGGCGCGAGATCCTGCTCGACGCCCTGCGCGCAGCGGTCAAGCGCCGCCTGGTGGCCGACGTGCCCGTGGGCGCGCTGCTCTCGGGTGGTGTGGATTCGAGCCTCATCGTGGGCCTGATGGCCGAGGCCGGGGTGCACGACCTGCGCACTTACAACGTGGGATTCGAGGACGTGGGCGGCGAGAAGGGCAACGAATTCGAGTACGCCGACATCGTGGCCGAGCGCTTCGGCACCACGCACGAACGCATTTTCGTGCCCGAGGCCGAGCTGTTGCGACGTTTGCCCGAAGCCATCGGCGCCATGAGCGAGCCCATGGTCAGCCACGACTGCATCGGCTTCTACCTGCTGTCCGAAGCCGTGTCGCGCCACAGCAAGGTGGTGCAGAGCGGGCAGGGCGCCGACGAGGTGTTCGGCGGCTACCACTGGTACCCGAAACTGCAGGGCAGCCAGAACCCGGTGGCCGACTACCTGTCGGCCTTCTGCGACCGCGACCATGCCGACATGCGCGAGCTGTTGCAGGAACCCTGGCTGGGCGAAGACCACACCGCGCGCTTTGTGTCCGAGCGGCTCTGCGCGCCCGGTGCCAGCGACCCGGTGGACCAGGCGCTGCGGCTGGACACCACCGTGATGCTGGTGGACGACCCGGTCAAGCGCGTGGACAACATGACCATGGCTTTTGGTCTCGAAGCCCGGGTGCCCTTCCTGGATCACGAACTGGTGGAACTGGCCGCGCGCATTCCCGCGCGGCACAAGCTTGCGGGCGGTGGCAAAGGCATTCTGAAGGAAGCCGCGCGCAGGGTGATCCCATCGGAGGTGATCGACCGGCCCAAGGGCTACTTCCCGGTGCCGGCGCTCAAACATCTGAAAGGCCAGGTGCTGGAAAGCGTGCGCGATGCGCTCTCCAGCCGAGCAGCCCGCGAGCGCGGCCTGTTCCGCCGAGCCTACGTCGATCGACTGCTGGCCGACCCGAGCGCCCACCTCACGCCGCTGCGCGGCTCCAAGCTCTGGCAGGTCGGGTTGCTGGAACTCTGGTTGCAAAAACACCTGAACTGAAGGAGACCCACCCATGATGCGCAAACACGCTCAACGCGCCCTTCGCCTTGGCCGCACCAGCACACCACAGGCAGAGAGCCGGGGGCAGGTGCCCGCGCGCGCCAACGTGGTGACTGAATGCGGCTGGGGCCGACTGGTCGCCGGCCATACGTTCGCCGATCCGGCCGACATTGCCGCCGCTCTATTGCAGGAGCAGCCCGGCCAGCGCGACATCGCCTTCTACATCGACAAGCCGCATGTGGTGGTGTCGCACGCCCCGGCCCAACTTTTCGTGGACCCGTCCGAGACCTTCCGGTTGCGGCTCAACCACTACACGCCACAGCGTGCCGTGCGCCGGGGCTTCACCATCCGGCGGCTGCGCTCGCGCGCCGATGTGGCGGCCATCAACGCCATCTACCGCGCGCGCCGCATGGTACCGGTGGACCCCGCGCACGTATGGGGCCAGCGCAGTGAGCGCCAGACGGTGTATGCGCTGGCCGAAGACCGGCACACCGGCGAGGTGATCGGCGTGGCCATGGGCCTGGACCACGCCGAGGCCTTTGGCGATGCCGAACCCGGCGCCAGCCTGTGGGCGCTGGCGGTGTCGCCGCAGGCCAGTCACCCTGGCATTGGTGAGGCACTCACACGTTATCTGGCCGAACACTTCCTGGCGCGAGGGCGCGCTTTCATGGATCTTTCCGTGCTGCACGACAACGCCTCGGCCATTGCGCTCTACCGCAAGCTCGGCTTTCAGAACATACCGGTGTTCTCGGTGAAGCGTCGAAACGCCATCAACGAGCCGCTGTTCACACACGGTGGCGCGCAGGCAGATGGCCTCAATCCCTATGCGCGAATCCTGGTGGACGAAGCAAGTCGGCGTGGCATCCGCGTGGAGGTGATCGACGCCGAAAACGGCTACTTCAAGCTCAGCCTGGGCGGTCGCAGTGTGGTGTGCCGCGAGTCGCTGAGCGAACTCACCAGCGCCGTGGCCATGAGCCGCTGTGCCGACAAGCGCGTCACCGTTCGCCTGCTCGCGCAGGCAGGCTTGAACGTGCCGCAGCAGGCGCTGGCCGCGGACGCCGAGCACAACGCCGCCTTCCTGCGCGAGCACGGCGCCATTGTCGTCAAGCCGGTGGACGGTGAGCAGGGCAAAGGCATCGCCGTGAACCTCACCGACGCGGACGACGTGGAGGCCGCCATCGAGAACGCCAGCCAGTACGGCGAGCGCGTGTTGCTCGAGCAGTTCTGTGAAGGGCAGGACCTGCGGGTGGTGGTCATCAACCACCAGGTGGTGGCCGCCGCCCTGCGCAAGCCCGCCACCGTGGTGGGCGACGGGCAGTCCACCATCGCGCAACTGATCGACAAACAGAGCCGCCGCCGCGCGGCCGCCACCGGGGGGGAGTCGCGCATTCCAGTGGATGGCGAAACGAAACGCTGCATCGGCCTGCAAGGCTTCAAGCTCGAAGATGTGCTGTCATTCGGCGAACCGCTGGCGGTGCGCAAGACCGCCAACCTGCACACCGGTGGCACCATCCACGACGTCACCGACCAGTTGCATCCGGCGCTGAAGAACGCCGCCGAACACGCCAGCCGGGTCCTCGACATTCCTGTGACGGGTCTGGACTTTCTCGTGCCCGCCGTCGACCAGTCGGACTACGTGATCATCGAAGCCAATGAGCGGCCTGGCCTGGCCAACCATGAACCGCAGCCCACCGCGCAGCGATTCATCGACCTGCTGTTTCCCGGCTCCACCACCGAACAGATGAACCCATGAAAAAGAACAAACTGCCCACCATCGACTACGCGTTCCTCGAAGAAACGCTGCTGCAACTCCTGGCCATCCCGAGCCCCGTGGGCCTGACCGACGCGGTGGTGCGTTACACCGCCAGCCGGCTCGATGCCATCGGCATTCCCTACGAGATCACACGCCGGGGCGCGATCCGAGCCACCCTCAAAGGCCGCGAGGCCCGTCCCGCGCGCGCCATCGTGGCCCACCTGGACACACTCGGCGCCATGGTGCGCGAGATCAAGCCCAACGGACGCCTGGGCATCGTGCCCATCGGGAGCTGGTCGTCGCGCTTCGCCGAGGGTGCGCGACTCACCGTCTTCACCGACACGCAGCAACTGCGCGGCACCTGCCTGCCGCTCAAGACCTCGGGTCATGCGTTCGGTGGCGAGATCGACACCCAGCCATCCGATTGGGACCATGTGGAGGTGCGGGTGGACCTGCCCGCACACGGCGCAGAGGAACTGAACGTCGCCGGCATCCACGTGGGCGACTGGATCGCCTTCGATCCACAGACCGAAGTCCAGCCGGGTGGCTACATCAACTCCCGCTACCTCGACGACAAGGCCGCGGTGGCCGTGCTGCTGGCGGTGTGCAAGGCGCTGGTAGACAGCGGAGCCACGTTGCCGGTGGACGCGCATCCCCTGTTCACCATCACCGAGGAGGTGGGGTCTGGGTCGTCGGCCGCCCTGCACGGCGACATCGCAGAGATGGTGAGTCTGGACATCGCCATTGCGGCGCCCGGCCAGAATACCGACGAACGCGCCGTCACCATCTGCCTGCAAGACCTGTCCGGGCCGTTCGACTACCACCTTACGCACAAGCTGATCGCCCTGGCAAAGACGCACGGCATCGAGCACCGGCGCGACGTGTTCCGTTTCTACCGATCCGATTCCGCTGCGGCGGTGGAGGCGGGCAACGACATCCGCACCGCGTTGATTGGCTTCGGCGCCGACGCCTCGCATGCGCAGGAACGCACCCATCGCGATTCGCTGCAGGCACTGGCCGAGCTCAGCGTGGCCTATCTGATGTCCGACCCGGTGGCGCGGCGCGACCGCAAGTCCATGGGCTCGCTCGAAGGCTTCACCGAACAGCTCAAGCCCGAGGAAATGCAGATTTCCACCAACGGGCTGCCGGATCCCCAGGAGTTTCTGGAGGCCGATGGCACGGTGTCGCCGGAGGATTAGCGGGTTGCGCGCAAGTAAAGCTCCACCCCTCGTCCTGAGGGCGCGAGCCTTGCAATTCCAGGGCTGTTCTGGACATATCGGTCCCTGCAAACGCATCTGAAATTTCGGCTTGGCGGGCGCACAATATCGCCATGTCAGCGCCCAAGGATTGCTCGCCTCACCAAGAATCGGAGCATTCGGCGCATCCAGCAGCGCTCTGGAACGGTGAACAGAGCAGCCGAATTCTGTTCGATGCAAATCCGCAACCCATGTGGATCTCCGACCAGAAAAGCGGTCGCATTCTGGCTGTCAACGGGGCGGCTGTCTCGCGATACGGATATTCCTCTGAGGAATTTCTGCGACTCAAGGACATGGACATTCAGAGCGCGACGCAAGGTCACGGCGCGATATCACGGTTCAATGAACAAGACCCGGGCAGCTCCACGGGTGTGCGGGCGACCATGCGCTGCCAACATCGGTTGAAGGGCGGCGACATGATCGATGTCGATGTCTTGTCCAGCTTGCTGCAATGGGAGGGTCGGGCTGCGCGGCTTGTCGTGGTCAACGAGGTGACGGCCCACGTTGCTCTGCAGCGCCAGGCAGAGCAGGCCCGCCGAGAGATGGGCGCTGCGCGCGAATTGCTCGACCATGTGATCGATCGGGTGGGCGACGCGATCTTCGCGCTCGACAAGGAGCTGCGATTCACCTACCTCAATGTGCCTGCCTTGCGCCTGCTCCAGCGCGATCGGGTCGAACAACTGATCGGCCGATACATCTGGGACGAGTACGAGCTGGAACATGCGCAGGTGTTTCACCGAGCGTACGACAGGGCATTGCGGACCCAGCAGTCGGAAGTCTTCGAGGCGTTCTATGCGCCCTGGAACAAGTGGTTTGAAGGCCGGGTATTTCCCTCGCCGGAGGGGATTTCAATCTTCTGCAACGACATCACGGAACGCAAATTGTTCGAGCGCCTGCTGCTCGACCGCGAGCGTGATTTCCGACTGCTGACCGAGCAGACACCCGCGATGATCTACCGTGCGTCTCTGGAACCACCGTACCGTTCTCTGTACGTCAGCCCGTCCATCCGCATTCTGGGCTACACGGTCAGCGAGTGGATGGCCGATCCTCTGTCGTGGACCAAGGCGCTTCATCCCGACGACTGTGAGCGCGCGGTGGCGGCGCTATCGGACGAATACGTCGATGGTACCGACCACCAGATTGAGTACCGCTTGCGCGACGCGCATGGCAGATGGCGGCATTTTCGCGACCGTTCCTGCCGGATCGATCCCTCAGACGGGAGCCCGTCCTATGTGCAAGGCATCGCGCTGGATGTCACCGATCTGGTGGAGAATGAACAGGCCTTGCGCGAAAGTGAAGCCAGTTTGCGACGCAGCGAGCAGCGCTTCCGACTGGCCGCCGCCAGTGGTCAGGTGTGGGATTGGGATCTGGCGAGCGACCGGCTCACTTTCAGCGAAGATTTCTGGCTGCAGCTCGGCGTGGACCCCGTGTCGGTTTCGGACTACCGCAGCCGCGACCTGGGTGCCAGGATCCATCCTGAGGATCTGGTTCGTCACCGGGATGCCACGTATCGCCATCTCAAGAACCGAGAACCATTTGACTTGGAAATACGCATGAGCGATGCGTGGGGCGAATGGCGCTGGATGCAGATACGCGGACTGGCCGAGTGGAACGATTCAGGGTGGGCCGTCTACATGGCCGGCACAACCGTCGACATCACCCCGCGCAAGAGGGCTGAAGCCGCGCTGCGCGAATCCGAGGCCTACCGGCGCAAGTTGTTCGAACAGCTGGCCGACGGTGTGCTGTTGATCGACGCCAGCAACCACATCCTGGATGCCAATCCGCAAGCCATATCCATGCTCGGCCATACACGCAGCAGCTTGCTCGCCTTGCCGTTGCAATCCTTGCTGGCGAGCCAGCAGCCAACCATTCCTTCCGACCGCATGAAGAGCGGATCGCCAGAAACGGGTCCTCTCACGGAGTGGAACGTCCAGCGTCGCGACGGGACTGTTCTGCCGGTGGAGGTGAGTGCACGGGCGATCGACCAGAGACGGTACATCGCCGTGCTGCGTGATATTTCCGATCGCCGAGCTGCACAGACGGCCCTGCTGACGCACCAGTACGAACTCTCGGAGCTCAACCAGCGTCTGATGCGGCAGGAGAGGCGTACGACCCAACGCATTGCTCAGGCGTTGCATGACAACCTGGGCCAGTCTCTGGCGGTGGCCCGGTTGAATCTCGAAACCCTGCTGATCAGGGCGGGCGAAACTTTGCCGCAGGCGCTGGCGGAACATTGCCAGCATCTCTCGGGCGTTCTGGCTCAAGCTGTCCTGGACGTGCGCAACGTGCTGGCCGATCTGCGCCCGCCACTCCTGGAGGAACAAGGGCTCGCTGCCGCGCTGGACAACGAAATCCGGGTTGCACTGTCTGTTTCCGGTACCGATGTGCTGCTGGAGGTCGCGGATGGCTTGCACCGCCAGCGTTGGCCCTCCGACGTGGAGTACAGCGCTTTCATGGTGGTGCGGGAAGCCATTGCCAATGCCCGGCTTCATTCGCTCGCGTCGCTGATTCGGGTGCTGGTGGAGGGTGATGCGCACCGGCTCGATGTGGACGTCGTTGACGACGGCGTCGGCATTGCACCGGACATGCAGCATGGCCGAGCTGGCCATCTGGGCATCGTGGGCATGCGGGAGCGGGCCGTCTCCATTGGCGGGCGCTGCTCCGTCACAGCAGAACCGGGGGGCGGTACACGCGTCAGCTTGAACTGGGTGTCGTCAGACTCATGAGCAATCTTTACCTGATCGACGATCACACCCTCATGCGCGATGGTCTGCGGTCGCTGCTGCAAGCTGCCGGCCACCGGGTGGTGGGCGAATCGGCCGACCCGACGCAAGCGCTGGCCCAGCTGCGCGAATTGGGCCCGGTGGTGGTGCTGCTCGATCTGCACCTCGGCCAGCGCTCGGGCTTCGAGCTTTTGACCGAGCTGCAGCGTCGGGCGCCTGAGGTCCGCTCGATTGTTCTGACCATGTCGGCCCAGCCGCGCCATGTGGCCGAAGCGCTGAGGTTGGGCGCGGCAGGCTATGTGCTGAAGGGCTCGCCCGCCTCCCAACTGCTGCAGGCGATCGATGCTGTGAGCGAGGGTCAGCGATTCCTGGGATCGGACGTGGCGGAGCTCGCCGTGCAGGGTTTCACGGCGCCGAGCGACAGCGCCCTGGACACGCTCTCGGTGCGAGAGCGCCAGATTGTGCTGATGGTGGTTCAGGGACAGTCCAGCACCGAGATTGGACGCGCACTTCACCTCTCGCCGAAAACGGTGGACTCGTACCGCAGCCGCATCATGGCCAAGCTGGGCACCCCCGACGTACCCGCCCTTGTTCGCTTCGCTATCCGCAGCGGCCTGATCGACGCCGGAACCCTCTGATTCGCGACGTTCTCCGTGCGCGTTGTAGGGTGCCTCGCGAGGGCGAGCGTGGCAACACGATCGACCCACCGGTCGCATCGAGAACTCCCCACAGACTGCGAGCTGCGGCTTTTTTAAAGTCCGTCTCAGACCACCCCATTGAGACAACTTCATGCAATCCGCTTCCCTGACACCCGGAGAAGCCCGGCGTCTGGACATCCTCGATTCTTTGGGCGTGCTCGACACGCCCGCCGACCCCGTGCTCGACGGCCTCGTGCGGGCTGCCGCCCGACTGACCGGTTGCCCGGTATCTCTGGTGAGCCTGGTCGATGACCGGCGCCAGTGGTTCAAGGCACGCCATGGTCTGAACGTGCAGCAGACCCCACGCGAGCTGGCGTTTTGTGCCCATGCCATCCTGCAGGCTGACCTGTTCGAGGTGGGCGATGCGCGGCTGGACGAGCGGTTCGCCGATAACCCGCTGGTGACTGGTGAGCCTCATGTGATCTTCTATGCTGGTGTGCCGCTGTCGGTGGAAGGGCATTTCATGGGCACGCTCTGCGCAATCGACCACCACCCGCGCGAGCTTTCCCAAGCACAGCGCCAAACGATGAAGGACCTCGCGCGTGCGGCCGAGCACTGGCTGCAGATGCAACTGGTCAACCGTCAAGTGCAGAGCGCGCATGCCGATCGCCGCAATCTCTTTGACCAAATGGGCGACGGCATCTTGCTGGTCGACCGGAATTACCGGGTGATCGAAGTGAATCGCGCCACCGCGCGAATGCTCGGTCATGGTGCCGACGCGCTGCAGCAGATGCACGTCCGCGATCTGCTGCCTGAGGGCGAACACGCCCGGCTCATGCGCACTGCGTTGCGGGTGCTCATCAGCGGCGAGCAACTGGCCGAATGTCGGGTATTGCGGCGCGATGGCAGCAGCTTCATCGCGGAGGTCAACATCCGGATGGTGGACCAGCAGCGTTTCGTGGTGGTTATGCGCGACATCACACAGCGGCACGCGCAAGAGCAGGAGGTTCGGCTTCTGTCCATGGCGGTCGAGCAAAGCGTGCAGAGCATCGTGATCACAGACCTCGATGCCAACATCGAATATGTCAACGCCGCCGTATTGACGAGCTCGGGCTACACCATGCAGGAAATGCTGGGGCGAAATCCGCGCATGTTGCAATCCGGCAAGACACCGCGTGAGACGTATGCGCAGATGTGGCAGCAACTCACTTCGGGTGAACCCTGGCGCGGCCTTTTGTTCAACCGCCGCAAGGACGGCGCGGAATACGTCGTGGACGCAACCGTCACGCCCATTCGGGATGCTCGGGGGAGCGCGACCCAGTATCTGGCCCAGATGCTGGATGTGACCGAGAAACGGCGCCTGACCGAAGAGCTGAAGCGTCACCAGCTCCACCTGGAAGAACTGGTGGAGCAGCGCACCGCGGCGCTGGTGGAGGCGCGCCGCGCAGCGGAGGCTGCCAGTGAAGCCAAGAGCGAGTTTCTGGCCACCATGAGCCACGAGATTCGCACGCCCATGAACGGCGTGGTTGGCAGTCTCGATTTGTTGCAGCACTCGGAACTCACGGCCTACCAGCGGGATTTGATCGACACCGTCTGCGAATCGGCGTTGGGCCTTCTGGCCATCATCGATGACATCCTGGATTTCTCCAAGATCGAGGCGGGCCAGCTCAGCCTGCAAAGCGAAGCTGTTTCTCTGGAGCGACTCACCGACAGTGTGTGCAACGCCTTGCGCCCCACGGCCACATCGCAGGGCGTCGATCTGCAGGTGGAGGTGGCGCCCGGCTTGCCTGACTGGATCCTGAGCGACGGTACGCGGCTGCGCCAGATCCTCAACAACCTGCTCGCCAACGCCATCAAGTTCTCGGCCGGCATGACTCGAGCAGGGCGGGTGGCGCTTCGGGTGCGGCCCTGCAGAGCAGACTTGCCCGGGCACCTTCAACTGAGCGTGATCGACAACGGCATCGGTATGACTCCCGAGGTGCTTCAGCGCATCTTTCAGCCTTTTGTGCAGGCTGAAAGCACGACCACGCGGCGGTTTGGTGGCACCGGCCTGGGTCTGTCGATCAGCAAGCGCCTGACCGGGTTGATGGGCGGACGGATCGAGGTGGACAGTGAGGCGGGTAAGGGCTCCACCTTCACCGTGACCTTGCCGTTCCAGTCCACTTTGCCTCCCCAACGCGTGGCCGACGACCGCTTCGCCATGACGAAGAGCGCCAGACCTCGATTTGCACAGGCTGGTGGCCCACTGGTGTTGGTGGCCGAGGACAACACCGTCAACCAGAAGGTGATTGGGCACCAGCTCGCACTGCTGGGTCTGGCGGCAGAGATGGTCAGTGACGGACTCGAAGCGCTGGCACTCTGGCGTGCGGGGCGATCCACACAGCGCTACGCCTTGCTGCTCACCGATCTGCACATGCCGGGCATCGACGGCTACGAACTCGCTACCACCATTCGCGCAGAGGAAGCGAACGGATCGCACTTGCCGATCGTGGCCCTGTCGGCCAATGCCCTGCACGGCGAGATAGAACGCTGCCGTGCGGCCGGCATGGACGACTACCTGAGCAAACCGGTTCGCACCGAAAAGTTGGGAGAGGTCGTCCAGCGTTGGTTGCCATCGGAGGGCGCACCGATCGCGCCTTCGTTTGGCTCGGTGGACTGTGAAGAAGTGGATGTGGTGGATATAGAGCTCGGCAACTGCGCCTATGACGACCAGGCCTTGGCAAGGCTGATCGGCGAAGACCCTGAGTTGTTGGCCGAGTTCCGCCAGCGCTTCATGGTCTCCGCCCTAAATACGCTGGATGAGATGCGCCGCGCTGTCGGCAGCGGCAACATGACCACTCTTTCCGGGCTGGCCCATCGCCTCTCATCTTCCTCTCGTCTGATAGGCGCAGTGACGCTGGCAGACTGTTGCCGCCTCATTGAACGCACCGGACCGGGCTGCAGCCCTCGAGAGATGCACCGCCTTGTGGTCAAGCTTGAGGACGCGCTGGCGCATGTCATGACTTGCCTGTCCGGTCACGAAGGATCGCGGCCTTGAAAAGCCGCTGATGGCGCCGAGCGAATTACCAGGGTCTGGCCATGAAGCACAAAGAAGCTCGCATCCTAGTTGTCGGCGACAACGCCGTCGACGCGGAACAGGTCTGCGACATGCTGCGCGGACGGTACCCGCGTGTAGAGGGCACGACGGATCCGATGAACGCGGAATCGGTGTTCGACGGACTCAAGCCGCAACTGCTGGTGCTGGCCTTCAAGTCGCTGGAAGCCAGTGAACGCTTCTATCTGAGTCTCTACCGACGCAGCCAGGTCATTCAGTCCCTGGCACACCGCACGCTGTTGCTGTGTGACAAGGAAGGCGTGCGACGCGCCTTCGATCTCTGCATGCAGGAGGTGTTCGACGACTACGTGCTGTTCTGGCCGTTGGTGCACGATGCGAAGCGGCTGGCCATGTCGGCACACCTGGCGCTGTGCGCCCTGGATCAGGAGCAGGCGCTTGAGCCGCTCTCCGAGCTGGCCGCCCTGGCTCGACGTGCCGAGGCACTGGAGGAGCAGCTTGCGCAACAGGTAAAGCTGGGTCGGGTGCATGCCCAGAACGCACAAACCACAGCACGCATGGCCCAGGCTTCCGTCAGCCGGGCGATGGGTGGCTTGTCCGAGCGCATCCTGGCCGACGGCCTTGACAACGCCCTGACCGTGCGCGATGCCTCACGTGTGGAGCAGGCCTTTGGCAACCTGCAGCGCGAGGCCTTGATTCCCACGCTGGAACACGTGGTCCAGGCGGCGCAACCGGTGCAGGATTGGGTGGACACCATCACCAGCGAACTGGCCGAGCCGCTGAAGGCCACCCGAGCCATGGTGCACCGCGCCAAACTGAGCCGTCCGCAACTTCTGGTGGTGGATGACGATGTGTTCATGCGCCGTTTGCTCAAGCAGGTGCTCAACAGCGCGCAGTACGACGTCGAAGCGGTGGGTACCGCAGCAGACGCTCAGCTTTTTCTGACCACAAACCGGCCAGACCTGATCCTGATGGACTTTCTGCTGCCGGACTCCAACGGAATCCTGCTCACGCGCGAGCTCAAGGCCAGCCAGTTCAACGTGGATGTTCCCGTGATCATGCTGACTGGGCAGACCGAGAGGCAGGTGATCGTGGAGAGCCGAAAGGCGGGTGCCGTAGGTTTCGTGGCCAAGCCCTTCAACCGCGACATCCTGCTGAAGAAGGTGGCCCAGCATCTGAACCACTGAGGCGGCATCACCCTTGTCTGGCTTCCTCTTGCCAGAGAGGTCGCAACGCCCAGAGCCCCAGCACAGGGCCGATCGCCAGCCAGGGGATCAGCGCGCCGAGCGCCACGTACTCGGCCAGCGAGACGAACAACAGAATGCTCGCGATGGAAATCGCGAAGCCGATGCTGTTGGTCAGCGTGAGCACGCTCCCCACCGCCTGCGGCGGCGCATTGCGCGCGGTGAGGGTGGAGAACTGCGGTGAATCGCCCGAGACGGTGATGCCCCACAGGACCAGCCACGTGTAGAACACCAGGGCGGGTGCGTCGATCAAGAGAGGGGCCGCCAGGCAGCAAGCGCCACTGACGGCGAGCTGGCAGCCCGCCACGCGCGCGCTGCCCCAACGCTGCGCCACCCAACCACCGCCGGCGCATCCGATCACGCCTGCGCCGAGCACGAGGAATGCGGCCCAGGAAAGCGATGCGCCTTGCAACCGCGTGGCCAGCACCAGCGGCACCATGACCCACATGGTGTAGAGCTCCCACATGTGGCCGAAGTACCCCAGCACGGAGCTGCGCACGCG
The DNA here is from genome assembly GCF_050250835.1 of Hydrogenophaga sp. Lineage (GTDB taxonomy): Bacteria > Pseudomonadota > Gammaproteobacteria > Burkholderiales > Burkholderiaceae_C > Hydrogenophaga. The sequence continues at coordinate 143,881 of NZ_JBFWNX010000009.1, read as the reverse complement.
TGCGTCGGTCCACAGCGTGGCCAGCGCGCGCCACTGCAAGGTGGTCACGCGCGGCTGAGCGCCCGGCGGATCGCTCGTGCCGAAGTACAGCAGCAGCCCCCCCGCAGCGGCGAGCGCCGCCACGCCCAGCATCAGCGTGGGCCAGGGCAGGGCGCCGCTCAAGGCACGCAGCGCATGGGCGCTGGCCGAGCCCAGGACCAGCGCACCGATGAGCAGACCCAGCGCGCCTCCGAGGCCGCGCGAGTACCACTGCGCGGCGATCTTCATGCCCACCGGGTAGATGCCGGCGAGGAAGAAGCCGGTGGCAAAACGCCAGGCCAGCAGTGCGGTGAAGTCGCGCACCATCCACCACGCGCCCACTGTGCAGGCCGCGCCCGCGAGGGAGCAGATCAGAAACACCAGGCGAGGCGGGAATCGGTCGGCCAGTGCCAGCAGGGCGAACACCAGCGTGCCGACGATGAAGCCGAACTGCAACGAGGAGGTGAGCGTGCCCACCGATGCGGTGGACCACCCAAGTTCGCGCTGCAGGTCCGGCATGACCGCGTTCACCGCGAACCACAGCGACGTGCCCAGCAACTGGGCCAGCACCAGGATGGGCAGGATGTGGCGGGGGACCTTGGGCGAAGGCTGGGAGGAGGCGCTCATGTGCCCGGCATGTTACCGGTCGAGGTCCTCAGGCGGCGTCCTCAGGCGGTGTTCACATCTTCAGGAAGTGGAACGACATGAAAAAGCAATGCGAAAGAAACAATTTTTCGGAGAGTCAACCCCTACACGCCACGCGCACGATCGGCCTTGAACCGGGCCTGCAAGGCGGTGAACCTTCCTTCGTCCAGTGCCTCGCGCACTTCGCGCATCAAGTTCAGGTAGTAGTGCAGGTTGTGCACGGTGCACAGCATGGGACCGAGCATTTCGCCGCAGCGGTCCAGGTGGTGCAGGTAGGCGCGGCTGAAGCCACCGCGCCCGCCATCGTTCCAGCTCACGCCGCTTCGGCCGGCACAGGCGTGGCAGGTGCAGGTGGGGTCGAGTGGCTGGTGGTCGGTCTTGTGGCGGGCGTTGCGGATCTTCAGGTCGCCGTAGCGGGTGAACAGCGTGCCGTTGCGCGCGTTGCGCGTGGGCATCACGCAGTCGAACATGTCCACGCCATCGGCCACACCCTGCACCAGGTCTTCGGGCGTGCCCACGCCCATGAGGTAGCGTGGCTTGTGGGCTGGCAGCCGGTGCGGCGTGTGCGCCATGATCTGCAGCATCTGCTCCTTGGGTTCACCCACGCTCACGCCGCCAATGGCGTAGCCGGGGAAGTCCATGGCGACCAGGGCGTCCAGTGATTCCTGGCGCAGGTGTTCAAACATGCCGCCCTGCACGATGCCGAACAGCGCATTCGGATTTTCGAGCCGCGCAAACTCGTCCTGCGATCGCTTTGCCCAGCGCAGGCTCATCTCCATGCTCTTGCGCGCATCGGCCTCGGTGGTGATGTGCCCGTGGGTCTCGTACGGCGTGCACTCGTCGAGCTGCATCACGATGTCGCTGTTCAGACCAGTCTGGATCTGCATGCTCACTTCGGGTGACATGAAGAGCTTGTCGCCGTTGACGGGCGATGCGAAGGTCACGCCCTCTTCGGTGATCTTGCGCATGGCGCCCAGCGACCACACCTGGAAACCGCCCGAGTCGGTGAGGATGGGCTTGTGCCATTGCTCGAAGGCGTGCAGGCCACCAAAGCTGTCCATGACCTCGCGGCCCGGACGCATCCACAGGTGAAAAGTGTTGCCCAGAATGATCTGGGCACCCATGTCTTCCAGGCTGGCGGGCATCACGCCCTTGACGGTGCCGTAGGTGCCCACCGGCATGAAGATGGGTGTTTCGACCACGCCGTGGTTGAGCGTGAGGCGGCCGCGCCGCGCGTGGCCTTCGGTCTTGAGCAGTTCGAACTGGAGCATGGGCACGGATTGTGGGTGACGATGGAAGGGATGGCGGGTGTTCAAATCCCGAAGGTGGGCTTGAACACCATGAGTACGAACACCAGCAGCATGGCCGAGAAGGCAGGGTAGCCCAACCGTTCCCACCAACGCGCGAAGTGCCAGTAGGCGGCGGGCAGTTCGTTGCCGGCTTGAACTGCCTGGGCGGCCATGGTGGCCATGCGCCATTGCAGCCAGACCACGGGCAGCCACAACAGGCCGGTGCCCACGAGCACGACGCTGGAAACCACATGCAGCCACTTCAACAGGAGGTAGGTGTTCATCGAGTTTCCTTGGGGCTGCGCAGGAGCACCAGAAGGATGGCTGCAATGGGCAGGTTTTTGGTGAGCGGGCCCAGCGGATGCAGCCACCAGCCGGGTTGGATCCAGGTGGCCAGCGCGGTCATTCCGACCATGGCGGCCAGCGCTGCGGCAAAGGCAGGGCGGCTGGGGCGACAAGCCAGCCAGATCGCGAGAACGATGTCCACGCCCGCACCGGTGCCGATCAGCACCGGCTTGACCCAGTCATGGGGCGTTTCCAGGGGGGCCAGCAGGGCCAGGCTCTGCCCCTGCCATTCCCAGAGGCTCACCAGACCGGTGGCAAGCCAAACTTCGACGAGGCTCCAGCGCAGCAGCGCGTGGTTGTTCATGGGGGTTGCCTCATGCTTCGTCGGTGACCATGCCCCAGCGCGCGAACTCTGGCGCGAACGACGCCAGCGGGAGCAGGCCGGTGGCGGTGTGTGCGCCGACCGGCAAGGGGTGGCCCTGCGCGAGCAACCGTGCGAGCAGCCTGGCGAGTTTTTCAGGGCGGAACAACCAGCCCTTGCTGCGCGCTGCGGCGATCCAGGCAAAGGCGCGCTGTGACAACCCCACCTCCAGCGCGGCGCGGAACATCACCCTGTCCCGCACGCGGTAGCGCTCGGGGAAGATCGCGAGGTCGGGCACATCGCACAGCGCGCCGAGCCGGGGGTTCAAACGGGCGAAGCGCACCGGTTCGGGTTGCGCCCAACCGGTTCGTGGCTGCCAGCGGCCTTCCTGCCATACCGACACCGGCGCGCCGCAATAGCTGAGCACGCCAGCCAGCGTGGCCACGCCGCGCGGTGCCGATTGCGCGGGGGCAATGCAGATGTCCACGCTGTGGATCGCCTGCCAGCCCGCGGCGGCGCAAGCGATCGCCACGCCATGGCCCTGCGCCTGGAACGGACCTGCGGTGTGGATCACCAGACCAAAGCCGTTGGCTTGCAGGGTGTCTGCCAGGCTCGGGCGGGTGGCATCGACCCTCAGGGGCTGCGCTCCGCCGCCCAGTCCGGCCGCAAACGCAGCAGCGCGCAAAAGGTCGCGCCCACCCACCACCAGATCGATGCCGGGTTCCTTCGCCAGTGCGCGCGCGATGCGTGCGCCGAAATTGCCGTAGCCGCCGAGGACCAGTGTCTTCAATGCGCTCATGGTGTGGGTGCGATCACGATCACGCTGCGGTTGCGGTCTTCGACGATCCAGAGCCGACCGTCGCCATCGAAGGTGGCGCCCGCCGGATTGCCCAGCGGGCGCACCCCAGGCAGCGCGTGCCAGCCGCTGACCAGGTCTTCGCGCGCACCGGTGGGCCGCCCGTGAGCATCTAGCGCCCAGGCCACGATGCGGTGGCCACCGGTGCGGTAGCCGTGCCACACGGCAAGCAGGCGACCGGCGAACGGGCCGTCGGTGAGGGTGGAGGGTGCGGTGAGCAGTTGCAGCGGCGCGACGTGCGCCGGCCAGGCCGCGTGGGCCGTGGAGTGGGCTCGGCACCGCACCCGCTCCTCGTAGCCACGCGCGGGCACGGCGCGGCCCTTCGCATCGCTCACGCAGTAGGGCCAGCCGTAGGAAGCGCCGTCCTTCAACTCGTTCAATTCCTCGGCGGGAAGCGCTGCATCGGTGTAGTCGACCGAGTTCTCGGCCTGCCACAGACGAAGCGTGCCGTCGCTCGCGGTGGTGCTGGCCAGGCCGAGGGAGTTGCGCAGACCGGTGGCGAGAGGTCGCAGCGTTTTCAGAGCGCCATCGGGCCCACCGAAACTCGCCACGTACACGGCGCCGCGCGGTTTGGGGCCGGCGGACTCGGGGCAAGGCAGCGGCTGCTGCTGTGCATCGTTGCGGCAGGCATCGGTCTCGGAGCCGACGTTGATCAGCAGCCGGCCATCGGGCAGAAAAGCCAGTTCCTTCAGCGGATGGGCACCGCCCGAGGGCAGGCCGGTGATCACGTCCTGCCGCTGCACGGTTTCGCCCAGCGGTGTGCGCCAGACGGTGGCGGCTTCGCCGATGTAGAGGCGACCATCGGGTCCTTTGGCCAGCCCATGCGGGCGGTCCAGGCCCGAGGCCAGCACGCGCACGCGCCCTGGCTGACCGCGCGCGATGTCGGTGCGCAACTCCAGCAGGCGGCCACGCCGAGGTTCCCAGTTGCCCATGTCGACGATCCAGAAGCGACCGGGACCCACCGCGAGAATGCGGCGAGGCATGCGCAGGCCGTCTCGCGCATCGGCCACAAGGCCGGCGCACCACCCTTCGGGCAATTTCAGCGAGATGCCTGGATGGCCGTCGCAGGTGGCCTGGGGCGCGTAGAGTGGGTTCGCCGCCAGGGCTGCGCGGGTGAGCAGCAGCGTCAGCAGAGCGAGGAAGACCAGGCGCATGGCGGGCTTCATGCGCGTTGCAGCAGCATGGCGTCACCGTAGCTGAAGAAGCGGTAGCGCTGCGCTATGGCGTGGGCATATAGCGCGCGAATGGCATCAAACCCGGCAAAGGCGCTTACCAGCATCATCAGTGTGGACTGGGGCAGGTGGAAGTTCGTGACCAGCTGGTCCACCACGCGGAAGTCGAAACCGGGCGTGATGAAGATGTTGGTGTCGCCCTGAGCTTCGCCAGAGCGCGCCCAGCTTTCCAGCGTGCGCACGGTGGTGGTGCCCACCGCCACCACGCGACCACCGCGCGCCCGGCAGTCGGCCACCGCCTGCAACGTCTCGGGCGGGATGGCGTAGCGCTCGTGGTGCATCACGTGGTCGGCAATGCGCTCGGTCTTCATGGGTGCAAAGGTGCCCGCACCCACGTGCAGCGTGACGCTGGCGCGTTGCACGCCGCGCGCCTGCAGTGCTGCGAGCAGCGCCTCGTCGAAATGCAGCGCCGCGGTGGGCGCAGCCACCGCACCCGGAACGCGGGCAAACACGGTCTGGTAGCGGCGCTCGTCGTCGGCGCCGTCTGCGTGTTCGATGTAGGGTGGCAGCGGAACATGACCATGGCGCGCCATGAGTTCGTAGGGCGTTTCGCTCGCCGGTCCATGCAGGCCGAAGCGGAACAACTGCCCCTGCTCGTCGGGCCAGCGGCCGAGAAAGATCGCATCGAACCCACCGCCCTTCAAGCCACCGGCCATGTGCAGTCGACCACCAGGCTGGGGTTTCTTGCTCACCCGCAGGTGCGCGACCACCTCATGCGCCGAGCCGTCGCTCGCCTCGTGCGGCAGCAGCACACGTTCGATCAGCATTTCCAGCTGACCACCCGAGGATTTCTGGCCGAACAGGCGTGCCTTGACGACCTGCGTGTCGTTGAACACCAGCAGGTCGCCTTTGTTCAGCAGCAGAGGCAGGTCGCGGAAGATGCGGTCCACCGGCACGCTGGCGCTGCCGTCGAGCAGGCGCGAGGCGCTGCGTTCGGCGGCGGGGTGCTGGGCGATCAGGTCGGAAGGGAGTTGGAAATCGAAGTCCGCGACAGTGAATTCGCGCGGCGCATTCAGGAGGGAAGAAGCGTTCATGCTGCTTGAGGGCCGAACAAGGCCCGTGCCAAGTGAAAGAAAGGAAGGTGGAAGGAACCGGGCAGAATTGTCCCATGCCCGAAGCCGCCACCGAACGCAAGCCGCTCTCTGCCCCACAGAAGGCGTTGCGCAAACTCGGTCTGGTGCGCGACATCGACCTGGCGCTGCACCTGCCGTTGCGCTACGAGGACGAGACCCGCATCGTGCGGCTGCGCGATGCGCGCGACGGGCAACTTGCACAGATCGAGGGCACCATCACCCGCAGCGAAGTGAGCAACCGGCCGCGCCGGCAACTGCTGGTGACACTGGATGACGGCAGCGACACCTGCACCCTGCGTTTCTTCACCTTCTACCCGACGCACCAGAAAGCCCTGTCGGTGGGTGCTCGGGTGCGCGTGCGCGGCGAGTTGCGCGGCGGCTTTCTGGGCTGGACCATGGTGCATCCTGCATTTCATGCCGCTGGCGGCGAGCTGCCCGATGCGCTCACGCCGGTCTACCCCACCAGCGCTCAGTTGCCGCAGGCTTACCTTCGCAAGGCTGTGGCCAGTGGCCTGACCCGCGCGGATCTCGGCGAGACACTGCCACCCGAGTTGCTGTCGGGGCTGCAGGGCGTGGTGCGCACCACCTGGGGCCTGCGCGAATCGCTGCGCTACCTGCACCACCCGGGCCCCGACGTCTCGCTCGATGCCCTGGAGGACCGCAGCCACCCCGCCTGGCAGCGTCTCAAGGCCGAAGAGCTGCTGGCCCAGCAGCTTTCGCAAACCACTGCCAGGCGGGAGCGCGCCCGCTTGCGTGCGCCGGCGCTGCACGCGCGGCCGGGTGGTTTGCACGAGCAGCTGCTGAACGTGTTGCCGTTCAGCCTGACCGCTGCCCAGCGCCGCGTGGTGGAAGAGATCGCGCACGACCTGGCGAGGCGGGTGCCCATGCACCGACTGCTGCAGGGCGACGTGGGCTCTGGCAAGACCGTGGTGGCCGCGCTCGCCGCCGCGGCCGCCATCGACGCCGGTTGGCAGTGTGCGCTGATGGCGCCCACCGAGATCCTGGCGCAACAGCACTTCACCAAACTCATTGGCTGGCTCGAACCTTTGCTGGCACCGCTGGGCAAGCGGGTGGCATGGCTCACCGGCAGCCAGAAAAAGAAGCAGCGCGGCGAGATGCTGGCCTTGGTGGCCAGCGGCGAAGCCGCGCTGGTGGTGGGGACGCACGCGGTCATTCAGGATCAGGTGCAGTTCCAGCGTCTGGGTCTGGCCATCATCGACGAGCAACACCGTTTCGGCGTGGCGCAGCGGCTGGCGCTGCGGGGAAAGATGGGCGCCGGTGAGGCGGGCCCTTCGACAGGCTCAGGGCGAGCGGAGGACGGCTCAGGGCGAGCGGAGGACGGCTCAGGGCGAGCTGAGGACGGCTCAGGGAAAACGGGGAAAGGCTCAGGGCGGGCGGAGGAAGGCCCCGTTCGGGCTGAGCTTGTCGAAGCCTCCACCCAGGAGCCTCACATGCTCATGATGACGGCCACACCCATTCCGAGAACCCTGGCCATGAGCTACTACGCCGACCTTGACGTCTCCACCATCGACGAGCTACCGCCCGGTCGCACACCCGTCGTCACCAAGGTGGTGGCCGACAGCCGTCGCGCTGAAGTGATTGAGCGCATCCGAAGCCAGCTCGCACAGGGACGCCAGGTGTATTGGGTCTGCCCACTGATCGAAGAGAGCGAGGCGCTGGATCTGTCGAACGCGACCGCCACGCATGCTGAGCTTGGCGAAGCTCTGCCCGGCGTGCTCGTCGGCCTGCTGCACTCGCGCATGCCAGCGAACGAGAAGAGGGCGGTGATGTCGCTCTTCACCGACGGCCAGATGGGGGTGCTGGTGTCCACCACGGTGATTGAGGTCGGGGTGGATGTGCCCAATGCCTCGCTGATGGTGATCGAGCATGCCGAACGTTTCGGCCTGAGCCAGTTGCACCAGTTGCGTGGTCGGGTGGGGCGCGGCGCGGCCGCGTCGGCCTGTGTGCTGCTCTACACACCGCCCGACGGCGGGCGCCTGGGCGAGACCGCGCGCGAGCGCCTCAAGGCCATGGCCGAGACCAGCGACGGTTTCGAGATCGCCCGCCGCGACCTGGAGATTCGCGGCCCCGGTGAGTTTCTGGGAGCGCGGCAGTCCGGCGCGCCCCTGCTGCGCTTCGCCGACCTTGCCACCGACACCCACCTGCTGGAGTGGGCGCGTCGGGCTGCGCCGCAGATGCTGGCGCAGCACCCGGCGCTGGCCGAAAAACACATCGCGCGCTGGCTGGGAGGCAAGGCGGAATTCCTCAAAGCCTGAGTGTTGGCCCCGCAGGCGCAAAATACGATCCCATGACGCTCACCGAACTCAAGTACATCGTCGCGGTCGCGCGCGAGCGGCACTTCGGCAAGGCAGCCGAGGCCTGCTTCGTGTCGCAACCCACGCTGTCCGTGGCGATCAAGAAGCTGGAAGAGGAACTTGAGCTCAAGATCTTCGAGCGCAATGCAACCGAGATCAGCGTGACGCCGCTGGGCGAGGAGATCGTGCGGCAGGCACAGACGGTGCTGGAACAGGCCGCGTCGATCAAGGAAATCGCCAAGCGCGGCAAGGACCCGCTGGCCGGGCCGCTGCGGCTGGGCGTGATCTACACCATCGGCCCCTACCTGCTGCCCGATCTGGTGCGCAATGTCATTGATCGCACACCGCAAATGCCGCTGATGCTGCAGGAGAACTTCACCGTCAAGCTGCTGGAGCAGTTGCGCCTGGGCGAGATCGACTGCGCCATCCTGGCCGAACCGTTTCCCGACACCAACCTGGCCATCGCTCCTCTCTACGATGAGCCCTTCATGGCCGCCGTGCCGCACACGCACCCGTTGGCGCACCAGAGCCACATCACCAACGAAGAGCTCAAGCGCGAAACCATGCTGCTGCTGGGCACCGGCCATTGCTTCCGCGACCACGTGCTCGAGGTCTGCCCGGAGTTCGCGCGCTTTTCCAACGACACCGAGGGCATCCGCAAGAGTTTCGAGGGTTCTTCGCTCGAAACCATCAAACACATGGTGGCCGCCGGCATGGGCGTGACGCTGGTGCCGCGCCTGTCGGTGCCCAGCTCGGCGCTGGACGGTGCCGCCCGACCTGGCCAGGACTTCGGCGATTCGTCCTATGTCCGCTACCTGCCATTCAAGGGCGAAGCGCCCACGCGGCGCGTGGTGCTCGCCTGGCGGCGAAGCTTCACGCGCTACGAAGCCATCGCCGAATTGCGCAACGCCATTTATGCGTGCGAGTTGCCCGGCGTCAAACGGCTTTCTTGAAGCGCTGCCTAAACTTGGTTGTTTCTTTCCCCATCTTCAGGAGTACCCGCATGGCCAAATCCCCCGCAAAAATCCCTGCTGCCCCCGCGATCAACATCGGCATTGGCGAGAAAGACCGCGCCGCCATCGCCAAAGGCCTGTCTCACCTGCTGGCCGACACCTACACGCTTTACCTGACCACGCACAATTTCCACTGGAATGTGACGGGCCCCATGTTCAACACGCTGCACGCGATGTTCATGACCCAGTACACCGAACTGTGGGGCGCGGTGGACCCGATTGCCGAGCGCATCCGCTCGCTGGGTCATCCGGCGCCCGGTTCCTACGCGCAGTTCGGCAAGCTGGCGTCGGTGCCCGATGCGCCGGCCTCGCCGCCCAAGGCGCTGGAAATGGTGCGCATCCTCGTGCAAGGCCACGAGGCAGTGGCGCGCACAGCGCGTGGGTTGTTCTCCCTGGCCGACAAGGCGGGCGACGAACCCACCGCCGACCTGCTGACCCAGCGCCTCACAGTGCACGAGCAGACCGCCTGGATGCTGCGCTCGCTCTTGGAAGAGTGACCCACCCCTGCGGAGCTTCGCGCCACCCCCTGCGGGGGGGGGCAATATCCGCGGACCGGCCCAGCTGTAGCCGCGGTATTTCTGGAACAAGACTTCGCTCTCTGAGACCCACATGTCGGCCGCCTTGACTTCTCCCTTGCCCACTCGCTCTGCTCTATACCTCGACCTGATCCGCTGGAACCGTCCCGCAGGGTGGCTGTTGCTGCTTTGGCCGTCGCTGTCGGCGCTTTGGGTGGCGGCCGGCGGGTTCCCCGGGTGGCACCTGCTGTTGGTGTTCGTGCTCGGCACCATCCTCATGCGCAGCGCGGGCTGCTGCGTGAATGACGTGGCCGATCGGGAGTTCGACAGACACGTCAAACGCACCGCGCAGCGCCCGATCACCTCGGGCAAGGTCTCGGTGCGCGAAGCGCTGGCGCTGGGTGCGGTGCTGGCGCTGGTGGCCTTTGCGCTGGTGCTGACCACCAACACGCCCACCGTGCTGATGTCGTTTGCCGCACTGGCGATCACGCTGATCTACCCCTATGCCAAACGCTATATCTCCATGCCGCAGGCCGTGCTGGGTGTGGCCTTCAGTTTCGGCGTGCCCATGGCCTTCGCGGCGGTGCAGTCGCATGTGCCGCCGCTGGCCTGGGTGCTGCTGGCAGGCAACCTGTTCTGGGTGCTGGCCTACGACACCGAATACGCCATGGTCGACCGGGACGACGACCTGCGCATCGGCATGAAGACTTCGGCCATCACGCTGGGCCGCTACGATGTGCCGGCCATCACCGCGTTCTACCTGATGTTCCTGGCGGCCTGGACGGCGGCGCTGTGGTCGCGGGTGAACCCGGGGGTGTGGGGCGCCATGCTGGCCTTGGCGCTGGCCCAGGTGGGCTGGCACCTCTGGCTCATCAAGGACCGCACGCGCGAGGGCTGCTTCAAGGCCTTTCGGTTGAACCACTGGCTCGGGCTCACCGTGTTCGCGGGCGTGGTTTTCGGGCTGGTCTAGGAGCTTGCACAGCAGAAGGCGTCGAAGTGGGCCTCTTTGCCACGCGTTGCAGCCGCAGACCGTCTGCCGCCCAGACCTTCAGTCTCCAAACTCGCGGCCCAGCTCTGCGGCGCGTTTTTGCGCAGCGAACAGCGCCTCTTCGAACTTCGCCTTGACTCCCGCCGTTTCCATGGAGGTCAGTGCCGCATACGTGGTGCCGCCTTTGGACGTGACGCGTTCGCGCAGCGTCTGCGGCGGATCTTCGGAGCGCTGGGCCAGCGTGGCCGCTCCCACGAAAGTGCCCACCGCGAGCTGGTAAGCCACCTCGGGAGGCAGGCCCATGCGGGCGCCGGCGTCGCGCATGGCTTCGAGAAAATAGAACACATAGGCCGGGCCGGAGCCGGAGATGGCAGTGACCGCGTCGAGCTGGGCTTCGGCGTCCACCCACACCAGTTCTCCGGTCGTCTTCACCACGGTCTCCACCAGTGTGCGGTCGGCCTCGCTGGCACCTTTGCGGGCGAACAGGCCCGTCATTCCCAGGCCCACGAGCGCAGGCGTGTTGGGCATGGCGCGCACGATGCGTTGCGTGTTGAGCCAGGCTGCGATGCTGTCGCTGGTGATGCCGGCGGCCACGCTCAGGTGCAGCGCGCCCACCAGAAATGGCTGGCTGGCGAGTGCGGCGTCCTTGAAGGTTTGCGGTTTCACCGCCCAGACGGCGAGGTCAGACGTCTTCGGGAGACCGCTGCTGTGGGCCAGCACGGCCACGCCGGGGAACTGTGGGGCCAGGCGCGCGCGTTGCTCGTCGAAGGGCTCGACGATCTGCAGCGCTGCCGCCGGATGGCCCTGGCGCAGCAGGCCGCCGACGATGGCGCTGGCCATGTTGCCGCCGCCGATGAAGGTGATGGTGGGTACGTTCATGCGGCTATTGTCGGGTGCTCTGCCTCACGGCCCGTTCCCACTGCGCCATCTTCTCCCGGACCTCTTCCTGTGGCATGCGGGGTTCGAAGGTCCGCTCGGCACGCCACTGGGCGGCGAGTTCATCCGTACCGCTGTACACGCCCGCGTGCAGGCCGGCCAGGTAGGCAGCGCCCAGCGCGGTGGTCTCGATCACCTCGGGGCGAACCACTGGGATGCCCAGCAGGTCGGCCTGGAACTGCATCAGCAAGTCGTTCACGCAGGCGCCGCCGTCCACCCGCAGTTCGCTCACAGGCACGCCACCGGCGGCGACTGCGTCGCGGCTCATGGCTTCGAGCAGGGCCGCACTCTGAAAGGCGATGCTCTCCAGCGCCGCGCGCGCGATGTGGGCCATGGTGGTGCCGCGCGTGATGCCGGTGATGCTGCCGCGGGCGTCTGGCTGCCAGTAGGGGGCGCCCAGGCCGGTGAAAGCCGGCACCAGCACCACGCCTCCCGCATCCTTCACGCTCTCGGCCAGGGCCTGGACTTCGCTGCTGGCTTCAATCGCGCGCAAGCCGTCGCGCAGCCACTGCACCACTGCGCCGCCGATGAACACGCTGCCTTCCAGCGCGTACTGGGGAGCACCCTGGCGCTGGGCGGTTGCCGTGGTGATCAGCCCGTTCTCGCTGATCTGGAACCGTTCCCCGGTGTGCATGAGCATGAAGCAGCCGGTGCCATACGTGTTCTTGGCCATGCCGGCCTGGAAGCACGCCTGGCCAAACAACGCGCTCTGCTGATCTCCCGCCACGCCGCCGATCTCCAGTGGTACTCCCAGCCACTCGGCCTTCATGCGACCGAACGAAGCGCTGGAAGGCTGGGTCTCAGGCATCAGGCTCGGCGGTATGCCGAGCAGGGCCATGAGCTCTTCGTCCCACTGGCGGCTGTGTACGTTGAAAAGCAGGGTGCGAGCTGCGTTGCTGTGGTCTGTGACATGACGTTCGCCGCCCGTGAGTTGCCAGATCAGCCAGGTGTCCACCGTGCCAAAGGCGAGTTCGCCGCGCTCGGCCTGCGCGCGGGCGTCGGGTACGTTGTCAAGAATCCACTTGAGTTTGGTGCCGGAGAAATAGGCGTCGATGCGCAGGCCGGTCTTCTGCCGTATGGTGTCTTCGTGGCCCTGTTCGCGCAGCGCCGCGCAGGTGGCCTCGCCCCGGCGGTCCTGCCAGACGATGGCGTTGTAGACGGGCTGCCCGGTCTGGCGGTTCCACACCAGGGTCGTTTCGCGCTGGTTGGTGATGCCCACCGCCCGAACCTGGTCGGCGCGCAGCTTGGCCTGCTGGAGTGCCTTGCGCGCGGTTTCCAGCTGCGTCTGCCAGAGGTCCAGCGGGTTGTGTTCCACCCAGCCGGGCTGCGGGTAGATCTGGGCAAACTCGTTTTGTGCCATGGTCACCAGGCGGCCCGCCTGGTCGAACACAATGCTGCGCGAACTGGAGGTGCCCTGATCAAGGGCCAGCAGGTAGGTCATCTCGGTTCTCTGGATGGGGCGGGGGAGTCAGACGTGTTCGGTGCCGATGCTGGCGATCACGCATTCGACATTGCCCAGCGCCAGCAGCTCGTCGAAAGGCGGGGGCGGCGGCAGGTCGGTAAACACCACGTCCAGGTCGTCCAGCCTCGCCAGTTCCACCATGGCCGGGCGGTTGAACTTGCTGTGGTCGGCGGCCAGCCACACCTCTCGCGACTGCTCGACGATGGTGCGCGCAACCTTCACCTCGCGGTAGTCGAAGTCGCGCAGCGTGCCGTCGGCCTCGATGCCGCTGATGCCGATCAGGCCGATGTCGACCTTGAACTGCCGCATGAAATCCACCGTGGCCTCGCCCACGATGCCCTGGTCGGCGCTGCGCACCTGGCCTCCCGCCACGATCACTTCGCAGTCCGCGTGGGTGCTCATGAGCGATGCGATGTGCAGGTTGTTGGTGATGACGCGCAGGCCACGGTGCTGGTGCAGTTCGCGCGCCACGGCCTCGATGGTGGTGCCGATGTTCATGATCAGCGAACAGCCGTTGGGCACGCGCTGCGCCACGGCGCGGGCGATGCGGGTCTTGGCATCCGATTGCATGGCCTGGCGCTGGCGGTAGGCGATGTTTTCGGTGGTCGAGCCCGGCTGGCGCACGCCCCCGTGAAAACGCGACAGCAGGCCAGCCTCGGCCAGCCGCTGCACGTCGCGGCGCACGGTCTGCAGGGTGACACCGAAGCGCTCCGCCAGGACTTCGATGGTCTGCGGGCCGTGCGCACGCACTTCGTCGAGCAGCTGGGTGTGTCTGGGATTGAGGTTCATGTCATGGGGCGGTCGGGGCTGACATCGAACATAACGGAAATTTCTTTTCGCCTTCCGAGGGTAAATACCGAACCAAAACGAATATAAACGAACATAATAAGTGTAGTATCGAAATGCATGGTCACCCTGAATCGCAAACTGTTGATTGAATCTGTGTCCCGTCCCGGCATCGTGGATCTGGCCATCGTGGGTGGTGGCGCCACCGGGCTGGGGGTGGCGCTCGACGCAGCGCTGCGCGGTTTCTCGGTGGTGTTGCTGGAGTCGCACGATTTCGCTGGCGGAACTTCGTCCCGCTCCACCAAATTGCTGCACGGCGGCGTGCGCTACCTCGCGCAAGGCAACCTCGCGCTGGTGCGCGAGGCGCTGGCCGAACGCGCCACGGTGTTGCGCATTGCGCCGCACCTGGCGCAGCCGCTGCCGTTTGTCATGCCTTCCTACCGCTGGTGGCAGACCCCGTTCTACGGCCTTGGCCTCAAGCTCTATGACCTGCTCGCCGGCGGCGCGGGCCTGGGTCGCACCGAATTCCTGAATCGCCAGCAGGCGATCGCGGCGTTGCCCGGTGTGAACCCTGCAGGTCTGCGCGGCGGCGTCAAATACTGGGATGGTCAGTTTGACGACGCCCGCCTTGCGCTGGCGCTGGCCCGCAGCGCTGAAGCGGCGGGTGCCCGGGTGCTGAACTATGCCGAAGTCACGGCCGTGCGCCAGGCGCCCGAAGGGCCGCAGAGGCTCTCCACGCTGGACGTGACAGACCGGCGCACCGGCACCGGTTTTGCACTGCGCGCACGCTGCGTGGTCAATGCCACCGGCGTCTGGGTGGACGCGCTGCGCGACCGCACACAACCGCTCGCAGCCGCCCCCGGCGAGTCGTCTCACATGGTCAGTCCCAGCCAGGGTGTGCACGTGGTGGTGGACCGCGACTTCATGCCCGGCGGTCATGCCCTGCTCGTGCCGCGCACGCGTGACGGCCGGGTACTGTTCGCCGTGCCCTGGCTGGGCAAACTGGTGCTCGGTACCACCGACACCCCGCGCAAAGACCTTCCACGTGAGCCCGACGCCTTTGCCGAAGAGCTCGAATTCATCCTTGCGGAGGCGGGCCAGGCCCTCAGCCGGCCGGTGCGTCGAGCCGACATCCGCAGCCTGTGGGTCGGCCTGAGGCCGCTGGTGGCGGCGCCCGCTCCTGCCGACGGCGGCACGCAGGCGCTGTCGCGTGAGCACACCATCGTGGTCGATCCCAATGGGTTGGTCACCGTCACCGGTGGCAAATGGACCACCTACCGCGCCATGGCCGAAGATGTGCTGGAGCGCTGCTTCGCCAGCCAATTGCTGCCTCGCCGGCCCGGCAGCAACAGTGCCACCCACCGCTTGCTTGGTGCAGGGCTCACTGGCTGGTCGCCCACGCCCTTGCATGCCGCTCCGGGCCCGCATCTGTATGGCTCAGAATGGGTCGACGTGCAGAAATGCCCGGGGCTCGGCAACCTGCTGGGTATGGGTTTGAGCGAGGCCATGGTGCGCCACGCTGCGCGAAATGAGTTCGCCCAGACCGTGGAGGACGTCCTGGCCCGACGCTGGCGGGCGCTGTTCCTGGATGCGCGAGAGGCTGCCCGCATGGCCCCGGCGGTGGCGGCCATCCTGGCAGAGGAACTCGGAACAGCCCCCGAACTGGCAGCTTTTCAGGCCTTGTGCCAACAATACCTGCCAGTCGATTGACGCCAACGGCAAACCGTGCCATACTATGCGGCTTCGCTTGAAAAGGCGAAGAGCAATCTGCCCACCGAAAGGGGTCTGATCCGGCGATCTGCCGGCCAGGCCTTGAACGACGGGCCCAAGACTGATCACTTCCGGCCGTGGTGGCTGGAGGGATTCAAGTTGGGACTTAAATCAAATGATTCAAACGCAATCTCGACTCGATGTTGCCGACAACACGGGTGCCAAGTCCGTGATGTGCATCAAGGTGCTCGGCGGCTCCAAGCGCCGTTACGCCAGCGTGGGCGACGTCATCAAAGTCACCATCAAGGAAGCAGCGCCCCGTGGCCGCGTCAAAAAGGGCGAGGTTTACAACGCTGTGGTGGTGCGCACCGCCAAGGGCATCCGCCGCCAGGATGGCGCCCTGATCAAATTCGACGGCAACGCAGCTGTGTTGCTCAACGCCAAGCTGGAGCCCATCGGCACCCGCATCTTCGGACCGGTCACGCGCGAGCTGCGCACCGAGAAGTTCATGAAGATCGTGTCGCTGGCACCTGAGGTTCTCTGAGGAATCATCATGAACAAGATTCGTAGTGGCGATGAAGTCATCGTGATCGCTGGGCGCGACAAGGGCAAGCGCGGCAAAGTTGTGCTGCGCAGCAGCGAGGATCGCGTGGTGGTCGAGGGCGTGAACATCGTCAAAAAGCACGCCAAGCCAAATCCCGCCAAGGGCGAGACCGGCGGCATCATCGAAAAGACCATGCCCATTCACCAGTCCAACGTCGCCATCTTCAATGGCGCCACCGGCAAGGCGGATCGCGTGGGCATCAAGCTCCTGGCTGACGGCAAGAAAGTGCGCGTCTTCAAGTCCAGCGGCGAAGAAATCAAGGTGGCATGACCATGGCACGTTTGCAAGAAGTTTTCCGCGACACCATCGCTCCGGACCTCATGAAGAAGTTCGGCTACAAGTCGACGATGGAAGTGCCCCGCATCACCAAGATCACGCTCAACATGGGTGTGAGCGAAGCCGTGGCCGACAAGAAGGTCATGGACAACGCTGTGGGTGACCTGACCAAGATCGCTGGTCAGAAGCCGGTGGTGACCAAGGCCCGCAAGGCCATCGCGGGTTTCAAGATCCGCGAACAGCAAGCCATTGGCTGCATGGTGACACTGCGCGGCGCCCGCATGTACGAATTCCTGGACCGCTTCGTCACGGTTGCGTTGCCCCGCGTGCGCGACTTCCGTGGCATCTCTGGTCGCTCGTTCGATGGCCGCGGCAACTACAACGTCGGCGTCAAGGAGCAGATCATCTTCCCCGAGATCGAGTACGACAAGGTTGACGCCTTGCGCGGTCTCAATATCAGCATCACGACGACCGCCAAGAACGACGAAGAGTGCAAGGCTCTTCTGGCCGGTTTCCGTTTTCCGTTCAAGAACTGAGGTGGCGCGTGGCTAAACAAGCACTACTGCAACGTGAACTCAAGCGCGAAAAGCTCGCAGCCAAGTTCGCCAAGAAATACACCGAGTTGAAGGCAACCGCCAACGACGCCAAGAAGAGCGACGAAGAGCGCGATGCGGCCCGCCTGGGTCTGCAAAAGCTGCCTCGGAACGCGAACCCGACCCGCCAGCGCAACCGCTGCGAGATCACCGGTCGTCCGCGCGGCACCTTTGCCCACTTCGGCCTGGCTCGTGCCAAGGTCCGTGAAATGGCGTTTGCCGGTGAAATCCCCGGCATCACCAAAGCCAGCTGGTAAGCCCTAGGAGAACCACAAATGAGCATGAGTGATCCTATCGCTGACATGTTGACCCGCATCCGCAACGCGCAGATGGTCGAGAAGGCCAGCGTTTCGATGCCGGCCTCCAAGGTCAAGGCCGCAATTGCCCAGGTCCTGAAGGACGAGGGTTATATCGACGGATTCCAGGTCAAGAGCACCGATGGCAAGAACGAACTCGAGATTGCCCTCAAGTACTACGCCGGCCGTCCTGTGATCGAGCGCATCGAGCGCGTGAGCCGCCCTGGTCTGCGTGTCTATCGCGGCCGCAACGCCATCCCCCAGGTTCAAAACGGCCTGGGTGTGGCCATCGTCACGACGCCCCAAGGCGTGATGACCGATCGCAAGGCGCGCGCCACCGGTGTCGGTGGTGAAGTCCTGTGTTACGTCGCCTGATGCGGGCATTGAGGAGAATTTAATGTCACGTATTGGAAAACTGCCGGTCACCGTCCCTGCTGGGGTGGAAGTTGCCGTCAAGGACAACCTGATCAATGTCAAGGGCACCCTGGGTGCCCTGGCCGTGGCGCAAAACGCGCTGGTCAAGGTGGAAAACAAGGGCGGCGTGCTGACCTTTGTTCCCGCCGACGAGTCTCGCGAAGCCAACGCCATGTCGGGCACCATGCGTCAGCTGGTCAACAACATGGTCAATGGCGTGAGCAAGGGCTTTGAGAAGAAGCTGACTCTGCTGGGTGTGGGCTACAAGGCCCAGGCTCAGGGCGCCAAGCTCAACCTCACGGTCGGCTACTCCCACCCCGTGGTGATGGACATGCCTGCCGGCATCAAGGTGGAAACGCCGACGCCGACCGAGATCGTGATCAAAGGTTCGGACCGTCAGCGCGTGGGCCAGATCGCTTCCGAGGTGCGAGCCGTTCGCCCTCCCGAGCCCTACAAGGGCAAGGGCATCCGTTATGCGGATGAAAAGGTCGTGATCAAGGAAACCAAGAAGAAATAAGGATCAGGATCATGTTGACCAAGAAAGAGCAACGTCTGCGCCGCGCGCGTCAAACGCGCATCCGCATTGCACAGCAAGGTGCCGTGCGCCTGACCGTGAACCGCACCAACCTGCACATCTACGCCAACGTCATTTCCGACGACGGCGCCAAGGTGCTGGCATCTGCCTCGACGGCCGAAGCCGAAGTGCGTGCCCAGATCGGTGGTGCCGGCAAGGGTGGCAATGCCGCCGCCGCTGCCATCGTGGGCAAGCGCATCGCCGAGAAGGCGAAAGCCGCTGGCATTGAAAAGGTGGCCTTCGACCGCTCCGGTTTTGCCTACCACGGCCGGGTGAAAGCCCTGGCAGATGCGGCCCGTGAAGCCGGTCTGCAGTTCTGATCAAACGGAATACTTAAAATGGCTAAATTTACGGCAAACATCAAGAACGAAGCGAACGAAGACGGCCTGCGCGAGAAGATGATCGCGATCAACCGCGTGACCAAGGTGGTCAAGGGCGGCCGCATCCTCGGTTTCGCTGCACTCACCGTGGTCGGTGATGGCGACGGTCGCGTCGGCATGGGCAAGGGCAAGGCGCGTGAGGTGCCGGTGGCTGTTCAGAAAGCCATGGAGCAGGCTCGCCGCAACATGATCAAGGTGTCGCTCAAGAACGGTTCGCTGCATCACAGCGTGCATGGCGAGCACGGCGCTTCCAACGTCATGATGTTGCCGGCCGCCAAGGGTACCGGCATCATCGCTGGCGGCCCGATGCGCGCGGTCTTTGAAGTGCTGGGCATCACCGACGTCGTGGCCAAGAGCCATGGTTCGAGCAATCCCTACAACCTCGTGCGCGCCACCCTGGACGCGCTGAAGAACTCGACGACCCCCGCCGACGTGGCCGCCAAACGCGGCAAGTCGGTTGAAGAAATCGTGGGTTGATTGGAGCCATCATGACCACTCAAAACACCGTCAAGGTCCAACTGGTGCGCAGCCCCATTGGCACCAAGCAGTCGCACCGCGACACCGTTCGCGGCCTTGGCCTGCGCAAGCTCAACAGCATCAGCGAGCTGCAGGACACGCCCGCCGTGCGCGGCATGATCAACAAGATCAGCTATCTGGTCAAAATCGTCTGATCGGAGTCACTGACATGCAACTCAACACCATCAAGCCTTCCGAAGGCTCCAAGCATGCCAAGCGCCGTGTCGGCCGCGGCATCGGCTCCGGACTGGGCAAGACCGCAGGTCGTGGTCACAAGGGCCAGAAGTCGCGTTCGGGTGGCTACCACAAGGTTGGCTTTGAAGGCGGGCAGATGCCGCTGCAACGCCGTCTGCCCAAGCGTGGCTTCAAGTCCGCGCAACTGCAGTACAACGCTGAAGTGACCCTGGCTGACCTCAATGCACTGGAAGTCGCAGAAGTCGACATGCTCGTGCTGAAGCAGGCTGGCCTGGTGCCGCACCTGGCCAAGCGCGTGAAAGTCGTCAAGACCGGTGAAATCACCCGCGCTGTGACCCTCAAGGACATCGGGGCGACTGCTGGCGCCAAGCAAGCCATTGAAGCCGCTGGTGGCTCGCTGGCTGCCTGATCCGACCCGAACGGAAGCATTCTGTGGCAACTGGTTCGACGTCCCTGGCCAAAACCGGAAAGTTCGGTGACCTGCGTCGCCGTCTCGTCTTTCTGTTGCTGGCATTGGTGGTCTACCGCATTGGGGCGCACATTCCTGTGCCCGGTATCGACCCCGCTCAACTGGAGCGCCTGTTCCAGGGGCAGCAGGGCGGCATCCTGAGTCTGTTCAACATGTTCTCGGGCGGTGCGCTGTCTCGCTTCACCGTGTTCGCGCTGGGGATCATGCCGTACATCTCGGCTTCGATCATCATGCAGCTCATGACCTACGTGGTGCCCACGTTCGAGCAGTTGAAGAAAGAAGGCGAAGCCGGTCGTCGAAAGATCACCCAGTACACGCGCTACGGCACGCTCGGCTTGGCGATCTTCCAGTCCATGGGCATCGCGCTTGCGCTCGAAGGTCAGGCTGGCTTGGTGATTGATCCGGGCATGGCATTCCGCCTGACCGCCGTGGTGAGCCTGGTGGCTGGCACGATGTTCCTGATGTGGCTGGGTGAGCAGATCACCGAGCGAGGCCTGGGCAATGGGATATCCATCCTGATCTTTGCCGGCATCGCTGCCGGTTTGCCCAGCGCCGTGGGTGGCTTGCTGGAGCTGGTGCGAACCGGCGCCATGAACATCCTGGTGTCGATCTTCATCATCGCATTGGTGATCCTGGTCACCTATTTCGTGGTGTTCGTCGAGCGGGGTCAGCGCAAGATTCTGGTGAACTACGCACGCCGACAGGTGGGCAACAAGGTGTATGGTGGTCAGTCTTCGCACCTGCCGCTCAAGCTGAACATGGCGGGCGTGATTCCGCCCATCTTTGCCTCCAGCATCATTCTGCTTCCCACCACGGTGGTGAGCTGGGTGAGCACCGGAGATTCCACCCGCTGGCTCCGTGACATCGCTTCGGCGTTGTCGCCAGGACAGCCGATCTATGTGGCGTTGTACGCGGCGGCCATCATCTTCTTCTGCTTCTTCTATACGGCGCTGGTATTCAACAGCCGTGAGACGGCGGACAACCTGAAGAAAAGTGGCGCGTTCATTCCAGGCATTCGTCCGGGTGACCAGACGGCCCGCTACATCGACAAGATCCTTCTGCGGCTGACAATGGCCGGTGCGATTTACATCACCGCTGTCTGTCTGCTGCCCGAGTTTCTGATCCTGGAGTACAACGTGCCGTTCTATTTTGGCGGCACCTCCCTGTTGATCATTGTGGTGGTCACCATGGACTTCATGGCCCAGGTTCAGAACTACATGATGTCGCAGCAATATGAGTCGCTGCTGAAAAAGGCCAACTTCAAAACCTCCCTCGGCAATTAAGTTTTATGGCCAAGGATGACGTGATCGAGATGCAGGGGGAGGTCGTCGAAAACCTTCCGAATGCGACCTTCAGGGTGAAGCTCGAAAACGGTCATGTGGTTCTGGGGCACATCTCCGGAAAGATGCGGATGCACTACATCCGCATCCTCCCGGGAGACAAGGTCAAAGTGGAGCTTACGCCCTACGACCTCACGCGGGCGCGGATTGTGTTCCGTTCGAAGTGAGTGGTCAGCTGTTGAATGTTTTTGGAATTTCTAGGAGAAGACTATGAGAGTTTCGGCTTCGGTCAAGAAAATGTGCCGCAACTGTAAGATCATCAAGCGGCATGGTGTTGTGCGAGTCATTTGCACCGACCCGCGTCACAAGCAGCGTCAAGGCTGATTGGTTAGTTCAGAGGACCCAACATGGCTCGTATTGCAGGCATCAACATTCCGCCGCACAAGCACGCCGAAATCGGCTTGACGGCAATCTTTGGCATTGGTCGCACCCGCGCTCGCAAGATCTGCGAAGCCTGTGGCATTGATTACGCCAAGAAGATCAAGGACCTGAGCGACGCGGAGCTTGAAAAAGTGCGCGATCAGGTCGGTGTGTTCACGATCGAGGGTGACCTGCGCCGTGAAACCACCATGAACATCAAGCGCTTGATGGATATCGGTTGCTACCGTGGTTTCCGTCATCGCCGGGGTCTGCCGCTGCGTGGTCAACGCACGAAGACCAATGCACGTACGCGCAAGGGTCCCCGCAAGGCCGCCCAGTCGCTGAAGAAGTAATCGGTAAGAAGGACCCTCATGGCCAAGTCTCCCTCCACCAGCGCATCCGCTCGCGTCCGCAAGAAAGTCCGCAAGAACATTGCCGACGGCATCGCGCACGTGCACGCATCGTTCAACAACACCATCATCACCATCACCGATCGCCAGGGCAACGCCTTGTCGTGGGCTTCTTCGGGTGGTCAGGGCTTCAAGGGTTCGCGCAAGTCGACACCCTTCGCGGCCCAGGTGGCGTCCGAAGTGGCGGGTCGTGCCGCCATCGAACAAGGCATCAAGAATCTGGACGTCGAGATCAAGGGACCTGGTCCCGGCCGCGAATCTTCGGTGCGCGCACTGGGTGCCCTCGGCATTCGCATCAACTCGATCTCCGACGTGACGCCGGTGCCGCACAACGGCTGCCGTCCGCAGAAACGCCGCCGCATCTGATGCCGGGCCGCTGACGCGGTAGAATCAAAAGCTTTTTTTCGAGCGCCACCGCAGTCGCCTGCGGTGGCATTTTTGCTAAGCCCACCGCCACCCTCCCATCGAGGTGGCTCCCGCAACAACAGGTTGCGGCAGTGATACAAGGAAACCAAAGTGGCACGTTACCTCGGCCCCAAGGCCAAACTCTCCCGCCGCGAAGGCGCCGACCTGTTGCTCAAGAGCGCTCGCCGCTCCATCAGCGACAAGGCCAAGTTCGACTCCAAGCCCGGCCAACACGGCCGCACCTCGGGCCAGCGCACCTCCGATTTCGGTGTGCAGCTGCGCGAGAAGCAGAAGGTCAAGCGCACCTACGGCGTGCTCGAGCGCCAGTTTCGCCGCTACTTCGCTGAAGCCGACCGTCGCCGTGGCAACACCGGTGCGAACCTGCTGTTCCTGTTGGAAGCTCGTCTGGACAACGTCGTGTTCCGCATGGGATTCGCATCCACCCGCGCCGAAGCTCGCCAGATCGTCTCGCACAAGGCCATCACGGTCAACGGCAAAGCGGTCAACATTCCTTCCTACTCGGTCAAGGCAGGCGATGTGATCGCCGTGCGCGAGAAGTCGAAGAAGCAGGGCCGTGTGATCGAGGCGCTGGAACTGGCCAAGCAGATTGGCTTCCCCGCCTGGGTCGATGTCTCCGTCGACAAGGTCGAGGGCGTGTTCAAGAAGTCGCCCGATCGTGACGAGTTCGCGTCTGACGTGAATGAATCGCTGATCGTCGAACTGTATTCCCGTTAATTTCGTTCCCGGTCGCGCTTTCTGCGTGTCCGGGCCATGCTCCGTCTGCCTTATCGGTGTAACGAGCCGAGGGTACTGAAGGAAGTTTGAATGCTGAACAATCTGCTCAAGCCCAAGACCATCAACGTCGAACAAGTGTCGACCAATCGCGCCAAAGTCACGCTCGAGCCCTTCGAGCGCGGCTACGGCCACACGTTGGGCAATGCCCTGCGTCGGGTCCTGCTGTCGTCCATGACCGGCCACGCGCCAACCGAAGTCACCATCGCGGGTGTGGTGCACGAGTACTCCTCCATTGATGGCGTCCAGGAAGACGTGGTCAACATGCTCCTGAACCTCAAGGGTGTGGTGTTCAAGCTTCACAACCGCGATGAAGTCACGCTGAGCCTGCGCAAGGACGGCGAAGGCCTGGTCACGGCCGCCGACATCCAGACGCCGCACGACGTCGAGATCGTCAATCCCGGTCACGTGATCGCCACGCTGTCTGCCGGTGCCAAACTGGACATGCAGATCAAGGTCGAGAAAGGCCGTGGCTATGTGCCGGGAAGCCTGCGCCGCAACGACGATCAGGCCCGCTCCATTGGCCGCATCGTTCTCGATGCTTCGTTCTCGCCTGTCAAGCGCGTGAGCTACACCGTGGAAAGTGCCCGCGTCGAGCAGCGCACCGACCTCGACAAGCTTGTGCTGGAGATCGAAACCAACGGTTCGATCGGACCGGAAGAAGCCGTGCGCGCTTCGGCCAAGATCCTGGTGGAACAGCTCGCGGTGTTCGCGCAACTCGAAGGCGTGGAACTCTCTGCCTTCGATGCGCCGGCCCAGCGCAGTTCGCAACAGTTCGATCCGATTCTGCTGCGCCCTGTGGACGAACTCGAACTCACTGTGCGTTCGGCCAACTGCCTCAAGGCCGAGAACATTTACTACATCGGTGACCTGATCCAGCGCACCGAGAATGAGCTTCTCAAGACCCCCAACCTGGGTCGCAAGTCGCTCAACGAGATCAAGGAAGTGCTCGCCTCGCGCGGGCTGACCTTGGGCATGAAGCTGGAAAACTGGCCGCCCGCCGGCCTCGACAAGCACTGAAGACACTCAACGGTCTGACGAACCCCCAGTACCTGATACGGCTGGGGGCAAAACACTGAAAGGAAATCAACATGCGTCACGGACACGGACTTCGCAAACTCAACCGCACCAGCGAGCACCGCCTCGCCATGCTTCGCAACATGATGAACTCGCTGCTCACGCACGAAGTCATCAAGACCACGGTGCCCAAGGCCAAGGAATTGCGCCGGGTGGTGGAGCCCATGATCACCCTGGCCAAGGTTCCTACCGTGGCCAACCGCCGCCTGGCCTTCGACCGTCTGCGCGACCGCGATGTGGTCGTCAAGCTGTTCGATGAACTGGGTCCGCGCTTCAAGGCCCGCCCCGGTGGCTACACCCGCATTCTCAAGATGGGCTTCCGCGTCGGCGACAACGCGCCGATGGCCCTGGTCGAACTGGTGGATCGCGCAGAAGACGCTGCGCCTTCGGCAGATGCCGACAAGGCGTGATAGAATATAAGGCTTGACGCGGAGTGGAGCAGCCTGGTAGCTCGTTGGGCTCATAACCCAAAGGTCGCAAGTTCAAATCTTGCCTCCGCAACCAAACCAACCAAGCACTTGCTTGTCATTGAAGCCCACGGAAACGTGGGCTTTTTTGTTGGTCTCGACCCGTTGCCTGTGCGGTGATGAGGGCTCAGAGGTTCACGACCCAATCGCCTTCGCGGCGCAGCGCCTGGGCGCGTTCGAGTTCCGTGAGCAAGGTGTCGAGCCACGCTTGGGTGGCTGCCGTGTCGCTTTTGAGCGAGGCAGGCAAGTCC
Source organism: Hydrogenophaga sp. (assembly GCF_050250835.1). GTDB lineage: Bacteria > Pseudomonadota > Gammaproteobacteria > Burkholderiales > Burkholderiaceae_C > Hydrogenophaga. The sequence continues at coordinate 118,978 of NZ_JBFWNX010000009.1, read as the reverse complement.
CGCACGAAGTAGGAGGTCTGCATGATCCAGTCGTGCAGGGTGCCGACGTGGGTGCGTTGCCATTCGAGCAACTTGAACTTGACCAGCACCTTGTGCGCGTGGCGGCGGTGTTTTTCGGGCTGAGCGATGAACTGCTTCAAGCGGCTTCGAGCCCGTTGCAGTGCGCCATCGAGGTCGTGAAAGACGGCGCCGTGTCCCGGGATCACGGTGGCGGGTCGCAGACGCTCAATGAGGTCGAGCGTCTGGCCCACTTCGTCAAAGGCCGAGTCGCCTTCGAGTTCGGGAAATACGACGCCGAAGCCGTTTTCCCATAGAGCGTCGGCGGAGATCAGCACCCCCAGTGCCGGTTGAAAGAGCACGACCGAATGGGGGTCGTGCCCTTTGGCGGCGTGTATTTCCCACTGCAGTGAGCCCATCTGTACGGAGGTTCCAGGTGTCAACAGCTTGTCATGCCTGAAACGTGGGCATGCCTGGCCTGTGGGCTCGTAGGTGAGCGCCACGGTGTCCCACTGCTGGACGGCATCGGCCTGGCCCGGTGGTATCCAGGTCTGGAGTGACGCATGGGCGCGCTGAAGTGCCGCATTGCCACCGCAGTGGTCGCTGTGGAGATGGGTGTTGAGCAGTTGCTCCAGCGCTCGCCCCTGAAGCGCGGCGTTTACCAGCGATACGGTCTGATCGGCGTGGGTGGCATAGCCAGAGTCCACCAGAGTGGAGGGGCCATCGCCCTGGATCAGTGTGTTGTTGGATGAAAGCCAGCCGCGCTCCAGAACGGTGATGCCAGCTTGCGACAGGTCTGCGGATGAGCGGGATATCGGCATGTGTTCCTTGAACTGCTCTCAGTGCGGGGAGGGCGTGCGCAGGGCTCGGCGCAGTATTTTCCCGACGTTGCTCTTGGGCAGTTCGTCACGGAACTCGATGTGGCGCGGGCGCTTGTAGCCGGTGAGGTTGTCCTGGCAGAACCGCGCCACGTCTTCCTCTCTGAGGCTCGGGTCGGAGCGAACCACAAAGACCTTGACCGCTTCGCCCTGTTTGTCGTCTTCCACGCCGATGGCTGCGCATTCCAGCACGCCAGGGCAAAGCGAGATGGTGTTCTCCAGTTCGCTGGGGAAGACGTTGAAACCCGAGACCAGGATCATGTCCTTCTTCCGGTCGACGATGCGGGTGTAGCCGCGCTCGTCCATCACGCCCACATCGCCGGTGCGCATGAAGCCGTCGGGCGTGAAGGCGTTCGCGGTCTCCTCTGGCTGGTTGTAGTAGCCCTGCATGACGTTGGGCCCCCGGATGCAGATTTCACCGGTTTCCCCCAGGGCAAGGCTGTTGCCGGCTTCGTCCTTGATGGCGATGTCGATGCCCGGCAACGGCAGCCCGATGGTGCCGCTGAATTCTCGGGCATTCACGGGGTTGTTGGTGCCGATCGCGCAGGTCTCGCTCATTCCCCAGCCTTCGATCATGGCGCAGCCGGTCACCGCCATCCACTGCCGCGCGGTGCCTTCGGAAGCGGCCATGCCCCCGGCCTGCGACATCACCAGTTGGGAGAAGTCGAGTTGCCGGAACTGGGGGTTCTGCAGCAGGGCGTTGAACAGCGTGTTGACGGCCGGCAGCAGATGGAAGGGCCGGCGTTTGAGCGTTTCCACGAACTTCGGAATGTCTCGGGGATTGGGGATCAGCGTCATGTGCGCGCCCCAGCGGATGCAGAGCAAGCTCAGCGTGAGTGCAAAGATGTGATAGAGCGGCAGCGCGGCGATGCCGTTGACCCGGCGCAGATCGCCCACCCGCTGCAGCGCGGGCGAAAACCAGGCTTCGGCCTGCAGGATGGCGGCGATCACATTGCGGTGGGACAGCACCGCGCCCTTGGACAGACCTGTGGTTCCACCGGTGTATTGAAGAAAGGCCACCGAGTCGAGCGTGTCGCTGCTGGGCTGCAGGTGGCGCGCCGAGCCGTCGGTCAATGCCTGACGAAACGACACGATGGTGCGCGCACCCACCGCGCCGGTGAGGGGCAGCTTGTAGGCCGGCACCATCTTGGCCAGGTGGCGCACCGCAAACGTCAGCCATCGACCGTACCAGAAGCCCAGCAGGTCGCCCAGGCTGGCCACCACGATGTGCTGCACCGCTGTGTGGTCGATGACCTCTTCAAGGGTATGCGCGAAGTTTTCGAGAATGACGATGGCCTGTGCACCGGAATCCTTGAGCTGATGTTCCAGCTCGCGCGCGGTGTAGAGCGGGTTGACGTTGACCACGGTGTAGCCCGCGCGCACCACGGCGGCCATGGCCACCAGGAACTGGGGCACATTGGGCAGCATGATGGCCACGCGTGCGCCCTGCGCCAGTCCCCGCCCCTGAAGCCAGGCGCCCAGGGCGCTGCTGTATTCATCGAGCTGGCCATAGGTCATCCAGCGTTCCATGCACACGCTGACGGGCTCCCGTGCGTGCTGTTTGAACGACTCCTCCAGCAAGGCCGCCAGCGAGCGGTAACGCTCCGGCGCCACATCGTGTGCAACGCCATCGGGGTATTGTGAAAGCCAGTGACGGTTCATGGTGGGCGAGGGAGTGCGTGGATCGGAATCGGCATTCTGGCAAGGCGGCGGCGTGCCGGGAACCGGGCCAGCCCTAGGGGCGTGTCACGCAAAGCACACCAGCATCCCGCGCCTCACTTCCAGGCCTCGACCCGCGCAAGTTCAGCCGCCAGTGCACGGCTGCAATCCTCCACCGGTGCGTCGAACAAGGTGCTGATCCAGCGCGATTCCCTTTCGCTGATGGTGTCCAGGAAGCGGCGCGCATCCCCCAGGGCCGCAAAAGCGTCAAAGCCGCTTTCCAGAAAATGCTGCAGCGCATCCAGGCCCGCCGCACGGGCAGGGTTGCGCATCATGCGCAAGGCCAGGCGCAGCGGCTTCATGCGGGTGAGCCGCTGGAGCTCGCGCCCCATGTGTTGCACCACGGCCAGCTGGCGCTCACGTGCGGGTCGGTCGTCGGCGAGGCGCCAGCTCTGGGTGTAGCGGAGCGTGGCGGGCATGTCTGCGTCCAGAGTGAGCCAGTGCCGCGCAACTTCATGGTCCAGCACCTCGGTGAGCGCATGGGTCTCGGCCAGGTCCACCGCCAGCTGGGCCACGGCTTCTGGAAAAAGCCGTTCCAGTGCGCCGGCGATGCGGCCGAACTGAGCATCGCGCTGCGCGAAGTCATGCACGCCATAGAGCTCATCGAGGAAGAACCGAGTGGCGGGCGCGCAACTGGCATCCTGAATGAGGTCGGCATAGGTGGCCCGAAACCGCAGGGCCTGCAATTGTTTGACAGCGCTCACCGCTGCGTCCATGCCGGCTGTGCGGGCTTGATGACGCAGTTGTTGCACGCGGTCCAGGTGGGAACGAATGCGATCGGCGGCGCTGGCGGGAGGGCTCATGGAGGCACATGGAGCAGAGGAAGGAAAGCCCAGTCTAATTCGGCGGGCCGCGGCGTGCGATAGTGTGGTGATGACGGACGCTCCCGCAAAACTTCCTGCGTCAACCACGGCGCCACCCCTGGTGCGAGCCGGCTCCGCACTGGCCCGCCTCCAGCAGTGGCTGATGGCCTTGGGCTTGGTCTTGACGGTGCTGTGGCTGGTCTATTGGTGGCCGCGTTCGCCGTTTCTCGCGTTGCTGGGCGGGGCGCTTGTCGTAGGTGGTTATGCGCTGGTGCTCGCCTTCGAAGGCCTTGCCGCGGCCTGGCTGAACCGGCAGGACGAGGCGCCACGCGCGGGATGGCGCGACCTGATTGGCGCGTGGTGGCAAGAGGTTCGAGTGGCCCCGCAGGTGTTTGCCTGGCGTCAACCCTTTCGATGGGCCAGCCTGCCCGATGACGAAGTACCCACGGACACCGGTGAGCCTGCCGTGGTGTTCGTCCACGGGTTTGTCTGCAACCGGGGCCTCTGGCTTCCCTGGATGCGGCGCCTGCGGGAGCTGGGCGTTCCCTACGTGTCGGTCAACCTGGAACCCGTGTTTGGCAGCATCGACGACTACGCGCACCAGATTGCAGAGGGCGTGCGGCGTGCACGCGCGTTGACGGGTCGTCCGCCCATGCTGGTGTGCCACAGCATGGGGGGGCTTGCCGCGCGCGCCTGGCTGGCCAGTGAACCCGAGACGCAGGTCCACCGGGTGATCACCATTGGCAGCCCCCACCGGGGCACCTGGCTGGGTCGTTTCAGCCGCGTGGCCAATGGACGGCAGATGAGGCTGGGAGGCGACTGGTTGCGCGAATTGCAGGCGCGTGAGTCACGCATCAACCCCACCCACACCTATGCGCGCTTTGTCTGCTGGTACTCGAATGCCGACAACATCGTGTTCCCGGCATCCACCGCCACCCTGCCCGGGGCCGACAACCGGTTGCTGCCCGGTGCGGCCCACGTGGCCATGGCGTTTCACCCCAGGGTGATGGGCGAGTCGCTGGCGTTGCTTGCGTCCGCCGCCAGTTCACCGAGCGAGCGCACCGCCTCGTAGAGCGGCGCGAAGTCGGGCGCGGTCATGTCGAAGAGCTGCTCGAAGCCGTCGATGACGAAATAGGTGGCCTGGAAGTCGTCGATCTTGTAGCGCGTTCGCATGCAGCGCAGCAAGTCCAGCGCGACCCGTTGCGGCTGTGGGCTGGTCACGCTGTACTTCAGTTCACTTGACGAGCTCAGGATGCCGGCGCCGTACGCGCGCAGCCCTTCGGGCTGCCGCATCAGCCCGAATTCGATCGTGTACCAGTACAACCGGGAGAGCAGCTCGCCCGCGCCCAGATCGTGAGCCTTCAGGCCACCGGCCCCGTAGCGCTGCACGTAGTCGGCGAACACCGGGTTGAAAAGCAGTGGCACATGGCCAAAGAGATCGTGGAACACGTCAGGCTCCACGATGTAGTCGAATTCCTCGGGCTTGCGGATCCAGTCGGTGACCGGAAAGCGGCGGTGGGCCAGCAGGTCGAAGAAGGGCCGCTCCGGGATCAGGCCCGGCACGGCCACGATCTCCCAGCCCGTGGCTGGTCTGAGGCGGTCGTTGATTTCCTCGAAGCGCGGAATGCGGTCGCGCACGCCCAGTGAGGGCAACGCCTGGATGAACGCGTCGCAGGCCAACCCGGGCAGCAGCGACGACTGTCGCTCGTAGAGCCGGCGGTAGGTGTCGTGGTCGGCCTCGGTGTACGAGGCCCAGTTCTGCGGGCAGGTGTAGTCGGCGTGGGCGCGAGAATAGTCGCCGCGCGGAGGGCGCTCACTGGCGCCATAGACAACGGGTTCAACAGCCATGGCGTTTGCCTTCAGGCCTTCAGCACGCCGCGGCGCACCTGATCCAGTTCCATGGTTTCGAAGAGCGCCTTGAAATTGCCTTCGCCAAAACCCTGGTTGCCCTTGCGCTGGATGAACTCGAAGAAGATGGGCCCGAGCTGGTTCTCGCTGAAGATCTGCAGCAGCAGTTCGCCGGGCAAGCCGTCCACCAGGATGTTGCGCTGCTTCAGCGCCTCCAGGTTCTCGCCATGATTGGGAATGCGCTTGGGCAGCAACTCGTAGTAGGTTTCGCTGGTGTTGAGCAGCTTCACGCCGCTGAGCTCGAGGGCGTCCACGGTGTCGTACAGGTTGGTGGAGCCCATGGCGATGTGCTGGATGCCCTCGCCGTGGTAGCGGTCCAGGTACTCCTGAATCTGCCCGGCTTTCTCGTTGCCCTCTTCATTGATGGGAATTCGGATCTTGCCGCACGGACTGGTCATGGCCTTGCTCTTCACACCGGTGGCCTGGCCTTCGATGTCGAAGTAACGCACCTCGCGGAAGTTGAACAGCCGTTCATAGAACCCGGCCCACTCTTCCATGCGACCCCGGTGCACGTTGTGCGTGAGGTGGTCGATGTAGGTCAGCCCGTGCCCGACGGGATTCAGTTCGGCGCCTGTCAAAGGCTCGAAATCCACATCGAAGAAGCCGATGTTGCCGATGTCGCCCTCCCGGGCGCCGTTCTTGCCGCGCCAGCGGTCAATGAAATAGATGATGGAATCGCCGATGCCTTTGATGGCGGGAATGTTCAGCTCGCCGGGGCCGGCCTGGCCCGCGTAGCCCCAGGCGCCCAGCGAAATGGCACGCTCGTAGGCGGCTTTGGCGTCCTTCACGCGAAAGGCGATGGCACAAACGCTTGGCCCGTGGAGGCGCGCGAAGCGCTGGGCAAAGCTGTCGGGTTCGGCATTGATGATGAAGTTGATCTCGCCCTGGCGATACAAGGTCACGGCCTTGTGGCGGTGCCTGGCGATTGGCTTGAAGCCCATGCGCTCGAAGAGCGCACCCATGGCCACGGGATCGGGCGCGGCGTACTCGATGAACTCGAAACCGTCGGTGCCCATGGGGTTCTCCCACGTGGTCGCGGCGGTGGTGGGCAGGGCGCTGTTCATGGCTGTCTCCGGGTGAATGTGGGTGAATTCGCCACTGTATCGGCGCAGCCTGTCACGATTTCGGCGTTTTGGGGCGCTCCACTTGTCAAGAATGCAGGAAAATTGCAAACTTCGTGCCATGGATGCACTTGACAAGCTTGATCGCCAGATTCTTCGCAGCCTGCAGGCCGATGGCCGGGCCACCTACGACCAGATCGCCGAAACTGTGGGCCTCTCGCCCAGCGCCGTGTTGCGCCGCGTGCGACGGCTTGAAGAAGCGCGCGTGATCGACCGCTATGTGGCGCTGGTGCGCCCTGAGGCCGTCGGCCTGGGCCTCACGGCACATGTGAACGTGCGACTGGAGAAGCACGCCGGCAGCGCCAAGCGCAGCCCCATGGACCAGTTCCGGGCCAGCGTCCAGAGTTGGCCCGAGGTGGTGGAATGTGCCGCGCTCACCGGAGAAATGGACTTTCAGTTGCACCTGGTGGTGGCCGACATGGCGGCTTACTCGCGCTTCATGATGGAAACGCTGCTCAAGCACCCCAGCGTGCAGGACTGCAAGACCAGCTTTGTCATGGACCGGGTGAAAAGCACCACGGCTCTGCCAGTTTGACGTGCCGGGCATGCCCGTCCGTCGGGTTCCCCTGGCTTTAGGGGTTGGCGTCCTTGCGGGTATAGGGAAAACCCGTACATTGGCCGCATGGTGAATTCCGAGAAGACTTCCACGTTCGTCGTGCCCATCCGCTCTATCGGGCCGGGGCAGGTGGAGCGCATCGAAACGCATCTGCTGGCGCTGGAGCCGCACGACCGCTACCTGCGTTTCGGCTATGCGGCCAATGACGAACAGATTCGCCGTTACGTGGCGCAACTCGATTTCGATCGCGACGAGCTGTTCGGCATCTTCAACCGCCGGCTCGAACTCATTGCCATGGCCCACCTGGCCTTCTCGCTCGACCCCAAGTACAACAGTTGTGCCGAGTTCGGCGTGTCGGTGGCAAAAAGCGCGCGCGGCCGAGGCTACGGCAGTCGACTTTTCGAGCGCGCCGTGATGCACGCGCGCAACGAGGGCGTGAGCATGCTGTTCATTCACGCCCTGTCTGAAAACACCGCCATGCTCAAGATCGCGCGCCATGCGGGTGCGGTGATCGAGCGCGACGGCCCCGAGTCGGAAGCTCACCTGCGCCTGCCGCCGGCTGATTTCGATTCACGCGTGACCGAACTCGTCAACCAGCAGATGGCGCTCACCGACTATCACTTCAAGGCCCAGGCCAAGCAGTTCTGGGGCTTGCTCACGGTGTTGCAGGACATCCGGCGAGGCGTTCGCGACGCCCGCGAACGCGTGCGAGGCTGAGGCGCCGCTCGCCCCCGACAGGCGGCGACGCTTTGCGCTGCGCCACCTGCTTGGGGTATCCTTTCGGACCGTTACAACCCCCCTTTCTACCTTCAGTGGCCGAATCCCCTCCCAGTAGTGGGCCGCAGCGCAGCCTGCGGCATGCCGACAAACGTGGTTTCCTGCAAAAGCTCGCGGAGTTCATCCACCCCGGACCAGACTCCAAGGATGAGTTGATCGAGACCCTGGCCGAGGCCGAGGACAACGACATCATCAACGCCGAATCGCGCGTCATGCTCGAAGGCGTGATCCGGATCGCCGACATGACCGCCGGCGACGTGATGGTGGCCACGCCGCGCATGGACGTGCTCGACATCGACGCCCCCTTTGATGAGTTGCTGCACCTCGTCATCGACACCGCGCACTCGCGGTTTCCGGTCTACGAAGGGGAGCGTGAAAACATCATTGGCATCCTGCTGGCCAAGGACCTGCTCAAGCTGCAACGCGCGCCCGAACTCAACATTCGCGCGCTGCTGCGCCCGGCCACCTTCGTGCCGGAATCCAAGGGCCTCAACGACTTGCTGCGCGAATTTCGTGGCAACCGCAACCACCTCGCCATCGTCATCGACGAGTTCGGCCGCGTGGCGGGTCTCATCACCATCGAGGACGTGCTGGAAGAAATCGTTGGCGAAATCGAGGACGAGTTCGATGTGGCCGAAGACGATGGCGACATCTTCGCGCTGGCCGACAGCACCTGGCGCGTGAGCGGCGACACGCCGATCGAGCGCATCAACGAGTCCTTCGGCCTCCGGCTGCCCGAAGAAGATTTCGACACCATCGGCGGCATGATCGCCCACGCCATGGGGCACGTGCCCAAACGGGGCGAGACGCACGAGCTCGAAGGGTTGCGCTTTGTCGTGCTGCACACCAAGGGCGGTGCGGTGAAGTGGTTCAAGGTCATGCCCATACCGGGCGAGGCCTGAGGCCACAAGGCGCCCGACCGATGAGAAGCCTGTTCGGATCGCTGCACACCCCATCGAGTTTCAACCCGATGAGTCGACGCCCGCCGGGGCGCAGCGCGCGCGGCAGCGGCTTCTTCTGGTGGCTGGTCTGCGTGATCGGTGGCGCCCTGCAGGCGGCGTCCATCGCCTGGCCGCTGAAAGACTGGGCCTTGCCGGGCGCCGTGCCGGGACAACCCAATGGCTTCTGGCAGATCGTGTCGCTCGCGCTGCTGGTCCTGGCCCTGCAATTCGCCACCCGCGTGGGGCAGGCGGCGTGGCGCGGCTGGGTGTTCTCCACCGTGTGGCTGGTGGGTACTTTCTGGTGGCTGTTCGTGTCCATGCACACCTACGGTGGCCTGCCTGGGTGGCTGGCCGCGCTGGCGGTGCTGGCGCTGGCGGGGTTCCTTTCGATCTACTACGCCGTGGTGGTGGGCTTCCTGTGCGCCTGGGCGCCGGTCTCGCGCACGGCGCAAGCGCTCATGTTTGCCTCGCTCTGGACCCTGGCCGAACTGGCGCGAGCGCATTGGTTCACCGGTTTTCCGTGGGGCGCTGGCGGCTACGCCCACGTCGATCTCATGGCTGCCTGGGCGCCACTGGTGGGTGTGTATGGCATGGGTTTCATCGCGGCGGTGCTGGCCTACACGCTGGCGTCGGTGGTCTCGGGGCTGTGGCGCCGGCTGAGCGTGTGGATGCTTTCGCCCGTGAGCCGGCCCACCAGCCGCTCGGCAGCGGGTTCGCGTGTGGCCACCCCTGGGGCGCGGGTCCAGGCGCGCACTGTGCCGGGCCTGTCCGATGGGTGGTGGGGCCTCGCTCGCAGTCTTCTGTTGTTTCTGTCGGTCGGCCTTCTGCTGCTCAGCGTGTTCGGCGGTGGCGAGGCCTGGCGTGGCCTGGGACAACGCCAGACCACCAGCGCCGGCGAACTGCGGGTCTGGCTGCTGCAAGGCAACATCGCCCAGGATCAGAAATTCGTTCCGGGCACTGGCATTGCCCAGGCGCTGGAGTGGTACCCACGCCAGATCGCCGAGGCAGTGGCCGCCTCGCGGGCTTCACCCGCGAGCGGGCCGCAACTGGTGGTGGCGCCTGAGACGGCGGTGCCGCTGTTGCCCGACCAGCTTGGCCCAGCGTTCTGGCAACCTCTGCTGGACGATCTCGGGCAGCAGACCAGTGGCGGCAACGCCGTGGGTGTGCTGGTGGGTCTGCCCCTGGGCAGCATGGAGTCTGGCTACACCAATTCGGTCTGGGGCCTCACGGCGGATTCCGCGCGCCAGGCGTCCAGCCGGCTGACGGCCACCGGCCAAGGCATCTATAGCTACGACAAGCACCACCTGGTGCCCTTCGGGGAGTTCATTCCGCCGCTGTTCCGCTGGTTCACCGATCTCATGAACATCCCGCTGGGGGATTTCAACCGGGGCGCGCTGCCGCAGCCCGCCTGGGCGCTGAGCGGCCAACGCATTGCTCCCAACATCTGCTACGAAGACCTGTTTGGAGAAGAGCTCGCGGCCTCGTTCCGCGATCCACAGTCGGCGCCCACGCTGCTGGTGAATCTGAGCAACATCGCCTGGTTTGGCGACACCATCGCCATCGACCAGCACCTGCACATTTCCCGGCTGCGCGCCATCGAGCTCGGGCGCCCCATGCTGCGCGCCACCAACACCGGAGCCACCGCCGTCATTGATCACCGGGGTCAGGTCACGCATGCGCTGGAGCGCCTCACCCGTGGCCGCCTTGAAGGCACGGTGGAAGGGCGCAAGGGACTCACACCCTATGCCGAGTGGACTGCACGCTGGGGACTGTCGCCGCTGTGGATCGGCTGCCTCACGATGGTGCTTCTGATGGCCTCGATGCGTGGCCTGGGGCGGCGCGGTGGCCGCACGCGCCGCCGCTGAGCGCGCCCCGTAAAATCACTCGATCGGGCGGCGCGATCGTTCGGCGCCTGCCTCTCCCTCACCCAGAACTTTCTTGCCGGGCAGCGCCCCGGCCCTTCGCATGTTGACCTTCCAGCAAATCATCCTGACCCTGCAGTCCTACTGGGACCGCCAGGGCTGCGCCCTGCTGCAGCCTTACGACATGGAGGTCGGCGCCGGCACCAGCCACACCGCCACCTTCCTGCGCGCGCTTGGGCCCGAGCCCTGGAAGGCCGCTTATGTGCAGCCGAGCCGCCGGCCCAAGGATGGCCGCTACGGTGAGAACCCCAACCGGCTGCAGCACTATTACCAGTACCAGGTGGTGCTCAAGCCCGCACCCAGCAACATTCTTGAGCTCTACCTGGGCAGCCTGGAGGCGCTGGGTTTTGATCTGAAGAAGAACGACATCCGCTTTGTCGAAGACGACTGGGAGAACCCCACGCTGGGCGCCTGGGGCCTGGGCTGGGAGGTTTGGCTCAACGGCATGGAAGTCACGCAGTTCACGTACTTTCAGCAGGTCGGCGGCATCGACTGCCGACCCATCACCGGCGAGATCACCTATGGCCTGGAGCGCCTGGCCATGTACCTGCAGGGCGTGGACAACGTCTACAACCTGAAATGGACCGAGACCATGAGCTATGGGGACGTCTATCTGCAGAACGAGAAGGAACAGTCGGCCTACAACTTCGAGCACAGCGACGCCGACTTTCTATTCACCGCCTTCGCTGCGCATGAGAAACAGGCGAAGCACCTGATGGACCAACAGCTCGCGCTGCCCGCTTACGAGCAGGTGCTCAAGTGCGCGCACAGCTTCAACCTGCTGGATGCGCGTGGCGCCATCAGCGTGACCGAGCGCGCCGCTTACATCGGGCGTATCCGCAACCTCGCACGGGCCGTGGCGCAGAGCTACTACGACAGCCGCGAGCGCCTGGGCTTTCCCATGGCGCCGCGCGAGTGGGTGGCACAGATCGAGAAGAAGGCCGCATGATCACCCGAGACTCCGTTCGCCCTGAGCCTGTCGAAAGGCTCGCCAACTCCTGTGCAGGGGCTTTGACAAGCTCAGCCCGAACGGCCTAATTTGTGACCGGACCCATGACTCAAAATAACCTGCTCGTCGAGCTGTTCGTTGAAGAACTGCCGCCCAAGGCACTGAAGAAACTCGGCGACGCGTTCGCCACTGTGCTGGCCGACCAGCTCAAGGCGCAGGGCCTGGCCCCGGCCGATGCCGCCGTGACGGCGTTTGCATCGCCGCGCCGTCTGGCTGCGCACGTCACCGGAGTGCTCGCGCGCGCTGCCGACAAAGCCGTGTCGCAAAAGCTCATGCCGGTGAGCGTGGGACTGGCCGCCGATGGTCAGCCCACGCCCGCGCTGCTCAAGCGCCTGGCAGCACTGGGGGCGGACGCTGCTGCGGTGGCGCATCTCAAGCGCGCGCCCGACGGCAAGGCCGAGGCGCTGTTCTTTGACAGTGTGCAGGCAGGTGTCGATCTGGCCACCGGCTTGCAGAAGGCGCTCGACGAAGCCATTGCCAAACTGCCGATCCCCAAGGTCATGAGCTACCAGCTTGAGACCGACTGCGAACTGCCCGGCTGGAGCAGCGTGAATTTTGTGCGGCCTGCGCACGGCCTGGTGGCTCTGCACGGCAGCGCCGTGGTGCCCGTGAAGGCGCTGGGGCTCCAGGCCGGCCACGCCACGCACGGCCATCGGTTCGAAGCCAACGTTTCCCCGGTGGTGCTGAAGGACGCGGACGCCTATGCCGCCACGCTCGCGAAGGACGGCGCAGTGATCGCTTCTTTCGCCGAGCGAAAGGCAGAGATCGCACGCCAGCTCGTGGCGGCTGCCGCCAAGGTGGGGGGAGGCTGCAAGCCGATTGACGACGACGCGCTGCTCGATGAGGTGACTGCGCTGGTCGAGCGGCCCAACGTGCTGATTTGCGAGTTCGAGAAGCAGTTTCTCGACGTGCCGCAGGAATGCCTCATTCTCACGATGAAGGCCAACCAGAAGTACTTTCCGTTGCTGGACGCTCAGGGCCGATTGACCCATCGGTTCCTGGTGGTCAGCAACATCACTCCCGACGACGCGAGCGCCGTGATTGGTGGCAACGAGCGAGTGGTGCGCCCTCGCCTGGCCGATGCCAAGTTTTTCTTTGACCAGGACCGCAAGAAAACCCTGGCCTCGCGTGTCGACGGTCTGGCCAAGGTGGTCTATCACAACAAGCTGGGCACGCAGGGTGAGCGCGTGGAACGCGTGCGAGCCATCGCGCGAGCCATTGGCCAGCAGTTGGGTGGCGACGTGCTCGCGAAAAGCGCCGACACCGCGGCGCAACTCGCCAAGACCGATCTGCTGACCGACATGGTCGGCGAGTTCCCTGAGCTGCAAGGCATCATGGGCGGTTACTACGCGCGCCACGACGGCCTGTCCGAAGACATTGCGTTCGCCATTGAAGACCACTACAAGCCGCGTTTCGCGGGCGACGAGTTGCCTCGCAACGCCACGGGGGTGGTGGTGGCGCTGGCCGACAAGCTGGAAACGCTGGTGGGCATGTTCGGCATTGGCAACCTGCCCACGGGTGACAAGGACCCCTTTGCGCTTCGGCGCCATGCGCTGGGCGTGGTGCGGATGCTCATGGAGGGCAAGCTCCCGTTGCAGTTCCATGAGCTCACGCGTTGGGCGTTTGCCGCTTTCCCGGACGGGCTGTTGCAGGACCGGAGCGTGGAGCTCGACGAATTCCTGATCGAACGGCTCAAAGGGTATCTGCGCGATGCGGGCTTCTCGGCCGCCGAAGTGGATGCCGCCATCTATGCGCGGCAACTGGGCCAATGGTCTTCCATACCGGCTCGGCTTGCAGCGGTGCGCGCCTTCGCCGCGCTGCCCGAGGCGCCCGCGCTGGCCGCAGCGAACAAGCGCATTTCCAACATCCTGAAGAAAGCAGATGGCGAAGTGGGAACGGCGGTGAACGATACCCTGCTGGCGGAAGCCGCCGAGAAGGATCTGTGGGCTGCCATGCGGTCCACCGTTCCCTCCGCCAACGCGAAGTTCGAAGCCGGCGATTACACGGCATCGCTGCAATCCCTTGCCGCGTTGCGCGCCCCGGTCGACGCCTTCTTCGACGGCGTCATGGTGAACGCCGAAGATCCCGCGCTCAAGGCCAACCGACTGGGCCTGCTCAGGCAACTGCACGAAGCCATGAACCGAGTGGCCGACCTGTCGCGCCTGGCGACCTGACCTTGCCATGAAGCTTCTCATCCTCGACCGCGACGGCACGCTCAACCGCAGCCGCGACGACTACGTCGCGTCGCCGGACGAGTGGGAGGCGTTGCCGGGTGCGCTGGAAGCGGTGGCGCGGCTCAATCAGGGGGGCTGGCGCGTGGTGCTGGCGACCAACCAGTCTGGCATCGGGCGCGGCCTGTTCGACATGGTCTCGCTCAACGCGATCCACGCCAAGATGCATCGCCAGCTCGCCGCCGTGGGAGCTCGCGTGGAGGCGGTGTTTTTCTGCCCGCATGCGCCCGAAGACGCCTGCCGCTGTCGCAAACCTGCGCCGGGCCTGTTCGAGCAGATTGGCGAACGTTTCGGGGCGCCGCTGGCGCATGCGCCAGCGGCCGGCAATTCCATTCGCCACATGGAGGCGGCTGCGCGCGCGGGTTGCCCCACGCACCTGCTGCTGACCGGCAAGTCCGAACACCTGCGCGGCCGGCTCGGCCCGGGGGGCGTTCAGGACATCGCCGCGCTGGCGCCCAACCTGCCGCCGGCCACCATGACCCACGAAAACCTTGGCGCCTTTGCCGACTGGCTGCTCGCGCAGCCGGCCACGAACTGACACTTACCCACCATGATCCTGGTCAATTTGCTGCGCGCCATCCTGCACACCCTGTTCATGGCGATCACGGTGGTCCCCTGGGCGCTGGCTGTGCTGGTGGCTGCTCCGTTTCTCAACAGCACACAGATCTACTGGATGTGCGCGGGCTGGCTGCGGCTGGCGGTCAACAGCGGCAAGCTGATGCTGGGCATCCGCAACGAGGTGATCGGCTTCGAGAACCTGCCCGTGGGCAGCACCGCGCCCGCCGTGCTGCTGCTCAAGCACCAGTCCACCTGGGAAACCTTCTGCATGCCCACGCTGATGCCTCATCCCCTGGCATATGTGTTCAAGAAGGAATTGCTCTACGTGCCATTCTTCGGCTGGGCGATGGGCCGCATGGACATGATCCACATCGACCGCAGCAAACGCGCCCAGGCCTTTAACAAGGTGGTCGAGCAGGGACAGCGGTTGTTGAACCAGGGCACGTGGGTCATCATGTTCCCCGAGGGCACGCGCATCCCGCGGGGTCAGCAGGGCTCCTACAAAAGCGGTGGCACGCGGCTGGCCGTGGCCACTGGTGCGCCGGTGATCCCGATCGCCGTGACCTCTGCCAAATGCTGGCCGCGCAAGGCTTTCATCAAGAAGCCTGGCACGGTGGAGTTCTCGATCGGCAAACCCATTCCCAGCCAGGGCCGCGAGCCCGACGAACTGATGCGCGAGGTCGAGGCCTGGATCGAGGCCGAAATGCGGCGCCTGGATCCTGACGCTTACCGCGCCGCCTGAGGCACCCCATGCAGCGCTTCGTACAGCTGGCGCTCGATTTTCTGGGTGGCCCGGTACCCGCTGAGCCCGCGGCAGTGCCCGTGCCCAGAGTGCCCGAACCGCCCGCGCCGCCCGCGCTCTCGATGGCGCAGGTGTTCCAGCCCGCAGCCTGGCACCATCCGCGCGCCAACCGCATGCTGCGCCTGGGTTCGTGCGAGGTGGGCTACGAGTTCAAGCGGGGCAAGCGCCGCACCATTGGCCTGTCCATCAGCACCGATGGCCTGAGCGTGCGGGCACCGCGCTGGACGCCCGTTGGCGAGGTCGAGGCGCTGCTGCACGACAAGTCGGCCTGGGTGCTCGAAAAATTGCAGAGTGCGCGCGAACGCGCCAGCGAGCTTGATCGGGCCCGCATTGTCTGGGCCGATGGCGTCGAGCTGGATTACCTGGGTGCTCGCCTGCGCCTGGTGCTTGATCCGTCGCATGGGTTCACGCAAGTCGGGGCCGCGCTGGAAAACGGCGACGGCGGGGCCACGCTGCGCCTGGGGCTGGCGCACAACGCGAGCGAAGGGCAGATCCGCGACGCTGCGCAGGCCTGGTTGATGCGCCAGGCCAAGGCGCTCTTCACCGAGCGACTGGACCATTTTGCCCCGCAGCTCGGTGTGCGCTACACCAAACTTCGCCTGTCCAGCGCCGGCACGCGGTGGGGCAGCGCAAGCGCCGACGGCAGCATCCGCCTGAACTGGCGGCTCATTCACCTCAAGATGGAGATGGTGGATTACGTGGTGGTGCATGAGCTCAGCCACCTGCGCCACATGGACCACAGCCCGAGCTTCTGGGACGTGGTGGCCAGTGTGCTGCCAGACCATGTCCAGCGGCGGCGCGCCTTGCGGGAGGCGGCCGTTCCGCTGGACGAATGAGAGCCGCCGCGTCGCCTTGACGAGTGGGCTGACATGGTGAGACGTCCGAATATCCGAAACGGGAGGAGATGACATGAGAGTGCAGGGGTGTCGCTGGCTGATGGCGCTGGCGTTGCTGGTGGGTGGTGTGGCGAGCGCCTGGGCGCAGGGCGATCCGTCGATGCAGAAGGAAATCCAGCCAGCATCCGAGGCGTTTTCACGCGGGACCAGCGTGCCGCCCTGGGCCAGGCTGGCGCCCGTGCCCGCACTGGGTGGCGACGGTCGCGCCATGGTGGTACACCTCGCTGACACGCACTTGCGGGTGGCCCCCACCGGGGCGTGGCTGGTCAACCGGGTGGTTCAGGCTCAGGACGCGGGCATGCTCGGGGCCCTGGGCCAGGTGTCGATCCGATTCAATCCCGCGTACCAGAAGCTCTCGCTGTACCGCCTCGCGGTGCTGCGCGGCACGCAGGTCATCGACCACACCACCTCGGTACCAGTGCGCTTCCTGCAACGAGAGCTCGGTCTGGAGCAAGGGGTGTACAACGGCGTGATCACCGCTTCCATGACCCTGCCCGATGTGCGCGTGGGAGATGCGGTGCATCTGGTCTACGGCGTGGACGGGACCAACCCCATCATGGGGACACGCTATTCCGACGCCGCTTCCTGGGAAGAGGAGCACCCTGTGCTGCTCCGCCGGGTCACACTGGTTGCACCCGCGCAGCGCAAGGTCCACTGGAAGTGGGTGGGCGATATCCTCTCGCCGCCCGAAGCTGCGCCCTCCGAGCAGGTCACCCTGGATGAGCGTCGAACGGTGTTCGAGCGCCGCAATGTGGCGGCGGTCGATCTGGAACCGAGCATGCCGGCATATGCCAGGCCCATCCGGTACCTGCAGTTCAGCGAGTACGAGCGCTGGGAAGAAGTCGGGCAATGGGCGTCGGAGCTGTTTCGCGTTCCAGATACCTTGCCGCCTGAGCTCGAACCCGTCATGGACCGTTTGCGCGCACTGCCCGATGAGGCCACCCGTGCAGCCGAAGCCCTGCGCTGGGTGCAGGACAACATTCGCTACCACTCGCTGCAGCTCGGCGAGAGCTCGCACCGCCCCCAGCCGGTGGCAGAAGTGGTGCGGCTGCGCTATGGCGATTGCAAAGACAAGTCGGTTCTGTTGGTGAGCATGCTCAAGGCCCTGGGCATCGAGGCCGATCTCGCGCTCGCCTCCCTGCGCGTTCACAAAGGCATGAACCGCATGCTGCCCAGCCCCGATGTGTTCGACCACGTGGTGGTGCGGGTGCGCCTGGGCCAGACGCACCATTTCGTTGATCCCACGCGCTCGCGCCAAGCCGGGCCGATCGACCGCATGGGCCAGCATCTTGAAGGCGCGGAAGTGCTGTTGGCCCGTGCCGACAGCCAGGGCGCGGTGGTGGTGCAGAGCCCGAATCGCAAGGATCTGTTCCGTCGCGTGGTGACCGAACGTTTCGCCCTGGAAACGTTCGAAGGCGAGGGCACCCTCGATTCGGAATGGGTGTTGCATGGCCTGGACGCCGAGACCTTTCGCGCCGCGTTGCCCCGCCTCGACGAAGCGGAGCGACAGCGCTGGGCGCTGGGGGGCTACGAGAAGCGGTACCCCGGCCTTCAAGTTGCTTCAGGGCCGGTTTTCACGGACAACGTGATGCTCAACCAGATCCGGGTCGCCACGCAGTACCGCGTTCCGCGTCTGGCTCGCGAAGTCAACGGTGCCTGGGTGATGAACTACTCGGCCACCCCGCTTCAGGGGAGCGTGGCGATACCCGAACGCCTGAGCCGCCGGTTTCCGGTCTGGATGCCCTCTTACCCCTCCACGCTCATTTACAACGTGCAGATGCGCTGGCCCGAGTCGGTGGGCGTGGTGCGGGATCCGAGCTCGCGCACGCTGGAGTCGGCCTTCTTCCGGGTGGACGTGGCCGCCAGTTTCCGGGGGCGGGACGCCGCGCGCAAAGTGCAGTTCGAAGCGCTGGTGCCGGAGGTCAGGCCGGGCGACTTGCCCGCCCTCATCGAGGATGTGCGCAAGCTCGACCGCGAGGTGGGCGGCGTCTTCGTGGTCGAGCGCGACGAGATCAAGCGACCTGGCGTGCTCGGGCTGGGCCGCCAGACGTTCATGGACACAATGCGCGCGCGCATGCAGGCGACCATTCAGGGCACGGGCAAAGCCATTGAAGGGGGGCGTCTGTCTGGTGAAGACCTGGCCGAGGCCTACTGTCTGCGCGCAGAGGCCCGTTCCGATCTGGGAGACCCGAAGGCCGGTCTGCCCGATGCAGAGGAGGCCGTCGCCCGCGTGCCGGAAGCAGCGCGATCCTGGAACTGTCGGGGCAATGTGAATTTCGCAGCCGGTCGATTCGATGCGTCGGTGAGCGACTACAGCCGCGCCTTGGTCATGGGACACGACGCCTTCTCCAACCATTACCGCCGAGGCATTTCCCGCTTTTACCAGGGTCGTCTGGCGCAGGCGGCCGACGACTTCGCACGGGCCACCACACTCCAGGACGATGAGGCCGACCGCTTGTACGCCCGCCTGTGGCACGCATGGACCCTGCGCCAGCTGGGACGCGAGCTGCCGCCCGATCTGCTGGCCGCGGCGCGCGCCCAGCCCGCAGGCGATTGGCCGCGCCCTGCGCTCGCCCTATTGGCTGGCCTCTGGACGCCGAAGCAGGTGATGTCGGCGCTGGACAGGAAAACGGGTGACGACCGGCACATGGCGCTGGCCGAGGCCTGGTTCTACCTCGGGCAGTTCCACAAGACCCGCGGCGAGACCGAATTGGCGTTGTCGTCGTTCAAAAAAGCTCGGGAGATGGGCGTGACCGTGTATATCGAGCACGTGGCGGCCGGATTCGAACTCCAGAAACTGGAGACCGTCCCCGACCGCTGAGCCGTGTACTAGGGAGTGGGCGGTACTGCAAAGCGCCAGACGCCCCTGGCATCGCGCTCGCGCCGCAGGTCTCCGGCCATCCACAGCCAGTGCAGGTGCGCCACTGCCTCACCCATGGCGAAGGTGGTCTGGTGCAGGTCGAGTGCGCGCGGGAACAGCACCGGCAGCACGTCTGCCCCACTGCAAGCCTTGTCCTGACACGCCTGCATCACCTCGGCCAGGCGGTCGCGGTGGTGGTCCTTGAGTTGCTGGACGCGCTCGTGCAGGCCGGTGAATGGCTTTCCGTGCGAGGGCAGCACGAGGGTGGTGGCCGGCAGCGGCAGGTATTTTTCCAGTGAGTCCAGGAACAGCGTGAGTGCGTCGGCCTCGGGCTCCTGGTCGTACACGCTCACGTTGGTGGAGATGCGCGGCAGCACCATGTCGCCACTGATCAGCACATCCAGCGCCTCGCAGTGCAGCGCCATGTGTTCCGGCGCGTGACCATAGCCGCTGATGCAGCGCCACGCGTGTCCGCCGATCGGCACCAGCAGTCCGTCGTGAAGGCGGCGGTACTCGTCGGGCACCGAGGGCACGAGGCTGGGGTAGTAGCTGGCGCGCCCCCGGATCTTCGACAGGCTCTCGGGGTCGCTGAGCCCGTTGGAGGCAAAGAAGGCCGCCGCCGCCTCACCGCCAAAGCCGGTGGTGCTCTGCGAGCCCAGGCGGGCCATGGCGAAATCGGTCGCGCTCACCCACAAGCGGCAGTTCCATCGCTGGCAAAGCCAGTCCGCCAGGCCAATGTGGTCCGGGTGCATGTGGGTGACGATGACGCGCAGCACCGGCAGACCCTCCAGTTCGTTGGCGAAGATGGTCTCCCATTGCGACTTCGCTTCGTCGCGAGCGATGCAGCAGTCCACCACTGTCCAGCCGGGTTGGCCGTCGATCTCGTCGCGCAGCAACCAGAGGTTGATGTGGTCGAGAGCGAAAGGCAGCGACATGCGGATCCAGCGCACACCAGGGGCAACCTCGAGCGATCGGCCTGAAGAGGGCAGTGTGTCGCCCAGAGGGTAGTGCAGTCGGGCTTCCAGCTGCTCGCGGGTGAGGCTCATGGGTGTGGGATTCCGTTAAGATCGCCAAGTGACGTTGACGTAAACGTAAAGACTCCGGTCATTCTAAGGAGCAGCAGCGTCTCGCACTGTCTGAAACCCGACACGGCACGCAACGGCATTCAGGACCCATGGCGACGAACACGACCTTCACCATCAGCGACCTGGCACGCGAATTCGACCTGACCACGCGCGCCATTCGCTTCTACGAAGACATGGGGCTGCTGCAGCCTCAGCGCGAAGGCCCGGGCGGGCGCAACCGGGTCTACACCGCGCGCGACCGCACACGCCTGAAACTCACGCTGCGCGCCAAGCGGCTCGGACTCTCGCTCACCGAGGCCCGCGAGATCATCGACATGTATGACAGCCCGCGCGACACCGGGCCGCAGTTGCGCAAATTTCTGGTCGTGCTGGCCGATCACCGGCGCCAGCTAGAAGAGCAGATGGCCGACCTGGTGGCCAACCTCGACGAAGTGAAGACGCACGAGAAGGAAGCCCGCGCACTGCTGGGCAAGGTGGAGAAGAAGGCGTAAGCTGCGGCGCCCGTGTCTTCCATCAACAAGGACTCGCCATGTCTGTGGCCGCCAGTGTCGTCATCATTCTCGTCGCGCTTTTGCACCTGTATTTCATGGTGCTGGAGATGTTTCTCTGGGACAAGCCCGCGGGCTTGCGCGCCTTCGGCCAGACGCCCGCGTCGGCCGCTGCCACCAAGGTTCTGGCGGCCAATCAGGGCCTCTACAACGGTTTCCTGGCCGCTGGCCTGACCTGGGGCCTGTGGCTCGGCCCCGCTGGTTTTGGCGTCAAGGTGTTCTTCCTGGCTTGCGTGCTGGTGGCCGGCCTGTACGGCGCAGCCACCGCCAGCCGCAAAATCCTTTACGTGCAGGCGCTGCCCGCTGCGTTGGGGCTGGTGCTGCTGTACCTGAGCCGCAGCGCCGGTTGATCCGCCTTGGGCTGGTTGTTCAATTGACGTTTACGTAAACGTCAACGTAGAATGCCAGGCTGTCTGCACCACCGAGGCCGCCGTGAACCCACCTGCTTTCGAACCCCGGAACCCCGATTTCGACGCCCGCACCCGCGAGAGCTTTGCCCGCCAGGCTGCCATGCGGACGCTCGGAGCCAGCCTGGCCGAGGTGCGGCCAGGCCAGGTGGTGATCACCCTGCCCTGGGCGGAACCGCTGACGCAGCAACACGGATTCCTGCACGCGGGCATGGTGGCCACCGCGCTTGACTCGGCCTGCGGCTATGCCGGCTTCACGCTCATGGCGGAAGACGCTGCGGTGCTCACCATCGAATTCAAGATCAACCTGCTGGCGCCCGCGCAAGGTCAGCACTTCCGCATGGTCGGCACGGTGATCAAGCCCGGGCGCACCGTCACCGTGTGCGAGGGCCAGGCCTTTGCCGTCGAAGGCGGACGTGAGAAGCTGGTGGCCACCATGGGCTGCACGCTCATGGCGCTTGTCGGGCGTGACAACATCCAGGGCTGAGCCCAAGACCCAACATCCATACCCAGAGGACGACCACGATGAACCAGCTTCCCGGCCTGAACTTCCAACTCGGCGAAGATATTGATGCCCTGCGCGACGCGGTGCGCGATTTCGCCCAAGCCGAGATTGCGCCACGCGCCGGCGAGATCGACGCGAACGACCAGTTTCCCATGGACCTGTGGCGCAAGATGGGCGACCTGGGCGTCCTCGGCATCACCGTGGGCGAGGAATACGGGGGCGCCGGCATGGGCTATCTGGCGCACATGATTGCCATGGAGGAGATCAGCCGTGCCAGTGCGTCGGTGGGGTTGTCCTATGGCGCGCACAGCAACCTGTGCGTGAACCAGATCAAGCGCAATGGCAACGACGCGCAGCGCCAGAAGTACCTGCCCAGGCTGATCTCCGGCGAGCACGTGGGCGCTCTCGCCATGAGTGAACCAGGCGCGGGTTCCGATGTGATCAGCATGAAGCTCAGGGCCGAGGACAAGGGTGGCTACTACCTGCTCAACGGCAGCAAGATGTGGATCACCAACGGGCCGGATGCCGACACCATGGTGGTGTATGCCAAGTCCGAGCCTGAAATGGGTGCGCGTGGCGTGACCGCCTTCCTCGTCGAGAAAGGCATGAAGGGTTTCAGCACCGCGCAGAAGCTCGACAAGCTGGGCATGCGTGGCAGCCACACTGGCGAAATGGTGTTCAACAACGTCGAGGTGCCCGCCGAAAACATTCTGGGCGGCCTCAACAACGGTGCCAAGGTGCTCATGAGCGGGCTCGACTACGAGCGCGCCGTGCTCACCGGCGGGCCACTGGGTATCATGCAGGCCGTCATGGACAACGTCGTCCCTTACATCCACGACCGCAAGCAGTTTGGCCAGAGCATCGGTGAGTTTCAGCTCATCCAGGGCAAGGTGGCCGACATGTACACGGTGCTGCAGGCTGGGCGCTCGTTTGCCTACACCGTGGCCAAGAATCTCGATCAGCTCGGTGCTGAACACGTGCGTCAGGTGCGCAAGGACTGTGCGTCGGTCATCCTGTGGTGTGCCGAAGAGGCCACCAAAATGGCCGGCAACGGCATCCAGATCTTTGGCGGCAATGGCTACATCAACGAATACCCGCTGGGCCGTCTGTGGCGCGACGCCAAGCTGTATGAAATCGGCGCGGGCACCAGCGAGATCCGTCGCATGCTGATCGGCCGGGAGCTGTTTGCCGAAACATGCTGATTAAGATCACCCCATGACCTCTCAACTGACCGACCTCTTTGACCGAAACCGCGCCTGGGCCGCCGACATGGTGGCCATGCGTCCCACCTTTTTCACCGACCTGCTGGCCCAGCAAAGTCCGCAGTACATGTGGATCGGCTGCTCGGACAGCCGCGTGCCTGCCAACCAGATCACGGGCCTGGATCCCGGCGAGGTGTTCGTGCACCGCAACGTGGCCAACGTGGTGGTGCCGACCGACCTGAATTGCCTCTCCACCATCCAGTACGCGGTCGACATGCTGAAGGTGCAACACCTCATGGTGGTGGGGCACTATGGTTGCGGTGGTGTGCAGGCGGCGCTGCGCGATGTGCGCGTGGGCCTGGCCGACAACTGGCTGCGACACATCAAGGACGTGCGTGACCGGCACGCCGCCCTGCTCGAAGCCACGCCCGAGCTGCATCGCGCCGATGTGCTCTGCGAACTCAACGCCATTGAGCAGGTGATGAACGTGGCACAGACCACCGTGGTGCAGGATGCCTGGGCGCGTGGACAGCCGCTCACGCTGCACGGCTGGGTGTACGGCCTGCGAGATGGCCTGTTGCATGACATGCACATGACGGTGGACGGTAAAGACCAGATCGAAGCCGTCTACCGCGCAGCGGTGGCCGGCGTGGGTTCGGTGCGCCAGAGCTGAGCGCCTGCTCCGCACCTGTGGCGAACCACGCGGGACCAACACCCGGCCAGCCGCGCACCATGTTCCCGCAACGCCTAGATGCCCCCCAGGCCTACGCCATCGCCAAGGCCATGCTGGACGGCTTCAACCGGCACTACCGCCTGTTTCGCGCCGAGTCCGCTCGCGCCAAGCATCGCTTCGAGTCGCGCGATTGGCTCGGCCAGCAGCGTGCTCAGCGCGAACGCATCGAGTTCTACGACTTGCGGGTCAAGGAATGCGTGATGCGCCTCATGAAGGAATTCGAGGCCGACCAGCAGCCCATGTCCGTGTGGGAGCAGGTCAAGCTGCACTACATCGGCTTGCTGGTGAACCACCACCAACCCGAGCTGGCGGAGACCTTTTTCAACTCGGTCACGACCAAAATTCTGAAGCGCGCCTACTTCCAGAACGATTTCATCTTCGTTCGCCCGGCGGTATCGACCGAATTCATCGAGAACGACGAACCCAGCGCCCGGCCAACCTACCGCTGTTACTACCCGACCGAGCACACCCTTCAGGTCGAGTTGCTGCACCTGCTGGAAGACTTCGACCTGCACGTGCCGTTTGAAGACCTGCCACGCGATGCCGGCCTGGTGCTGGCCGCCATGATGAGCCACTTCGAACACACCCGCCTGCGCGCAAACTTCCAGTTCCAGGTGCTCTCCAGTCTGTTTTACCGGAACAAGGGCGCCTACGTGGTGGGCAGGATCATCAACGGCTACCAGGAAGTGCCGTTCGCACTGCCGGTGCTGCACAACACGGCGGGCAAGCTGGTGATCGACGCCGCGCTGTTCGGCGAGGACGACCTGCTCATGCTGTTCAGCTTCGCACGCGCCTATTTCATGGTCGACATGGAGGTGCCCAGCGCCTACGTGCAGTTCCTGCGCGGCATGATGCCGAGAAAGCCCCGCGCCGAGCTCTACAACGCGCTGGGCCTGGCCAAGCAGGGCAAGACGCTGTTCTACCGCGACTTCCTCTTCCACATGCGCCACAGCACCGACCAGTTTCGCATCGCGCCCGGGATCAAGGGCATGGTCATGCTGGTGTTCGATTTGCCGAGCTTCCCGTTCGTGTTCAAGGTCATCAAGGACTTCTACCCGCCGCAGAAGGACACATCGCGAGAACAGATCCGGGGAAAGTACCTGCTGGTCAAGCAGCACGACCGCGTGGGCCGCATGGCCGACACGCTCGAGTTTTCCGAGGTGGGTTTCCCGCGCGACCGCTTCACCGACGAGCTGATTGCCGAGATCGAGCAGTTCGCACCGAGCCAGCTCGAAATCAGCGACCGTGACGGGGACGGCCACATCGAGGTCATCCTCAAACATGTCTACATCGAGCGGCGCATGATTCCGCTCAACATTTACCTGCAGGAAGCCTTCGATGCCGGGAGCCATTCACAGATCGAACGCGCGGTCATCGAGTACGGCAACGCCATCAAGGACCTCCTGACCGCCAACATCTTTCCCGGCGACATGCTGTGGAAGAACTTCGGCATCACCCGCCACGGCAAGGTGGTGTTCTACGACTACGACGAGATTGAGTACCTCACCGATTGCCAGTTCCGCCGCGTGCCCGCACCGCGCAACGAGGAGGACGAACTGTCCGGCGAAGTCTGGTACCCGGTGGGCAAGCACGACGTGTTTCCCGAGACCTTCGGCCCCTTCCTGCTGGGCAACGAAGTGGTGCGCGAGGTGTTCATGAAGCACCACGCCGAGCTGCTCGACGCCGACTACTGGCAACGGCACAAGGAGCGCATGGCCGCCGGACACGTGCACGACGTCTTTCCCTACGAACGCGAGCGCCGCTTCCTGGCGCATGCGCTCGCCTGATCCTTTTCTTCACCCTTTACAGGAGAACTTCCATGTCACAAGCAGACCCCATCGTCATCGTCGGCGCCGCGCGCACCCCCATGGGCTCGTTCCAGAGCGACTTCGCCAGCCTGTCGGCGCACGACCTCGGTGGCGCTGCGATCCAGGCAGCCGTCCAGCGCAGTGGCATCGACCCAGCGCAAGTGGACGAGGTGCTGTTCGGCAACTGCCTGATGGCAGGGCAGGGCCAGGCGCCCGCGCGCCAGGCCGCGTTCAAGGGCGGCCTGCCGAAGTCGGCCGGCGCGGTCACGCTCTCCAAGATGTGCGGCTCGGGCATGAAAGCCACCATGCTGGCACACGACATGCTCGCCGCTGGCAGCGCCACCGTGATGGTGGCGGGCGGCATGGAGAGCATGACCAATGCACCTTACCTGCTGCAAAAAGGCCGAGGCGGCTACCGCATGGGCCACGACAGGATCTTCGATCACATGATGCTAGACGGCCTGGAGGACGCCTACGAGCCCGGCCGCTCCATGGGCACATTCGGTGAAGACTGTGCCGCCAAATACAGCTTCACCCGCGAGCAGCAGGACGCTTTCGCCATCGCCTCGGTCACCCGCGCCAAGGCGGCCACCGAGAGCGGTGCCTTTGCCGCCGAAATCACGCCGGTGACGGTGAAAGACCGCAGCGGCGAGCGCACCGTGTCCACCGACGAAGGGCCGGGCAAGGTCAAGCTCGACAAAGTCACCAGCCTCAAACCCGCCTTCAAGAAGGACGGCACCATCACGGCCGCCTCCAGTTCTTCCATCAATGACGGTGCGGCAGCCTTGGTTCTCATGCGCAGCTCCACCGCTCAGAAGCTGGGTGCCAGGCCGCTGGCGCGCATCGTCGCCCACGCCACCCACGCTCAGGAGCCCAACTGGTTTGCCACCGCGCCGGTGGGTGCCACGCAGAAGTTGTTGAAGGCGACGGGCTGGGCGGTCGCCGACGTCGACCTGTGGGAAATCAACGAAGCTTTCGCCGTGGTGCCCATGGCGCTCATGACCGAACTGGACATCCCGCACGAGAAGGTGAACGTGAACGGCGGCGCCTGTGCGCTGGGTCATCCCATTGGTGCCAGTGGCGCGCGCATTGTGGTCACGCTGATCCACGCATTGAAGGCGCGCGGCGGCAAGAAGGGCGTGGCCACGCTGTGCATAGGAGGCGGTGAGGCCACCGCCATGGCCATCGAGCTGCTCTGATCGAAAACAGGACACACCATGCTGAACCAGGACCAACTCATGATCCGCGACGCGGTGCGCGCATTCGCCCAGGAACAACTCTGGCCGAATGCCGCACGCTGGGACAGGGAGCATCACTTCCCGAAGGACGTGCACCAGGGCCTGGCTGAGCTCGGGGCCTACGGCATCTGCGTGCCCGAAGCGCTGGGCGGCGCCGGGCTGGACTACGTCACGCTGGCGGTGGTGCTGGAGGAAATCGCGGCCGGCGACGGCGGTACCAGCACGGCGATCTCGGTCACGAATTGCCCGGTCAATGCGATCCTGATGCGCTACGGCAATGCGCGCCAGCAGCAACAATGGCTGTGCCCCCTGGCCGCCGGCCAGATGCTCGGTGTGTTCTGCCTCACCGAGCCGCATGTGGGTTCGGACGCTTCAGCGCTGCGCACCACGGCGGCGAAGCAGGGTGGGGACTACGTGCTCAACGGCGTCAAGCAGTTCATCACCAGTGGCAAGAACGGTCACCTGGCCATCGTGATTGCGGTGACGGACAAGGGTGCTGGCAAGAAGGGCATGAGTGCCTTTGTGGTGCCCACCAGCACGCCGGGTTATCTGGTGGAACGCCTGGAAGAAAAGCTGGGCCAGCACAGCAGCGACACGGCGCAGATCCGTTTCGAGAACTGCCGGGTTCCGGCGGAAAACCTGATTGGCGCCGAGGGGGAGGGCTACAAGATCGCCTTGTCGGCGCTGGAGGGTGGGCGCATCGGAATTGCCGCCCAGAGCATCGGCATGGCGCGCAGCGCATTTGAGTGCGCAATCACGTATGCCAAGCAGCGCGAAAGTTTTGGTCAGCCGATCTTCAACCACCAGGCGGTGGGCTTTCGTCTGGCCGACATGGCCACTCAGATCGAGGCGGCGCGCGCGCTCACGCACCATGCCGCCACGCTGCGCGATGCCGGGGAGCCCTGCCTGAAAGAGGCCGCCATGGCCAAACTGTTTGCCAGCGAAATGGCCGAATCGGTGTGCTCGGCGGCGATTCAGGTGCACGGCGGGTACGGCTATGTGAACGACTTTCCGGTGGAGCGCATTTACCGGGATGTGCGGGTGTGCCAGATTTATGAAGGCACGTCGGACGTGCAGAAGATCATCATCCAGCGAGGGCTTTAGGAGCTCCCCCCTGCGCCGCTGACGCGGCTTCCCCCCTCTCTGGCGCGCCTGCGGCGCTTGGAGGGGGGCGATGCCTGTGGCCCGGCAAAGCCGGTTCCACGGCATCCCTGGACAACGTAGCCCACTCCGGAGAGCTGGGCGCGCATCGAGAGACAGCGAGGTTCCGGCTTCGCCGGCCCAAGCTGTCGACCCCCCTCTCTGGCGCGCCTTCGGTGCTTGGAGAGGGGACGATGCCTGTGGCCCGGCAAAGCCGGTTCCACGGCATCCCTGGACAACGTAGCCCACTCCGGAGAGCTGGGCGCTCATCGAGAGACAGCGAGGTTCCGGCTTCGCCGGCCCAAGCTGTCGACCCCCCTCTCTGGCGCGCCTTCGGTGCTTGGAGAGGGGACGATGCCTGTGGCCCGGCAAAGCCGGTTCCACGGCATCCCTGGACAACGTAGCCCACTCCGGAGAGCTGGGCGCGCATCGAGAGACAGCGAGGTTCCGGCTTCGCCGGCCCAAGCTGTCGACCCCCCTCTCTGGCGCGCCTTCGGTGCTTGGAGAGGGGACGATGCCTGTGGCCCGGCAAAGCCGGTTCCACGGCATCCCTG
>NZ_JBFWNX010000009.1:41431-90680 GCF_050250835.1 Hydrogenophaga sp. | reverse complement strand
CATCGAGAGACAGCGAGGTTCCGGCTTCGCCGGCCCAAGCTGTCGACCCCCCTCTCTGGCGCGCCTTCGGTGCTTGGAGAGGGGACGATGCCTGTGGCCCGGCAAAGCCGGTTCCACGGCATCCCTGGACAACGTAGCCCACTCCGGAGAGCTGGGCGCTCATCGAGAGACAGCGAGGTTCCGGCTTCGCCGGCCCAAGCTGTCGTCCCCCCTCTCTGGCGCGCCTTCGGTGCTTGGAGAGGGGACGATGCCTGTGGCCCGGCAAAGCCGGTTCCACGGCATCCCTGGACAACGTAGCCCACTCCGGAGAGCTGGGCGCGCATCGAGAGACAGCGAGGGTCCGGCTTCGCCGGCCCAAGCTGTCGTCCCCCCTCCAAGCGCCGAAGGCGCGCCAGAGAGGGGGGAAGCCGCGCAGCGGCGCAGGGGGGAGATAACATACCCACACCATGAACATCATCATCCTGGGTGCAGGTCGCGTCGGAGAAAGCGTCGCAGAAAGCCTGGTCTCCGAGCAGAACGACATCACCGTGATCGACATGGACCCGGCCCGTTTGCGCAGCCTGGAGGAGCGAATCGACCTGCGCGGTGTGGTGGGCAATGGCATCCAGCCCTCGGTGCTGCGCGAGGCCGGCGCCAAGGACGCCGACATGGTGATTGCCTGCGCCGCCAACGACGAGGCCAACCTGGTGGTGTGCAAGATCGCGCACGACATCTTCAATGTGCCTAGCACCATCGCCCGCCTGCGCTCGCCCGAGTTCAACGAAGGCGACGAGCTGCTCGGTAAGAACGGCTTTGCGGTCGATCACGTGATCTGCCCCGAGGAATCGGTCACGCGCTACATCCACCAGCTCATCAGCTACCCGGAGGCTCTGCAGGTGCTGGAATTCGCCGATGGCCGGGCCAGCCTCATTGCCATACGTGCCACGCACGGTGGTGCGCTGGTTGGCCACACGATCGGCGAGTTTCGCGATCGCTTTCCCCAGGCCGAAATGCGGGTGGTGGCGCTGTACCGCCTCGACACCGAGATGGAGGCCACCAAGCAGACACGCATCCTCGCGGGCGACGAGGTGTTCGTGCTGGCGGATACGCAGAAGATCCGCTATGTGCTTGGCGCAATCCACAACATCGACGAGCCGGTGCGCCACATCATGATCGCCGGCGGTGGCAAGGTGGGCCTGCGGCTGGCACGCACGCTGGCGGGTCAGTGCGAGGTGAAGATCATCGAGCGCGACAAAAAGCGGTGCGAATACCTGGCCAGCCAATTGCCCTCGGGCATGCTCATTCTGCAGGGTGACGGAGCCGACGAAGACCTGCTGCTCGAAGAGAACGTGGGGCAGATGGACATGTTCCTCGCACTCACCAGCGACGACGAGGACAACATCATGTCGGCCATGCTGGCCAAGCGCATGGGCGCCAACCGGGTGATGTCACTGATCAACCGCCGCGCCTACGCCGACATGATGCAGGGCAGCACGATCGACATCGCCATTTCGCCCTCTCAGACCGTCATCGGCGAACTGCTGACCCACCTGCGTCGGGGCGACGTGGCGGCGGTGCACAGCCTGCGGCGGGGTGCGGCCGAAGCGCTCGAAGGCATTGCCCGTGGCGACGTGAAGACCAGCAAGCTGGTGGGTCGCAAGGTGGAAGAAGTCAAGCTGCCCAAGGGCACCCGAATCGGCGCCATCGTGCGCGGGGAAGGCCGCAAGTCCGAAGTCTTGATGCCGCACCACGACACCGTGATCCAGGCCGACGACCACATCATCATGTTCATCCCGAACAAGCGCCTCGTGCGCGAAGTGGAAAAGCTGTTCCAGGTGAGCGCCACTTTCTTTGGCTGAGGCCGGGACCCTTCTCGTGCTGCACAGCCTGCTCCCCGTTCTTTCCGTTTTCTCGCGCATCGTGCTGGCGTTCTCGCCCGCCTTCCTGGTGCCGCTGGCCTGGGCCTGGACTCTGGATGAACAGCACCATGCGCTGGTGTGGGCCTATGGCTTTGCCTTCACCACCACGTGCGGGCTGACCCTTTGGCAGGTCACACGCCGACATCGCCGTGAACTCCAGGCCAAGGACGGCTTCCTGCTGGTGAACCTCGTGTGGACGCTGCTGCCCGCGTTCGCGGCGGCGCCGCTGATGTTCACCGTGCCCGATATTTCCTGGACCAAGGCCTACTTCGAAGCCATGAGCGCGCTCACGGCCACGGGCGCCACGGCGTTGTCGGGGCTGGATGCCTTGCCCGTGTCGGTGAATATCTGGCGCTGCTTCCTGCAACTGGTGGGTGGGCTGGGCATCATGTTGCTCGTGGTGGCGGTGTTGCCATTGCTCGGCCTGGGCGGCGTGCAGCTCTACCGGGCCGAGACGCCGGGGCCCATGAAGGACACCAAGTTCACCCCACGCATCGCCGAGACGGCGCGCGGCCTCTGGGGGGTGTATGTGATGTTCTCGGTGGCGTGCATGCTGGCCTACCGCTGGGCGGGCATGAGCTGGCCCGACGCCTTCATGCACATGTGCACCACCATGGGCCTGGGCGGATTTTCCTCCCATGATGCGAGCTTCGGCCATTGGGACTCGCACACCATCGAGGCCGTGGCCACGGTGTTCATGACGCTGGCCGGCGTGAGTTTCATGCGGTACTTCATCGTGATCCGGCATCGCACCCTGCGCCCGCTGACCAACGACCGCGAGATCCGGACCTACATCGCGCTGCTGGCGGTGTCCATCGTCGTCGTCGCCATCCTGCTTGCGGTGCATGGCGTGGTGGATGATTTCCCCGAGGCCCTGCGCACCAGTGCCTTCCATGTCGTATCGGTGGCCACCACCACTGGCTACGCCTCGGTCGACTACGCGCAATGGCCCGTGTTTGCGCCGGTGCTGCTCATGTTCCTTGGTTGCTTCGTGTCCTGTGCGGGCTCCACGGGCGGTGGCATCAAGCTGGTGCGCATGGTGCTGCTGGTCAAGCAGGCGCGGCGCGAGCTGGTGCGCATCATCCACCCGCGCGTGGTCAACCCCGTCACGCTGGGTGGCCGGGTCATGCCGGCTTCGGTGATGACGGCGGTGCTTGGCTACATGCTGATCTATGGCGCGGCCACCATGGGCCTGACCATGTTGCTGCTGTTCACGGGGCTGGACATCGTGACTGCGTTTTCAGCCGTCGTCGCCACCGTCAACAACATCGGCCCCGGCCTGGGTGACGTGGGCCCGGCAAGCAACTTTGGCGTGCTGAGCGGCGTGCAGATCTGGGTGCTGACTTTCGCGATGCTGCTGGGCCGCCTTGAACTGCTGGCGGTCCTGGTTTTGTTCACTGGCCACTTCTGGAGGAAGTAGACGCCCCAGCGCCGCGCTTTCAGAACGTCACCCCTCCAAGGGTGCGGCGCCTGCGGCCCCCGCCAGCCGGTTCCGCGGCTCTTCCGGACTACCCGCGCGGCGGGATGTTCAGGCCGCGCTGCA
This sequence comes from Hydrogenophaga sp., assembly GCF_050250835.1. GTDB lineage: Bacteria > Pseudomonadota > Gammaproteobacteria > Burkholderiales > Burkholderiaceae_C > Hydrogenophaga. The sequence goes on along the minus strand of NZ_JBFWNX010000009.1, from coordinate 87,239 downwards.
CGGCAGGCCGTGCGCCGAAGCTTTCGAGCACGCGCGCGAGGTTCGGGAAATTCTGGAATCCCACGAGTTCACCTGCGCCGTAGAAGCCCACCAGATTGCGCACCCAGGGCCAGGTGGCGATGTCGGCAATGGTGTAGTGGTCGCCCATGAGCCATTCGCGGCCCTCCATGCGCTGGTTCAGCACGCCCAGCAGCCTCTTGGTCTCGCCCACGTAGCGGTCGAGTGGGCGCTTGTCCTCATACGCCTTGCCGGCGAACTTGTGAAAGAAGCCAAGCTGGCCGAACATCGGACCCACGCCGCCCATCTGGAACATCAGCCATTGCAGGGTTTCGTAGCGGGCCGCCACATCCTCTGGCAGCAACTTACCGGTCTTGCCCGCCAGGTAGACCAGGATGGCGCCGGATTCCCACAGCGCCAGCGGTCGCCCGTCCGGCCCGTCGGGGTCGAGGATGGCCGGGATCTTGTTGTTCGGGTTGAGCGAGAGAAAGGCTGGCGACATCTGGTCGTTGGCCTCGAAACTCACCAGGTGCGGCTCGTAGGGCAACCCGGTTTCCTCCAGCATGATCGACACTTTCACGCCGTTGGGCGTGGGCAGCGAATAGAGCTGCAGGCGATCGGGGTGGGTGGCTGGCCACTTCTGGGTGATGGGGAAGGCGGTCAGGGCGTTCATCGGAATCCTCCGTGGTGGCCACGCAGTGTACCGAGGCACGGCATTTTGGCGATCCGGGCAGGGTTTTGTTTCGCGTGTATAAGCGGACGAGTCTCACGAAAGGAGGCGGCTGTTGAAACCCTGCATCTATGGCGACCAGACCTACCCCGAAGGCGCCACCATCTGCGTCAACGGACGCGAGCTGCTTTGCGTGGTGGGCGAGTGGGTCGAGACCGGGCATGCCTGCGCCGACCCGGCCGCAGAGCCCGACGCTCCGGAGCGCTTGCGTGAAGCGCCGGGCAGCCCCCGCGCACCTGATGCCGGCTAAAGCGGCCAGACCACCAGCAACAACGGCATGCTGACTGCCACCACCAGCACCTCCAGCGGCAGGCCCAGCTTCCAGTAGTCGCCAAACCGGAAGCCGCCCGGCCCCAGGATCATGGTGTTGTTCTGGTGGCCGATCGGCGTCAGGAAGGCGCACGAGGCACCGATGGCCACCGCCATCAGGAACGGGTCGGGGTTGACACCCAGTGCTGCGGCGCTGCCGATGGCGACCGGGCACATCACGGCCGCCGTGGCCGCGTTGTTCATCAGGTCCGACAGGAACATCGTCACCAGCAGCACCAGGCCCAGCGCGAGGACAGGGTTGCCTTGGGCCACCCACTCCATCAGGCCTCGCGCGATCAGGTCGGCCGCGCCGGTGGACTGCATGGCATTGGCGAGCGGAAAGAGGGCTCCCAGCAGGATGATGACGGGCCAGTCGATGGCGTCGTACACATGGCGCAAGGGCAGGGCGCGCAGCAGCAGCGTGAACAGTGCGCCGGCCAGAAAGGCGACGGACGCCGGCATCAGCCCCAGGGCGGCGGCGGCCACCGCAAGCAACATGATCAGCGACGCCTGGATGGCCTTGCGCTTGTTCGGGATTTGCAGGTCGCGCCCGGCCAGAGGCACACAGCCGGTGTCGCTGGCAAATTCGGCAATGGCGCCGGGTGGGCCTTGCAGCAGCAGGATGTCGCCAGGTCGCAGCGCCATCGAGCGCAGCCGTTCGACCGACCGGTTGCCCTGGCGAGACACCGCGAGCAGGTTCAGGCCATAGCGGGTGCGCAGTGAAATGTCGCTCGCCGAGCGCCCCGACAGGATGGGTCCGGGCAGCACGACCAGTTCGACCAGCACGATCTCGGCGGCGTCGCCTCGCGGCTTCTCGTCTGCCTTGTCCTCGTCCGGCGGCTCCTTCTCGGCAGCCGCTTCGCGCGTCGCCTCGGTCCCTGCGGCCGCGCGGTCGCCGTTCTTTTCCTTTTTCTCTTCTTCCCGTTCCGAAGGACGTCCGGACTCCTCCAGCTTCAGTCCGAGCGTCGACAGCACCGTGGACAAGGTGTCCGCGGCGGCCTCGATCACCAGGATGTCGTCGGCGCGCAGCGTCCGGTGCGGACTGGGGGCGCTGATCCGCATCTCGTGGCGCACCAGGCCCACCACCTGGGCCCCCGCGTCCTCCAGCACCTTCTCCACCTCGGCCAGTGTCTTGCCCACCGAGGCCCCGTCCTTCAGAATCCGTGCTTCCGTCAAGTAGGCGCCGGTGTCGAAGCCCTCCAGGCCCTCAGTCTGGCGCTTGGGCACGAAGCGCCAGCCCAGCAGCGCAATGAACAGCACGCCCAGCACGGCCACGGGCACGCCGATGGCCGCGAAATCGAACATGGCAAACGGGCCCCTGGCGTCTGCCATGCCGGCCCGAAATCCTGCGACGATCAGGTTGGGGGGTGTGCCGATCAGCGTTGTCATGCCGCCCAGGATGGTGCCGAAGGCCAGTGGCATGAGCATTCGGCCTGGAGGAATGGACAAACGGGTGGACACCTTGAGCGCGATCGGCATCAACAGCGCCATGGCGCCGACGTTGTTCATGAAGCCCGACAGCAGGGCGCCCAAGCCCGTCAGCGCAGCCAGGCTGAACACCAGCCCCGCCTTGGGCGGCAGGGCATGGCGGGCCAGGACTTCGACGGCGCCCGAGACCTGCAGTGCCTTGCTCATGATCAGCATGCAGGCCACCGTGACCACGGCCGGGTGTCCAAATCCGCTGAACGCATTCTCGGGCGTGACCAGTCCCGACCACACGCACGCCACCAGGGCACTGACGGCCACGACATCGTGTCGCCACCTGCCCCACAGGAACAGGCCGACGACCATGCCGAGGATGAGCAACACGGTGACCTGGTCGGGCGTCATGCGAAGTCCTGCTGAGTTGGCATGCGGTCAATGTACCCGCTTGCCGCGCCAGGTTCTCCTGCCGGTTGAGGCGCCGATAATTGCCATGAGAGGAGTCACCCATGCCCATCATCAAAGGATTCCGCGCGCTCGTGGACGAGGCCAGCGCACAGATCACCACCTACAACGTGGCCCAGATTCAGGCCCGTTTGCAGGCCGGCGACCCACAACTGCAGCTGGTGGACATCCGCGATCCGCGCGAGCTCGAGCGCGAGGGTTCGGCTCCAGGCGCTCTGCACGCGCCACGCGGCATGCTTGAATTCTGGGTTGACCCGGATTCGCCCTATTTCAAGCCCGCCTTTGCGGACGAAAACAAGGAGTTCGTGCTGTTCTGCGGCGCGGGCTGGCGCAGCGCGTTGGCCACCAAGGCCCTGCAGGACATGGGCATGCGCAACGTGGCGCACATCGCTGGCGGCTTCACCGACTGGGTGAAAGCCGGCGCGCCGGTGGAAACGCTGGAACAGCGCCGGTTGAAGAAGCCAGCCGGATGAAGGACGCGTGCCCCTGTGGTCTGGCCCGGGCTTTCGAAGCCTGTTGCGGACGCTACCTGGGCACCGGCAGGCCCGTGCCCGACGCCGAAGCGCTGATGCGCTCGCGCTACACCGCCTTTGTGCGTGGCGACACCGCGCATCTGCTGGCCACCTGGCACCCCAGCCGGCGCCCGCTCGCGCTGGAGGTGGATGCTGGCACGAAATGGCTGGGACTGGAGGTGAAGCGCCACACACCGGTCGATGCAGATCACGCCGAGGTCGAGTTCGTGGCCCGCTCCCGCACCCAGGGGCGCGGCCAGCGCCTGCACGAGCGCAGCCGGTTCGTGCGCGAGCAGGGGTGTTGGTTTTATGTGGATGGCGACATCCTCAACTGAAGGCAAACATGTTTGAAGCCGTTTTGTTCGATTGCGACGGTGTGCTGGTGGACAGCGAACCCATCACCAACGGCGTGTTGCGAGAGGTGCTCAATGAGAGCGGCTGGGCCATCACGCAAGCCGAGTGCATGCAGATCTTCATCGGCAAGGCGGTGCGCGACGAGCGCGCCCGCATCGAGGCCGAAACCGGGCAGGCCCTCACCGAGGCGTGGATGCAGGCCTTCTACGCACGGCGCAATGCCCGGCTGCTGGCCGAACTCAAGGCGGTGCAGGGCGCGGTGGAAGCCGTGACCGCCATCCACCGCCACGTCGAAGGCCGCATCGCCTGCGCGTCCGGCGCCGACCGGCCCAAGGTGGTGATGCAGCTCGACCATGTGGGCCTGCTGCCATTTTTCGGCGACCGCATTTTCAGCGGCCACGACCAGCCCCGCTCCAAGCCCGCGCCGGACGTGTACCTGGCCGCCGCTGCGCACCTGGGCGTGGACCCGGCGCGCTGTCTGGTGATTGAAGACACGGCCACCGGCGCGCAGGCGGGCCTGGCGGCGGGCGCCACCGTGTGGGGTTACTGCCCCGACGGGCACGGGCGTGCGTTCGAGGGCATGGGCATGCACCGCGTGTTCCATCGCATGGAAGAACTACAGCGCCTGTTCGCTGCGCCAATCGCCCGGTGACCGCCCTGTCCAGGCCTTGAACGCCCGGATGAAGCTCTTCTCGTTCTGAAACCCCGCCGCCTGTGCCACCTGCTTGATCGGACGCCTGGTGCGCAGCAGCAGCTCGGTGGCGCGCTGGCGCCGCACCTCGTCTTTCAATGCTTGCAGCGAGGCGCCTTCTTCCTTCAGCTGGCGGTGCAGCGTGCGGGCCGAGACGTTGAGCTGCGCGGCGAGGTCTTCCGCGTTGTGCGCGTCCAGCGGTTGCGTGGCCAGCACCTGACGCACACGCTGCACCAGCAGACGGTCGCGCCGGAACGAGCGCACGGTGAGTGGCAGCGCGCGTTGCAGCAGTTGCGTCATGGCCACCTCGTCGCGCCGCACCGGCAAGTCGAGGTACCGCGCATCAAAGTGGATGGCAGCGTCCGTGGCGCCGAAGCGCGAGGGCCCGTCAAAGAGCAGGGGATACGCGTCCACGTGCGGCGGCGGCGGGTAGGGGAACTGTGCGCCCTGCAGCGGGATGCGCGAGTCCACATACCAGCAGGCCAGGCCGTGGATGTTGCGCAGCAGGGAGATCACGCAAAGCTCGGTCATGGCGCCGGGATCGCGCTGCAGGCGCACGGCGATGCGGGCCACGTCCGCCTCGATCTCCAGCACCGGTAGCGGGTCGCTGGCGAGCAGGCCGTGGTGCCTGCACCAGCGTTTCAGGGCGATGCCCAGCGTGGGCGACGAGAGCGAGGCGCGTGCGAGCAGGCCGTAGCTGCCCCAGGGCAGGGCGCGATCGAAACAGCCCAGGGCTTCGTCGTCGAGTTCGCGCATGGCGGCACCGGAAATCACTTCCATTTGCGCGGCGGTGATGCGCGCGGCTGGATCATCCAGTTCCTCTGTCGCTATTTGTGCCAGCGCGAGCGCCGCCGCAGGATCCAGGCCACGCCAGGCATAGGCGCGCACCATGGCCCTGACCAATGCCATGGGCGTGAGTGCTGGCCCGTGCGGGAGCGGGGGGGCTTCGGGCAGCTTGGACATGGCCGGAGTTTCACTTGATTTGGCAGGATATGCAACCTGCTTGGCCGACAAGGCGCTGCGGCGCTGTCTATCCTCCACAATCCCCGAAAACAACCACGGATGCCACCATGTCGATCCTGGAGACACAACTCAACGCCCGTTCTGCCGACTTCCAGGCCAATGCCCAGGCCATGAAAGCGGTGGTGGACGACCTCAAGGTCCAGGTGGCCAAAGCCGCATCGGGTGGTGGCGAAGCCGCCCGCGCCAAGCACACGGCGCGCGGCAAGCTGCTGCCTCGTGACCGCGTGCAAATGCTTCTGGACCCCGGCACGCCATTCCTGGAACTGAGTCCGATCGCTGCCCTGAACATGTACCCCGATCGCGACGGCACCGACAGCGCGCCTTGCGCCGGGGTGATCACCGGCATCGGCCGCGTGAGCGGTGTGGACTGCATGATCGTCTGCAACGACGCCACCGTGAAGGGCGGCACCTACTACCCCATGACGGTCAAGAAGCACCTGCGAGCGCAAGAGGTGGCGCTGCAGAACAACCTGATGTGCATCTACCTGGTGGACTCGGGCGGTGCCAACCTGCCGAACCAGGACGATGTGTTCCCCGATCGGGACCACTTCGGTCGCATCTTCTACAACCAGGCGAACATGTCGGCCAACGGCATCGCGCAGATCGCCGTGGTGATGGGTTCGTGCACTGCCGGCGGTGCCTACGTTCCAGCCATGAGCGACGAGACCATCATCGTCAAGAACCAGGGCACCATTTTTCTCGGAGGTCCTCCACTGGTGAAGGCGGCCATTGGCGAGATCGTGAGCGCCGAAGACCTGGGTGGAGGCGACGTGCACACCCGTCTTTCAGGCGTGGCCGATCACCTGGCGCAGAACGACGCGCACGCACTGGCGCTGGCGCGCCAGGCCGTGGCCACCCTCAACCGCCGCAAGGTCGCCACGCAGGCGCTGCGCGAGCCGCGTGCGCCGCTCTACGACCCGAACGAGATCTATGGCGTGATCCCGGTCGACACGCGCAAGCCCTACGACGTGCGGGAAATCATCGCTCGCATCGTCGACGGCAGCGAGTTTCACGAATTCAAGGCGCGCTACGGCGCCACCCTGGTTTGCGGCTTCGCGCACATCGAGGGCATGCCCATCGGCATCGTCGCCAACAACGGGGTGCTGTTCTCCGAGAGCGCACAAAAAGGCGCGCACTTCATCGAGCTGTGCTGCCAGCGCAAGGTGCCGCTGCTGTTCCTGCAGAACATCACCGGCTTCATGGTGGGCAAGAAGTACGAGAGCGAAGGCATTGCCCGACACGGCGCCAAGATGGTCACGGCCGTGGCCACCGCGCAGGTGCCCAAGTACACGGTCATCATTGGCGGCAGCTATGGCGCTGGCAACTACGGCATGTGCGGCCGTGCCTACAGCCCACGCTTTCTCTGGATGTGGCCCAACGCGCGCATCTGCGTCATGGGCGGCGAGCAGGCGGCCGGCGTGCTGGCCACCGTCAAGCGCGACGCCATCGAGGCCAAAGGAGGCAGCTGGAGCGCCGAAGAAGAGACGAAGTTCAAGCAACCGGTGCTCGATCAGTTCGCCCACCAGTCGCACCCTTATTACTCGAGCGCACGGCTCTGGGACGATGGCGTGATCGACCCTGCCGACACGCGCCGCGTGCTCGGCCTGGCCCTCTCGGCCGCACTCAATACGCCCATCGGCGAACCGAAATTCGGTGTCTTCCGGATGTAGCCGCCGCGACCGCATCTGGAACGGACATGACCCGAACGATCTACGACAACCCCGACCACGAACTCCTGCGCGAGCAGGTGGCGCGCTTCCTTGCACGCGAAGTGGAACCCCACGCCGCCGCATGGGAAGAGACCGGCATGGTGCCGCGCGATGTGTTGCGCCGCATGGGCCAGGCCGGCCTGCTGGGCGTGGCCTTCGAGAGCGAGTACGGCGGTGGCGACGCCGACGCCATGACCAACCTGGTGTTTGCGGAGGCACTCTCACAATCCACCTTCGCGGGTTTCATCATCACGGTGCTGGTGCACACCGACATGGCGGGCCCGCACCTGCATCACGCAGGCAATGCGGCGCAGAAGGCGAAGTACCTGAAGAAGGTGACCGCGGGCGAGATGATCACCGCCGTGGGCATCACCGAACCTGGCGCGGGTTCCGACGTGGCGGGCATCCGCACCTCGGCTCGCCAGGATGGAGACCATTGGGTGCTCAACGGCACCAAGATGTTCATCACCAACGGCGTGCACGCCGACCTGTACTTCGTTGCTGCCAAGACGGGCAGCGCACGCCACGACATGACGATGTTCATCGTCGAGAAGGGCACGCCGGGCTTCTCGGTGGGACGTGCGCTCAAGAAGACCGGCTGGCTCTCCAGCGACACCGCCGAACTCATCCTCGACAACGTGCGCATTCCTCAGGAGAACGTGCTGGGCGAGGTGGGCAAGGGTTTCTATTCCGTGATGAAGAACTTCCAGACCGAGCGCATTGCGCTGGGGGCCATGGCCATCGGCCACTGCACCCAGGCCCTGCAGCTGACGCTGGACTACGTGCGCCAGCGGCAGGCCTTCGGTGCCACGCTGTGGGACAAACAGACCATTCGTCAGCGCATCTCGATGCTGGACGCCAAGGTTCGCGCGGCGCGCCAGTTCATGTACCACTGCGCCTGGAGCGTGACACAGGGCCACGACATCGTGCAGGAGGTCTCCATGCTCAAGGCGCTCACGGGCGAACTGGTGAACGAGGTGGTGCAGACCTGCCAGCAGTTCCACGGCGGCATGGGCTTCATCCGGGAGACCGCCATCGAACGCCTGTGGCGCGACGCTCGCGTGCTCGCCATTGGCGGTGGAGCGACCGAAGTCATGCTGGAAGAAGTGGCCAAGAGGTACTGAACATGAGTGACGTGATCGACGTATCCCGCCCCACGCCCCATGTGGCGCACGTGTGGCTCAACCGACCGGAGGTGCGAAACGCCTTCAATGACGACGTGATCGCCGCGCTGACCGCGACCTTCGAGACGCTGTCGAAGGACGAAGACCTGCGCGCGGTCGTGCTCGGTGCGCACGGCAAGGCTTTCTGTGCCGGCGCCGACCTGAACTGGATGAAAGCGATGGCCGGCTACGACTGGGACCAGAACCGCGCTGACGCCCAGAAGCTGGCCGACATGCTGTGGACGCTGGACCAGTGTCCGGTGCCGGTGGTCGGCCGCATCCAGGGCGACTGTTATGCCGGCGGCATGGGGCTGGCGGCGATCTGCGACGTGCTGGTGGCGGTGGAGGGCGCGACCTTCTGCCTCTCCGAGGCCCGCCTGGGCCTGCTGCCCGCCACCATCAGCCCCTATGTGGCGCGGGCCATGGGTGCTCAGGCATCGCGCCGCTACATGGTCACGGCCGAACGCTTTGGCGCAGCGCGCGCCCATGCGATGGGTTTCGTGCATGAAATCACCAGCGCCGAAGCGCTGGACGAAAAGGTGACCGAGATCGTGCGCACCCTGGTGGCCAACGGCCCCAGGGCTTCGCGCGAATGCAAGCGGCTGGTGCGCGATGTGGTGGGCGTGCCCATCACCGCCGAGCTGCGTGCAGAAACCGCGCGCCGCATTGCCGATGTGCGTGCCAGCGACGAGGGCCGCGAGGGCCTGCAGTCGTTCCTGACCAGGCGCACACCTGCCTGGCTGCCTGGCGACTGAGCCCTTCCACCATGGCCGACTGGTTCTCCACCCTGGGCACCCCGGAGTTGCTGGCGCTCGCTGGCGCACTCGGCTGGGCCAGCGGGTTTCGCCTGTACGCCGTGGTGTTCCTCGTGGGCATCGCCGGCGCAATGGGCTGGATGGATCTGCCCAGCGGACTTCAGGTGCTGCAGCATCCGGTGCTGCTCGGCACCAGCGGGTTCATGCTGCTTGTCGAGTTCTTTGCCGACAAGATTCCGGTGGTCGACTCGCTCTGGGACATGGTCAACAGCGTGGTTCGCATCCCGGCCGGCGCCGCGCTGGCGGCAGGCGTGTTCGGTGCCGACGGCGGCACGGTGGCGCTGGCCGCCGCGTTGCTCGGTGGCTCGCTGGCCGCCACCAGCCAGGCCGCCAAGACCACCACGCGTGCGGCCATCAACAGCTCGCCCGAGCCCTTCTCCAACGTGGCCATGAGCCTGGCCGAGGACGGACTGGTGGTCGGCGCCGTCTGGCTGGCCACGAGTCATCCCCTGGCCTTCGTCGTGCTGCTGGCGATCACCGTCGTGCTGATGTGGATCGCCACCTGGATGCTCTTCAAGTTCCTGCGCGCGGTGTTCCAGCGCGCACGCTCCTTCTTCACCGTCACCGCCTAGGAAATCTCCATGTTCACCAAGATCCTCATTGCGAACCGCGGCGAAATCGCCTGCCGCGTTGCGGCCACCGCGCGGCGCCTCGGTGTGAAGACGGTTGCCGTCTATTCAGACGCGGACGCGAGCGCCAAGCATGTGGCGGTGTGCGACGAGTCGGTGCATATTGGCGGCTCCGCGCCGAAGGACAGCTACCTGCAATGGGAGCGCATCATCGCGGCCGCACAGGCCACCGGCGCGCAGGCCATCCACCCGGGCTACGGTTTTCTGAGCGAGAACGAGGCCTTTGCCAACGCCTGCGTGAAGAACGGCCTGGTCTTCATCGGCCCGCCGTCGTCGGCCATCGAGGCCATGGGCCTGAAGGCCGAGTCCAAGCGCCTGATGGAAAAAGCCGGCGTGCCGCTGGTGCCCGGCTACCACGGCGCCGACCAGGACCCGGCCTTGCTGCAGCGCGAGGCCGATCGCATCGGCTACCCCGCACTCATCAAGGCCAGCGCGGGTGGCGGTGGCAAAGGCATGCGCGTGGTGGAAAAGAGCGAAGACTTTGCCGCCGCGCTCGCCAGTTGCCAGCGCGAGGCGCGCAACAGCTTTGGCAGCGACGCGGTCCTGATCGAGAAATACGTGCAGCGCCCGCGCCACATCGAGATCCAGGTGTTTGGCGACACGCAGGGCAACTGCGTGTACCTGTTCGAGCGCGACTGCTCCGTACAGCGCCGCCACCAGAAAGTGCTGGAAGAAGCCCCCGCGCCGGGCATGACACCCGAACTGCGTGCGCGCATGGGCGCGGCGGCGGTGGCCGCCGCGAAAGCGGTGAACTACGTCGGCGCCGGCACGGTGGAGTTCATCGTCGAGCAACCGGAAGGTTACGCCCATCCCGAAGCCATGCGTTTCTATTTCATGGAGATGAACACGCGCCTTCAGGTCGAGCACCCGGTGACCGAAGCCATCACGGGCCAGGACTTGGTGGAGTGGCAGCTGCGTGTAGCCAGCGGCGAGCCATTGCCCTGCAGGCAGGACGAGTTGCGCATCCACGGCCACGCCATTGAAGCGCGCATCTGCGCCGAAACGCCGGACAACCAATTCCTGCCCGCCACCGGCACGCTCACCGTCTACCGCAAGCCGAGCTGCACCGCGTTCGAGCGTGGCGAGGTCCGGGTGGACGACGGCGTGCGCGAGGGCGACACCATCAGTCCCTTCTACGACTCCATGGTCGCGAAGCTGATCGTGCACGGTGCAACACGTCAGGAAGCGCTGGCCCGCCTGGACACCGCCCTCGCCGAGACGCGCATCGTTGGCCTGTCCACCAACGTGCAGTTCCTGCGCCACGTGGTGCGAAGCCGCGCATTTGCGCAAGCCGAACTGGACACCGCACTGATCCCGCGCGAAGCCACTGCGCTGTTCAACCAGGACCCCGTGGGCCGTCCGCTGGCGGTGGCCGCGGCGGTGGCGCAGACCCTGCTGTCCGAGCGCTCGCACGAAACGGCCGATCCGTTTTCGCGCCGCGACGGCTGGCGGCCGCATGGCATCACCGTGCGCCGCTTCGATTTCGAATACCACGGTGAATCGCTGCTGGCGCACCTGAGCTACCTGCACGACGGCGCCCTGCAGCTCGCCGTCGGCGACGTGAGCAGCCTGTTGGACTTCGAAGCGCTCCCGGTCGAAACCGGCACGCGCATGGACCTGCGCTTCAACGGACAGCGCCAGACCGTGCAGACCTGGCAGGTCGACGAGAACGTGTACGTGTTCTGCGCCCTGGGCGCCACCCAGATCGTGGAAATCGACGCGCTGGCTCACGCCGGCGAGGCTGCGGCCGAAGGCGGGCGCCTGACCGCGCCCATGCCGGGCAAGGTGGTGTCGTTCTCCGTCCAGGCCGGCGACGTGGTGAAGAAGGGCCAGGCGCTGGCGGTGATGGAAGCCATGAAGATGGAGCACACTATTGCGGCGCCCGTGGATGGCACCGTGGCCGAATTGCTCTACGCGCCGGGCGACCAGGTGAGCGAGGGCGCCGAACTTCTCAAGCTGGCCATGGCGTGATGGCGCCTTGAACCTGCCCTGAGACAGCAGCATGCACATCACCTTCTGCTGCGCCGACACGCGGCCTGAACCCTGGCTGGAGGGCTTGCGCAACGCACTACCCGGGGCCACGGTGAGCGAATGGCACCCCGGTGACGCGCAGGCCGACCACGCCGTGGTGTGGTCGCCACCCCAGCAGTTCCTGGACGAACAGCCCGGCCTGCGCGGCCTGTTCAACATCGGCGCGGGCGTGGACGCCTTGCTGCGGCTGAAGTTGCCACCCGACACGAAAGTCGTTCGGCTGGACGATGCCGGCATGTCGGTACAGATGGCCGAATACGTCTGCCATGCGGTGATCCGGCACTTCCGCGAGTTCGATGGCTACGAGGCCGACATGGCCGAAGGCCGCTGGTCGTTTCGCAAGCCGAGGTCGCGAGCCGAGTTTCCGGTGGGCGTCATGGGCCTGGGCGTGCTGGGCGAACGTGTCGCTCGCGCCCTGCGCCAGTTCGAATTTCCGGTGCACGGCTGGAGCCGCAGTGCCAGAGTGGTGGAAGGCGTTCATGGGCATGTGGGCGTTGCGGAGTTCGATGGTTTTCTGAACGCCTGCCGCGTGCTGGTCAACCTGTTGCCGCTCACCCCCGACACCCGCGACATTCTCAATCGCCACACGCTTTCGCGGCTGCAGCGGGGCGGCTATCTGATCAACGTGGCCCGTGGTGCGCACCTGGTGGACGAGGACCTCCTCGCGCTGCTGGACAGCGGCCATCTGGCCGGCGCCACGCTCGACGTGTTCCGCACCGAGCCGCTGCCCAGGGAGCATGCTTTCTGGGGGCAGCCGAAGATTGTCCTTACGCCCCACACGTCGGCGCGCACGCTGCGCGAGGAAAGCATTGCCCAGATCGCCGGAAAGATTCAGGCGATGGAGCGTGGTGAACCCATCGCCGGTGTGGTGGATCCGGTGCGCGGGTACTGATGGCCGGTCTACAACAGGCGGCCGAGCGCGCCAGGGAGGCGTTGCAATGCAGCGCACAACGCCGCATCGTCGCGGCCAAAGCGGAAGTCGGCGAATTCAAAGCCTGGACCGACGGTGGCGCCGACATACGCCAGGGCGCCGAGCGGTTCGGCGGCTTGCCACCAGTTCGCCGGCACCACATGGCGCGGTGCGCAGCCAGCGCCGTCCACGGGAGCGAGGTCGACCTGCTCGATGCGGGAGAGGTTCGGTGGCAGCAGCCACAAGCGCAGTGGGCCGCCTTCGAGCAGGTGCCAGGCCTCGTCCGAGGCCACGCGGTGCCAGGCCGAAAACTGGCCCGCTTCCAGCAGGAAGTCAATGCTGGTCAGTGCGCTTCGGGTCGGGCGGCCATCCTGCGGCTGCACGGCCTGGGCGGAGCGGAACAGTTCGCGAAAATGCCCCCCCTCGGGATGGGGCTGCAACTGCAGTGCCTTTCTCAGGATCGTGGCGCGGTCATCGGTCATGCGCCGGATCATAGTGGCCGCCGATGCGTTACCCTTTCTGCCTCCGGCATGTAGAGACAACACCATGAAGCTCCCCTCCCGCGTCAAACTCGTCGAGGTCGGCCCGCGCGACGGCTTGCAGAACGAAAAGCAACCCGTGCCGGCTGCCATCAAGATCGAGCTGGTCCACCGCTTGCAGGCCGCGGGCCTGCGTGAAATCGAAGTCACCAGTTACGTGAGCCCCAAATGGGTGCCACAGATGGCCGACAACCACGAGGTGATGGGTGGCATCCGTCGTCAGAGCGGCGTTCGTTACTCGGTTCTCACGCCCAACCTCAAGGGCTTTGACGCCGCCGTGCTCGACCGGCCCGACGAGATCGTGGTGTTCGGCGCGGCCAGCGAGGCCTTCAGCCAGAAAAACATCAACTGCTCCATCGCCGAGAGCATCGAGCGTTTCGCTCCGGTGGTGCAGGCGGCGCGCGATGCTGGCGTGGCGGTGCGCGGCGCCATGAGCTGCACCGTGGGATGCCCCTACGAAGGCGACATCGCACCGGAGCGGGTGGGGTACCTCGCCGGTTTGATGAAGGGCATTGGCGTGCAGCGGGTGGACGTGGCCGATACGATCGGCGTCGGCACGCCGCGCAAGGTCCAGGCCGCGATCGAAGCCACGCTGAAGCATTTTGGTGTCGATGAGGTGTCGGGCCATTTCCACGACACCTACGGCCAGGCGCTGTCGAACACCCTGGCGGCGCTGGAGATGGGGGTCTGGAACTACCAGTCTTCCGTGGCCGGCCTTGGCGGCTGCCCGTACGCCAAGGGCGCCACCGGCAACGTGGCCACCGAGGACGTGGTCTACCTCCTGCACGGCATGGGCATCGACACCGGCATCGAGCTGGATGCGCTGGTGGACGCCGGGGCCTACATCAGCGAACAACTGGGCCGGCCCACGGGTTCGCGCGTGGCGCGCGCGCTGCTGGCCAAGCGGGCCGGCTGAAGCCAGGGAACCCATGGACCTGCAAGTCTGGATGGCTTATTTCGTGGCTTCTTGGGCCATCGCGCTCTCGCCGGGGTCGGGCGCGGTGCTGTCGATGACGCACGGCCTGGCCTACGGGGTGAAGCAGACCGGCGCCACCATCGCCGGGTTGCAACTGGGCCTCACGGTCATCCTGCTGGTCGCAGGCGTGGGGGTCGGTGCGCTGCTGCTGGCCTCGGCCACGGCCTTCACGGTGGTGAAGTTCGCGGGCGCGGGCTACCTCATCTGGCTGGGCTGGAAACAGTGGCGCTCACGCGTGCCCGACGCGCTGGCCCCTGGCCTCGAGCAGGCCGTGCATGTGGGTGTGCCGTCTGCGCGCGAGCGCTTTGCGACCGGGTTCTTCACCAACGTCACCAACCCCAAGGGCATCGTTTTCATGGTGGCTGTGCTGCCTCAATTTCTCGACCCTGCGCGCCCTCTCTGGCTGCAACTGCTGATCCTGCTCACCACCACCATCGTGGTGGACCTGATCGTCATGCACGGCTACGCCTACCTCGCTTCGCGCATGCAGCGTTGGCTGGCCACCGCGCGGGCGCGTCGCGCGCAGAACCGCGTGTTTGGCGGCGTGCTCATGGCGATGGGCGCGAGTCTGCTTCTGGTCAAGCGGGCGGTCTGAGCATGTGCGGCGCCGAACTCCATGCCCTGCCCGAACCCGTGCAACGGGTGGCCCGCGCGCTGCAGGATGCGGGCCATCCCAATGCGCCCGTGATGCTCGACGACGCTGCGCGCACCGCGCAGCAGGCGGCAGATGCCCTGGGCGTGGCGCTGGGCCAGATCGCCAAGAGCATCGTGTTCCGCCGCAAGGGCGACGAGGTGGCGGTGCTGGTGGTGACCTCGGGCGACCTGCGCGTGGACGAAAAGAAAGTGCAGGCCCTGGTTTGTGCCGAGGGCCACAAGCTCGGCCGGGCCGATGCAGACTTCGTCAAGGGCCGCACCGGCTTTTCCATTGGTGGGGTTTCGCCGCTCGCGCATCGCTCGCCGCCAGTCACGTTGATCGACGAGCGCCTGTTCCGCTTCACCGAAATCTGGGCCGCTGCCGGCCATCCCCACGCCGTGTTCCGCCTGACGCCGCAGGCCTTGCAGTCACTCACCTCTGCGCCTGTGTGCGACGTCACTGTCGCCGCCTGACCATCACGATCCACCTCATGATCCCAGCTCCCGTCGTCACCCTCAAGGCCGCGCGCCGACGCACCGGCCTCGCGCCCGGCGTGCCCTCGCCCTGCATCTCGATCTGCAAGATGGACGCCGCCACCGGCTGGTGCCAGGGCTGCTTTCGCACGCTGGAGGAAATCGCCCAATGGAGCCGCGCCGGCGATGCCGACAAGCTGGTGGTGTGGCAGCGCATCGAGGCGCGCCAGGACCTCGCCGTCTGAGTGCCGGAGCGAACATGGCCTCTACCCTGCGCGACATCCGTTTCTTCTACGATCCCATTTCGCCCTACGCCTACCTGGCGTTCGAGCGCCTGCCCGAAACGCTGATGGGCCTCAGCGTGCTGGTGCACTACAAGCCGGTGCTGTTCGCCGCGCTGCTCAAGGCCCACGGCCAGCTCGGGCCCGCCGAGATTCCGGCCAAACGCGACTGGACCTACCGCCAGGTGGCCTGGCTGGGCCACCACCACGGCGTGCCGCTGGCCCTGCCGGCGACCCATCCGTTCAACCCGCTGCCCTTGCTGCGCCTGGGCATGGCCTGCGCCAGTGACGAGGCGCCGGGCGAGACCAGCCGATACGTCACCGAACAACTGTTCCACCACGTCTGGCGCAGCGGGCTCGACGCCTCGGATCCGCCACGCCTGGCCGCCCTGCAGGCCCTGCTGCAGGACCACATGACCCGACGAGAGCGGCCCTGGTTGGCGCCCGAGAGCGATACGGTGAAGCAGCGCCTGCGCGCCAACACCGACGAAGCGCTCGCGCTCGGCCTTTTCGGCGTGCCGGCCCTGGTGGTGGACGGGCGCGTGTTCTGGGGCCAGGACGCGTTGCCCATGATGCGCGCTTATCTCGACGGCGACGCCTGGTTCGGCGAGCACTGGGACGCCGTGGCGAGTCGGCCTGAAGGTGTGCGCAGGCCCACTTAACGATCCTGGCTGAAGGCGTCCGCCAAGGCCATCACCCGCCCTGTGTGAGCCGCCTCATAGCCTTTGAGCGCCGCCACACGAGCGCGAAAGGCGGGTGAGCGCAGCACGTTGAGCACCGGTCGCAGTTCCACGCGCTCCAGCGCATCCGCCGGCAATGCGAAGAAGTAGCGTTCCTTGAGCAGGGGAATGAAGTGCAGGCCGAAGCGGTGCGCCGCCGTCTGCACGCCGATGCCCACGTCGGCCATGCCGCTGGCCACATAGGCGGCCACGGCGGCGTGCGTCAGTTCGGTGTTGTCGTAGCCGGCGACGGCGCGCGGTGCAATGCCTTCGCGCTGGAGCAGCAGTTCGGTCAGCACCCGCGTGCCCGAGCCTTCGGGCCGGTTCACGAAGCGCAGGCCCTTGCACCGAAGATCCGCCAAGCCATGCAGGTCGAGCGGATTGCCGGGCGCGACGAACAGGCCCTGTGTGCGCACCGCGAGCTGCACCAGCAGATGCTGGTCGCGCTTGAGCCAGGCCAGGTAACGGCGAGCCGCCGACCCTTCGAACTCGCCCAGCGGCACGTGGAAACCCGCCAGCTCGCAGTCGCCCTGCGCCAGCGCGGCCACCGCTTCCAGGCTGTTGCGGTAGCGCAGCTCCACCGGCACCTGGCGTGCCGCCAGTTGCTCTCGCAGCGCCGCCACGGCAAATCCGTGGCTGGCATGCAGGCGCGGCACCGCGCGTCGGCGTCGCTGCACTCGACCCAGTTCACCTTCGAGTTCCGAGGCCAGTGATTCCAGCAGGGGTTGCAGGCGCGCACCAATGCGTGCGTCGGCCCAGATGAGTTTCTGGCCCAGCTCGGTCAGTGCCGAGCCGCGACCGCGTCCGCGCACCAGCAGAGGCTGGCCGAACAACCGTTCGGCCTGTTGCAGCAGGCCCCAGGCATGGCGGTAAGACAGGCCGAGCTCGCGGCCAGCCTGCGAAATACTGCCCGAGCTCTCCACCGTGGCGAGCAGTCCGAGCAGGGTGTTGGCGTCGAGCGCCGCGCCGCCTTCCAGGCTGAGGCGCCAGCGGGGCTCCAGGGTGATTCGCAACATGGTGGCGCGTGGTCGTGAGAGGGAAGGAAAGCCTGAGTTTATGCAAAGGCGAACATATTCGTTGCCTGCATACGGTGCTACGCTGAAACCATGAATACCGTGATCCCGATTCGCCCGCTCGACGCCCGCCAGGGACGAGGTCGCCCGCGCCACACGCCCAAGGGCCGCCAGGTGCAGCCCGAGGCGCGGGCGCGGGTCGAGGTGTTTTGCGCGGGACTCCAGCCGCGCCCCGATCTGCTGATCGAACACCTGCACCGATTGCAGGACGGCGAGGGCGCGTTGCGCCATGGCCACCTGGCCGCGCTGGCCGAGCGGCTGCGCCTGAGCCAGGTGGAGGTGTTCGAGGTCGCGAGCTTCTACCACCACTTCGACATCGTCGCCGACGAGACGCCGGTGCCCGCGACCGTGGTGCGCGTGTGCACCAGCCTGTCTTGCGCCATGGCCGGTGGCGAATCCCTGCTGGCCGATCTGCAGACTGCGCTGGCGCGAGATGCGAACGTGCGTGTGCAGGAGGCGCCGTGCATTGGCCAGTGCCATGTGGCGCCGGCAGCTTGCGTGGGCCAGCGGCAGTTGCCACAGGCCAGCGTGTCGCGAGTACAGGCACTGCTCGCGGGTGGCGAGACCACGCCGCGCACGTCGCCCGCACCCGCACCGTCCGGGCTCCAGCAGCTGCGGCGCCTTCTTGCGGGCGAGATCGACGCCGAACGCGTGCTGTCCGAACTCAAGTCCTCGAACCTGCGCGGCCTGGGCGGTGCGGGCTTTCCGGCCTGGCGCAAGTGGGAAACCGTGCGCGCGCAGCCCGGCCCGCGAAACATGGTGGTGAACATCGACGAAGGCGAGGTCGGCACCTTCAAGGATTGGCAGGTGCTCGTCAGCGCGCAGGCCGGCGCGCCGCAGGTGCTCGAGGGCCTGCTCATTGCGGCGCACGTGGTGGGCGTGGAACGTGCCTGGATCTACCTGCGCGACGAGTACCACGACGTGCGCGAGCTGCTGGCCAGCGAACTCCGGCGTCTCGATGCCACGCTGCGCTGGCTGGCGGCGGAGCACCCGGGCTACACGCCGCCGGTCATCGAGTTGCGCCGCGGCGCGGGCGCATACATCTGCGGCGAGGAATCCGCGCTGATCGAATCGGTGGAGGGCAAGCGCGGCCTGCCGCGCCTCAAGCCGCCCATCGTCGCGCTGCACGGCGTCTTTGGTCGACCCACCTTGGCGCACAACCCCGAGACGCTCTGGTGGTTGCCCGAAATCCTGGCGCGCGGGGGTGACTGGCTGTCGAGCCAGGGCCTGCGCGGACGCCACGGACTGCGGCGCTTCTCGGTTTCTGGCCGTGTCCGCAAGCCCGGTGTGTACCTGGCGCCGGCGGGCATCACCTTGCGCGAACTCGTGGACGAACATGCTGGCGGCATGGCCGAAGGCCACACGCTGTACGCCTACCTGCCGGGCGGTGCTTCGGGCGGTATCCTGCCCGCGTCGCTGGCTGATGTGCCGCTGGACTTCGATACCCTGGCCGAGCACGGCAGCTTCATCGGTTCCATGGCGGTGGTGGTGCTGAGCCAGCACGACACGGCGCGTGGCGCCGCGCTCAACCTCATGCGTTTCTTCGAACACGAGTCCTGCGGCCAGTGCACGCCCTGCCGCTCGGGCACCACCAAAGCGGTGCAGCTCATGCAGGAGTCGGTGTGGGACGCACCCTTGCTGGGCGAACTCTCCCAGGTCATGCGCGACGCGAGCATCTGCGGCCTGGGGCAGGCCGCGCCCAACCCGGTGGACAGTGTGTTGCGTTTCTTCGCGCACGAGGTCGCTGAAAGGGGTGCGAAATGAAGACCGACGACCTGCCCAGTGGCGCCACGCCGATCATCTTCACGCTCGACGGCCGCACGGTGGAGGCCGCGCCCGGCGAGAGCATCCTGAAAGCCGCGCAACGTGTGGGCGTTTCGATTCCACACCTTTGCCACATGGACGGCCTGCGCAGCCCCGGCAACTGCCGCGCCTGTGTGGTGGAGATCGAAGGCGAGCGCGTGCTCGCGCCATCGTGCTGCCGCTCCCCATCGCCTGGCATGGCGGTGCAGGTCGACAGCTCGCGCGCGAGCGCGGCGCGCAAGACGGTGCTGGAGCTGCTGTTGTCCGACGCGCCAGCCACCAGCGAGCTCAAGTTCGATAGCGAGCTGGACCACTGGGCTCGGTTGGCGGATGCGAGGACTGGACGTTTTCCTGCGCGCACCATGCCTTCCGTTCACCCTGAGCCTGTCCTTCGACAAGCTCAGGATGATCGGAAGAGGGGGCTTCGACAAGCTCAGCCCGAACGGCTATCGGCTCAGCCCGAACGGCTATCGGCTCAGTCTGAACGGCTATCGGCTCAGCCCGAAGGGATAAGGGCTCAGCCCGAACGTCTATTGGCTCAGGGCGAACGGCTATCGGCTCAGGGCGAAGGGTGGGGTGCTGACACATCGCATCCGGCCATGACCGTCCGCCTCGACGCCTGCATCCAGTGCACGCGCTGCATCCGCGCCTGCCGTGAAACGCAGGGCAACGATGTGCTGGGCCTGGCGTTTCGCGGGGGACACGCGCAGATCGTGTTTGACCAGAACGATCCACTGGGAGCGAGCACCTGCGTGGCCTGCGGCGAATGTGTACAGGCCTGTCCGACGGGCGCCATTGCGCCAGCCAACGGCTCATACCAGCGTCCCGCGCAGCAGCGGGTGGACTCGGTCTGCCCCTATTGCGGCGTCGGTTGCCAGCTCACCTACCACGTGAGCGATGGAAGGATCGACCACGTTGAAGGCAAGGCTGGGCCCGCCAACGAAGGGCGGCTGTGCGTCAAGGGCCGCTTTGGCTTCGACTACGCGCACAATCCCGAGCGGCTCACGCGCCCGTTGATCCGCCGTGCCGATGCGCCCAAGGACCCGCGTGCGATCGAGCACCGGGACTGGCGCGAGCTGTTCCGCGAAGCCAGTTGGGACGAGGCGCTCGATGTGGCTGCTGCCGGGTTTCGCCGCGCCATGGCGAGCACCAGCGCGCGCGGCCGCCTGAGCCCAGTGGCGGGCTTTGGCTCGGCCAAGGGCACCAACGAAGAGGCTTACCTGTTCCAGAAGCTGATCCGCACCGCGTTCGCCACGCACAACGTGGACCATTGCACGCGCCTGTGCCATGCGTCGAGCGTGGCGGCACTCATGGAAGGCCTGGGATCGGCAGTGGTCACCAATCCGTTGCGCGACGTGCAGCATGCAGACTTCGTCTTGCTGATCGGTGCCAACCCGGCGCAGAACCATCCGGTGGGGGCGAGCTGGATCAAGAACGCGACGCGGCGCGGCATGCGACTGGTGCTGGCCGATCCACGCCGCACCGAGCTGGCGCGCCACGCCTGGAAGCACCTCGGCTTTTCGCCGGGCAGCGATGTCGCCCTGCTGAACGCGCTGCTGCACACCATCGTGTTCGAGGGGCTCACCGATCCAGCCTACATCGAGACGCACACGCTGGACTTCGCGCAGCTCAAGGCGCACCTGGCCGATTTTTCGCCTGAGGCCATGGCGCCGGTCTGCGGCATCGACGCCGCCACGCTGCGCGAGGTGGCCCGTGCCTACGCGAGCGCGAAGAACAGCATGATCCTGTGGGGCATGGGCATCAGTCAGCACACCCACGGCACCGACAATGCGCGCTGCCTGATTGCCCTCTCGCTCATCACCGGCCAGATTGGCCGCCCTGGCACCGGCTTGCATCCGCTGCGCGGGCAGAACAACGTGCAAGGGGCCAGCGACGCGGGGCTGATCCCCATGGTGTTGCCGGATTACCAGAAGGTGAGCGACCGCCAGGCGCGTGAGAAGGCCGAGCGCTTGTGGAACCTTGCTCCTGGCACGCTGATCGGCGAGGCCGGCCTGACGGTGGTGGAAATCATTGACGCCGCGCATCGGCGCGAGATTCGCGCCATGCTGATCCAGGGCGAGAACCCTGCCATGAGCGATCCGGATGCGACGCACGCGCGCGAGGCCCTCGCGGGGATGGATCATCTGGTCGTGCAGGACATCTTCCTCACCGAGACCGCCAGCCTGGCCGACGTGGTGCTGCCCGCCACCGCCTGGCCCGAGAAGACCGGGAGCGTCACCAACACCGATCGCTGCGTGCAGCTGGGCCGCAAGGCCGTGCCCGCACCTGGCGAAGCTCGCGCCGATGCCTGGATCACAGAGCAACTGGCGCGCCGCCTCGGTCTGGGCTGGCGCTACGATGTGGCGGCCGACGGCTCGGCCAGCCAAGACGCATCCTCGGGCATCGGCGCGGTGTTCGAAGAAATGCGTGCGCTCATGCCCAGCATCGCGGGCTTGTCGTGGGCCAGGCTGCAACGCGAGGGCGCGGTGACCTACCCCGTGGCCAGCGAGGAAGACCCGGGCCACCCGGTGGTGTTCACCGACGGTTTCCCCACCGACAGTGGCCGCGCGCGCCTGGTGGGCGCGGGCGTCGTGCCGCCAGCCGAGGTGCCCGATGGCGAATTCCCCCTGGTGCTCATCACTGGCCGCCAGCTCGAGCACTGGCACACCGGCAGCATGACGCGGCGCAGCGAGGTGCTCGACGCGCTGGAACCTGGCCCGGTGGTCAGCCTGAACCCGGCCACGGTCCGGCGTCTGGGTCTGAGCGCTGGCGCGCTGGCACGCGTGCGGTCGCGAAGAGGTCAGGTGGTGCTGGCGGTGCGGGTCGACGACGCCATGCCGCTGAACGCCGTCTTCATTCCTTTCGCCTATGCCGAAGCGGCGGCCAACCTGCTCACCAATCCTGCACTGGACCCGGTGGGCAAGATTGCGGAACTCAAGTACTGCGCGGTGGATGTGAGGGCGGTCTCGGGTTGAGCTGGCGCAAGTTCTCCGGAAGTTCGGGCGGTAAGATGGAGGCGCACCTTACCGGGTGCGACATTCCTGAAGACAACCAGACTCAAGGAGATATGCCATGTTCAAGAAAATTCTTTTGCCCACCGACGGCTCCAGCCTGGCCGCTGTGGCCACCCGCACCGCCGTGCAACTGGCCAAAAGCCAGAATGCCCAGATCGTGGGTGTCTACGTGATCGACCCGTTTCCCTACATCGGTATCGGCGATGCTTCTGCGGTGGGCTTGCAGGCCTACCTGACGGAAGCCAAAAGCGCCGCCACCCAGGCGCTGGACGCCGTCAAGCTGGCCTGCGCGTCCGACGGTGTGCCTTTCTCGGGCGACACCATCGAGCGCAACGTGGTTTACGAGGGCATCATCGAAACCTCCGACGCCGAGGGTTGCGACCTCATCGTGATGGGTTCACATGGCCGACAAGGCGTCAAGGCGCTCATTCTCGGCAGCGTGGCGCAGAAAGTGCTCACGCACGCCAAGGTGCCTGTGCTCATTGTGAAGTCCTGAGGCCGGCGGGGTTGGATGATGCCTACTTTTGCCCGATCCATTGCCTCCTTCGGCGCCGCGAGTATTCAGTATCCTGCCGTTTCGCCAGGCCCCCAGGCGACGGTGCCAGAAGCCGTTCTACAGCTCAACAGGATGCTTGCGGCCAAAGAGAGGGGGGGTGCCCGTCTGCGGCTGGAGCAACAAATTCATGAGCGACTGCGAGGCGACACGACAGGCGAAGCGCCGCCTTCAGAAGCCGAGGTAGCGCGCGGATTGCGTCGCGTCGAGCAGGCGTTGCGCACTTCGCCCCTGCACGTTGGTTTCACTTGCAAGGGAACCTTCTTTGATGGGCCGGCGGCTTTCTTCTCGACCGGCACCTACATGAACCGAACGGGCAACTACGGTGGATCCGTTGAGCCTGGCCGCGCGCCCCCTATCTACGCGGCTCTGAACGTCAGCCTGCGTGGGCACAAAGGATGGGGGAACTCGTGCCTGGTATTGAAGCCGGAGCTTCTGGACCACGCGTTGCTCAGCAGCTGTGATACAGGTGACCCCTACAGCAGGTACCTGGCCCAGGAATGCACGGCTCAGCACCCGCTGTCAATCGTCGAGGACTGGCTCAACGATTCCTTTTTCCTCTCCTACTGGAAGGCGCTCGCCGGCTCGACACGGGTCCCCATCCCATGGCGTGACGTGGACATGGAGCGGCCTGTGGAGGCCAGACTCTCCATCCCGGATGGTCGTCTGCGCGCATCAGACCTTGCGATGATCTGCGTCGACGATCGTGAACTCATCGAATCGGCAAAGCGCGAAGGTGCGGACCTCGCGAAGCGTCGCGACGCGCTTCGCCGCCTCGAGGGAGAGACGGGTGTCTCCGTGGTCCTCGGCCCCAAGTCGGGCGAGCCGTTTCCGGATCAAGTGTCAGGCTATTCGGCCATTGTCGAAGCCTATGCAGCACGTGTTGCCGGCTTCCAAACTGCTGCTGCAGCTGGAGTCGAGTCGGCATCTCCTCACTACACGGAAGTTTCCGCCAAGCAACCCAGGATCAGGAAAGACTGGGCACCACAGCCCTGCCTCTGACGCTACAGGCAACGCAGGGTCTTTTCCTGGCAGCGTGCGTTTTATCCGCAGGCGTTGATGATCGGCATGGCGCAGGCCTCAGGGTGGGCCGCGCCATGACCTGACAAGACGGTGGATTCGCGAGGTGCATGCGGTGCTTCTCTCGCCATGAATGGCTTCACGGGTGGCCATCGTCCAGCAACCACCTGAAGACAGACATTGTGGATATGACGTACCGCGTCGCCGCTTTGTCACACCCCTCCGTAGAATGTCCGGCTCCCCCTCTGGAGCCCCTGCATGTCCGACGCCTTCCTGCCCGCTGAGCTGCCTGCGGCCGCGATTTCAACCGCTTCCCCTGGCGATGGGGTGGAGCCATCGTCGGAGGGGGGCTCCGGCCTGATCCGCATCCGGGGCGCCCGCCAGCACAACCTGAAGAACCTCAACCTGGACATTCGCACCGGTGAGCTCACCGTGGTCACCGGACCCAGCGGATCGGGCAAGTCCAGTCTCGTGTTCGATACCCTGTTCGCCGAAGGCCAGCGCCGCTACGTGGAGACGTTCAGTGCCTATGCGCGCCAGTTCCTGGACCGCATGGACAAGCCGGCGGTGGACCGCGTGGACGGCGTGCCCCCCGCCATTGCCATCGACCAGACCAACCCCGTGCGCAGTTCGCGGTCCACCGTGGGGACCATGACCGAGCTCAACGACCACTTGAAGCTGCTGTTCGCGCGCGGCGCCGAGCTGTTCGACCGCGAGACCGCTGCCCCTGTGCGGCACGACTCGCCCGAATCCATCTTCGCCGAATTGAAGGCGCGTGCCGCCGCTGCGGGCGACCCGCGCCTGGTGGTCACGTTCCCGGTGGAGCTGCCCGCCAGCACCACACCCGACGAAGTGGCGCAGTGGCTCTCGGCCAGTGGCTACACCCGAGTACAGGCCGAGCGCACCGTGCAGCGCGAGGCGGCGTCGGACACCGAGGCCAAGGGCAAGAAAAAAGCGAAACCCGTCATCGAGGCGGTCAAGCTGCTTGACGTGGTGGCCGACCGCTTTCGCATGAGCACCACCGAACCTGCGCGCGTGATGGAAGCCATCGAGGTCGGCCTCAAGCGCGGTGGCGGCAAGCTCATGGTCTATGCACTGAAATTGGAATCTGACCCCAATTCGGGTGATTCGGGTCCAGGGGAGCCCGAGATCTGGCGGTTCAGTACCGGGTTGCATTGCCCGGAGAGTGACATCCGGTACGCGGAGCCCACGCCTTCCATGTTCTCGTTCAACTCGGCGGTGGGTGCCTGTGAGTCCTGCCGGGGGTTCGGGCGGGTGATCGGGGTGGACTACGGGCTGGTCATTCCGAACGACAAGCTCACGCTGCGCGCCGGCGCGATCAAGGTCTTCCAGACGCCAGCCTGGAAGGAGTGCCAGGACGACATGATGCGGCACGCCGAAGCCGCCGGCATTCCGCGCGACACGCCCTGGGCCAAGCTCACGCCCGAACAGCAGCTGTGGGTGAAGGGCGGCTCGCCGCAGTGGAACGGCAAGTGGAATCAGCAGTGGTACGGCGTGGCTCGCTTCTTCGAGTACCTGGAGAGCAAGGCCTACAAAATGCACATCCGTGTGCTGCTCTCCAAGTACCGCAGCTACACCGAATGCCCGAGCTGTCGGGGTGCGC
This sequence comes from Hydrogenophaga sp., assembly GCF_050250835.1. Lineage (GTDB taxonomy): Bacteria > Pseudomonadota > Gammaproteobacteria > Burkholderiales > Burkholderiaceae_C > Hydrogenophaga. Next base: position 61,770 of record NZ_JBFWNX010000009.1, on the reverse strand, counting down.
GCCTGAAGAACGACAGCCTGCTCTGGCGCATCGGCACCCGGGCCCAGGCAGACGCCGTGCTCCCGGCGGAAAGACGCTGCATGCCCCAGGGTGTGACATGGAGCCGGGCGCAGCTCGAAGCGCTGCCGGGACTGTGTTTGCACGATCTGATGCTGATGCCGCTGGAGCGCCTGCGCACCTTCTTCGGCACGCTCGACGAAGCGCTGCCGCCCGCAGGCTCGGATGCCACTGGCCAGGCGCAGGCGCTGCGCCTGCTGCTCGACGAGATCAACACCCGCGTGCGCTACCTCTGCGAGGTCGGTATCGGCTACCTCACGCTGGATCGCCAGAGCCGTACCTTGTCTGGCGGCGAAGTGCAGCGCATCAACCTCACCACCGCGCTCGGCACCTCGCTGGTGAACACGCTGTTCGTGCTGGACGAACCCAGCATCGGCCTGCACCCGCGAGACATGGCGCGCATTGTCGATGCCATGCTGCGACTGCGCGACGCCGGCAATACGCTGGTGGTGGTGGAGCACGACCCGGCGGTCATGCTGGCTGCCGACCGCCTGATTGACATGGGCCCCGGCCCTGGTGAACGGGGTGGCGAGATCGTGTTTGACGGCACGCCCGAGTCCATCCGCTCGGCCGACACCTTGACCGGTGCCTACCTGGGCTCGCGCAAGACGGTGGGCATGGGCTTCAAGCGCATGGTGACCGACAACACACCACGCCTCATTCTGGAAGGCGCGCGCGAGCACAACCTGAAAGACGTCTCGGTCGAGTTCCCGTTGCAGCGCCTGGTGGTCGTCACCGGCGTCTCGGGCTCGGGCAAATCCAGCCTCATCCAGGACGTGCTGGCGCCCGCGCTGCTGCGCCACTTCGGCAAGTCCACCGACAGTCCGGGCGCACACGATCGCCTGCTCGGTGCCGACCACCTCAGCGAGGTGGTGTTCGTCGACCAGTCGCCCATCGGCAAGACCGCGCGCTCCAACCCGGTGAGTTACGTCGGCGCGTGGGACGCCATCCGCGCGCTGTTTGCCGATTTGCCGCTGGCGCGCCAGCGCAGTTACACGCCCGCCAAGTTCAGCTTCAACAGTGGCGACGGGCGCTGCCCCACCTGCGGCGGCTCAGGCTTCGAACACGTGGAAATGCAGTTTCTCAGCGACGTCTACCTGCGTTGCCCGGACTGCGACGGCAAGCGCTACCGGCCCGAAATCCTGGAGGTCAAGATCGAACGCACGCTCCCCGTCCGGCCTGAGCCCTCATCCGTTCGGCCTGAGCCCCCATCCGTTCGGGCTGAGCCTACATCCGTTCGGTCTGAGCCCTCATCCGTTCGGTCTGAGCCCTCATCCGTTCGGTCTGAGCCTACATCCGTTCGGGCTGAGCCTGTCGAAGCCCATGCCCACACCCTGGCGAGCCCTTCGACCGGCTCAGGGCGAACGGGAGGCGGTCGGACGGTGAGCATGAACGTGGCCGACGTGCTCGACCTCACCGTGAGCGAAGCCGCCGCCTTGTTCGCCGGCGATCGAGACGTCATTCGCGCGTTGCAGCCCATCGTGGACGTGGGCCTGGAATACGTGAAGCTCGGACAGCCCGTGCCCACGCTCTCGGGCGGCGAAGCGCAACGCCTCAAACTCGCGGGCTTTCTGGCCGAGGCCGCGAAGTCTGCCAGTGCCAGTCGCCAGCCGCTCTCACGCAAGGGCACGCTGTTCCTGTTTGACGAGCCCACCACCGGCCTGCACTTCGACGACATCGCCAAGCTCATGCGGTCGTTGCGCAAGCTGCTCGATGCAGGCCACTCGCTCGTGGTGATCGAGCACAACCTGGATGTGATCCGCGCCGCCGACTGGCTGATCGACCTGGGTCCTGAAGGGGGTGACGCCGGTGGCGTCGTGGTGGCCGAAGGTCCGCCCGAGGCGGTGCGTGAACACCCGACCAGCCACACCGCCAAGGCGTTGCGCGATTACGCGCTGTCCATGGGCGAGGTGCATGAAGTGAATGAGACCGGCATCGGGCACAAATACCGGGCGGCGCTTCGACCCCGGCGCAAGACGCGCCATGCCAACGCGATCCAGATCGTCAACGCCAAGGAACACAACCTGAAGAATTTGAGCGTGGACATCCCGCGCGGCAAATTCAACGTCATCTCCGGCGTCTCCGGCTCGGGCAAATCCACGCTGGCGTTCGACATCCTGTTCAACGAAGGTCAGCGCCGCTACCTGGAAAGCCTCAACGCCTACGCGCGCAGCATCGTGCAGCCCGCCGGCCGGCCCGAAGTGGACGCGGTCTATGGCATTCCGCCTACGGTAGCGATCGAGCAGCGGCTCTCACGTGGCGGACGCAAGAGCACGGTGGGCACCACCACCGAGGTGTGGCATTTCCTGCGCTTGCTCTATGTGAAGCTTGGAACGCAGCATTGCGTGCATGACGGGGCGGCGGTGATGCCGCAGAGCGCCGACAGCATTGCCGCAGCCATCCTCTCGCGCTACAAGGGCCGGCACATCGGTCTGCTCGCGCCGCTGGTGGTCAACCGCAAGGGTGTCTACACCGAGCTGGCCGACTGGGCGCGCCCGCGCGGACACAGTCACCTGCGTGTGGACGGCGAATTCCTGCCCACCACGGGCTTCCCGCGCATCGACCGCTTCAAGGAGCACACCATCGAGCTGCCGGTGGCCGACTTCGTGGTGAGCGCCGACCACGAGACCGCGCTGCGCCAGCAACTCAACAAGGCCCTGGAGATCGGCAAGGGCGTGGTTCACGTGCTCACACCGCTCGACGGCCTGGCGCAGGCCCTGGCCAAGGGCGCTTCCACGCGCGATCTCGGCGCGCTGGAGGTGTTCTCCACCACGCGCGCCTGCCCGGTCTGCGCCACCAGCTACCCCGAGCTCGATCCTCGCCTGTTCTCTTACAACAGCAAGCACGGCTGGTGCCCCGACTGCGTGGGCACCGGTGTGAAGCTCTCGCGCGACCAGCGCAAGGTGCTCGACGACTCGGTGCGCGACGATCAGGAGCGCGGCCGCGAGCAGAGCTTTGCCGAACCTGAGGTGGAGGACATCGCCGACGAGGTCTGCCCCACCTGCGAAGGCACACGCCTGAACGCACAGGCGCGTGCCGTGAAGTTCGCCGGCGCGGGCATCACCGACGTCGCGCGCCTGTCGGTGCGCGAGGTGCGCCAGTGGGTAAGGGGCCTGATGAACCTCCCCGTCCGCGATGAGCCCGCCTCCATTCGCCCTGATCTCGCCTCCATTCACCCTGAGCCCACTTCCGTTCGCCCTGAGCCTGTCGAAGGGCCTCCAGGCACGCAAGGTTTTCGCCCCCCTCACCCCGAACGGGGTGTCGTGATGAGTGCCCGCGAATCCGATATCGCGCGCGACCTGCTGCCCGAGATCGAAAGCCGACTGGCCTTCCTGGAGGAGGTGGGCCTGAACTACCTCACGCTGGATCGGGGCGCGCCCACCCTCAGCGGCGGCGAGGCGCAACGCATCCGCCTGGCGGCGCAGTTAGGCAGCAACCTGCAGGGCGTGTGCTACGTGCTCGATGAACCCACCATCGGCCTGCACGCGCGCGACAACGCCATCCTGCTCAACGCCTTGCACAAGCTCGGCGAACAGGGCAACACGCTGGTGGTGGTGGAACACGACGAAGACACCATCCGCCGCGCCGATCACATCATCGACATCGGACCCAGTGCGGGCAAGCGTGGCGGCCGCGTGGTGGCGCAGGGTTCGGTGGACGACCTGTCGGCGAAGCCGGAATCGGTGACTGGGCGCTACCTGCTGCATGCGATGAAGCACCCGCTGCAGGCGAGGCGCGAGGTCTTGCCCGTGAGTGAGGCCGCTTGCTGGCTCCAGGTCAAGGGCGCCCACTTGCACAACCTGAACCAGCTCGATGCCGCCGTGCCGCTGCAACGCCTGGTCGTCATCACCGGTGTATCGGGTTCGGGCAAGTCCACCCTGGCGCGCGACGTGTTGCTGACCAACGTGGCCACCGCGGTCAGCCAACGCAGCACCTCTGCGGGGCGCTCCGCCTGGGACAAAGGGCAACGCCCCGAGTGGACCGCTTGCGAAAAACTGCTGGGTTCCGAAGTGGTGGACCGCGTGCTCGAAGTGGACCAGACACCCATTGGCAAGACCCCGCGCAGTTGCCCGGCCACCTACATCGGCTTCTGGGACACGGTGCGCAAACTGTTTGCCGACACGCTCGAAGCCAAGGCGCGCGGCTATGCACCAGGGCGCTTCAGCTTCAACACCGGCGAAGGCCGTTGCCCCGGCTGCGAAGGGCAGGGCATGCGCACCATCGAGATGAGCTTTCTGCCCGATGTGAAGGTGCCGTGCGAGGTCTGCCACGGTGCGCGTTTCAACCCCGAAACGCTGGCCGTGACGTGGAAGGGCAAGAGCATCGGCGACGTGCTGCGCATGGAGGTGGACGAGGCGGTCGATTTCTTCGCTTCCATGCCCGCCATCAGCCATCCTCTGCAATTGCTCAAGGACGTGGGGCTGGGCTATCTCACGCTCGGCCAGCCGAGCCCCACGCTGTCCGGCGGCGAGGCGCAGCGCATCAAGCTGGTGACCGAGCTCAGCAAGGTTCGCGACGACGTGACGCGGCGCGGCCAGAAGGCGCCGCACACGCTGTATGTGCTCGACGAACCCACCGTGGGCCTGCACATGGCAGACGTGGAAAAACTCATCCGCGTGCTGCACCGCCTGGTGGACGGCGGCCACAGTGTGGTGGTGATCGAACACGACCTGGATGTGATGGCCGAAGCCGACTGGATCATCGACCTGGGACCCGAAGGCGGCGCGGGTGGCGGCCGCATCGTGGCCGCCGCACCGCCGGACGAGGTGGTGCGGCTGAGCACGCACACCGGGCGCGTGCTCGGGCCGGTGCTCGCGCGGGTGTGATGCGCGCACTTTTCCCTGTTCAGGCCGAGCCTCTGCCCGTCCGGGCCGAACCTCCCCCCGTCCGGGCCGAACCTCCCCCCGTTCGGGCCGAGCCTCCCCCCGTTCGGGCTGAGCCTGTCGAAGCCCTTCCCAGCCAGGACGCCCTTCGAAAGCCTCAGGGCGAACGGAGAATGGATTGAGCACTCACCAGGTCATCCACATTCACGCCGAAGCGCCCACCAAGCCGGCACTCGGTGCACCGTGCAACGGTTGCGGCCTGTGTTGCCTGGCCGAGCCTTGTCCGCTGGGTCGGGTGATCTCGCGCAAGCGCCTTGGCGCCTGCGACGCGCTGCGCTGGGACGGTGCGCAGAGCATCTACCGCTGCGGCGCCCTGACCGACACCAAAGCCGTACTGGGGCCGCGCTGGCGTTGGGCGGCGCCGTTGATCAGTCGCCTCGCTCACCGCTGGATTGCAGCAGGCAGGGGCTGCGACGCTTCGCTGGAAGCCAGCCCGCGCTAACGCAGCAGCACCCAGACCACGCCTGCGGCCAGCAGCGCCGCCGCCCAAAGCAACAGCCGGGTGCGCTTGCGCAGCACGTCCACCGCGCTCACCAGCCGGGCGTTCTGTTCGGCCAGCTCGGCCAGCGTCTGTGCCATCTGTTCCTGCACCGCCGCCTGCTGGTCGATCAGCTGACGCGCTTCCACCAACCGGTTCTTCAGTTCACCCACGCTCGGCGGAGCCTCGCCGAGGTCCAGCGGTTCGGCGCGAGCCACCGTGGGCAGGGGCGCCTTCTGGCGATCCATGAGCTTGCGGGCGGCGTTCAGCACCTTGGGGGCGTGCTCGATCACGTCGCCCCAGGGAATCACTTTCAGTGCAACCAGCCAGGGAATGGCCATGGAGAGTCCTTTGTCGGTGGATGGGGGCACCCGGTGGGAGCAGATTAACGCGGGTGGGTTCCCGCAGATGGGGACGCGACGGCCCGTCTCAACAGCCAGGCGCCACCACCTGCCACCACCAGCAGCAGCGCGGGAAACCCGATCGTCGGCGCCCACTGCAGCGCAGCGGCGCCCAGCGCAGGGGCGAGCACGCCACCCAGCGTGTAGGCGAGCACCAGCACAGCCGTGCTGTTGACCAGGGTGATGCCGGCTTCGCGCGAGCCGATGTCGATCATGGCCAGTGTGTAAAGGCATCCACCCGCGCAGCCCCACAGAAAGGCCACTGGCGCGGCCAGCCAGGGCGTGCTGGCGACGAACGGAATGACCAGCGTGGCGACCAGGGTGACGAGCGCACAGGCGCGCATCAGCGCGAGGCGCGCGGTACGTTCATCGCCCCAGCGTTGCCGGGGATGGTGTGCCATGCGGTCGGCCAGCATGCCGGCGGGCAACATCATGATGGCACTGCCCAGGCCGCTGGCCGATACCAGCAACGCGGCGAGCGTCGCGCCCAGGCCGAGTGCCAGGCCATACAGCGGCAGGATGGATGTGAGGCCGCTCTCGAAAAAGCCGCCGACGAACCCCACAGTCATGATCAGCGGATGCGCACGCAACGCGTGCCAGACACCCGAGAGGCCAACGCGCGCGCTTTGTGCATCGGCCGCTGCCGGTACGCGCGGAATCAGCAGGCTCCAGCACAGGCCCAGCACGGTGAAGCCGAGCGCGATCCACAATGCCAGGTCGCTCTGTGCCCCGGCCCAGGCCAGCACCAGCGGCCCCAGCACGAAGGTGGAGCCCACCATGGTTTCGAAAATGCCGACGTTGCGCCCGCGCTGGTGCGAAGGCGAGAACTCGGCCACCACGGCCTCGGCCAGCACCCAGCGCAGCCCGGCGGCCATGCCTTCGATGAAGATGCAGGCAAACCACAACGCCAGCGAACTGCTGGACATGAAGCCGCCGATGGCCAGCACCGGTACCAAGGCCGCGAGCCAGAGCGATGGCCGACGACCCAGGCGCTGTGTGATCGCAGAGGCGAACGGCGTCATGGCGAAGATGCCCAGCCAGCCGGTGGCCACGAACACGCCGGCCAGGGCAGTGGACACGCCGTCGCCCTTGAGCCTCAGCAGCAGCAGGGGCATGAGCATGAAGTAGCCGACGAGCTGGAAGAAGGTCGAGCCGAAGATGGCGAACAGGCCCAGCGGCGCGTGCGCGACGGGATGGCCAGGCGCGGTGCCCAGGCTGGTGAGCGAGGGTGGTAGCGGGTGCTCGCTCATGGGCCGCGTGCGGCGAGCACTGCTGCAGCCACCTCGGCAAAGCCGGCGCCGCGCTCGCCTTCGGCCACATAGTGAGGATGGTGGGAGAGCGCGTCCCAGAAGCGGGCCACGTTGGCCACGCCCACGCTGTTCGGAAAGTGGCCGAACATTCGCGCGTCGTTGGTGGAGTCGCCCACATAGACCCAGCGATCCAGTTCGTCGTCGAGCATGCGCCCCATGCGCTCACGAACGATCCAGCGCGCGCCAGCAAGTTTGTCGTGGTCGCCAATCCAGCCGTTGACGTGGATCGAGCTCACCGTGGCGTTCAGGCCTTCGGCGCGCATCAAGCGAACCACCCGTTCGATCTCGTCGTTGTCGAGGTGCGCGAACTCGCTGTGGTCGATCGCGATGTCGGTTTCGCGGCCGGGGCTGTCTTCGGCCAGGCGGGCCTGCGGCAGCGCGGTCAGCACAAGCCGGGCCACGTTCTGCAGCCGCTGGAAGTTCATCGCGCGGGTGGTGGCGTCCTGCAGGTAGGCGCGGCGGAGCTGGCCATCATCGCCACGCCACAGCGCCACGGCGCCGTTTTCCGCCACGATCGCACCCACCGGCCAGTCCAGTGCGAAGGCCTCGCTCCAGCCGGCGGGCCGTCCAGTGATGGCCAGCACCGGCATGCCCGCCGCACGCAGGCGGTGCAGCGCGTCCAGGGCGTCAGGCGTGATGGCGCCGTCTGTCGTGAGCGTGTCGTCAATGTCGGTCAGCACGCCCTGGATGCGCGCGCGCGCCGGGGCGGGCCAGCGGCTGAGTGGGGTTTTGTCCATGGAAGGCCGGCAGTTTCTCACAGGCACCGAAACCCCTGGATCGGCTAGAATCCCCCGATCCGAGGAGCGTTGCAGCGTCCCACCGATCTGTTCGGCAGCGGGGCGTGAGGCTCGGACCATCCATGCAACGACGCTCATCCACATCCCGTGCGATGAGTTCATTCCGACTCCCCTGCGCGATGTGGTTTGTCCATCCTTACTGGAGCGAACCATGAATGCCCGTCTGAACAACCCGACCTTCACCGATTGCGCGATCGCCGACATCGCACTGGCCGAATGGGGCCGCAAAGAAATCAGGATTGCCGAAACCGAGATGCCAGGCCTGATGGCCATCCGCGAGGAATTCGCCAGCAAGCAGCCCCTGAAGGGCGCTCGCATCACCGGCAGCATCCACATGACGATCCAGACGGCGGTGCTGGTCGAGACCTTGCAAGCCCTGGGCGCCAGCGTGCGCTGGGCCTCGTGCAACATCTTCTCCACGCAAGACCACGCCGCAGCCGCGCTGGCTGCCAAGGGCACGCCGGTGTTCGCGCACAAGGGCGAGAGCCTGACCGAGTACTGGGACTTCACGCACCGCATCTTTGAATTCGGCGCCAAGGGCGAAGAAGGCGAAGGCCCCAACATGATCCTGGACGACGGCGGCGACGCCACGCTGCTGATGATCCTGGGTCAGAAGGCCGAGAAGGATTCGTCGGTCATCAGCAAACCCACCAGCGAAGAAGAAACCTGCCTGTTTGCCTCGATCAAGGCCAAGCTGGCGCAGGACCCGACCTGGTACACCCGCAAGGCGAGCCAGATCATCGGCGTGACCGAAGAGACCACCACCGGCGTGCACCGCCTCAAGGAAATGAGCGCCAAGGGCACGCTGCCGTTCCGCGCCATCAACGTCAACGACTCGGTCACCAAGAGCAAGTTCGACAACCTGTACGGCTGCCGCGAATCCCTGGTCGACGGCATCAAGCGTGCCACCGACGTGATGATCGCTGGCAAGGTCGCGGTGGTCGCTGGCTACGGCGATGTGGGCAAAGGCTCGGCCCAGGCCCTTCGCGCCCTGTCGGCTCAGGTCTGGGTCACCGAGATCGACCCCATCAACGCCCTGCAAGCTGCGATGGAAGGCTACAAGGTCGTGACCATGGAATACGCCGCCGACAAGGCCGACATCTTCGTCACCACCACCGGCAACAAGTCCATCATCACGCACGACCACATGGCCGCGATGAAGGATCAGACCATCGTCTGCAACATCGGCCACTTCGACAACGAGATCGACATTGCCTCGATCGAGAAATACACCTGGGAAGAGATCAAGCCACAGGTTGATCACGTGATCTTCCCGGACGGCAAGAAGATCATCATGCTGGCCAAGGGCCGCCTGGTGAATCTGGGCTGTGGCACAGGCCACCCCAGTTTCGTGATGTCGAGCTCGTTCGCGAACCAGACCATCGCGCAGATCGAACTCTTCTCGCACCCCGACAGCTACGACATCGGCAAGGTCTATGTGCTGCCCAAGCACCTGGACGAGAAAGTGGCCCGTCTGCACCTGAAGAAGGTCGGCGCCATGCTGACCGAACTGACGGACGAGCAGGCCGCCTACATCGGTGTGCCCAAGCAAGGTCCGTACAAGCCCGACACGTACCGCTATTGAGCACCCCGCCGCGCTTTGCGCGGCCCCCTCAAGGGGGCGATGCCTGCGGCCCGGAAGCCGGTTCCGCAGCATTTCTGGAACGCCACCATGCGTGCTGATCAATTGCTCGTCGAACGCGGCCTGGCAGCCACCCGTTCGCAGGCCCAGCGGCTCATCGCCGCGGGCGTGCTGTGGCGTCTGCCGGGTGGCGACTGGAGCTTGGTCGCCAAGAACGGTGAGGAGCTGCGCGACACGGCCGAACTGCGCCTGCTCGACACGGCGGAAACGCGCTACGTCTCGCGCGGCGGCCTCAAGCTCGAAGGCGCCTTGCGCCACACCGGGCTCGACGTGAGTGGCCTTCGCTGCCTGGATGTGGGGCAGAGCAGCGGTGGCTTCACCGACTGTCTGCTGCAACGCGGGGCAAAGCAGGTGGTGGGCGTGGACGTGGGCCAGGGGCAGTTGCATCCTTCGCTGCGGAACGATGAGCGCGTGGTCTGCATCGAGAAGTGCAACGCGCGCGAACTGTCCGCCAACGTGCTGGAGGACGCAGGCGGCCCACCGCCGTTCGACCTGATCGTGGCCGACCTGTCGTTCATCTCGCAGACCCTGGTGTGGCCTGCGCTGGCGCCGCTGATGGTGGAGCATGCTCACATGTTGATGCTGGTGAAGCCGCAGTTCGAGCTGCAGCCGGAACACATCGGCAAGGGCGGTCTGGTGAAGGACGTGGCGAGCCATGCCATCGTCCGTGAACGCATCGAGCAGGCCTGTGTCGACAACCGCCTGACGCTGCGAGACTATTTCGAGAGCGCGATCACCGGGGGTGACGGCAATCGCGAATTCTTTGTTTTTGCGAGCCTGTGAATGAAAGGTGGCACCGTGAGTCTTCCGATCAGCCTGGAGTTTTTTCCGACCAAGACGCCAGAAGGCGCGGTCAAGCTGCGCGCGGTTCGCCAGCAGTTGTATGCACTCAAACCCGAATTCTGCTCGGTCACTTTCGGTGCCGGTGGCTCCACACAGGACGGTACCTTGCAGGCGGTGTCCGAGATCATGGCCGAGGGTTGCCCCGCAGCGCCGCACCTGAGCTGTATCGGGCAATCGCGCGAAAGCATTCGCGAGCGCCTGGCGGCCTATTCGGCCGCCGGCATCCGCCGCATCGTTGCGCTGCGCGGTGATCTGCCCAGCGGGTATGGCCTCGGTGGCGAATTCCGCTACGCCAGTGATCTTGTGGCTTTCGTTCGCGCCGAGACCGGTGAGCGCTTCCACATGGAAGTGGCGGCCTACCCCGAGACGCATCCGCAGGCGAAATCGCCGCAGAGCGACCTGGAGGCCTTCGCGGCCAAAGTGAAGGCGGGTGCAAACTCGGGCATCACGCAGTACTTCTTCAACAGCGATGCGTATTTCCGGTATGTTGACGAATTGCATCGGCTCGGCGTGGATGTGCCCGTGGTGCCGGGCATCATGCCCATCACCAGCTCCACGCAGCTCATGCGTTTCTCCGACGCGTGCGGCGCCGAGATCCCGCGCTGGATCCGCATGCGGCTGCAGGCTTTCGGCGACGACACCGCGTCCATCAAGGCATTCGGGCTGGACGTGGTGACCGACCTGTGTGACCAGTTGCGCCATGCCGGTGTGCCCGGCCTGCACTTCTACACCATGAACCAGAGCGGCGCGACCACCGAGATCGTGCAGCGCCTGGGCCTGTCATGAGTCTCAGACCCGCGCTCACCGCATTGCTGGCCACGGTGCTCTGGCTGGGCGGTTGTGCCACGCGCGCGCCTTCCACGCCCGACATGCAAGGCATGCCCGGCGTCGAGCTCGGTGCGGGTGAAGCAGATCAGGTGATCGAGCGAGGCATGGCCTCCTGGTATGGCGAAAAATTCCACGGTCGGCGCACCGCCAGCGGCGAGGCATTCGACATGCACGCACTGACCGCTGCGCACAGGACACTGCCGTTTGGCACCCGTGTGCGCGTGCGCCATGCCGGGACGGGCCGGGAAGTGCTGGTGCGCATCAACGACCGGGGCCCCCATGTGAAAGGCCGCATCATCGACCTGAGCCGTGCGGCCGCTGCTTCGATCGGATTGGTGCAGGCGGGTGTGGCGCCGGTCGTGGTGCTTGCTCCTTGAGGTGTGGAGCTTCCCCGCAAGAGACACCGAGGAACCGGCTTTGCCGGGCCTCTGGTGTCGCCCCCCTTCCAGGGGGAGGCGCCGAAGGCGACGCAGGGGGTGACTCTATCTTTCGTCGTAGCTCACCACCACCCGGTCGGTGGTGGGGCGAGCCTGGCAACTCAGCACGAAGCCCTTGTCGGTTTCCCACGGTTCGAGCGTGAAGTTCTTCTCCATCGCCACCGCACCCTCGAGCACCTTGGCGCGGCAGGTGCAACACACGCCGCCCCGGCATGACCAGGGCAGGTCCAGCCCGGCATTGAGGGCGACATCGAGCACGCGCTCGTCGCGGTTCATGCGAAGCTGATGAGGCTTGCCGTCGAGCACCACGGTCAACGCCACCTCGCCCTCGGTGCGCACCGCGGAATGCCCGAGCACCACCGCCTGACGCTTTTCCGGTGGCAGCGATTCCAGTGCGGGTGAAGTGAAGCGCTCGGTGTGCACGCGGTCGGCCCGCACGCCTGCGGCGAGCAGCGCCTTTTCGGTCGCCTCAATCATGGCTTCGGGGCCACAGATGAAAACCTCGTCCATGCTGGCCACCGGCAGCAGCGTGGCAATGAGCGCGCGCACCTTGTCGCCGTCGATGCGGCCTTCGAGCAAGGGGACTTCCTGCGCCTGGCGAGAGAGCACGTGGATGAGCGTGAGCCGTCCGGCGTAGCGGTCCTTCAGGTCCTGCAGCGCTTCGTTGAACATCACGCTGCCCATGCGCCGGTTGCCGAAGACCAGGGTGAACCTGGAGGTCGGCGATTCCTCCAGTGTGCTGGCCATCAGCGAGAGGATGGGGGTGATGCCCGAACCGGCCGCGAAACCCACGCGGTGCACGGCGCGCGGCTTGTGCACGGTGAAGCGACCGTCTGGCGGCATGGCCTTGAGCGTGTCCCCCACCTTGAGCGCGGTCGCAGCCCAGTTGGAAAACACACCGCCCTCCACCGGGCGGATGCCCAGGGTGAGTTCGCCCTGGCGGGTATAGATGCTGCGCGGGCTGCTGATGGAATAGCTGCGTCGCACGTCCTGCCCGTCGATGTTGGCGCGCACTGTGAGGAACTGGCCGGGCTCGAAGGCGAAAGTGGCGCGCTGATCGGGTGGCACGCTCAGGGTGAGCGCCACCGCACCGGCCGCTTCGGGGCTGATCCGGGTGATCGGCAGTTCGTGGAATCGGGCAGCGGTGCTCATGGCGTCAATAGGGTTTGAAGTAGTCGAAGGGTTCCAGGCAGTCGAGGCAGCGGTACATCGACTTGCAGGCGGTGGAGCCGAAGGGCGAGGTTTCGGTGGTGTGCGTCGAGCCGCACTGTGGGCACGGCACGGCTTCGTGTGCCATGGCCCGGCGCGAGAACTTCAGAACGTTGGAGCCCGACCGGGTGTCACTGCCGCATTGCGGTGGCGCGATGCCATAGGCGCGCAACTTCTCGCGCGCGGTTTCGCTCATCCAGTCGGTGGTCCAGGCCGGGGCCAGCTGCGTGACCACGCGAGCCGAGAGGCCGGCATTCGTGAGGGCCGCTCGCACATCGTCCTCGATCTGGCCCATGGCCGGACAGCCACTGTAGGTGGGCGTGATCACCACCTCGGGCGTGCCGTCGGAGCCGGTGCGCACCTCACGCAGGATGCCCAGTTCGCGCAGGCTGATGGCCGGAATCTCCGGATCGGCCAGGTCGGCCAGCGCGTCCCAGATATCGGTGTGCATGCCAGGCCTCACCACACGGCGCGGGGGTGCGCGCGCGCCAGGCTCTGCATCTCCGCCAGCAGAAAGCCCATGTGCTCGGAGTGCAGGCCGCGCTTGCCCTGCGGCACATAGCCTTTTTCCACAGGTCGCTGCAGCGTGGCTGCCTTCAGGGTGTCGTCCAGCAGCGCATTCCAGTCCTCTCGTAGGCCGGCGGCGTCCACGCCAGTGCCGTCTCTGGCTGCCTGCGTTTCTGCTTCGGAGCCGATCCAGAACTCCTGCACATAAGGCAGCAGGTGTTCGAGAGCGGCCTGCGCGCGCTCATGCGATGCCGCCGTGCCGTCGCCGAACCGCACCAGCCAGTCGCTGGCGTGGCGCAGGTGGTAGCGCGTCTCCTTGAGCGATTTGGCGGCGATGGCGGCGAGCTGCGCGTCGGCCGAGGATTGCAGGCGGTCCCATGCCAGCACCATGAATGCGCTGTAGAGAAAATTGCGGGCGATGGTGGTCGCGTAGTCACGGTCGCCGGATGCGGTGCCGGCCAGCGGGCCGCTGTGGGGCAATTCAAGCAACGTGTGGTTGCGGAACTCGGCCACGTCGCGAAAGTAGGCCAGCGTGTCTTCGGTGATGCGGCCGTCCTGGCGTGCGCCTTGCAGATGGGCGAAACGCCGGGCCTGGTCGGCGTCGTCGTTGATCAGCGCAGCTGCATGCTGGTAGAGCAGGCGCGCCTGGCCCAGCAAGTCGAGGCTGTTGTTGGCCAGCGCCAGGTCCTCTTCCAGGATCGGGCCATGGCCGCACCATTCGGCGTTGCGCTGGCCGAGGACCAGCGCGTTGTCGGCCAGGTGGAGCAGGTAGTCCACGGGGGCGTGCGTGGGCGCGGCGACCATCACATGTGCCCCACTTTCTCGGGAATTTCGTAGAAGGTCGGGTGGCGGTAGACCTTGTCGGCGGCCGGGTCGAAGAAGCTGTCCTTGCTGTCGGGCTCGCTCGCGGTGATGCTGCTGGAAGGCACCACCCAGATGCTCACGCCTTCCTGGCGGCGCGTGTATACGTCGCGCGCCAGGTGCAGCGCGTGTTTCGCATCGCTCGCGTGCAGGCTCCCGCAATGCTTGTGCTCCAGGCCCTGCTTGCTGCGCACGAACACTTCCCACAAGGGCCATTCTTTCAACGCGGGGGTATTCATGCGGCCCCCTTCATGGCTCGTTCCTGTTGTTTGCGGGCATGGACCAGCGCGGCCTCGCGCACCCAGGCGCCGTCGTTCCAGGCCTTCACGCGCGTCGCCAGACGTTCCTTGTTGCACGGCCCGTCGCCATTGACCACCGCCCAGAACTCGTCCCAGTCGATCGCGCCGTAGTCGTGGTGGCCGCGCGCCTCGTTCCACTTCAGATCGGGGTCGGGCAGGGTGACGCCCAGCACCTCGGCCTGCGGCACAGTGGCGTCCACAAACTTCTGTCGCAGGTCGTCGTTGCTGATGCGCTTGATGCCCCAGCGCATGCCCTGCACGCTGTTGGGGCTGTCGGCGTCCGGGGGGCCGAACATGGCAAGGCACTTCCACCACCATCGGTTCACCGCGTCCTGCACCATGGCTTTCTGCTCGTCGGTGCCCTGCATCATCACCAGAAGGGCTTCGTAGCCTTGCCGCTGGTGGAAGCTCTCTTCCTTGCAGACGCGGATCATGGCGCGCGCATACGGGCCAAAGCTGCATCGGCACAGCGGAATCTGGTTCATGATCGCCGCGCCGTCCACCAGCCAGCCGATCACACCCACGTCGGCCCAGGTGAGGGTGGGGTAGTTGAAGATGGAGCTGTACTTGGCGCGGCCGCTGTGCAGCGCATCGAACATCTGGTCGCGGCTGGTGCCCAGTGTCTCGGCCGCGCTGTAGAGGTAGAGGCCGTGGCCGCCCTCGTCCTGCACCTTGGCCACCAGGATGGCCTTGCGCTTCAAGCTCGGCGCGCGCGAGATCCAGTTGCCTTCGGGCAGCATGCCCACGATCTCGCTGTGCGCGTGCTGGCTGATCTGGCGCACCAGCGTCTTGCGGTAGGCCTCGGGCATCCAGTCGCGCGGTTCGATCTTGCCGTCGGCGTCGATGATCGTGTCGAAATGGGCCTGCAGCGCGGCGCTGGCCTCGTCCAGCGGCACCGCCTTGAGGGCGGCGGACTTGACGTCCACAGAGTCAGGAACGTTGAACGACTGGGTGTACATGGGGCGTCTCCTGCGCGGCGTGGGTGCGCGATCTGGGCAGTATAGCCAATTAGCCGACCGAGCGGTCGGCTAATTTTCGGGGCTCAGATCGGGGTTTGTCCGGAGCCCGCAACCGTTCGCACATTCGCTTACCGTCACGGGCCGGGCAGACCGTAGAGTGATCGACATGCCTGCATTCATCCCTCCGCCTTCTTTTCAAATCCGCCATCTCGCCGCCAGTGCGCTGTGCCTGGCGCTCGCCGCGTGCGGAGGCGGAGGCTCGGATTCGAATGCACCCCTGGCCGGCGGCGTGAGCGGAGCGCCCAGCAGCGTCTCGGGATCTTCGAGCGCCACGGGTGCACCCGGTCTGCTGGCGCTGGACGCCACCACGAGTTGCGGCTTGGCCGATTTCAAGAACAGTCTGATGCAGCAGATCAACACCGCCCGCGCCACCGCCCGCACGTGCGGCAGCACGGCGATGCCTGCCGTCGCTGCACTGACGTGGAATGACCGCCTGTTCTCGGCCGCCGCGCGGCATTCACGCGACATGGCGACCAACAACTATTTCTCCCACACGGGGCTGGATGGCAGCAGCCCGGCGCAGCGCCTGGCGGCTGAAGGCTACGCCTGGTCCTGGGCCGGGGAGAACATCGCTGCCGGGCAGCCGACCGTGGCGGCGGTCATGAGTGGCTGGCTGGCCAGCCCGGGGCATTGCGCGAACATCATGCGCGCCGAATACCAGGACGTGGGCGTGAGCTGCGTCCAGCAGAGTGGAACCACCTACGGCAGGTACTGGACCATGGCGCTGGCCCGGCCACAGTGAGCCGTGGCTTCAACCGCCGCCGGACTCGATGGCCTGCGACTTGCCCCTGCCGCGTCCAAGGTGCGCGAGCAACTCAGGCAGCGCCCCGGCCAGCACCGCCTTGAGCGTGTGTGGCGGATTGATCACGAACATACCGCTGGCCGTGAGTCCCGGTCGGTCGTCCGGACCGTGGGCCGGATCCTGACCGATGGCCAGTGTGGCATGGAGCCAGGGACGTTGCGCCTGGTTGGACAAGGTTTTCAGGCGGCGCGGGAGATCGTGCGCCTCTGGCCGCGGGATCACCGGGTACCAGACCAGGAACGTGCCGGTGGGAAAACGTCGCAGGCATTCTTGTATGCATGCGCTCACTTTTCCGTAATCGCTCTTGATCTCGTAACTCGGGTCGATCAGCACCAGCGCGCGCCTGGAGCCCGTGGCGGACGGCGGCGGGGGCAGCAGGGGTTTGACACCCTCGAACCCGTCCTCCCGCGCCACCGCGATCTGGCGCCCCGCTTCAAGCTGGGCAATATTGGCCGAGAGGGTACGGCTGTCGGTGGGGTGCAGTTCAAACAGCTTGAGCCGGTCTCGCGACTCGGCTCGCATGAGCTGGTGCATGACAAAGGGCGACCCCGGGTAGACACGCAGCGCCCCCGAGGGGTTGTAGCTGGCAATCAGATCAAGGTAATCGTCGATGGCCGGCGCTGCCGCAGCGGGTTCCTTTCCGGCCGGGCGCAGGGCCGCCATGAGCTTGACCACGCCGTCCCTGGCCTCTCCACCGGTCTCGGTGTAGTCGCCATCGAGCCGGTACAGGCCAGCGCCGGCATGGGTGTCGATCAGCGTGATGCCGGCCTCCTTGCGCATGAGGTGGCGCAGGGTGGCGATGAGGGTGAGGTGCTTGAGCACGTCGGCGTGGTTGCCGGCGTGGAAGGCGTGGCGGTAGCTGAACATCGTCCGATGGTAGCGGTTTGGCCGCCCCGATCGACCGTCCAGGAGGCCCAGGTTGCCAGCAGTCCCGGATATTTCGTACAATCGAGGGCTTCGCAGCGACTTGCTGGCTCCGCGGCGAAGTATCCAGAAACCCACCTAAGAGCGTTCCGTCAGAGAACGACCGACCGTGGAAAAGAGCCGCCAAACCGACTCCTCAAGAGAAAACTCATGACCAAAACGTTCAGCGCCAAACCCGCTGACGTGAAGCACGAGTGGTTTGTGATTGACGCGACCGACAAGGTCCTCGGACGAGTAGCCAGTGAAGTTGCTCTCCGTTTGCGCGGCAAACACAAGGCCATTTACACGCCTCACGTCGATACCGGTGATTTCATCGTCATCATCAACGCAGCCAAGATCCGCGTCACGGGCAACAAAGCCCTCGACAAGGTCTACTACCGCCACTCGGGCTACCCCGGCGGTATCTATGGCACCAACTTCCGCGACATGCAGGCCAAGCACCCTGGCCGTGCGCTCGAGAAGGCTGTCAAGGGCATGCTGCCCAAGGGCCCGCTCGGTTACGCCATGATCAAGAAGCTCAAGGTGTATGGTGGCGCGGAGCATCCGCACACCGCCCAGCAGCCGCAAGTGCTGGAAATCAACGCCTAAAGGAGCCTTGAGATGATTGGTGAATGGAACAATGGCACCGGCCGTCGCAAATCCAGCGTCGCCCGCGTGTTTCTGAAAAAAGGCAGTGGCCACATCACGGTCAATGGCAAGGACATCCAGGCCTATTTCGGCCGCGAGACCTCGATCATGATCGCCAAGCAGCCCCTGCTGCTGACCAACCACGCCGAAACCTTTGACATTCAGGTCAACGTGCATGGTGGCGGCGAGTCCGGCCAGGCCGGTGCGGTGCGTCATGGCATCACCCGCGCGCTGATCGACTACGACGCAACGCTCAAGTCGGAACTGTCTCAAGCCGGTTTCGTCACGCGCGATGCCCGCGAAGTGGAACGGAAGAAGGTCGGTTTGCGTTCGGCTCGCCGTCGCAAGCAGTTCAGCAAGCGCTAAGCGCCCTGGCAACCACCTGGAAACCGCCTTCAAGTCGAACTTGGGGCGGTTTCTGCTTTCTGGGCCCAGGTTTCTTTTGCTTGCACTTTGAAAGGTTTGAATGCGTTTTCGCCTGTTGCGTCGACGGCTCACGGTCAGTGCACCGATGGTGTCTGTGCGCAGCAGGTTGCCCTGGCCCATGCGTTGGCTGCTGGGTGCGATCGTGCTGGGGTTTTCTGGTGCGCTGGCGGTCTGGGCGTTCGAGTTCGGCAAGGACATCGCAGGGCTGGATCGCAACGCCGCACTGGAGCTGATGCAGTTGCGCCGCGAGGTGCAGGTGCTTCGCTCCAACCTGAATGAATCGCAGTCGGTGTCCAATACGTCGGAAAGTCTCTTGATCGCCGAGCGTGCCACGCAGGAGCAGCTCATGATGCAGATCCGCCAGTTGCAGGCAGACAATCTGGCGCTGCGCAGCGACCTGGGTTTCTTCGAGCGCCTGATTCCCGGATCGGGTACCGATGCCCTGAGCATCCGGGGCTTGCAGGCCGAACGGGTGTCGGACACGCAATTGCGCTGGCAGGTCTTGATGATGCAGGCCAGCAAGAACGCACCTGACTTCAAGGGCACCCTGGAGGTCATCTTTGTCGGCACATTGGACGGCAAACCCTGGACCACCACGCAGGCGCCGACGCCTCAACCGGTGTTGATCAAGGGCTATCTGCGCATGGAGGGACTGGTGGACGTGCCGGCCCAGGCCGTGGTAAAAAATGTGACCGCCAGGATCCTGCAAGGCAGTTCGGTGAGGTCCATGCAAAGCTTCAACCTGTAACCCGTTGTCAGGAGTTCTTCATGTTCAACAAGAAAAAGCAGCCCCCGATCAAGAGCCTGATCGCCCAGGGCACCCGAATCGAAGGTCATGTGCTCTTCCACGACGGCCTGCGCATCGACGGCGAGGTGGTCGGCGACATCCGCGCCAGCGACGAGAAGCCGAGCATTCTGGTGGTGAGCGAGGTGGCCACGGTGACAGGGCAGATCCATGCGGACCACGTCATCATCAACGGCCACGTCAAGGGCCCGGTGCTGGCCTTCGACCTGCTGGAATTGCAACCCAAGGCGAGAATCGAGGGCGATGTGTCCTACAAGGCCCTGGAAATGCACCAGGGCGCCACCATCAGTGGTCAGCTCAAGCCCATGGCAGGCGGCCTCGACGACAAACCCACACTGAAACTGGCGGCAAACAACGGCTGATCCCGTTGCAGGGCGATTTGAATTAGCATCGGACCCTGTCCGTGGGTGAATCGCACCCACCTTGTTTCTGTGGCCCTTCTGCGGCCACACCCAATCCCGAGAGGTGATCCATGAGCGCAGTGGCCGAAAGCATCCAGTCCGAAATGCCTGCGCCGTTGATCTTCACTGACAGCGCCGCAGCCAAGGTCGCCGAGCTGGTGGCCGAAGAAGGCAACCCCGACCTGAAGCTGCGCGTGTTCGTGCAAGGTGGCGGTTGTTCTGGTTTCCAGTATGGCTTCACCTTCGACGAGGTGGTCAACGAAGACGACACCACCATGAGCAAGAACGGCGTGTCCCTGCTCATCGACGCCATGAGCTACCAGTATCTGGTGGGCGCAGAGATCGACTACAAAGAAGATCTGGAAGGCGCTCAGTTCGTGATCAAGAACCCCAACGCCAGCACCACCTGCGGCTGCGGTTCCAGCTTTAGTGTCTAGATAGGCACTCCCCCCTGCGCCGCTGACGC
The DNA here is from genome assembly GCF_050250835.1 of Hydrogenophaga sp. Classification (GTDB taxonomy): domain Bacteria; phylum Pseudomonadota; class Gammaproteobacteria; order Burkholderiales; family Burkholderiaceae_C; genus Hydrogenophaga. The sequence continues at coordinate 41,748 of NZ_JBFWNX010000009.1, read as the reverse complement.
GGCTTCCCCCCTCTCTGACGCGCCTGCGGCGCTTGGAGGGGGGACGATGCCTGTGGCCCGGCAAAGCCGGTTCCACGGCATCCCTGGACAACGTAGCCCATTCCGGAGAGCTGGGCGCTCATCGAGAGACAGCGAGGGTCCGGCTTTGCCGGCCCAAGCTGTCGTCCCCCCTCTCTGGCGCGCCTTCGGTGCTTGGAGGGGGGACGATGCCTGTGGCCCGGCAAAGCCGGTTCCACGGCATCCCTGGACAACGTAGCCCATTCCGGAGAGCTGGGCGCTCATCGAGAGACAGCGAGGGTCCGGCTTTGCCGGCCCAA
>NZ_JBFWNX010000009.1:0-41421 GCF_050250835.1 Hydrogenophaga sp. | reverse complement strand
GCTTGGAGGGGGGACGATGCCTGTGGCCCGGCAAAGCCGGTTCCACGGCATCCCTGGACAACGTAGCCCATTCCGGAGAGCTGGGCGCTCATCGAGAGACAGCGAGGGTCCGGCTTTGCCGGCCCAAGCTGTCGTCCCCCCTCCAAGCGCCGCAGGCGCGTCAGAGAGGGGGGAAGCCGCGTCAGCGGCGCAGGGGGGTGCCCCTACTACTGAGCACTGGCCTGCTGCACGCTGGCAGCGGCGTCGAGCTGGAAGCGCTGCATCTGTGCCACGGCTTCGAAGCGCTGGCGCAGTTCGGCGGGCACCGGGATCGATTCGCTCTGGCGGGCGATTTCCAGCGGGTCGACGTGCACGCCGTTGTCGCGGAATTCGAGGTGCAGGTGCGGCCCGGTGGACGCGCCGGTGGAGCCCACGTTGCCAATGAATTCGCCCTGATTCACGCGCTGGCCGTTGCGTACGCCGATGCGACTCAGGTGGGCATAGACGGTCATCTGGTTGTTGCGGTGCCGCACGTAGATCACATTGCCGTAGCCGCGCTGCACCCCGGCGAACTCGACCACGCCATCACCAATGGTGCGCACTGGCGTTCCGGTGGGCGCCGCGTAGTCCACACCCATGTGCGCCTTGCGCGCGCCTGAAATGGGATGGAAACGCATGCCGTAGCCGCTGCTCACGCGCGAGAACTCCAGCGGGGATGACAGGTAGTAGCGCCGCGCACTCTGGCCGTTGAAGTCGTAGTAGCCGCCCGTGTGACCGGCTTCCCCGAACCACACGGCCTCGTGCTCGCGGCCGTTGTTGATGAACTCGGCACTGAGCACGCGGCCGGTGCGCAGGCTTTCGCCGTCGGCTTCCAGGCTTTCGTAGACCACGCTGAATCGATCGCCCTGGCGCAGGTCACGGCGGAAGTCGATGTTGCTGGCGAACATTTCGGCCAGTTGAATGGCGATGGTGTCGGGGATGCCGGCTTCGTCGGTGGCGGCAAACAGCGAACTGCGGATCACCCCGCTGGCCAGCCGGGGAGAGGCGGTGAGCGGGGCCTGTTCAAGCCGGGAACTGAAACCCGCAGGCGTCTGTTCGACGACCAGGCGCGTGAAGGCGCCTTCATCCGAGGCGAGCCAGCGCGCGGTCAGTCGCAGCAGCGTTTGGCGATCGGAGGTTTCGACGCTGACCAGGCGGCCTGCGCGGCCATTGATCAACTGGCGGGCAACCGGGTCGCTGCGCAGAAAGGCCTGAGCCTGGGTGTCGTTCACGCCGAGGCGCTGCAAGAGGCTCTGGGCGGTGTCGTCACGGCGCGTGGTTTCGCTGCGGAACAGCACCAGTGCGGGCGCGGACCCGGTGCCGGCCAGCTGGCCTTGAACCAGGGAGGACGTGTCGAGCGCTTCGATCACCTGGTGAACCGGCAGGTCGGATGCATCGGGGGCCAGCGGTGCGATGCCGAAGGCGGTGACGCCGGTGCCCAGCAGCAACACCCCGACGCCGCCCATGATGCGGCGGGGGTGCCTGGAGAGGCTCTGGCTCGTGGCATCAAGAAGCTGTGCCAGCGTGTGGAGTAGCGGACGGATCAAAATCGGGGTTCCCGGCAAGGGCTTGCCCACGGTCGGTGGAGCAATGGCACACAAAAAAAGAGCGGTCGAGTCGGAACAAGTTCACTCGATGGCTCGGCGGATGACGAGATGCCCTTGTTATCGTGCAAAAAGCGCGCCAACTAAAATCTGTCACCCTGGGCGCGCAGTATAGCCACCGCAGCCTCTTCCGCATTCGAGAAAACGCGTATGAACTCCACCGTGAACGAACCCGAAAGTATTCCGAACGAAACACACCCGGGGGGTGCGCTGACGGACGGCGTGAGGGAGGCGCTGAGCGTGACCTTGCGCGGGTGCGAAGAATTGCTACCTCAGGCCGACTGGGTCAAAAAATTGTCACAGTCGGAAACCACGGGCCAACCGTTGCGCATCAAGCTGGGGCTGGACCCCACCGCGCCAGACATTCACATCGGCCACACGGTGGTGCTCAACAAGATGCGCCAGTTGCAGGATCTGGGTCATCAGGTGATCTTCCTGATCGGTGACTTCACCAGCCTGATCGGCGACCCTTCTGGTCGCAACAACACGCGGCCGCCGCTGACGCCCGAGCAGATCAAGGCCAACGCCGAGACCTATTACAAGCAGGCCAGCCTGGTGCTGGACCCGGCGCGCACCGAGATTCGCTACAACAGCGAATGGAGTCTGCCGCTGGGTTCGATGGGCATGATCCAGCTGGCGGCCAAGTACACCGTGGCGCGCATGATGGAGCGCAACGATTTCCACGACCGCTTCAAGGCCGGCACGCCGATCAGCGTGCACGAGTTTCTGTACCCGCTGATGCAGGGCTACGACTCGGTGGCGCTCCGGAGCGATCTGGAACTGGGCGGCACGGACCAGAAGTTCAACCTGCTGATGGGGCGTCACCTGCAGGCCGAGTACGGTCAGGAGCCGCAGTGCATCCTGACCATGCCGCTGCTGGAGGGGCTGGACGGCGTGGACAAGATGTCCAAGAGCAAGAACAACTACATCGGCATCACGGAAGACGCGAACTCGATGTTTGCCAAGGTGCTCAGCATCTCGGACACGCTGATGTGGCGCTGGTACACGCTGTTGTCGTTCAAGTCGCTGGCGCACATCGAGTCGCTGAAGAAGGCGATTGCCGAAGGGGCGAACCCGAAGGATGCGAAGGTGGCGCTGGCCAAGGAGATCACCGCGCGTTTCCACAGCTCGGCGGCGGCCGATGCGGCGGAGCAGGATTTCATCAACCGATCCAAGGGGGGTGTGCCAGACGACATTCCCGAGGTGTCGTTGTCGGGCGCGCCGCTGGGCATTGCATCGTTGCTCAAGTCGGCGGGCCTTGCGCCTTCTTCCAGCGAGGCCAATCGCTTGATCGACGGTTCTGGCGTTCGCGTGGATGGCGCGGTGATCAGCGACAAAGGTTTGAAGCTGTCTGCCGGGACCTATGTGGTGCAGGTGGGGAAGCGGAAGTTCGCTCGGGTTTCATTGGGGTAGCCGGCTTTGCGGGGGGGTGGTTCTTCGATCTGCGGGCGAAGAAGCTCACCGTCCCCCGGCCTTTTCCAGCAGGATGGCCATGGCCGCGTAGCCTCTTGACTTCGCCAGGGTCAGCGGTGTCTGGCCCTGGCGGTCCGTCAATTGCAAATTGGCCCCGGCGTCGATCAAGGCTTTCAAGGTCGACTGATGCCGCGCCCCTCCATCACCCAGCACGATGGACTCGATCACCGCTGTCCAGTGCAGGTTGTTCACGTGGTCCAGCGGCGCACCCGCCGCGATGAGCTGGCGCACCACGCCGTCGTGGCCCAGGTGCGCCGCGGCAATGAGTGCGGTGCCGTCGTAACGGCTGGTGGTCTGCTTGGCGCTGGCGCCCAGTTGCAGCAGCACACGCAAGGTTTCCTCGTCGTCGGCCACCGAAGCGATGGTCACGCCGTCGTAACGGTCGTTCTCCAGGCGGTTGATGTCCGCGCCCGCCTTCACCAGGGCGCGGATCGCCTCGCGCTGTCGGGCGAAGGTCGCCACATGCAGCGGTGTGCGGCCATGGCCGTCGGTTGCGTTCACCGGCGCGCCACCGGCCACCAGTCGTGCGATCTTGGCGGCATCGCCGCTGTGAGCCGCCGCGTGCAGGCCGGTGTAGGCGGCCGCCTCGGCCTTGCTCGGTCCGACCTGGCTCCAGACTGGCACTGTGGCGACCAGGGCCATCCACCCTGTCAGGATGGCGCGACGCTGCATCATTTCAGTTGGTCCTTGAACTTGTCCAGCGCCGCCACGGCGCACTGCTCGTCCAGGTGGCCACCGGGCGCACCGCCCACGCCCACCGCGCCGATCACTTCGTTGCCCACCTTCACCGGCACACCGCCGCCCAGCAGCAGGTAGCCGGGGATGTTCACCAGGTTGGCGGCGGCGGGGTTTTTCTGCGCGGCCTCCATCATGGCCAGCGTGGTGTTCTTGGCCGAAGCGGAGGTGTAGGCCTTCAGGCGGCTGGCTTCGAGTGTGTGAGGGCCGGCGTTGTCGGCGCGCATGACGGCGCGCACGCCGCCGGCACGATCGACCACGGTGGCCGTCACGTTGTGGCCGGCGGCGCTGCAGGCGGCCACGGTGGCGCTGGCGATCTGGCCAGCGAGTTCGAGCGACATGTTCCTTTCCATGCGCACGCTCTGGGCGCTGGCCAGCGCGGCGGCGGTGAGGGAAAGAGCGAGGATGGACGCTTTGGCGAGGGCTTGCATGGGGGTGTTCTCCGGTGTTGTGCAACGGTTCGATCAACCGTGGGAGCACTGTAGAAATTCGCGCCCGCCGCCACCATTCGGACGGTTACGCGCCTACCTCCGTAGAACTACGCAGTGCTGCCGCCGTCGGCCGCGTCGTCGGCGTCCACCAGCGCGGCGTAGTGGCGGATGAGGTGCGCCAGCGACGCCACCTGCAGCTTGGCAAACAAGTTCGCGCGGTGTGTCTCCACCGTGCGCGGCGACAAGCCCAGGGCGCGGCCGATCTCCTTGTTGGTCAGTCCTTCGACGATCAGGCCCAGCACCTCGCGCTCTCGCTCGGAAAGCTGTGCATAGCGTTCGCGGGCTGTCCGGTCGGCCTGATGTCGCTGGCGCGAACGCACATGCTGGTGCACCGCGTTCTGCAGCGCCTCCAGCAGCGCCTCGTCGTTCACTGGCTTCTCCAGAAATTCCGCCGCACCCGATTTGAAGGCGCGCCGGCACATCTCCACTGTGCCGTGGCCGGTGAGCATGATCACCGGCTGGTCCACGCCCTGTGTCACCAGGGTGTCGAGCACAGCGAGGCCGCTGATGCCGGGCATGCGCACGTCGAGCACGATGGCCCCGATGCCCTCGCGGTCGAAGTCGGCCAGGAACTTCAGAGGGTCGCTCCAGGCTTGCACGCGCAGGCCCACGGTGCCGATGAGCAGGGCCAGGCTTTCGCGCACCGCCTGGTCGTCGTCGATCAGGTGCACCGTGGGCGAGAGGGTGTCGGTGCTCATGCCGCGGTGCCCGGGGCTGTGGGCAGTTGCAGGTGGAACACCGCGCCACCGCCCGGTGCGTTGGCCGCCATGATCGTGCCCCCCATGCCCTGGGCGAGCGATTCGCACAGGCTCAGGCCGAGGCCCAGGCCACCGTTGCGGGTGGAAAAGAAGGGCTCAAACAGGCGAGGCAACACGTCTGGGGCAATACCGGGGCCGCTGTCGGTCACCGCGAAATCGGCCTTGCCATCCAGCGCATGCAGTGTCAACGTGAGGCGTCGCGCCCCTGCGTCCACCAGTTCCAGCGCCTGCAGCGCATTGAGCATCAGGTTGTGCACGATCTGGTCGAGCGCCACCGGATCGGCCTGCACCATCAGGCTCTGCGGCCCTTCCAGCAGCGGCGCAACCCCACGTCGTCGGCATTCAGGCTCCAGCAGATAGAGCGCGTGCCGGACCGCTTCGGCCAGGTCCACCACCTGTTGCCGGCCGGCGGTGTCGGGGCGCTCCACCGCGCGGCGCAGGCGGCCCACCACGTCGGCGGCACGCCGTGCCTGTTCGGCCGCCTGGGCCATGGCGCCGCGCGCCGTGTCGATGGCGGGCGGGTCGTCGTTGAGCAGTCGCTGGGCCGCCTGCGCGTTGGCCAGCACGGCCGTGAGTGGCTGGTTGAGCTCGTGCGCCATGCCGGCGGCCAGTTCGCCCAGCGTGTTCAGGCGCCCCACCTGGCCGAGCCGCAGCAGTTCTTCGGCGCGGCGGCGTTCGTTGCGCTGGCGTTGCAGATGCCGCAAGGCTGCCAGCAGCACCGCGACGGTCAACACCCAGGCCAGCATGCGGCCCCAAGGCAATTGTCCCCAGCCCACTTCGCGCACCGCGACCACGTCGAACGGCTGGCTCTCGGCGGCCACCACCTTGTGGAACTCGAAGCGCCAGCCCGGGCCACCCGCTGCCGAGAGGGCGCCGGGTTGAATGACGTGTTCACTGCCCGCGTGCACCAGCGACACCCGCACCGGGCTGCTCTCGCGCTGCATTGGCCATTCGGTCCACGGCACCATGGCGCGAAGGTCGATGGTGACCGCGTAGCTGGTGGGCGTGGCTGCCAGCACCATGCGGTAGCGGCCGCTGCTCAGGTCCGGCAAGGCCAGGGTGGCACGACGGGCCTGGCGCGATGCCGTTTCGGCCTCGGCCAGCGCGGCGTCGCGCCAGTCCTGGCCCGCATCGCGCCGCTGCACGGCCAGAATCTGAGGATAGAGTGCGGGCAGGCGCTGCTCGGGCGGTGAGTTGGCGGTGCCCACGCCTGCGGGCTGCAACAGGGCCAGCGTGGCCAGGATGGCGTCGTGCTGCACCACCTGCTGGCTGAGGAGGCGGTGCACGATGCGCGCATCGGTCTCGAACATCGCGTGCTGCTCGGCCAGCGAGCGCTGGGCCAGCCACACCGCACCCCCCAGGGCGATCGCCACCCCGGCGGGCATCCACCACTTGAGCGATTGCCAGGACTGCCGCATGCGGGCGATTCTGGCACGCCGGCCTACCGGCACAATGTGGTGCATGACACCTGCCGAGTCCCGCCTGCTGACCCCGCAGCGTCTGCTGATGGCGTCCATTGCCGTGGCGGTGGTCACCATCGCGCTCAAGACGCTGGCCTGGGTCGTCACCGACTCGGTGGGCCTGCTGTCCGATGCCATGGAGTCGCTGGTGAACCTGGCCAGCGCGGTGTTTGGACTGGTGATGGTGACGATCGCGACACGCCCGGCCGACGAGGAGCACCCGTATGGTCACCACAAGGCCGAGTATTTTTCGTCGGGCTTCGAGGGCATCCTCATCATTGCGGCCGCGCTCGGCATCATCTGGGCCGCCGGACACCGCCTGTTCGATCCCCGGCCGATCGAGCAGGTGGGGTGGGGGCTCGCTCTTTCTGTGTTGAGCTCGGCGCTCAACGGGCTGCTGGCCTGGGTGATGTTCCGCGCTGCCAAAGAACATCGGTCCATTGCGCTGGAGGCCGATGCCAGACACCTGGTCACCGACGTCTGGACATCGGCCGGCGTGGTGCTGGGCATTGCGCTGGTGCATTTCAGCGGCTGGCTCTGGCTCGATCCGGTGGTGGCCATGGCCGTGGCGGCCAACATCCTCAAGGAAGGCTTTCACCTCATGTGGCGCTCTTCTCAAGGTCTGATGGACGAGGCCGTGGAGCCCGAGGTGATGGCGGCCATTCAGCAGACGCTGGCCGGGTTCGCCTCCGGCGAGGGCGAAGCGGCCATCATCCGCTTTGATCACCTGAGCACGCGCAAGGCCGGGCAACGCCGCTTTCTGGACCTGCACATGCACATGCCCGCCTACTGGTCGCTCGGGCGGGCTGCTGCCGTGCGCACGAGTGTGGAGCAGGCGCTGATGAGCGCGGTGCCGGGCCTGCGTGCCACCATTCAGTTGCTGCCCAGCGATGTGGAAGCGCATTTCGACGATGAAAAGGACCTGATTTGATCTCGCTGCTGCAACGGGTGAGCGAGGCCCGCGTGGACATTGATGGTGAGACGGTGGGCGCCGTCGGTCCTGGATTGCTGTTGCTGCTGTGCGCCGAGCCGGACGACACCGAAGGCGTGGGCGAGAGACTGCTGGCCAAAGTGCTGAAGCTGCGGATCTTCAGCGACGAGGCCGGCAAGATGAACCGCAGCCTTCAGGACGTGGCTGGCGGTTTGTTGATCGTCAGCCAGTTCACCCTGGCGGCCGACACAAAGAGCGGCAACCGGCCGGGCTTCACTGGCGCTGCGCCGCCTGAGCTGGGGGAGGCGCTCTACGAGGCATTTGTGAGATCCGCGCGCGCGGCGCACCCGGTGGTTCAGACCGGACGTTTTGGCGCCGACATGAAGGTGCACCTGGTCAACGATGGACCGGTGACGATCCCGCTGCGGATCACCGCCTGACGCCGCATACCGTTCGGACCGGGTCTGTCGAAGCCTTCGCCCACCCGCACGCGTGAGCCTTTCGACAGGTTCAGGGCGAACGGTCGCGGTCAGGCGTAAGGGTTCGGTTGGCCCAAGCCAGCCAGGATCCCGGTTTCCCGAGCTTCCATTTCCTCGGCATCCACTTCGCTGGTTTCGTGATCCCAGCCCTGGGCGTGCAGCGTGCCGTGAACCAGCAGGTGCGCGTAGTGCTGCGCCAGCGACTTCTTCAGTTCTGCGGCCTCGCGGGCCACCACCGGCGCGCACAGCACCAGGTCGGCCGTCACGATGGGCTCGGTGGTGTAGTCGAAGGTCAGCACGTTGGTGGCGTAGTCCCGGCCGCGGTAGTCGCGGTTCAGCGCCTGGCCTTCCTCGGCATCGACCACGCGCACGGTGATCTCGGCGTCGGTTTCGAGTGCGTGGCGGATGCAGCGCGTCACCCAGTGGCGTGGCAGCGCCGCGCGGTGCGTGGCTGCATCGGCGAGATCACCAAACTGCAGCGAGAGCGAGAGCGTGGGCAAGGCCATCAGCGCTTCCTGGCGGGCTGGGCGAAACAGTTGGCCAGCAAGGTCTTCTCCTGCGCGGTGTGATCGGCAGCCAGGAAACTGAGCTCGCCTTTCATGCCTTGCGTGTACCAGCGCAGGCTGTACTGCTCGTCCAGCGCGATGAAGCGCACGCCGGTGGTGGCACGGCGGCCTTGCAGCATCACGGTGCGTCCCTGGTGGTGCAGCGCCGCGAAGGCGTTGCCGTTGCCCAGGTTGAGGTAGACCAGCTCGATTTCCGCGCCGCCGTCGCAGCGGTATTGCACGGTCTGGCTGCTGAACATCAGGGGCGGTGGGCTTGCCGGCGGTGGGCTGGTCTCCTGGGCAGACGCGCTGCCGACCATGAACAGACCCAGAAGAAGGCATGAAAGGCGGGTGTTTCGCATGGGGTGGATGTTTCTCAAGAGGCGCTGCGCCGGGCACGTTTGACCACGGGCGCATCTTCTGTCGCCGGCGAGCGCGCTTCGTAGGCGTCGACGATGCGCGCCACCAGAGGGTGGCGCACCACGTCGGCGCTGGAGAGGCGGGTGATGGCGATGCCTTGCACGCGCTTCAACACGCGTTCGGCGTCGATCAGGCCGCTGAGCTGCGTGCGCGGCAGGTCGATCTGGCTCACATCGCCCGTGACCACGGCCTTGCTGCCGAAGCCGATGCGGGTGAGGAACATCTTCATCTGCTCGGCGGTGGTGTTCTGGGCTTCGTCCAGGATCACGAAGGCGTGGTTGAGCGTGCGCCCGCGCATGAAGGCCAGCGGCGCGATCTCGATCTGCTGGCGCTCGAAGGCTTTCTGCACCTTGTCCGCACCCATCAGGTCGTAGAGCGCGTCGTACAGCGGGCGCAAGTACGGATCCACCTTCTGGCCCAGGTCGCCGGGCAGGAAACCCAGTTTCTCGCCGGCCTCCACGGCCGGGCGGGTGAGCACGATGCGCTGCACCGCGCTGCGCTCCAGCGCGTCCACCGCACAGGCCACGGCGAGGTAGGTTTTGCCGGTGCCGGCCGGACCGATGCCAAAGGTGATGTCGTGCGTGGCCATGTTTTCCAGGTAGCGCGCCTGGTTCGGTGTGCGTCCACGCACCTCGCCGCGCCGCGTCTGCATGGCCAGGGCGCCATCGCCAGGATCGGCCAGGGCGGTGTCACCGCTGAGCATGAGCTGAACCTGCTCGGCCGGAATCGGCTTCTTCGCCATTTCGTAGAGCGCCTGCAGTGTCTCCAGCGCCTGGGTGGCCCTGGCCTTGGGGCCTTCGATGCGGAACTGCTCGAAGCGGTGCGCCACCTTCACCTGCAACGCCGCCTCGATGCTGCGGATGTGGCTGTCCATGGGGCCGCACAGGTGCGCCATGCGCGTGTTGTCGGGCGGGGAGAAGGTGTGTCTGAGAATCAAGCCGATAATTCCTCAAAAGGATGTTCCGATGATAGGCAAGTTGACCGGTACGCTGCTGGAGAAAAACCCGCCCCAGATCCTGCTGGACTGCCATGGCGTGGGCTACGAGGTGGACGTGCCCATGAGCACCTTCTACAACCTGCCTGGCACAGGCGAAAAAGTGGCCCTGCTCACGCACTTCGTGGTGCGTGAGGACGCCCAGATTCTCTACGGCTTCGGCACCGCGCCCGAGCGCGAGGCCTTTCGCCAGCTCATCAGGATCAGCGGCGTGGGTCCGCGCACGGCACTTTCCGTGCTCTCGGGCATGAGCGTGGCCGACCTGTCGCAAGCCATCAGCGCGCAGGACAGCGGCCGCATCATCAAGGTGCCCGGCATCGGCAAGAAGACCGCCGAGCGCCTGCTGCTCGAGCTCAAGGGCAAGCTGGGTGCCGATCTGAGCCTGCCAGGCAGCGGACCGGCGCAGAGCGACGTGCAGAGCGACATCCAGCAGGCACTGATGGCGCTGGGCTACAGCGACAAGGACGCCGCCACTGCACTCAAGGCGCTGCCCAGGGACGTGGGCGTGAGCGAAGGCATCAAGCTGGCGTTGAAGGCTCTGGCGAAGTGACACGATGACCATCCAGACCGACGACTTCGCTCCCGCGCCACGCGTGGTGTCTGCCGCGCCCGCTTCGCCGAAGGAAGAGGCCATCGAGCGCGCGCTGCGCCCCAAGCTGCTCGACGAATACGTGGGCCAGCTCAAGGTGCGCGAGCAACTCGAAATCTTCATCGGTGCGGCGAAGAAGCGCAGCGAGGCGCTGGACCACGTGCTGCTGTTCGGCCCGCCGGGCCTGGGCAAGACCACGCTCTCGCACATCATTGCGCAGGAGCTCGGCGTGAACCTGCGTCAGACCAGCGGGCCAGTGCTGGAGAAACCCAAGGACCTGGCCGCACTGCTGACCAATCTCGAAGCCAACGACGTGCTCTTCATCGACGAGATTCACCGGCTCAGCCCGGTCGTCGAAGAAATCCTTTACCCCGCGCTGGAGGACTACCAGATCGACATCATGATCGGCGAAGGGCCGGCAGCGCGCAGCATCAAGCTGGATTTGCAACCCTTTACGCTGGTGGGCGCCACCACCCGCGCCGGCATGCTCACCAACCCGCTTCGCGATCGTTTCGGCATCGTGGCGCGGCTGGAGTTCTACACATCGGAAGAACTCGCTCGCATTGTCAGGCGCAGCGCCGGCTTGCTGAATGCACCCATGGAGGAAGAGGGCGGTTTCGAGATCGCGCGCCGCTCACGCGGAACGCCGCGCATTGCCAACCGCCTGTTGCGGCGTGTGCGCGACTACGCCGATGTGAAAGGCAGCGGCACCATCACCAAAGAAATTGCTAACCTCGCGCTGGCCATGCTCGACGTGGACCCGCAGGGCTTCGACCTGATGGACCGCAAGTTGCTTGAGGCGGTGATTCACCGCTTTGATGGCGGTCCGGTGGGGCTGGACAACATCGCCGCCAGCATCGGCGAAGAGCGCGACACCATTGAGGACGTGATCGAGCCTTACCTGATCCAGCAGGGCTTTCTGCAGCGAACGCCACGCGGTCGCATCGCCACACTGGCGGCGTATCGGCACCTGGGGGTGGCGCCGCCCTCTGCCGACGGCGAGCTGTTCCAGCCCGGCGCCTGACGCCGTTTCACCCATGACCCTGTCTTCCGCTCAACGCCGCTGGGGATGGGGTGCGGCAGGGGCGCTGCTGGTGATCGCTTTGTGGGCTGGCTGGCTCTGGCGCCATCCCAGGGTGGAAGGGGTGGAGCTGCAGTCGGCGCCTTTGGTGCGCAGCCTGCAGTTTTCGGCCCGCGTGGCCACCTTGTCGCGGGTGGAGATTGGCAGCACCATCACGGGCCGGGTGGGTGAGGTGCTGGTCGAAGAGGGCGCACGCGTTCGGCGAGGCGACGTGTTGTTGCGTCTGGAGTCCGATGAGCTCGCTGCCGCACTCACGCAGGCGGTGGCGGCCGAGCGCCAGGCCGCCGCCCGGCTCTCGGGCTTGCGCAGCACCGGGCGCGCGGCGGCTCAGGCCGCGCTGGCCCAGACCGATGCCACCGTGCGTGCTGCCCGAGCCGAACTCATCCGCACGGAACAGCTGGTGGCACAAGGTTTCCTGAGCGCCTCGCGTCTGGATGAAGTCCGTCGCAGCCTGGAGGTCGCCCAGGCCCAGCAGGCCAGTGCGCGGGCCCAGGTGCGGGCCAATGAAGAGGCCGGGACGGATCTCGTGCAGGCTCAGGCCCAGCTGGCCGTGGCGCAGGCCACCAGCCAGGCGGCCCAGGCCCGACTGGCGCAAGCCACGCTGCTGGCGCCAGCCGATGCGCAAGTTTTGCAGAGGGAGGTCGAGCCCGGCCAGATCGTGCAGCCCGGCAAAGCTCTGCTGAGACTGGCGCTGGCCGGACCCACGCAGATCAGCGCGCAGGTGGACGAACGTTTCCTGGATCAACTTCAGGCCGGACAAATTGCGCGGGTGGTGGCCGACGCGTTTTCCGGGCAGCCGCTGGCAGCGCGTGTGCTGTCGATTGCTCCCTCGGTCGACGCGCAGCGTGGCGCCATAGAAGTCAAGCTCTCGCTGGATGCGCCTGCACCGGCTTTTTTGCGCGAGGACATGACGGTGTCGGTCGAGGTGGAAACGGCGCGGCGCGAGCGGGCGCTGGTCCTGCCCTTGGCCGCATTGCGCACCGCGCCGCCCGACGGCACCGCCACCGTATTGGTGGATGAGGCGGGCCATGCCCGAAGGCGCGCCGTGAAGCTTGGCCTGCGCACCCTCGACGCCGCGGAGGTGGTCGAGGGCCTGGCCGAAGGCGATGTCGTGCTGGTGGACGACCATGCGCAGGCCGGTGACCGGGTGCGCGTGCGCCTTGTGCCCTGGCAGCCGGGCCAGCGAATGGCGTCGGGTGCCGCATCTCCCGACGCCGGTGCCGCGCTGACCAATGCCATGGGACGTTGAGCGAAGTGGAGCCACGCACATGAGCACCTGGCTGGGATTCGAGCGGCGGGTTGCGATGCGCTTTCTGCGCGAGGGGCGCATGCAGACCGTGCTGATCATCGTGGGCGTGGCCGCCGGTGTGGCGGTGATCGCCTACATTTCGGCGCTGATCAGTGGCCTGCAGACCAACACCCTCAACAAGACGCTGGGCGCACAGGCCCACATCACCCTGAGTGCGCCCGACGACGTGGTGGCACCGCCCGCCGACAGGCCCCCCGGGACGACCACGTTGACGGAGGCCCAGCCGCGAGCACAGCGTTTGCGATCGGTGGCCAACTGGCAGGCGCTGGTGCCGCAGCTGGAGCGGCTGCCCGGCATCGCAGCGGTGTCCCCCATGGTGGCTGGCGGAGCGTTGGCGCTGCGCGGCGAAGCCACGCAGTCGATCTCGCTGTTCGGGGTCGAGCTGGACCGGTACGACCGCATCGTCGGGCTGCGCAGCAAGGTGGTGAGTGGCACGGCACGCCTGGCGCCTGGCGAGGCGGTTGTGGGGCGCGATCTGGCCGCCGACCTGGGCGTGCGCGTGGGTGATCGCCTGACGGTGCAGTCCGCCGCGCTGAGCGAATCGGTGCGCGTGACCGCGCTGGTCGATTTTGGTGTGAAGGAGCTCAACCGGCGCACCGTGATCCTGCCACTGCGAGGTGCACAGAACCTGCTTGGCCTGCCCGGTGGTGCCACCAACATCGACATCACGGTAAAGGACGTTTGGGCGGCGCAGGGACTGGCCGACAAGCTGCGACGGCAACTGCCTTACCAGCTGGAAAGCTGGCAGGAAAGCAACGCACAACTGGTGTCGGCCCTCAACGCCCAATCGGTGAGCACCAGTCTCATCCGGGGCGTGGTGCTGGTGGTGGTCGTGCTGGGCATCGCCAGCGTGCTGGTGGTGTCGGTGGTGCAGAAGCGGCGGGAGATCGGCATTCTGCGCGCCATGGGCGCCACCCGAGCCCAGGTCCTGCGGGTGTTCCTGGTGCAGGGTGCGGTCGTGGGCGCGGTCGGCTCGGTGCTCGGCGTTGCGCTGGCCGTGTTGATGATCTGGGTTTTCACCACCTTCGTGCGTGGCTCCGACGGGCTGCCGCTGTTTTCCATCGCACTGCCACCTTTGCTGGCACTGCAAGTGGCCGTGCTGGCCACGGTGTGCGGCGTGCTGGCGGCCATTGCGCCGGCCCGGCGCGCGGCGGCGATGGACCCAGGCCAGGCCATTCGCATGTAAGCCATGTCCGCAACCATCGACCCGGCGCCCCTGATCGAACTCAGCGAGGTGCGCAAGACCTACAACCCCGGCCTGCCGAGCGAAGCCGAGGTATTGCACGGCTTGAACCTGCGCCTGATGCCGGGCGAATTCATCGCGCTCATCGGCCCTTCTGGCTCAGGCAAGAGCACCTTGCTCAGCATCATCGGGCTGCTTGAACGCATGAGTTCGGGCACCTACCGCTTCCAGGGTGAAGAAGTGCAGGGACTCGACGACAACGGCCTGACCATGCGCCGTCGCAACCTGCTGGGCTTCGTGTTCCAGTTCCACCACCTGTTGCCAGCCTTCACCGCGCTGGAGAACGTGACCATGCCCGCGCTCATGGCCGAAGGTCGGGTGAGTGCCGCCCAGTTGGCCAGAGCGCGCGAGTTGCTGGATGCAGTGGGCCTGGCCCATGCCATGGACAAGCGGCCATCGCAGCTCTCAGGCGGTATGCAGCAGCGCGTGGCGATCGCGCGCGCGCTGGTGATGGAGCCGCCGCTGGTGCTGGCCGACGAGCCCACCGGCAACCTCGACACTGCGTCCTCTGACGAGGTGTTCGTTCAGTTGCGGCGCATGCACGCCGAACGCGGGGTGTCCTTCGTTGTGGTCACGCACGACCCGCGGCTGGCGGCGCGCTGCGACCGCCTGGTGGAGCTGGTGGACGGACGCATTTCGCGCGACGAAGCCACGCCCCTGGCCCGCTGAGCGGGCGTCCGTGCGTCAGTGCTTGCCTGGAACAGACTCGGATCGCAACATGTTTCGCACGATCAGGACCTGTGCCACGTAGTAGGTGCTCAACACCCACACCTGTGACATCGGCAGCGGTGAGACGAATCTGTTGATCGCCAGCAAGGTGTCGCTGAGCATGAAAAAACCCGCGCCCACGGCCACCCCGATCGCTGCAGGGCTTCGAAGCACAGAGGCGCGGCCGATGGCCTGTGCGGCCATCAGCGCGATCACCAGCACATACGCCGCCACAGGCGCCCCCAGCGTGGTCGGCAGACCGCCCTGCCAGAGAAAGACGAACATGGCCAGGCCAAAGCCCAGCGTGGCCACCAGCGCGCGTCGGCTCGGGAACCACGGCACCTCCTGGCGAAACAGGGCGATGTAGATCAGATGCGCCAGCAGGAAGGACACAAGTCCGGGAATGAAGTAGCCCGGGAACATCAGGAATGTGTCACCAGCCAGGCACAGCGTCAGCGCGCCCAGCAGCAAACCGCTGGCCCGCTTCAGGCCGCCCGCGCCGCGTGCATGGCCCAGCACCACCGCCATCGCCACCAGCATGGCCAGGGGCTTGAACACGCGGTGCAGCTCCACCCAGCCCAGCGCTGCGCACGCCATCGACATCGCGCTGCATTCGATCAGCAGTGCCTCGCCCATCCCGATGCGCCCCTGCATCACCGCGCCAATGGCCCACAGCGCCACCAGCAGGACAGCGAACACCACCGCGCTGCGCGCCAGGGGCCAGCCGTCGGAAAACCAAAGGAAACCAGCCACGCCGCCGAGCAACAGGGCGAACTGCACCGCCGAAAACACCTGCACGCCGCGTGTCATGGGGGGTGCGTATCGCTGCACGGCAGCCAGGTCAAAATTGGGCGAAGGGAAACGCGCCGCCACATCGGCAGGCCGCCAGCCCGGTGGCTTGAACCACACGCGCACCTTGTCCGCCCAGCGTTGCGCGTGCCACGAGTCCTTGAGCAAGCCCCAGTACACCTCGGCGTTGGCCCACACAGGGTCCCAGCTGTTCAGTGGCTTGCGGGTGCCGTACACGCACCTTTCGTCTTCTTCCTTGAAGCTGCCGAAGAGGCGGTCCCAGACGATGAGGATGCCGCCGTAGTTGCGGTCGAGGTAGTGGTCGTTCACGGCATGGTGGACGCGGTGGTTGGATGGACTGCAGAACCAGCGGTCGAACCAGCCGAGCTTGCCGACCTGCTCGGTGTGCACCCAGAACTGGTAGAGCAGGTCGATGAGGGCGACCACGCCAAACACCAGCGGCGGCACGCCCGCCACGGCCATCGGCAGGTAGAACACCCAGCCCAGCAGCGCACCTGAACTGGTCTGGCGCAGCGCGGTGGACAGGTTGTAGTCCTGGCTCTGGTGGTGCACCACGTGCGCGGCCCAGAATAGCGCAGTCTCGTGCCCGGCGCGGTGCAGCCAGTAGTAGCAGAAATCGTAGAAGACCAGCGCCAGCAGCCAGCCGGTCCAGGAGGTCCAGAACGCGTGATCGGGCCAGAGGGCCACCGTGGAATAGACGGCGGTGTAGAGGCCCACGCGCAGCAGCCGCGTGAACACCGCGCTGATCTGGCTGAGCATGCCCAGGCCGATGCTGGAGATGGCGTCATCGAGCCGGTAGGTGTTGCGCCGGCGCTTGAGGCCGATGGCGTACTCCAGCGCGATGAGGGCAAAGAAGACCGGCGTGGCCAGCACGATGATCTGGCTGGGGCTCATGAGACGCTGGTTGGGCAGAGGTCGGGCATGCGCGCATTGTGGCCAGGTTCACCGCTGCCGGAGGCTGGCAACAACCCGCATGCCCCATGCCAGAATCGGGCATGTCCGCCCCCTCGCCGCCTGCCGCGACTGCCCCGGAGAGCGCCACCGCCGCGCTCTACCGCGCCGCCCTTGGCCCGGTGAACACCGCGCACTATCTCCAGCTGTTTGCGCGCTTTGACGAAGCCGGCCGCGCCAGCCCGGCCTGGAACTGGGCTGCCGGCCTGCTCACACTCAACTGGCTGGCGTTTCGTCAGGTCTGGCTGGCCGCGCTGGTGTATGTGGCGTGCGCCGAGGGTCTGGCCCTGCTCATCCTTGGCCTGGCGCGGCGGTTCCTGCACTGGCCGCCGGCCGTGGAGTGGGGCGTGCTGGGCGCGATGCTGGCGCTGTGCATTGCCATCCCCGGCGCCTACGGCAACGCCTGGCTCCATGCCGAGACGCGTCGGCGCATGACGCGTGCCGTGCGAGAGGCCCGCACCGTGCGTGAAGCCTGTGAGGCGCTGGAGAAGCAGGCCAGCACGCGGCAAAGACTCTGGGTCCTGGTGGCGCTGAATGCGCTGCTCGTGGGGGCGCTGGTGGGGGGCTACGTCGCTTGGACGGGTGTGCCGGTGGCCGCGACGGGCGCGCCCGCCAAGGTGCCGCCTGAGCCAGCCGCCTCAGCGGTATCGGTGCCGGTGGTGCCCGCTCCCGAGCCCACGGCTTCAGCGCCAGAAGCCGCGCCCGCGCCGGCGGACAGGCCCCAGGAAGTCGTCGTAGAACCGCCGCCGCCCGAACCTGCGCCACCCGAGGTGACACCGGTGTTGCAGGAGCCACCACCACCGGCACCACCGCCTGCCCCCATCCTGGCACCCACCCCGCCTGCGCTTTCCGGGCCTGCCGCCAGCCCGTCGGTGCCCAGGGCGTTCGCCATCAACGTGGGACTGTTCGCCGATCCCGCCAATGCAGAGAAGGCGCACGCCCGTCTGCTGCAAGAGGGCCTGCCCGCTTTCACGCAGACAGTGGAGATGCCCAAAGGGGTGCGCACCCGCGTGCGGGTCGGCCCATTTGTCTCCCGGGCCGAGGCCGAGGCGGCGGCCGAGCGCATCCGGGCGCTGGGGCTGGAGGCGCAGATCTACCAGCCGTGACCGCGCGCGTCCACCGCGATGATGCGTTCCACATGCCCGGCTGCCAGGCCGCCACGCACGCCCACCATGAAATCGTGCAGGTTGACCGTGGGGTCGCAGTGGCCTGGCACGAGCCAGATCGTCTCACCCAGGTCGGGCAGCGTTGCGCCAGGTCCGAAGGCGCGCAGCAAGCCGTGTTCGTCGCCACCGTTGGCATAGGCCAGCCCTCCTGGGAACCACACGGCTGGCAGTCCGCTGTCGATGGCGTGGCTCTTGTGGCCCGCATCGCACACCGCATGCTGTGCGCTGCGGCTCATCACCTGGCTCTTCACGAACAGCGCATGTTCGAACACCGGCGCCTGGGGGGCCGGCTCGTTCTGCGCGTAGTCGGCGTCCATGAACAGGTAGGAGCCTGCCTGCAGTTCGCCCCACACGCGGCTGGAGGCTTCGAGCACAAAGGTGCCGGTGCCCGCGCCGGTGATCAGGGGCACGGAGAAGCCGCCGGCCTGGAGGCGCTCGCGCGCGAGCGCGGCGGTCCAGGCCGCCTCGCCAATTGCCTGGGCGCGCTCGGCCGGTAGGCGCCGGTGCTGCGCAGCTCCGTGGTAGGCCTGCAGGCCGGCAAAATGAAGCACCGGATTGGCCAGGATGCTGTGTGCCAGCACCACGGAGGCTTCGCCCGGCGCGACGCCGCAGCGGCCATGACCCACGTCGATCTCGATGTAGACGTCGATGCGGTGCTCGCCGCGCACCCCGGCCTCCGCCAGGGCATCGGCCAGCCGCGCCACGCCCAGCGCGCTGTCGACCACCAGACCGAAGCGCGTCGGCAGGTCGCGCACCGCCTGCGCGAGCCGCCGCAGCTTGTGCGGTGCGATCACCTCGTTGGTGATGAGGATGTCGTGTGCACCCGCATGGGCCAGCGCCAGGGCCTCGTCGGTCTTTTGCACGCACACGCCCACCGCTCCGTGGGCCACCTGCAAGCGCGCAAGCTCGGCGCTCTTGTGCATCTTGGCGTGCGGCCGAAGGCGCAGTCCGCGTTCGGTGGCAAACGCCGCCATGCGCGCCAGGTTGCGGTCCATGGCGTCGAGGTCGATCACCAGCGAGGGGGTGTCGACCACCGCCACACCCTGGCCGATCCACTCTCGCGCGCGCTCCCAGCGCGTGGCCGTGTCAGGCGCTGTGTTCATCGAGGGTGTTTCCGGTTTCCACTTGCAGGTGTTGGGTGTCGCCCCAGCCGACCAGGCTCAGGCCCTCAGGCGACCAGAGCAGCCGGTTGATGCCGGTGTTGGGCAGTTCCCAGCTGCGCGGGGCCTGCAACTCCAGCCGCGTGGCGGCGCGGTAGAGGATGTCGAGCACGCCACCGTGCGCCACCATCAGCACCTGCTCGCCCGGATGCCGCGCGGCCAGGGCCAGCACGGTGGGGATCACACGCCGCTGGAATTGCTGCAGGGACTCGCCCCCGGCCGGCGCGAAGTCGGGCATGCGCTTGCGCCAGGCCAGGGCTTCGGTGGGCCAGCGCAGTTCCAGTTCGGCCCAGGTGTGGCCTTCGAACTGGCCGAAATGGCGTTCCCGCAGACCGGAATGGGTGACCACAGGCAGGCCTTTGGGGCGGGCCACGGCCTCGGCGGTCTCGAACGCACGGCCCAGGTCGCTGGCATAGACGGCGGCGATCGGCTCATCCTTGAGCGCGTCACCCAGGCGCCGGGCCTGCCAGCGGCCGTGCTCGTTGAGCGCGATGTCGGTGTGGCCCTGGATGCGGGTGTCGCGGTTCCAGGCGGTTTCACCGTGGCGCACGGCCAGGATGCGGGTGATCTGCAAGGGTGGCTTTCGGGGAATGGTCGGACAGCGGGCACTGTAGCGGGTCGGGCGTCGGCGGGGAACCGGTTCGGGCCGGTCTTTGCGACACAATTCGCACATGATGCCTCCGCCGCCCGATGGTGATTTTTCCACCCTTTTCAACTTCCTGCCGATCGGGGCGTATCGAAGCTCGCCCGATGGCCAGATGCTGCGGGCCAACCAGGCACTGGTGGCGCTCAATGGCTACGCCACCGAAGCCGGCCTGATCGAGGGCGTGAAGAACATCGCCGTCGAGTGGTACGTCGACCCGGCGCGCCGCCAGGAGTTCAAGCGCTTGCTCGACCGTGATGGCTTCGTGCGTGGCTTCGTTTCCGAGATCTACCGGCACAAGACTCGCGAACGCGTGTGGATCAGCGAGAACGCGCACGCCGTGCGCGATGCAGCTGGCGGTCTGCGGTATTACGAAGGCACGGTGGAGGACATCACCGATCGCATCCGAAGCCAGAAAGCCTTGCACGAGAGCGAGGAAAAACTGCGGCTGATCACCTCCCAGGTGCCGGGCATGGTGTTCTCCGTGTTCGTCAGGCCTGACGGCCAGCGTGAGTACCTGTACGTGAGCCCGGGCGTGCGCGACATCTACGGCTTCGAGCCCGAGGACCTCATGCGCGACTCCCTGCTGGCTTCGCGCTACCGCCACCCCGACGACCAGGCCATTCTGGAACAGGACATGCAGGAGATCCAGAAAGGTCCGGTGGACCTGGGTGGCGAATTCCGCATCGTCTTGCCCGATGGCCGTGTGAAGTGGGTTTACCGTCGCTCCTACGCCGTCTCCGCGGGGCCAGAGGGTACGCATCGCGTGGGTGTGCTGCTCGACATCACCGCGCGCAAGGAAGCCGAGGCGGCGCTGCATGCCAACGAGGCCCTCTGGAAGCTTGCGCTGGAGAGCGCGGGCGATGGCGTGTGGGACTGGGACCTCCTCAGCGGCGAGGAGTTTTTCTCTTCCGGCATCAAGCGCATGTTTGGCTATGAGGACTCGGATATCGCCAATCTCTCCGCCGAGTTCGACAGCCGCACGCATCCGGACGACGTGACCCAGATGCAGGCCGACCGCCAGGCGCATTTCGAGGGCCGCATGCCGGTCTACCGCAACGAGCATCGCATCCGGTGCAAGGACGGCAGCTGGAAATGGGTGCTCTCGCGCGGCATGGTGATCTCGCGCGACGAGGACGGGCGGCCGCTGCGCATGGTCGGCACGCACACAGACATCACCGAACACAAGCTGGCCGAGGCCCAGCAGCGGGCACTGGAGGCGCAATTGCGAGAGTCGCAGAAGATGGAGGCCATCGGCACGCTGGCCGGCGGCGTCGCGCACGATTTCAACAACCTGCTCGCGGCCATCCTGGGCAACCTGGTGCTCGCGCGCGAGGACGTGGGTGAGGGGCATCCAGCCCAGGAGAGCCTCACCGAAATCAACCGCGCGGCCATCCGCGCGCGTCAGCTGGTGCAGCAGATCCTCACCTTCAGCCGGCGCCAGACGCAGGAAATGGTGCGCCAGCCCTTGACGCCGCTGGTGGAGGAGGCGCTGGGTCTGATGCGTTCACTCCTGCCTGCCGGCATCAAGCTCGCGGCGCGCCTGCCCGGTCGCAGCTTGCCCGTGCTGGCCGATGCGACCCAGATGCAGCAGGTGCTGATGAACCTGTGCACCAACGCCTGGCAGGCCATGGACGGTCAGTCGGGCGACATCACCGTGGCCTTGCGCGAGGTGAGTCTGGACGCCTCGAAAGCCCTGCAGCTCGGTGGCATACCCAGCGGTGCCTACGCCTGCTTGAGCGTGGCCGACAACGGGCCCGGCATGGACGAGGACACCCAGCGCCGCATTTTTGAACCCTTCTTCACCACCAAGGCACCCGGCGCCGGCACCGGACTGGGGCTGGCGGTGGTGCACGGTATCGTCAAGGCGCACCGGGGTGCCATTCAGATCCAGAGTCGTCCGGGTGAGGGCGCTCGGTTCGACGTCTACCTGCCGCTGGCTTCCGAAGCCGCGCCAGGCGACGAGGCGCCGGTGCAGAAGTTGCCCGACAGCCGCGCCGAAGTCGCCGCTGCGGGCAAGCATGTGATCTACATCGACGACTACGAGGCGCTGGTGTTTCTGGTGGGCCGCCTGCTGCGCAAGCAAGGCTACCGGGCCACCACCTTCGAATCGGGCGAAGCGGCGCTGGAATGGCTGCGCGCCCATCCCCAGGAGCCGGTGGATCTGGTGGTGACCGACCAGAACATGCCTGGAATGTCGGGTGTGGAAGTGGCCCGTCTGATGCTGCGCCTGCGCCCGGCGCTGCGTGTGGCCATCGTTTCAGGCCATGTGAACGACAAGCTGCTGGCCGAGGCTGCGGAGGCCGGCGTGCGCGAGGTGCTGGGAAAGCAGGACAGCATGGACGCCCTGGGCGAGGCGATCGGCAACCTGCTCGAACAACCCGCCGCCTGAACCTGCCGATGGCTCAGCGCGGGACTTCGATGTCGACCTGACGCAAGCCTTCGGGCGGCGAGGGGAAGCCGCGAAGCGCGGCGTCGAGCATGGCCGACCAGAGCGCATTCGAGCTGTGCCAGCGGCCATCGTGCGCGCCGCGGGTTTCGTACACCACCTGCCCGGTGGCCGCATGCCGCACCACGATGGAGACCTGGCGCTGGTAATACGGCGTTTCCACGCGCATGAACATCGCGGGTGGACCGAAAATCACCTGCCCGGTGCCGGTCACGTAGTAGTCACGGCCCGGAAAACCAAAACCTGGGCCGAAGCCGCGCCAACCGTCGTAGGGATCTTCCCAGGGAGCGCGTGGCAGGCGAAGCGTGGCGGCATTGACCTGCACCGTCCAGGGGGCGGCGGTGCCCTCGGCAGCGCGCGTCCAGCCGAACTTGGCCAGCGCCAGTGCCGTCAGGTTCTCGATCTCGGTCTGCCCGGCAGCTCCCGGTCCCTGGCGCTGGGAAGGCAGGCGGTCGAAGCGGTAGATCTGCGGTGCCTGTGGCACGGCCGCGCTGGGGGGCGCGCCCGTGCGTTCCCCCCAGCGCGCATAGCTCTGCACCTGGTTGTCCACCAGGAACACGCTGGCACAACCGCTGAGGGCGAGCAGCGCCAGGCCGGAAATCAAGGTTCGAATCCAGGTCATGCAGTCGTCCCACCCGCCCGCTCGGCGAAATCAGTTCGTCGTTGAAATGGTTATGACCGCGCGTTCCGTCCCGGCGTTCCCGACATTTACAAAGCGTTCCACCGTCGCGGCAGGGTTTGCCACGGCTTCTTCGTCGAAAGCCTTGTCGCCGTTTTCATCGGGTTCGCCCGTGGCTTCCAGCCGGGCGAAGGGGTGCAGGGTGCGGTCCATCAGGTGGCTGGGCACCACGTTCTGAAGCGCGGTGAACATGTTCTCGACCCGACCGGGGAATTTTTTCTCCCAATCCTGCAGCATCAGGCTCACCTGCTTGCGCTGCAGATTGTCCTGGCTGCCGCACAGGGTGCAGGGAATGATGGGGAACTGCCGAATCTCGGCCCACCGGGCGAGGTCCTTCTCGGCCACATAGGCCATGGGGCGGATCACCACATGCTGCCCGTCGTCGCTCACCAGTTTGGGCGGCATGCCCTTGAGCCTGGCGCCGAAAAACATGTTGAGCAGCAAGGTCTGCAGGATGTCGTCGCGGTGGTGGCCTAGCGCAATCCGGGTCGCGCCCAGTTCGCTGGCCACGCGGTACAGGATGCCCCGGCGCAAACGGCTGCACAGGCTGCACATGGTCTTGCCTTCGGGAATCACGCGCTTGACGATGGAGTACGTGTCCTGGTTCTCGATGTGGAACGGCACGCCGAGCTTCGTGAGGTACGCGGGCAGCACGTCGGCCGGAAAGCCGGGCTGTTTCTGGTCCAGGTTGACCACGATGAGTTCAAATCGAACCGGTGCGCGCGCCTGCAGTTTCTGCAGGATGTCGAGCATGCCGTAGCTGTCCTTGCCGCCCGACAGGCAGACCATCACGCGGTCGCCTTCGCCGATCATGTTGTAGTCCACGATGGCGCGCCCGACCTCGCGACACAGGCGTTTTTCAAGTTTGTGGTTTTCGAGTTCGGTGTTCATCGGATTCCTTTTTCCGGCGGCTATCGCCAGCTGTCACCGGGCATGATGCGTTGC
The DNA here is from genome assembly GCF_050250835.1 of Hydrogenophaga sp. Classification (GTDB taxonomy): domain Bacteria; phylum Pseudomonadota; class Gammaproteobacteria; order Burkholderiales; family Burkholderiaceae_C; genus Hydrogenophaga. The sequence continues at coordinate 17,780 of NZ_JBFWNX010000009.1, read as the reverse complement.
ATGAATTCGTCGAACATGGGCACGGTGAATGCCGTATCGCCATGTGTCGGACTCCAGACCATGCCCTTGGTGATCAGCGAGCTTCGGGTCGGTGCAAGCGACGAGACCTTTTCGTCCAGGCAGTTGGCGATGTCGCCGGATCGGTGCGGGCCCGGGCCCAGCGATGCCATGGCTCGCAGGTACTTTTTTTCCTTCGGCGTGCAGCGGTCAAAGCGCACGCGGAAAAATCCCTCATCCAGCGCAGCCACCGCCGTGACGCTGGCCTTGCGGACCACATCGACCCCGATCGGGCTGCTTTCTGCAGCCAGCCAGGTGTGGCTGCCCCAGGCCTGCAAAAAATAGGCATAGCCCTGGCTCAGGCGCAGGATTTCCTTGATCGCCGGCGGCGTGATCTCCACGCCTTCGTCGTGCAACGGCTTTTCAATCGCCTGCGTGGCGGCATCGCTGGGCAGCGCGCCGATTTCGGGGAAATCAAACAGGCGCTCGGCGTACGATTTGGCGTTGCCCAGCTGGCCGCGCAATTGCGGCAGGCCAGCGCCCACCAGCACCACCGGCAACTGGCGCTGGGCGGTGCGGTGCAGGGAGGTGATCAGCGCGGCCAGTTGCGCTTCTTCCACGTACTGCAGCTCGTCGATGAAGATCGCCAGCGCGGTGCCCGCCGCCTTCGCCGCCAGGCCGACCTGTTCCATCAGGGCCTGCAGGTCGTGCTCCAGGTCACCGTTGTCTGCCAGACCCGGCTCGGCTTCGTAGTCGATGCCGACCTCGATGTCGTTGTAGGTCACCTTCAGGCGGCTGGCGAAGCCGGCCAGTGCGCGCAAACCGCGTATGGCAAACGCCTTGGCAGCCTCAGTCTGGCTCAGCCTGAGCAGGGCCTGCCGCAATTGGGGCGCCAGCAATGCGGGCAGCGACCGGCCTTCCGGTGCTTCCAGCCGCACGGTATGAATGCCGGCGGCCTCCGCGTCGTCGCGCACGCGGTCGAGCAACACGGTCTTGCCCACGCCGCGCAGCCCGACCAGCATGGCGCTCTTGGCGGGGCGCCCGATGCGCGCGCGCTCCAGTGCGATGCGCAGCGATTCGCGCAGCGCATCGCGCCCTGCCAGTTCCGGCGGCGGCGTGCCCGCGCCAGGCGCGAAGGGGTTGCGGATCGGGTTCATGCGGGCGATTCTACTGAAGTTTGACAAGTTATGAAAAATGAATAACTTGTCAAACCATGCTTGATTCAAGGCCTGGCAGGTGGAGTGCTCACCATTGCCCACTCTCCATCCGGATGGCCACTTCGCAGTCCTCGAAGATTTCCAGCTTGGCGATCTTCACCCGCACGCCGATCACGCCAGGCAATTGCATCAGCCGGCGCGTGAGCTTGCCGATCAGGCTCTCCAGCAGGTTCACGTGCTCGGCGGTGCATTCGTCAATGATGATCTGGCGCACCTTGCGGTAGTCCAGCACATGGCCGATGTCGTCGTCGTGCGGCAGCAGCGGCTGCGTGCCCTGGTTGAGTTCCGCGTCCACCTGGATGGGCTGCGGTGTGGACTTCTCGTGGTCCAGGATGCCCAGGTTGGCGTTGAAGCGCAGGCCGGTGAGCGTGAGGATCTGCGTCCCCGCTTGTTTGGCGTTCATGGACATCACATCAGGGAAAAATCGCGCTCGAAGCGCATCAGGTGCTGGCCGCCGTCCACCAGCAGCGTGGTGCCGGTGATGGAGCGGTTGTCCAGCGCAAAGACCACGGTGGCGGCCACGTCCTGCGGGGTGGACGAGCGTCCCAGTGGCGACTGGCGGTGCAGTTCGGCGAACTTCTCGTCGCTCAGCAAGTGGCTGGTGAGCGTCAGGCCAGGCGCCACACCGACCACGCGCACGCGCGGCGCAAGGGCCAGCGCCAGCATGGTGTTGGCGGCTTGCAGGGCGGCCTTGGAGAGCGTGTAGCTGAAGAAGTCAGGGTTCATGTTCCAGAGCTTCTGGTCCAGCAGGTTGACCACCGCGCCTTCGGTCTCGCGCGACTGCAGGTGCTCGTGCAGCGCCTGTGCCAGCAACACGGCGGCGCCGGTGTTGGCGCGCAGGTGCTGCTCCATGGCGGCAAAGCCAAAGCTGCTGGCGCTGTCGTGCTCGAAGGTGGAGGCGCTGTTGACCACCGCATCCAGCTGCCCGAAATGCGCCACCACGGCGGGCAGCAGGGCGCGCACGCTGGTCTCTTCGCCGAGGTCGGCATAAAAAGACCGGGCGCCGCCAACACGGCCGTTCAGGGCTTCGCAATCTGCGGCCGTCCGATTGGCCTGGTCGACCGACTGGCGGTGGTGCACCGCGACGTTCCAGCCTGCGCCCGCCAGCGCCAGCGCGATCTCGCGGCCCAGACGCTTGCCCGCGCCTGTGACGAGCACGGTGCGCGGGGTGGAGTGGATTGGGGAGGCGGTGCTGGACATGACGGACAATCCGGGGGTGCGGACCCCCATGGCAACAGAACCCGAGAGTGTAGCGAGCCCCCTCCTGGCGCGGGTGGCCGGGGCCATCGCCCAGGCGGGTGGCTGGCTGCCTTTCAACCGCTTCATGGCACTGGCCCTGTACGAACCCGGCCTCGGCTACTACGCCAATGAAGCGCCGAAGTTCGGCCATCTGCCCCAGGACGGCAGCGATTTCGTGACCGCGCCCGAGCTCACCCCGCTGTTCGGCCACGCGCTGGCCCGCCAGGTGGCGCAGGCGCTGGCGGCCACCGGCACCGAAGAGGTGTGGGAATTCGGCGCCGGCAGCGGTGCGCTGGCGCGGCAGGTGCTCGATGCGCTGGCCGTGCTCGGCCAGGCGCCCGCACGCTACACCATCGTGGATCTTTCCGGCAGCCTGCGCGAGCGCCAGCGCGCCACGCTGCAAGCGCACGCGGGCCGGGTGCACTGGGTCGACGCACTGCCCGAGCGGCTGCACGGGGTGGTGCTGGGCAACGAGGTGCTCGACGCCATGCCGGTGCAATTGCTGGCGCGCCAGGGTGGCGCGTGGTTTGAACGCGGCGTCGTGCTGGACGGCGCCGGCCAGCTCGCCTGGGCCGACCGACCTACCGAACTGCGCCCGCCACTGGGGGTGACTGGCGAGCACGACTACCTCACCGAAATCCATCCCCAGGCCGAGGCATTCGTGCGGACCCTGGCCGATCGCCTGGAACGCGGCGCCGCCTTCCTGCTTGACTACGGCTTTCCCGAGGCCGAGTACTACCACCCGCAGCGCACCATGGGCACGTTGATCTGCCACCGAGGCCACCGCAGCGACAGCGAGCCCCTGGCCGATGTGGGTATGAAGGACATCACCGCCCATGTGAACTTCACCGGCGTGGCCCTGGCCGCACAGGAAGCGGGGCTGGACGTGATCGGCTACACCAGCCAGGGCCGCTTTCTGCTGAACTGCGGCCTGCTGGACTTGGCAGCGCGCGCCGACGTGCGCCAGAACGTCATGATGCAGAAGCTGCTCAACGAGCACGAGATGGGCGAGCTCTTCAAGGTACTGGCGCTGGCACCCTCCGGCGGTGCGGCGGACTGGGTGCCGCTGGGTTTCTCGGCGGGCGACCGCACCCATCGACTGTGAAGGTCTGAGCATGATCCGCTGGATGATCGTCATCTTCCTGGCCCTGCTGCTGATCAGCTGGTTCACGCCGCTGCTGCACAAGCTGGGCTTTGGCAAGCTGCCCGGCGACTTCCGCTTCAAGGCCTTCGGCCGCGAGTGGTTCCTGCCCTTCACCACCACCATCCTGCTGAGTTTCGTGGCCAGCCTCATCGCCCAGGTGATCTGACCCGGCTTGAATTCCGTCGCCTGGCGACCATCTGGGAGCCATACCCTCACGGAGCCACTCATGTCCACCGATCGCCTGCACGTCGTCTGCCCCCACTGCCACACCACCAACCGAGTGGCCCGGGAGGCGCTGACCCAGGCGCCCGATTGCGGGAAGTGCCATCGCCCCCTGTTCGACGGACACCCCGTGGCGCTGGACGAGGCGGCATTCGACAAGCATGTGGCCCGTTCCGACGTGCCGGTGCTGGTCGATTTCTGGGCACCCTGGTGCGGCCCCTGCCGGGCCATGGCGCCTCAGTTCGAAGCCGCAGCCCAACAACTCGAACCGGCCATCCGCCTGGCCAAGGTCAACACCGAGGAAGCCCAGGCGCTGGGCGCGCGGCTGCAGATTCGCAGCATTCCCACGTTGGCGTTGTTCGTCGGTGGGCGCGAGGTCGCACGCCAGGCTGGCGCCATGGGCGCGGCCGATATCGTGCGCTGGGTGCGATCGCATCGGGGCGCCTGACGCGCGAGCGCTCGACGCGGTATGGTGTGGCCTTCAACAGCCAGACCCTCCGCATCCATGTCTTCGAGTCCCCTTTCTGGCCGCTTGCTGGCCGACGTGGGCGGCACCCATGCCCGCTTCGCCTGGCAGGCGGGCGCCGGCGCACCCATCGAGCGGGTCCGGGTGCTGCCCGTGGCCGAGCACCCCAGCCTGCAGCACGCCCTTCGTGCCTACCTCGACGGGCTGGGCACGTTGCGGCCCCAGGTGGCGGCCATCGCCATGGCCAACCCGGTCACGGGCGACGCGGTGCGCATGACCAACCACGACTGGTCGTTTTCCCAGGCCGCACTGAAGGCCGAATTCGGCTTGCGCACGCTGCGTGTGATCAACGATTTCACCGCCCTGGCCCTGGCCCTGCCGCACCTGCCGGCCGAAGCGTTGCGCCAGGTGGGCGGCGGCCCCCCGCAGTCGGGCGCGGCCATTGGCCTGCTGGGCGCGGGCACCGGCCTGGGCGTCTCCGGCCTGCTGCCCGACGGTCGTGGCGGCTGGGTGCCGCTCCAGGGCGAGGGGGGGCACGTCACCCTGCCGGCGGCCACGCCCCGCGAGCGCCTGGTCATGGAAGGCTTCCAGCGCCGGCATGGCCATGCCTCGGCCGAGCGCGTGCTCAGCGGGCCGGGGCTGTTCGACACCTTCATGCTCCTGTGCGAGGCCGACGGCGCCAGCCCCGCCGGACTGGACCGCGCTGCTGCGGTGAGTGAAGCCGCGCGTGCAGGCCGACACCCGCAGGCCGAAGAAGCCCTGCACCTGTTCAGTGCGCTCCTGGGGGCGGTGGCTGGCGATCTGGCGCTCACGCTGGGTGCGCGTGGCGGGGTGTACATCGGTGGTGGCATCGTCCCCCGCCTGGGCACCTGGTTCGACACCTCGCCTTTTCGCGAGCGGTTTGAAGCGAAGGGGCGTTTTCACGCCTACCTGGCCGCCATTCCCGTGTGGGTGATTGCCTCGGAACAGCCGCCCGCCCTGGTCGGTGCGGCGTGCGCGCTGGACACCCTGGGCTGAGCCGCGCTCAGGCGCCGCTGTCGTCGTCGTCGTCGAGCTTCCAGTTGAAGCCGCATCGCTTGCAGCACACCGGCACCCAGCCGGCATTTGGGCGGTGCTGGGCCTCGATCAGCTGGAGCTGGCCGTAGGACTTGCATTGCGGGCAATTGGCCTGGTTGGCCATTTCCTCGGCGTGCATGAGCAGGTAGAGGTAACGCCGCAAGGCCCAGAGCGCTATGGCGCCGCAGAGCACCACGAAGCCGACATTCATGAACCGTTCGCCGGAAGTGGCGCCGCCGATGGCCTCCAGGCTGGCCAGCAACGCCACCACCGAGAGCAGGGCCAGAAGCATGTGGGCATGGCTGGAGAGCAGCTCACGCTCGTACCACTTGCGAAAGCCCACCCGCCGGATGCCGTCCGCCAGCGAGCGGTTGAGGGGATTTCGGGCGGCCATGGTGGTGGGATGGGTTGGCCGCATGGTGGCACACGCGGCCGTGTCCCACCAGCGCTCAGGGCCGATATCCCACGGCCACCGTGGGATTCCTCAGGTCTCGGCCATCTGGCGCAGCGCGAAGGCGGGCGCCTTGCCGTCGCGGTCCTGGCCTGCGTACACCGTGAGGTGAGGGAAGGGGATCTCGATGCCCTTGGCGTCGAACGCCGCCTTGAGCCGGCGCAAATACTCACGCTTGACGCCCCATTGCTCCAGCGGCAGCGTGCGGAAGCGGCAGCGGATCACCACGGCAGAGTCTCCCCAGCTGTCAACGCCAGCGATCTCGAGGTCGGCCAGGATCTTGCCCAGGTAGTCCGGTTGTTCCCGCATCTGGGCGGCCACGTCGCGCATCACCTGCATCACCTCGTCCACGTTTTCGCGGTAGGCCACGCCAATGTCCATCACCGCGTTGCTGAAGCCGCGGGACATGTTGATCACGGTGCTGATGGTGCCGTTGGGCACGTAGTGAACGTTGCCGTCGTAGTCGCGAAGCTGCACGTAGCGCAGGGTGACTTCTTCGACCGATCCCGCGTGGTCACCGATCCTGATCACGTCGCCCTGGCGGATCTGGTTCTCCAGCAGCAGGAAGAAGCCGGTGAAGTAGTCCTTGACCAGGCTCTGTGCGCCAAAACCCACCGCCAGGCCCACCACACCGGCCGCACCCAGGATCGGGGCCACCGAGACGCCGAGCTCGGCCAGCACCAGCATGCCGGCCACCAGGCTCACCACCACGGCCACCAGGTAGCGAAACACGCGGCCCAGCGTCTGCGCGCGCTTGACGGCCTCGCGGTCGTCCATGCGGTTGGCGATGCGCTCGCGCAGGGTTCGCACGGCACGCTGCAACACGATCACGAGCAACCAGGCCGCCAGGATGATCACCACGATGCGCGTGAGGCTGGCGGCGGCGCCACCCAGGCTGATCCACCAGCGGCTGGCGATGTCGATGAAGTTGTCGGTCATGGGGAAGTTCCTCCAGAGAAAGAAAAAGCAAAGCAGGCGCCGGCCTTGCGACCGGCGCCTGCGGCGAGGATGGATTACGGAGCGGGAATGGCCGCAAGTGCGGCCAGGAAACGCTCGCGCCACCAGTGCACGTCGTTCGCCCTGGTCTGCGCCAGCAGCGCCTGGTGGCGGCGCTGGCGTTCTTCCAGCGGCATCTGCAGGGCGCGCTGGATGGTCTGCGCCGTGCGCGAGGTGTCGTAAGGGTTGACCAGCAAGGCTTCGCGCATCTGCTCGGCCGCACCGGCAAAGCGCGAGAGCACCAGCACGCCAGGGTCCTCAGGGTCTTGGGCGACGATGAATTCCTTGGCCACGAGGTTCATGCCGTCGCGCAGCGGCGTGACCAGTGCCACGCTGGCCGCGCGGTACAGGCCGGGCAGGCGCTTGCGCGCCACGCTGCGGTGGATGTAGCGCACCGGCATCCAGTCGAGTTCGCCGAAGTTGCCGTTGATGGCGCCGCAAAGACTCTCGAGCTCCTGGCGCAGCGCGGCATAGGCGTCCACCGACTCGCGGCTGGGCGCGGCGATCTGGATCAGCGTGGCGCTGCCCAGGTTTTCCGGGTATTCCTGCAGCAATTGGCGAAACGCCTTGAGGCGTTGCGGCAGGCCTTTGGAATAGTCCATGCGCTCCACGCCCAGCAACAGGCGCCGGCGCGAATATTCCGTGCGCATCTGTTCGTACATGTCCCGCGATTCGCGGCCCTTGCCGAGTTCGATGAACTCGTCCACGTCGATGCCGATCGGGAAAGCCTGCACCTGCAGCGTCTTGCCGTAGGCGCGGAATTCGTGCTCGCCCAGGATGTCGGCCGGCGTTTCAGTGCCCACATAGCGAGCGAAGTGCGCCACATCGGCTTCGCTCTGGAGGCCCACCAGGTCGTAGGCGAAGAACGAGCGCATGAGCCAGTCGTGCTCGGGCACAGCGGCCAGAATCAAGGGCGGTGGCAGCGGGATGTGCAGGAAAAAGCCCATGCGCTGCTTGCAGCCCATGGCGCGCAGTTCGGCGGCCAGCGGAATGAGGTGGTAGTCGTGGACCCAGATCACATCGTCGGGCTGGAGCAGACTGGCCAGCTTGTGCGCGAACATCTGGTTCACGCGCCGGTATCCACCGATGTAGCCGGCATCGAAATCGGCCAGGTCCAGGCGGTAGTGAAACACCGGCCACAGCACACCGTTGCTGTAACCCAGGTAGTAGCTGTCGTGGTCTTCTCGGCTCAGGTCCACGGTGGCGAGCTGCACCTTGCCCGCGGCATGCAGATGGACCTCGCCTTCGCCGGGCGTGCCATCCTCCACCACCTTGCCGCTCCAGCCGAACCACAACCCGCCCGACGATTCCAGTGCCTGACCCAGTGCCACAGCGAGCCCGCCCGAGGCGGTCTTGCGCGGATCGGCAATGCGGTTGGAGACGACGACCAGTCTTCCCATCTAGATCACCGTGTCCCAGTCGGCAGAGAGGCGCACCGCCGCGTTGATGATGCCCACCATGGAATACGTCTGTGGGAAGTTGCCCCACATTTCGCCGGTGGTGGCGTGGGTGTCTTCGGAGAGCATGCCCAGCGGATTGCGTGCGGCCAGCATGGTTTCAAAAATGGCGCGGGCCTCGGCCACGCGGCCGATGCGCGCCAGCGCGTCGATGCGCCAGAAGGTGCAGATGTTGAACGCGGTCTCGGGTTTGCCGAAGTCGTCGGCCGCTTCATAGCGGCGCATGAACGGGCCGTCGCACAGGTGTTTCTCCAGCGCGTCGAGCGTTGAGATGAAGCGCGGGTCCCTGGGGTCGATGAGCCCGACCTCGGCCATCAGGAGCACGCTGGCGTCCAGGTCGCGGCCGCCAAAACTTTCTGCAAAGGCCTGGCGTTCCTCGCTCCACGACTCGTGAAGGATGCGTTCGCGCATGGCATCGGCATGCCGCCGCCAGTAGACCGTGCGTTCCGGCAGGGCCAGCGTGTGGGCGATCTTGGCCAGGCGGTCGCAGGCGGCCCAGCACATCAGCACCGAGCTGGTGTGGACGCGCGCACGCGTGCGCAGCTCCCACATTCCTGCGTCGGGCTGGTCATGGATGCGAACGGCTTGCTCGCCCACTGCCTCCAGCCGCTCGAACTCGGCCTGACCCGCCGGGTGCAGGAGGCGGCGATCGTGAAACGCCTGTGCGGCGGCGAGCACGATGTTGCCGTACACGTCGTGCTGAAAATGTTCCTGCGCCTGGTTGCCCACGCGCACCGGTCCCATGCCCCGGTAGCCCGGCAGCGTTTCGCAGATGCGCTCGGGCAACTCACGCTCCAGGCCGATGCCGTGCAACGGTTGCACATGTCCGCCGCCCGCGCCCACGACCACATTGGCCAGCCAGCGAAGGTAGTCCTCCATGGTGCCGACCTCGGCCAGGCTGTTGAGCGCGCGCACCACGAAGAAGGCATCGCGCAGCCAACAGTAGCGGTAATCCCAGTTGCGCTGCGTGCCCGGCGCCTCAGGGATGCTGGTGGTCATGGCGGCGATGATCGCGCCCGTGTCCTCGTACAGCGAAAGCTTGAGCGTGATCGCCGCGCGGATCACCGCGTCCTGCCATTCCAGGGGCAGCGCCAGGCGCTGGCTCCAGCCGCGCCAGTAGGCCAGCGTTTCCTGCTCGAAATGACGTGCCGTGTCGCCGATGCCGCCTTCCAGGGTTTCGTCCGGGCCGAGCAGGAAGTTGTGTTCGCGTGTGAGCAGGAAGGGCTCGCGCGCCAGCACATAGCTGATCGACGCGTCGGTCTGCAGGCGCAGCGTTTGCTGGTCGCCCACGTATCGGATGTGGTTGCTGCCCGAGGTGATGGTGGGCTCCTGGCGCCCCCAGTCGAAACGCGGTGTCAGGCTCACGCGGATGCGTGGCGCACCTTGCAGCGGGCGCACTCGGCGCACCAGCATGGTGGGGCGGAAGTAGCGGCCGCGCGAGAGGAAGCGCGGCGCGAAATCGGTGATGGCGATGCCCTGGCCGTGTCGATCCCAAAGCTCGGTCACCAGCACCGCCGTGTTGGGTTCATAGCGCTGGCGCGCCTCGGCCAGGTCCTCGATCTCGATCGCAAACGAGCCCTGCTGGGCGTCTTCCCCGCCCAGCAGGGCGTGGAACACTGGATCGCCGTCGAAGCGTGGCAGGCAGCTCCAGACCACTCGGCCGTGAGGGTCGATCAATGCGCTGAAGGCGCAATTGCCGACCACGCCCAGCGAAAGAGAAGCGGCGGTGGGCGGTGCAAATCCGCGTGCGACGGACGGGCTATCTTCAGGCTTCATGGCGTGGGGGTGTGGGTGTGCAGCGAGTCGGACAGCCAGGTTCGCAAAGCGTCGGGACTGGGGCAGCGGTGCAGCGCGCAGGTGGGGCCATCGCCCACCTTGATGCCTTCGCCGCCCAGGCGCTGCACCACTTCGAAGCCGGCTTCATCGGTCACATCGTCACCGGCGAACACCGGTGCGCGGCCGGCGAAAGGCGCTTCCTGCATGAAGGCCTCGATCGCCCGGCCTTTGCTCACGCGGGCGGACTTCACCTCGACCACGGCCTTGCCGCGCAGCAGCTGAAGGTCTGGATCGTTGGCAATGGCCGAGGCCATCGTGGTCACGCAAAGAGCTTCGAGCGACGGGGTCTGTCGAAAGTGCAGTGCCATGGACGTGCGCTTGTGTTCCACCAGCAAGCCGGTGTGATGCGCAGCGAGGTTGCGTGCGGCCTGCAATACCGCGGCCAGACCAAGCGGTTCGGGCTGCAGGGAACTGCCGTGAGTGGACTGGCGGACCGATCCGTGCTCGAACGCCGCCGGCCAGCGCCACGGCGAGAGCATGGGCTCGATGTCTTCGCGCGCACGTCCAGTGACCAACGCGAGTGCGCCATGCAGCCGATCGTGCAGGCGGTCCAGCAGCGGCACGAGTTCCCGGGGGACCTGCACCGAGTCGGGCCGTTGGGCCAGATCGGCAAGCGTTCCGTCGAAATCCAGAAACAGGGCCGAGCGGTCTGTCAGCAGTCTGGGGAATGTGATCATCAAGCCTCTACCGTAACAGACGCAGCGACGAGCCGAGCCGCGTGCGCATTTGACCAAGCGCAGTGGTGCGGGACTGGTTGCCGCTCTTGCTTTTTTTTCGGAGTCAGTCCGGCGAATCGAGGCCCATGCCCTGGGCCACCGCTTTCACGCGGGCTCGCTGGATGCGCTCCCCCACCCGCGGGCCGGTGAGCCCGTCTGCCTGCGCCTGTTGGGCGACCTGCGCCGTGTCCACCGATTGGGCCAGCGCCAGCGCCTGAGCCAGGCGCTGGCGCTGGGGGTAGGCGCTTTCGTCGTGCCCCAGGCGGCCCCGTGCGTCGCACTCGCAGGCCAGTAGCACGTCTTGAAACCGCCCGGGCTTTCGCATGGCGTCGCACCGCTCAAGCAGGCGCACCAGCGCGGCCGCGCCGAGTTCGCCACTGCGATGGATGTTGCCGTGTTCGCGTGCCACGACGTCGGCCAATTCACGGCACTCCACCGGCACGCGCCAGCGATCGCACACCTGCCTGAGCAGGCTGGCGCTGCGAGCTTCGTGGCCAATGTGGCGCGGTAGCACCTCCGGTGATGTCGTGCCCTTGCCCAGGTCGTGGCACAGGCAGGCGAAGCGCGTGGCCAGGTTCGCGTTCAGGCGCGCGCTCATGTCCAGCACCATCATGAGATGCACGCCGGTGTCGATCTCAGGGTGGTGTTCGGCCCGTTGGGGCACGCCCCACAGGCGAGCCACTTCGGGCAACAGACGCTGCAGTGCGCCACAGTCACGCAACACCTCGAACATGCGGCTGGGCCGCTGCTCCAGCAGCCCGCGTGAGAGCTCCTGCCACACACGCTCGGCCACCAGGTGATCGACCTCGCCGTGCTCGACCATCTGGCGCATGAGCACCTGGGTCTCGGGGGCCACGGTGAAGTCGGGGAAGCGAGCAGCGAAGCGCGCTGCGCGCAGGATGCGCACGGGGTCCTCGGCAAACGAGTCGGTGACGTGGCGCAGCAGGCGGTCGTGCAGGTCCTGCTGGCCGTGGTGCGGATCAATCACGGGGGCGTGTGCGGGCTCGTTGGCGTGCTCGGCCGCCACCGCCATGGCATTGATGGTCAGGTCGCGCCGCGCCAGGTCGTCTTCCAGCGTGACGCCGGGCGCCGCGTGAAACGCGAAGCCGTGGTAGCCCGGTGCGGTCTTGCGCTCGGTTCGCGCCAGCGCATATTCCTCGCGCGTTTGCGGGTGCAGGAAAACGGGGAAGTCACGCCCGACCGGCAGGAAGCCCTGGGCCACCATGGACTCGGGCGTGGCGCCCACCACCACCCAGTCGCGATCCACGTGTGAGCCCTGGAGCGAGCCAGCGGCCCGCGCCATCAGCGCATCGCGCACGGCGCCGCCCACGAGGTAGGTTTTCATGGGGCGAGTTTAGGGGGCTTCGCCCCTCTCATCGCCCAAGTCGATAGGGCTCGTCGAAGTCGATGAAGTCCTTCTCGGCGAGCGCGTCCTCGATCCAGGCCTGAACGCCGGGCAGCGCGGTGACGCGGGCCACATACGCCGCCAGATCGGCCGGCACGGGCAGTTCGTAGGTGTTGATGCGCATGCAGACCGGGGCGAAGTACGCATCGGCAATGGTGAATGCGCCGAACAGCAGGCTGCCCCCGGGCTGGGTCGCGAGCAGGTCGCCCCACAGTCCACAGAGCCGCGCGACGTCGGCTCGCACGTCGGCTTTGTCGCGCCAGATGAGGCGGCCCACATCGGGCAGCGAGGCCTCGATGTTCATGGGGCAGTGATTGCGCAAGGCACTGAAGCCGCTGTGCATCTCGGCGCAGACGCTGCGCGCCCGGGCACGGGCCTTCGGGTCAGCGGGCCACAACTGATGGTGGGGGAACATCTCGGCGAGGTACTCGGCGATCGCCAGCGTGTCCCAGATGGCAAAGCCGTTGTCCACCAGCACCGGCACCTTGCCCACCGGGTTGACGGCGCGCAGGTTTTTCTTGAAGGCGGAATCCGCGTCGAAGGAATCGAAGCGCACCATCACTTCCTCGAACTCGATGCCAGCCTGCTTCATCAGCACCCAGGGGCGCATGGACCAGGACGAGTAGTTCTTGTTGCCGACGTAGAGCTGCAGTGCCATGGGATTCCTCGGTTGAATCCCGGAATGTTAGGGCCTGTTCATGGCATTGATGCCAAACCAGGCCCCATTGATTCACTTCGCGGCGGAGCGTGGGGGCAACGAGAACGGGCCAGCCGCCGGGCCGCCCCAAGGCAGGCCCAGCCCCCTCGGGGGGCAGCGACCCGCGCAGCGGCGGAGCGTGGGGGCAACAAGAAAGGGCCAGCCGCCGGGCCGCCCCAAGGCAGGCCCAGCCCCCTCCGGGGGGCAGCGACCCGCGCAGCGGCGGAGCGTGGGGGCAACAAGAAAGGGCCAGCCGCCGGGCCGCCCCAAGGCAGGCCCAGCCCCCTCGGGGGGCAGCGACCCGCGCAGCGGCGGAGCGTGGGGGCAAACAGACCTCAGGCGTATTTTTCCAGGATGCGTGTGGAGCGCTCCACCTCGCGGAAGGTCTCGACTTCCGTGGCCGATTCCGAGACGGCTTCCATGACCGTGCAGGCCATCATGCGGTAGAACGCCTTGTCCATGGCTTTGCGCGCGGCCGACATCTGTTGCGCCACGTCCTCGCAAGACCGGCAACTGTCGACCATTTCGATCAGGCCACGCACCTGGCCCTCGATGCGTTTGAGGCGGTTGATCACCTCTCGCTGGTGTTCGGTGCGGACACCTGGGTTGTCCTGCATCAACCTGACGCGGGGCTGGATCGGGGTGGGCAGCGGGGAGGGTACAAGGGTGGCGGTCATGGGCTCTCCTGTCGGTTGGAAGTACTCGCTTTTGGCGAGGCGACGAAGTGTGCCAAACAAATACCTCACCCTGGGGGGTTCGTTCTCCAAATGCCTTAACGACGGGCCGAATGACGGTAAGCGAGCAACCGGCTGCGGGCGCCATGATCGCCCAGGTAGGTGGGGGCCACGGTGTGTACGCTGGCGGCAGCGATGCCCAGCGAAGCCAGGCCGGGCCACTGGTTGGTGGCCACGTTGTCCACTGTCATGGCGTCGAGGTTGTCGAGGCTCAACAGCGGCTCGCCCGGCAGCATTTCCATGACGCGCGCCTGCAGCCGCGCCAGGGCGTCGGGCAGCGGCAGCACCGCGCGCTGGCGACTGCCATGGCGCCCGGCGATGCGCACCAGATCGGCCAGCGTGAAAACCTCGGGCCCGGCACATTCGAAGGTCTGGCCTACGCTGCTCATGGGCAGGTCGGTGTCGCGCAGGCTGGCTACCACCGCCTGCGCCACATCTTCCACCCACACCGGCTGGAAGCGCGCACTGGCGCCGGCCAGCGGCACCAGTGGCAGCACCGCCTGCATGCGGGCGAACAGGTTGAGGAAGCGGTCCCCGGCGCCAAAGATCACGCTGGGACGAAGGATGGTCAGGTCCAGGCTGGCTCCGCGCAAGACCTCTTCGCCGTTCGCCTTGCTGCGCTGGTAGCGCGAAGGTGCATCCTGGCTCACCCCCAGTGCGCTGACGTGCACCATCCGCCGCAGGCCGTCCGCCGCACAGGCTTCGGCGATGGCCAGCGGCAGCTCCACATGGACCTTCTCGAAAGCCTCTTCGCTGCCGTGCAGGATCGCCACGAGATTCACCACGGCGTCTTGACCCTGCAGCAGGCTGAGCAGTTGCGCGGGATCGTGCACGTCGGCCTCGATCACCGTCACACGCGGCAGGTGTTGAACCTGTGCGGCGTTGATGGCGCGCCGCGTGGGCACGGTGATGCGCCAACCCTGGCGGTGCAGCTTCTCGCAGACGTGGCGGCCGACGAAGCCGGTACCGCCGAGGACAAGGACGTTTCCGATGGGTGTCGTCATGGCAGTTCGGTGTTGATGGCCTGTGCCGTCTGCGAGCGCGGCCCGACGGTGCCCAGGCGCGCGCGCAGCGATTGCGGCTGCCCCGTGATGATGGCGGCGTAGTGGGTGGTGTTGGCCAGCACCCGCTTGACGTAGTCGCGTGTTTCCTCGAAGGGAATGTTCTCCGCCCACACATCGCCTGGCACCGTAGGGCCGTTGCGCCAGGCGCGTGAGCGGCTGGGCCCGGCGTTGTAGGCGGCGGCCGCCATCGGCAGTGAGCCTTCGAAATCGTCCAGCGCAAACTTGAGGTAGGCCGTGCCGATCAGGATGTTGGTGTCGCGCTCGGTGATCTGACCGGGCTTGAAGTCGGTCAGGCCGATCTTGCGAGCGGTCCAGCGGGCGGTGGCGGGCATCACCTGCATCAGGCCGGAGGCGCCGACGCCCGAGCGTGCCTCGACGATGAAGCGGCTTTCCTGGCGGATCAGGCCGTACACGTAGGCAGGATCCAGTCCGATCTCTTTCGCGCGCGGGACCACCGTGTCTCGGTGCGGCATGGGGTAGCGTTGAGCGTGATCCAGCACCAGCGGCGTGCGCTCGCTGGTGTTGATGCAGCGGTCCCAGAGCTCGGCGCGGCAGGCCAGGTCGGCGGCCGCCAGCAGTTCGCGCTCGGGCATGCCGCCCGGCGTGTGCAGTCCCACCGTGTAGTTCCATTCGCGCACGCCTTCGCTGCGCAGGCCGAGCCGCATGGCGATCAGTGCACGGCGCAGGCCGGGGTTCGCTTGGGCCGCCGCGATCTCGTCGGCACTTGGCGCCTCAGGGGCGGGCGGCACGGCGATCGGAAGGCCGAGTGCCTCCATGGCGAGCAGTTCGTAGAAGCCGCGTGGGGCGGCGATGGACTCGAACAGCGCGTTGGCCTGCGAGTTCGCGGCGATCGGGTCGGGCAGCCTGAGCGCCTGTATCGCGCGTGCCTTCCAGTACACCCAGGCCGGATCGCTGCGCTGGACGTCGCTCATGGCGTTGACGGCGTCGCGCACATCGCTCCAGGCGCCCACACGCATGCCGGCGCGGGCCTTCCAGGCCAGATGCTCGTCGTGCATGAAACGGTCTTCGCCGTTGGCGAAATGGCTCAGCGCTTCGGTCTGCAGCTTTTGCGCCGCGCGCTTGCCGATCACCCCCCAGATCCAGCTTCGCTCTTCCCGGGTGAGCTGCGTTTTCCAGCGCACGTGGTCGGCCTCGACCGCCGCCGCCGTCGGGTCGCTGGCGGCCAGGCGGATGATGGCGAGCGTGACCAGTTCCTTGGTGGGTGTGCGCAGGGCCGTGATCTTGTGGTCCAGGTACTTCGCCGGATCGTTCGCGATTTGTTCCACGGTCTGTGCCCGCTCGGCATCCAGCAGGGCCACCGCCTGGCTGGCCACACGCGGGCGGTTGGCATCCATGGCCAGGCGCGCGCGCTGCCACACCGCTTCGGGCTTCAGGTGGCCGCTGGCCAGCAGGGCTTGCGCGGCGGTGGCGCAGCCGTCTTCCGCTTCGCGCTGGGCCAGCCAGTTGGCCTGCACCTGCGCAGCTGCGGCTTCGGAGGCGATGCGTCCGGCCGCTGCATCGAGCATGAGCCCATAGCACCGAACCTGGCGGTCGTCCTGCATGCGGAATTTGGGCAACTCGGTTTCGAAGTCGGTCCAGTTGCGCGCCTTGCCCAGCAGCAGCAGCCAGTCGTTGCGCAGCCGGTCTTCCCAATAGGTGCCGGCCATGCGGGCCAGCGCAGCGCGGACGTCGGTCGGGCTGGCGGATTCAAGTTGCGGCCGCATGTTCCAGTACTGGGCCAGGGGTTCGAGCGCATGGCCCCGAGCCTGGGGCAGCAAGCTGGCGAGCTGCGCCGTGTTGTTGCGCCGGAAGGCTTCGCGCATCTCCAGCAAGGCGGCATCCGCCCCGCCCGAAGCGGGCTGCGCACCAGCCACGCCGGCTTGCAGCAGCGCGCCCGCCATAATGAGCCGCCAGCTGCCTGCGATCCGCTGCTGAATTCCCTGTGTCATACCAACCCGTTTCATGCGCTGATTATGGACAACAAAGACGGTCACAGTGCCTCACGACCCCACACACCGCCCGCTGAAGGATCGGCGGCTGCGCTGAAGATCGAGTGGCGCAAGTCGCTGATCGAGAAGCGCCAGGCTCTGGCGGACCGCAACCTGCGCAACGACTTGCTGCAGCGTGTCATGCGGGTGTGGCTGATCGAGCGGCCCGATGCAGTCATTGGTGCCTATTGGCCAATCAAGGGCGAATTCGATCCGCTGCCCGCGCTGTTCCGCTGGCAGGAGGCGGGGCTGGAAGAGGACGCGCAGGGCGCGCAGCGGCATCGCCGCATCGGCCTGCCGGTGGTCAACAAGATCGACAAGACGCTGACCTTCTATACCTGGTACCCCGGCTGCCCGATGGAAGAGGACGCCTATGGCATTCCCAAACCCAAGGACACCGAAATCATCGAACCCACCTTGATCTTCGTGCCCTGTGTCGGTTATGGGCCTGGTGGTTTTCGCCTGGGCTATGGCGGCGGTTTCTACGACCGCACGCTGGCCAGCCTGCAACCCAAACCCTTCACGGTGGGCCTGGGCTACGACTTCGGCTACCTGCCGCACCTCAAACCCGAAGCGCACGACGTGCCGCTGGACGCGATCCTGAGCGACACCGGCGTGATGTGGCCGGAGAGGTAGAGCCCCCACGCTCCACCGCTGCGCGGGTCGCTGCCCCCCGAGGGGGCTGGGCCTGCCTTGGGGGCGGCCCTGCGGCTGGCCCCTGGCCCCCACGCTCCGCCGCTGCGCGGGTCGCTGCCCCCCGAGGGGGCTGGGCCTGCCTTGGGGGCGGCCTTGCGGCTGGCCCCTGGCCCCCACGCTCCACCGCTGCGCGGGTCGCTGCCCCCCGAGGGGGCTGGGCCTGCCTTGGGGGCGGCCCTGCGGCTGGCCCCTGGCCCCCACGCTCCACCGCTGCGCGGGTCGCTGCCCTCCGAGGGGGCTGGGCCTGCCTTGGGGGCGGCCCGGCGGCTGGCCCCTGGCCCCCACGCTCCGCCGCTGCGCGGGTCGCTGCCCCCCGAGGGGGCTGGGCCTGCCTTGGGGCGGCCCGGCGGCTGGCCCCTGGCCCCCACGCTCCGCCGCTGCGCGGGTCGCTGCCCCCCG
>NZ_JBFWNX010000008.1:0-191973 GCF_050250835.1 Hydrogenophaga sp. | reverse complement strand
GGGTGTCGTTGCCGGCTCCGCCGTAGAGCACGTCGGCGCCGCCGTTGCCGGTCAGGGTGTCGTTGCCTGCGCCGCCCAGGGCGGTTTCGCTGGCGGTGGTGCCGCTCCAGGTGTCGTTGACGACCAGGGCGGCATCGCCACCCAGGGCCACGTCGCCCAGGTTCACGGCGGCGGTGTCGGTCTTGCCGAAGATGACGTAGCTGCGGCCGGTGTCGGCATCTGCCCCAAACGCTCCAACAATCAGGTCGGCCAGGCCATCGCCGTTGACGTCGCCGGCAGCGGAGACGGAGTAGCCGCTGTTGTCGTCTGCTGACTGCCCGTTGATCACAAAGCCGCCCGTGCCAGCGGCAATGGCCGAGAGCTCCACCGGCGTGCCGCCCGTCTTGCCGAACACCACGTAGCTGCGACCGGTGCTCCCGTTCGCCGACGACGCTCCCACGATCAGGTCGGCCAGACCGTCGCCGTTCACATCGCCTGCGGAGGAGACGGACCAGCCACTCCAGTCCCCAGCGGACTGCCCATTGATCACGAAGCCGCCGGTCTGGTTGTCGGCAATGTCCGACAGCTCCACCGCCGTGGCGTCGGTCTGGCCGAACACCACGTAGCTGCGACCGGCGTATCCACCGGCCAACGGCGCCCCCACGATCACGTCGGCCAGGCCGTCGCCGTTGACGTCGCCTGCGGAGGAGACGGACCTGCCGCTTGCGCCCCCCTCTAACGGCCCGTTGATCACGAAGCCGGCCATGCCGCCTGCGGCAATGTCCGAGAGCTCAACCGCCACGCCGTCCGCCTTGCCAAACACCACGTAGCTGCGCCCGGCATTCCACCTGCCCTCTGGGTCGCTTCCGTAGGCCCCCACGATCAGGTCGGCCAGGCCGTCGCCGTTCACGTCGCCTGCGGCGGAGACGGACTCGCCGCTGAAGTCCAACTCTGACTGACCGCTGATCACAAAGCCGTCTGTGCCGCCAGCGGCAATGGCCGAGAGATCCACCGCCATGCCGCCCGTCTTGCCAAACACCACGTAGCTGCGCCCGGTATCCCCGTTTGCCTCCGACGCCCCCACGATCAAATCGGCCAGGCCGTCGCCGTTCACGTCGCCGGCGGAGGAGACGGACCGGCCGCTCCTGTCCCACGCTGACTGCCCATTGATCACGAAGCCGCCGGTCTGGTTGTCGGCAATGTCCGACAGCTCTACCGCCGCACCACCTGTCTTGCCAAACACCACGTAGCTGCGACCGGCAGATCCTTCTTCATACGGCGCCCCCACGATCAGATCGGCCAGGCCGTCGCCGTTCACGTCGCCGGCGGCGGAGACGAATTCGCCGCTGCTGTTATAAAACGCTGACTGCCCGTTGATCACGAAGCCGTCCGTGCCGCCTGCCGCCATGTCCGAGAGCTCAACCACCCTGCCGTCTGCCTTGCCGAACACCACGTAGCTGCGCCCGGCACCCCCTGCTGCCAACGGCGCCCCCACGATCAAATCGGCCAGGCCGTCGCCGTTCACGTCGCCTGCGGACGAGACGGAATAGCCGCTTTCGTCCCCAGCGGACTGCCCATTGATCACAAACCCCAGCGACGGTGGAATCACCCTCACCACCGTGGTGCCCGAGGCCTCGCTGACATTCCCCGCCAGGTCGGTGGCAATGGCGCGCACGTTGTAGTTGCCCACCGCCAAGTTGGTGTCGATGCTGTAGTTCCCGCCCGTGGCTACGCCCGTGCCCAGCAGCTCGCCCATGTTCATCACGCCGTTGTTGTTGACGTCGACAAACAGGCTCACCGTGACCCCCTCTTGGGCCGTGCCGCTGAAGCTCAGGCCGGTGGTGTAGGTCGTGATGTTGTCGGTGTCGCTCACCCCGCTGTCGTCTTCTGCGGCCAGGTCGGGTGCGCTCGGTGGGTTGGGAGGGAGGACCAGTGTGTCCAGCGTCTGGGTGATGTTCGTGTTCACCAGCAACTGCGCCGAGGTGGCCGAGTTGGTGGCGTTGAAGACGTTGTAGGTGTTGCCTTCTCCATCGCTGACGGTGCCCACAAAGTTCCAGGTGCCTGCGGCGTCCGGGCTGGTGAGTTGATCGTCCGCATCACCGTCGATCACCAGCTGGTGGCGCAGCACCTGGGTGCCCAGGGCGGTGCCGGTCACATTGCTCCAGCCGTTGGTGGTGTTGAACTGGTTCATGCCCGCCATGTCGAGCACGTCACCCACCGAGAGGTTCAGGGTGTTGTTGCCAGTGCCGCTGAGGTTGATCTTCTCGATGCTGGCGATGCGGCTGCCGGTCTCGGGGTCGCCGGCGGCCTGGTTCGCAATCTGGGTGAGGTCCAGGGTGACGCCTGCACCGGCCACGGCCAGGGTGTCGATGCCGCCGCCGCCGTCCACGCGGGCCAGGCGGCCATCGGTGAGGCCTTGGGAGAGGTGGGCGATGTTGTCGGCGTTGAGCACCAGGGTGTCGTTGCCGGCCCCGCCGTAGAGCACGTCGGCACCGCCGTTGCCGGTGAGGGTGTCGTCGCCTGCGCCGCCCAGGGCGGTTTCGCTGGCGGTGGTGCCGTTCCAGGTGTCTGCACCGCTGGTGCCGGCAAAGTCAAAGGGCAGGGCGGCATCACCACCCAGGGCCACGTCGCCCAGGTTCACGGCGTCGAAGCCGGTCTTGCCGAAGATGACGTAGCTGCGGCCGGCATATTCGCGATCCGTTGTGGGGGCACCATAGGGTGCGCCGACGATCAGGTCGGCCAGGCCGTCGCCGTTGACGTCGCCTGCGGCGGAGACGGAATAGCCACTGGTGTCCCCCGCTGACTGGCCGTTGATCACGAAGCCACCGCCCGCGCCGGCTTCGATGACCGAAAGCTCCACCGCCGTGCCGTCGGTCTTGCCTAACACCACGTAGCTGCGACCGGCAATTCCTTCTGCATACCGCGCCCCCACAATCAAATCGGCCAGACCGTCGCCGTTCACGTCGCCGGCGGAGGAGACGGACCAGCCGCTGTTGTCATAGTCTGACTGCCCGTTGATCACGAAGCCGTCCGTGCCGCCTGCGGCCATGTCCGATAGCTCCACCGCCGTGCCGCGCGTCTTGCCGAACACCACGTAGCTGCGCCCAGCATTGGTGCCACCCGTTGCTGGGTCGCTCCAGTGAGCCCCGACGATCAGGTCGGCCAGGCCGTCGCCGTTCACGTCGCCTGCGGCGGAGACGGAATAGCCGCTCCTGTCCCACGCTGACTGCCCGTTGATCACGAAGCCGTCGGTCTCGTGATCGGCAATGTCGAACAGCTCCACCGCCGGGCCACCCGTCTTGCCGAACACCACGTAGCTGCGACCGGCATTCCCGTCTGCCCCTGGTGCCCCCACGATCAGGTCGGCCAGGCCATCGCCATTGACGTCGCCGGCGGCGGAGACGGAATAGCCGCTCCTGCCCCACGCTGACTGACCGTTGATCACGAAGCCGCCCGTGCCGCCCGCAGCGATGTCAGAGAGCTCCACCGCCGCGCCCTCGGTCTTGCCGAACACCACGTAGCTGCGCCCGGTATTCCCTTCTGCATACGGAGCCCCCACGATCAGGTCGGCCAGGCCGTCGCCGTTCACGTCGCCGGCGGAGGAGACGGACCAGCCGCTTTGGCCCCCCGCTGACTGACCGTTGATCACAAAGCCGCCCGTTGCGCCAGCGGCAACGGCTGAGAGCTCCATCGGCGCGTAGCCCGTCTTGCCGAACACCACGTAGCTGCGCCCGGCCCATCCTTCTGCATTCGGCGCCCCTACGATCAAGTCAGCCAGGCCGTCGCCGTTCACGTCGCCGGCGGCGGAGACGGAATAGCCGCTTTCGTCATCCACTGACTGCCCGTTGATCATGAAGCCGTCCGTGCCGCCTGCGGCCATGTCCGAGAGCTCCACCACCGTGCCGTCGGCCTTGCCGAACACCACGTAGCTGCGCCCGGTATCCCCGTCTGCATACGGCGCCCCCACGATCAGGTCGGCCAGGCCGTCGCCGTTGACGTCGCCGGCGGAGGAGACGGAATAGCCGCTGTAGTCCCCCGCCGACTGCCCATTGATGACAAAGCCCGGTGCCGGTGGAAGCGGAATCACCCTCACCACCGTGGTGCCAGAGGCCGCGCTGACATTCCCCGCCAGATCGGTGGCAATGGCGCGCACCTTGTAGTTGCCCACCACCAGGCTGGTGTCGATGCTGTAGTTCCCGCCCGTGGCCACGCCCGTGCCCAGTACCAGCTCGCCGCTGTCGATCACACCGTTGCTGTTGGCGTCGACAAACAGGCTCACCGTGGCGCCCGCTTCGGCCGTGCCGCTGAAGTTCAGGCCGGTGGTGTAAACCGTGATGTTGTCGGTGTCGCTCACCCCGCTGTCGTCTTCTGCGGCCAGGTCGGGTGCGCTTGGTGGGGTGGGTGGGGTGGTGTCCACCGGAGGGGGATCGCCCGGTGTGCCGCCACCGGAACCACCGCCTGAACTACCGCCAGAACCCCCTCCACCCCCCATGGCGGCCGCCAGGCCCACGCCTGCCAGCCCCAGGCCCCAGCCGGAGCCTGAATCCCACAACACGAGGCAGGCGTCGTCGTCGTCCTCCTCGTCGCCGTTGGCATCTTTCTTGTCGTCGTCGTCCTTGCAGGTCTCATCATCGGACTTGGCCTCCGGCTGCGCGCTGTCTGCGGGCGCTTGCGCCATGTGGACTTCAGCCAGTGTGGCTGAAGCCACCTCTGCGCTGGCGGCGGGCACCTGCAAGTCGGCCGGGGCCTCTTCTGGCGTCTCCTGCCCGGCCCGTTGCGCTGTGTCGTCCGTGCTGTCGGTGCCGTCGGTTCTGTCTGCGTCGTCCGGGCTCGCCTGCGGCGGCGAGGCCTGCGCTTCAAGGTCTTTGACGATGTACTGCTGGCCCTTCGCGTCCACCACGATCAGTACCGCACCCTGCCGGAACGAGGTGACGCCGGGCAGGCTGAGCAGTTTCCTGGCCTCTTGAGCGGACAGCACGGCCGGTGTGTCGTGCCTGCCGGCTTCGGTGGTGTGCTGCTGCTGCGGGAGGCCGGCCTGGGTGGCGGGGCTGTTCATGGGGTTTCCTTCTTCCTGGGGATCTGAGAGGAGCGGTTTCGGGATGGCGCATTTCTTCGACACGCGCAGTGGCCCTGACCTTGCTCGTTCCGAGATTAGGAAAGCGGATCAACCCAGGGGAGAAAAGGCATCAAGCGCCAGAAAAATGGCGCAAATCACCCGGAGGAGGCACGAGGCGCGTGCGCCCGGTAGCCCATGCAGACGGCCGAGCCGCAGGCGCCCGCCGAGCCGCATGGCTTGCTCACATCACCACCGCCGTGTAGGTGATGTCCACATCCACCAGCAGTTGCGCCAGCGTGCTGGCCGTGCTGCTGTTGTAGACCGCATAGGTTTGCACGCCGTCACTCACGGTGCCACCGGTGTCGGTCCAGCCGCTGGAGGTGACGCTATCGCCCGCATCACCGTCAATCACCAGCTGGTGGCGTTGCACCTGGGCGCCCAGGGCGCTACCGGTCACATTGCTCCAGCCGTTGGTGGTGTTGAACAGGTTCATGCCCGCCATGTCGAGCACGTCACCCACCGAGAGGGTCAGGGTGTTGTTGCCGCTGCCGGTGATGAGGTTGATCTTCTCGATGCTGGCGATGCGGCTGCCGGTCTCGGGGTCGCCGGCGGCCTGGTTGGCGATCTGGGTGAGGTCGAGGGTGACGTTGTCGCCGTCGATGGCCAGGGTGTCGATGCCGCCGCCGCCGTCCACGCGGGCCAGGCGGCCATCGGTGAGGCCTTGGGAGACGAGGTGGGCGATGTTGTCGGCGTTGAGCACCAGGGTGTCGTTGCCGGCTCCGCCGTAGAGCACGTCGGCACCGCCGTTGCCGGTGAGGGTGTCGTTGCCTGCGTCGCCCAGGGCGGTTTCGCTCTCGGTGGTGCCGCTCCAGGTGTCTGCACCGCTGGTGCCGGCAAAGTCAATGGGCAGGGCGGCATCGCCGCCGGCGGCCACGTCGCCCAGGTTCACGGCGGCGGTGTCGGTCTTGCCGAAGATGACGTAGCTGCGGCCGGCATATTCGCGATCCGTTGCGGGGTCGCCATTGCGTGCGCCCACGATCAGGTCGGCCAGGCCGTCGCCGTTGACGTCGCCGGCGGAGGAGACGGAATTGCCGCTCAAATCCCACTCTGTCTGCCCGTTGATCACGAAGCCGCCGCCCGCGCCGGCTTCGATGGCCGAGAGTTCCACCGCCGTGCCGTCGGTCTTGCCGAACACCACGTAGCTGCGACCGGCATTGCTCCCTGCAGCGGGGTCGCTTTGATTCGCCCCGACAATCAGGTCGGCCAGGCCGTCGCCGTTGACGTCGCCGGCGGAGGAGACGGACCAGCCGCTGTAGTCATACACTGACTGCCCGTTGATCACGAAGCCGCCGGTCTGGTTGTCGGCAATGGCCGAGAGCTCCACCGCCGTGCCATCGGCCTTGCCAAACACCACGTAGCTGCGCCCGGTATATCCGCCTGCCTCCGGCTCCCCCACGATCAGGTCGGCCAGGCCGTCGCCGTTCACGTCGCCGGCGGAGGAGACGGACACGAAGTAGCCGCTGAAGTCCCCCACTGACTGCCCGTTGATCACGAAGCCGCCGCCCGTGCCGGCTTCGATGCCCGAGAGCTCTACTGCCGTGCCGTCCGCCTTGCCGAACACCACGTAGCTGCGACCGGCCCCACGTACCAACCCCAACGCCCCCACGATCAGGTCGGCGAGGCCGTCGCCGTTCACATCACCGGCGGAGGAGACGGAGTCGCCGCTGTAATCCCCCGCCGCCTGCCCGTTGATCACGAAACCTTCCGTGCCGCCAGCGGCAATGGTCGAGAGCTCCACCGCCGTACCGCCCATCTGGCCGAACACCACGTAGCTGCGGCCGGCATAGAGGCCTGCAGCGGGGTCGCTGTAAGGCGCCCCCACGATCAGGTCGGCCAAGCCGTCTCCGTTCACGTCGCCTGCGGAGGAGACGGACTCGCCGCTGAAGTCCCCCGCTGACTGACCATTGATCACGAAGCCGTGCGTGCCGCCAGCGGCAATGGCCGAGAGCTCCACCGGCGTGCCCTCGGTCTTGCCGAACACCACATAACTGCGCCCGACCCCTCCTTCCACAGACGAGGCCCCCACGATCAAATCGGCCAGGCCGTCGCCATTCACGTCGCCTGCGGACGAGACGGAATAGCCGCTTTCGTCCCACGCTGCCTGCCCGTTGATCACGAAGCCGCCCATGCCCGCTGCAATGCCCGAGAGCTCTACCGCCGTGCCATCGGCCTTGCCGAACACCACGTAGCTGCGCCCGGCATCTCCTTCAGCATACGGCGCCCCCACGATCAGGTCGGCCAGGCCGTCTCCGTTCACGTCGCCTGCGGACGAGACGGAATAGCCGCTTTCGTCCCCAGCGGACTGCCCATTGATCACAAACCCCAGCGCCGGTGGAATCACCTTCACCACCGTGGTGCCGGAAGCCGCGCTGACATTCCCCTCCAGGTCGATGGCGATGGCGCGCACCTTGTGGCTGCCCAGCGCCAGGCTGGTGTCGATGCTGTAGTTCCCGCCCGTGGCCACGCCCGTGCCCAGCAGCTCGCCCATGTTCATCACGCCGTTGTTGTTGACGTCGACAAACAGGCTCACCGTGACCCCCTCTTGGGCCGTGCCGCTGAAGCTCAGGCCGGTGGTGTAGGTCGTGATGTTGTCGGTGTCGCTCACCCCGCTGTCGTCTTCTGCGGCCAGGTCGGGTGCGCTCGGTGGGTTGGGAGGGAGGACCAGTGTGTCCAGCGTCTGGGTGATGTTCGTGTTCACCAGCAACTGCGCCGAGGTGGCCGAGTTGGTGGCGTTGAAGACGTTGTAGGTGTTGCCTTCTCCATCGCTGACGGTGCCCACAAAGTTCCAGGTGCCTGCGGCGTCCGGGCTGGTGAGTTGATCGTCCGCATCACCGTCGATCACCAGCTGGTGGCGCTGCACCTGGGTGCCCAGGGCGGTGCCGGTCACATTGCTCCAGCCGTTTTCGGTGTTGAACTGGTTCATGCCGGCCATGTCGAGCACGTCACCCACCGAGAGGTTCAGGGTGTTGTTGCCGCTGCCGCTGAGGTTGATCTTCTCGATGCTGGCGATGCGGCTGCCGGTCTGGGGGTCGCCTGCGGCCTGGTTGGCGATCTGGGTGAGGTCGAGGGTGACGCCTGCACCGGCCACGGTCAGGGTGTCGATGCCGCCGCCGCCGTCCACGCGGGCCAGGCGGCCATCGGTGAGGCCTTGGGAGAGGAGGTCGATGTTGTCGGCGTTGAGCACCAGGGTGTCGTTGCCGGCCCCGCCGTAGAGCACGTCGGCGCCGCCGTTGCCGGTGAGGGTGTCGTTGCCTGCGCCGCCCAGGGCGGTTTCGCTGGCGGTGGTGCCGCTCCAGAGGCCGTTGACGGCAAAGTCAATGGCCAGGGCGGCTTCGCCACCCAAGGCCACATCGCCCAGGTTCACGGCGGCGGTGTCGGTCTTGCCGAAAATGACGTAGCTGCGCCCGGCGGCCGACTGGCCCGCTGGGTCGCGCAATAATGCGCCGACGATCAGGTCGGCCAGGCCGTCGCCGTTCACGTCGCCGGCCGCGGAGACGGAATAGCCGCTGAAGTCCCCAGCGGACTGCCCGTTGATGACAAAGCCGCCCATCTCGTTCTCGGCAATGTCGGACAGTTCCACAGGCGTGCCTCCCGTCTTGCCGAAGATGACGTAACTGCGCCCGGCAGACCCACCTGACCCATGCGCCCCCACAATCAGGTCGGCCAGGCCGTCGCCGTTGACGTCGCCTGCGGACGAGACGGAAGTGCCACTGAAGTCCAATGCTGACTGCCCGTTGATCACGAAGCCGTCCGTGCCTCCAGCGGCAATGGTCGAGAGCTCTACCGCCGCGCCGCCTGTCTTGCCAAACACCACGTAGCTGCGGCCAGCCGCGTTGCCCGGTGCGCCCACGATCAGGTCGGCCAGGCCGTCGCCGTTGACGTCGCCTGCAGAGGAGACGGACTCACCGCTCCTGCCCCCTGCCGACGGCCCATTGATCACGAAGCCGCCCGCGCCGCCAGCGTCAATGTCCGACAACTCCACCGCCGTGCCGCCCGCCTGGCCGAACACCACGTAGCTGAGCCCGGCATTGATGCCTCCCGTTGCTGAGTCGCCAAAGCGCGCCCCCACGATCAGGTCGGCCAGGCCATCGCCGTTCACGTCGCCTGCGGCGGAGACGGAATAGCCGCTTCGGTCGAATTGCGCTTGCCCGTTGATCACAAAGCCGTCGCCCGTGCCGGCTTCGATGGTCGAGAGCTCCACCGCTGTGCCGCCCGTCTTGCCGAACACCACGTAGCTGCGCCCGGCAGCTAAATCCGCCCATTCTTCGCTGAGGTCACTCTCAGGCGCACCGACGATCAGGTCGGCCAGGCCGTCGCCGTTCACGTCGCCTGCGGCGGAGACGGAATAGCCGCTTTCGTCATCCACTGCCTGCCCGTTGATCAGGAAGCCGTCCGTGCCGCCAGCGGCAATGGCCGAGAGGTCCAGCGGCGTGCCTCCCGTCTTGCCGAACACCACGTAGCTGCGCCCAGCGTATTCTGCTGCGCCCCGCGCCCCCACGATCAGATCGGCCAGGCCGTCGCCATTGACGTCGCCGGCGGACGAGACGGAATAGCCGCTTTCGTCCCACGCTGACTGCCCGTTGATCACGAAGCCGCCCGTGCCGCCAGCGGCGATGGTCGATAGTTCTACCGCCGTGCCGTCGGCCTTGCCGAACACCACGTAGCTGCGCCCGGTCCATCCCTCGGCATGCGGCGCCCCCACGATCAGGTCGGCCAGGCCGTCGCCGTTCACGTCGCCGGCCGAGGCGACGGACCAGCCGCTGTTGTCATACGCAGCCTCGCCATGGATCACAAAGCCCATCGCCGGAATCACCGTCACTACCGTAATGCCCGAGGCCGCACTGATGTGGCCCTCCAGATCGGTGACGATGGCGCGTACCTTGTGGCTGCCCAGCGCCAGGTTGGTGTCGATGCTGTAGTTCCCGCCCGTGGCCACGCCCGTGCCCAGCAGCTCGCCGTCGTCGATCTCGCCGTCGTCGTCCAGGTCGACAAACAGGCTCACCGTGGCGCCCGCTTCGGCCGTGCCGCTGAAGCTCAGGCCGGTGGTGTAGACCGTGATGTTGTCGGTGTTGCTCGCCCCGCTGTCGTCTTCTGCGGCCAGGTCGGGTGCGCTCGGTGGGTTGGGTGGGGTGGTGTCGCCCGGGGTGCAGCTTCCCGAACCAACACCGGAACCCCCTCCATCCCCCATGGCGACCCCCAGCCCCAGGCCCCATGCGGCACCCGAGGCCCACGCCGTCAGGCCGGTGTCCTCGTCGTCGCCCTCTTTTTTGTTGGAGTCGTTCTCGTGGGTCTCATCATCGGACTTGGCCTCCGGCTGCGTGCTGCCTGCGGGCGCTTGCGCCATGTGGACTTCAGCCAGTGTGGCTGAAGCCACCTCTGCGCTGGCGGCGGCCACCTGCATGTCGGCCGGGGCCTCTTCGGGCGTCTCCTGCCCGGCCCGTTGCGCTGTGTCGTCCGTGCTGTCGGTGCCGTTGGTTCCGTCTGCGTCGTCCGGGCTCGCCTGCGGCGGCGAGGCCTGCGCTTCAAGGTCTTGCACGATGTATTGCTTGCCCTGGGCATCCACCACGATCAGTACCGCACCCTGCCGGAACGAGGTGACACCGGGCAGGCTGAGCAGTTTCCTGGCCTCTTGAGCGGACAGCACGGCCGGCGTGTCGTGCCTGCCGGCTTCGGTGGTGCGTTGCTGCTGCTGTTGCTGGAGGCCGGTCTGGGTGGAGGGGTGGCTCATGGAGTTTCCTTCTTCCTGGGGCTCTGGCTGGGCGGTATCGGGGTGGCGCGTTTCTTCGACACGCGCAGTGGCATTGACCTTGCTCGTTCCGAGATTAGGAAAGCGGATCAACCCAGGGGGGAAAAGGCATCAGGCGCCAGAAAAATGGCGCGAATCACCCGGAGGAGGCACGAGGCGCGTGCGCCTGGCCGCTCAGTACCGCCTTTTGTTCGACAGCTCTTCGAACAGCTCGCGGTAGATGCGGTACCGGTTTTCGCTGATGGCCAGCGGCGCATCGCCGTCCTGCACGTGTGCCACCACGGCGCAGCCGGGTTCGTGCAGGTGGGTGCAGTTGTAGAAGCGGCATTCACCCAGCGTGGCGTTCAGGTCGGGCATGAGGTGGGCCAACTGCATGGGCTCGATGTGATTCAGGCCGAATTCCTGAAAACCGGGCGAGTCGATCAGCGCCGTGTGCCGCGCCGCGTCCACCCAATACCAGGTGGTGCTGGTGGTGGTGTGCTTGCCCGAGTTCAGCGCACGTGAGATTTCACCGGTCTGCGCACGCGCTTCTGGCACCAGTCGGTTCACCAGCGTGCTCTTGCCCACGCCCGAAGGACCCAGCACCAGGGTTCGCTTGCCGCCGAGGCGATCCTGCAACGCGTTCAGGCCGTCTCGCGAGTCGTCGGCGGTCTTCAGCCGCAATGGCAATACCGTGCAACCCATGCGCCGGTACGGCGCCAGGCGTGCCCAGGCGCGATCGAAGGCAGGCTGCAGGTCGCTCTTGTTGAGCACGATGAGCACGTCGATGTGCTCGGCCTGCGCAGCGATCAGTGCCCGCGCCAGCTGGCTTTCCGAGAATTCCGGGTCGGCGGCTACCAGCACCAGCACCTGGTCGAGATTCGCCGCAAACGACTTGGTGCGCATTTCGTCCTGCCGGTAAAACAGGTTGCGACGCTCGTCCACGCGCTCAATGCTGCCTTCGTCACCGGTGATCTGCCAATGCACCCGGTCGCCCACCACCACCGCGCTCTTCTTGCCGCGAGGATGGCAGATGCGGCGTTCGCCGTCGGGGCTTTCGACGAGGCAGTGGCGACCGTGAGCGGCGACCACCAGACCGGGCATGAGATCGGCCATCAGGCCTTCTGGAGCGCGTCCACCGCGGCCGCGCAATGGAAATCGCTGACCGAGATGCCGCCCACGTCATGCGTGTTGAAGCGCACGGTGCAGCGGCTGTAGCTGAGCGCGAGGTCAGGATGGTGGTCTTCGCGGTGCGCAATCCATGCCAGCGCGTTCACGAAGGCCATGGTTTCATGGAAGTTGGAGAAAGTGAAGGTTTTCTCCAGCGAGCCGTCGATCAGCTTCCAGCCCTGGGCGGCATCGCCATTGACGTGGGTGAGCTGGGAAACGATTTCGGTGGCGGAGAGCGCGCGGCGGTTCTGGTGGATCGGGTTCATGGTGAGGTGCAGTGATCAGACGGTTTGCAAGCGAGAGAGGCGCTCGCTGGCCGGGGGGTGGGAGTAATAGAAGCGGGCGTACAGCGGATCGGGCGTGAGCGTGCTGGCGTTGTCCTTGTAGAGCTTGAGCAGCGCGCTGGCGAGGTCGGCGCCGCTGGTCTGCGCCATGGCATAGGCATCGGCCTCAAATTCGTGCTGCCGCGAGAGCTGTGCCATCAGCGGCGAAAGGAAGAAGGTGAACAAAGGCACCACCATGAGGAAGAGCAGCAGTGCCAGCGCGTCGTTGGGGGCTTCCATGGCTGGCGTCACGCCCAGGCCGCTGTAGAACCATGCCTGGCTGGAGACCCAGCCGAGCAGCCCAAAGCCGAGCAGGCTGAGGGCGAACATCAGCGCAATGCGTTGGAGGATGTGGCGGCGTTTGTAGTGGCCGAGTTCGTGAGCGAGCACGGCGTCGATCTCGCCCGGGCTCAGTTGCTGGAGCAGTGTGTCGAAAAACACCACGCGCTTGGCCGCGCCAAAACCGGTGAAGTAGGCGTTGGCATGTGCACTGCGCTTGCTGCCGTCCATGACGTACAGGCCCTTGGCGGCGAAGCCGCAGCGTTGCATGAGCGCATTGACCCGGGCCTTGAGCGTCTCGTCCGACAGCGGTTCGAACTTGTTGAACATCGGGGCGATCACCGTGGGGTAGAGCACCAGCGCGAGCAGGTTGAACGCCATCCAGACTCCCCATGCCCAGAGCCACCAGGTGGAGCCGGCCGCGCCCATCAACCACAGCACCAGGGCCGCGATGGGCAGTCCGATGAGCGCACCGATCAGGCTGCCCTTGGCGAGATCGGCGAACCAGAGCGAGAGCGTCATTTTGTTGAAGCCGAAGTGCTCCTCGATTCGGAAGGTGCTGTACCAGCCCAGTGGAAGGGTGACCACACCGCCAATGGCCACGAAGGCGGCGACCAGCGCGAGTTGTTGCACCAAGCCAGGCCCCAGTGTGGCCAACAGGGTCTGGTTGAGCCAGTCCAGGCCGCCCAGGAGCGTCCAGCCGAGCAGAAGAGCAGTGTCCAGTGCCGTCTCGAGCATGCCGAAGCGCGACTTGACGATGGTGTAGTCGGCGGCCTTCTGGTGGGCCGCCATGGAGATGGTGGTTCTGAACGCCTCGGGCACGGATTCGCGGTAGCGTGCCACGTAGCGGATCTGCCGGCTGGCCAGCACCGTGCGCAGGAGCAGGACCAGCAGGAGCAGGGCGCAGAAGAGGGCGGTGAAGGATAGCGAAGCGGTGTCCATGGGGCCGAGTCTATCGAATGCGACCGCTTTCACAGGTTCGGGAGGCCATGCGGTTCAGGGTCCTGCGGGCGGATCGGCGAAAATCCGCGCCATGACATCTGCCCCCCCCCCGGCCACCGTGCCCGACGCTGCCAACACACTCACCCTTCCCAAGAGCGACCAGAACCTGGTCTGGATTGATTGCGAAATGAGCGGGCTTGATCCCGAAAAGGAGCGCCTGCTGGAGATCGCGGTGATCATCACCGGCCCTCAGCTCACGCCCCGCATTGAAGGCCCGGTGGTGGTGATTCACCAGGCCGATGCCTTGCTGGGCGCCATGGACAACTGGAACAAGGGCACGCACGGACGCAGCGGACTGATCGACAAGGTCAAGGCCAGTACCGTGACCGAGGCCGAAGCAGAGGCGATCCTGCTGGCATTCATTGGCCAGTACGTACCCAGGAACGGCTCACCCATGTGCGGCAACACCATCAGCCAGGACCGCCGTTTCCTCGTGAAGTACATGCCCAAGCTGGAAGCCTATTTCCACTACCGCTGCCTGGATGTGAGCACGCTCAAGGAATTGGCCAAGCGCTGGCGGCCCGAAGTGTACGAGTCGTTCAAGAAGCACCAGAAACACACGGCACTGGCAGATGTGCATGAATCCATCGACGAACTCGAGCACTACCGCACGCACTTTCTGCGCTGATTCCTGCCGATTTCGACATCGCTGCTGCATGTCAGAATCGTGACATTCATCTGAGTTTCACATGACCAAAAAGTCCCGCCCACGCTTTGTCACCAAGAACCAGGAGGTGTTCCAGCTCGGCGCCGCCGTGTTGTTTCTGTTGCTGGTCGGGGTCTATGCCTCGCTCACCGGCGCCTCCACCGCGAGCCTGACGAGTTCTGCCATGTGGCTGCTGATCGTGGCTGCCGCCGTGGGCGCCTACATGGCCATGAACATTGGCGCCAACGATGTGGCCAACAACATGGGCCCTTCGGTGGGCTCGGGCGCCATGACCATGGGCTGGGCCATCGTGGTGGCTGCGGTGTTCGAGGCCCTGGGCGCGATCGTCGCCGGTGGTGACGTGGTGGGCACCATCAAGGGTGGGATCATCGACGCCAACGCCATCGCAGATCCAGCGCTTTTTGCCTGGGTCATGTTCGCGGCCCTGCTCGCTGGCGCGCTATGGCTCAACCTGGCCACAGCGCTGGGCGCGCCGGTGTCCACCACGCACTCCATCATCGGTGCCGTCATGGGCGCGGGCATTGCCGCCGGCGGCTGGGGCCTGGTGAACTGGGACACCATCGGCGCCATCGTGATCAGCTGGGTGATCTCGCCACTCATGGGCGGCGCCCTGGCGGCGGCGGCCCTTTACATCATCAAGCGCAGCGTGACCTACCGCAGCGACAAGACGGAAGCCGCCAGCCGTGTGGTGCCCATCCTGATCTCGCTGATGGTCTGGGCCTACACCACCTACATGTTGCTCAAGGGGTTGAGTCAACTCGTGAAGGTGGGCTTTCTGGTGGCGCTGGTCGCAGGTGCCGCCGTGTCGCTTGTGGTGTGGTGGCTGATTCGCAAGCCCATTGCCCGCATGGCGATGCGTCAGGACAACAGCAAGGACGGCGTGAACCGCCTGTTCACCTGGCCGCTCATCTGCTCGGCAGCGCTGCTGAGCTTCGCCCATGGCGCCAACGACGTGGCCAATGCCATCGGACCCCTGGCGGCGATCTACGAAGCCGTCAAAGCAGGCGCTGTCGCCACCAAGGCCGGTACGCCGCTGTGGATCATGGTGCTGGGTGCCCTGGGCCTGTCGGTCGGCCTGGCGCTCTACGGTGCGAGGCTCATTCGAACCGTGGGCAAGGAGATCACCGAACTCGACAACATGCGAGCCTACTCCATCGCCATGTCGGCCACGCTCACGGTGATCGTGGCGTCGCAGATGGGCATGCCGGTGTCCACCACCCACATCTCCATCGGTGCGGTGTTTGGTGTTGGCTTTCTGCGAGAGCTGCTCAAGGTGAACTACGCCAAGATGGAGGCAGTGGTTTTCGCCGGGCACCAGGGCACCGACCGCGCGGAGGTCGAGGCCTACCTGCACCGTTTCGAGGCTGCCGAGGTCAAGGAAAAGAAGCGCATGCTTGCCGACATGAAGCGCCGCACCAAGGCGCGCGAGGCGGCCGAGGAAGGCGCGGTGTTTGCCAAGAAAGAGCAGAAGGCACTGAAGAAGGCCTACAAAAAGGAGATCGTCAAGCGCTCGGCGGTCATGCGCATCGTGGCCGCCTGGATCGTCACGGTTCCGGCCACAGCGGTGCTGGCAGCCGTGTTGTTCTACATCGTGCGTGCAGTCCTCAACTGATGGAATCGCCTGATTAGGGTTTTTACTGAAACTGTGCCATAATCAGCGGCTTCGCAGGCAACTGCGATGATTTGTGCATCTGCCTCACACACCAGGCCCCCACGGAAATCTAGATGGGGCCTTCGCTCCCGGAGTCACGCTACCTGTGACCCATGGCGCGTTGATCGTTTGATGGTTGATGTTTTGTAACCACGAACGGATCCAGCGCCCCGGAGCTGCCACCCCTTGAGGTGTGCCGTCCCACCCAGCGTTTGCATTCGATCAATTGCGCATCTGGCGCATGGACGAACATGAGCGACTCTTTTGAAGCCCGCGGCGATTTCTCGCCCGAAATCCTTTCTGCCGACACCGAGGCAGACACTTCCACCCCAATGGCTGCCGAGCCCGCAGCACCCAACGGCTTCGAGTTGCTGGGCCTGGCGCCTGAGCTCGTGCGGGCCTGCATGGACCTGGGCTACACGCAGCCCACCGCCGTACAGAACAACGTCATCCCCAAGGCCATGCTGGCCAAGGGCGAACAGCGTTTCGCCGATCTCATGGTTTCCAGCCAGACCGGCAGCGGCAAGACCGCAGCCTTCCTGCTGCCCGTGTTGCACACCCTGCTGCAACAGCGCGCGGATGCCGAAGCCAAGGAGCGCGCTGATCGCGAGCGCGCCGTCGCCGAAGCTCTTGCGCGTGGCGAAGCCCCGCCCAAGGCGCCCAAGCGCAAAGACCCCACCAGCTCACGCAACTTCAAGGCCGCCACGCCCGGCGCGTTGATCCTGTGCCCCACGCGCGAACTTGCGCAGCAGGTGGCCAATGACGCCATCGACCTGGTGCGCCACTGCCGTGGCCTGCGCATCGCCAACGTGGTGGGCGGCATGCCCTACCAGTTGCAGATTGCCCGCCTCCAGAACGCCGACCTCGTGGTCGCCACGCCTGGTCGCCTGCTCGATCTGCAGCGCTCGCAGCAGCTCAAGCTCGATCAGGTGCAGTTCCTGGTGGTCGATGAAGCTGATCGCATGCTCGACCTCGGGTTCTCCGACG
This sequence comes from Hydrogenophaga sp., assembly GCF_050250835.1. Taxonomy (GTDB): domain Bacteria; phylum Pseudomonadota; class Gammaproteobacteria; order Burkholderiales; family Burkholderiaceae_C; genus Hydrogenophaga. The sequence goes on along the minus strand of NZ_JBFWNX010000008.1, from coordinate 175,074 downwards.
ACCTGGCCGAAGTCAACGAACTCACCAGCCAGCGCCGCCAGACCATGATGTTCAGCGCGACCTTCGCACCGCGCATCCAGCAGCTGGCCATGCGTGTGATGCACGACAACGGCAAGCATGTTCAGAAAGTGCAGATTGATTCGCCGCAAGAGCAGCACGCCAACATCAAGCAGGTGTTGTTCTGGGCCGATCATGCCGACCACAAGCGCAAGTTGCTCGACCATTGGCTGCGCGATGCCGGCATCAACCAGGCCATCGTGTTTGCCAGCACGCAGATCGAGTGCGACGGTCTTGCCAACGACCTGCAGCAAGAGGGCTTTTCCGCTGTGGCGCTGCATGGCGCACTCAGCCAGGGCATCCGCAATCGCCGCCTGATGGCCTTGCGCGCTGGCCAGGTGCAGATTCTGGTCGCTACCGACGTGGCCGCTCGCGGCATCGACGTGCCCACCATCACGCACGTGTTCAACTTTGGTTTGCCGATGAAGGCCGAGGACTACACCCACCGCATTGGCCGCACCGGCCGCGCAGGCCGCGACGGCCTGGCCGTCACATTTGCCGAATTCCGCGATCGCCGCAAGATCGGCGACATCGAGGCCTACACGCGCCAGCGCATCAATGTGGAAACCGTGCCCGGCCTGGAGCCACGTCAGCGGGCGCCGCAGCCTGAATTTGGTGGCCGTGGTCGCCCGACGGGTCGTGAGAATGGCTATGCCAATCGCAGCGGCTTCAACGATCGCCGTGGACCGTCCGCACCGCGTGGTCCGCGTTTTGAAGGTCGCCCTGAGGGCCGGTCCGAAGGACGTTTCGAAGCTCCTCGTGTCGACCACAGCCGCCCCGAGACACGCTTCGACCCGCGCTTTGAAGGCCGGGCAGACCCGCGCGGCGAGACCCGGTTTGACAACCGTGGTGGTGAGGGTCGCTTTGACAGCCGCCCAGCAGGCCGAGGCTTTGCCGACCGCGCACCGGCCCGCACGGGTGGCAAGCCCGGTGGATTCTCCAGTTTCGGCCGCAGCGACAAGGGAGCCGAGCGCGCGCCCGCCCGGCCAGTGGCCCGACGCAGCCCGCGCTGAAGCCGCAAAGCTTCAACTGGAAAACCGGACCTGAGGGTCCGGTTTTTTTTGGCCTGACGGAATGGTGGGCCATCGGCGCTTCATTCCTCGCTGGCAGCATTCCGATCTCGACAGTTGCCCGCTCGGGCTTTGTGGGCCCACCCCTTCGCGGTTCCAGCCAGACTCGCCGCTGCCGTTTTTGGCCCGTCGAGGTGCCGCGAGCAACTGCCATGAAGGGCCCACCAGGCTCGAGTCACTAGAAGGCAGGTCGCGCTCCTCAGAGCACCCTGAGGGAGGGGATGGTGCGATCACCACAATCATGTATGGCGGCATGGCTGTGCCTGTGCGTCACAAGCGCGCTGGCACAAACGCCCAGCCAGATGGAAATCGGTTCAGAAGCTGCGCAGGCGCAGCAGCGCCGCGCGCTCGAACGGGAGTCCGAGCAACAACGCCGCTTGCAAGGTCCATCTGATGTCAGGTTGCCCGCCGCACGGCTGGCCGCCGGGGCCGCGCCACTGCCCCGTGACGAGGCCCCTTGCTTTGTCATCCACCGCGTCACGCTCTCTGGCCTGGGCGGCTCCATCGAGCCCGCTTTCGACTGGCTGCCTGCCGCGCTGGCTGGCATGGATGGACGCGACCCGCCAGAAGGACTGTGCCTTGGCGCTCGAGGCGTTGCCCATCTCATCGACCGAGCCCAGCAGGCGCTGGTTGAGCGAGGGTTTGTCACCACACGCGTGTTCGCCCCGCCTCAAGATCTGTCTGGTGGTGACCTCACGCTGCAAGTGCTGCCCGGGCGCATCCGCTCCATCCGCTTCGCAGAGCCCGTCAGCATTCGCGCCACAGCCCACAGTGCGATGCCCATGGGACCGGGCGACATCCTCAATTTGCGCGACATCGAGCAGGCGCTGGAGAACTTCAAGCGCGTGCCCACCGCAGACGCCAGCATCGAGATCGTTCCCGCCGAAAGGCTGCAGGATGGTCCGGGCCTCAGCGATCTCGTCATCACCTGGCGGCAGGACCAGCTCTTTCGTGTGAGCCTGGGTCTGGACGATGGCGGCAGTCGTGCCACGGGCCGGTATCTGACGGCGCTGACCCTGAGCTACGACCATGCCCTCACCCTGAACGACTTGTTCTACCTCACGCTGCAGCGCGATCTGGGCGGTGGGGATGCCGGACATCGCGGTACGCGTGGCGCCACCGCCCACTACTCGCTGCCGCTGGGTTACTGGCTGCTGGGCTTCAACGCCAGCCGTCAGCGCTACTTCCAGACCGTACCCGGGCCGTGGCAGGACACGGTCTACAGCGGCTGGAGCGCCAACCAGGACATCCGACTCTCGCGGCTGATCCACCGCGATGCGGACAGCAAAACCACCCTGAGCTTCAAAGCCTTCGCGCGCCAGTCCAACAACTACATCGAAGACCTGGAGGTGGTGGACCAGCGCCGGCGCGTCGGAGGCTGGGAGCTCGGCCTGGGGCATCGGGCTTTTGTGGGCGATGCCGTGCTGGACCTCAACCTCGCCTACAAACGCGGCACGGGTGCGTTTGGATCGCAGCCTGCGGTGGAAGAGGCCTTCGGCGAGGGCACATCGCGCTTCCAGCTCACCACGCTGGACGCCGGTGTGCAACTCCCATTCGATCTGGCGGGCCGGGCCTGGCGCTACAGCGGCAACCTGCGCGCCCAGCACCACCACACGCCCCTGACGCCGCAAGACCGCTTCTCCATCGGTGGGCGCTACACCGTGCGCGGCTTCGATGGGGAGCTCAGCCTCTCGGCCGAGAGCGGCTGGCTGGTTCGCAACGAGATATCCACCGCCCTGGGCGAAACCGGGGCGTCGATCTATGCCGGGCTTGACCACGGCGAGGTCAGCGGACCCAGCAGTGCCCTCCTCATGGGCCGGCGCCTGACCGGCGCCGTGCTGGGTTTGCGTGGTTCGCTCGGCCGCGCGCAATACGAATTCTTTGTGGGCACACCGGTGCGCAAGCCCCCGGGCTTTCGCACTTCCCACACCACAGCCGGCTTCCAGCTCTATTGGCAACTGTAAATCCTCAGAAATCAGGGAGACATCCATATGAACAAGCAACGTCACCGCCTCGTCTTCAATGCGCGTCGACGCCAGATCATGGCGGTGGCAGAAACCGCCTCGTCCATCAAAGGTGGAGCCTCGGGCGAGCGGCCACCAGAAGGCGCAGCGCGCACGGCGACTCTCGCGCACAAGTTGCGTCATATCGCGCTGCATCCGCTGAGCCTGAGCATTGGCTTGGCGCTGGCCCTGGTTCTGGTGTTCAGCACCAGTGCGCGAGCCCAAATCATTGCCGATCCTACGGCGCCCGCCAACCAGCGGCCCACCGTGCACAGCGCCGCCAACGGTGTGCCCCTGGTCAACATACAAACCCCAACGGCCGCAGGCATTTCGCGCAACACCTACCGGCAGTTTGACGTTCAGACCAACGGTGTCATCCTCAACAACGGCCGTGAAAGCTCCTACACCCAACTCGGCGGCTGGGTGGCCGCCAACCCCTGGCTGGCTGCAGGAACCGCCCGCATCATCGTCAACGAGGTCAACTCCTCCAACCCCAGCCTGCTCCACGGCTTTGTGGAGGTCGCAGGGCAGCGCGCCCAGGTGATCATTGCCAATCCGGCGGGCATCCAGGTGCGGGGCGGTGGCTTCATCAACGCCAGACAAGCCACGCTTACCACCGGAAAGCCTGTCTTCGAAAACGAAGCCCTCGAAAGCTTCCGCGTACACGGTGGCACCATCACCATCGACGGAGCCGGGCTCGACACCTCGTCCACGGACTACACCGCCATCCTTGCGCGCGCGGTCGAAGCCAATGCTGGTATCTGGGCGCAGGAACTCAAGGTGGTTACCGGCGTCAACGATGTCAGTGCAGACATGGGCACGGTCAACGCCACCCCGGCCAATGCCACCGGCAGCGCCCCCGCGTATGCGCTGGACGTGGCACAGCTCGGTGGCATGTACGCCGGCAAGATCCATCTTGTTGGCACCGAAGCGGGCGTGGGTGTGAGCCTGCGCGGCGTGGTCGGCGCCACCTCGGGCGATGTGGTCATCGACGCCAGCGGACGGCTGCACCACCAGGGCACGCTGCAGGCCAGCGGGCAGGTGCGCCTGCAGGTGCAGGACGATGTGCGCATGGAAGGCGACGTGTACGCCGGCGCCGGGCTCTCTGTGGCCACCCCACACACCCTGCACAACAGCGCAGAGCTCCGCGCGCAAGGGGATATCGACATCCAGGCTGGCCGCGTGCAGAACGAGCCAGGAGCCCGCATCGTTTCCGCCGCCACGCTGAGCGTGACCAGCCAGGGTGCTGTGGACAACGCGGGCCAACTTTATGCGGCAAACAACCTCGCCCTGAACGCCGAAGGCACCGTCAACAACAGCGGCCTCATCGCAGCTGGTGGACACGCCAACCTCCAGGGTCAGGCCATCACCAACACCGGCTCCGTGGCCGCTGGACTGAACACCGATGGAACGCTCAAGGCCGAAGTGGCCAATCTGATCGTGCAGGCCGATGAGCAACTGACGGTGACCGGCGAACAACTGGCCAGCGGCGACGTGAGCCTGCGCGCGCAGGCCGTGAACCATGCCGCAGGCCAGACCCAGGCACAGCGAGACATCGCCATCGAAGCCGACGTGCTGGACAACACCCAGGGCTCGGTGGTGGCCGGGCGCGACCTGGGCATCACCAGCGGTCAGTCGGTGATCAACCACCAGGGACTGCTCAGCGCCGGTGCGAGCTTGACCCTGGCAGACGCAGCGGTCAGCGCCGACCCGCAGGCCCAGCGCACCCTGAACATCGGCAACACCGATGGCACCATGATCGCCAACGATCATCTGGGCATTGACGCCGCCAGCCTCGGCCTGGACGGGAAACTGCTCTCGCGCAACAACATGAGCCTGAAGCTTGTGGGTGACCACCACATCTCGCAGGAGGGTGAAGTCATTGCCAACAGCGACCTGGACATCACACTCGATGGCGGTGGCGACCTCACCAACGACGGCGCGCTGCAGGCAGGGCGGGTGCTGCAAGCGAATGCACGCCATATCACCAACAACGCCACGGGCGTCATCAGCGCAGAATCCACCCGCCTGCGCGCTCTGCAGAATCTGGTCAACCGGGGCCTGATCGACGGAGCCACCACCGATGTGCGCGCGCAAAACCTCACCAACACAGGCACCGGGCGCATCTACGGTCAGGACGTGCGCCTGCAAGCGCAGGCCAACCTGATCAACGAAGGCAACGCGGTGGTTGCGGCGCACGAATCGCTGCACATCGGCGTGGGCGGTGAACTCACCAACCGCGACGGTGCCACCCTGCTCAGCCTGGGTGAACTCGCCGTGGGCGGCGCTCTGGACGCCGATGGCAAGGCCACGGGTGCGGCGCAGGCCATTCACAACCGCAGCGCCACCATCGAGAGCGTGGGTGATATGCGGCTGAGTGCGGATGAACTCAACAACGTCAACGATCAGCTCGCATACACGGTCGTTCCAGAAGGTACTACCTCGCGCACGGACTACTACACCACGCAGGGATACGTGGGTAGCGAGGAAGTTGCGTGGATGGGGCCCATGACACTGAGGTATCTGGATCAATACTTTTACTTGCCCGTTCGTGAAGCAGTTCTGCTCAAGACCAGCGCTTATGCAGACCCCATATATCGCTCTTTCCTGCTCGGACCATCCCCGTATGTGCCGGCGCACGAGCGAACGATTCGGGAAGGCACCAGCCCTGACACTTACTACACCATATGGGTGGAGTCTGCGTTCAACTATGACCGGCATTCACCCATTTGGGAAATGTTCGGCATGGTGGCGCCCACGTGGAATCCCCCACAAGGAGCGGCTGAATCGTCGCCGAAAGCCGCTCCATGGCTGGAATTGCAGAGGCGGGTAAAGGAATTCAAACAAGATATCGGAAGCCAGTTTCTGAACTTCGACATCTACCGCAACTACACCGAAACCCTCCACACCGCTGAAGTCACCGCCAGCCAACCCGCCAGCATCCTGAGTGGGGCCAACCTGCATCTGCAGGTGCCAGGCACCGCTCTGAACAAGGACAGCTCCATCGTTGCCGGGGGAAACATCCAGGTTCAAGGCAGCAGCGTCACCAACCAAACGACAGAAGTCAGCACCCCCACTCAACGCAGCGGCACCGTCTCCAACTGGGCGGTGATCGGCGAAGACTGCGATTTCTTCTTTGGCTGCGACCCCATCATGGGATGGGCCACTGCGCCTTACGCCGAGACCATCAACCGCACTGTCTCCCTCGCCTCCGTCCGCTACGAACAAAACACCCAGCCGCCCGCCATCAGCCAGCAGCCGGGAGCGCTCCAGACCGGCCACACCACCGCGAAGGCTTCGGGGGTTACTGCCCCCACCGGGCAGGCTGGCGCGCCCAACCTCACCCTTCCCAGCGGCGCCCTCTACCAACTGCACCCCGACACCACCGCGAGCTACCTGGTCGAGACCGATCCGCGTTTCACCGACAAGCGCCAGTGGCTGAGCTCGGACCACATGCTCGCTGCCATGTCGGTCGATCCAGCCACGGCGCAGAAACGCATCGGCGATGGCAATTACGAACAACGCCTCGTGCGTGAGCAGGTGACCACGCTCACCGGCCATCGCTTCCTGGGCGACTTCACCAGCGACGAGCAGCAGTACCTGGCCCTCATGAACGCCGGCGCCACCTTCGCGCAGGCCCACCAACTGCGCCCGGGCATCGAACTCTCCGCCGCGCAAGTGGCCGCACTCACCAGCGACATCGTCTGGCTGGTCGAACGCACTGTGAGCCTGCCCGATGGCAGCACCACGCAGGCCCTGGTGCCCCAGCTCTACGTGCACCCACAGGCGGGCGACCTGCAGCCCAGCGGCGCGCTGCTGGCCGGCAAGAGCGTGAACCTCGACCTCAGCGAGGACCTCACCAACGCCAGCGGCACCATTGCCGGACGCCAGGTCACGCAGATCAACGCCGCAAACGTGCACAACCTCGGCGGCTTGATCACCAGCGGTCAGGTCACCACCGTCACTGCCGCGCAAGACATCCGCAACGTCGGCGGCACCATCGGCGCCCAGGACGCCCTCGCGCTGGATGCTGGACGCGACCTGAGCGTGCAGACCACCAGCACCCAGGGCAGCGGCCACACCGGCGTGGGCGTGTACAGCAGCCAGGGCATCGACCGCGTGGCCGCGCTCTACGTGAGCAACCCCAACGGCGTGCTGCTGGCCAGCGCGGGGCAGGACTTGAACCTCACCGCCGCCCTGGTTCAAAGTGAAGGCGGTGTGCAGCTACAAGCCGGACGCGACATCGCGCTGGACACCGTGCAGACCCGCACCGATATCGCCGTCAAGCGCGACAGCCGCAACTACGCCGGCGTGCGCCTGGGCGAAGAGGTGGGCACGCGCATCACCAGCGAAGGCAGCACCAGCTTGCTTGCTGGGCAAGACATCCAGGCTCGCGCTGCACAAGTGCAGGCCCAGGGGCAGCTGGGCCTGCAGGCCGGGCGAGACGTGCAGATCGAGGCCGGCGAACATAGCCTTTCCACCGACAACGCCAGCTACGCCAAAGGCAGCAGCTTCCTCAGCTCGGGCAGCACCGAAATTCGGGAGCACCGCAGCGAGACCAACGCTGTGGCCAGCAACCTGGGTGGTGAGCAGGTCACGCTCCAGAGCGGGCAGGACACCAACGTCATCGGCTCCAGCGTCATTGGCGACGGCGGCACCACCGTGCAAGCCGGGCGCGACATCAGCCTCAACAGCGCCCAGACTGCCCGCAGCGAAAGCCGCTTCGAAGAGAACAAATCCAGCGGTCTCAACTTCGACGGCGGCATCAACATCGGCAGCCAGCAGCAAAGCACCGACCAGCAAACCCAGGGCACAGGTGCAGCCGGCAGCACCGTGGGCGCCATCCGTGGCGACGTGAACCTCACCGCCGGCCAGACCTACCGCCAGACAGGGTCAGACGTGCTCGCTCCTACAGGCGACATCAACGTGCAGGCCCAGGCCATCGAAATCACCGAGGCCCGGATCACAGAGCAAAGCCACCTCGAAGAAAAAAGCAAACAAAGCGGCCTGAGCATTGGCGCAGGCGGTGGCATCCTCGGTGCCATGCAGGGCATCGCGCAGACGCTGGACGCCATCGAAGAGACCGGCGACACCCGCACCAAAGCCCTGGGCGCTGCAGCCGCTGCGCTGCAGGCCAAGAGCGCCGTCGACAGTGTGCAGAAAGCCCTGGCCGATGGCGCCGGCGCCTTCGACGCCTCAGGCGTCAGCATCAATATCAGCATCGGATCGAGCAGCAGCCAGAGCACCAGCCAGAGCCAGAGCAGCAAAGCCCAGGGCAGCACCCTGCAGGCCGGTGGCGACGTGAACCTGGTGGCCAGGAACTCTTCCGTTCAGCCTGAGCCTGTCGAAGGCCCCGGCCCTGGCGACATCCTCATCCGCGGCAGCGAAATCAGCGCCGGCGGCACAGCGCGTTTGAGTGCCGACGGTGACATTGACCTGGTGTCCGCCCAGAACACCACCGAACAAAGCCACCAGAGCAGCAGCAAGAGCGGCAGCCTGGGCGTGGGCATCGGAGCCAACGGCGTCAGCTTCAACGCCAGCGCCAGCAAGAGCAAAGGCAAAGGCAACGGCCATGAGACCACCCACACCAACACCCGCATCGAAGCCGGCGAGCAGGTCCAGCTCGAATCCGGGCAAGACACCACGCTCCAAGGCGCCGTGGTGGCTGCCGCGCAGGTGCAGGCGCAGGTGGGCGGTGATCTCAAGATCGAAAGCGTGCAGGACCAGGCCACCTACAAAGAAAGCAGCGAGAGCTCGGGCTTCAGCGTAAGCCTGTGCATACCGCCCATCTGCTACGGCGCCTCCAGCGCCAGCGTGAGCTCGGGCAGCACCAGGATCGACAGCAACTACCAGAGCGTGAACGAGCAAAGCGCCATCCGCGCCGGCGACGGGGGCTTCCAGGTCAACGTCGATGGCGCCACCGAACTCATGGGTGGCGCCATCACCAGCACCCAGGCCGCCATCGACAACCAGCGCAATGAGTTCAAGAGCGAAGGCGGCCTGAGCACCAGCGACATCCAGAACCGGGCCGACTACGAAGCCGACGGCTCATCGTTCGGCATCAGCGTGAGCGGCAAGCTGGGTGATCAGAGCACGGCCAGCACGCCGGCAGAGAAGCGCGCAGCCAACGCGCCCGCCGGCCCCGGGGGCAGCGCGGGCATGGGGCAAGACAGCGGCTCGGCCAGCAGCGTGACCCAGGCGGCCATCTCGGGGATTGCGGGCAACACCGAAGCGAGGACGGGAGATGCCGAGACCGGCATTGCGCCGATCTTTGATCAGGAGCGGGTCAAGGCGGAGGTGAACGCGCAGATCACCATCACGGCTGAGTTTGGCAAGCAGGCGAGCAAGGCGGTGGGGGACTATGCAACCCGTCAATTGCAACAGGCCAGCGGATTGCGCGAGCAGGCCAGCGCCGAACCCGATGCCGAGAGAAGGGCTGAGCTGAACGCCCAGGCCGATCAACTGGAATCGAACTGGGGAGACAGCGGCGCGCTGCGCCTGCTGGCCCACACCACCATCGGCGCGCTGACGGGCGGCACGGCAGGTGCAGCCGGCGCAGCCGCCGGCACATTGAGCGCCCCCGTCGTGGCCAACGCCCTGCGCGAGGCAGGCATTGAAGGCCAGCTGGCGGACCTGATCACCACAACCGCGAGCACGGCAGTGGGTGCGGGTGTTGGGGGAACGGCGGGAGCCACAGCGGCCTTCAACGAAGTGCAGAACAACTTCCTCACCCACGCGGAGGCCAGCAGACGCCTGAAACTGCAAGGCGAAGTGCTCGCCTGCAACGACGACGCTTGCCGCCAGGACAAACAAGCCGAGATGGATCGCTTGAACCGCCTTGATGTCTGGCGTGACCAACAGATCGAGCAGGCCTGCAACAGCCCGGCCAGCGCCGCGTGCCAGAGCTGGACGGCGGCCATTCAGGTGGCCGCCAAGAGCCACGAAGGACAGCTTGGCAACTTCGTCGACACGGCCGAGCGCGCCAGCGTTCAGAACCAGGCCTTCAAGTACCAGCAGGCGACAAACAATCCGTTCCTGCATGGGGTGGGCAAGGGTCTGCTCAAGCTCACACCGCCGGGCCTCGCGGTCGGTGCATTGGGTGGCGTCACCATGGCCGTTCAGGCGATTGCGGAAAATGGCCTGTCGCAGACGCTGATCGACAGCGTCAACGCCATCGCCGGGATGCCCGCGGACCTCAAGGCCAGGCTCAACAGCCCGGACCCGACCGTGAGGGGTGAGGCGCTGGTGGATGTGATCACGCTGGGCAGTGGCGCAGCAGCGGTCGTGGCGGGCGGGACCAAGGTCACGATCAATGCGGTTCAGCGAGCGCAGGTGGCCAAGGTTGTGGCCGAGGCCGAGGCGAAGGCGGTTGCTCTGGCCAGGGTGGAGAACAATGCCACAGCGGATATGCCCGGCTACAGCGCTGTGGCGCAGCGCGACTTTAAGCCCGGTACCACCCACCGGGCAGAGAACGTCAATGCCGGGCAGGTGACGGATCGAGATGGGTTGCCACGTATTGATGAGGCCAACACGAGGAACAACGATCAGATCAAAGAAATGTTGGGGGGAAATACCCCTGAGTGGTGGGGAACCCAACGTCCTGCATGGAAGGATGGCACGGTGGTTGTGGACCGCATAGTCACTCAGCCGGAGGTCTATCGCATGGTGGTTAATGAAAAACAAGCGAAGGACATTGCTCAAGCATTGGAACTTGGTAAGCCGGCCGAAGCTGCGCGTAACCTGGGAGGTTGGGCAACAAAAGACGTGATCGGGAATGTAAAAGACGTTCGAGAAAAACTGGCGATAAGCAGCGAATGGAAAGGACAAGGAGGTCAGTCCATCTATGTGGTTGAGATTGAGGTACTGCCAGGCGTTGGAGTTCGTGAGGGGGTGGTCGGGCCAATGTTCGACAACAATATTAAGTCGGAACTCGCGGGCGGCGGGCATCAGGTGCTGTTCTTGGGTAATTCGCCGTTTGTTGCACCTGAGTTGTATGTAATCAACCCTGCAAATATTAGAAAACTGCATGAATAAGATTGGTCAAGTGATGTCCGCTTGGGAAGGAGCTGACGGAACATGTGTTCATGTTTCTGAAGGGGCGGGCTTTTTTGCAGATTTTGAGAAGGTGAGGCAGCTTGTCCACCCGGTTAAAAAGGTCGGAACGTACCTGGTTCTGGAAACAAGAGAATCCGTTCATATGCCATTCGTTGGGTCTCCAGAAGTTCTTCTCGACAAGTCGGGAGTGCTGGTCATCTTTCAGTCGGGAAGCTACACCCGCCCGGACGGCAACGATGTTTTCCCCGCACCCAACAACGCTGCCATCTATAACGCAGATGGGACTCTGCGATGTCAAGTGCACTTTGCGGGGAGACCAGAGTGGACTTCAGACTACATCATTGAGCGACCCTTCACGCGCTCCATCGCATACAAGGAATTGCCGATAGGCAGACCCGGTGAACCAATCGACCCACCCATCGTGCAGTTTGGCGTGTTGGTTGGAACAAAGGACCGTCCACCGGAAAGCTTCTTCGTCTTGAACACGGAGACCGGCGAGCTGACCGACGGCCTTTACACCGTGCCGTATTGACAAAGCCATGGTGCGGGCTGCCAACGGATTCTGCTGTTTTCGCAGATGGTCGCGTGCCCGTCGCCTTCGCTGCGAGATCTGAATTCAAGTACGTCAAGTGTCCGCGATGGATGAGCCTTCAAGCCTGATGTGGAGGGCGCAAAACCAGTAGAACGAACGACCGAAATCCCCTCAAAAAATCTAGCGCAACACCCTGGACACCTGCGCGTGCGAACGCCACGTTGCGGGTTCCCGGGAATAGAAGTACTCCGCTGTCACGCAGAACTTTCCATCATGAATCCTTTCCATCGCAACCTCACCTGTACCCTGGCCTTGTCCGCTCTGCTCGCCAGCTGCGCTGCACCACCTTCTTCTTCTTCTTCTTCCGACGCAGGTGCGATCAAGGTGATCTATTCCCAGATCTATCCGGATGGCAGCATCCTCAAAGAAAAGCCTTCAGAGATTCGCATGGTTACGCGTGACGCGACCAGCAAGAACGTGGCCGCGCAAGTTGGCCTGAATGCCGTGCTCCTGGCCATGGGAGCGTTTTCCTTTCGGGGTTTCAGCAAAGACGATCTGAAGGGCAGTGAGCTGACTGACGTTGCAGACCGCAGCCATCTGCAGAATCCTGTCCCCACGGAGTTCGTGGGACGCTTGCAGGCGCGTGTGGATGCCTTTGTGCAGACTGATGAAAGCCTTCAGAAACGCCGATTCGAACGTCCATTGATCGTGGGTGGCGGAAACGTGCGCCTTGTGTACGAAAGTTTGCTGGGCACAGAAGAGGAAAAGTTTCGATTGAAAACAGATCTTGTGGTCTACAAGAAGAGGGAAAGCAGTGCGATGGCGTCGTTGATGGCTCCGGTGGTCGTGGAGTGTTCGGGCAAGTCACCGGACGCCTGGCCGCAATCGCGTTGGGCACAGGAGAACTACTTGCTCGTGAAAGTCCAGCTGGATGAGCTGTTGCAGGCTTGCGAGACCAAGGTTCAGGGGAACTTGCACCAACTGTTGAACGGGTAGTGGCAGCTGGTCAGGCGCAGTGTGAACCGCCCCTGGATCAAGAAGACCTCTGTCACTCGCCACAACGTCACGTTGTTCCCTGCTGCTTCCTCCACCCCGCTGGCGTCATCTCGTACACCCGCTTGAAAGCTCGGTGAAACGCGGGTTCTGACTCGTAGCCGGCTTCTTCTGCAATTCGGGCAATCGGGTCGGTGGTTTCGGCCAGGCGCCGGGCGGCTTGTTGGAGGCGCCGCCGGGTCAGGTAGCGCATCGGTGGGTCGCCCACCAGCGAGGTGAAGCGTTCCGCGAATGCAGAACGGGAAAGACCCACTTCACGTGCCAGGGTGTCGGCCGTCCAGGCGCGTGTCTGTTCATGTTCGCTGTGCATGAGCGCCAGCGCGCGGCCCACCATGGGGTCGCGCAAGCCGGCGATCCATCCGGTGGCGGGTGCGAGCGGATCTTGCAGGTAGCGTCGCACCGCTTGCAGGAACAGGAGTTCGGCCAGCTTGCCCAGCATGGCGAAGGACATCCCGCCGTCGCCGCTCTCTTCGAAGGTGGGGCGTCGCGATGTGGCAAAGCGCAGCGAGCTTTCGATCCACTCGCTGGCCTGGGTATCGGCCAGGCGCAGGTGCAGCACGCGAGGCAGGGCGCTGATGAGCGGATCGTTGGATTGGTCGTGGCCGAGGAATCCGCAGAAAAAGCGGGTGTCGGCGGACGCCGCGCGGCCGTAGACCAGACGCGCTGGGTCGGTGCCCTCGCCGGGTTCGAAGAGGTCGTTCACGTCCAGCGGTGCGCTTTGCAAGTCGCTGCCGATGCGGTGGCGGTCGTTGCGGGGCAGGATCACGATGTCGCCGGACTGCGCGGTCACAGGTGTCTCGCCATCAACCTGCAGCGCGAGCTGGCCGGCGCAGACATAGTGGTAGGCAATGATGTGCCTCGGCAGAGGCAGGAAGCCGGCGCAGTCGCCGGGTTCGACGTGTGACAGCACGCACCACGGCGACGTGAACGAGGCTTCCAGGAACACGCCTCCGGTCAGGCGCATGGCGCGCAGTAGAGCCAGCAGTGGATCGGGTCGGGGCGCGTCTTCCACCATGGTCACGACAGCGGCGTATGGGCAAGAAATGCAGGCGTTTCGGGGATGGCTGGGCGAGGCGGGGTTCCGTAGAGTACATCTGCCGGCCTAGAGGGTGCAACACCGGTCAGCGCCCGCCCTGGCCAGCGACTCACCGAACATTTCCAGGAGTATTCAGATGATTACCGATGCACAGGGGCACGCGCTCAGCGGCGCCAACCACGAGGCGCTCGCTGCCTATGAACAGGCCGTCACGGCTTTCCAGCTTTATCGAGGCGATCCCATGGCCAGTCTGGCGCAGGCCATTTCGGTTGCGCCTGACCTGGCCATGGCACACATCGTTCAGGCGCATCTGCTCGCCCTGGCCACCGAGCCTGGCTGTGTGGCGATGGCTCAGGAGGTGATGAGGGGCCTGCGCGAGATGCAACTGAACGAGCGCGAGTCGTCGCACGCTGCCGTGATCGAGCGCGTGCTGCAAGGCGAATGGACCGAGGCCGCGCTGGCCATGGACCGCCACAATGTCCAGTTTCCTTTCGACATCGTGGCGCTGCAGGCGGGCCACCTGATTGACTTTTACCGCGGCAATGCGCGCAACCTGCGCGACCGCATCGCTCGCGTCCTTCCACTGTGGTCGCCCGAGATGCCGGGCTACTCGATCGTGCTGGGCATGTACGCCTTTGGCCTGGAAGAGAGTGGCGACTTCGGCCGCGCCGAGGCCATGGGTCGGCAGGCGCTCGATCTGCAACCGCTGGACTGCTGGGCGCACCACGCGGTGGCGCATGTGATGGAGATGCAGGGTAGAGCGCAGGACGGCGTGGGCTGGATGCGCATGCGCGAGCCCTACTGGTCGGGGGACGACAACTTCTTCAAGGTGCACAACGCCTGGCACGGCGCACTCTGTCTTCTGGATCTCGGGCAGAAAGACGAGGTGCTCTCGATCTATGACGGCACGATCCGCAAGACGCCCAGCGCCGTGGCACTGGATCTGGTGGACGCATCGGCCCTGCTCTGGCGCCTGCACCTCTCTGGCGTGGATGTGGGCGATCGGTGGCTGGAGGTGGCCCAGACCTGGGACGCGCACGCCGACGGCAAGCTCTACCCGTTCAACGACTGGCATGCCGTGATGGCCTGGCTGGGCGCCGGCCGGCTGGCGGATGCGCAACGCCTCGGCCACGCCCTGCGCGCGGCCGATGGCAGGACAGAAGTGTCCCGCTGGGCTGCCGGCACAGGTGCCGATCTGGTGGAGGGCTTTGCGGCGCATTGGCGTGGCGAGCACGACGCGGCCGTTCAGCACCTGTATAGGGCGCGCCAGATCGCCAACCAGTTTGGCGGCAGCCATGCCCAGCGCGACATCATCGACTGGACGCTCACCGAGTCCGCGCTTCGTGCTGGTCAGCGAGGCCTGGCCGAGGCGCTGGCTCACGAGCGCCTGGCGCTCAAGCCGCACAGCCCCGTGAACCGGGGATTCCTGCAGCGCGCAAGAGGCGCAAAGTCCAGCGCCGACGCGAAGCAGGATCGCCCGGCGATGGTGTTGGCGGCTTGAAGAGGGTGGTGGAGACGAGGAGGATCGAACTCCCGACCTTCGCATTGCGAACGCGACGCTCTCCCAGCTGAGCTACGTCCCCACTCGCTCAAAATTCTAGGGCCTGTTCACACTATTTTCTACTTGGAAAAATGGTGTGATCAGGCCCTATATCAGGCCATGCCATTGCGGCTGGCCAGTTCGACGAACAGGGCCGAATGATCAAGCTCGGCCAGGCCATGACCGGCGGCCTGCGCAAAGAGCTGTTCAAAAAGTCGCGTGATGGGTGCCTCGAAGCCGATCTCGTCTGCAGTGGCCAGGGCGTTGCGCATGTCCTTGAGCTGCACGGCCACGGCGCCGCGCTTGGTGAAATCGCGCTCGATCATGCGCTGGCCATGCACTTGCAGGATGCGGCTGTCGGCGAACCCGCCGGAGATGGCCTGTCTGACTTTGGCCATGTCTGCGCCGCCACGCTCGCAGAGCAACAGAGCCTCGGCCACCGCGCCAATGGTGATGCCCACAATCATCTGGTTGGCCAGCTTGGCGAGTTGCCCGGCGCCGGTGGGGCCCACATGTGTGGGCCGCCCCAGCAGCTCCAGCAGCGCGCGCACGCGTTCGAAGTCGGCCGCCTTGCCGCCGACCATGATGGCGAGCTGGCCCTGTTCAGCACCCACTGTGCCGCCCGAGACCGGCGCGTCCAGGTGGCTCACACCCATGGCGGAGAGTCGCGCCGCATGGTCGCGCGCCTGTCGTGGCTGGATGGAGGACATGTCCACCACCAGCGTGCCGGGCCGCAGACCTTCGGTGGTGCCTTGCTGAAACAGCACGTCCTCCACCACCTGACCATCTTCCAGCAGCGTGATGACCACGTCGGCTTGTGCCACGGCCTGGGCGGGCGTGTCGGTGACGTGGGCGCCGAAGGGTTGCAGGCGATCGGCCTTGGCGCGCGATCTGTTCCAGGCACTGACTTCGCAACCCGCCTCGCACAGTCGGCGAGCGATGGGCAGACCCATCATGCCGATGCCGAGCACGGCCACTCGTGCGGGGGCGGAGCGATCTGCTTGGGGCGTGTTCACTGGATGTTCCGTTGGTTCGCTGGCCGGGGGGCGGAGGCCGCATCGGCAAAAAAAAGGGCGGTTTCCGGGCAAGCCCGGAAACCGCGCGGAAGTGGGTCAGATGCTAGAGCAAATGACGACCACGGAGTTGTCGGTTGCGGGCAGTCCGGGCCGCCGGGGGGGATTCAGAGCGGCGTAGACGGGCCTTTTCGATCATTTCGGCGCCCAGGGTGGAGCTGGCCTTGCTGCTGTGTTTGCGCATCAGTTCGTCGGCCAGATGCACATCGCCATTGGTCACGGCATGGGCAATGGCCTCGTGTTCGTCCCACACCGGTTCACGCAACATGTCCGACTGCAGTGCCTCGCCCATGGCGCGCCGGATGTGATGCCAGTGCAGCAGGGCACTCTGTTCGATCAAGGGATTCTGGGCGGCCCGGTACAGCGCAGTGTGGAAGGCCAGATCGGCGTCGATCATGGCCTTGATGTCGCCTCGCTTCACCGCTGCTCGTCCCTCCACGATCAGTGCCTGATGGATGGGGACACGCCGCTGCGCCGCCAGTCGCACAGCCAGTGAATCCAGCGCACCGCGAACTTCGTACACCTGAGCGATCCAGTTGGCGTCGATCGGGGTGACCTGCAAACCCCGGGATCGGCCAGCCGGACCATGAGCCACGGGCGCGTCCTGAACGAATCCGTCTTTTTTCAGCAGGCGCAGGGCCTGCATCACGGGTTGGCGAGAAACCGCGAGCTGCTCGGCCAGTTCTTCCTGCGTGATGCGTTGCCCCGGCTTGAGCGAGCCGGCGCTGATGGCGTCCAGCAAGACCCGATAGACCTGATCGGCCAGGTCTGGCGTGGCGTCGAGCTTGATCAGTTGGGCGGGCATGGCTGGAATGAGGGCAGGCGAAAATTGGAACTCTGTATACAGAATACACGATTGCGGCTTCGGGAAACAAGGCGCGGGCGCCAAAGACCCCATGACACAATGCCCGACCATGACCACCCCCACCCGCCTCGATCCCGCCTGGCTTGACCTCGAGTACAACAACCGCGCCCGGGTGCCCGGCCACCTCGCTCATTTCGAGCGGTGGGCGCACGACTCGGCCCAGGCTCGCGTGGGCGGGCGTGCGCTGCTGGATGTGAGTTATGGCCTGGGGGCAGGCGAGACGCTGGACCTGTTTCCCGCGCCACGCAGCCCCGGGATGCCACTGGCGCCGGTGCTGGTCTTCATTCATGGTGGTTGGTGGCGCAGCCTGGACAAGGCCGATCACTCCTTCATCGCACCCCCTTTCGTCGACGGCGGTGTGTGCGTCGTGGTGCCCAACTACGCCCTGTGCCCAGCGGTCACGATTCCGCAAATCACACTGCAGATGGTGCGGGCGCTGGCATGGGTTCATCGACACATTGCCGCACACGGTGGAGACCCGGATCGCATCACGGTGGTTGGTCATTCCGCTGGCGGACATCTGGCGGCCATGATGCTGGCTTGCGAGTGGACCCGGGTGGGTGAGGATCTGCCGGACTCGCTGGTGAAAAACGCCCTGTCGATCTCCGGCCTGCACGACCTCGAACCGGTGATGCACACCCCCTTCGTTCGGGAGTCGCTGCGCCTCACGCCGTCACAGGTGAAAAAGGCCAGCCCGGCGCTGCTGCCCGCGCCGCCGCTGCGCGACGGGCGAGGGCGCCTGTACGCGGTGGCCGGAGCCGATGAAAGCAGCGAGTTCCTGCGGCAGAACCGCCTGATTCAGCAGGCCTGGGGCTCGCAGGTGGTGCCGGTGTGCGAAGCGCTGCCAGGGCTCAACCACTTCAGCATCGTGGAAGCGTTGGCGCAGCCGGGGCACCGGCTGCACGAGCTGACGCAGGAATTGCTGGACATCTGAGGGCGAAGGTCCGGGCTACATCAGCAGGTGTTCACCCGCGTTGTCCCCACCCAGGATCACATAGTTCACCTTGCGGATGTCCATCAGCTTCGTGCCGCCGGCGTAGCTGATGGAACTTTGCACATCCTGCTCCATCTCCACCAGCGTATCGGCCAGTGTGCCCTTGATGGGTTCGAGGATGCGCTTGCCCTCCACGTGGCGGTACTCGCCCTTGTTGAAGTCGCTGGCCGAGCCGTAGTATTCCTTGTAGAGCTGACCGTCCACCTCCACCGTCTGGCCCGGCGACTCCTCGTGGCCCGCGAACAGTGAGCCGATCATGACCATGGATGCGCCGAACCGCACGCTCTTGGCAATGTCGCCATGGCTGCGGATGCCACCGTCGGCAATGATGGGCTTGGTGGCCACACGCGCGCACCACTTGAGCGCCGACAGCTGCCAGCCGCCAGTGCCGAAGCCGGTCTTGAGCTTGGTGATGCAGACCTTGCCAGGCCCCACGCCCACCTTGGTGGCATCGGCGCCCCAGTTCTCCAGGTCGATCACCGCTTCGGGCGTGGCCACGTTCCCGGCAATCACGAAGGCCGAGGGCAGCTTTTTCTTGAGGTAGATGATCATGTCCCTCACGCTGTCGGCGTGACCATGCGCGATGTCGATGGTGATGTACTCGGGCGAGATGCCCTCGGCCGCGAGCTGATCCACCGTGGCATAGTCCGGCGCCTTCACGCCCAGCGAGATCGAGGCGTACACGCCGGCCGCACGCATGTCGCGCACGAACTTCACGTTGTCCAGGTCGAAGCGGTGCATCACGTAGAAGTAGCCGTTGCGAGCCAGCCAGGTGCAGATGGATTCATCCACCACCGTCTTCATGTTGGCCGGCACCACGGGCAGGCGAAACTTGCGCCCGCCCAGTTCCACGCCGGCGTCGCATTCGGAGCGGCTGTTCACGCGGCACTTTCGCGGCAGCAGCAGTACGTTGTCGTAGTCGAAGATTTCCATGGAAAAACCAAGCTCCAGAGGACTGTTGTTGAACAGGTGAGCGCTTGGCTTGTGCCGGCTTTCAGGGGCGAACGGCCACAAAAAACCGGGCGCAAGAATCTTGGGCCCGGTGATTGATTCTACCCGTGCCCATGGGCTGAAGGCCATGCACCGGATCCTATGAGGGTCATACGGGTTTTCGCATGAACTCAGAGCTTGCGAGGCTGATCGCCCCGACAGAGCGAGCGCGCAAACTCGCCGGTCTCGCGCCGGTAGGCGGCGGCCTGGGCCTCGCTGTTGAAGAGGCGTTGCGCGTGCAGTGGCCAGTAGGCGGCTTCACGGCCCATGATGCGCATGTAACGTTCTCGGTTGCTGCTTCCGTTGTCGCCACTCGTGGCGTCCAGGGCCAGTGGGAACAGCGCGGAGGCCATCAGTTCGCGCGGCCACCGTTTCAGGAACGCCTGAAAGGAGGGCAGAGGAGCAGGTGGTGCCAGCTTTTGAAGCAAGGCGTCGTAGTCGGGATAGGTCGGCGTGTCGCTGACATCCACGGCCTCGAACTGCGCGCCTTTGAGCCCGTCGTTGGCTTGCAGGATGTCGAGCAGGCTGCCCTCGAGCGTGTTGGGGTGCGGCCTGCTTTCAACGCCCTGTAGGCGGTCCGCGCTGTTTTCGACGCCGTACAGTGCGCGCAGTGCGCCCTGGGCAAAGCTCAGTTGCGGGTCGGTCCAGGGCGACGCGGCAACGCTGTCGGGGACGAACTTTTCCGGCTCGGCCAGCAGGATGGACAGGGTCTGAACCTGATCCAGTCGCTCGCGCGAGCCCACGGGCAGTCCCGCGAGCACGGCCACGGCCTTGGGCGCGAGTTGGGGGTCGCTCAGATACGGGCCGATCGCCGCCACGATCTCCAGCCGCGAGTGGCGTCGCGCAAAACGCCAGGCGGTCCAGTCCAGGTCGATTTCCCAGAACGGACCGAACCGCTGCGTGGGAGCGCCGAGGCGCTGGCGCTCCCAGCGGTCGTGGCGGGTGAATCCCTCGTAGACCGGATTGGGGAGCGCCAGGAATTCGGTTCGGATGCGGCAGATGGCCGCCATGGGCGTTTCATCTGCCAGCAGCGGCGTTGGCGCAACGAAATCGTGCCGCCAGTCGCGCAGAGACGGCCATGCCAGAAGGCCGACCCCGATCAGCAGCAACAGGCCCAGCAATCGCAGGATCTTCATGAAAGCCTCTTCATGTCCCTTCGGTCAGCGCATTGTGCCTCGCAACGCAGCGCGGGCTTCCTACAATCTAGCGCATGTCGTTTGAAGAATCTTCGCAAGCCAGTTTGCTCCCATCTCCGCTGCTCTCGGGCCTCAACTCCGAACAGGCCGCTGCCGTCACGCTACCTGCCGAGCATGCGCTGATCCTGGCGGGTGCCGGATCGGGCAAGACGCGGGTGCTCACGACGCGCATCGCCTGGTTGATGCAGAGCGGTCATGTGTCTCCCGGCGGCATCCTGGCCGTGACTTTCACGAACAAGGCCGCCAGGGAGATGATGACGCGCCTGTCGGCCATGCTGCCGGTGAACGTGCGCGGCATGTGGATTGGCACCTTTCATGGGCTGTGCAACCGCTTCCTGCGCGCGCACCACAAAATCGCCAACCTGCCGGCCACCTTCCAGATTCTCGACACGCAGGACCAGCTCTCGGCCGTCAAACGCCTGTGCAAGCAGTTCAATGTGGACGATGAGCGTTTCCCGCCCAAGCAGATCCAGTACTTCATCAGCGGCTGCAAGGAAGATGGACAGCGGCCGCGCGACGTGATCGCGAAAGACGAAGAGACGCGCAAGAAGCTTGAACTCTACGCGCTGTACGAAGAACAATGCCAGCGCGAAGGCGTGGTCGACTTTGGCGAGCTCATGCTGCGCAGCTACGAGGTGCTGCGCGACAACGACCCCATCCGGGAGCACTACCAGCGGCGTTTCAAGCACATCCTGATTGACGAATTCCAGGACACCAACCGCCTGCAGTACGCCTGGATCAAGATGTTCAGCGCGCCACCGCTCGAAGGCTTGCCGACATCGGGCAATGCGGTGTTCGCCGTGGGCGACGACGACCAGAGCATCTACGCCTTTCGCGGCGCGCGCGTGGGCAACATGGCCGACTTCGTGCGCGAGTTCCAAGTGCAGCACCAGATCAAGCTGGAGCAGAACTACCGCAGCGCCAGCAACATCCTCGATTCGGCCAACCAGCTCATCAGCCACAACACGCACCGCCTGGGCAAGAACCTGCGCACCGACGCCGGTGCGGGCGAACCGGTGCGCGTGTATGAGGCGACCAGCGACTTTGCTGAAGCGCAATGGATGGTGGACGAGATGAAGCAGCTCGCCCGCGAGGACGTGCCTCGCAGCGAAATGGCCGTGCTCTACCGGAGCAATGCGCAGAGCCGCGTGGTGGAAACCGCGCTGTTCAATGCCGCCATGCCCTACCGCGTGTACGGCGGGCTCCGGTTCTTCGAGCGGGCTGAGATCAAGCATGCACTGGCCTACCTGCGCCTGCTGGAGAACCCGCACGACGACACCAGCTTCCTGCGCGTGGTCAACTTCCCGCCACGTGGCATCGGTGCACGCAGCGTCGAACAGTTGCAGGACGTGGCCCGTGCATCGGGCTGCTCGCTGCACGACGCCGTGAGCGCCGTGACGGGTCGGGCGGGCGTGTCCATCGGCGCCTTCGCCGCCAGACTGGACGTGATGCGCGAACAGACCGAAGGCAGCACGCTGAGGGAGATCATCGAACTGGTGCTCGAACACAGCGGGCTCATCGAACACTACCGCGCCGAACGCGAAGGCCAGGACCGGGTGGAGAACCTGGAGGAACTGGTCAACGCGGCCGAGAGCTTTGTGAGCATCGAAGGTTTTGGCCGCGATGCGGTGGCCTTGCCGGTGGATGAACTGGGCAGGGCGCTGACGCAGAGCCCGGTGAGCCAGGGGCTGGAACCTGGCATGTCCGTTCGGTCTGAGCTTGTCGAAGACCCCGCAAACCCTTCGACAGGCTCAGGGCGAACAGATTTTGTTGAACCCGAAACCGGTGAAACCCTCAGTCCGCTCGCCGCCTTCCTCACCCATGCCGCGCTGGAGTCTGGCGACAATCAGGCCCAGGCCGGGCAGGACGCCGTGCAGCTCATGACGGTGCACGCCGCCAAAGGCCTGGAGTTCGATTGCGTGTTCATCACCGGCATGGAAGAGGGCCTGTTCCCGCACGAGAATTCCATGAGCGACCGGGACGGCCTGGAGGAAGAGCGCCGTCTGATGTATGTGGCGATCACGCGTGCGAGAAAGCGCCTGTACCTCAGCCACTCGCAAACCCGCATGCTGCATGGCCAGACGCGCTACAACCTCAAGAGCCGCTTCTTCGATGAGTTGCCCGAAGCCTGCCTGAAGTGGCTCACGCCACCGCAGCCGGCCTGGGGCGCGGGTGGCGGTACGTGGCAGAACGGCCGGCGCGGCGTTGGCGCAGCGCCGGTCCTCCAGCCGTCGTGGTCACCCGGGTTCAACGACAAGGGCGACCCCAGGGGCCTCGGCCAGACAGCACCCGAGCCAGATCGCGGCACCGACATCCACGCCGGCCTTGCCGTGTTTCACAACAAGTTCGGCGAAGGCAAGGTGCTGGCGGTGGAGGGAGCGGGCGCCGATGCCCGCGCGCAGGTGAACTTCACGCGCCATGGCACGAAGTGGCTGGCCCTGAGCGTGGCCAAGCTCACACCAATCACCTGACCATCAACTCCCGATCACGCCGCCGTCGTTCCTGGTGATGACGATCGTCGCGGAGCGCGGGCGCTGGCCTGCGCCGTAACCCGCGTTGGCGGGCCACTGGCTCTCGAACTTCGTGGCGTCGTTCACGTCGGCCATCTTCGTGTTCTCGCCGGCATGCTGGATGTTCACAAAGATCGCACGGCCATCCGGTGTCTCGGTGATGCCGGTGATCTCTGCGCCTTTGGGTCCCACCAGGAACCGCTTGAGCGTGGCTGGCGTCTGCGGCTTTCCCATGTGCGTGGTCACCTGCCTGTCGCCATAGGTGAGCGCCTTGCTCGTGCCGTCGCCACGCTGGCCGGGCAGGGCGGCCAGCAGCATGCAGTTGGTCTTGTCGGTGTAGGCACTGTCGTCGGTCTGGATCCAGCAAATTCCCGTGGCCTTGCTGAACACCAGGCCGTCGGGGGATGACAGGTCGTTGTCGTCGGTGAGGCCGGAGAGGTTCACGCTGGCCTTGTCGGCGTCGGCCTCCGAGGCAAACAGGTAGATATCCCACTGGAACGCGACATCGGCCGGCATCTTTTCAGCCAGACGCACGATGTGGCCGTGCACATTGCCTTTCTGCGCCTTGCTGGCCTTCTGGTCGGTGTACGCGCGCGGGTTGGCGCTGTCCACGGTGGTTGCGGTGCGTGCGCTGTTGTTGGTGAGGGTGATGTAGACCTCGCCGTTCTTCGGGTTCACGCCACCCCATTCAGGCCGGTCCATGCGCGTCGCACCCACCGCATCGGCGGCCAGACGCGTGAAGACGGCCACATCGGCATCACCCTTGAACTCGAAGTATGAGCTTCCAGCGATCACCGGGTTGTTCATCGAGAGTTCCAGCCACTCACCCGTGCCGTCGCCCTTGAAGCGCGCCACGAAAAGCGTGCCCTTGTCGAGGTACTTGTCGCCGGCGGCCAGGCGGTTGGAGGGCCTGGCGTCGGCCGGGTCCCATCTGGCGGCCGAGACGAACTTGTAGATGTACTCGCCGCGCGCGTCGTCACCCATGTAGGCCACCACGGGCTGGCCGGCACTCACGCGAGCGAAGGTCGCGTTCTCGTGACCCAGTCGGCCGAGCGCGGTGCGTTTGCGCAGTGCAGAGGACTTGTCGTAGGGGTCGATCTCGACGATGTAGCCGAACGTGTTCATCTCGTTGCGGAAGTCGTCCTTGGCGCTGGCGCCCATGGCGCTGTTGTTCCAGCGCATGTAGGCGTCGGCGCTGCCACCGCTTTCCCAGCCATGGCGGCTGGCCGCGCCGGCCTTGCGGCCGTAGCGGTTGAGGGCCTGCACCTGCTTGTCCTTCTTGCGCGCGTCGTCGTCCTTCGCCTCGCGGAAAAAGTAGCCGAACCAGTTTTCCTCGCCGGAGATGAAGGTGCCCCAGGGTGTGCGACCCGTGCCGCAGTTGTTGAGCGTGCCACGTGCCCGCGTGCCGTCGGGGCTGTACTTCGTCACCAGGTGTTCGCTGCCGCGAGCCGGGCCGTGGATGGCCACGGGCGTCATGGTCGTCACGCGGCGGTTGAACGCCGAGGCCGGCTTGGTGGCCCATGCCTTCCCATCGCTCTGCACCTCGACCACCGAGAGACCGTGGATCATGAGTTCCTTGTCGATCTCGGCTGCGGGCCGGGGCAGCGTGGACGTGCCGCCGTTCGCGTGAATGAAGAAAGAACTGAGCTTCTCGTCGGTGGTGGCTTCGTGGTTCATGGCCAGCAGGCCACGCGACGAAAAACTGTCCGAGGGCAGGCCGGCGGCGTCCAGACCGAACCATTCGATGCCGTCGTGGTGGTCGCCGGCGCGGTTGCCGAAATCGGCGTCGGTGCCGTCATTCCGGTAGGTCGGCGTGCTGGCGGTGAGCGGGTCGCCCAGCGCGTAGATGACGCGCGCGGTGTAGCCCGCAGGGACGGTGACGCGGTCAGCCGTCGTCTTGGCCACGGGCGCGAAACCGAGTGCGTGGACCGGAGCCACCGGACCGCTCATGCTGGCGCAGCCACCCAGGGTCGCGGCACCTCCCAGGGCGGCGGTGCCGCGCAGCAGGCCACGACGGCTCAGCCGGGTCTGCAGCACGTCGTTGAACGCGGGATGGTGGCTGGTGTTGGAGTCTTCGTCGTTGAAATGAGCGTTGGGGCGGATGTTGTCGCGGGGCATGGGCGTGGCCTTGTTGGATGAACCTGGGTGGAATCATCGGGAAGCTCTGTGAAGCCGCGGTGACAGCCCCTGAGGGATTCCGCAGACCCTGGATGAGCTGTCATCGTGTTGTCACCGTTCCATGAAACAATTCAACATTTCTTGAAATGTAATGGTGATGCGTGATGCGCGGACGGAGGGACAGATGAAGGTAGGTATCAACGGCATGGGCCGAATCGGGCGGCTGGCACTGCGTGCGGCCATGGGCGCCGCCGAGCGACAGGGCGACGACCCCCGCGCGGGCAACCGGCTGGAGGTGGTGCATCTGAATGAAATCAAGGGTGGGGCTGCGGCCACCGCGCACTTGCTGGCCTTTGACAGCGTGCAGGGCAAGTGGCGAGCCGACATCGGTGCCGAAGGGGAGGGCGTCATCCGCGTCGATGGGCATCGCATGTCCTTCAGCGCCCACGCCACGGCGGCAGAGATTCCCTGGGGTGACCTGGGTGTGGATGTGGTCCTGGAGTGCACCGGCAAGTTCCTCACGCCTGAAACGCTTCAGGGGCACCTGGACCGGGGTGCGAAGCGCGTGGTGGTGGCCGCGCCAGTGAAAGTGGGTGGCGTGCTCAACATCGTGGTGGGCGTGAACCACACAAAGTACGACCCGGCACGCGACCGCATCGTCACCGCCGCTTCCTGCACCACCAATTGCCTGGCGCCGGTGGTGCAGGTGGTGCATGGAGCGATCGGTATCCGACACGGCCAGATCACCACGCTGCACAACCCGACCAACACCAACCTGGTGGTGGACGCGCCACACAAAGACTTGCGCCGCGCCCGCAGCGCGCTGATGAGCCTGGCGCCCACCACCACTGGCAGCGCCACCGCCATTGCACTCATTTACCCCGAACTCAAGGGCAAGCTCAATGGCCATGCGGTGCGAGTGCCCGCGCTCAACGCCTCGCTCACCGATTGCGTGTTCGAGCTCAAGCGCGAGACCACAGTGCAAGAGGTCAACACCTTGTTCGAGCAAGCAGCGCAAGGCCCGCTCGCCGGCATCCTGGGCTACGAGACGCGCCCACTGGTCAGCGCAGACTATGCACGCGACACGCGCAGCGCCATCGTGGACGCGCTCTCCACCATGGTCACCGACGGCACGTTGCTCAAGGTCTACGCCTGGTACGACAACGAAATGGGCTACGCCTGCCGCATGGTCGACCTGGCCTGCCACATGGAAAACACCTGTGTCTGACCGAACCCGTTCGGGCTGAGCCTGTCGAAGCCCATCCCAGCAAATGACCTCCCATCAAGCCACCCGCAACTACGCCATCGTCACCGCCGCCTACTGGGGCTTCACGCTCACAGACGGCGCGCTGCGCATGCTGGTCCTGCTTCACTTTTACAAGCTCGGCTATTCACCTTTCACACTGGCATTTCTCTTTCTGCTGTACGAAGCAGCGGGCGTGCTCGCCAACCTCATGGGTGGCTGGCTGGCCACGCGCTACGGCATCACGCGCATGCTCACCGTGGGTCTGGTCACGCAAATCATCGGCTTCACGCTGCTCTCCCTGCTGAATCCGGCGTGGACGGCGGCCATGTCGGTGGCCTGGGTGGTGCTGGCCCAGGGCATTTGCGGCGTGGCGAAGGACCTCACCAAGACCGCCAGCAAGTCGGCGATCAAGGTCACTGCGGCGCAGGCGAAAGAGCAGGGCTCGGGCCAGTTGTTCAAATGGGTGGCGTGGTTCACCGGCAGCAAGAACGCCATGAAAGGCGTGGGCTTTTTTCTCGGAGGACTGCTGCTGGAAGGCATCGGCTTTCAGGCTTCGCTGTGGTGCATGGCCGGCCTGCTGGCGCTGGTGCTGGTGGGCGTCGTGAGCTCGCTGCCGGCCATGATGGGCAAGAGCAAGGCCTCGAAATCGGCGAAGGAACTGTTTGCCAAGAACGCGGGCATCAACGCACTGGCTGCGGCGCGCGTGGCACTGTTCGGCGCGCGGGATGTGTGGTTTGTGGTGGGTGTACCGGTGTTCCTGTATTCGCAGGGCTGGACGTTCACCATGGTGGGCGGCTTCCTGGCCGCCTGGACCATCGGCTACGGCATGGTGCAGGCACTGGCTCCGCAACTGGTGCACCGAAGCGCCGACGGCCTGAGCGCCGAGGTGCCGGCCGCGCGCCTGTGGTCTGCGCTGCTGGTGGTGGTGCCAGTCGGCATCGCGTTGGCCGTTTTCCTGCAGATGCCACTCCTTGAATGGGTGGTGGTCGGTGGCCTCGGCCTTTTCGGCTTTGCCTTTGCGGTGAACTCGTCGGTGCACTCCTACCTCATCCTGGCCTACGCCGGGTCCGAGAAGGCCGCCGAAGACGTGGGCTTCTACTACGCCGCCAACGCGCTTGGTCGTTTCATGGGCACGCTCATGTCGGGCCTGCTGTACCAGTGGGGCGGTTTGGTCTATGCCCTGGCGGGCTCGGCCGTGATGCTGAGCATCTGCTGGCTGATCACCCTGAAGTTGCCACTCACGAAGCAGGCGAATTCTTCCATTGCACAGACGGAGCTGCTCCATGAATGAAACCGATGTGGTTCGCGCCCTGGGGGCGCTCGCGCAGGAGACGCGGTTGCGCATCTTCCGCATGTTGGTGGTGGCGGGCTCGAAGGGTGTTCTACCAGGCCGCATGGCTGAAGAACTGGGCACATCGCCCACCGCCATTTCGTTTCACCTCAAGGAACTGGTCCACGCCGGTCTGGCCAGCAGCGAACGCGATGGTCGCCATCTCATCTACCGCGCGAACTTTGCGCAAATGAATGGCCTGCTGGGTTTTCTCACCGCGCATTGCTGCGAAGGGCAGCCGTGCGAAGTCAACTCGGTCGCTTGCGACCCTTGCTGAGGCCGTGCCATGGGTTTGTTCGAGAGATATTTGACGGTGTGGGTGGCCTGCGGCATTGCCCTGGGTGTGGCGCTGGGCCTGGCCTGGCCTGGGGTGTTCGAGTTGGTGGCGGGGCTGGAGATCGCGCACGTCAACCTCGTGGTGGCCGTGTTCATCTGGGTGATGATCTACCCGATGATGATCCAGATCGACTGGTCGGCCATGAAGGACGTGGGCCAGCGGCCGCAGGGGCTGGCGCTCACCCTGGTGGTCAACTGGCTCATCAAGCCTTTCACCATGGCGGCGCTCGGCGTGCTGTTCTTCCAGTACCTGTTTGCGCCGTGGGTCGATCCCGACTCCGCGAAGGAATACATCGCCGGCATGATCCTGCTCGGCGTGGCGCCCTGCACGGCCATGGTGTTCGTGTGGAGCCAGCTGGTGAAGGGCGATGCCAACTACACGCTGGTGCAGGTGTCCATCAACGACCTCATCATGGTCGTGGCCTACGCGCCCATCGCGGCCTTCCTGCTGGGCCTCACCGACCTCACCGTGCCCTGGGAAACGCTGCTGCTCGCCACCGTGCTGTATGTGGTGCTGCCGCTGCTGGCCGGCATGGCCACGCGGTACGCGCTGAGCCGAAAGACCGACCATGCGGTGGCGGACTTGGTGGCGAAGCTCAAGCCCTGGTCGGTGGCAGGCCTGATCGCCACGGTGGTGCTGCTGTTCGGCTTCCAGGCGCGGACCATCGTGGCGCAGCCGCTGGTGATCGCGCTCATCGCGGTGCCGCTGATCGTTCAGTCCTACGGCATTTTCTTCATCACCTGGTGGGGTGCCAGGTGGCTCAAGCTGCGCCATGACATCGCAGGGCCTGCTTGCCTCATCGGCACTTCCAACTTCTTCGAACTGGCCGTGGCGGTGGCCATTTCATTGTTCGGCCTGAACTCGGGCGCAGCCCTGGCCACCGTGGTCGGCGTGCTGGTGGAAGTGCCGGTCATGCTTTCGCTGGTGGCGCTGGTCAATGCCTGGCGCCCGGCCCATCCATCTGCGAAGAACTGAATCCATGATCACGATCTACCACAACCCCGCTTGCGGCACCTCGCGCAACACGCTCGCGCTCATCCGCAACAGCGGTGAAGAACCGCAGGTCATCGAGTACCTGAAGACGCCGCCGAGCCGCGAAACGCTGAAACGCCTCGTGGCCGACATGGGCTGCACCGTGCGCGACATCCTGCGCGAGAAGGGCACACCCTACGCCGCACTGGGTCTCGGCGATGCGCACTGGACCGACGAGCAACTGCTGGACTTCATCGGCCAGCACCCCATCCTGATGAACCGACCCATCGTGGTGACGCCGCTGGGCACTTGCCTGTGCCGTCCTTCGGAGCGGGTGCTGGACATCCTGCCGCGCCCACAACAGGGCGCATTCATCAAGGAAGACGGCGAACGGGTGGTGGACGAGAAGGGAGCGCGTGTCCAGGTTCGACGCTGCCGGTGATGCAGTCCGGGCTTGCAGACCAGGCGCGGCGTCATCGTCCTCCATCGCACTGAAGCGCTTCTGGCCCGCTGCCTCAGGAGCGTCGTACCAACAAGGCCTCGCCCATGCGGATGCGGCGGCCCGTGTCCACGCCATCGCTCAGGGAAATACCGGGTGGTGTGAAAACCAGGATGGTCGAGCCGTGCTCGAACCAGCCCATCTCTTCGCCCTTGTCGTAGCGCGCGGCACAGGGCAACTGGTGCGGGCCCCGGTACTGGGCGTTGAGGGCCACATCCACCGCCTTTAGCCGCATGCTGGCCACCAGAATGGCGGCCACTGGCACCATCAGCAGCGGAGTACCGTCTTCCAGGCGGGCGTGCAAAGCGGCCCGTTCGTTCTTGCAGAACAGGCGCTCGATGCGCTTGAGCGCGATCGGGTTCACGTTCCAGGTGTCGCCGCAGTGGTAGGTCACATGCTCCAGCGACAGCGCTGCCGGCGCGTGGAAGCGGTGGTACATGCTGGAGGTCAACCGCAGCGTGACATAGCTGCCGCCGCGCAGCGTGTCGATCATCGCCTTCGCGCGCACACCTTGGCCCAGCAAGTCGGCCAGCGGATAGGGGAAGCCCTTGGCCTGGAACACCTGTGCCCCCGGGTCGTCGCCGATGCGGCCACAGGCGCCGACGATGGCGTCGCAGGGGCTGGACAGAACCTCTGGGCGTGGATCGACGGGCCGCACCCCCGGCTTGAGTTCTCTCACGAAGCAGTCGTGCAGGCTGTCGAAGGAGGTCTTCTTCGCTTCGCTCAGGTCGAGGACGGTGAAGGCGCGCCAAACCGCCATGGAGACATCTCTCACCCAGGGGTGGCGGATGCGGCTGAACCAGCCCATGAAACGCGTGAGCGCGGCGCGCGGCACCCGGTTGGTGAGCAGGAAGTTGATGTCCTCGTTCAAGGCGAGGCGCTGCAGTTGTCTTGAAATGTTCATGTGTGCGTCATGTGGTCGACCTACAAACGACACACATCCACCGCCTGGGAGCGTTTGCCGCATGTCTTACCTGTCCTACGTATTGCCTCTGGGTTCGCTGGCGCTGGCCATGCCCTATCTGCGGCAGCGCCTTCAGCTCTCGCGCGCCAAGCACCGCTCGCTCGCCGGTCACTCGCGCATGGCCAAGCGCCTGGCCTCGTGGCTGCCGGGTTATGCCCTGGACGAAACCGGCTTCTTTGATTGCGATGGCGCACCGGCCGACGTGGCTCACCTGCGCCGGGCGTCCTTCGATACCTTGGCAGCCGGTTATGCGCAGCGTTACGCGAAAAGCCTCGAGCTGAGCGCGCAAGCACGAGAAGGCCTGGCCGACCTGCAGTTCACCGGCCGTTACCGGGTGCCCTTCCAGTTCAGTCCTTATGTGCACGAGCGCCTCAAGGTGGGCGCCTTCGTGGCCTCGGCCGAAGGCAGCAGCGTGACCGATCTCGATGGCAACCGCTTCATCGACCTCACCGGTTCCTACGGCGTGAATGTGTTCGGTGTGGATTTCTACAAGGCCTGCATGGCCGAGGGCGCACGCATTGGCGAAGCGCTGGGCCCCGTGCTCGGCGCCTACCACCCCTGTGTGACTGAGAACATCGCGCGCCTCAAGGCCATCTCGGGACAGGAACAGGTGTCGTTCCACATGTCGGGCACTGAAGCGGTGATGCAGGCCGTGCGCCTGGCGCGTTACCACACGCGCCGCAAGAACCTGGTGCGATTCTGCGGCGCTTACCACGGCTGGTGGGAAGACGTGCAACCCGGCCCCGGCAACCCGATGCCGCCGCGCGAGACCTACACGCTGAAAGACATGGACCCGAAGAGCCTGCAGGTGCTGCGCACGCGGCGCGACATTGCCTGCGTGCTGGTGAACCCGCTGCAGGCCCTGCACCCCAACCGCAACGCGCCGGGCGACTCCACGCTGGTGGACGGCAGCCGCAGCGCCGGCTATGACCGTGCCGCCTACACCGCGTGGTTGAAGCAGCTCCGGGAGGTCTGCAACGAGCGCGGCATCGTGCTGATCTTTGACGAGGTGTTTCTCGGCTTCCGGCTCGCGCCGGGCGGCGCCCAGGAGTACTTCGGCGTGCGCGCCGATCTGGTCACCTATGGCAAGACGCTCGCGGGCGGCTACCCGGTGGGTGTGGTGTGTGGCCGTGCCGGTTTGATGAAACGCTTTCGCCCCGAGCGCCCTGCCGATGTGTGCTTTGCGCGTGGCACCTTCAATGCGCATCCCTACGTCATGGGGGGCATGAACGCTTTTCTGCGCCGCTTGCAGACGCCTGAGATTCAGGCCTTGTATGTGAACCAGGACGCGAAGTGGGATGCGCGGGCAAAGCGGTTCAACGAAGCGATGGCGGCGCAGGGCCTCCCGGTGCGCGCTGCGAACCTGCAAAGCGTGTGGATGCTCGCCTACTCCGAGCCGGGTCGGTATCACTGGATGTACCAGTACTTCCTGCGCTGGCATGGCCTGGCCTTGAGCTGGATTGGCACCGGCCGCTTGATCTTCCGCCTGGATCTGCACGACGATGAATTTGAAGAGGTTTTGCGCCGCTGCGTGGCCGCAGCGCAAGACATGAAAAGCCAGGGCTGGTGGTGGACGGCACCGGGCACCACCCACAAGGCCATCCGCCGCCAGGTGCTGCGCGAGATGTGGCAACACTGGCGGGGATGAAGCGCCGTCAGCTGCGCTGGGCGACGCCGGGGTCGATCAGCTGGCCGCGCATCAGATACAGCGGCGCCTTGTGATAGAGCTTGATGTCGTGGAACGGGTCGGTGAGGATCTTGGTCATCCACACCAGGCCGGTCTGCACGTCGGCGATGAAGAACAGGTGCACGGTGCGAAACAGCAGACCCCCCACACCGAGTGCGAGCCACAGCGTGCCGACCTGGCGGATGAACTCCATCCACGCGGTGGGTGGCTCGAACAGCCCGAACACGCCAGGGACCGCCCAGACCAGCAGTGGCGTGCCCGCCCACAACGTCATCAGCACCACCTTGCGGCGCAGGTTGTAGCCCACCTTGATGGCCTCCTTGTGTTCATGCGTGGCCTGGTTCACGTGGTCGTAGCCCTTGGGCTCAAAGAAGAAGTGGCCAGCCTGGCGACTGGTCATCGCGACCAGCCAGGCGATCAGCGCCGAAAGCACCGGGTCGGTCCATAGCAGCGCGTAGGCCACCACAAAGCTCATGGCGCTGATGAAGTGCAGCGTCTGGTTGATTCGACTGTGGTGGTAGTAGCGGTGGTCGTCCCAGCGCTGGGTTTCAAGGTTCCTGAAAAACTCGTTCACGGCAGCTCCATGGGGGCAGGGGCGCGACAGGCGCATGACATGGTTGCGCGCACGTGTGAAAGCACGGTGACAGTCGCGCGCTGTCATCGCCTTGTTGCAATCGCGCCGGAACATGCCGGCATGACGCCATTGCACTCGGATCAGATCCTGGTGGAGGAATACCCGGCCTCCAGCCCCTCGTTGCGCCTCTCGGTGGTGACCGAAACCTGGCCACCCGAGATCAACGGGGTGTCGCTCACACTCTCGCGGCTCGTGAGAGGGCTGTGTGCGCGCAACCATCAGGTGCAGTTGATCCGGCCGCGCCAGACGCGTGTGGACCAGGCGGTGTGCCTCACCGGATTTGAAGAGATGCTGATGCGAGGCATGCCCATCCCTCGCTACCCCGAGCTCAAGCTCGGCCTGCCGGGCAAGCGCGCCTTGGTGCTGGCCTGGACGCGCCGGCGACCAGACCTGGTGCACATCGCGACCGAGGGTCCGCTGGGGTGGTCTGCGCTGCAGGCCGCGCGCCATCTGCGCCTGCCCGTCACTTCCGATTTCCGCACCAACTTCCATGCCTACAGCCACCACTATGGCGTGGGCTGGCTGCGCAAGCCCATCGTGGCCTACCTGCGCAAGTTCCACAACCTCACGCAGCTGACCATGGTGCCCACGCAGGCGCTGCGCGCCGAACTCCGCGAGATCGGTTTCGAGAACGTGCAGGTCGTGGCGCGTGGCGTGGACACGCAGTTGTTCAACCCTGAGCGCCGCAGCAACGCCCTGCGTGCCTCCTGGGGGGCGAGTGGGCGCAGCCTGGTGCTGCTGGTTGTGGGACGCCTCGCGGCCGAGAAGAATCTGGACACGGCGCTGCGCGCCTTCGAGACCATGAGCACGCGGCACGCCGACGTGAAGCTGGTCTTCGTGGGCGACGGGCCGCTGCGCGAGAGCTTGCGCCAGCGTTGCCCGCAGGCGGTCTTCGCCGGCATGCGACCGCAGGACGAGCTGGCGACCTTCTATGCCTCGGCCGATGTGTTCCTGTTTCCCAGCGTCACGGAAACCTTTGGCAATGTGACCGTGGAGGCGCTGGCCAGTGGCTTGCCGGTGCTCGCGTTCAACACCGCAGCCGCAGCGGACTGGGTCCAGCACGATGGCAACGGCTGGCTGGTGGCGCCGAACGATGAAGCCGCCTTTCTGAGCGCTGCAGCTCACCTGGCGGCGCAGCCCGCTCGAATCGCGCAGGCCGGTTCGCGAGCCCGTGCACAGGTTGCGCAGCTCGACTGGCAGCAGATCGCGCGGCAGGTGGAAGGCTTGTTTCTGCGCGTGGCTGCAAATGTGACGCGATGATG
Source organism: Hydrogenophaga sp. (assembly GCF_050250835.1). Lineage (GTDB taxonomy): Bacteria > Pseudomonadota > Gammaproteobacteria > Burkholderiales > Burkholderiaceae_C > Hydrogenophaga. The sequence goes on along the minus strand of NZ_JBFWNX010000008.1, from coordinate 141,051 downwards.
TCGCCGCGGTTGGCCGGGGTACGGGCGGGGGTTTTTGTCCGATTCACGGAAGCGTCATGTCTGCTCGGGACACTGCGGTGGTCATTCAACCACCCACGCACTCGACCATGTCCCACCATTCAGACGACTCCTGCAACGACTCGCCCAACGAACACTTTCATGACGTGCTGGAACGCAGCAGCCACACGCCGTTGAACCGCCGCAACCTCATTCGTGGCGGCATCGGGCTGGCCGCGCTCTCCAGCATTCCGTTCCTGTCCGCGTGTGGCGGCGGTGGCGATGATGCGGCAACACCGGGTCCGGGCACGCCGGCCGAGACCGCGCTGGGCTTCGATGCCATCGACAAGAACCTGCTCGACAGCGTCACGCTGCCGGCGGGCTACACCTACACCGTGCTGCACGCCACCGGCGACCGCCTGGTCTCCAGCATTCCCGCCTACAGCAACCTGGGCACCGAGACCGACGAATGGACCATGCGCGTGGGTGATCACCACGACGGCATGGACATCTTCTACATCGACGCGCTGGGCCGCTACACCAACACCGACACCGGCCGCGCCGTGCTGGTGGTCAACCACGAAAGTTCAGCCGACTCGCATTTTTTCCACCCCACGGGCCAGACTTCTGGCGGCGTGACCGGCAAGAAATTCAGCCAGTTCGGTGGCTGGGACCTGGGTGTCCGGCCCGAGCTCGAAGTGCTCAAGGAAATCAACCACCACGGCGTTTCGGTGGCCGAGGTCGGCAAGAATGGCTCCGGGCAGTGGGTCTACAAGCTGGACTCGCTCTACAACCGCCGCGTCACCGGCCAGTCGCCCATGCGCATCGCAGGCCCGGCGGCCCACCTGGCCGACATTCGCGCGTTCATGGTGACGAAGTTCGACACCACCGGTGCCACCTCGCGCGGCACCATCAACAATTGCGGCCACGGCAAGACGCCCTGGGGCACCTACCTGGCTTGTGAAGAAAACTGGGCGGCCTACTTCAACATGCCACAGGGGTCCGCACCTGTGGATGCCAAGACCAGCACCTCGCGCCAGCGCTATGGTGTGGCGCGCACACCCATCGCAGGCGGCGCCACCAGCGCTGGCTCGCAGGGCTGGTTCGCCACCGCCACCGCTGCCACCGATGACCGCTTTGGCCGCTGGGACATTTCGGCGCCCGGTGCGGGTGCGGCACAGGACTTCCGCAACGAGCCCAACACCTTCGGCTTCAACGTGGAGATCGACCCACTGACCAGCGGCACGCCTGCCAAGCGCGTGGCCATGGGCCGTTTCGCGCACGAGGCTGCCGTGTGCAGCATTCCGGTGGTGGGCCAGCCGCTGGCCTTCTACATGGGTTGCGATTCGCAGAACGAGTACATCTACAAGTTCGTCTCCACGGCCGTGTGGAGCGCCAGCGACGTGGGCGGTGGCCTGGCCGCCGGAGACAAGTACCTCGATGAAGGCAAACTCTATGTGGCGAAGTTCAACGTCAACGGCAGCGGCGAGTGGCTCGAACTCAACATCGCCAACCCGTTGATCTCCGGCTACGCCACCTACGTGTTCGCCAACCAGGCCGACGTGCTGGTGAATGCGCGCCACGCCGCCGATGCGCTGGGTGCCACCAAGATGGACCGTCCGGAATGGGGTGCCGTGAATCCGAAGAACGGCGAGGTCTACTTCACCATGACCAACAACGCCAGCCGCAATGTGGCCAATGCCGACGCCGCCAACCCGCGCGCCTACGCCGACTCGGACGGTCGTGCCCGCACCGGCAATCCGCACGGCCACATCATCCGTTTCAAGGAACTGGCCGGTGCCTCCAATGCACTGTCCTTCAATTGGGACATCTTTCTCTTCGGTGCTGAAGAAGATTCGGGCGCGGACATCAACCTGTCTGGCCTGAACGCCAAGAACGACTTTGCCTCCCCGGACGGCCTGTGGTTCAGCCAGGCCACGGGCATCTGCTGGATTCAGACCGACGACGGCGCCTACACCGATGTGACCAACTGCATGCTGCTGGCGGCGATTCCCGGCACGGTGGGTGATGGCGGTGCCATCGCGGTGAACAACAACCTGGGCGGCAGCACCGGTACACAGAACACCTTCCTGGGCGCTGCGCTGGGCGAGACCAGACTGCGGCGCTTTCTGGTGGGCACACCGGGCTGCGAAATCACTGGAATCACCGAGTCGGCGGATGGGCGCACGCTGTTTGTGAACGTTCAGCACCCCGGTGAAAGCACGCCGGCCTATGGCGCCGGGCCGTTCACCTTCCAGAGCCAGTGGCCCGGCAATCAGGGCTATGGTCCGACCGGTCGTCCGCGCTCGGCCACCATCGTCATCACCCGCACCGACGGTGGCCTGATCGGCCTCTGATCCCGGCGCCGCCTCAGCGCGGCGCGGCCGGGTGGGCCTCGGGCGGACGCTGCTCCATGTAGCCCCGCCCGTCCTTCACGCCGGTCTGGCCCATGATCTGCCAGGCCGTGCGTTGCCCGATCAGGCGGGCGAGGAATTCGAGTTCTTCATCGGTGTGGTTGAGTGCCGGCGCGGGCGTGAGGAAGCGTCCGCCCCGCGGCTGCACCTCACCCCAGAACGACTGGTGATAGCTGGAGACAGACACCGCCCTGTTGCCGTTGGACTCCATGTCCACCGTGCCGTAGCAGTTGCAGAAATAGGTGCGCCCGCCCTGGTCGGCCATGATCTCGGTGTACACCCCGGTGCCGCGGATGCCCGCGGTAAGTGTGGGCGTGACGATGCTGCGGTTGCTGCCCCGGCCGAAGGCGCTCACCACGGCGCCGGAGAGCAGGCGCAACAGGCTCGCGGTGTTCAGCGTGGCGCCGCGTTCCACCCGCAGGCGCGAGTTCTGCCGCACATGAAACGCGGCGTTGCCAATAAGGAACACCAGTCGCGAGGCCGGGCCGGTGAGAATGTCGTCGCCGGTCTGCACGGTTTGCTGCGGCAGCATGCGCTGTCCGTTGAGCATCACGTCGCCGACGAACTCCACCACGTTGCTGCGCTGCTGGGCCATGGCAGCGGGCAGTCCGCCCGCCAATGCCCAGGCGGCGGCGGCCTTGAGCGTGTCGCGGCGCTGGAACCACAGGATCTCGTCTTCGCTGCGGCCTTGCAGGATGTGCTGGGTCATGCGTTGTCTCCAGAGGTGGAATCGGGGAGGGCGGTGCCGTCTTCGGCCATGAAACTGTCGCGGACGCTGAAGTAGATGGAGGTGTGAAACATGGACGCCATGAACAGCACCATGGGGTAGAGGATCAGGTTGAGCGCCTGGGAGCCGCCGAGCAGCGTCGCCAGCAGGCTCATGAACAGGCCCACCAGCATGAACACACCGACCCAGCCGAAAAAGTAGACGAGCATGGCGCCCTTGTTGGACCAGCAGGCCAGCAGGCTGAAGAACAGGCTCTTGAGTGGACTCACGCCGTGCCAGTGCACCAGCGCGGGCGCATGCCAGAACGCCATGAGCAGCGGCAGGTAAAGCACCATCGCCGCCCACAGACCCTGGTTGGCAAACAGGTCGCGCACCATCTCCGGCGAGACGTCGCCCTCTGGCATTTCCGCAGGGGGCGACACGTCCGTGCCGAACACGGCGGACACGCCAAGTACCAGCATCAGCCCGGCGGCGTACATGGCTCCAAGGATGAGCATGTTGCGCGTCTTGGCAGGACCGGCGCGGAACCCCGAGATCAGCAGCGACGGCATGGGAAAGCGGCCGTTGAATGCCTCCTGGCTGGCGGCCATGAGGCCCAGCGTGGCGGCCGGTACCAGCGCGAGCGAGATCGCGGTGCCCAGCACCGGCACCAGCGAAATCACCGAGACCGCCGCCATGAACATGAAGAAGAGGCCGGACATGGCCAGGGGCTGGCGGAAAAATGTCTTCACGCCGAGCTTGACCCATTGCAGGCCGGTGCTGGCCGGGACGAGGTGGAGTTTCATGCGGGTTGCAGGGCGTCTTCGCGCAACAGGGTCGAGAGCGCGCGCGCGTCACGCACGCGCGCTCTCAGCACGCGTTCGAAATGGGTAGGGTCGTGGGGCTGCAGCAGCGCGGCCTCGCGCGGCAGGTGCAGATCCCACAGGCGGGAAATCCAGAACCGCAGGGCACCGGCACGCAGCAGGGCCGGCAGCAGGGCGCGCTCGGCGGCGTTCAGGGGACGAATGGACTGGTAGGCGGCGAGCAGGGCCAGCGAGCGCGGCGTGTCCAGCGAACCGTCGTGGTTCTCGTCGTGCAGCACGCACCAGTCGTTGAGGCAGACCGCGATGTCGAACAGGTAGGTGTCGCAGCCGGCAAAGTAGAAATCAAAGAAACCCGTGAGCTCGCCGTCCTCGAACATGGCGTTGTCGCGGAACAGGTCGGCGTGGATCGGTCCGCGCGGCAGAGCAGCGTAGGCTGGGCTGAGCGCCACGTGGTTCTGGTAGGCCAGTTCCGAACGGATCAGGTCCGCCTGCGGCGCTTCGAGGAAGGGCAGCACCACCGGCACAGTCTCGTTCCACCAGGGCAGCCCGCGCAGGTTGGGCTGGTTCATGGCGAAATCGCGTCCGGCCAGGTGCATGCGCGCCAGCATGGTCCCCACCGCCTCGCACTGGGCCACGCCGGGCGCCAGGTCGCTGCGCCCGCGCAGCTTGGCCACCACCGCCGCTGGCTTGCCCTGCACCGTGTGCAGGATCTCGCCCTGGGCGTTGGCCGCCGGTGCCGGCACCGGGATGCCGCGCTCGGCAAGAAACTTCATCAGGTGCAGGTAAAACGGCAACTGCTCGAAACTCAGGCGTTCGAACACGGTCAGCACGTGTTCGTGGGTGACGCCCTCGCGCTCGCTGGTCACGAAGTAGTTGGTGTTTTCGATGCCGCCCTGGATGCCCCGAAGTTCGGTGAGGTCTCCCAGGTCGAGGGTGTGGAGAAGGGCGGCGGCTTCTGCAAACGCGACTTCGGTGTAGACGGCCATGTGGCAGACGATCAGAAGTTCAGCACGCGCCAGCTGCTGCGCCCGGCGTTGCCGATGCGCTTGCCCCCGGAATCGGTCGAGCCGCTCGATTCCGGCTGAACCTGATACGCCGGGGCGCCATTCTTGGGCTGAACGTCGATGCTCTGCGTCTGGCCGCCCACACGCACTTCGTCGATGCGGGTCAGGCGGTCTTCGTGGGTGATGCGCTCGATGCGGTCGCGCGGCGAGGCTGGCTCGCGCGGCGATTCGACGGGGGCCACCTGGGCCAGGGCGGGCAGTGTGGCGCACAAGCCCAGGGTGAGCAGGGCGAGGGGACGGCGGATGTTCGGGTTCATGCGGCATTGTAGGCAAGGCAGGCCGCCCGCGCCTGAAGGAGGCGGGAGCCGGTTACCACTGGATACGCAGTCCGCGCCCGGCTGGATGTGGCGCGATCTCCGCCACAATCGCGCCATGTCCGAAGCCCCGACCCCCACCCCGAACCCCGCGCCCACGCTGCTGCTGGTCGATGGATCCAGCTACCTCTACCGCGCTTTCCACGCCATGCCCGACCTGCGGGCCGTGCCGGGCGATCCGTCCAGCCCCGCCACGGGGGCGATACGGGGCATGGTGAACATGATGCAGAAGCTGCGAAAGGACGTGCGCGCCGACTATGCGGTCTGCGTGTTCGACGCCAAGGGCCCCACGTTCCGCGATGCGCTGTACCCCGAATACAAGGCCAACCGCTCGCCGATGCCCGACGACCTGCGCTCGCAGATCGGCCCGATCCACGAAGTCGTGAGGCTGCTGGGCTGGAAGGTGCTGGACGTGCCCGGGGTGGAGGCCGACGACGTGATCGGCACACTGGCCCATGTGGCCGCCCAGCAAGGCATCACCTGCATCATTTCCAGCGGCGACAAGGACCTGAGCCAGCTGGTGAACGAGCACATCACCGTGATCGACACCATGAACGACCGCCGCCGCGACGTTGCGGGTGTGACGGCGGAGTTCGGCGTGCCGCCCAGCCTGATGCTGGACTACCAGACGCTGGTTGGCGACCAGGTCGACAACGTGCCCGGCGTGCCCAAGGTCGGCCCCAAGACGGCGGTGAAGTGGTTGCTCGAATACGGTTCACTGGAAGCGCTGGTGGCGCGTGCCGGTGAAATCAAGGGCGTGGCGGGCGAAAACCTGCGCAACGCACTCGACTGGCTGCCCAAGGGCCGCGAGCTCCTCACCATCAAGACGGATTGCGATCTCGGGGAATACATCGAAGGCCTGCCATCGCTGGAAGCCATCACCATTGGCGGACAAGACACCGACGCACTCAAGGCATTCAGCGAGAAGTACGGCTTCAAGGGCCTGGTCAAGGCGCTGGAGCAGCACGATGTGCCGCCCGAACTGATCGAAGAACGCAAGTCCCGTTCGGGCAACGCTGGGCCGGGCCTTTTCGATGAGCCCGACCTGAGTGGCACCACGAAGGCCACCAATCTGAAGTACGACACCATCCTGGACTGGGCCCTGTTCGACGACTGGCTGGCCCGGATTCAGGCGGCCGAGCTCGTGGCCATCGACACCGAGACCACCTCGCTCGACGAGATGCGCGCCGAGATCGTGGGCATCAGCTTCAGCGTGAAGCCCGGCGAGGCGGCCTACATTCCGCTTCGGCACAGCGGCCCCGACGCGCCACCGCAACTGCCGTTCGATGAAGTGCTGGCACGACTCAAGCCCTGGCTGGAGGACGGTGGCAGGCACAAGCTCGGCCAGCACGTGAAGTACGACCGCCACGTGTTCGCCAACCACGGTATCGAGGTACAGGGCTATGCGCACGACACCATGCTGCAGAGCTACGTGCTGGAAGTGCACAAGCCCCACGGCCTGGCGAGCCTGGCCGAACGGCACCTCGGGCGGCAGGGCATCAACTACGAGGACCTGTGCGGCAAGGGCGCGCACCAGATTCCCTTTGCCCAGGTTGACGTGGCCAAGGCCGCCGAGTATTCGTGCGAGGACAGCGACCAGACGCTGGACGTTCACCTGGCGCTGTGGCCCCGGCTGCAGGCCGATGAAAAGCTGAAGTTCATCTACGAACTGGAAATCGCCAGCAGCGAGGCGCTCTACCGCATCGAGCGCAACGGCGTGCTGATCGACGCACCCACGCTGGCCGCGCAGAGCCACGAGCTCGGTCAGCGCATCGTGGCCCTGGAACAGGAGGCCTACGCCATTGCGGGTCAGCCCTTCAACCTGGCCAGCCCCAAGCAACTCGGCGAAATCTTCTTCGACAAGCTCGGCCTGCCCGTCGTCAAGAAGACCGCCACCGGCGCGCGCAGCACCGACGAAGAAGTGCTGGAAAAGCTGGCCGAGGACTACCCGCTGCCCGCCAAGATTCTTGAGCACCGGGGCCTGTCCAAGCTCAAGGGCACCTACACCGACAAGCTGGCCCAGCTCGCGCTGCCGCGCACCGGCCGCGTCCACACACACTACGCACAGGCGGTGGCCGTCACGGGGCGCCTTTCCAGCAACGACCCCAACCTGCAGAACATCCCCATCCGCACCCCCGAGGGCCGTCGCGTGCGCGAGGCCTTCGTGGCGCCGGCCGGACATGTGATTGCCAGCGCCGACTACTCGCAGATCGAGTTGCGCATCATGGCCCACATCAGCGGCGACGAGGCCCTGCTGCACGCCTTTCACGAGGGCCTGGACGTGCACCGCGCCACCGCCGCCGAGGTGTTCGGCGTGGAGGCCGCGCAGGTCAGCAGCGAGCAGCGTCGCTATGCCAAAGTGATCAACTTCGGCCTGATCTACGGCATGAGTGCCTTCGGCCTGGCCAAGGCGCTGGCCATCGACAACACCGCCGCCAAAAACTACATCACACGCTATTTCGAGCGATTTGAAGGCGTGAAGCGGTACATGGACGACACGCGCCAGAGCGCCAAGGCCAAAGGGTATGTGGAGACCGTTTTTGGTCGGCGCCTGTATTTGCCCGAGATCAACAGCCCCAACGGCCCGCGCCGCAGCGGCGCCGAACGCGCCGCGATCAACGCGCCCATGCAGGGCACGGCGGCCGACCTCATCAAGCTCAGCATGGTGGCCGTGCAGAAGGCACTGGACGAACAGCGGCGCGGCACCCGGATGATCATGCAGGTACACGACGAGCTGGTGTTCGAGGTGCCTGAGGGCGAAGTGGAATGGCTCAAGTCGGAGATTCCGCACCTCATGGCCGGTGTGGCGGCGCTCAAGGTGCCGCTGCTGGCTGAAGTGGGCGTGGGGCCGAACTGGGACAAGGCGCACTGAACGTTGGCGCTTTTCCGCAGGGGTCAGTGCCTGTGGCCTGGCTGAGCCAGTTCCGCGTCATTTCTGCAAGACCCTCCGTCGAGCTGAACTTCCCGCGTTGAATCGAATCATTTGTTTTTCCACCCACCTGAAGGAGACGCCAACATGCTCGACGAACGACACGCACAGGACCTTGACGCTTTGTTGCCCGGACAGTCCACCGAACACGGGGCCACCCGTCGCACAGCCCTCAAGGCTGCTCTCGGCGTGGGGTATGCCGCGGCTGCGGCGCCATTGATGGCGCAGACGGCGATCAAGACGCCTTCCGACGGACTGACCGTGGGCGAGGTCATGATCGACGTCAACGGCTTCAAGATGCCGGCCTACCGCGCAGCGCCGGCTGGCAAGACGGGCCTGCCGGTGGTGCTGGTGTGTTCCGAGATCTTTGGCGTGCACGAATACATCGCGGACACCGCGCGCCGCTTTGCCAAGGCCGGCTACCTGGCCATTGCGCCCGAGCTCTTCGTGCGTCAGGGCGACGCGCAGAGCTATGGAGAGATCGCCAAACTGATCGCCGAGGTGGTTTCCAAGGTGCCCGACGCCCAGGTGATGGGCGATCTGGACGCCACGGTGAAGTGGGCCGCCGCCAATGGCGGCAACACCCGCAAGCTGGGCATCACCGGTTTCTGCTGGGGCGGTCGCCAGGTCTGGCTGTACAGCGCGCACAATCCGGCGGTGAAGGCGGGTGTGGCCTGGTATGGCCGGCTGGTCGGCGCGGCCAGCCCGCTCAGCCCGAAACACCCGCTGGACGTGGCGGTGCAGCTCAATGGCCCGGTGCTGGGCCTGTATGGTGGCGAGGACACGGGCATCCCCCTTGACACGGTTGCTAAGATGCAAAATGCCTTGGCCGTTGGCGGTGCTGCCGCCAAAAAGTCGACCTTCGTGATGTACCGGAACGCGCCGCACGCGTTCCACGCCGACTACCGGCCGAGCTACCGAAAGGAAGCGGCCGAGGACGGCTGGAACCGCGCCCTGGCGTGGTTCAAGCAGCACGGCGTGGCCTGAGGCTGCACCCGCACCGTTGACCGGGGCCGCTGAAAGCGGCCCTTTTTTGTGGCTGAATCTGGCTGAATCGAGCAGAACAACATGACCTTGATCGCGATCCTGATCGGAACCGTCGCCGCCGGCGTGGGCAGCGTCTGGCTGGCCGCCCTGCTGGGCTTTGCCATGATGGCGCGCTACACCCAGCACATGCTCAGCATGGCGGCGGGCGCGCTCATGGCCACCGCGTTCATGCATTTGCTGCCGGAGGCTTTCGAGAGCGAGGCCAGCGCACACGAGCTGTTTGCCCTGTTGCTGGGTGGCCTGGTGTTCTTTTTCCTGCTCGACAAGGCCGAGCTCTGGCACCACGGGCATGAGCACCACCAGGAAGGCGGCGGCGCGGGCCATGCGCATGGCGCCCACGAGGGCCATGCACACCACCGCCATCACCATCGTCATGACGAGCCGCGATCGGGTGGCTGGGCGGTTCTTGCCGGGGACAGCGTGCATGCGTTCGGCGATGGGATCCTGATCGCCTCGGCGTTCATGGCCGACATGCGCCTGGGTGTGATCGCCGCGCTGGCGGTGCTGGCGCATGAGGTGCCTCACCACATGGGGGATCTGGTGGTGCTGCGGCAGACTTCCGCCACCACGCGTGCCGCGCTCGTCAAGGTGTCACTCGCTGGCACCGTCACGGCGCTGGGAGGCCTCGTGGGGTATTTCCTGCTGGCGCGTCTGGCGGACTACCTGCCGTACTTCCTGGTGGCAGCGTCCAGCAGTTTCGTCTATGTGGCGCTGGCCGACCTGATTCCGCAGTTGCAGAAGCGGGTGGGGTTGCGCGCCACGGTGGCGCAGATCGCCTGGCTGCTGGCGGGCATTGGTCTGGTCACGCTGGTCAGCGGTCTGGCCCACGCCTCACACTGACGTGGGCGGGTCGCCGAAGCTGAAAGAGAACACGGCACCCTCGCCGGGCTTGCCTTCTCCGCGGATCGAGCCACCATGGCGCTCGATGATGCGACGCACGGTGGCCAGGCCGATGCCAGTGCCTTCGAACTCGCTGGGCATGTGCAGCCGCTGAAAGGGCTTGAAGAGCTTGTCGGCATAGGCCATGTCGAAGCCCACGCCGTTGTCGCGCACGAAGAATTGAGCTGGCTGGCCGCCCTGTGCGGGCATCCATCCCCACTCGATCAGCGTGTGCTCGCGGGTGCGGGTGTACTTGAAGGCATTGGCAAACAGGTTCTCCAGGGCGATGCGCGCCAGGCGGGGGTCGCAATGGGCCTGCAGATCGGGCTCCACCCGGTATTCGATGTCGCGCTCGGGGTGCTTCTGGCGTTCCTGCAGCAGCACCTGGCTGGCCAGTGCGCTGAGATTCACGTTCTGAGGCTCCAGGCGACCCTGGCTCACGCGCGCCAGGGCGAGCAGGTCGTTGATGAGCGAGCCCATGCGCGAAGTGGAGTGGAGCACGCGATCGAGCAACTGACGTTCGTCTGCGCTCAGGCGATCGCCCAGCGCCTCGTCCAGCAGTCGCGTGAACCCGTCGATGGCGCGCAACGGGGACTTGAGGTCGTGCGACACCGAATACGCGAAGGAATCGAGTTCGGCGTTGAGGTTCTGCAGATCGGCGGTGCGCTCACGCACACGTTGCTCCAGCGTTTCATTGAACTGCTGGATCTCGCGGTCGCGCCGCAGCCGCACCAGCTCGGCGTTGGCGCGGCTGGCGAAGATGGCGATCAGCGCCTGCGCGTCGGGACGGATTTCCACCTCGCGTCCCCATAGCGCAAAAATCACACCAATGGGCGTACCGTCGGCGTCGCGCAGCGCCTTGCCCAGGTACGCCTTGCAGCCCGAGGCAACGAGGCTGGTGGCCTGCGGGTATTGCTCGGCCAGTTCATGGGCGCACACCAGCATGTCTTGCTGCTGCAAAGTCTGGCCGCAGGGTGTTCCCTTCGGGTTGAAACTGAAATTGGACGCGGCCTGGCCGTTCTGCTGGATCGCCAGCGTGCGCACCCGACCATCGTCACGGCACTCGCCGATCACCACCATGTCGGCGCCTATGGTTTCTTCCAGGTGACGGGTGAGGGCACCGAAAAAGACTTCGCCGGTTTCGGCGGCCACACCCCTGGCCACGTTCAGGAGCAGTGTTTCGCGCTTCTTCTCTTCGGTGATGTTGACGGTGCAAGAGAGGATGCAGCGTTCGCCATCGACCTCCACGAGTTCGGCCCAGAGCCGGGTGTCCACGAGGTATCCGTCCTTGTGACGCATGCGCGTTTCGTAGCCGTCGATGCGGCCCTCGCGCAGCAGGCGGGCGACGAACAACTCCCGGTCCTGCGGCGTGAGCCAGGCGCCGATGTCGACCGAGGTCTTGCCTTTGAAGTCTGCCGGTGCGAGGCCCTGAGCCCGGTCTTCTGCTCGATTGACCTCGATGAACGAACCGTCGGACAGGCGCGTGAGCGTCATGTTCAGGGGACTGAAGTTGAACGCCTTGGAGAAGCGTTCTTCGGAGCGGCGCAGCCGTTCAAGCACTTCGTTCTGCGCGCTCACGTCGGAAATCGTGGTGATGATCAGTTTGTCTTCAGGGTCGTCGCCCATTTCGCTGGAGACGAGCGCGTCGAACACGCTGCCGTCGGCGCGCTGGCCGTGCGCGGCGTACTGCTCGGCACGGCGTCTGGCAAACAGGAAGGTCATGAACGACTCGCGCTCTTCCTGCGATGCCCAAAGAAAGCTGTCCTGGCGGCCGAGTACCTGGGAGCGCTGGTAACCATAGCAGCGCTCAAAGGCGGGATTGACGTCCAGAATCATGCCTGAGCGGGCGGACTGCGCCACCATGGGGCTGGGGTTGGTGCGGAAGATGCGGGCGAAACGTTCCAGGTTGCGGTCGCGTTCCAGCTCGGTTTTCTTGCGCCGCTCCAGCTCGTCGGACTGGCGTGCGAAAGATTCCCGCAACTGCCGCCGGCTGTGATAGGCCATCACGGCCACCACCACCAGCGTGGCGGAATGCGTGATCCACACGCGAACGCCGACTTCGAAGTAGGGCGTGGCGCTGAGCCAGCCCTGGTGTTCCGCCAGCGTGAGCACGCCCAGCGCACCGACGCTGGCGATGACGGTGAGGATGAGCGCGGTGCGTCCCAGGAAGGTGCCGGCGCCAGCGACGGCGGCCACGAACAGGAAGCCCACAGCGGTGCGCACGGAACCATAGGTGATCACCGAACTGATCGCGATCAGCAGGGTGCCGAGCACGATCAGGTGGGCCACGTACCGTTCGCGCTCGGTGCGAACCAGCCACCAAGCCACGCCAGCCACCACCATCAGGGCGCCCGCATTCCAGGCCTCGTGCTGGCCAGGGCTTGCCATGAGCAGGTCGAGCACCAGCACCAGCAGAGAGGCCAGACCGATCACCAGCGATAGCAGCGTGAGCACGCGCTTGCGCGGCCCTCCCGTCAGAACGGGTACCGCCCCCGGTTCCTGGTTCTGAGAAGGTCGCGCCATGGGGATGGGTTGTCGGGCCGCTCAGCCCTGCGCGATGGGCAGGCCCGGCGTGTTGCACCACTCGCTCCAACTGCCCGGGTAGAGCCGTGCGCGGCCCAGGCCGGCCAGCTCCATGGCCAGCAGGTTGGGGATCGCGCTCACGCCACTGCCGCAGTGGTGAACCACGCTGGCCGGATCGCGCCCACCAAGCAGGCGGTCGAACTCGGCGCGCAGATCGGCCGCCGGTTTGAAGCGTCCATCGCTCGTCACGCTCTCGCCAAAAGGACGGTTGAGGGCGCCGGGAATGTGGCCCGCCACGGGATCGAGTGGCTCGGTCTCGCCACGGAACCGGGCGGCTGCGCGTGCGTCGATGAGCGTGAGGCCGGGCCGACCCAGCGAGCCCGCAATTTCGGCGGTGGTGGCGATGTGCGCCAGTGGTGGCCGCAGTTCGAAGCGGGCCGAGGCTGGGGCAGGTGCCGGCCCGCTGGTCACCGGGCCGCCATGGGCCTTCCAGGCCGGCAGTCCGCCATCCAGCACCGCCACCGCCTCGTGGCCGCACCACTTGAGCATCCACCACAGGCGCCCGCAGTAGTTCGCGCCCTGCCTGTCGAGCACGACCACCTGCATGCCGTTGGCCACACCCAGTTCGCCCAGCCGCCGCGCGAAGGTCTCTCGCGAGGGCAGCGGGTGGCGACCGCCGCTGGCGCGGTCGGCGCCTGTCTTGTCGCTGAGGTGATGGTCCAGGTGAACGTAGGTCGAGCCTGGAATGTGTTCGGATTCGAACTGGGCGGCGCCGGCGTCGGGCTTCGTCAGTTCGAAACTGGCATCCAGCACGCGCAGCGGGGCGCTGCTGTCGATGAGCTGCTGGAGCTGGCCGGGGGTGATCAGGGTGGTGTACATGCGCGCATTGTGCGGTAGAGCGCCAGGTCAGTGCTCTTCGGCGGGCGCGTTGGGAACAGCCCTCGCCCTCAGCACGGTGGCCGCGACGCCGCTGGCCACGATCAGCGCCATCCCCAGCCAGCCGATGAGGGGAATGTGCTCGCCGAACAGGACGAGGCTGTAGAGCGTGGCAAACACGATGCCGGTGTAGTGAAGGCTGGCAGCCACCATCGTGGCGCCTTGGGAGTAGGCCCGTGTCAGGCAGAGTTGGCCCATCACCGCCAGCAGACCGGTGGGCAGCAACCACAGCGCCGATGGCCAGTGCCAGGCGCTGACGCCAGTGAACAGCATGCCCATGCCACCGACCAGCGCGGCGCAGAGTGAGAAATAGAAAACCGTGCGGCTCTCGGGTTCGCCGGCGCGCGAGAGCGCTGCGACCTGCAGGTAGGCGAGGGCGGCGAACACGCCGGAAAGCAGGCCCACAAAGGCGCCGACCACCTGGTCTTCGTTGAGCGAGGGCCTGAGCATCATGGCCACACCGGCGAATCCGGCCATCACAGTCAGGAACAGCGGGCCCTGGTGGCGCAGGGGCACGTTGCGTCCCTGCATCAGCAGCGCGCCACCCAGCAGAAACGTGGCGATCCACACGCTGCTCATGTAATTCAGCGTCATGGCCGTGGGCAGGGGCAGATGGGCGATTGCATAGAACCACGTGGCCAGCGAGATCACCCCGACCACGCCGCGCCAGGCGTGCATCGCAGGCACGCTGGTGCGCAGCGAGACGCCCTGCATTCGGGCCATGCCCATCAGGAACATCACGCCCAGCAGGCCTCGGTAAAACACGATCTCGAAGCTGTTGAAGTACGCCGAGGCGTATTTGATGCACACCGCCATGGAGGCGAAGAGCAGCGAGGCCAGCACGATCCACCAGGCTTGCATGCTGGGTGCCCTCAGATGTGGGGGCTCATCCTCGATCTGTACCACTCGTGAAAGTGCTGCATGCCGTCCTCCATCGGACTCTGGTAGGGCCCGACCTCGTTGTCACCGCGCATCAGCAAGGCCTTGCGACCGGCGTCCATGCGCTCGGCGATCTCGTCGTCTTCCACGCAGGTTTCCATGTAGGCCGCTCGCTGCGCCTCCACGAACTCGCGCTCGAACGCGGCGATTTCTTCGGGGTAGTAGAACTCCACCATGTTCAGCGTCTTGTCCACGCTCACCGGATGCAGTGTGGATACGGTGAGCACATGCGGATACCACTCCACCATGATGTGCGGGTAGTAGGTGAGCCAGATTGCGCCGTGCTCGGGCATGGCGCCCTGCCGGTAGTTCATCAGTTGCTCGTGCCATCGCTGATAGACCGGGCTGCCTGCCTTGCCCAGCAGATTGGCCGCGCCCACCGTCTGCACCGAATACTCGGGCTTGAACTCCCATCGAAGGTCCTCGCAGGTGACGAATCCGCCCAGGCCGGGGTGGAAGGGCGCCACGTGGTAGTCCTCCAGATAGACCTCGATGAAAGTTTTCCAGTTGTAGTTGCACTCGTGCAGTTCCACGTGGTCCAGCACCATGCCCTCGAAATCGAGCGCGGCGCGCGGCCCCATGTTCGCCAGGTCGGCGGCGATGTCGCGCCCGTTGTCTTCGAACAGCAGCCCGTTCCATTCGCGCAACGGGTAGTGGTTGAGGTTCAGGCAGGGGTCCTGTTCGAAGTGCGGCGCGCCCAGCAACTGGCCCGCCCGCTCGCCATGCACGCCGCTGTAGGTCCAGCGGTGCAGCGGGCAGACGATGTTGCCACCGGCGCTGCCACTGCGCGTGTCGCTGAGGTTTCCCTTGCCCTGCAGCATCAGGGCCTGCCGGTGCCGGCACACGTTGGACACGAGCTCAATGCCCTTGGCGGTGTGCACCAGGGCTCGGCCGCCGCGTTCCTGCGGCAGCGTGTGGTAGTCCCCGACGTTGGGGACGGAGAGTTGGTGCCCCACATACCGGGGCCCGCGCTGGAAGAGAGTTTCCTTTTCGCGCTGGAACAGCGCCTCGCTGAAGTAGCTGGAAACCGGAAGTTGGCTTGCGGCCTGCTGCAGTTGAAGACTTAAATCAGACATCTGGGTCCTGACCTAGAGACTCCCCCTATGAAGGGGCAGGGTAAGCGCTGTGCTCGTCAGACGAATTCGCGCGGGATGGGTGGAGTGGTGCGTCCCTCCGGGCCGCAGGGCCCGTCAGTATGAAAAAAAGAGGCCGGATTGTACCCCGGGGGTGCAATGCGCGTGCTGTGCATAGAATGTCGCTCGGCCCATCTGCGGCCCTCGACGACACCGCCCCATGACCACACGCCCCGCCCCCCGTTCCGCCCGCACTGGTGCGCCCGCCGAAGTGCCCGCCAGCTATGAGGCGGCGCTGGCAGAACTTGAACAATTGGTTTCACAACTCGACGCGGGGCAATTGCCGCTGGAGCAGTTGCTGACCCACTACCAGCGTGGCGCCGAGTTGCTGGCCTTCTGCCGTGCGCGGCTGGACGCGGTGGAAAACCAGATCAAAGTGCTCGAAGGCGGCGAGCTCAAACCCTGGGACGCCGCTTGAACGCCTTGCTCAGCGATTCGATGGACTTCGCTGCCTGGCGCGTGGCGCGGCAGGACGAGGTGGAGCAGGCCCTGTCGACCTGGGTGCCGGCCGATGCCCCCGCCGGCCTGGGTGAGGCCATGCGCTACGCGGTGCTCGACGGCGGCAAGCGATTGCGACCGCTTCTCGTGCTGGCCACCAGCGCAGCCGTGGGCGGCCTGCGAGAGGCTGCGCTGCGCGCGTCCTGCGCGGTGGAACTGATTCACGCCTACTCGCTGGTTCACGATGACATGCCTTGCATGGACAACGACGTGCTGCGCCGGGGCAAACCGACGGTGCATGTGCGCTTCGGCCAGGCGCAGGCCTTGCTCGCGGGCGACGCCTTGCAGGCACTGGCTTTCGAACTGCTCGTGCCCAACGATGGCAGTGTGCCGTCCGACATGGCCGCGCAGCTCTGTCTCTTGCTGGCGCAGGCGGCGGGCGCCACCGGCATGGCTGGTGGGCAGGCGGTGGATCTGGCCAGCGTCGGCCTGGCGCTGGACCTGTCCGCGCTGGAGGCCATGCACCGGCAGAAGACGGGCGCGTTGCTCAAAGCCAGTGTTGCCATGGGCGCGGCCACGGGAAGCGTCTCGCCCGAGGCAAGGGCCCAACTGGGTCGCTATGGCGCGGCGCTGGGGCTGGCGTTCCAGGTGGTGGACGACGTGCTCGACGTCACCTCCGATTCGGCCACCCTGGGCAAGACCGCCGGCAAGGACGCCGCGGCCGACAAACCCACTTTCGTTTCCCTGATGGGCCTGGCGCAGGCGCAAGCCTACGCTGGGCGCGTGCTGGACGAGGCGCACGCCGCCCTCGACCAGAGCCGCCTGGACGACACTTCCCACCTGCACGCACTGGCCGACTGGGTGGGCCGGCGTGCATACTGAGCGCCTGCGCCAGTCCCCACCGACATGACCCGAGCCACTTTGCCCATGAGTTCACTGCTGTCGACGATCGCGTCGCCAAAGGATGTGCGCCGCCTCACGCGCGCGCAACTGCCCCCGCTGGCCAACGAACTGCGCAGCTTTCTCCTCGAAAGCGTGGCCCGGACCGGCGGCCACCTCAGCTCCAACCTGGGCACGGTCGAACTCACCCTGGCGCTGCACTACGTCTTCGACACGCCGGATGACCGCCTGGTGTGGGACGTGGGGCATCAGACCTACCCGCACAAAATCCTCACGGGCCGGCGCGACCGCATGGGCACGCTGCGGCAATTCGGCGGCATCAGCGGTTTCCCGCGCCGCGACGAGAGTGAATACGACACCTTCGGCACCGCGCATTCGTCCACCAGCATCTCGGCCGCGCTCGGCATGGCGCTGGCGGCCAAGATCAAAGGCGAGAAGCGCAAGGCCGTGGCGATCATCGGCGACGGTGCCATGACCGCCGGCATGGCCTTCGAGGCCCTGAACAACGCGGGGATTGCCGACGGGCGGCTGCTCGTCGTGCTCAACGACAACGACATGTCGATCTCTCCGCCGGTGGGCGCGCTCAACCGCTATCTGGCCCAGCTCATGAGTGGCCAGTTCTATGCGGCCGCCAAGAATGTGGGCAAGCAGGTGCTCAAGGGTGCGCCGCCTTTGTTCGAACTGGCCAAACGGCTCGAAGAACATGCCAAGGGCATGGTGGTGCCCGCCACGCTGTTCGAGAAGTTCGGTTTCAACTACATCGGCCCGATCGACGGGCACGACCTCGACTCCCTCATCCCCACGCTGGAGAACATCCGCCACCTGCTCGACACCGACAGCGGACCACAGTTTCTGCACGTGGTCACCAAGAAGGGGCAGGGTTACAAACTGGCGGAAGCCGATCCTGTGGCCTACCATGGTCCGGGCACCTTCGATCCCGCCGTGGGCCTGACCAAACCCGCCACACCGGCCAAGACCACCTTCACGCAGGTGTTCGGCAAATGGCTGTGCGACATGGCTGCGGCGGACCCGCGCCTGGTCGGCATCACCCCGGCGATGCGCGAGGGTTCGGGCATGGTCGAGTTCGAGCGCCGTTTCCCCGCAAGGTACTTCGACGTCGGCATCGCCGAGCAACACGCCGTCACCTTCGCCGCCGGCCTGGCTTGCGAAGGCCTCAAGCCGGTGGTGGCGATCTACTCCACCTTCCTGCAGCGCGGCTACGACCAGTTCATCCACGACGTGGCCCTGCAAAACTTGCCGGTGGTGTTTGCGCTCGATCGCGCGGGCCTGGTGGGCGCCGATGGCGCGACCCACGCCGGTGCCTACGACATCGCGTATTTGCGCTGTATCCCCAACATGGCGGTGGCCTGCCCGGCCGATGAGGCCGAGTGCCGGCAGTTGCTCAGCACCGCGTTCGAACAGAACCACCCCGTGGCGGTGCGCTACCCGCGGGGCGCTGGCGCAGGGGTTGCGCAACAGGAAGGCCTTGCCGGCCTGCCTTATGGTCGCGGAGAACTTCGCCGCAAAGGGCGTGGCGTGGCGATCCTGGCATTCGGCACCTTGCTCCACCCCGCGCTGGCGGCTGGCGAGAAGCTCGGTGCCAGCGTGGCCAACATGCGCTGGGCCAAGCCACTGGATGTCGATCTGTTGCGCGAACTGGCACAGAGCCACGAAGCGCTCGTCACCGTGGAGGAGGGGTGCGTGCAAGGCGGCGCCGGCTCAGCCGTGCTGGAGTCGTTGCAGGCCCTGGGGCTTGTGCTGCCTGTGCTGCAACTGGGGCTGCCCGATGCATTCATTGAACACGGGGACCCTGGCAAGCTGCTGGCACTGCAAGGGCTCGACGCCACTGGCATCGAGGCCTCGATTCGCACCCGTTTCGAGTCGCTGCTGCAAGCGCCAGCGAACCTCAAGGTCGTGGGCTGAGGGCCTCTGGCCGGGCCACCGGCCATCAGAAACCTTGCAAGACGCTGAACATCTCCCTGCATGGGCGGTGTTTCAAGGGAAAACCCCCGACTGTGGTCAGAGGGCAATTTCTACAATGACTTCGGACTGAACAAGTCTCCAGCCCGGTTCGCCGGGCCGGGTGTATTCCATTCAAACCACGGAGTCAAACAATATGGATCGTCGTTCAATGATCAAGCATGCCGGCATTGCCGGTGTGCTGGCCGCTGGTGCCGCACCCGCGGTGCATGCCCAGGCCGCCATCCGCTGGCGACTGGCCTCGAGCTTTCCCAAGGCACTCGACACCATCTACGGCGCTGCCGAGGTGTTTTCGAAGAAGGTGGGCGAAATGTCGGGGGGCAAGTTCTCGATCTCCGTCCATCCTGGTGGCGAACTGATGCCCGCCTTCGGCGTGGTTGATGGGGTGCAGGAAGGTACCGTGGAGTGCGCTCACACTGCGCCCTACTACTTCTTCGGCAAGGACGATACCTTCGCGCTGGATTGCGCGATCCCCTTCGGGCTCAACAGCCACCAGATGACGGCGTGGATGTACGAAGGCAACGGCATGAAGCTGTTCCGCGAGTTCTACGAGGGCTACAACATCGTGAACTTCCCCATGGGCAATACGGGCGCCCAGATGGGCGGCTGGTACCGCAAGGAAATCAAGACGCTGGCCGACATCAAGGGCCTGAAGATGCGCATTGGCGGTTTTGCCGGCAAGGTGCTCACCACCATGGGCGGCGTGCCGCAGAACATTCCTGGCGGTGAAATCTACCAGGCGCTGGAAAAAGGCACCATCGACGCCACCGAGTGGGTGGGCCCCTACGATGACCAGAAGCTCGGCTTCAACAAGGTCGCCAAGAACTACTACTACCCAGGCTGGTGGGAAGGCGGCCCGCAGCTCTCGCTGTACGTCAACAACAAGGCCTACAACTCGCTGTCTGCAGAGAACAAGGCCATCGTGGAATGTGCTGCGGCCATTGCACACACCACCATGCAGGCCAAGTACGACGCCCTGAACCCCGCTGCGCTCAAGCAGCTCGTGGCCGCGGGCACCAAGGTGCTGGCCTTCCCAAGGTCCGTGATGGACGCCGCCTTCAAGAACTCCATGGCGCTCTACGCGGACAACAGTGCCAAGAACCCGAAGTGGAAGAAGATCTACGCCGACTACTCGGCCTTCCGCAAGGACCAGAACCTGTGGTTCCGCTTCACCGAAGCGCAGTTCGACCGCTACATGCAAGCGGCCAAGCTGTAACCGGCGCCTGTACCGAGCAAGAAGCCCCGCCATGGCGGGGTTTTTTGCTCCGATTGACCTTGTCAACGAGCCTTCCCGAGGCACTCGTGCATGTCAGCTGTCTATCAGTTCAGGAGCTGGCTCTCCGCTAGACTTGCCTGCTGCCTTCGAGACCACCGTTCACACGGGGAATCCCATGTCGTTCCTGCTAAAAATCTCCCGCCTCATCGACGCATTCAGCGAGCTCATCGGCAAGCTGGTGATGTGGTTCATTCTGGCTACCACCCTGATCAGCGCCGGCAATGCCATCGTGCGCAAGCTCTTTGACAGCAGTTCCAACGCGCTGCTCGAGATCCAGTGGTACCTGTTTGCCGCCGTGTTCATGATCGGCAGTGGCTACGCGTTCCTGCGCAACGCCCACGTGCGCATCGACTTCATTTCGGCCAGGTTCGGCGCACGCGGCCGCAACTGGGTGGATATCTTCGGCATCGTGGTCTTCCTGTTCCCACTTTGCTACATGATGGCCACGCTCGGTTGGCCACTTTTCGAACGGGCCTGGAGCACGGGCGAAATGTCCTCCAACTCGGGCGGGCTGATCCGCTGGCCGGTCTACGGCCTGATCCCCCTGGGGTTCACCATCCTGTTCATTCAGGGTGTCAGTGAACTGATCAAGCGCATCGCATTCCTCGCCGGCCACGGGCCCGACGCGCTGGCCCACGATGAGTCCACCGAAGAAGAGAAGCTGGCCCAGCAATTGCTGGATGAAGCCCAGGCACGACTCAAGGGAGCGCAGTGATCATGATGGAGTTCATTGCTGCCAATTTTGTCCCGATGATGTTCGCGGGCCTGCTGGTTTTCCTGTTGTCCGGTTTTCCGGTGGCGTTCTCGCTGGCGGCAACCGGCCTGTTCTTCGGTTTCATCGGCATGGAGGCCGGGCTGTTCCCCTCCAACCTGTTCCAGGCCTTGCCCCTGCGCGTGTTCGGCATCATGCAGAACGACACGTTGCTGGCCATTCCCTTCTTCACCTTGATGGGCATCATCCTGGAGCGAAGCCGCATGGCCGAGGATTTGCTGTCCACTGTGGCGCAGGTGTTCGGGCCGGTGCGTGGTGGCCTGGCCGTGGCGGTGATCCTGGTCGGTGCGCTGCTGGCCGCCACCACGGGCGTGGTCGCGGCCGCCGTGATCTCCATGGGCCTGATTTCGCTGCCCATCATGCTGCGCTATGGCTACAACCGCACCATCGCCACGGGCACCATCACAGCGTCCGGTACGCTGGCGCAGGCGCTTCCACCTTCGCTGGTGCTGATCGTGCTGGCCGACCAGCTCGGCCGCTCGGTGGGCGACATGTACGCAGGAGCCCTGGTTCCTGGCCTGATGCTGGTCGGCGTCTACCTGCTTTTTGTGGTGGGCGTCGCGATTGTCAAGCCGAAGTGGGTCCCGGCGCTGCCCATTGAGGCCCGTGTCTACAACGAGCCCAATGGTTCCAGTGGCCACCGGTCGCTCCTGGTATTGCTGGCTTTGTGCGCGGGGGTCAGTTACGGCTGGTCGCAAGTCCACGAGTCGGTCATCAATCCGCTGATCGGGCGCGAGTTCAGTCCTGCGGCCGATGAGGTGGTCATTCTGTCCATCACGGTGGGCTCGGTGCTGGCGTTGGCGCTGGCCTTGCTGAACCGGTTGTTCCGCCTTGGGTTGCTTTCGCGCCTGGCCGAGCAGGTCACCTTTGTGCTGATCCCTCCGCTGGTGCTGATCTTCCTGGTGCTGGGCACCATCTTTCTGGGCGTTGCCACGCCCACCGAAGGCGGCGCCATGGGGGCGCTGGGTGCGCTGATCATGGCCAGTGCGCGGCGCGCGCTCACGTTCAGCCTGCTCAGGCAGGCGCTGGAGAGCACCACCAAGCTGGCCATCTTCGTGATGTTCATCCTCATTGGCTCCACGGTGTTCAGCTTCACCTTCAATGCGGCCGATGGACACATCTGGGTTGAGCACCTGTTCGACAAACTGCCGGGCGGCCAGATGGGCTTCCTGATCTTCGTGAACCTGCTGGTGTTCGTGCTGGGCATGTTCATCGACTTCTTCGAGATCGCGTTCATCGTCGTGCCGCTGCTCGCGCCCGTGGCGGCCAAGATGGACATCGACCTGATCTGGTTCGGCGTCATACTGGCCATGAACCTGCAGACCTCTTTCCTCACGCCCCCTTTTGGATTTGCGCTGTTCTATTTGCGCAGCGTCGCCGCCCGCAGCGACTACAACGATGTGGTGACCAAGGAACGCATCCCTGCGGTGACCACGACCCAGATCTACAAGGGGTCGATTGCCTTCATCGTCCTGCAGCTCATCATGCTGGCCGTGGTGGTGTTGAACCCCACGCTTGTCACCGGCAGCCTCGGGCCGAAAATCGTGGTGGACGACGCCGCGGTGACCGACATGTTGCGCGACATGCCGGGCCTGGAAGAAGAGGCTGCCCAGGAGGAAGAGGAAGCGCCGGCAGAAGAGGGCGCCGACATGCCCGAGCCTGCGGCTGAAGAACCTGCCGAAGAAGCTGAGGACGATCCGGCCAAGGCGTTGCAGGACAGTCTGAAGAAGCCTTGAAGAGCCAAAGAGATCGCCCTCGGGGCGGGAGTAGACGAATGCAGATCGACGTGAAAGTGCTGGACCCTCGCATCGCGAACCAGCTTCCCGCCTATGCCACCGAAGGCAGCGCCGGCCTGGACCTGCGGGCCTGTCTGGACGCGCCGGTCACGCTGCTGCCCAATGCGTGGCAACTCGTGCCTACCGGGCTGGCCATTCACCTCTCAGATCCTGGCTATGCGGCCATGATCCTTCCGCGCTCCGGCCTGGGCCACAAGCACGGTATTGTGCTGGGCAACCTGGTGGGCCTGATCGACAGCGACTACCAGGGCCAGCTCATGGTCAGCGCCTGGAACCGCAGCGACGTGGCCTTCACCATCGAACCCATGGAGCGCATCGCGCAAATGGTCATCGTGCCCGTGGTGCAGGCGCGCTTCAACGTGGTGGACGAGTTCGCCGCAGCCAGCGAACGTGGTGCTGGCGGCTACGGGTCAACGGGCAGAGGCTGAGCCCCTGCCGATTCAGTGCAGTGTTCTCGGGCCTGGCGGCGTAATGCCTGGGCCCTGCAGCTCGTCGGGTGCGTCCACTTCCATGCGAAAGAAGCCGGTGCCGAGGGTGCCGCGCCCGATTTCGCTTTCAGCGGCCTCGCGCACCGCATGCACCTTGAGCACGATGCGCAGCGCTATGCCTGCCAACGGGTGGTTGCCATCGAGCACGACGTGCTCGGGGTAGATGTCGCTGACGAAATACAGGCGGTCCTTGGGGGCGGCCGGGTTGCAGCCCTCAGGCAGTCCTTCAAATCCCATGCCTTCTTCGAGCTCATCGGGAAACAGGTGCCGAGGTTCCAGAAACAGCAGGCGGTCGTCGTAGTCGCCAAATCCGTCCACCGGTTCCAGGTGCAACTCGACCGTGTCGCCGGCCGAGTGGTTGAGCAGGGCCTCTTCGATCTTGGCCAGCAAGTCGTTGCCACCCACCAGAAACTCCACCGGCTCTTCGAGCACGTCGAGCTCCTCGCCGAGCGTGTCCTTGAGGGTCCAGGTCAGTGCGACCACGCATTGTTGGTTGATTTTCATCCGACAATTGTCCCATGACCCAAGCCTTCGAAACCAGCCAGCCCGACGTCCCTAGCACCTTGCTCGGAGGGCTCTCGCCGGCGCAGTTCATGCGGCGCCACTGGCAGAAGAAGCCCTTGTTGATCCGGGCGGCGGTGCCCGGCTTCCAGCCCTTGCTCACGCGACAGCAACTGTTTGAAATGGCGACGGATGAGGCAGTGGAGTCGCGCCTGATCGTGCGCCAGGGCGCGGGTTGGACGCTGCGCCAGGGCCCGCTCGGCCGCAGCAGCCTGCCGCCATTGAAGCAAGCGGGCTGGACGATGCTCGTGCAGGGCGTTGACCAGCACGTCGACGCCGCGCATGAACTCCTGCAACGGTTTCGGTTTGTGCCCGATGCCCGGCTGGACGATCTCATGATCTCCTGGGCCAGCGACGGCGGCGGCGTGGGGCCGCACTTTGACAGCTACGACGTTTTCCTGCTGCAGGCCACTGGGAAGCGGCACTGGCGCATCGGCCGGCAGACCGACTTTTCGCTGCAACCCGACGTGCCGCTGAAGGTCCTGAGCCATTTCGAACCCGAGGAAGAGCACCTGCTGGGTCCCGGTGACATGCTCTATCTACCCCCGCGATGGGCGCACGACGGCGTCGCGGTAGGGGGCGACTGCACCACTTACTCCATTGGGTTTCGTGCGCCGCAACGCGGTGGCCTGGCCGGCGAGCTGCTGCAGCGCATGGCCGACGAACTGCAGGACGACACGCTCTACCGTGACCCCCGCCAGCCTGCCACCACGAACCCGGCGGCCATGCCGACCGCGTTGCACGATTTCGCGCTCGATGCCTTGCAGCGCCTGCTCGCCGACCGGCGTTCGCTGGCTTGCGCGCTCGGCGAAGTCATGACCGAACCCAAGCCGCGCATCTGGTTCGACGAAGCCTCCGGTTCCTGGACGCCGGGTGCCTTGCGGCTGGACCGGCGCACGCGCATGATGTACGACGAACACCATGTGTTCATCAACGGTGAGAGTTTTCGCGCGGGAGGCGCCGACGCCCGCCTCATGCGAAAACTGGCCGACCGGCGCGTTCTGGCTGATCGTGAGGTGAAGCAAGCCAGCGAAGACGCGCGAGCGCTGCTGCAAGACTGGTTCGAGGCCGGCTGGCTGCGTCAGGCGTTCACCCGATGATCTGGGAAGGAGTTGCACTTGAACCCTGCTGATGCACCGCCACCGCCGTGGGATCTGCCTGCGCTGCCCGAAGGTCGCCTGCAAGGGCACGCCCTGTTTGTCGACCTGGTGCGCCAGGCGCTGGCGACCGCTGCCGCCGAGGGCTGGTCACGCATGGTGCTGTGCGACGTGGATTTTGCCGATTGGCCGCTGGGTGAGCGCGACGTGGTGGCCTCCCTGCACGCCTGGTCGGCGCGGGGCCGCACCCTCCAGCTGATCGCGCGCGATTTCCGCGATCTGCGCGAGCGCCACCCCCGCTTCGTTCACTGGCGCGTGACCTGGTCGCACCTGGTCGAAGCCCATGCCTGCACACACGGCGCACCGGGCGATCTGCCCAGCGCACTGTGGTCGCCTGGGTGGACGATGGAGCGGCTCGATCCTGCGCGTGGCACGCTGGTGGCGAGCCACGACGCTGCGCGTCGCGTCGCGCTCAGCGAGCAGTTGAACCTCTGGTGGCAGAAGGGCACGCCGGCGTTTCCGGCCTCCACCCTCGGCCTCTGAGGGCTTACTTGAGGTCGTCGGCCAGCAGTTTCGCGATGCGCTGCGCGCTGGCCGAACCATCGGGATTGCCCTGGCCATCGAGCACTGCGACCGTGGTCTTGTTGTCGGCACTGCGCACCACCACGCGGTAGCGCGCCGCACTGGCTTCGGGCGTCGAGGCGCCGAGCATGCGACTGAAGAATCCGGGCTTGGCACCGGTCACGGGTTCGACGTAGCGCACGAAGTACGTGCCCTTGCTGCGGTCGCGGTCTTCCACCGTGAATCCGGTGCGGTCCAGGGAGAGACCCACACGGCGCCAGGCGCGGTCAAAGTTATCGTCAAACTGCACCACGGGTGCGTTGTCCACCATCGTGACGCGGGCGGCCGCTTGAGCCGGTGCGGTGGCCGTGACGGCCTTGGCCTGCGCTTCGCTCACGCCGAGCTTGATCATCATGCGGCGCAGGAACTCGGTTTCCAGTTCGACATCGGCGGGGCGAGGTTGCCATACGGTCTGGTCTTTTTCCTTGGTCGAATAGACCTCGACCATGCCGCGATGGCTGATGTAGATCTCCGTGCCGCCTGCGGCGTTGCGCTCCAGTCGGGTGCGGAACTTGTCGCGCTCGCCGGTGGAGTACAGGCTGTCGAAGAGCTTGCCGATGGTGGAGCGGACGATGTCCTGCGGCAGCTTGGCACGGTTCTCGGCCCAGTCGGTTTCCATGATGCCCAGGGATTCCTGATCAAGCTCGAGCAGGAACCCGTTTTCCTGCCAGAAGTCGCGCACCGGACTCCAGAGCTTGTCGGCCGGCCGGTCGACCACCAGCCAACGCTGCGTGCCCGCTCGCTCGATGCGCACGTCGCCCACATTCACGGTGGCGGTGCCTGTGCCGGCTGCGGCAGGCTGGGCGGTCTGGTAGCCGCTGGCGGTCACCACCGAGCCCGGCACGTTGTAGCGTGAGTCGCGGCTGAGCTGCGTCAGGTCCGGAGGCACGTCCAGCGTGCTGCCACGAGCGGCACTCTTGTAGTCGATCTTGTCTTCCTGGAAGACGGAGCAACCCGAGACCACCAGCGCCACCGCCGCCAGCGCACCCAGTCGGGCAGGCAGACGGGAGGCGGAGCGTGACAGGCTCATCCGGGTGAAATGGGTCGTGATCGGGGTGCGGATGGACATGGAGGGACTTGGGTAGGACGGGTGGAGTTCGAAGGCGGGGCGGGGCAGGCTTCAGGACAGCAGGCCACTGTCTTTCAGGGCACCTTCGACCAGAGGCACGAGGTGGCGCGACATCGGCGTCATGGGCAGTCGCAGGGTTTCCTGACACAGGCCCAGACGCGCCATGGCCCACTTGAGCGGGATGGGGTTGGCTTCAACGAACAGGTGCTTGTGCACCGGCAGCAGGCGAAGCTGGATCTCCATCGCTCGCTTCACGTTGCCCGCGATCGCAGCGGCGCACAGCTCGTGCATGAGGCGCGGTGCGATGTTGGCGGTGACGCTCACATTGCCCTGACCGCCGCAGAGCATGAGCGCCACGGCGGTGGGATCGTCGCCGGAGTACACGGCGAAACCCTTGGGCACCTCGCGGATGAGCCACTGCGCGCGCTCGATGTTGCCGGTGGCCTCCTTGATGCCCACGATGCCGGGAACCTGCGCCAGCCGCAGCACGGTTTCGTGGTGCATGTCGCCCACGGTGCGGCCGGGCACGTTGTAGAGCACGGTGGGCAGGTCGCCCACGGCTTCGGCAATGGCCTTGAAGTGCTGGTACTGGCCTTCCTGCGTGGGCTTGTTGTAGTAGGGCACCACCTGCAACTGGCAGTCTGCGCCCACGCTGCGGGCGAAGCGCGCGAGTTCGATGGCCTCGGCGGTGGAGTTGGCGCCGCAGCCGGCCATGATGGGCACGCGCTTCTCGCCGTGCGTGCGCGCCTGTTCCACCGAGACGCGGATGATCTCGCAGTGTTCTTCCACCGTGACGGTGGGCGATTCGCCCGTGGTGCCCACCACGCCGATGCAGTCGGTGCCTTCGGTGATGTGCCAGTCGATCAGTTTGCGCAAGGTGGCGTAGTCCACGCTGCCGTCTTCCTGCATGGGCGTGACCAGGGCGACGATGCTGCCGGTGATGGGTGTCATGTTTGTGGTCCGATGGAAGGCGCCGGGTTCGCCCTCTTTTGCAGGGCGCGCCCGGCGCGCGAATCACGCATTCTACCCAGTGGCATCCAGCGGATACCTTGGGGGGAGGACGGGGTCAACCGGGCGTTTTCGCACAGCGGCGATGCGCTGCACGAATCGCTCGGGGCGGTCACAGAAGCCATCCTCGAAAGCCACCACCCTCAGGTCCCGGGAGGCGCTCAGAAGTTCAGCGGGTTGCAGCAGAAAGTCCGGTCGCGACGGCTTTCCCACGCTCTCATTGCCTTGGGCAAAGGTTTCATAGATCAGCACGCCGGCCTCGGCCACACTGGCCACGATCACTGGTAGAAGAGGGCGCCAGAGGTAGTTCGTCACGACAACGGCGTCAAACTGCTGGCCGTCGAACGGCCACGGCCCGTTCTCGATGTCGGCCAGCACCGCCCGTCCGATGCCTGCCAGCGAGTCGATGGCTTCGGGTGAGCGGTCCACGCCGGTGACCACATGACCACGTTGGGCAAACCAGCGCAGGTGGCGCCCGTGGCCGCAGGCCACGTCCAGCACACTGCCCCGGGCCGGCACCAGGTGGCTCCAGCGCCGCACCCAGGCCGATGGCGCCTCGGTGCCGTGCATCAGAAACAGCTCCAGATCTGGTCGGCGAGGCTGACGAGAAAGTCGGGCCGCTGGTAGAGCGCCAGCGTGCCCAGAAGGCCGGCGACAACGCTGGCCCAGATCAGCGCGCGCAGGGCCAGCGGTTTCACGCCGCGGCTCCCACGCCCTGGGCCGTGCGCACGATCGGCGACTCGCGCACCGGCAGGTTGATCAGGCCGGCAAAGACGCCCAGCCCGATCGAGAGGTACCACACGATGTCGTAGCTGCCGGTGCGGTCGTACAGCACGCCGCCGAGCCACACGCCCAGGAAGCTGCCAATCTGGTGGCTGAAGAACACGAAGCCGCTGAGCATGGACATGTGGGCCACCCCAAAGATCTGGGCGACCACGGCGTTGGTGGGCGGAATGGTCGACAGCCACAGAAGCCCCATGACAGAGGCAAACACGTACACGCTCATGGGCGAGAGCGGTACCAGCAGGAATACCGAGATGGCGGCCGCCCGGGCGAAGTAGATGAACGCGAGGATGTGACGCTTGGCCAGGCGCTGGCCCAGTGCGCCCGCCGCGTAGGTACCCACCACGTTGAACAGGCCGATCAGGGCGAGCGCGTAGCTGGCCACCTCCGGCGAGAGTCCGTTGTCTTTCAGGTAGCTGGGCATGTGGACGCCAATGAACACCACCTGGAAGCCACAGACGAAGTAACCCGCCATGAGCAACTGAAAGCTGCGGTACTGGAAGGCCTCGCGCAGCGCCTGCGCGATGCTCTGTTCGCGCCTGGGCGTCTGGCTGCCGCCGAAACCCGGTTCGCGCAGACCCAGCGCGAGCGGAACAATCAGCAGCACCACCGCGCCGAGGAACAGCAAGGCCTGTTGCCAGCCCGCGCTGCCGATGAGCCAGCCCTCCAGCGGCACCATGAGGAACTGGCCGAACGAGCCCGCGGCGGCGGCCACACCCATGGCCCAGGAGCGCTTCTCGGCCGGAATCTGCCGGCCGATCACGCCATAGATGACGGCGTAGGTGGTGCCTGCCTGCGCGGCACCGATCAGCACGCCGGTGGTGAGAGCGAAGGAAAGCGGGCTGGTGCTCAAGGCCATGCCGGCCATGCCCAGGCCATACAGCACCGCACCGCCGGACAGCACGCGGAAGGCGCCAAAGCGGTCGGCCGCCATGCCTGCGAAGATGCCGAACAGGCCCCATGAGAGGTTCTGGATCGCCAGCGCGAAGGAAAACGTCTCGCGCGACCAGCCCTGCGCCTGTGTAATGGGTTGCAGCCAGAGGCCAAAGCCGTGGCGAATGCCCATGGACAGCGTGACGATCAGGGCGCCGCAAGCCAGGACTTGCAGGGTGGACAGGCGCACGGCCTGCGGGGCGGGTGAGGGAAGCGTGGAAGACATCCGGGAACTGTAGCGAAGAAGCGGCCGGCCTGCCTGGCGCGCCATTGACTTCGGATGTCGGGATTGATGAGCCGGACGCATGGATCGCTTGCCGCCATGAAAATCTGTATTTGCATACAGTGCTTTCGAGCGAGCGCGCATACAATCCGCCCCCATGGCGACCCAAACCCCTCTCGAATATTCAGAAGGCTCGATCCGTGTCCTCAAGGGACTGGAGCCGGTCAAGCAGCGCCCGGGCATGTACACCCGGACCGACAACCCGCTGCACATCATCCAGGAAGTGCTCGACAACGCGGCCGACGAGGCCCTGGCCGGACACGGCAAGAAGATCAAGGTCACGCTCCACACCGATCACTCGGTGAGCGTGGAAGACGATGGCCGGGGCATTCCATTTGGCCTGCACCCCGAAGAAAAGGCCCCGGTGGTCGAACTCGTGTTCACCCGGCTGCATGCTGGCGGCAAGTTCGACAAGGGCAAAGGCGGTGCCTACAGCTTTTCAGGCGGTCTGCACGGCGTGGGCGTGAGCGTGACCAATGCGCTCTCGACTCGTCTGGAGGTCGTCAGTCACCGCGAAGGCCAGGTGGCGAAGCTGGCGTTTTCCGCCGGTGACGTGATCGAGCCGCTGGTGCTGAGCCCCAGGGGCGAAGGGGATCGCAAACAGGGCACCACGGTGCGCGCCTGGCCAGACGCGAAGTACTTTGAATCCGCCGCGCTGCCCATGGCCGAACTCACGCACCTGCTGCGCAGCAAGGCGGTGCTGATGCCCGGCGTGACGGTGACGCTGGTGAACGAAAAGACAAAGGACTCGCAGACCTGGCTCTACAAGGGTGGCCTTCGTGACTACCTGCAGCAGACGCTCACCGGTGATCCGGTGATCCCGCTCTTTGAAGGCGAGGGCTTTGCCGACAGTGGCCACGACAGCTTCGCCGAAGGCGAGGGCGCCGCCTGGTGCGTCGCCTTCACCGAAGACGGCCAGCCGGTTCGAGAAAGCTATGTGAACCTGATCCCCACCAGCGCCGGCGGCACGCACGAGAGCGGGCTGCGCGATGGTCTGTTCCAGGCCGTCAAGGGCTTCATCGAATTGCACGCCCTCCTGCCCAAGGGCGTGAAGCTGCTGCCTGAAGACGTGTTCGCGCGCGCCAGCTATGTGCTCAGTGCCAAGGTGCTAGACCCTCAGTTCCAGGGCCAGATCAAGGAACGCCTGAACTCGCGCGACGCGGTGCGACTGGTCGGCAGCTTCGTGCGACCCGCGCTCGAACTCTGGCTCAACCAGCACGTGGACTACGGCAGGAAGCTCGCCGAACTCGCCATCAAGGCCGCGCAGACGCGGCAGAAGGCAGGGCAGAAGGTCGAGAAGCGCAAAGGCTCTGGCGTGGCCGTGCTGCCCGGCAAGCTCACCGACTGCGAGAGCAAGGACCTGGCGCACAACGAGGTGTTTCTGGTCGAGGGCGATTCGGCCGGTGGCAGCGCCAAGATGGGCCGCGACAAGGAATGCCAGGCCGTTCTGCCCCTGCGCGGCAAGGTGCTCAACACCTGGGAGGTCGAGCGCGACCGTCTGTTCGCCAACACCGAAATCCACGACATTGCGGTGGCCATCGGCGTCGATCCGCACGGCCCCGGCGACACGCCCGACCTGAGTGGCCTGCGCTACGGCAAGGTCTGCATCCTGAGCGATGCCGACGTCGACGGCTCGCACATCCAGGTGCTGTTGCTCACGCTGTTCTTCCGCCATTTCCCCAAGCTCATCGAGGCGGGCCATGTGTTCGTGGCGCGCCCGCCACTGTTCCGCGTTGACATTCCCGCGCGTGGCAAGAAGCCTGCCGCCAAACAGTACGCGCTGGACGAAGGCGAGCTGCATGCCATTCTTGACAAATGCGCCAAGGACGGCGTGCCGCAAGACAAGTGCCAGATCAGCCGCTTCAAGGGACTGGGCGAGATGAGCGCCGAGCAGTTGTGGGACACCACCCTCAACCCCGACACCCGCCGCCTCATGCCCGTGGTGCTGGGTGCCATCGACTTTGCCGGCACCGAGGCCCTCATCACCAAGCTCATGGGCAAGGGCGAAGCCGCCTCGCGCCGCGAGCTGATGGAGTTGCATGGCGACTCCGTCGAGATTGATATCTGAGTTTGAACATTCATGTCCGACCTGAACACCACTGAATTGCCGCTGTCCGAGCCAGACGACGGCCTGAATCTCGCGAACTACGCGCAGCGTGCCTACCTCGAATACGCGCTGTCGGTGGTGAAAGGCCGAGCGCTGCCCGACGTGTGCGACGGCCAGAAGCCGGTGCAGCGTCGCATCCTCTACAGCATGGACCGCATGGGGCTGGGGTTCTCCGGCCCCAACAACAACACGGCGGCGCGACCGGTGAAAAGCGCGCGCGTGGTGGGCGACGTGCTGGGTCGCTTCCATCCCCATGGCGACCAGGCGGCCTACGACGCGCTGGTGCGCATGGCGCAGGACTTCGCGCAGCGATACCCGCTGATCGACGGCCAGGGCAATTTCGGCAGTCGCGATGGCGATGGTGCCGCCGCCATGCGCTACACCGAGGCGAGATTGGCGAAGATCACCACTTTGCTGCTCGACGAAATCGACGAAGGCACGGTGGACTTCGTGCCCAACTACGACGGCTCCACCGTCGAACCCAGGCAGTTGCCGGCGCGCCTGCCATTCAATCTGCTCAACGGCGCCTCCGGCATCGCCGTGGGCCTGGCCACTGAAATTCCCAGCCACAACCTGCGCGAGGTGGCCGATGCCTGCGTGGCGCTGATCAAGGCGCCGAAGCTCACCGACGAAGAGCTCTTCGCGCTGTTGCCCGGGCCGGACTATCCTGGTGGCGGCCAGATCATCAGCCCGGCCGGCGACATCGCCGATGCCTACCGCACCGGACGTGGCAGCCTCAAGGTGCGCGCGCGCTGGAAGATCGAAGACCTCGCGCGCGGCCAGTGGCAACTGGTGGTGACCGAGCTGCCGCCGGGCGTGAGCACCCAGCGTGTGCTTGAAGAGATCGAAGAACTCACCAACCCGAAGGTGAAGGCGGGCAAGAAAGCGCTCACGCAGGAGCAGACGCAGCTCAAAGCCAGCATCCTCATGGTGCTCGACGGCGTGCGCGACGAGTCCAGCAAAGACGCACCCGTGCGGCTGCTCTTCGAGCCCAAGAGCAGCCGCATCGAGCAGCAGGAACTCATCACCGCGCTGCTGGCCCACACCAGCCTGGAAACGTCGGCACCGATCAACCTCACCATGGTGGGCCTGGACGGCCGGCCCACGCAGAAGTCGCTGCGGCAGATGTTCACCGAGTGGATCGAGTTCCGTCAGAACACCATCACGCGACGTTCTCAGCACCGGCTGACCAAGGTGCTGGACCGCATCCACATCCTCGAGGGCCGCCAGCTCGTGCTGCTCAACATCGACGAGGTGATCGCGATCATCCGCCAGAGCGACGATCCCAAGGCCGCGCTCATCGAGCGCTTCAGGCTCAGCGACCGCCAGGCCGAGGACATCCTCGAAATCCGCCTGCGCCAGCTGGCGCGGCTGGAGGCCATCAAGATCGAGCAGGAGCTCAAGTCGCTCAAGGAAGAACAAGGCAAGCTGGAAGACATTCTGGCCAATCCCGGCAGCCTCAGGCGCCTCATGGTCAGAGAGATCGAAGCGGATGCCAAGACCTTTGCCGACGAACGCCGCACGCTGATCCAGGCCGAGAAGAAGGCGGTCGCCGAAATCAAGGTGGTGGACGAACCGGTGACGGTGGTCATTTCCAGCAAGGGCTGGGTGCGCGCGCGCACCGGCCACGGCCACGAGGCCGGCAGCTTCGCCTTCAAGGCTGGCGACGGCCTGTACGGCACCTTCGAATGCCGCACGGTCGACACGCTCATCACCTTTGGCAGCAATGGGCGCGTGTACTCGGTGCCGGTGGCCAGCCTGCCCGGTGCGCGTGGCGACGGCCAGCCCATCACCACGTTGATCGACCTGGAAGGCGGCACGCAACCGTTGCACTACTTCGCAGGTCCGGCCAGTGCCGCGCTGCTGCTCAGCAACAGCGCGGGTTACGGATTCCTGGCCACTGTGGAGAACATGGTGTCTCGCCAGCGCGGCGGCAAGACCTTTCTCAACCTTGGCGAAGGGGAAACACCTTGTGCGCCGTCGCACGCTGCGTTCACCTCGGGCACTCAGCCGCTGGTGCCGGCCACGCATGTGTGCTGCGCCTCCACAGGCGGGCGCATCCTGACCTTCGAGATCGGCGAACTCAAGTTCATGGAAAAGGGCGGGCGAGGCCTCATGCTGCTCGACCTGGAACCCAGGGACACGCTGGCGGGCGCGGCCGCCTACACGCGCAGCGTGAAGATCGAAGGCATCGGCCGCGGTGGCAAGGAGCGCGAAGAAACGCTGGAGATCCGCAGCCTGAACAACGCGCGCGCCGCGCGGG
This sequence comes from Hydrogenophaga sp., assembly GCF_050250835.1. Taxonomy (GTDB): domain Bacteria; phylum Pseudomonadota; class Gammaproteobacteria; order Burkholderiales; family Burkholderiaceae_C; genus Hydrogenophaga. Next base: position 106,971 of record NZ_JBFWNX010000008.1, on the reverse strand, counting down.
CCCGCAAGGGGAAAGCGGCTGATCTCGGCTTCAAGCCGAACCGGATCACGCGGGTGGAATAAGCCCATGGCGCGTTCGCCCACGCTGGCCGAGCTGCGCCGTTACGCCATTGCGCGCAGCCTGTTCAAACCGGTCACGTTACCGGCCGCCATTCGCCGCCTGGGTTTCGTGCAGGCCGACCCGATGCGCGCACCCGCCCGTGCACAGGACCTCATTCTTTTTCAACGCGTGCGCGGGTACAGAGCGGGCGATCTGGAGCGCCGCTACGAACGCCTTGGCATCGAGGAAGATGCCTTTGTCAACTACGGTTTCATCCCGCGTGAGATGCAGGCCCTGCTGCACCCACGCACACCGCGCAACACCTGGGATTCCGCCACGGTGCGTCGCGCACGGGAGGTGCTGGACTTCGTGCAGGAACGCGGCGAGGTGCACCCGCGCGAAGTGGGAGAAGCTTTTGTTCACCACGGGCGCGTGGCCGGTTACTGGGGTGGCGAGCTCAACGCCAGCACCCGCCTGCTCGAACACATGCACCACCATGGCTGGCTGCGCGTGTGCCGTCGTGAAGCTGGCACCCGGGTGTACCAGGCGATGAGTCACCCGACCCAGGATGAAAGCCCACAGGCCCGCAGGGCGCGCGCGGAGGCGCTGGTTGACGCCATCGTGGCCCTGTACGCGCCGCTCCCTTCTCCCAGCCTGGGGTATCTGGTGACGCTGCTGCGGCACGGCGCCCCCCAGCTTTCAGCGGAAACCCGTGCGGTGGTGAAGGCCGCCCGCGAACGCTACGGCCACACGGTGGTCGACGGCACCACCTGGTTCTGGCCTGCAGGCGAGAGCCCGGTTTCGCGCCGCCACCAACCCGGCGAGGGCGTGCGCCTGCTCGCTCCTTTCGACCCTGTGGTGTGGGACCGGCGGCGCTTCGAGATGCTCTGGAACTGGGCCTACCGCTTTGAGGCCTATGTGCCGGCCCCGAAGCGTACGATGGGCCACTACGCCTTGCCCGTGCTCTGGGGCGAAACGATGGTGGGTTGGGCCAACCTGCGAATGGAGCGCGGGCGCCTGAAGTACCAGCTGGGCTTTGCAGGCACACGACCGATAGGCACAGCCTTTCAGCGCGCACTCGATGAAGAACTGGCCCGCTTCGAGGTCTTCCTCACGCCGGAGAACTGAACATGGAAAACGGTGAATGGATCGGCTTGGTGGTCGCGGCGGTCGTGGCGGCCGTGTCGTTTGGTGTGGCGCGCTTTGCCGTGCGCCACTTTGCGCGTCGAAGCGCGGCCAAAGCGCAGGTGGCAGAACAGGCCACCCAAAGCCGCCAGGTGCGGCGCGCAAGCGAGCGCCGCAAGAAGTAGACGGCTAAGCCAGCTCTGCGATCAGCTCGATCTCGACACAGGCGCCCATGGGCAACTGCGCCACGCCGAACGCACTGCGCGCGTGGGCACCCGCTGGGCCAAACACCTGACCAATGAGTTCGCTGCAGCCGTTGGTGACCAGGTGCTGCTCCGTGTAGGTGGCGGTGGAGTTGACCAGGCTGAGCACCTTGACGACGCGTTTGACGTCGTCCAGTGTCTTGCCCGCTGCGAGGCACGCTGCCGACAGCGTGCCCATGAGGTCGATGGCCACGGCTCGCGCGGCTGCCTTGCCTTCGTCGGTGGTCATGGTCAGGCCGAGCTGGCCGACCCAGGCCTTGCCGTCTTTCCTGGCGATGTGGCCGCTGAGGAAGATCAGGTTGCCGGACTGCACGAAAGGCACATAGGCGGCTGCGGGCACGGAGACGGGTGGCAGTGTGATGCCGAGGTTTTTGAGCTGATCGTGAACGGACATGGGGGACTCCTGAGAAATGAGCGGGTGATTCTATCGGCGCGGTGGCCGACATACCCCCAGGCAAGGGCGGTGGTCCTGGGTCAGTCGGGCGTGACCGACGCGAGCTCGGCCAGCTCGTCGGGCGGCGCCACGGTCACCGCCACCGACAGTGTGTGGCGCGCGCCGCTCTGGATGACGCCGCGCATCGGAGAGACATCGCCGAAGTCACGCCCGGTGGCCAGTGTCACGTAGTCCTCGCCCGGACTGCCCCAGCCGCAGCGGTTGTTGGTGGGGTCGAAATCGAACCACGCGCCTGCACCGGCGGCGCCGTCTTCGCTTTTCGTGGGCAGGGGCACATAGACCGACACCCAGGCGTGCGATGCGTCCGCGCCGATCAGGCGGGGTTGGCCGGGAGGCGGGCGCGTGAGCAGGTAGCCGCTCACGTAGCGCGCCGGCAAACCGAGGGTGCGCAGGCAGCCGATCATGATGTGCGCGAAATCCTGGCACACCCCTTTGCGCTGCTCCAGCGCCTCCAGCGCCGGGGTGTTCACTTCGGTGCTGTCGGTTTCGTAGGTGAGTTCGGTGTGGATGTGTTCCATCAACGCGCGCGCGGCCTCCAGGGCGGGAAGACCCGGCTTGACCACTGGACGGGCGAAGTCGGCAAAGTGGTCGTCGCGTGTCGCGTAGGGCGAGGGAAACAGAAATTCGCTGGCTGGATCGAATGGGGCCTGCGCACGGTAGCGGAAATGCTCGCGCACCCGCTCCCAGCTCATGCCGCGCCACGGCTGGCCTTCGGGCATCGGATCGGGCGCATGCGTGCTCACCAGGGTGTCGGCTTCCACCGTCAGCACGGCGTGGTGTGCCTGCAGCGAAAAGAAGGTGCGCTGGTTGCCGAACACGTCGGTGGTGTCGCTGCGCGCGGCCGGCTCGGGGTCGATGCGCAGGTCGTGCTGCAGCACCTGCTGCGTCGGCGTGTCCACCGGTCGCAGGTGCACCATGTGCTGCGCCAGGTCGATCGCCGCGTGGTAGCGGTAGCGTGTGCGGTGGAGGATTCTCAGGAGCATGTCATGCGCCCAGGCTCTGGTTGCGCTGATCCGCGTGGCTGAAATGCAGACGCGTGATCTCATTGGAAAGGTCGATTGCCGCTGCTTCGGCTTCGTCGAGCAGCGTGGCCAGCTCGCTCCAGGTGCGCAGGCCATCGGGGCTGCGCTGCCAGTTGCTCAGGTCGGGCAGTACCCAGGTGTCGGGGTTGGGCAGGCTGCGCGCCAGCACCGCATCCTGCGGCGTGGCACTGTGGGCCAGCTTGGCCAGGCGCGATCGCAGCGTCTGCACCACCCAGGCCAGGGAGCGCGGATTGTCTCGGTCCATCACCAGCAGGTCGATCAGTGCCACCATGTCGCGCCGCTGCTGGTATTGCGCATGGAAGGTGATGGTGCTGTCGAACAGCGCGACCACCGCCTCGAATCCCGCCGCGTCGTGAACGCAGCGGTGTTCCAGGCCCAGCGCGAGCGCGCGCGAGAGCGTGATCAGCCGCTCGATGTGGCGGCCCATGGAGAGCATGCGCCAGCCGTCGTCGCGAACCATGCGGTCGGTCTGCGAGCCGGTGATGGCGGCGAGCAGTTCACTGGCGTTCTGCAGCGCTGTCATGGCTTCGGCGGTGGCGTAGTCGGCCTCGGTGGAGAGCGTGGCGCAATCCTGCGCGAACGCGGTCTCCACACGCTCGATGAGGTTCCAGTGTTCCTGCGACAGGCGCTCGCGCACCTGCGAGGCGGCCAGCTTGAGGGCCCGCAGGTTGAAGCCCACGCTCAGCGCCTGCGATTCCATCGGGGTGTCGGGCTGGGGCGAGAGTGAGGCAATCAGGCTTCGTGCGAACACGCGTGGCGACAGCGTGGCGGTGGGCACGTCGGGCAGCACCAGCGAATTCTCGCGCGCGGTGTGGGACAGCCAGGCCATGAGTGGGCGCGAGCTGGGTTCTTCGCCGCCAAGGTGATCGAGCACGATCTGCGCGAGTCGGATGCTGTTCTCCGCGCGTTCGGTATAGCGGCCCAGCCAGAACAGGTTCTCGGCAGCGCGGCTGGTCACCGGTTGCTTCTGCAGCGCCATCGACAGCGTGGACGGAGCGGCCTGCAGAAGGCTGGTGTGGTCCACCGGGCCGTTGGTGAGTACCCAGCAGTCGGCGCTGCTGCCGCCGCGCTGCATGGCCGCAATGAGTTCACCGCGCGGCGCCAGACGCACCAGGCCGCCGGGCAGCACGCACCACGACCTCGAGCCATTGGCCAACGCGAACACGCGCAGCATCGCCGAGCGCGGAATCAGCCGCTCGCCTGACCAGGTTGGCGTCTGCGACAGCGGCAGCCAGGATTGCACGGTGTAGTTGTCTGGATGGCGCGCCATGCGGCCCGACCACTCGTCAAGCTGTCGTTCGCCCAGGCTCTGGCCCATCACCGTCTCCAGCTCCGAGCGGGGGTAGGTGGGCTTGATCACGCTGTCCTTGAGCAATGGCAGCACTTCGCGCAACGCCGCATCTTCACCGCACCACCAGGTGGCCAGCGAAGGCATGCTCAGCTCCTCGCCGAGCAGGTGGCGGCTGATGGCCGGCAGAAAGCCCAGCAGCGCGCTCGATTCCAGCGGTGCAGAGCCCGGGGCGTTGGCCAGCAGCAGGTTGCCCGCGCGCAGCACCTGCAGCAGGCCGGGCACGCCCAATCGCGAGTCCGAGCGCAACTCCAGCGGGTCGAGCCACTCGTCGTCCAGGCGTTTGATGAGCGCATGCACCGGCTCCAGGCCGCCAAGTGTTTTCAGGAACAGGCGCTGGTCGCGCACCGTGAGGTCGTTGCCTTCCACGAGCGTCAGGCCGAGGTAGCGCGCCAGGTAAGCGTGTTCAAAATAGGTTTCGTTGTACGGGCCTGGCGTGAGCAGCGCGATGCGCGCGTTCTCGCCTTCAGGGGCCATTCGCTTGATGCCGTCCATGAGCGCTCGGTAGCTCGCGGCCAGCCGCTGCACCTTCATGCCGGCAAAGGCCTTGGGAAACTGCCGCGAGATCGCGATGCGGTTCTCCAGCAGGTAGCCCAGGCCCGAAGGCGCCTGCGTGCGCTGGCCCACCACCCACCACTGGCCGTCCGGCCCCTGCGCCAGATCGAAGCCGACGATGTGCAGCCAGGTGTCTCCAGGCGGGCGCACACCCTGCATGGCGCGCAGGTAGCCCGGATGGCCCTGCACGAGTGCGGCGGGTAGCAGCGCACGCCTGAGCAGTTCGCGCTCGCCATACAGGTCGGCCATCATGGCGTTGAGCAGGCGGGTGCGCTGAAGCACGCCGGTTTCAATGCGTGCCCAGTCCTGCGGATCAATGATCTTGGGGAACAGGTCCAGCGCCCACGGGCGCTCCAGGCCTCGCGCCTTGTCGGCGTACACGTTGTAGGTCACGCCGTTGTCGCGGATCTGCCGTTGCAGGTTGTCGCTGCGGCGATTCAGGTCGGCAAAGCCGTCGGTGCCGATGTGTTCGAAGAAGCTCGCCCAGGTCGGCGCGAGGGCACCGGCATCGGCCTGGTCGTTCGCCCGCAATTCGTCGCGGTGGCCAGGGTCGGCGGGCACTGCGAGCGAGCGCGCCCAGTCACCCGGCGTGTCGGGGCGCAGGCCGTCAAACAGAGATTCGGTCGGTTCGGGATTCACTGAGCCCGAGTATGCCCGTGGCGCCTTGGCAGAGCCTGTGCCGTCGGGGTCGCCTTGTTGCATCCTTCACACAGCCCGGGTTTGCCCGGGCTCAGGTGCGCAGGTCGAGCGTGCAGGGGAATTCGCGGCTGCTGAACGCCGGCTCCACCACCATGCGCCCGGGCGTGTGGCCCATCTGGAAGAAGCGCGAGAGTCGGCGGCTCTCTGCCTCGTAGGCGTTGATGGGGAAGGTGTCGTAGTTGCGCCCGCCGGGGTGGGCCACGTGGTACTGGCAGCCACCCAGTGAGCGCTGCAGCCAGGTGTCGACGATGTCGAAGGTCAGCGGCGCGTGCGCCGGAATCGAGGGGTGCAGCGCCGAGGGCGGGCTCCAGGCCTTGTAGCGCACGCCCGCCACGTACTCGGACACCGTGCCCGTGCTCATCAGCGGCAGGGCGCGTCCGTTGCAGGTGACCACGTGGCGGCTTTCGTTCAAGCCTTTCACCAGCACTTCCACGCGCTCCAGAGACGAATCCACGTACCGCACCGTGCCACCGGGCGCGCCTTCCTCGCCCATCACGTGCCAGGGTTCGAGCGCGCTTCGGATGGTGAGCTCGATGCCGCGCGCAGCCACTTCGCCCACCAGCGGGAAGCGGAATTCGAAGTGCGGCTCGAACCAGGCCATGTCGAAGCGGTAGCCGATCTGGGCCATGTCGGCGAGCACGTCCTCGAAGTCCATGCGCACGAAGGTGGGCAGCAGGTAGCGGTCGTGCAGCTCGGTGCCCCACCGCGTGAGGCGGCCGTTCCAGGGCTGCTGCCAGAAGCGCGCGATCATGGCGCGCAGCAGCAGTTGCTGCGCGATGCTCATGCGTGCGTGTGGCGGCATTTCGAAGGCGCGCAGCTCCAGCAGGCCCAGGCGGCCAGTGGGTGAATCGGGCGAGTAGAGCTTGTCGATGCAGAACTCGCTGCGGTGCGTGTTGCCCGTCACATCAATCAGCACGTTGCGCAAGGTGCGATCCACCAGCCAGGGCGGCATGTCTTCGCCGTGGGTCTCGCGGTTCTTTTCGATCTGCGCCAGCGCAATTTCCAGCTCGTACAACTGGTCGTTGCGCGCTTCGTCCACGCGCGGAGCCTGGCTGGTGGGGCCGATGAACAGGCCGCTGAACAGGTAGGACAGGGACGGGTGGTTGTGCCAGTAGGCCAGCAGGCTGCCCAGCAGCTCGGGCCGGCGCAGGAAAGGCGAGTCTGCCGGCGTGGCGCCGCCGAGCACGAAGTGGTTGCCACCGCCTGTGCCGGTGTGGCGGCCATCGGTCATGAATTTCTCGGCGCACAGCCGCGTCTGGTGTGCAGCCTCGTACAGAAACTCGGTGTGCTCGACCAGTTCACCCCAGCTGTGCGCGGGGTGGATGTTGACCTCGATCACGCCGGGGTCGGGCGTGACTTGCAGCATTTTCAGGCGCGGGTCGCGCGGCGGCGGGTAGCCTTCGAGCACGATGCGCATGCCCAGCTTCTCGGCCGTGGCCTCCACGGCGGCGAGCAGGTCCAGGTAGTCCTCCAGCTGCACCATGGGCGGCATGAACACATAGAGGTGGTGGTTCTTGCCGCCGCCAGCCTTTTCGGCTTTGGGGCCGTTGGCGCGGTGCGGGTCGCGCGCTTCCACGCACAGCGCGGTGCGCGTGAGCCAGGCGGCCGATTCCGCGCGCTGCGGGAAGCGCGAGGACAGTGCCTGTGCCGGCGCGGAGCCGGGGCCGGGCTGGCCCGGGCGCAGACCTTCCACGGTTTCACCTTCGGCGTCGTAGTCCATGCCCTGCATGGAGACCGTGCCGCCCTCGGCGAAGCCGCCGCCCACCTGGTGAGGCGACACCTGGTGTTTCACCGCTGCACCGCGTGGCAGCGGGTCGCGCGCGGAGTGCGGGTCTTGCTCGATGTGGTACGGGTAGTCGCCCGCCGATACCCAGGGCAGCGAATCCAGCGGCAGGCGGTAGCCCATGGGCGAGTCGCCCGGAATCAGGTACATGCGCTCGTCGCGGAAGAACCAGGGGCCGGTGGACCACACCGTGCCCGATATGCGGGCGTAGCTGGCCTTGCCGTTGCTGGAGAGCGCACCGCTGGGCCCCGAGGCCTGCAACGGCAACACGTAGCCCACCGTGGCGTCGAGCCCTTGCGTGAACACGCGGCGCAGGCGGGCGCGTTCCAGCTCGTCGTCGAGCTTGCTGTCGAAAGGATCCACGTTCACAGGCAGCCGGCGCTCGCGCCAGAGGTAGTACCAGGTGTCCTCGAACCCGGGGGTGATGTATTGCGTGGACAGACCGAGCTTGCGCGCGAGCGCCTGCGTGAAGCGTCGCGCGTCGTCGGCGTTGTAGTGGGCCTCGTCGCGCTCGTCGGCGAGCAGTGCGGGGTTGTGCCAGATGGTGTCGCCATCGGCACGCCAGAACATCGAAAGCGCCCAGCGCGGCAACTGTTCGCCCGGGTACCACTTGCCCTGGCCCATGTGAACGAAGCCACCCGCGCCGTACTGCTCGCGCAGCCGGCCCAGCAGTTCGGTGGCGTAGCCGCGCTTGGTGGGGCCCAGGGCGTCGGTGTTCCACTCGGCGGCGTCACGGTCACTGGTGGCCACATAGGTCGGCTCGCCGCCCATGGTCAGTCGCACGTCGTTTCGCTGCAGGTCCGCATCCACCTTTTCGCCCAGAGCCAGCACGCCGGCCCACTGGTCGTCGGTGTAGGGGCGGGTCACGCGCGGCGACTCGTAGATGCGCGTCACACCCATGTGGTGGCTGAAGGTGACTTCGCACTTGTCCACCGCGCCCTCCACCGGCGCCGCGCTCGAAGGCTGCGGCGTGCAGGCCAGCGGCACGTGGCCTTCACCGGCCAGCAGGCCCGAGGTCGGGTCCAGCCCGATCCAGCCGGCGCCGGGCAGGAACACCTCGCACCAGGCGTGGAGATCGGTGAAATCGGCTTCGGGGCCGTTCGGGCCGTCGACCGACTTCACGTCGGATGTGAGCTGGATCAGGTAGCCCGAGACGAAGCGCGCCGCCAGGCCCATGTGGCGCAGGATCTGCACCAGCAGCCAGCCGCTGTCGCGGCAGGAACCGCTCTTGATCTTCAGCGTTTCCTCGGGTGACTGCACCCCCGGCTCCATGCGGATGGTGTAGGCGATGTCGCGCTGCAGCCGCTGGTTGATGTCGACCAGGAAGTCGATGGTGCGGCGTTCGCTGCGGTCCACTTCGTCCACATACGCCTTGAGCATTGGCGTCATGGGTGTTGTGGCCAGGTAGGGCGCCAGCTCCTGCATCTGGGCGGCGTCGTAGGCGAACGGGAAATTCTCCGCTGAGGGTTCCAGGAAGAAGTCGAACGGGTTGTAGACCGCCATTTCCACCACCAGGTCGATGGTGACCTTGAACTCGGTGGTGGGCTCGGGGAACACCAGGCGGGCCTGGTAGTTGGCAAACGGGTCCTGCTGCCAGTTGATGAAATGATCGCCGGGCTCGATGCGCTGAGAATACGAGAGCACCTTGGTGCGACTGTGCGGCGCGGGCCGCAGACGAACCACCTGAGGCCCCAGTTTGACCAGGCGGTCGTACCGATAATGCGTGATGTGGCTCAGGGCAACGTGGATGGCCATGCGAAGCTTTCGACAGGGAGAGACAAAAAACAATGGGTCCGCTGGCAGAAAGAATGCCGGGGCGGCTTGCAGGCATCCTAGCAAGTCTCGCGCCAAAGAAGAATGACAGGCCGCGCAACGGCCGCCGAGGCGCGTGGCGCACGGGAACTTTGCTGGGTGGGGTGTCCGGCGTGGCCTTGCAGCTGCAGCAGGCCGAACTCCAGGCGCTGGGTCTGTATCTGGTTTTGCTGGGCCTGGCGCTGGTGCTTCTGGTGGGGGCCTGGGTGTGGCGTCCCTCGTGGCGCTGGGGTGTGGCGGTCGGCCTGCTGGCGGGCGTCCTGGCCGGCTTCGGGATCACCGGCGCGCGCGCCGCGCATTTTGCCGCCGACGCCCTTGATCCTGATCTGCAAGGGCAGGACATCGAACTGGTGGGGCGCATTGCTTCCTTGCCGCAGCGCAGTGCGCAGGGTGAGCGCTTTGAATTCGTGGTCGATTCGGCCCGGCGGCACGGCGAGCCGGTGCACCTGCCATCCCGCCTGCAACTGAGCTGGTATGGCGGCCTGGGTACGGCGGGCGAAGGCAGCTGGTCGCTCGCGGCTGGCAGCCCGGGCCTGCGCGCGGGCGAGCGCTGGCGCTTCACCGTGCGTCTGCGCAGCCCCCATGGCAACGCCAATCCGCACGGCTTCGATCGCGAACTGTGGCTCTGGGAGCGCGGCATCCAGGCCACAGGCTATGTGCGCAGCGGCCCACGCGACACGGCGCCGCAACGGCTGGCCTCCAGCCCCTGGCATTCGCTGGACGCCGCCCGGCAAGTGGTGAGCGAACGCATCGACGCCCGCCTGGCGCACGACCAGCGCAGCGCCGGTGTGATCGCTGCGCTGGTGGTGGGTGAGCAATCGGCCATCGAGCGTGCCGACTGGGACCTGTTTCGCACCACTGGCGTGGCCCACCTCATGAGCATTTCCGGGCTGCACGTGACCATGTTTGCCTGGCTGGCCACGGTGCTGGTGGCCGGCGCCTGGCGGCGGCTGGCGAAGGTGTGGCCTCAGGTGCTGCACGCCGTGCCCACGCCGCTGGCCGCCGGGGTGGGGGGTGTGACGATGGCCGCTGCCTATGCGCTGTTTTCGGGTTGGGGTGTGCCTTCGCAGCGCACGCTGATCATGCTGGCGGTGGTGGTGGCGCTTCGTCTGCAGGTGCGGCGCTGGCCATGGCCGTTGGTGTGGCTGATGGCCATGGTGGCCGTGCTGGCGCTGGACCCGTGGGCCTTGCTGCAACCGGGTTTCTGGCTCAGCTTCGTGGCGGTGGGAATTCTGTTCGCCACCGACCCCGGCGGCCGCTGGCGCGATCAACTGCCGTCGAGCGGGGCATCCCGTGCCGTGCGGGCCTTGGTGGCGCTGCTGCGCGAGCAGGGCATCGTCACCGTGGCGCTGGCGCCGCTCACCCTTTTGCTGTTCGGCCAGTTCTCGCTGGTCGGGCTGCTGGCCAACCTCGTGGCCATTCCGCTGGTCACGCTTTGGATCACACCGCTGGCGATGCTGGGCGTGCTGCTGCCGCCGCTGTGGGACGCTGCGGCCTGGGCCGTACAGGCCATGACGCCGGTGCTGGCCTGGCTGGCGCAGTGGCCTTGGGCGGCCATCTTCCGTCCGGTGGCGCCCTGGCCGCTGGCGCTCGCGGCGGTGGCTGGTGGCGTGCTGCTGGTGCTGCGCCTGCCTTGGGTGGTGCGGCTGGCCGGGCTCATGTTGGTCTGGCCCGCCTTGTTGTATGTGCCGCCGCGCCCGGCCCCCGGCGAATTCGAGCTGATGGCGCTTGACGTGGGACAGGGCAGCGCTGTGCTGCTGCGCACCGCCGGCCACAGCCTGCTCTACGACACGGGCCCGCGGTACGGTCCGCAGGCCGATGCCGCCGATGCGGGTGACCGCGTGGTGCTGCCGCTGCTGCGCGCGCTGGGCGAGACGCTGGATGCCGTGGTGGTGAGCCACCGCGACAGCGACCACGCCGGCGGCGCTGCCTCGGTGCAGGCGGCACATCCTGCCGCGCGCTGGCTCTCGTCGTTCGACGCCGAACCCGCGCACCGTTGCGTGGCCGGGCAGCGCTGGCATTGGGATGGCCTTGACTTTGAAATGCTGCACCCTCAGCCCGCCCACTACAGCGAAGACGGCGCGCCACGCCTCTCCAGCAACGCCATGTCCTGCGTGCTGCGTGTCTCCAACGGGAGGCAAAGCGCCTGGCTCGGTGGCGACATCGACGCTGCGCAGGAAGTGCGCCTGGCCCTGGCGCGCCCCGAACTGCGCGCCACCGTCATGCTTGCGCCCCACCACGGCAGCCAGACCTCCAGCAGCCCGGTGCTGCTCAACACGCTCATGCCGCGCTGGGTGATCGTGCAGTCGGGCTACCGCAACCGCTTTGGCCACCCGGCGCCTGCCGTGCTGGAACGGTACCGCCAGCGCGGCATCGAATGGGTGAACTCACCCGATTGCGGTGCGGCCGTCTGGCGCAGCGAGGACCCGGGGGCGATGACGTGTCAGCGGGAGGTGGCTCAGCGCTACTGGAAAAAGTGATTCGGGCTAACCCTGGCCCGGTACTTGCTATGCTGTGGGCAGGAGAAAAAGCCCATGAGCAGACCCATGTTCGACGAAATGAATGCCTCGCCCAGCGAGGTTCGGGCCCACTACCAGAACTACGCACGCTGGCTGGCCCAGCAGCCCGAAGAGGTGATGGCTTCGCGGCGCGAGGAGGCGGAAATGATCTTTCGCCGCGTGGGCATCACGTTTGCGGTGTACGGCGCCAAGGACGAGGACGGCTCCGGCACCGAGCGCCTGATTCCCTTTGACCTGATTCCCCGCGTGATTCCGGCCAACGAATGGCAGAGCATGGAAGAGGGCCTGGTGCAGCGCGTGGCCGCGCTCAACCGCTTCATCCACGACGTGTACCACGATCAGGAAATCATCAAGGCCGGCCTCATTCCAGCCGACCAGATCTTCCAGAACGCGCAGTTCCGCCCCGAGATGATGGGCGTGGACGTGCCGCACCAGATCTATTCGCATATCTCCGGCATTGACATCGTGCGCGCGCCCAATGCCGAGGGGGTGGGTGAGTACTACGTGCTGGAAGACAACCTGCGCGTGCCCAGCGGCGTGAGCTACATGCTCGAAGACCGCAAGATGATGATGCGGCTGTTCCCAGAACTCTTCGGCGAGAACCGCGTCGCCCCGGTCGCGCACTATCCCGACCTGTTGCTGGAAACCCTGCGCGCCGTGAGTCCGGCCACCACCGCAGAGCCCACCGTGGTGGTGCTCACGCCCGGCATGTACAACAGCGCCTATTTCGAACATGCCTTCCTCGCGCAGCAGATGGGCATTGAACTGGTGGAAGGGCAGGACCTGTTCGTCAAGGACAACTTCGTCTACATGCGCACCACGCGCGGCCCCAAGCGCGTGGACGTGATCTACCGCCGCGTGGACGACGATTTCCTGGATCCTTCCGTGTTCCGACCGACCTCCACCCTGGGGTGCGAAGGCTTGCTCAGCGTGTACCGCAGCGGCAACGTGGCCATCTGCAACGCCGTGGGCACCGGCGTGGCGGACGACAAGTCGATCTATCCCTACGTGCCCAAGATGATCGAGTTCTACCTGGGCCAGAAGCCCATTCTGAACAACGTGCCCACCTTCATGGGCCGCGAGCCAGAAGACTTGAAGTACATGATGGCCCACATGAAAGACCTGGTGGTGAAGGAAGTGCACGGCGCAGGTGGCTACGGCATGCTCGTCGGCCCCGCGTCCACCAAGGCGGAAATCGAGGATTTCCGCAAGGCTGTGGCAGCCAACCCCGCCGGTTACATCGCGCAGCCCACGCTCTCGCTCTCCACCTGTCCCACCTATGTGCAAAGCGGCGTGGCCCCGCGCCACATTGACCTGCGGCCTTTCGTGCTCAGCGGCAAGGAAGTGCAGATGGTGCCCGGCGGACTCACGCGCGTGGCGCTCAAGGAAGGCTCCCTGGTCGTCAACTCGTCACAGGGTGGTGGTACCAAGGACACCTGGGTTCTGGAAGATTGATTGAGGGACTTGTCAACCATGCTGTCACGCACCGCCGACCACCTTTTCTGGATGTCCCGCTACACCGAGCGCGCGGAGAACACCGCCCGCATGCTCGACGTGAACTACCAGACCTCGCTGCTGCCACAGTCTGCCGCTGTGGCCCAGGTGGGCTGGGAAGGGCTGCTCACCATCAGTGAGCTCATGTATGCCTACACGCAAAAGTACGGCAAGGAGATCACGCCGCGCAATGTGCTCGACTTCATGGTGCGCGACGAGTCCAACCCCTCGAGCATCTTCACCTGCCTCAAGGCGGCGCGTGAAAACGCGCGCGCCGTGCGCGGCGCCCTCACCACCGAATTCTGGGAGACGCAGAACCAGACCTGGCTGGAACTCACGCGCATGCTCAAGGGCAAGAATTTCGAGCGTGACCCCGGCGAATTCTTCGAGTGGGTCAAGTTCCGCTCGCATCTATCGCGCGGCGTCGCCATTGGCACCATGCTGCAGGACGAGGCCTTCCACTTCTACCGCATGGGCACCTTTCTGGAACGCGCGGACAACACGGCGCGTTTGCTCGACGTGAAATTTCACGCCGTGCACAGCGATTTCTTTGGTGCCGCCAGCGAGCTCGACCAGGAATACGACTTCTACCACTGGAGCGCCATCCTGCGCAGCGTGAGCGGCTTCGAGGTCTACCGCAAGGTCTACCGCGATGTGATCACGCCCGAGCGCGTGGCCGAACTCCTGATTCTGCGGGCCGACATGCCCCGTAGCCTGGCCGCCAGCCTGAACGAGGTGGTGAACAACCTTGCCGTGGTGTCCAACGAACACAGCGGCGAGACTGTGCGCCGCGCGGGCAAACTCAAGGCCGACCTGCAGTACGCACGCATCGACGAAATTCTGTCCACCGGGCTGCATGCGTTCCTGACGCAGTTCCTTGACCGCGTGAACGAACTCGGCGGCCGCATCAGCCAGGACTTTTTGGTGCCTTCGCATTAGCAGGCTGTTCTTTGCGCAGGAGTGCTCACCCTGTCTGGCTGAGTGTCTGCACCATCTGCTCAAACAGTGCGTCCACGGCAGGCAGATGGCGCGACGCCTGGCTCCGGTAGACCGCCACCTGCATCGTCGACAGCGGCGGCAGCCCCTGCCGCTCACCCAGGATGGGCAGGTGCGGCGGCACGCTGCAGCGCGTGAGCACGGCCACCGCCAGGCCGCTTTCCACCGCCGCCAGTTGCCCCGCCAGGCTCGAACTGTTGTAGACCATTCGATAGGCGCGCCGCTGTGCCGTGAGCGCTGCGATGGTGGAACGCCGCGCCTGGCTGGCCTGCTCGTACACCGCCAGCGGCAACGGGTCGCGGCGCCAGGCCTCGAAAGCCGCCGCGCCCACCCACACCAGCGGCTCGTGAAACAGCAGCGTGCCCCGCGATGGTTTGTCGCGCGAGACCAGTGCCAGGTCGATCTCGCCGCGTTGCACCTTGGGAATGAGCGCGGTGGATTGCTCGCAGTGCAGTTCGATCTCCACCCCTGCGTGGCGGCTCGCGTAGCTGCGCAGCACCGGCGTGAGGTAGGTGGCGGCGTAGTCGTCTGGAACGCCCAGCCTCACGCGGCCTGAGAGCTCCGGCCCGTGCAGTGCCTCCAGCGTTTCGCCATGCAAGGCCAGCAGGCGGCGCGCATAGCCCAGCAACTCGGCGCCCACCGGCGTCACTTCCAGGTGGCGCGGCCCTCGCAGCAACACCGGGCGGCCCACCGCATCGTCCAGCTTTTTGATCTGCATGCTCACCGCCGATTGCGAGCGGTGCAGCAGCGGCGCGGCGGCTGAGAGGGAGCCGCAGTCGACCACGGTGACGAAGGCGCGCAGCCAGTCGAGTTGCAGATCTGCATGGTTCATGGCGTGTTTCAGTATTCGATTGTCGAATGCATGGGATTCTATTTATCCGCTGTGCAGAAATGCCTCGCCACCCGACCATCGGTGCATGAACTCCAGCAGCACCTTGTCCCTGAACGTCATTGAAACCGCCGGTGCGCGCGAACGCAGTGGCATGTGGCTCATGGTGGCGGGGGGCTTGATGCTTGGCACGCTGGGCGTGTTCCTGGAAGAGGCGGGGCAAAGCCCGATCACGGCGGTGTGGTTTCGCTGTGCCTTCGGCCTGCTCGCGCTCACCGCCTGGTTTGCCGCCACGCGCCGCTGGGGAGAACTTCGCCTTTCGGGTGCGGCGCGCTGGGCGGCGGTGAGCGCGGGCGTGCTCGCAGTGGTCAACTGGTTGCTGTTCTTTGAGTCCATCGCACGCACGTCCATCAGCGTGGCTACCGTGGTGGTGCATGTGCAGCCGTTTCTGGTGATGGCCTTTGGCGCCTGGTGGTGGAAAGAGCGCATCACCCGCGCGCAAGCCATGGCCGCGCTGGCTTCGCTCGTTGGCCTGGCGCTGGCCTCAGGCTGGTTGGACGGCGCGCTCACCGGCGTGGGCTGGTCGTCCAGCTACCTGTGGGGCGTGGTGCTGGCCTTGCTCAATTCGGTGGGCTATGCGGCACTCACCCTCATTGCCAACCGCACGCGCGGAGTCAGCCCGCTGGCGTTGGCGTGGTGGCAGTGCGCCGTGGGTGCGGTGGTGTTGCTGTGGTGGCCTCTCACGCACGGCTGGCCGCCTGCCGGCCCGGCCTGGGCCTGGCTCGCCGGGTTGGGTGTCATCCATACCGGGCTGGCCTATGTGGTGCTCTATGCCGGTGTGGCGCGCCTCACGGCCGGGCGCGTGGCTGTCCTGCAGTTCGTCTACCCCGCTTCGGCCGTGGGGGTGGACTGGCTGGTGTACGGTCGCGCGCTCAGTCCGAGCCAGCTGGTGGGTGTGCTGGTGATGCTGGTGGCCCTGGTGGTGGTGGGCATGCAGCGCGCGCGGACGGTGTGAAACGGGTTCCCGTGGTAATTTCGCCGGCGTTGTCTTCTCTCCGCTGCCTGCATGAACACCGCCACCGATGAAGCCCCCGACACCTCCGAAGCCACCCGTCGCCAGCACTGGCGCGAAGGCCTGGTTACAGGCATGGGCCTGGCAGTGGGGGCGTTCGCCCTGGCGGTGAGCTTTGGCGTCGCGGCGGTGGCGCAGGGCTGGCCAGCGTGGCTGGTGGTGCTCATGTCAGCCACGGTGTTTGCGGGCGGCGCGCAGTTCGCCATCGTGCTGGCATTCAGCGGTGGTGGCGGCGTTCTCGCGGCCATCAGCGCTGCCACGCTGATCAACTTGCGCTTTGTCCCATTGGCCATCAGCGCCGCGCGAGGCCTGCGCGGCGGCGTGTGGCAGCGCTCGCTCGAAGCCCAGGCGGTGATCGATGCGTCATGGGCCACCGCGCGCGGGCCCGATGGCTCCGTGAGCCGCGAGAAGATGATCGCCGCCTCCCTGGTGCAGTGGCCCGCCTGGGTGGTGGGCACGGCCATCGGCGCGTACCTCACGCCATCGCCCGCGTTGGTGAAGCAGTGGGGGTTGGACACACTGTTCCCTGCCATGTTCCTCATCTTCGTGCTCGAGATCTGGCGCGTGAGTCCGCGCCAGCGCCCCATCATTCTGCTGGCCGCTTGCATCGCAGGGGTGATGTGCTGGTTCGTGCCACCGGGCGTGGCGTTGCTGTGCAGCGGCGTGGCCGGTTTCCTGGCCCTGCGTCGCTCGGAGGGTTGAGCCCATGACCCCGTCGATGTTGTTCACTGTGGTGGCTTTCGCGCTCATCAACTACGCCTTGAAGGCCGCTGGCCCTGTGGTGCTGCACGGTCGCAAGCTGCCCCCGCGCGTGAGCGCCGTCATTGACGCGCTCGCGCCCGCCTTGCTCGCCGGCATGCTGGTGGGCTCGGTGGCCGGCCCGAGATGGAGCAACCTGGACCCTGCGCTGGTGGGTGGCATGGTGGCTGCCGCACTCGCCTGGCTTGCCCGAGGCGGGCAGCTCGGTGGCGTGGTGGCGTGCATGCTGGTCACGGCGCTGCTCCGCGCCATGTTGTAACAGCGGGCGAAAAAAATCACGCTCCACCCTTTGACGTTGGGCCAAAGCGAATCAAAAGTCACACACCCGTGCAAGGAGCATGGGTCAATTCGGCAGACGCGGCTATGCTGGCTGAGGGCCTGATCAAGGGAGACGGGCCCTGCCTGCCATCACCGGAGACTTCATGGCCAGCGATCTGGATACCGTCAGGGTGCTGCGCGCCCTGTTCAACGACATGCCGCGAGCTCCGCAGGGCCTCTCGCCGGAAGAAACCCTCGCCTGGATCCAGCAGTCCATGGACCAATTCGATGGCGGCGACATGGCCTTCATGCTCGAACACATCACCCGCAGCTCCATGCTCGACATCGTGCTGCGCCTGCGCGAAGACGGTTACCTGAAGGACGACGCCGTGTTCAGCGAAACCGTGGACCAGCTCGCCACGCCCGAGGGGCGAAAGGCATTCATGGACCGCTGCATCACCGCCCAGAAGAGCGCCGACGCCACATCGCGCCTCATTCACCGCGCCAAGCGCGCGTGGAGCGACCCGCCGCCGCTTTTCAGTTCAGATCCAGCCTTGCTGCAACGCTTCGTGCTCGGCGAGCTCACCGGCCCCGGCCCGCTGTATGCCGAATACAAGGCGCGCGAAGACGTGCAGGAGATCGGGGTGCTCGCCGAAGCACCCGACGGCATTCACGAGTTCAGCTGGGGCTTTGTGGTGGAAGATCAGGGCGCCTGGCACTTCTACGTGACCGACGTGTGGCGCAAAGGCACCGTGGGCTGCTTCGAACGCTTCATCAGCGCCTGGCACCAAGCCACCGTGGGCCACCCCGTGGACAACCAGGGCCACGCCCTGCCGCCGGTGCCTCCTGGCCTGCTCATGGAAGACGGCATCGAAACCTTCAGCAGCCTCACCCTGCAAGGCTGCACCGACACCGCCGACCCGGCCATGCGCCAATGGATCGGTGACGTGTTCATCGACCGCATGCTGCCGCTGATGGCGGCGCGGGTGGTGGACGAGCATTACGATTTTCCGGTGGGCCTGCAGACGCATTGACGGGGTTGGGGGTACCGCTGGGGCCTTCCCATGCCTGCCGCTTCAACGTGCATTTGCACCATCGGCGATTTTTGCGTATGATGCACATCATGCGAAAATCGCAATCGACCATTCGAGCCGCTGCCAAAGAGGCTTCGCACGAGCGCATCGTGCGGGCGGCTGCTCGCGCCATCCGGCGCAGCGGCTACGGCGGTACCGGCGTGGCCGACATCATGAAAGAGGCGGGCTTGACGCATGGTGCGTTCTACGCCCATTTCGAGTCCCGCGAGGCCATGCTGGCCGAGGCGGCAGACCAGGCGGGTGCCGAGGCCAATGCCTTCGCCGCGAAGGTGGTTGCCGCCGTACCGCCGGAACAGGCCTTGCGAGCGATGGTGCAGGCCTATCTATCCAGAGAGCACCTGGCAAGCATCGAGACCGGCTGCCCGGTTTCGGCCCTGGGTTCTGAAATGCCCCGCCAATCGCCGGAAGTGCGCCGGGCAGCCACCCGCCGCATCAAGGAGATGATGGATCTGGTTGCCCGTCAGTCGTCAGATTGGGGCCAGCCCGGCGCACATGAGCGGGCTTTGGTGACGGTCGCCACCATGGTAGGCACCTTGATGCTGGCCCGAGCCGTTGATGACCCCGCGTTGTCAGATTCGCTCTGCAGTGCTGCGTTGCAGGCCCTCGCTCCTTCCGTTGCCTGACTGGTCGCAACGCCTTTTTTTTAGCCATCATTATGACGATCGTCATATCATTTGACCCCCGCTCCTCTTTGAAGAAGGACACGCCGTGAAAGCATTTCTCCTGGATCGATATGGGAAAAACGAGCGCTTGCGGCTGGCCGATGTGCCGGAGCCCGAATTGCGTGAAGACGAGGTGTTGATCCAGGTTCACGCGACCGCGGTGAATCTTCTGGATTCCAAGCTTCGAAGCGGTGAGTTCAAGCTCATCCTGCCGTACCGCGTGCCGTTCGTGCTGGGGCACGATGTGGCCGGCGTGGTGGTTCGCACTGGAACGCGCGTGCGGCAGTTCAAAGTGGGCGACGAGGTCTACGCCAGGCCCGATGACTTCCGCATCGGTACGTTTGCCGAACTCGTTGCCGTCAGGGAAGCTTCGGCGGCGATCAAGCCCAGGAACATCACGATGGAAGAAGCCGCGTCCATTCCTCTGGTGGGCTTGACGGCATGGCAAGCGCTGGTTGAAAAGGCCCAGCTCAAAAAGGGCCAGAAGGTTTTCATCCAGGCGGGCTCTGGCGGCGTGGGTACGTTCGCCATTCAGCTGGCCAGGCATTTGGGAGCGACGGTTGCCACGACCACCGGCACAGGCAACGTTGCCCTCGTGAAGAGTCTGGGTGCGGATGTCGTCATCGACTACAGGAAAGAGGAATTTGAAGATCAGCTGCGTGGTTACGACGTTGTGCTGAACAGCCAGGACGGCAAGACGCTGGCGAAGTCCCTGGGCGTGCTCAAACCGGGCGGAAGTCTCATCTCTATTTCAGGACCGCCCGATCCTCGGTTTGCCGAAGACATCCAGGCCCCCTGGCTGGTGAGGCTGGTCACGCGCATCCTGAGCTCAGGAACCCGCCGGCAAGCCCGACGCCTCAATGTCATCTACTCGTTCCTGTTCATGAAGGCCAACGGAAACCAGTTGCGGCAGATCGCCGCCCTGATTGAATCTGGCGCCATTCGCCCCGTGATCGACAAAGTATTTCCCTTCGAGTCCACCAACGATGCCCTGGCCTACGTCGAAAGCGGCCGAGCCAAGGGCAAGGTGGTCATCAAGGTTCGGTGAGTCGTTCGATACGAACGTTTTCCGACGCCCATACATATGACGATCGTCATGTGAAAGTCCCATCCCGTTCATTTTTTGGAGCCTCCCATGAACATTCAGAACTCCGTTGTCCTCGTCACGGGTGCCAACCGTGGTATCGGCCTCGCGTTTGCGCGCGAACTGCTCGCGCGTGGCGCCCGCAAGGTCTACGCCGCCGCACGAGATCCTGCCACCGTGACCCTTCCTGGTGTCCAGGCTTTGAAGCTCGACGTGACCAGGCCCGACGAGATCGCGGCTGCCGCCCAGCAGGCCGCCGATGTGAACTTGGTGATCAACAACGCGGGGATTGCCCAGGCCGGCGGCTTCCTCGCGGCAGACAGCGACGCGCTGGCCCGCCGCATTTTCGAGACCAACTTCTTTGGCGTTCTGAACGTGAGCAAGGCCTTTGCGCCTGTGCTCAAAGCCAACGGCGGCGGTGCTCTGCTCAATGTGCTGTCGGTGGCCTCGTGGGTCAATGGTGGCGAGTTGGCCGCCTACTCGGCCAGCAAGTCGGCGGCGTGGTCGTTGACCAACGCGCTTCGCCATGAGCTGGCTGGCCAAAAGACACAGGTACTGGGCCTGCACATGGCGTATGTCGACACCGATCTCACCCGAGGATTCGAAGTCCAGAAAAGCAGTGCCGAAGAAATCGTCCAGCGTGCGCTCGATGGACTGGAGGAGGGCGCCGATGAAGTGCTGGCTGACGTGCTCACCCAGCAGGTCCGGCAGGGCCTGACGGCGCCACGCCCGGCTTACCTTCCCCAAGGTCGTTGAGTCCAGAACCCCGACCCACCCAGCTCCATCCCCCCACACACAGAAAGACAGCCATGCTATTCACCACACTCTCCGCGCCCTCCTTGCAGCTCCGAAATCGCATCGTCATGGCGCCGATGACGCGCAGCCGCGCAGTGGAGCACAACACGCCCAATGCCTTGATGGCCGAGTACTACGGCCAACGGGCATCTGCCGGCCTGATCATCTCCGAGGGCACGTCGCCCTCGCCCAATGGTCTGGGCTACGCCCGCATTCCGGGCTTGTTCAATGAGGAACATGTGCAGGGGTGGAAGCTGGTGACCGACGCTGTTCACGCCAGAGGTGGCAGGATTTTTGTGCAGCTCATGCACACCGGGCGTGTGAGCCATGTGGCAAACCTGCCAGCCGGTGCCGAAGTGCTGGCTCCAATGGCCGACGTCTGCCCGGGAGAGATGTACACCGATGCGCACGGCATGCAGCCACACAGCGCACCACGTGCCATGACCGCAGACGACATCACCCACACCGTGGCGGAATACGCCAGATCTGCCCGGCTGGCCATAGAAGCGGGGTTCGACGGCGTCGAACTGCATGCAGCGAACGGCTATCTGATCGAGCAATTTCTGAACGCGGGTTTGAATCAACGCGCCGATGCCTATGGGGATGGCATCCAGGGCCGCAACCGATTTGCGCTGGAGGTGGTTCGCGCCACGGTTGCTGCCATCGGCGCAGATCGAGTGGGCATCCGGCTGTCGCCCTATGGGGTTGTCAACAGCACCGGTCCGTACCCGGACGTCGAGGCACAGTACCTGGCACTCACCGAAGAACTGGCGCAGCTGGGCATTCTTTATGTTCACCTGCTGGACCATTCGGCATTGGGCGCACCACCCGTGCCTGCCGCGTTCAAGTTTCGCCTTCGTGTGGCGTTCCACGGTGAGTTCATTCTGGCGGGGGGCTTCGATCAAGCCAGTGCGGAGAACGCGCTCCGTGCGGGTCACGCGAGCCTCATCGCCTTTGCCCGCCCGTTCATCGCCAACCCCGATCTGGTCGAACGCATGCAGTCCAGGGCGGCGTTGAACCCGGTGGACATGGCGACGTTCTACACACCCGGCCCGAAGGGCTACACCGACTATCCAGCGCTTGCAGCCTGAAAGGCAACCACCGATGACCCCTAAATTGAACTGGAGGAACGTTCCAACCCAGACCATCGCGGCGGGTGACGTGAACTTCGCTTTCCGAGAGATGGGCAAGCACCATGGAGGAACGCCCGTGGTGTTTCTGGTCCACCTGGCAGCGGTGCTGGACAACTGGGACCCTCGGGTCATGGATGGCATCTCGGCAAGGCACCACATCATTGCCTTCGACCTTCCTGGCGTCGGGGCATCCAGTGGCTCGCCATCGAACTCCATGGAAGAGATGGCGGATGACGCCATCACCTTCATCAGGGCCATGGGCTTCCAGCAGGTGGACCTGCTGGGGTTTTCGCTGGGTGGCATGGTCGCCCAGGAAATCGTGCTGAAGGAGCCGCAGCTTGTCCGCAAGATGGTTCTCGCAGGCACCGGCCCCGCAGGCGGCCAAGGCATCAGTTCTGTGGCTGGCGTGACTTTCTACGACATCGTCAGAGGCCTCTTGACCGGCCAGGATGCGAAGCAATTCCTGTTCTTCACGCGAACGCCCAATGGCATCGAGGCAGGCAAGGCCTTCCTCGCGCGATTGAAAGAGCGCAACGAGAATCGCGACAAGGCCATCTCCGTGCGGGCATTCCTGGCCCAGTTGCGAGCGCTGCGCGTGTGGGGGCAGAAAGCGCCAGCGAATCTTTCGCTGATCAGACAGCCCGTGCTTGTGGTCAACGGTGAAGACGACCGCATGGTGCCAACGATCAATTCGCACGACCTGGCTCGGCGCCTGCCAGACAGCCAGCTGATCATCTATCCCGACGCCGGACACGGAGGCGCTTTCCAGTTCCATGCCGATTTCGTGCGCAGCACGCTTGAATTTCTGTCCCGCTGACGTTCGCCAGTCTGCGCGGCGGGCGGCAGAAGCGATCGGAGTGCGCTGAGTCTAAAATCCGACGCGTGCGACTTTTAATCTGTTGCTGTGGAAGGATGGGCATTCATGAATCAACTGGCGAAAGCTGAACTGAGGGCCCTGGTCGATCGGCTCTACAAGGCCATCACCACCGGCGACAGCGACGCCCTGATGGAGATCCTGCACCCTGACTTTGTGGGCCGCGTCACACCCGGCTTGCCGAAGGGGGTGGGCGGCCTGCACCGGGGCCCTGCGGCCATGCGCGATGAGGTGTGGTGGACGCTGGGTCGGCATTTTCGCGTGGGCGTCGAAGTGGAGCAGGCCGCATCGCTGGACGATGGTCGCCTGCTGATCGTGGGGCTCTACAAAGTGGAAGGCCGTCGTTCCCGCAAGGCGCTCGACGCAGAGTTCGTTCACCTCATCGGGTTTGCAGATGGACGCATTGCCAGCATCCACCAGGTGACGGACAGCGCCCGGTTTGTAGAGGCATTGGGCGACGTGGCGTAGACCCGGTGCTCTTCAGCGCAGCAGCGTGATGACCAGCCCGGCGGCCGAGCAGACGCCGAGCAAAGGGAGGACGCCGGTTTTGAAGCGGAACAGCGCCACCGCTGCAGCCACCGTGATGGCGGCCGAGACGGCGTCAAACGGGCCTGCAAAACCCTGCGGCCACCACACGTGGTAGGCAAAGAACAAAGCCAGATTGAGGATGACGCCCACCACCGCAGCCGTGATGGCCGACAGCGGCGCGGTGAACCCCAGCTTTCCGTGGGACGCTTCCACCAGCGGACCGCCCGCGAGGATGAACACGAAGGATGGCAGGAAGGTGAAGAAGGTGACGACGGAAGCCGCCAGCGCGGCACCAAGAAACAGGGTGTCCGGTCCCAGCACGGCCTGGTTCCAGCCACCCACGAAGCCGACAAAGGCCACCACCATGATCAGGGGGCCGGGCGTGGTTTCGCCCAACGCCAGGCCGTCGATCATCTGCGGGCCGCTGAGCCACTGAAAACCTTCAACGGCGCCCTGGTAGACATAGGGCAACACCGCGTAGGCGCCGCCAAAGGTCAGCAGGGCGGCCTTGGTGAAGAACCAGCCCATCTGCGCCAGGGTGTTGCTCCAGCCCTGCCAGGCCACCAGGGCGCCCATGGCCAGCAGCCACAGCATCAGGCCGCCGGCCAGCACGCGCAAGAGCCTGCCATATGAAAACCTTGCGTGAACAGGTGTGGGCGTGTCGTCGTCGATCGTCGCCGGGCCGTAGCCATTGCAGGCGCCGTCGTTTGCACTGCGCAGGGCGAACACCTGCGGCCAGCGTTGCGCCCCCAGCCAGCCTGTCAACCCGGCTGCGGCAACGATGGCGGGAAAGGGCGTGTCCAGAGCGAAGATGGCTGTGAAGGATACGGCGGCGATGTCCCACATCCAGCCGTTCTTGAGCGCGCGTGTGCCCATGCGGTGGGCCGCGTGCAGCACCAGCGCAGTGACGGCGGGTTTGATGCCATAGAAGAGACCCGCCACCACAGGCACGTCGCCGAAGGCAAGGTAGACCCAGGACAGCGCGATCAGGATGAACAGCGAAGGCAACACGAACAACGCGCCGGCGACGATGCCTCCCCAGCTGCGGTGCATCAGCCAGCCAATGTAGGTGGCGAGCTGCTGAGCTTCCGGGCCCGGCAGCAACATGCAGTAGTTGAGCGCATGAAGGAAACGCCTCTCGCTGATCCAGCGCCGGCGTTCCACCAGTTCGGTGTGCATGATCGCGATCTGCCCGGCCGGGCCACCGAAGCTGATGAAGCCCAGCTTGAGCCAGAAACGAAAGGCTTCGGCAAAGGACACGGGTGCGGGTGGGTTCATGTTGGTGTGCCGCGAGGTTCAGCCTGCGAATCTCGGAGCAGCGTCTGCTCCTGAGTCCAATCATGCCGCAGTGTCGGGGGCCGATGCGGACAGGCTCTATGGCCCGTCCACTTTGACTGGACCTCACCCGTGCGCCGATCCAGCTGCTGGGCGCCGAAGAGCTGGTGGTGTCGCTGCGGGTGAATGCCGCAAGTCGCAGTGCGCAGTGCGCAGGGCGACGACACGCCCCGGGGATTCCTCAGGCGACCGACAACCTGAACACCGCAACGGCTTGCACCAGCCGCTCGGCCTGGCTCCTGAGGCTGGCCGCTGCGGCAGCGCTTTCTTCCACCAGTGCCGCGTTCTGCTGTGTGGCCTGATCCATCTGAGTGACGGCATGCCCCACTTGCGCCACGCCATCGCTTTGCTCGGTGGAAGCAGCGCTGATCTCGCCCATGATGTCTGTCACACGCTGGATGGCGGCGACGATTTCGGTCATGCGGGAACCGGCTTCGTCCACCAAGGCGGTGCCCTGGCCCACACGCTCCACGCTGGCGCCGATCAATGCCTTGATTTCCTTGGCGGCTTCCGCGCTGCGCTGGGCGAGGTTGCGAACTTCGCCTGCCACCACCGCGAAGCCTCGACCCTGCTCGCCGGCGCGTGCCGCTTCCACTGCTGCGTTCAAGGCGAGGATGTTGGTCTGGAAAGAGATGCCGTCGATCACGCCAATGATGTCGCTGATGCGGCGGCTGGAGTCGTTGATGCCCTTCATGGTTTCCACCACTTCGCCGACCACCGCTCCGCCCTTGGCGGCCACTTCGCTGGCGCCCACGGCCAGCTGGTTGGCCTGGCGCGCGTTGTCGGCATTCTGGCGCACGGTGGAGCTGAGTTGCTCCATCGAGGCAGCGGTTTCCTCCAGCGCGGAGGCCTGTTGCTCGGTGCGCTGGCTCAGGTCCTGATTGCCCTGGGCGATCTGCGCACTGGCTGTGGCCACGTTCTCGGAGTTCTGGCGCACTTCGCGCACCACGGCAGCGAGCTTGACCTGCATGGTGTTGAGTGCCTGCAGCAGCTGGGCAATCTCGTCTCTGCCGGTGGCGACGACCGGCGTGGTGAGATCACCGTCCGCCACCAGCTCGGCGGTGTTCACCGCACGTTGAATGGGCGTGGTGATGGTGCGGCTGAAGACCACGCCACCCGCCACACCCACCACGCAGACGATGGCCATCAGCGCAAGGCTGACGGTGGTGGCGCGGCGGGCCTCGGCTTGCGCCTGGTCCGCCAGTGCGGCGCTGTCTGCGGCAATTTTCTGCACCGCATCGTTCAGCAACTGGGCGGGTGCCCGGTCCATGCCGCTGACGGCCTTGTCGCCCACGGCGTGGTCAAAGCCCGAGGCTTTGAATGTTTCGAATGCGGCACGGTAGTTGTTGCCCATGGCGCCGTGCGCGGCTGCGAATTTCTGCACCAGTTCACGGGCCTCCCCTGGAGGCAATGCCGCAGCGAGCAGGGAGGACTGTTCGGCCATTTCCTTTTCGATGGTGTTGAAGGCTTTCCAGTACTTGTCCAGTTGTGCGGGATCTTTGCCGCGCAGCAGGGTGTTCTTCCATTCCTGCACCTGCGTCTTGAACTGGCTCAGCAGATGGCTGGCCTCGGCAGCGCGGGTGTGACTTTCGTGAACTTCCGTCTCGAAGGTCTTGATGGCGTGATTGAGGCTGTAGATGCCTACAAGGGCGGCAGCGGCTACCAGCAGGAGGCCGGCGGCAAAAGCCAGTGGCAGTTTCAGTGCGATCTTCATGGGGTTTCAGGCAAGGGGGGAAATGGCCTCCATGGTGATCGATTGGGGCGTCTGGCGGTACCCGGATAAGCGGGATGCCCCCGCCGCTTTTCACATTTCAGCTGGCGGAATGTGGGGCAGGGCTGTCACCCGCTGCCTCTGCCGACCGAGCATGCCACTGCCCGGTTCCACCACGTCGCCCGCCTTCAGGTAGCGTGGCGGCTTCAGGCCCATGCCCACGCCTGCGGGCGTGCCGGTGGTGATGAGGTCACCGGGGCGCAGCGTCATCACCCGGCTGCAATAGCTCACCAGCTGCGCGCAACTGAAGATCATGTGGCGGGTGTTTCCGGTCTGCATGCGCTGGCCGTTCACGTCGAGCCACAGGTCGATCTGCTGCGGGTCGCCCACTTCATCGGCCGTGACGAGGTACGGCCCGATGGGACCGAAGGTGTCGAAGCCTTTGCCTTTGCTCCACTGCCCGCCGCTGCGCGCAATCTGGTAGCCGCGCTCGGACACGTCGTTGGTGAGGCAGTAGCCCGCCACGTGCGCCAGGGCATGCCGCTCGGAGACGTTGCGCGCCTCCCGGCCGATCACCACGCCCAGCTCCACTTCCCAGTCGAGCTGGTTGGCGCCTTCCGGCAGCAGGGTGTCGTCATTGGGTCCGCAGATGCAGCTGGTCCACTTGGCGAACAGGATCGGCTCCGCTGGAATGGGCAGGCCTGCTTCGGCGGCGTGATCGTGGTAGTTCAGCCCGACGCCCACGTAGTTGCCGATCCCGCTCCAGGGCACGCCCAGGCGAGTTCCTGGCTCAACGATGGGCAGTCGTGCGGCATTGAGTGCGCCCAACACTTGCAACACCTCGGGAGCCAGTGTCCGGGGGGTGAGGTCGTCGAGCAGGGCAGAGAGGTCGCGAATGTGCCCCTCGGCGTCGAGCAGTCCAGGCCGCTCGTGGCCCGCGGGACCGTGGCGCAGGAGTTTCAAGCGCCACTCCCGGTCTTGCGTTCGAGCAGGCGCGCCAGGGCGGGGCTGAGCCCCTGGTGTGGTTTTTGGGGTGGCGGTGCAAAGCTGCCGCAACGGGCATGGCCGGGCTGCAGCGCGACGAGCGACTCCGCATGGCGCACGGCGCTGGACACGCCGTCGACCGCCGGCACAGGCAGACGGCCGCGCAGTGTGCGGGCCAGACCGGCCAGTGGAGCCCCGGCCAGCACGATCACGTCGGCGCCGTCTTCTGCCACACAGCGTTCGGCCAGCGCCACCAGTCGTTCACCCTGATTGCCTTGCACGTTGCCGATGTCCTGCAAGGGTTCGTCGAGCCCGCGGATGCTGGCGAGCCGGCCCTCAAGCCCGTAGCTCTGGACGGTTTCCCGGTACCAGGCGCGGATGCGCTGTGAAATGGCGACGATGGAGAAGCGGTTGCCCAGCAGGCAGGCGCTGGCCAGGGCGGCCTCGGTCAACCCCGTGACCGGGATGTCCAGCACCTCGCGCAGCGCAGGCAGTCCGGGGTCGCCAAAGGCCGCCACCACCACCGCGTCGAAGCGTTCGTGGTGCTGCGCCACCAGCTCGGCCGTGGCGTAGGCGCCAATCATGGCCTCGAACCGCGTTTCAATGTAGGCCACGCCGAACGGCGCGGTCAGCACCTCGATCCTCGTGTCGGGGGCAGCGCTGCGTTCTGCCTCCGCACGAATCAGGTCGGAAACACTCTGGGAGATGTTGGGGTTGATGAGCAGAAGGCGTTTCATCATTTCAGCAGGTTGGGCAGCGTCATGGCAATCGCCGGGATGAACGTGGTCAGCAGCACGACCACGATTTCACAAAGGACGAAGGGTATGGCCCACTTCGCCGCTTTGGCAAACGATACATTGCCCATCTGCGCCGCCAGGAACAGCCCCACGCCCACCGGGGGGGTGAGGTGGGCCAGCGAGAGGTTCACGGTCATCGCTGCGCCAAACTGGATCAGGTCCATGTCGATCGCCAACAGGGTGGGCTTGAACAGGGGCACCAGCAGGTACATCGCGGCAATCGGTTCGAGGAACATGCCAGAGAGAAAGATGATGAACTGCATCACCAGCAGGATCACCACCCGGCTGCCACCGCTGACCGCGTGCAGCATCTGGTCGAGCAGCTGGGCCACGCCCTGTGTCTGCAACACCCAGGCGAACACGGCCGACATGGCGATCATCATGCCGATGACACCGATGGTCTTGCCGGATTGATAGAACACTTCGGGCATGTCCTGCCAGCGGATCTGCCGGTACACCAGGCGATCAACGATGATGATGTAGACCACGGCCACTGCCGCAGCTTCGGTGGCGGTGAACACGCCGGAGTAGATGCCACCCAGGATGATCACCGGCGCCATGAGCCCCCAGAAAGCCTCGCGCAGTGCCTTGAAGAAGATCGGCCAGGAGCGCGGCACCTCGGCTGGCCGATAGCCTTTCACCATGGACAACGTCACGGTGTAGCCACCCAGCAGGAGCAGCATGAGCAGGCCGGGCATGACGCCGGCGGCGAACAGTTTGGGGATGGACGTTTCCGTGATCACGCCGTAGATGATGAAACTGATCGAGGGGGGAATCACCACGCCGAAGGTGCAGCCCGCCGCCACCACAGCCACGGCAAAAGGGCGTGGGTAGCCGGAGTTGGCCATGGCGCCAATGAGGAAGCTCAGCGCTGCCACCGTGGCGATGTTGGAGCCGCTCATGGAGCCGAGCACGCAGCCGGTGACGAGGGTCGTCAGCGCCAGGCCGCCTGGCATGCGCCCGAAGATGATTTCGGTCAGGCTCACCAGCCGCGCTGCCACGCCGGTGCGTGTCATCAGGTTGCCGGCGATGATGAAGAGCGGCGTGGCCAGCAGCGTGAACGAGTCAAGTGAACTCGACACCACGAAGGGCATCATGCTCAATGGTGCCGCCCCGAGCACCACCATGGTGAACAGTGTGGCACCACCCAGCGCCACGAACACCGGCGCATTGAGCGCGAGCAGACCGAAGAAGACGAAAAAGCCAATGACGGCCGGGTTGCTCAGCAGTTCCATGTTGCTTGTCCTTGTGCTTGATGAGCGCCGCTGTTCATTCGGCCACCGCATTGCGCGGGTGGTAGGCGCCGGCCTTGAACCCTTGCGCCGTGCGCAGGATGGCCAGCGCATAGGCCACCAGGGCAATGCCATTGATCACCCACACCGGAATCCCCGAGGCCAGGCTGGTCTGTCCGCTCTCCAGCGCCTGCCGGGTGGAGCCCAGGCTCTGCCAGGCCAGCACCACGAGCACGGTGATCACCAGCACCGTGACCAGCACCTCCACGAAGCGCTGGCCGCCGGGCGGGAACTTGTGCACCAGCAGCGGAATGCCGCCGTGCTGGTTGTTGCGGCAACCCGCTGCTGCACCCACCAGCGCCGCCCAGAGGAACAGGTATCGCGCGAGTTCCTCGGACCACGCCATGGGCTGCGAGAACACGAAGCGCGAGAGCACCCCCGCGAACACCAGCACGACGATGCCGGCGCAGGACAGGGCGATGAACCAGAATTCGGCGCGGTCCAGCCAGTGGCCGGCGCGCGACCAGGGGCCGGTTGACCTGTCGGTCGTGGGGGTGTTGCTCATGGCGAAACTCCTGGGTCAGATGGGTATCAGGGCTTGCGGACGCGGGCGACCTCGGATTCGACGGTCTTCATCAGCTCTTCGCCGATCTGCTTGCGAAACCCGGGCATCACCGGGTCCAGCTTCGCCTTGAAGGCGTTGAGTTCGGCGGTGGTCGGGGTGTACACGTTCACGCCGGCGGCCTGCATCTTCCTCACCAGGTCGGCTTCCTCGTCATCGGCCACTTTGCGCTGGTGCGCCATGGCTTCGGTGGCGGCCTTGCGCACCAGCGTCTTGTCGGCGTCGGTGAGCTTCGACCAGAAGGTGTTGCTGGCGATGAAGCCCACAGCTTCGAAGGAGAAGTTCACCACCGAGATGTTCTTGCTCACCTCATAGAAGCGCGATGAATAGATGAGCGGAATGGGCGAGATGCCGCCGTCAATGGCGCCGGCCTGGAGCGCGGAAAACACCTCGGCGAAGTTCATCGCCACCGGGTTGGCGCCGATGGCCTTCCAGGAGTCCAGGTACAGGTTGAGGCCAGGGGTGCGAATCTTGACGCCCTTCAGGTCGTCGGGCGTCTTCATGGGGCCCTTGTTGGTGTAGAGCTGGAAGAAGCTGCCAGAACCCCATCCCAGGGCATGCAGGTTGCGCGACTGCAGGTGCTTGTTCAGGCGTTCGCCGATGGCGCCGTCCATCACGGCCATGGCGGTTTTGGAATCGGGGAAGGCCCAGGGCACGGACATCACCATGAAGTCAGGGTGCAACTGGGCCAGCCAGGGCGTGGTCTTCATGATGATCTCAACGGCGCCGGCCTGAGCCATTTCAAGCTCGACGCGGTCGTTGCGGCCGGAGAGCACACCGTTGGCGTGGATCTCCACCTGGTGACGCCCGCCGCTTTCGCGTTCGACGATCTCCTTGAAGCGCTTGGCGCCCACCACCCAGTTGGAGGTGTCGGCGACGTTCGTGGCGATCTTGATCTTGGCCGCCATGGCAGGCAGCGCCAGCATGGTGGACAGGCCGGCGACGGCGAGCATTCGAGTCAGTTGGGACATGGCAATTTCTCCTTCGGGTGCAGCGGTGGAAGACTGGCTCACGCCAGAACGGGTGGGAACGGAACGGGATGGCGAAAACGCGCGGGTGCGGCGGCCTGCAGGTGCCAGGCGGCCCGCAGCACAGTGGCATCGCGCCAGCGCGGTGCCACGAGCTGGACTCCGATGGGCAGGCCTTGCCGGTCCAGCGCGACCGGCACCGAGCAGGCTGGCGCGTACACGTGGTTGAACACCGGCGTGAAGACGGCATGGGCGCGTGGCGAAACGGACCGGCCAGCGATGCTGCGCGGGCCCAGGTCCTGGAGCGGCCAGGCCACGCAGGGCGTGGTGGGCGTCAGCAACAGGTCGAAGGTGCTGAAGAAGTTCGCCAGGCTGCGGTACAGGGCTTCGCGATGCAACAGCGCGTTGGCCACATCCGCACCGCGCAGACTCAGCCCGCGTTCGATCTGTGCGCCGATGTCGGGATCGAACAGCTGGGGGTTTCTCCGGAAGGCGTCCCCGTGGATGGCAGCCAGACCGCTGAACTGCAGCGGCATGAGCGCGTCCTCGCTGGTGCCCTGCGGCCAGGTGGGATCGGCTTCGACGACGTCTGCGCCCGCGTCGCGCAGCCAGGTGGCGGCCTTTGCCGCGGCTGCTTCGACGTCCGGGTCGACCACCACGTCCAGCCCCAGGCGGGGGCTGAAAGCAACCCGCAGGCCGCGCATGGATTCCGCCAGTTGGCCGCCCATGGCGGGAACGGAAACGCCTGGCACGCACAGGGGGTCGCGCGGGTCTGCGCCGGCCACTGCGTCGAACAAGGCCGCAATGTCCTCCACAGTGCGCGCCATGAGCCCCACCACGCTGTTGCCGAACACCGGCTCGGCAAAGCCGATGGGGTGGGCGATGGCACCCGCGCTGGGTTTGAACCCCACCACGCCGGTGTGGGCTGCAGGGCGGCGTGTGGAGCCACCACCGTCGGTGCACAGCGCCAGATGGCCCATGCCAGCGGCCACCGCTGCGGCAGCACCGCCCGAAGATCCGCCTGGCGTGCGTTCGGTGTCCCAGGGGTTTCGAGTGGCACCGTGCACGAGGTTGGTGGTGTTGCCCTTGCAGGCGAACTCCGAGCAGTTGCTGCCGCCCAGCGCCACACCGCCCGCCGTTTGCAGGCGGTCCACGGCAACCGCGCTGGCGGGCGCCACGAAATCGGCGAACAGTCGCGAACCCTGGCTGGCAGGCCGACCTTTCATCCAGAGGTTGTCCTTCACCGAGAAGGTGGCGCCTGTGAGCGTACCGGTGCCGCCGGTGGCGGATTTCAGCCGCTGGTCCACCGCCTCGGCGTCGGCCAGCACGCGCTCGGGGTCGATGTGAATCAAGGCGTTGAGCACCGGGTTGCAGCGTTCCATGTGCACCAGCGTGGCCAGTGCGACTTCGCGGGCGCTCACCTGACGCGACTGCACCAGGGTGGCCACTTCGACGGCGGTGACGTCGATGAGGTTCATGTTCTCGCTCCTGCCGGACCCAGCGTGGGTTTGCCGCAGACGAGGAAGCGACCTTGCCCCGCTCGGGGATGGAACTGCCCGTCCCACACGACCTCACCACCCACCAGCGTGATGCCGGGCCAAGCCCTGAGCACTCGGCCTTCGTAGGGCGTGTAGTCGACGTTGTGGTGCAGGTCCTGATTGCGCAACACGCGCTCGCCTTCGTCCCAGACGACCAGATCGGCATCGGCGCCGATGGCGATGGAGCCTTTGCGTGGGTGCAACCCGTAGGCCTTGGCCGGGTTGGTCGCGACCAGCTCGACAAATTTCTCCAGGGTGATGCGACCGCCCAGGACCCCTTCCGAATACAGCAGGGCCAGCCGTGTCTCGATGCCGGGTATGCCGTTGGGAATGTGCCGGAAGGGCACCTCCTGGCCGGCGGGCTTCTTGCCGTCGTCACCCTCGTAGCGGAAGGGGGCGTGGTCGGAGCTGAAGATGGTGAACAGGCCGTCGTTGAGGCCGTCCCAGATCACTCGCTGGTTGGACGCGTCCCGGGGCGGTGGACTGCAGACGCAGCGTGCCCCTTTGTAGCTGTCGTCCAGGCCCAGGTCTTCGGCGGTCAGGAACAGGTATTGCGGGCAGGTCTCGGCGTACACGCGCAATCCGTGCGAGCGTGCCCAGCGGATCTGTTCGACCGCTTCCTTGCCGGAGACGTGAACGATCAGGATGGGCACGTCCACCAGTTCGGCCAGCGAGATGGCGCGGTGGGTGGCCTCTCGCTCCACCAGCATCGGCCGGGCGTGCGCATGAAAACGCGGCGCAGTGCGGCCAGCGGCTTCCAGCCGGCGGGTGAGCCATTCGATGGCATCGGCGTTCTCGGCGTGGATCATCGCCATGGCACCTTGCTGGCGTGCCACGGAGAGCACGTCCAGAATCTGGCCGTCGTCAAGCTTGAGGTCGTCGTAGGTCATGTAGACCTTGAAGGACGTGTAGCCCTCAGCGATCAGCGTCGGCAACTCCTCTTCCAGGACCGTGGGTGAGGGGTCGCTCACGATCAGGTGGAACGCGTAGTCCACATGTGCCTTGCCATCGGCCCGCCGGTGGTAGTCCGCCACCGCCGCACGCAGCGACTGGCCCTTTTCCTGCGCAGCAAATGGAATGACGGTGGTGGTGCCGCCGCAGGCCGCCGCCCGGGTGCCCGAGTCGAAGTCGTCCGCCATGCGCACGGGCGGGGCCATGGGCTGGTCCAGGTGGCAATGGGCGTCCACACCGCCAGGCGTGACGACCCGGCCGCGCGCATCGAGCTCCCGGTCTCCGGCCGCCAGGCTCAGCCCCAGGCCGGCTATGCGACCCCCCTTCACACCAATGTCGGCGTCAAACACGTCGCTCGCGGTGGCCACGCGGGCGTTGCGGATCACGAGGTCGAAGCGCTCAGTCATGGGGCAACTCCGCACCTTGGTGATCCGTCTGCACCGACTTGGTGTGAACAATGATGTCAACAGTGCGCATGGGCGATGAATTTTCCATTGGGTCTGTGTAAAAGCGAAATCTGTGCCAGATGTTGACAAAGATGTTTACATCGTCGAAGCACCAAATGCTAGTAGCTTTGTTTGTTGTCAACATCAGTGTTTACTCTAGTGTCGACATTTGCATTCTGGCGGTAGAGTCAACCCCATGTCTGAATCGACAATCCCGCACGTGCTTTGCCAACATGGCGCGACGCGCTCTATACAATCGCGCCAGTCCGGGTCCACTGTCCAGGCCCCCCAATCCCCCCATCCCATGCCACGACAACCTCGAACCACCTTGCCGCAAGCCCAGCTCGAGCAGGAGCGGGGCAACGACGAGATCTACGAGCGGATCTACGTGGCGATCCTGGAGCACCGGCTTCATCCGGGCACCAAGCTCGGCGAAGACCGGCTGGCCAGCATCTTCAATGTGAGCCGGGCGCGCATTCGCGAAGTGCTGGCGCGGATGGCCCATGAGCAGATCATTGATCTGTACCCGCAACGGGGCGCTTTCGTGGCCCGGCCCACACCCGAGCAGGCCATGGATGTCTTCGAGGCCCGACGCCTGATCGAACCCGCAGTGATCCGCCGGCTCATCAACACCCTGACGCCAGACAAGGTGGCCCGGTTGCGGCAGCACCAGGAACTGGAAATGGACGCCCGCCGGCGCGACGACAAGAGAGCCGTGGTGCGCCTATCCGGCGAGTTCCATCAGTTGCTCGCCACGCTGGCGGGCAATACCGCGCTGGCCCGCAGCCTGCGCGAGCTTTCCATGCTGACGTGCCTGATCATCTTTCTCTACGACGCACCGACCGCGAACAGCTGCCGTGCGGATGAACACTCCAGCATCATCGAAGCGATTGCCAAGCGCGACGCGGCCCGCGCCGAGAAGCTCATGCTCGAGCACCTCGATCACATCGAGAAGAGCCTCACCCTGCACAGCGCCACGGTGGAAGTGGACCTGGAAGCCGTGTTCCGGGACTGATTCAGCTGTCCAGCGCCAACCGCGCCGCATCCTCCACCGACAGCGCCGCGCCCTCCGTCAGGAGCGCCGAGACGAAGTAGGCCGGCATGGCTTCGCGCAGCGCGGACAGGGTGACGTCGTAGGCATGCTGTTCGTTGGGTGGGCGCACGGCACCCCGGCGCGAGAACTCGGCGTCTGAGCAGCCAAAGGCCAGTGCGGCATCGCCCAACCGGCCTCGCTTGCCAGCGAGGTAGGCGAACAGGTCCAGCCTCTGCCAGAGCGTTCCGTCGCGCAGGCCGTCCTCAAACGCCTGGCGGGCGGCGCGCAGGGCTTCGTCGAGTTCACCGCGTTCGGCCAGCGCCAGGCACTGCGCGGCCCATGGCAGCGGCGGATGCGGTTCGGATCGAATGGATGCTTGCACGCTGCTCCCGGGGTGTGGATGGCAAGGCAAGCCGCAGTCTAGCGAAGCTGCTGCACCGCAGCAACCCCGGCTGGCCGGGTCGGCTCAGAGATCACCGCAGCGTGACCAGCGCCTCGACTTCCCGCCCCAGTTCGATCACCGCCAGCGCGTAGTAGCTGCTCCAGTTGTAGCGCGTGACCACGTAGAAATTTTCAGTGCCGGCCACGTAAGTGGATGGTGCGCCTGCGTTCTCCAGTTCCACCAGGGCGAGCTTGCCGCTGTGCTGCGCCGCGGCGGGGCTGTCGATCAGCACGCCTTTGGCGTTGAAGGTCTCCACACCGAAGCTGGGCAGGATGTCGGGAGCGAGCAGGGCATCGAGGTCGTCCTTGCTCTGGTTGGCGTCGAAGCGCACGGGGTAATGCGTGGGCAGGCCGGTCTGCCAGCCGAAGGCCTTGAAGTAGTTGGCCACGGAACCGATCACGTCGGCCGTGCTGTTGAAAAGATCGACCTTGCCGTCGGCGTCGAAGTCGATGGCGTACTTGATCCAGCTGCTGGGCAGGAACTGTGGCCAGCCCATGGCGCCCGCGTAACTTCCGAGCAGGCTCTGCGGGTCTGTGCCGGTGCGCTCGGTGAGGCTGAGGTATTGCTCCAGTTCGCTGCGGAAGAACTCGGCGCGGGCAGCCGCGCGCGGGTGGCTGGCGGGAAAGTCGAAAGCCAGCGTGGAGAGCGCGTCGATCACCTTGTGGGTGCCGGTGTGGCGGCCGTACAGCGTTTCAACCCCGATCACCCCGACGATGAGACTGGCGGGCACGCCGAACGCGGCTTCGGCGCGCGCGAGTGTTTCGCGGTTTGCTTCCCAGAACTGCTGGCCGGCGCGCAGGCGAACGGGTTCGATGAACCGTGCGCGGTAGGCGGCCCAGTTCTTGGGTGCGCCGCTGGGCGCGGGTTGCATGAGGCGGATGACCACCGGCAGGCGCTGGGCCTGGCCGATCTGCTGGCGCACCCAGACGGGGTCGAGGTCGCGGCGCTGGGCGAGGTCAGAAGCGAAGGCCATGGCGGCTTCGCTCTGTGCATAGTGGAAGGCTGCGGGGGCTGGCCGAGCAGCGGGGCGCGTCTTGGACGGGCTGCCTTGCGCCCAGGTGTTGCCCGTGAGGGTGAAAACGGCGACCGCCAGCCCGGCGGCGTGCATCAGGAAGCGGGTGTCGAATTTTTTCCGGGCCATGCCAGTTGCCTGAACTCGCGCTGCAAGGCGGCGAGGGTGATGGGGTTCTTGGAGTCGGGGCGGCCGTAGCGCTGGGCTTCGAGCCGAAGCAGCCATTGTGCAATGTCGGCCTGAGGTCCCCAGCGTTGCTGCGCCTGGCGCGCGAGTTCGCGCGGGGGCGTGTGGTCGGCGCTGGCAATGCCCAGGGTCTGCAGGCGCGCGCGCGCGCGGCGCAGCAGACGCAGCCAAGGGTCGTGCTGTTGGCGCTCCCACAGTGTCCAGGTTGCGCCCACGAGGCTGACCAGCACCACCACGCCGATCAACACGGTGACCAGGTCGGTCCAGGTCGGCGACTGGAAGCCCAGGCGCTTGAGCAGGTCGAGCTGGCGGCCTTGCGTGTAGTTCAGCACCCACTGGCTCCAGCGGTTGTTGACGGCCTCCCACACCTCGCGCATCTGCGTGAGCAGGGTGGGATTGAGGTTGCGCAGCGCGCCCGCCAGCGCGCCTTCCGGGGCGGCCAGGCGTTCGAGCGAGCCGATGCGCCCGGGTGCCACGGCCGAGGTGGGGTCCACGCGCACCCAGCCCTGGCCCTGGAGCCAGACCTCGGCCCAGGCGTGGGCGTCGCGCTGGCGTACGGTCCAGAAGCCGTCCAAGCCATTGAGTTCGCCACCCTGGTAGCCCGTGACGATGCGCGCGGGGATGTCCAGCGCGCGCATGAGCACCACGAAGCTGCTGGCGATGTGCTCGCAGAAACCCTGGCGACGGTCGAACCAGAACTCGTCGGCCGTGTGCTGGCCGAACACGCCGGGCTCCAGCGTGTAGCTGTACCCACCGGTGCGCAGGCGCTCAAGCACGGCATCGACCAGTGCCGGATTCGAGTTGCCATGCTGGCGCCGCAGGTCTTGCGCGAGCGCGAGCGTGCGCGGGTTGAAGCCGGGGGGCAGTTCGATGTGGTCCTGCAGCGCCACGGCGGGTTCCAGCGGGCCATGGCGAAAGCTGGTGTGGCTTTGTGCGCGGTAGCGAACCAGGCTGCCGATGGGGCGGTCGGCGAGCCATTGCAGTTCGCGTGTCATGCGAACGCGCATGTCGGGCAGTTCGGGTGCTTGCGTCGCCGCTTCCAGCAGGAACAGCCAGGGCCGGCGGTTGGCTTCCATGGTCACTTCGTAGCGCACCGCCTCGCCCGCCACCGCCAGGTTGAGCGGCAGCGCCAGTGCGTCTGGAAAGCCCGAGCGCACCGGCCGCCATTCGGCGCCGTCGAAATCGCTGAGCACCGGGCCGCGGAAGTAGAGTTGGCCCTGGGGCGGCGGCTGGTCGTCGAATTTCACCCGGAAGGCGATGTTGTCGTCGAGCACGAGCTGGGCGATCTGGCCCACGCGCATGCTGTTGGACAGGCCACTGCGGCCGGCCGCGTCGTCGCCCGGTGTGCCCCACAGCGGTGAGAGGCGCGGGAACAGCAGGAACAGCACCAGCATGATGGGCGCGCCCATCAGCGCCATGCCCCCTGCGATGCGCGCGGCCTGCCCCAGTGTGGGGCGCCCGACCGGCATGTGCGCATTGACCAGCGCCGTCAGCAGCGCCATGAGTGCGATCAGGATGCCGGCCGCGGTGAGCAAAGTCTGCGAGTAGAAAAAGTGCGTGAGCAGCATGAAGAACGAGAGGAAGAAGATGACAAACGCATCACGCCTCGCGCGCATCTCCAGCGTCTTCAGTGCCAGCAGCACCACGATGAGCGTGACGCCGGCATCGCGCCCCAGAATGGTGCTGTGGGTGGCCCAGGTTGCGCCCAACAAGAGTGCGAGCAGGCCGATGCGCCACGACCAGCCGGGCAAGGGCAGGCCGCGCAGGGTGAGCGTGGTGCGCCACGCCAGCACACTGGCGGTGAGCAATCCGCACCACCAGGGGATGTGGCCCACCTGAAGGAACACCACCCAGCCAATGACGGCCAGAAGGAAAAGCGTGTCTCGCGTTTCTCGGGGCAGACTCGTGAGCGATTGATGGAGGTTCTTCAGCACAGCGCCAGCGCCTCCAGGCAGCGGGCGCGGTGCGAGGCACCCTGGTCCGGTGTGATTTCTCGGCCCGGCACGCGCAGACCGTAGTCCAGACCGAGGCGATCGGCCATCAGCACCCAGGCCGTCAGACGCGAGAGACGGGACTCCAGCCCGCTGTGGCCGCCGCAGTTCGTGTGATCGAGCCAGAGTTGCTGGCGCTGGCTGGAGAGCGCGTCGCGGCTCACCAGTTCGTCACGGCCCGAGGCGAAGGCCTGCGCGGCTTTTTTCCACACCACGGCTTTTATGGGGTCGCCTCGCTGGTAGGCGCGCACGCCGTCGAATTCGCCGGTGCTCTGCACGCGCGCGAGGCCCGAGCTGCCCGCCTGTGGCTCCCCGGGTGGCAGCGGCGGCGGGTGGCTTTCGGGTTCGGGGTACACCAGCACCGGGGACGCCGGGCGCCACACCGTCCATACACGAAAGGTACCCAATGGGAACAGCGTGTGTGCGGTCAGTGGTGGCAGCGTGTGCAGGCCGCGCCGTGGCGCAGGCCAGCTCACCTGCAGCTGGGTGCTGCCTTGAGGCGGCACGTCGGTCCATGCCAGCGGGGCGTGGGCGGCATCGACGCCGATCACACCCATGCCGATGCCGTACCGAGTGCGCCTTCGCTCACTGGTGAGTCGCACGCCGAGCAGCGCGGCCTGCCCGGCATGCACCGGTTCCGGGGGGTCCAGGTGCAGGGTGGTGCCGCGCAGGTTGCCGTGGCACACATGCATGCCCACCGCCGCCGTGCCGGCGAGCAGGAAGGTGAGCAGGTAGCCCAGGTTCAGCTCGTAGTTGATGCTGGCGAGCAGCAGGATGAGCAGTGTGAAAGCCAGCATCCAGCCCGCCCGCGTGGGCAGGATGTAGACATTGCGCTGTGTGAGGGTGAGCGTGTCCGTGCGAGGAAGGCGGCTGTGCCACCAGCGCTGCACCCGCTCGCGAACCAGGCGAATGGGGCTGTCCATTTCCTAGGGAAGTGGAATCGCTTCCAGCATGGCGCGGACCTGCTCCACTGGCCCGCGCCCCGCATCCCGCACCGGAATCAAGCGATGAGACACGGTCTGCGGCAGGATGGCGGCGATGTCGTCGGGCGCCACGTAGTCGCGCCCGTTCAAGTAGGCCTGGGCCTTGGCCGAGCGCACCACGGCGAGTGCGGCACGCGGGGAGAGGCCCTGCGCGAACCAGCGCCCACTGCGCGTGGCGGCCACCAGGTCCTGCAGGTAGTCGAGCACTGGCTCGGCGGTGTGTACCTGGCTCACGGTGTGCTGCAGGTCCGCCAGGTCGGCAGGGGTGAGGGCGGGGGTCAGACGTTCGAGCATGCCGCGCCGGTCCTGGCCCCGCAGCAGTTCGCGTTCGGCGGCGCGGTCCGGGTAGCCGATCGACAGGCGCATGTGGAAGCGGTCGAGCTGTGAATCGGGTAAAGCGTAGGTGCCCAGCTGATCGTGCGGGTTCTGGGTAGCTATCACGAAGAACGGCTCGGGCAGGACGCGCGTTTCGCCTTCCACCGTCACCTGCCTTTCCTCCATGGCTTCGAGCAGCGCGCTTTGCGTCTTGGGGCTGGCGCGGTTGATCTCGTCGGCCAGCAGCACCTGGGCAAACACCGGGCCCGGGTGGAAGACGAAATCCTCGCGGCCGCGCTCGTAGATCGACACACCCACGAGGTCGCTGGGCATGAGGTCGGCAGTGAACTGCACGCGCGAGAACTGCAGGCCGAATGAGCGCGCCAGCGCATGCGCCAGCGTGGTCTTGCCGACGCCTGGCACGTCTTCGATCAGCAGATGACCGCCCGCCAGCAAGCACGCCACACAGTCCGAAACCTGCTGCGATTTGCCCACAATCACCGTGTTAAGCTGACTTAGCAGCAGTTGAATTCTTGTGTCGGCTTGCATGCCGCGAACCATACCGTAAAACCGCCATGAGCCAGGCCACCGGGTATTTCACCCACCGGGATTGTTGGAGACATGAAATGGGCGCCGGCCACCCGGAATGCCCCGAGCGGCTGGATGCCATCGAGGACCGCCTGCTCATCTCCGGACTCGACGTGGCGCTGGAGCGGCGCGAGGCCACCGCCGCTTCACTGGCCGACCTCGAACTCGCGCACGGCCGCATGCACCTGGCCTCTCTGCGTGGTCTGTGCGAGGGCCTGAAAGACGAGATCAATGCCGGTGGACCTGCCCACGCACAGGTCGACCCCGACACCGCCATGAACGCCCACAGCTGGGACGCCATCCTGATGGCCGCCGGCGCGGCCATCGACGCAACCGACGCCGTGATGGCGGGTGAAATGGCCAACGCGTTCTGCGCCGTTCGCCCGCCAGGCCACCACGCCACGCGCAACCAGGCCATGGGATTCTGTTTTGTCAACAACGTGGCCGTGGCGGCGAAATACGCGCTGGAGCGCCATGGCCTGCAGCGTGTGGCCATCGTGGACTTCGACGTGCACCACGGCAACGGCACCGAGGACATCGTTGCGGGCGACGAGCGCATCCTCATGTGCAGTTTCTACCAGCACCCCTTCTATCCTGCCTGGGATCACTCCAGGGCCAGCAACCTGGTCAACCTCCCGGTGCCGGCCTACACCAAGGGCATGGAAATTCGCGAGCTGGTGGACATGCACTGGTTGCCCCGACTGGAGTCGCACCGACCGCAGATGATCTTCATCAGCGCCGGCTTCGATGCGCACCGCGAAGACGACATGGGCCAGCTTGGACTGGTGGAGAGCGACTACAGCTGGATCACCTCTCGCATCAAGGAGGTGGCCCTGCGCCACGCCAGGGGCCGCATCGTGAGTTGCCTGGAAGGCGGCTACGCGTTGAGTGCGCTGGGGCGCAGTGTGGAGGCGCATCTTCGCGTGCTGGCCGACGTGTGACCCATGACACATCCTGACATTTCCCAACCACCTGAACCGGTGCTGCTGCACGAGCGCGATGCACGCGGTGTGCATACCCTCACCTTGAACGCGCCGCGCAGTTTCAATGTGTTGTCCGAGACCATGCTGATGGCCTTGCAGGCGGCGATCGACGCGGTGGCTTCCGACCCGCAATCGCGGCTGGTGCTGATCGCCGCCCAGGGCAAGGCCTTCTGCGCCGGGCACGATCTCAAGGAGATGCGTGCGCACCCCGATCTCGTCTACTACCAGGCGCTGTTCGCCCGCTGCTCGCGGCTCATGCTGTCCATCCGCCGGCTGGAGGTGCCCGTGTTGGCGCGGGTGCAGGGCCTGGCCACGGCGGCGGGTTGCCAACTGGTGGCGCAGTGCGATCTGGCCGTGGCCAGCGACAACGCCAGCTTTGGCGTGAACGGCATTGATGTGGGTCTGTTCTGCGCCACGCCCGGCGTGGCCCTGTCGCGCAATGTGTTGCCCAAGCAGGCCATGGAGATGCTGCTCACGGGTGATTTCATTTCCGCCGACCAGGCCCGCGAGCGCGGCCTCGTCAATCGCGTGGTGGCACCGGATGGTCTGGATGCCGAAATCGAGCGGCTGGCTCAGCGCATCCTGGCCAAGCCGCGCGAAGCGCTGGCCATGGGCAAGGCCCTGTTTTACCGGCAGCTGGAGACGGGCCTGGAAGCCGCCTACCAGCTCGCCGGCCAGACCATGGCCTGCAACATGGTGCACGAGGTGGCGCAGGAAGGCGTGCAGGCGTTCATCGACAAACGCGCGCCGAGCTGGCGCGGTTGATCTTCGGCAATTCACCAACTCACGATGCACGGTTCCATGGCCACCACAGCACCCCAACCCATCGACGACATCGGCCGCTGGCTGGAAGGCTTCACCCAACCCACGGTGCTGGTCGAGCTGGCTGCACTGGTGGTGTGCATCGCTCTGGCCTGGGGCCTGAGCTGGGCGCTGCGCAATGTGCTGCGCATGCAGGACGAAAAGACCTCGGTGTTGTTCGGTCGGCGCCTGATCGACGGGGCGATGTTCCCGCTGGTGCTGCTGTTGCTGGCCTATGTGGCGCGAGCGATCGTCACCAAGCTGATGCCGCTGGCCGCCTTCAAGGTGGCGATTCCGGTGTTGGTCGCGCTCGTGGTCATTCGGGTGGGCGTCAAGGTGCTGCAGGTGGCCTTCACCACAGCGCCCTGGGTGCGGGCGCTGGAGCGCACCATTTCGTGGATGGCCTGGCTGGCGATGGTGTTGTGGGTCAGCGGTCTGCTGCCGGTCATACTGGCCGAACTGGATGACATTTCCTGGAAGATCGGCTCGACCACCTTGAGCCTGCGCACCTTGATCGAAGGCATCGTCACCGCGGGCGCCGTCTTGATTCTTTCGCTGTGGGTGTCATCGGCCATTGAGACCCGCTTGTTGCGCAAGGCGGTGGGCAGCGACCTCTCCCTTCGCAAGGCGGTGAGCAACGCCACGCGCGCGTTGCTCATGTTTGTGGGCCTGATCATCGCGCTTTCCGCCGTGGGCATCGACCTCACGGCTCTTTCGGTGCTGGGTGGTGCCATTGGTGTGGGCATTGGCTTTGGCCTTCAGAAACTGGCGTCCAACTACGTGAGCGGCTTTGTGATCCTGGCCGAACGCAGCATGCGCATCGGCGACAACGTGCGGGTGGACAATTTCGAAGGCCGCATCACCGACATCAATGCGCGCTACACGGTGATCCGTTCGCCCACGGGACGAGAGTCGATCGTTCCCAATGAACTGCTCATCATCAATCGCGTGGAAAACCTGTCTCTGGCCGACAACCGCGTCTGGCAGTCCACGGTGGTGTCGGTGGCCTACGACAGCGATGTGGCTCTGGTCACGAGCCTTCTGCAAGCGGCCGCCATGGAGCATGCGCGCGTCCTCAAGGACCCTGCGCCCTCGGTGGCGCTGTCCAATTTCGGGGCCGACGGCCTGGAATTCACCCTGGGTTACTGGATTGCCGATCCCGAGAACGGCACGCTCAACATCCGTTCGCTGATCAACTTCAGTGTCCTGAGCGCATTGCGCGAGAACGGCATCGAGATACCGTACCCGCAGCGAGTGCTGCACGTGTTGCGCCGCCCGCCGCGCGAGGAGCCTCCAGCGGCAGCGCCACCTAGCGATTCATGAAACCGGGTAGCCAGAGGGTAATGATCGGGAAGGCGATCAGGATGCCGAGACGGACGACGTCGGCCAACACGAACGGCCAGACACCCCGGTAGATGCTGCCCAGCCGGACGGTGGGCAACAACGAGTTGATGACGAACAGGTTCAGGCCCACCGGCGGTGAGATCATGCCGATCTCCACAATGGTCACGATCAGGATGCCGAACCAGATCGGGTCGAAGCCCAGGCCGGTGATGACGGGAAAGAACACCGGTATGGTCAGCAGCACGATGGCCAGCTCTTCCATCACCATGCCCAGGGCCAGGTAGATGCCCATCATGACCACCACCACCATCACGGGGTGTGGGCTGAACTGCAACACGAAATCGCGCAGATCGCCCGGCATGGTGGTGAAGTTGATGAAGTTGGTGAAGATCATCGCCGCGATGAGAATCGTGAACAGCATCGCCGTGGTGCGAGTGCTCTCGACCAGAATGTCCATGAGCACGCGGGGCGTGAGCGTACCGCGCAGCAGCGCGAAGAAGAACGCGCCCGCCGCGCCGACACCTGCCCCTTCCGTGGCGGTGAAGACTCCGCCATAGATGCCGCCGATCACCAGTGCGAAAAGCAGGGCGACGCCCCAGATCCCTCGTATGGCACCCAGTCGCTGTGGCCAGGTGAACCTGGGGGCACGCGGGCCGGCATCGGGATCGCGCCAGGTCACGTAGACCACGCCCAGGCAGAGGCATGTGATGGCCACCAGACCGGGAAGAATGCCGGCGATGAAAAGCTTGCCGATGTCGGTTTCGGTGATGATGCCGTAGATCACGAGGATGGTGGACGGCGGGATCAGAATGCCGAGCGTGCCGCCCGAAGCGATGGCGCCCGTGGCCAGTGTGTCCTTGTAGCCGTGCGCCTTCATTTCCGGGTAGGCCACGCGCGCCATGGTGGCGGCGGTGGCGATGGACGAGCCGCAGATGGAGCCGAATCCGCCCGAGGCGATGATGCTGGCCATGGCGAGGCCGCCTTTGCGGTGCCCTACGAAGGCGTTGGCCGCGGTGAAGAGTTCGCGCGCCATGCCCGCGCGGGCCACCAGGTTGCCCATCAGCACGAACAGCGGGATCACCGAAAGCACGTAGTGGAATCCGGTTTCGAAGATCACCTGGCTGGTGCTCGCGAACGCCGGCTGCCAGCCGCGCAGCAGGCCCATGCCGACGAGACCGGCGATGGCCATCGCCACCGCGAGAGGAATGCGCATGAAGGCCATCGCGAAGACGGCCACGAAACCCAGCAGCGCCTCGATCATGAAGGTGTCCTTTCGCCGAC
Source organism: Hydrogenophaga sp. (assembly GCF_050250835.1). Classification (GTDB taxonomy): domain Bacteria; phylum Pseudomonadota; class Gammaproteobacteria; order Burkholderiales; family Burkholderiaceae_C; genus Hydrogenophaga. Next base: position 62,210 of record NZ_JBFWNX010000008.1, on the reverse strand, counting down.
AACCGCAGGCGGATGATGGGGCGTCGGGACAGGCACCACGACAAAAACGAACAGCAGATGCACCAGCGCGGTGAGGAGCAGGAACAGAGCCATCATCCAGGCCACCGGCGCAATCGCCAACTGGAGGTACACCGTGGTGTCACCATATTCTTCGAAACGGACCGCGCGCGTGGTCATCAGATAGGCCAGAAAGCCAAAGACACCGGCGCAGACCAGATTGACCAGGCGGATCTGGATGGAGCGAAGCCAGTCGGGGATGAAGCCATCGAGCGAGTCGAACACGACGTGCTCGTTGCGCCACGACACCATGGGCAGGGCACCGAAGATCACGATGACCATGAGGATCTCGGTGATCTCCAGTCCACCGGGCACCGAATGATTGAAGAAGCGGCGGCCGGTCACGTCGACCAGGGTGAGCCACATGATGCCGAACAGGGCCATGGCGGCCATGAGCCCGGCGGACCAGCGCAGCATGCGCTCCAGCGTCTTGAGCATGGTGTCGGGATGTTGATGTGAAAAGGCCGGCGAGCAATCTGCTCCACCGGCCATGGATGGTGGGTCCCGAGGTCAGTCGGGTTATTTCGCCTTGGCGATTTCGGCGCGGAACTCGGCCAGCACGGCCTTGGGGTCCTTGAGGCCTTTGGCCGAGGCGGCTGCGGCCCATTTGTCTTCCAGCTCACCTTGCTTGGCGGCCACGGCCTTCACGAAGGCGTCGTCGGCCTGCACGCGGGCCACACCCTGGGTCTTCTGAAGTTCGCGGCTGGCCGCGTCCACCTTGTCCCAGCCCTCGCCAAAGGTGCGCGCAGCCACCTCGCCGGAGAGCTTGTCGACCACCGCCTTGTCCTGCGCCGACAGTGCGTCGTACTTCGCCGGGTTCATCATGAAGACGAAACTGGTGTTGTACAGGCCGCCGGGGAAGGTGGTGGCGTGCTTGATCATGCTCAGCCGGAAGGAGGCGATGGACTCGTCGGGGAAGAAGGTGCCGTCCATCACGCCGGTGGAGAGCAACTCGAACGACTCGGGTGCCGGCTTGAGCGTGGTGTTCCATCCCATGGCCTTGGAGAGCTCGTTGATGTTGCCGCCACCGATGCGGAACTTGAGCTTGCTGGCTTCGGCCGCGGAAGTCACCGGTTGCTTGGCATTGAAGATGATGCCGGGGCCGTGCGTGAACACCGAGAGCACCTTCACGCCGCGGTGCTCGCCCAGCGGAGCGAAATACTTGCTGTAGATACGCTGGTAGGCCACCGAGGTGGCGGTGGCGCTGTTGCCCAGAAACGGAAACTCGGCCACCTGGGTGTTGATGAAGCGACCTGGCGTGTAGCCATCGACCGTGAAGGAAATATCGGCCAGCCCATCGCGCACGGCGTCGAAGGTGCCGGGTGCCGCTGCCACGGCCTTGGGAAGGATGTTGCACTTCATGCGGCCCGCGCTGTCTTTTTCCAACTGGTCGCACCAGGCCTTTTGCGCCATGCTCAGCGTGTGGGTGGGCGGCACCCAGCTCGAGACGGAAAACACCGTCTGGGCCGAGGCCACACCGCCGAAGAAGGCGGAGGACGAAAGGGCCGCAGCCACAAGCAAGCGAAGTTTCATGCATGGTCTCCTGGAGGGGGGGTAGTTGATTACTCAACATAAGCAGTTGAGCATGTCCCACTATAGGCGAGCACCTGCGTTTGTGGCCTCCAGACTTACCCGGATTCGCCGACCGCGTGGTTGGTTAACGGTCGTTGCGGCGACAGTCGTGGTTGGGATGCGCCCTCGGACGGCTGGCCGGACGTGACGGTCGCCAGCATGCGCGCACCTGCGGCCAGTTGCTGGTGTTCCGGCACGTGGTTCAGGTCGCCGAACAGGCGCCGGGCGTTCTCGGGCGGGCAGGTGGCTCGCGCGGCCAGGTACCACAGCCGGAAGATGTGCGCTTCGTCGGACAAGGGCATCTGGCGCGCGAGGTTCATGGCTGCGGCAAACAGAAAGTCCGCCGCATGGGCAGCCGTGTGTCGGTGGCCACGCTCGCCGTTGTCGTGGCTGCGCCAGGCGGGGCTGTGTACCAGGCGTTGCAGCCGGCGCGCGCGGCCCAGGCCCCGGTCCACTTGCCATTGGGGCTCCCAGTGGCGGACGGGGTCTTCGATGCCATCCTGTGTGGCGGTGGTCCGCGCCAACGCCTGGGCCAGGGCGTGGGCGCGTTCGGGGTCGGTGCGGCTGAACAGCAGCCGAACGGATTGACTGAGCGCGCGCATGTCGTTGAGAGAAGGGCGGGTTGACATGCCGCGAAGTTAGGCCATGCCCCAGGACGGTGCAATTGAATTGACATTCGGTTAACAGACCCGCCGCAGGTGCATGGCGCGCTACGCTGGGATGCGTGGCAGCGTGAAGTGAAACGTGGTGCCTTGGCCGGGGCTGCTGGTCACGTCGACGCGGCCTCCATGGCGCTCCACCACCGTGCGCACGAACACCAGCCCCAGGCCCACGCCGCGTGTGGCGCTCTGGTCAGGGTCGAGCCGCGCGAACTGCTGGAAAAGGGATTGCAACTGCTCCGGCTGGAGGCCGGCGCCTTCGTTGGCGATGGACAGCCGCCACCCGGTGTCCAGGCGTTGCACGGCGCAGTGCACAGAGGCGTTCTGGTGGCCGTACTTCACGGCATTGACCAGCAGGTTGGCGATGGCGCGCGTGAGCAGGCCACGGTCTGCCTCACAAAGCGCCGGCGTGTCCGGTCGCTGCACCTGGAACACCACGTGCCGCGCCTGGGCTTGCGGCCAGACGTCGTCCACCGCTTCGTCCAGCAGATCGACGAGGTCTACGGTTTCCATGCGATAGGTGCTTGATTCGGCGCGGGCGAGCTGCACGAACTCCTCGGCCAGGTCCAGCGTCCGGTGTGCGTGCCGCTCGATGCGCTCCAGCATGTCGGTCGACACCGTCGCCTGCGGGTTCATGCGCTGCACTTCGAGCAGCGCAAGAATCGAGGATTGCGGCGAGCGCATGTCGTGCGAGATGAAGCGCAGCGCCACGTCACGCTGGCGCTCGGCTTCTCGAATGGGTGTGATGTCCACCAGACTGGTGATCCAGCTCGTGGTTCGGCCTTCGGTGTTGAAGCAGGGCACAAAGCGCACCAGCAGATCGCGCCCATCGGCGTCGCGCGCTTCCGCGCCCCAGGGCAGGTTGTCCTGGCGCAGGCGGTCACGGGTGTCGAAGATCGGCTGGCGGGTGTCGGTGCGCTGCACGTAGCGCAGCAAGTCATCCAGGAACCGCCCGCGCAGCCGGTTGACCTGGCGTGCAGCGAAGTAGCGCCGCGCCGACTGGTTGGCCATGAGCACCTGGCCCGATGTGTCGGTGACCAGTGTCGCGTCCGGCACGCTGTTGAGCGTTTCGCTGACGAAGCGGTGCAGGTTGCGCAGTTGCTCCGAGGCGTCCTGGAGCGCGTGGATGTGACGGTCCAGCAGATCGCCCGATCGCGACGCGGGCAGCATGGTGGGCAGGTCGCGGCGCGCTTCCATGCGCTGGAACTCCTCCAGCAGGTAGCCGATGGCGGTGCGCAGGCGGCGCCAGACCCACAAGGGGTATGCCAGGAGCACGCCCAGCAGGCCAGCCGCGGGTGCGAACTGCAGACCTGCCAGCGCCGCGCCCAGCCAGGCAGCGCCAAGCGTGGCCGCGAGCAGGCTGGCGCTGGCCAGCAGGCCAGCCGTGGGCGGCAGCACCACCACCGCCAGCAGCGCCAGCGCCACGGGCAGCACGCAGAACACCGCGTTCTGCCACGCGCTGGCACGCTGCAGGCGCTGGTCCAGCAGCAGGGCGTTCATCACGTTGGCGGCAATCTCCACGCCGGGCATGAGCTCGGCCATGCCGGAACGGGGGGTGGCGTAGGCGTCGCCCATGCCGGCCGCAGTGGCCCCCACCAGCACGAACTTGCCGGCAAGCCGCTCGGCGCTCACCTGGCCCTTGAGCACGTCGACGTAGGAAACGCGCTCGAAACTGCCTGGGGGACCGGCAAACGGAATCTGTATCCAGTGGTCGCGCTGCCAGGCGGTCGGCTCGGTTGGGTCGGAGGGGCGTTGGCCGGGAAGGGGCTGGGGCACGTCGAATCCGCCGGTTCGCAGCACCGCCAAGGCCAGGTGGTCCCACCACTGCGTGCCATCGCCCTCGCGCAGGAAGGTGCTGCGCACGATGCCGTCGCTGTCGATCTCCAGGTGGATGTGCCCCAGCCCGGCGGCGGCGGCGGCCAGCGCGGGCACAGGCACGGTGTGCAGAAGGCGACCGTCGCCCTGGATGTCTTGCAGCACCAGGGGCAACACCACCTGCCCGGCGCGTGCGATGGCCTCGCCCAGCAGTCGATCGTCGCCCGCCACGACCGGATCGCGTTCGACGAGGATGAGGTCCAGGCCCACGGCGCGGGGTTGGGCGGCGGCGATCCGGTTGAGTGCCGCAGCGTGAATGGCGCGGCGCCAGGGCCAGCGGCCAATGGCTTCCAGGCTCTTGTCGTCGATGGCGACGATGATCACGTCGCTCGACACCGGCGGGCTGTTCAGTCGGCCCAGTTGATCGTTGATGACGAGGTCGATGCGCTCCAGGCTGCGCAGGGCGCTGAGCGCGGCCACGCCCGATAGCAGCAGGGCCGACAGCAGACACCATTCGAGCCAGCGTGTCGGGCGCCTGCGCCGCACCGGGTCCTGGAAGAACGACGAGACAGGATCGGAGGGATGGGAGTCCAAGCGGTGCTCAGCGTGCGCCGGGAGTCAACGGCAGACCCTCGGAGTTTGTCACCGGTCGGGCGTCGGAACTGGTCACGTTGGTAGGAATTTCCAGCCGCTGAACTGCAGACCAGGCACCCTCAAGACCATCTGCGTCGAGCTGGCGAACGCGCACGAAATAGCGGCCGGGCGCAAGTGGGGCGCGGGAATAGGCAGGCTGCGCCAGCTCGAGGTCGACCAGAGGCTGCGCGAAATTCGCGTCGCTGGCGATCTGAATGCGGTGCCGCCACGGGCCTCCTGGGCTGGCCCCCCAATGGATGTTCAGTTGAGCGCTGTCCGGCGCGCGCATGGCAGGGGCCTGGGGAACGGGTGGCAGGGCCACCACAGTGAAGGGCACGGGCGCGCTGAACGGACCGAGGTCGCGCTGACCCTGCGCGTCGCGCGCGACCGAGGCCACGCGCCACAGGTAACGACCCGGTGTGAGCGCGCGCACGGTGTGAACGCAGCGGCCGGTGTCGGGAGAGGTCGCCACGGGCCGGCGGAAGTCCGCACTCGATGCAACTTCGAACTGGTAGCCCTCGACGCCCGAAGCTTCGGTGCAACGCAGCTCGATGTCGGGCCCGGGCAACCTGCTGTCTCGAGTCGGCTCCAGCAACAAAGGCGCAGGCGGGAAGGCGTTGACGCGCAGGGCGTGTACCGCCTCGCCGCCTGGCATGCCCTGCGCATTGACCGCTCGCACAGCGACACGGTAGTCGCCGTCGCCTGGCGTGGCGAAACGCGCCAGCGGTTGCGCAAAGCTTGCGTTGCGCAGCACCTGTTGTCCCGCATCGTCGCTGCTGATTCGAACCTGCCATGCCACGGCACCTGGTTGAGTCGGCAGGGGGAGTTCGATCCACGACACGTCTTCGGCCAACGCGGGCAGCGGTGACAGGTCGGGCGCCGGCAACAAGGTGGACAGCTGGACAGCTGCGGGCTCCTGCGCACCCACGCGGGCGCCTTCGCCGGCGCGCACCAGCGTGGGTGTGCGGGGCGCTCGGGCCGACAGCGCTTGCACCTGGATCGCGCCGTCGATCACGTCACCGATAAATTCGCCGCGCTCCCCCACCGCCACGCCAAAGGTGGTGCCGCGCACACCGCCCACGGCCAGTGGCGTGCGCACCTCGAAGCGGCTGCCGGTGGCGCTTCGCAAGGGTGTCACGGTGGCATCGACACGGCCGCGTTCGAGTTGCAGGACCGATCGCGCGCGACCCGACGCAGGTTCGTGGCGCAACTCGCGAAGCTGCACCGCCGTGCCGGTGGCCAGGCGCAGCACCGAGCCATCGGCCAGACGCAGGCTGACGTGGCCACCCTCGGCCACCTCGACGCGCGCGCCCTCCGCCAGGCGCTGACCGGCCACCAGGGGCGTGACGCCTGCGGCGATCGCCTGGCCGGACACATGCAGCACCTCGGCCTGTGCGGGTGGTGCGCGCATCCATGCCGCAGGAATCACCAGCGTGCGCCCAGGCATCAGGCGCAAGGGATCACGCACCTGATTCAGTGATTGCAACCGTCGCCACTGCCCCGGGTCATCCAGGTAGCGCTGCGCCAGCCCATAGAGCGTGTCGCCCGGCTGCACCACATGACCTCCGTCCAGCTGGGCCCACGCAGGCAGCGACAGGCAGAACAGCGCGGCAGCGCGCACGAACGGGACGGGCTGGTTCTTCATGGGGTTCCTGGCAGGCCAGCGCTGCTGACCGGGCTGGTTTCTTCCAGCCGATAGCCGTGGTTGTAGACCGACACCAGGCGGTAGCCCGAAGGCGCCCGCAGTCCGAGCTTGCTGCGAACGTGCGAGGTGTAGACGTCAAGCGAGCGCGAAGAGATGTCGGCACCGATGCCCCACACCCCTTCGATGAGGTGTCCGCGCGAAAGCAGGCGTCCGACATTGCGAAACAGCAGCAGTGCGAGGTCGAATTCCTTGTGGGTCAGCGTGGTGATCTCGGCGTCGTCTTTCCAGACGGTGCGCTCCTGAACCTGGAAACGGTAGCGGCCCCAAACCACGTCCTTGGTCGCGGGGGCATGCCCACCACGACGCAGCAGTGCCATCAGCCGTGCCCGCAACTCCGCCACGCGGTTGGACTTGACCATGTAGTCGTCGGCACCGCCGTTCAGGCCTTCGACGATGTCGCGCTCATCGCTGCGGTTGGTCATCATCAGGATCGGCATCGGGGTCATTGACATGTTGCGGATGGCACGGATCACCTGGGGCCCGGAGACGTCGGGCAACTCCCAGTCCACGATGAAAAGGTCGAAGGTCTCGCGTGGCAACACGCGCAGCAGGGTCATGCCATCCGGAAAAAGGTGGCAGTCATGACCCATGGACGCAACGACGGCTCTGATCAGGTCCAGTTGAGCAGGATCGTCATCAACGGCGGCAATGCGCATGGGGGTGAGGCAGGTGAACAGGCAAAGAGGCCCTGAAAGTCGTTTGCACGAATATATAGATGCATGTTTTGTGATGCAGCCGTTTTGACAATCTATTAAGACTTCCTGCGGCAGCTTGTGCCAAGGTGCTCGATGGCCGGCCTTCCAGGGCCACAACCGCCTACAATGCCGAAAAAGCACGGTCGTTCGTTTGTACTCATCTGGGGCAGCTGGCCCGCATACAATGCCCTGTTGACGTTCACGTCAATTCGTGGCGCCCGTTTTTCCAATCATCAGGAGCAAAGCAGCATGAAGGTCATCGTCCCCGTCAAGCGCGTGGTGGATTACAACGTCAAGGTGCGGGTCAAGAGCGACGGCACTGGCGTGGACATCGCCAACGTCAAGATGAGCATGAACCCGTTTGACGAAATCGCGGTGGAAGAAGCCGTGCGATTGAAGGAAAAGGGCGTGGTCACCGAGGTGATCGCCGTTTCCTGCGGCGTCACGCAGTGCCAGGAAACCCTGCGCACCGCCATGGCCATCGGCGCGGACCGCGCCATCCTGGTGGAGACCGCTGTGGAACTGCAGCCGCTGGCCGTGGCCAAGCTGCTCAAGGCGCTGGTCGACAAGGAGCAGCCTGGCCTGGTCATCCTGGGCAAGCAGGCGATCGACGACGACTGCAACCAGACCGGCCAAATGCTGGCCGCGCTCGCCGGCCTGCCGCAAGCCACCTTTGCCAGCAAGGTCGACGTGGCCGATGGCAAGGCCAGCGTCACGCGCGAAGTCGACGGCGGACTGGAGACGCTGTCCATCACGCTGCCGGCGGTCGTCACGACCGACCTTCGCCTGAACGAGCCGCGTTACGTGACGCTGCCCAACATCATGAAGGCCAAGAAGAAGCAGCTCGACATCGTCAAGCCCGAAGACCTCGGGGTGGACGTGACGCCACGCATCAAGACCCTGAAGGTGAGCGAGCCGCCCAAGCGCGGAGCGGGCATCAAGGTGCCCGACGTGGCCACCCTCGTTGAAAAACTCAAGAATGAAGCCAAGGTGATCTGATCATGACTGCACTCGTTATTGCCGAACACGACAACGCCTCCATCAAGGGCGCCACGCTCAACACCGTGGCCGCCGCCGCCCAATGTGGTGGTGACGTGCACATCCTGGTTGCAGGGCACAACGCCGCTGCTGCCGCCACCGCCGCCGCACAGATCGCTGGCGTGGCCAAGGTGATTCACGCCGATGCCCCCGGTTTCGAACACGGCCTGGCCGAGAACGTGGCTGCCCAGGTGCTGGGCATTGCATCGAACTACAGCCACATCCTGTTCCCGGCCACCGCCAGCGGCAAGAATGTGGCTCCGCGCGTGGCCGCTGCACTGGACGTGGCTCAGGTCTCCGACATCACCAAGGTGGTCAGCGCAGACACCTTCGAGCGCCCGATCTACGCCGGCAACGCCATTGCCACTGTGCAGGCGCAGGATGCCACCAAGGTCATCACCGTGCGCACCACCGGCTTCGACCCGGCAGCGTCCAGCGGTGGCAGCGCCGCCGTGGAGACCGCCACCGCCGCAGCCGATGATGGCAAGAGCAAGTTCGTGGGCAGTGAGATCGCCAAGAGCGACCGCCCCGAATTGACCGCCGCGAAGATCATCGTTTCGGGTGGCCGTGCGCTGGGCAGCGCCGAGAAGTTCAACGATGTGATGACGCCGCTGGCCGACAAGCTGGGCGCCGCACTGGGCGCGAGTCGCGCCGCCGTGGACGCAGGTTATGCCCCCAACGACTGGCAGGTGGGCCAGACCGGCAAGATCGTCGCGCCCCAGCTCTACATTGCCGCTGGCATCTCGGGCGCCATCCAGCACCTGGCCGGCATGAAGGATTCGAAGGTGATCGTGGCGATCAACAAGGATCCCGAGGCGCCGATCTTCTCGGTGGCCGACTACGGCCTGGAGGCCGACCTGTTCGAGGCCGTGCCCGAGCTGATCAAGGCGCTCTGAGCCCTCTGACCAACACAAGGGCATCGTTCGCGATGCCCTTGTTGCATCTGCACCTGTGAATTCTGTGGAGACAACGCAATGAGTTACATCGCCCCCCTCAAAGACATGCTGTTCGACATCGAGCACCTGGCGCGCATCGACCGGGTGGCGCAGATGCCGGGTTTTGAAGATGCCGGGCTGGAAACCGCGCAGGCGGTGCTGGAGGAGTGTGCGAAGCTCAACCAGGACGTGATCGCGCCGCTGAACTTTGAAGGCGACAAGAACCCGTCGTCGTTCAAGGATGGCAAGGTCACCACCACGCCGGGCTTCAAGGATGCCTTCAGGCAGTATGCCGAGGGCGGATGGCAAGGCCTGCAGCACCCGACCGACTTTGGCGGCCAGGGCCTGCCCAAGACGATCGGTGCGGCCTGCGGCGAGATCCTCAACAGCGCCAACATGAGTTTCGCGCTCTGCCCGCTGCTCACCGATGGTGCCATCGAGGCGCTGCTTACGGCAGGCAGCGACGAGCTCAAGGCCACGTACCTGGAGAAACTGGTGAGCGGCCAATGGACCGGCACCATGAACCTCACCGAGCCGCAGGCGGGTTCCGACCTCGCGGCTGTGCGCAGCCGTGCCGAGCCGCAGCCCGACGGCACCTACAAGGTGTTCGGCACCAAGATTTTCATCACCTATGGTGAGCACGACATGGCGGAGAACATCGTGCATCTCGTGCTCGCGCGTGTGACCGGCGCGCCCGAGGGCGTGAAAGGCATCAGCTTGTTTGTGGTGCCGAAGTTCATGGTGAACCAGGACGGAACCCTCGGCGCGCGCAACGACGTGCACTGCGTGAGCATCGAACACAAGATGGGCATCAAGGCCAGCCCTACCGCCGTGCTGCAGTATGGCGACCACGGCGGTGCCGTCGGGTATCTCGTGGGCCAGGAGAACCGGGGCCTGGAATACATGTTCATCATGATGAACGCTGCGCGCTACGCCGTGGGCGTGCAGGGCATCGCGATTGCGGAGCGTTCCTACCAGAAGGCGGTGGCCTATGCAAAGGACCGCGTGCAGAGCCGCCCGGTGGATGGTTCGTTGAGCGCCGCTGCGCCCATCATCCACCACCCTGACGTGAAGCGCATGCTCATGACCATGCGAGCTTCCACCGAGGGTTGCCGTGCCATGGCCACGGTGGCCGCTGCTGCGTACGACGCGTCGCACCACCACCCGGATGCCGACGTGCGCAAACAGAACGCCAGCTTCTACGAATTTCTGGTGCCCCTCGTCAAGGGCTACAGCACCGAGATGAGCCTGGAAGTCACCAGCCTGGGCGTGCAGGTGCATGGCGGCATGGGCTTTATCGAGGAAACCGGTGCCGCGCAGCACTACCGCGACGCCAAGATCCTCACCATCTACGAGGGCACCACGGCAATTCAGGCCAACGACCTCGTGGGCCGCAAGACCTCGCGCGATGGCGGGACCACTGCCAAGGCCATCGCGGCACAGGTCGAATTGACCGAAAAGCAGCTCGCCACTGGCAGCGCCCAGGCCCGGGCAGTGGGCAAGCGTCTCACAGCAGCGCGCGAGGCATTTGTCGATGTGGTGGAGTTCATCGCCGCCAACACGCGCAGCAACCCGAATGCGGCTTTTGCCGGCAGCGTGCCCTACCTGATGCTCGCGGGCAATCTCGTGGCCGGCTGGCAACTGGCGCGCGCGCTGCTCGTGGCGGAAGAACTGTCCGCCAAGGGACAGGACGTGGCTTTCATGCAGGCCAAGATCACCACCGCGCGTTTCTACGCCGACCACCTCCTCAGCCGCGCAACCGGAGTCCGTGATGCCATCGTGGACGGCGCCGAGGCGGTGACTGCGCTGGACGTCGAATCGTTCTGAGTTCACACAACACATCCCTCCCGTTCGGGTTGAGCTTGTCCTTCGACAGGCTCGACGCGAACGGATGTTTTCCCGGTCATCCTGAGCCTGTCGAAGGGCAGGCTCAGGATGACCGGGGATGTCCTAACCACACATCGGAGACCCCATGACCGCACCCGTCCGCAGCCTGCCACCCGTTCTGAAGAACCTGAAGTTCCCGGTGATCGGGTCGCCGTTGTTCATCATCAGCAATCCCAAGCTCGTCATTGCGCAATGCAAGGCCGGCGTGGTGGGCGCCATGCCGGCGCTCAATGCCCGACCGGCCTCGCAGCTCGACGAATGGCTGGCCGAGATCACCGAGGCGCTGGCGGCGCACGACAAGGCCAACCCCGACAACAAAGCCGCACCGTTCGCCATCAACCAGATCGTGCACAAGAGCAACGACCGCCTGGAGCAGGACATGGCACTGTGTGCCAGGTACAAGGTGCCCATCATCATCACCAGCCTGGGCGCACGTGAAGACGTGAACCAGGGTGTGCACAGCTGGGGTGGCATCGTGCTGCACGACGTCATCAACAACGTGTTTGCGCACAAGGCGATCGAGAAGGGCGCCGATGGCCTGATTCCTGTGGCGGCCGGTGCCGGTGGCCACGCGAGCGTGAAGAGCCCGTTTGCCATGGTGCAGGAAATCCGCGAATGGTTTGGCGGCCCGATCGCGCTCTCGGGTGCCATCGCCTCGGGAGGCGCCATCCTGGCCGCGCAGGCCATGGGTGCCGATCTGGCCTACATCGGCTCGGCCTTCATTGCCACTCACGAAGCGCGGGCCGTGGACGGCTACAAGGAAATGATCACCACATCGGATTCCGACGACATCGTCTACAGCAACTTCTACACCGGCATCCACGGCAACTACCTCAAGGGCAGCATCCGGAACGCCGGCATGGACCCGGACAACCTGCCAGTCAGCGATCCGAGCAAGATGAATTTCTCCACCGGGGAAGGCGCCAACGCGGCAAAGGCCTGGCGCGACATCTGGGGCTGCGGGCAGGGCATCGGCGCCATCCATGAGGTGATGTCGGCGGCTGACATGGTGGCGCGATTCAAGCGCGAGTACGCTGAAGCCAAAGCCCGCATCTGCGCGGGTTGAAACCTGGTCAGGGTTTCGGCCCGCCGCGAAACCAGTTGCCCAGGGAGTCGAAAACTTTCCCGAGGTCGCCGCTGAACGTGCGGGCGTATTCCACGCCGCCCTGGTCGGAGATGGCCGACACCCAGCCGCCTTCGGCCCATTCCGCGTAGATCCAGTCATCGCCCTCGCGCACCAGGCCCGCTGGTGGTGAAGGAGGTGGCGCCTCGGGAACGCCCTTGAGGGCAGCTCCCATGAAGTCGATCCAGATCGGCAGCGCCAGCCGCCCGCCCGACTCCGCGCCGCCGAGCCCGCGCGGCTGGTCGTAGCCCATCCAGACGGCAGTGGCCAGCGTGGGCTGGTAGCCGGCGAACCAGGCGTCCACCGCGTCGTTGGTGGTGCCGGTCTTGCCATAGAGGTCGCTTCGCTTGAGCGTGGCCTGTGCGCGCGCGGCGGTGCCGGTGCGCGTCACTTCGTTGAGAAGGCTGGAGACCACGAAGGCATTGCGGGCGGGAATGGCGCGGATTTCTTCCGTCAGCGGCTGCGCGGGCGGCTCCTCGAACAGCACCTTGCCTTGCGCATCGGTGATCTTCTCGATGATGACCGGAGCCACGCGCCAGCCGCCATTGGCCAGCGTGGCATAGGCCTGCGCCATCTGCAAAGGCGTCGCGCTGCCCGTGCCCAGCGCCAGCGTGAGGTTGTCAGGCTGGCGTGCCGGGTCCAGGCCGAAGCGGCCGGTCCATTCCCGCGCTGCGGGGGTGCCGGTGTGTTGCAGCACGCGAACGCTGGCCAGGTTGCTCGACCGCGCGATGGCTTCACGCACCGTGATCGGACCTGCAAACTGGTGGTTGCTGTTGCTCGGACTCCAGCCGTTGGCGGCGGTGAAGGGCAGGTCGTCCACCAGGGTGGCGGGCATCACGCGTGCCTCGAGTGCGGCCGAATACAGGAGCGGCTTCAGGGCCGAGCCCGGCTGGCGCCAACCCTGGGTGACGTGGTTGAACGGCTGGCGCGTGAAATCAAAGCCCCCCACCAGCGCACGCACGCGGCCGGTCCTGGGATCCATGGCCACCAGCGCAGCCTCGGCTTCGGGCCACTGCGAAATAGCCCACACCGGGCCGGCCTTGCTCTTGCCGGTGGCGACCACGCGCACGACGGAGCCACGCTGGATCTTCAGGGGGGCCTTGGCTTTTGCGTCGAGCCCGCGCTGCGCCCATCGCAGACCCTCGCCTTTCACCGTGATGCGCGCTCCGCTGGTGAGTTGTACCTGCAAGGCCTTGGGGCTGGCTGTCAGCACGATGCCGACCCTCAGGGTTTCATCGTCGCGGTGGTCCTTCAGGGCTTCGGCAGCGGCGCGTTCGAGTTCAATGCCGTCTTTGGCGGGCAAGGTCTCCTGGTCTTCCGGGCCACGCCACGCGCCACGACGGTCGAACGCCAGCACGCCGCGCTGCACCGCCGCGTGAGCCGCCCGCTGGTCCGCGGCGCGCAGGGAGGTCGTCACTTTCAGGCCGCTGGAATAGGCCTCGTTGCCGAAGCGCTCCACCACGGCGCGGCGGGCCATCTCGGCCACGTGCGCAGCGTGCACGCTGCGCAACCCGGGCTGGCGGATGACGAGTTTTTCGGCGCGCGCGGCTGCCAGCTGCTCATCGGTGATGGCGTCCACCGCTCGCATGCGTGCCAGCACCACGCGCTGGCGTTGCGTGGCGCGTTCCAGGTTGGCCACCGGGTTGGCGTAGTAGGGGTTTTGTGGCAGGCCCGCCAGCATCGCCGTTTCGGCCAGTGACAGCTTTTCCAGAGGCTTGCCGTAGTAGATCTGCGCCGCTGCGGCGAAACCGTAGGCGCGCTGGCCCAGGAAGATTTCGTTGAGGTAGATCTCCAGGATGCGGTCCTTGGAGATTTCCTGTTCGAGCTTGATCGCAAGCCAGATTTCCTTGGCCTTGCGCTCGGCCGAGAATTCGCGCGTGAGCAGCATGGTGCGCACCAGTTGCTGCGTGATGGTGGAGGCGCCCTGGCGCTGACCACCGGTGATCGCCGCCACGAGTGCGCGCGCCATGCCCTTGGGGTCCACGCCCGAGTGCTCGCGAAAGCGTGCATCTTCCACCGCCAGCACCGCTTGTTGCAATTGCCGGGGGATGCGCGAAAGTGGCACGTACTCCCGTCGCTCGGTGCCAAACTGTGCAATCTCCACGCCGTCGGCGGTGAGCACCTGCAGGGGCAGCTTGGGTTGGTAGTTGACGATGCGGTCCAGCGGCGGCAGGTCGAAGGTCGAGGCCTGCGTGGGCAGCACGGAAAGGGTGGCCGCGACCAGGGACAGGCCCAGGAGCGCACGCCGGGGGTTTAGCGCAAACATGGAGGCGAATTGTCCCGGATGCATGCAATGCGCGTTGTGCACGCGGTGCCCGGCAAGGTAACGACCTGTGACCGGCGAGCGGCCCTCAGGCGCCTGACTTCAGTAGCCTTCGATGGCCACGAGCGTGCCTTTGGACGCACGCTGGCGGATCGCGACGAGGCGCTGGTATTCCGGGGAGTGGTAGAAGGCCAGCAAGTGCGCCATGTCGGGAAACTCCAGGATCACCTGGCGCGGGGGCGCGCCGCCGCCTTCGAGCACGGTGACCGCCCCTCCGCGCACCAGGTAACGACCGCCATGCGCGGCAATCAGGGCCGGCACTTCGCGGCGGTACTCCTCGTAGAGTTCGGGATCGGTGACTTCGATGCTGCCGTGGATGTAGGCGGTCATAAGGCGTGTCTCATGGGTGGGTGGGTGGTCAGGGCGAAGGGTAACGGTCTTTGCGCAGCGCCGTCCACGTCCATGCGCCACCGGCCGCGTCGATCACGCCGAACAGCGCAAGCATGGGTGATGCAAAGCCGGCGATCACCAGGCCGGTGAAGGCCAGCAGGGCGAACACACGCGTCACGACCGAAGCGGCGAAAAAAGGTCGGGCCTCGCTCACGGCCGCGTACCAGTAATACCAGCCGAGGTTGAACACCACCACGCCCAGCACACGGATCCACACCTCGCTGGTGGGCGCAAAGCCGAACATCGAGAGCATGAGGTTGGGCACGATCGCCAGCGATGTGCCCAGCGCAACGAGGTAGACGGCGAACGCCTTGATGGTGAAAGCCGCGTGGGACATGGTGCGCTCCTGTGTGATCGGGTGCGCCAGCTTAGCGCCAACTTCGTTCAGCTGCTGCCACGAATCATGGGCTCGAAACCCAGGTCGACCGAATTCTGCGCGGGTGTCTCGCCACGCATCAGGCCCAGCAGCATCTGCGCACTGGCTTCGCCCATGGCGCGGCGCGGCGTGCGGACCGTGGTGAGCGGCGGCACCATCTGGTCGCTGCCCGAGAGATCGTTGAACCCGACCACGGCGATTCGCCCCGGCACGTCCACGCCCAGTCGCAATGCCGTCAGCAGGCCGCCCTGGGCCAGATCGTCGTTGCAAAAGAACACCGCGTCCACATCCGGGCGGCTGCGCAGCAGGTCTTCCAGCAGCTCACCCCCCAGGCGCATGGACGATGGCTGAGGGCTCAGCAGTTCGAGCCGCGCGTCGTACAGGCCGTGCTCGCGCAAGCAACGGCGGTAACCCTCGGCGCGCTGCATGGTGCGTGGGTCGAGCTGGGCAGCCACGAAGGCGATGCGCTTTCGGCCGCGCCGGACCAGGTGCTCGGTGATCGCGTGGCCTGCCTCGATTTGCGAGAAGCCTACGCAGTACACGCCAGGCGCCTGCGTGAGCTCCATCAGGTACACGCAGGGTACGCCGCTGGCGGCGATGAGCTGGCGCGCGGCTTCAGTGCGATCGAAGCCGGTGAGCAGCAGGCCGGCGGGGCGGTGCGCGAGGTAACTGCGCAACAGCTGTTCTTCTTCCAGGGGCTCGTAATGCGTCACGCCAATCAGGGTCTGGTAACCGTGAGGCCAAAGCGTGCGTTGCACCGACTCAAGCACGTCGACAAACAACGCGTTGGACAGCAGCGGCACCAGCACCGGCACCTGTGCGCTGCGCTGGGAAGCCAATGCGCGCGCTGCCGGATCGGGCACGTAGCCCAATCGACCCGCCGCAAGTTTCACGCGCTCCACCAGTTCGGCAGCCACGCCCCGTTCGCCGCGCAGTGCGCGAGAGGCGGTGATGGGGCTGACCTCCGCCGCGCGGGCCACGTCATTGAGAGTGATTCGTCCGCTGTGGCGGCGCCTGCGTTCGGAGGGTTCCAAGGGTTTTCCCGGTATCAGGGTATGGGTGTTGGCGATTAGGATAGCGCTGTCCAGAGCAATCTGGCATCCGAATTTACCCTGAATCTGCCGCCGCATCTTGCCAGGAAACTCTCATCTGACCCGATGAGATGGCTCGTTGTCACCGCAGACCTTTTTTTGACTTCTTTGGACAGCGCTACCAAATGAACCAACGGCCTGAGAACACCTTGCTCGTCATCATGGGCGTGGCGGGTTGCGGCAAGTCCAGTCTGGGGCAGCTGTGCGCCCGCACACTGAAGGTGCCCTTGCTCGAAGGCGACGATTTCCATGCCGCCAGCAACATCCTGAAAATGCGCAGCGGCTCGCCGTTGAGTGACGAAGACCGCGCAGCCTGGCTCGACACCCTGGCCGAGCAATTGCAATCCCATCGCGAAGGCGTGGTGCTCACCTGTTCTGCGCTTCGGAGACGTTACCGCGACCGCCTGCGAGCCGCCGTGCCGGGCTTGAGGTTCGTGTTCCTCGATCTGACGCAGGAACAGGCGCGAGAGCGGGTGGCTGCCAGGCCGGCGCATGTGTTCCCGGTGAGCCTCGTGGCCAGCCAGTTCGAAACACTGGAGGACCCAAGGCAGGAGCCTGGCGTGCTGAGGCTGGACGCCACTCTCCCGCTGGCGGAGCTTGGCGCAGCGGTGGAGAACTGGTTGCGCACACCCGAGGAGGCTCGGGCATGAGGGCGGGTCAGCTACTGAGGCATGGCGCCGAGGCGCTGCTGGCGCTGTGCCTCATGGGCATGGTGGTGTGCGTGTTCGGCAACGTGATCCTGCGCTATTTCTGGGGCACCGGCTGGGTGGTTTCAGAGGAGCTTTCGCGCCTGCTGTTCGTCTGGCTGGTGTGCATTTCGGCCACGCTGGCCTTTGGCGAGGGCAAACACCTGGGCTTTGACCTCGTCACGACGCGGGTGAAGGGCGCGCCGTCAACCCTGCTGCGCTGGCTCGCACGTGGGCTGATGGCACTCGCCCTGTATTACCTGATCGACGGCTCCTGGTCGCAGGTGCGGGTGGGCCTGGACAGCCGCAGCCCGGTGATGAACCTGCCGCTGGCGGTGGGCGCAGCGGGCACTTTGGTGATGGGTGCGTGCATGGCGGTGTTGCTGGTGCTGCAGGCCTGGGACGATCTGCGCGGCAAAACCGACGGCGAGGAGTTGCCATGACCATCGCCATTTTTCTGCTGGTGTTGTTCGCGGCCATGACGGTTGGCGTGCCGATCGCGTTCGCACTCATGCTCACCGCGCTGGCGCTCATGGTGCATCTGGACTTCTTCGACGCCCAGTTGCTCGCGCAGAACGTGCAGGCGGGCTTTGACAGCTTCCCTTTGCTTGCGGTGCCGTTCTTCATCCTCGCCGGTGAGCTCATGAATGCAGGCGGCCTGAGCCGGCGCATCATCGAGCTGGCACGCTCGATGGTGGGCCACGTGCCCGGAGGCCTGGGTTACGTGGCCATTGCGGCCTCGGTGCTGCTGGCCTCCATGAGTGGCTCGGCCATTGCCGACACGGCCGCGCTGGCCACGCTGCTGCTGCCCATGATGCGGCGCCAGAACTACCCCGATGGATCGAGCGCGGGTCTCATCGCGTCGGGCGGCATCATCGCACCCATCATCCCGCCGTCCATGCCCATGGTGATCTATGGTGTGACCACCAACACCTCCATCAGCAAACTGTTCCTGGCCGGCATCGTGCCCGGGTTGATGATGGCCACGGCGCTGGTGATGGTGTGGCGCTGGGTGGCCAGGGACAAGCAACTGCCGGTGGCCGAAAAGACCAGCTGGCCCGAGCGCCGGCAGGCCCTGGCCAGCAGCGCATGGGCACTGATGATGCCCGTGATCATCATCGGTGGGCTTCGCATGGGTTTCTTCACGCCCACCGAAGCCGCGGTGGTGGCGGCTGTGTACGCACTGCTGGTGGCCACGCTGGTGTACCGCGAGCTCAACCTCAAGGGCATCTACCGCGTGCTGGTGGACGCCTCGCGCACCACCGGCGTGGTGATGTTCCTGTGCGGTGCCGCCACGGCAGCGTCCTACATGATCACCCTGGCCGACCTGCCCAACGATCTGGCCCGCAGCATCGGGCCGCTGCTCTCCGAGCCCATGCTTTTCATGGCCGTGGTCTGCGTTTTCCTGCTCGCCGTGGGCATGGTGATGGACCTCACGCCCACCATCCTGATCCTGGCGCCTGTGCTCTCCCCGCTGGCCGCCAAGGCGGGCATCGACCCGGTGTATTTCGGCTTCGTGTTCATCTTCGTCGGATGCCTGGGCCTGCTCACCCCGCCGGTGGGCACGGTGCTCAACGTGGTGGCTGGCGTGGGAGGTCTTCGCATGGAGCCTGTCATTCGTGGCGTCATGCCGTTCCTGCTGGTCTACATGGCCATGCTGGCCCTGCTCATCGTGTTCCCGGCCATCGTCTTGTGGCCTCTGAAGCTGATGTTCTGACATCTGGCTTTTTTTTTCACCGGCTCGCGCCGCATTCCAACCCAGGAGACTCACCATGAAACTCAAACAGCTCGCCATTGCCGCTGCCGTCACCATCGCCACGCTGGGCGCAGGTATCGCCCAGGCGCAAGACATCAAACCGCGCCTGATCCGCTTCGGCTACGGCCTCAATGAAGTGTCCAATCAGGGGCGCGCGACCAAGGTCTTCGCCGACGAGGTCGAAAAAGCCTCGGGCGGAAAAATGAAGATCCGTGCCATCGGCGCCGCCGCGCTGGGTTCGGATGTGCAGATGCAGCAGGCCCTGATTGGTGGTGCGCAGGAAATGATGGTGGGTTCCACCGCCACGCTGGTGGGCATCACCAAGGAAATGGCGATCTGGGACACGCCATTTCTGTTCGACAACGCCAAAGAGGCTGACATCGTGCTCGATGGCCCGGTGGGCCAGAAGGTGATGGACAAGCTGCAGGAAAAAGGCCTGGTCGGCCTGGTGTACTGGGAGAACGGTTTCCGCAACCTCACCAACAACAAGCGCGCCGTCACCAAGCTGGAAGACATGGACGGCATCAAGCTGCGCGTGATGCAGAACAACGTGTTCATCGACAGCTTCAAGACCCTGGGCGCCAACGCCGTGCCGCTGCCGTTCTCCGAACTCTTCACTGCGCTGGAAACCAAGACCGTGGATGGCCAGGAGAACCCCTACAACACCATCCTCTCGAGCAAGTTCTACGAGGTGCAGAAGTACCTCACGGTCACCAACCACGTCTACAGCCCCTGGATCGTGCTGGTGAGCAAGAAGTACTGGGACGGTCTGAGCAAGGACGAGCAGAAAGTGCTGCTGGACGCGGCAAAGAAGAGCCGCGACTTCGAGCGCCAGGACACGCGCGCCGAAGCCGACAAGGCATTGGCTGATCTGAAGGGCAAGGGCATGCAGATCAACCAGCTCAGCCCGGCCGAAGCCAACCGCATGCGCGAGAAACTGGCTGCAGTGAACAAGGGCATTGCCGCCAACGTGGGCGAAGACCTGTGGAAAGAAGCCCAGGCAGCCGTGGCCAAGGCGCGCGCCGCCAAATAAACGCGCGGCCGGGCTGAGGCACCGAGCCTCAGTCTGGCGCCACCGGGTGGTTGGCCATCAGCTCCAGCGCCTTCACCATCGCAGAGTGGTCGAGCTCACCCATGCCGTGGGCCGAGCAGGCCTGCATCAGCTGCGCCGCGTTCGCCGTTTGAGGCAGGCTCACGCCGAGCTCGCGTGCGCCCTGCAACGCGAGATTCAAATCCTTCTGGTGGAGCTGGATGCGAAAGCCCGGGTTGAAAGTGCGCTTGATCATGCGCTCACCGTGCACTTCGAGAATGCGGCTGGAGGCAAAGCCACCCATGAGCGCCTGGCGCACCTTGGCTGGGTCGGCGCCGGCCTTGCTGGCAAACACCAGGGCTTCGCCCACGGCTGCGATGTTGAGCGCCACGATGATCTGGTTGGCCACCTTGGTCGTCTGGCCGTCGCCGTTGCCGCCCACCAGGGTGATGTTCTTGCCCATGAGTTCGAGCAAGGGCTTCACGCGCTCGAACACCGCTTCATCGCCACCGCACATGATGGTGAGCGAGCCAGCCTTGGCGCCCACTTCGCCGCCCGAGACCGGGGCGTCGATGTAGTCAGCACCGAGTTCGTTGATGCGCTTGGCGAAAGCCTTGGTGGCCATGGGCGAGATCGAGCTCATGTCCACCACCACCTTGCCTTTGCTGAGGCCGGAGGCGACGCCATTCTCTCCGAACAGCACGGCCTCCACGTCGGGTGTGTCGGGCACCATGGTGAAGATCACTTCCGCCTCGCGCGCCACGGCGGCGGCGTTGTCACAGCGCTTTCCGCCGGCCGCGCCGATCGCCTCGGGCACCTGGCTGCGCGTGTGCACATACAGCGTGTGACCCGCGTTGGCGAGGTGCAGGGCCATGGGCGTTCCCATGATGCCGAGGCCGATGAATCCGATCTTCATGGAATGTCCTTGCAAGAGAGAGGAGGTGTTCAGTAGCCGTCCGGCGTGGTGCGCGGATGGGTGGCGCGCAGCGTGGACAGCACCTGTTGCGAGCCGGCGGCGATGAGGCGGGCATCCGAGCTGATGGTGACGAACTGGAAGCCCATGGCGATGCGGCGTGCCGCCGCTTCGGGCGAGCCATTGTGGATGCCAGCCACCAGGCCGTGTGCCCTGGCTCGCGCCAGGATGTGTTCGACCGCCGCCGCCGCCTTGGGGTCGAGATCGTCGAAGGTCGGGTTGCAGCCGAGTGCCAGCGAGAGATCGGACGGGCCGATGTAGATCGCGTCCAGGCCGGGCACCGAAAGGATGTCTTCCAGGTTGTCGAGGGCCTGCGCCGTCTCGATCATCGCGAAGGTGACGATGGTGTCGTTGGCGTGCTTCGGGTAATCGGCGCCGCCGTAGAGGAGGGCTCGCACCGGGCCGAAGCTGCGCGTGCCGCGTGGCGCATAGTGCGTGTACGCCACCAGCTTCTGCGCGTCTTCGCGCGTGTTCACCATGGGGCAGATCACGCCGTAGGCACCGGCGTCCAGCGTCTTCATGAGAATGCCGGGCTCCAGCCACGGCACGCGCACCACGGGCACGGTGTCGGTGGTGGAGATCGCTTGCAGCATGCCCACCATGGCCTGGTAGTCGACCACGCCGTGCTGCAGGTCGATGGTGAGCGAGTCCCAGCCCTGGTGGGCCATGGTCTCGGCAGAAAAGCTGTTGGGAATGGCGAGCCAGCCATTGGCCACCGCGCCGCCAGCGGCCCAGATCTGTCGCAGTCGGTTCGGTCTCATGAGATGGAGAAGTTGTGGTTCATCGGTCCAGCGCCGGGCGCTTGGGGTTGAAGGTCCAGTTTGGCATCAGGTACTGCATGGCGATCGCATCGTCTCGTGCGCCCAGGCCGTGCTGGAGGTAGAGCTGGTGCGCCTTGTCGACCTCGGCCATGTCGAGTTCCACGCCCAGGCCTGGTTTCTTCGGCACCTGCACATGGCCGCCCACGATTTTCAGCGGTTCTTTCGTCAGGCGCTGGCCATCCTGCCAGATCCAGTGGGTGTCGATGGCCGTGACCTTGCCAGGTGCGGCGGCGCCCACGTGGGTGAACATGGCGAGCGACACGTCGTAATGGTTGTTGGAGTGCGAGCCCCAGGTCAGGCCCCAGTCACGGCAGGTCTGTGCCACGCGCACACTGCCGGCCATGGTCCAGAAGTGCGGGTCGGCCAGCGGAATGTCGACCGATTGCAGCGAGAGCGCATGCGTGAGCTGGCGCCAGTCGGTGGCGATCATGTTGGTGGCCGTGGGCAAGCCGGTGGCGCGGCGGAACTCCGCCATCACCTCGCGGCCTGAAAACCCGTCCTCGGCGCCGCAGGGGTCTTCGGCGTAGGCGACCACACCGCGCATGCGCTGGCCCAGGCGGATCGCATCCTTGAGCAGCCAGCCGCCATTGGGGTCCAGGGTGACGCGGGCCTGCGCAAAGCGTTCGTGCAACGCGATCACCGCCTCCACTTCCTCGTCGCCGCGCAGCACGCCGCCCTTGAGCTTGAAGTCGTTGAAGCCGTAACGTTCACGTGCGGCTTCGGCCAGGCGCACCACCGCTTCGGGCGTCATGGCCTCTTCGTGGCGCAGGCGGCTCCAGGCGTCGGCGCCATCGGGTTCGCTGGCATAGGGCAGATCCGTCTTCGTCCGGTCGCCGATGTAGAACAGGTAGCCCAGCATCTCCACCGCATCGCGCTGCTGGCCTTCGCCCAGCAGTGCCGCCACGGGCACCTCCAGGTGCTGGCCCAGCAGATCGAGCAGAGCGCTTTCCACGGCGGTGACTGCGTGGATGGTGGTGCGCAGGTCGAAGGTCTGCAATCCGCGCCCGCACGAATCCCGGTCGGCAAAGCGGCTGTGCAATTCGCGCAGCAGGCGCTGGTGGTCGCCAATCGGTTGACCCACCACCAACTCGCGCGCGTCTTCCAGCGTCTTGCGGATCTTCTCGCCCCCGGGCACTTCACCCACCCCCGTGCGCCCGGCACTGTCGGTGAGGACGAGCAGGTTGCGTGTGAAGAACGGGGCATGCGCCCCGCTCAGGTTGAGCAACATGCTGTCGCGCCCGGCCACCGGTATGGCACGCAGGTCGGTGACGCGGGGCGTGGAGGCGGACACGGTGACGGGACTCAGCATGATCAGTCGGCTTTGATGTTGCGCGTCTGGATCAGCTTTTGCCAGCGGGCGAACTCCGCCGCCTGGAACGCGGTGAACTGCTCTGGCGTGCTGGCCACCACCTCGAAGCCCACTTCCAGCAGCTTGGGTTTGACGGCCGGATCGTTCAGCGCGTCGCGGATGGCGGCGTGCAGCCTGGCTTTCACATCGGCCGGCATGCCCTTGGGTCCGGCCACAGCCTGCCAGGAGTAGACGTTGGCGTCCTTGATGCCGAGCTCGTCGAGCGTGGGCACGTCGGGCAGCAGCGGGGAGCGCTGGGCGCTGGTGATGGAGAGCGCGCGCAGCTTGCCGGCGCGAATCTGCGGCATGGCGGTGTTGATGTTCATGAACGAAGAATCCACCTGGTTGCCCAGCAGATCGGTCATCACGGGGCCGCCGCCCTTGTAGGGCACATGCACGCCACTGGTGCCGGTCTGTTGCCAGTAGAGCTCGGCAGTAAGGTGGTCGCTGCTGCCGTTGCCGGACGAGGCAAACGTCATCTTGCCGGGGTTGGCCTTCTGGAAAGCCATCACGTCGGCCATGCTCTTGTGGGCGGAAGCGGCGGGCACCACGAGCACGTTGGGTGCCTGCACAGCCACGGAGATGAAGTCGAATTCCCTGGGGGCGTCGTAGCTCACCTTGAAAAGGTGGGGCGCGATCACAAAGGGACCCAGCGAGGAGACGAACAGCGTGTGGCCATCGGGCACGGAGCGCACCACATGGGTCGCGCCGATGGTGCCGGTGGCGCCGGCCTTGTTTTCCACCACGAAGGTGCCGCCGAGCTTTTCCTGCAGTTTGGGCTGGAGGGTGCGCGCGATCACATCGGTCGAACCTCCGGGCGGGAAGGGCACCACGAGGGTGACGGTTTTGTCGGGCCAGGCCATGGCCGCAGTGAGGGTCATGGATGCGCCTAGCGCGCAAAGCAGTTGCTTCATGGTGGAGTCTCCTGTCGTTGGGAAATCGGGCTGGATGGACTTCACTTGGTACCGGTACCAGATGAAGTTGGGGCGAATGGTACCGGTACCATCTTCCGCCGTCAACGGGTTTTTCCTGCAGCCGTAATCCCCCGGCGCACACGACCGGACCCACCGGAGAGAACTCAGGAAGTCGTATCCCGCTCCACGATCGAGAACCCGACGTCGACCACCCGGTGCGCCACCTCCCGCCCCTCGGCCCGGTCGATCAGAAACTGTGCCGCCAGGCGACCGATGTCCACACCGTTGATCCGCACCGTGCTCAGCGCTGGCGCCATGTCGGCAGCAAAGGGCACGTCGCCAAATCCCACGATGGCCAGGCGCTCGGGTATGGAAATGCCGCGCACCCGCGCCTCGGTCAAAACCCCCAGCGCCAGCAAGTCCGAACTGCAGAACACCGCGTCCACATCGGGCGCCTGTGCCAGCAAACGGCCCAAGGCCTCACGGCCACTGCCTAACGAGCGCGAGGCACCCACATTCACCACCGCCACCGTTCCCAGCCCGGCGCGTGCCACCGCATCGGCAAACGCCGTGGCACGCCGGTCCGCACGCTCGTCTTCCGCGCGAATGAGCGCCAGGCGTCTTCGACCCTTTGCCATGAGGAAGCGCGCCACCTCGCGGCCGATGTCGTTGTGTGAGAAACCCACCAGCATGTCGATGGGTGTCGGCGTCAGGTCCCAGGTCTCCACCACGGGAATGCCCGAAGCCAGCAGCCGTGTGCGGCCCAGGCCGGGGCGCAGGATGCCGGTGAGGAAGATGCCGTCTGGCCGCCGGCCGATGATCGCTTCCAGCAGCGACTCCTCTCGGCTGGCGGAGTAGCCCGACTGCCCCAGCATGAGCTGGTAGCCCGCATCGAACAACGTGCCATTGAGCGATTCGATGGTGGGCATGAAGACCGACATCACTGTGCTGGGCACCACCGCCGCGATCAGCCGGCTGCGCGAGGACGCCAGGCCGCCGGCCATGCGGTTGGGCACGTAGCCGGTCTTCTGCACCGCCTCCAGCACCTTCTGCCGCACGTCGGCCGACACCTGTTCGGGTGTGTTGAGCACGCGCGAAGCGGTGATGGGCGCGACGCCGGCCAGCCGGGCCACGTCGCGCAGGGTGATGGCCCCGCTGCCTCGGCGCGCACGCCGGGTGTTGTCGGATTCTTTCATTTGCGGCTTAAAATGGTACCGGTACCAATTTGTGGACGATCGTAGCCGGAAACGGCCGGAGCGTGCAGGATGTGCGCTTGAATCATAGGAGAAGCGGATGTCGGAAACCTTTGCCTCGCAGTTGGCTGCGCCGCCCCTGGGCATTCGCATGCACGAGCGCGACAACGTCGCCATCGTCGCCAACGACGGCGGCCTGCCTCCTGGCACCGCACTGCCCGGTGGACCGGTGCTGCGCGAAAAAGTGCCGCAGGGGCACAAGGTGGCGCTGGTGGACCTGCCGCGTGGTGGACCCGTGCTTCGCTACGGCGTGCCGATCGGGTTCGCGCTCGACGACATTCCCGCTGGCAGCTGGGTACACGAGCGCCTGCTGAAGATGCCCGCCGCACGCGGCCTCGAAGACCTGCCCATGGCCACCTTCAAGCCCGAGCCGCTGCCGCCGCTGGAGGGTTACACCTTCGAGGGCTACCGCAATGCCGACGGCTCGGTGGGCACGCGCAACATTCTGGCCATCACACAGACCGTGCAGTGCGTGGCCGGCGTCACCGACTTCGCCGTACAGCGCATCCGCAGCGAGTTGCTGCCCAGGTACCCGAACGTGGATGGCGTGGTGGCGCTGGAGCATGGCTACGGCTGCGGCGTGGCCATCGACGCGCCCGATGCGGTCATTCCCATCCGCACGCTGCGCCACATCAGCCTGAACCCCAATTTTGGTGGCGAGGTGATGGTGGTCAGCCTGGGTTGCGAGAAGCTGCAGCCGGAGCGCCTGTTTCCTCCAGACGTCATACCGATCCAGGACACCCGTGGAACCGGCTCCGCCGGGCCACTGGGTGTGTCCCCCCTGCAAGGTGGGGTGACGCGAAGCGGCGCAGGGGGGGTGGACACCATCTGTCTGCAGGACGAGGCCCACGTTGGATTCATGTCGATGGTCGATTCCATCCTGCGCCAGGCCGAGGAGCACCTGAAGCGCCTGAACGCGCGGCGGCGCGAGACCGTGCCCGCCAGCGAGCTCGTGGTGGGTGTGCAGTGCGGTGGCAGCGACGCGTTTTCCGGCGTCACCGCCAACCCGGCCGTGGGCTTCTGCACCGACCTGCTGGTGCGCGCAGGCGCCAGCGTGATGTTCTCCGAGACCACCGAAGTGCGCGACGGCATCGCCCAGCTCACCGCACGCGCCACCACGCCCGAAGTGGCGCAGGCCATGGTGCGCGAGATGGCCTGGTACGACGACTACCTGAAGCGCGGCAGCGTGGACCGCAGTGCCAACACCACACCGGGCAACAAGAAGGGCGGCCTCTCCAACATCGTTGAAAAAGCCATGGGCTCGATCGTGAAGTCCGGCAGTGCGCCGATCGGCAACGTGCTCTCACCTGGCGAGAAGCTGAAAGTGAAGGGCCTGACCTATGCGGCCACGCCAGCGAGCGACTTCATCTGCGGCACCTTGCAAGTGGCCGCTGGCATGAACCTGCACGTGTTCACCACCGGCCGGGGCACGCCCTATGGCCTGGCGCCAGTGCCCGTCATCAAGGTCGCCACTCGAAGCGACCTGGCGCGCCGCTGGCATGACCTCATGGACCTCAATGCCGGCACCATCGCCGATGGCACAGCCAGCATCGAGGACGTGGGCTGGGAGCTTTTCCGCCTCATGCTCGACGTGGCCAGTGGTCGCAAGCAGACCTGGGCCGAGCGCTGGAAGCTGCACAACGCACTGGTGCTGTTCAACCCCGCGCCGGTGACCTGATGGGCTTTGGCCGACAGGCCTAAGCGTCGGGCCGCCCCAGCGAAGCCAGCCCCTCGGGGGGCAGCGACCCGCGCAGCGGCGGAGCGTGGGGGCCAGGGGCCAGCCGCCGGGCCGCTCCCAAGGCAGGCCCAGCCCCCTCGGGGGGCAGCGACCCGCGCAGCGGCGGAGCGTGGGGGCCAGGGCCAGCCGCCGGGCCGCTCCCAAGGCAGGCCCAGCCCCTCGGGGGGGCAGCGACCCGCGCAGCGGCGGAGCGTGGGGGCCAGGGGCCAGCCGCAGGGCCGCTCCCAAGGCAGGCCCAGCCCCCTCGGAGGGCAGCGACCCGCGCAGCGGCGGAGCGTGGGGGCCAGGGCCAGCCGCCGGGCCGCTCCCAAGGCAGGCCCAGCCCCCTCGGGGGGCAGCGACCCGCGCAGCGGCGGAGCGTGGGGGCTTATCTAGGCTGCGAGGGGGCAGGAATCTGCGTGGTGAGTTCGCGGATCGTGCCGCCGCTTTGCACGGAACCCGAAACCGAGCCCTCACCGCGCGCCATGCGTTCGCAGATGGCACGGTCTTCTGGTGTCTTGTGCACCTGGCAGCGCAGCAGGGCGTTTCGCTCGCGCTGTGCGGGCGTGGTGATGGAAGTCTTTCCCGTGCGCAGCGCCTGGGCCCGGGCGGCGCCCGCGTCGCGCAGGCAGTTGGTGCGGTCCGCCGGTGCGGCGATGCTTTGGCAGGCTGAGCGTGCAGCCTTGTAGTTGGCTTCGATGGAGGCCTTGTCGGCGCTGCTGGCCGCCCAGGCAGGCAGCGAGATGGCGAGCGCGGCGGCGGCAATGCAGGTGCGCAGGTGGTGGCGTGTGGAGGTGATCACGGTGTGTCCTTTCCGAATGTCGGAGGCGATGGCATGGCATCGCCCGGGACCACCATGTTGGTGCGGCTTCGCGGCAGGGTCTGTAGTCCTTGTCCGACCCCGATCAACGGGTTGGTTCAGCCGCGCGGACCTCGGCGCTGGCCGCGCTGGTACGACTGAAGCTGCGTCTTGGCAATGTTGCCTTCAAACAGCGGGGTGAGATCGGAAACCGCCTGCAGCGCACTGGTTTCGTCGCGTTGCAGGCAAAGGGCCTGGGCCAGGTCGGCGCGCAGGAACCACAAGGCTTCAATGCTGGGCGCGTAGCGGATCCGATGTTCGAGATCTGGGTTCTGCTCGCCCCCACGCACGCCGAGAAGCCTCAACATGGACTTCTGGATCAAAAGCATCGCATGCGGGTCTGGGGCTTTGGGCGTCGATTCTGCGTTGCTCGACGTCAGGATCGACGTCAGGCTGCTGAGAAAGGTCTTGACGCTGCTGTGCATGCGAAGGTTCCTATGGCGGACAAGCCAGGGGGCTGGGACATTCAACCCGCTTCGGGCAGCGCATTTTATACCCAGCGGGGCAGGGCTTCTGACCCCCCTGGTGTGAAACGGCTTGTCGTGCCTGTGAACCTGGTCAGTTTTCTGAGGCCATGGCCTTTGCCATGGTCTTGCCCAGTTCCACGCCCCACTGGTCAAAGGCGTTGATGCGCCAGATCGCAGCCTGGGTGAACACCTTGTGCTCGTACAGCGCGATGAGCGCGCCCAGCCGCTGGGGGTCCAGGCGGTCGAGCCAAAGCACATGGCTGGGAATGTTGCCCTCGAAGCAGCGGTGCGGCGCCAGGACGGCGGCGCGCGCGGGGTCCATGCCTTCCTTTTCCAGCGCGGCCTGTGTGGCCTGCAGGTTGCGCCCGCACGCCATCGCTTCGGCCTGGGCGCGCAGGTTGAGGTTCACCACTGCGTGATGCGTGGCGGCCAGGGGCAGGGGCGTGTCTTCGTTGTTCACGCCGATGAAGTCCACCGGCACGGTGTGTTGCCCTTGGTGAACGAGCTGGAAATAGGCGTGCTGGC
Source organism: Hydrogenophaga sp. (assembly GCF_050250835.1). Classification (GTDB taxonomy): domain Bacteria; phylum Pseudomonadota; class Gammaproteobacteria; order Burkholderiales; family Burkholderiaceae_C; genus Hydrogenophaga. The sequence continues at coordinate 33,562 of NZ_JBFWNX010000008.1, read as the reverse complement.
CGTCGATGCCCAGGCCGCCCCAGACGATGGGGCCGGTGTCCACCTTGGCGGGCGTGCCGTCGATGTGGGTGCGTTTGCCGTTGGACTCCATGTCCATCTGCTGCACGAAGGGCGTGAAGCGCGCCAGCCTCGACGCGTAGGGCACGATGAGATGGGTGGGCAGGCGCAGGAAGTTGCGGTTCCACACCCCGTTGAGCGCCATCAGCACGGGCATGTTCTGCGCCAGCGGGGCTTCGGCGAAGTGCTGGTCCATTTCGCGGGCACCCGCCAGAAAATCGCGGAAGTTCGCCGCACCGATGGCCAGTGCCAGCGGCAGGCCCAGCGCCGACCAGACCGAATAACGCCCACCCACCCAGTCCCAGAACAGGAAGGTGCGCTCAGCGGGGTAGCCCAGTTGGGTGGCCTTGTTCGGGCTGGCCGTGATGGCCGCGAGGTGCAGGTGCAGATCGGCCTGGGGACAGCCGTGGTCGATAAGCCAGCGTTGCGCGCTGGCCGCGTTGGTGAGCGTTTCCTGCGTGGTGAAAGTCTTGCTGGAGACCACGAGCAGGGTGCGGGCCGCGTGCAGCCCGCGCAGCACGCTGTGCAGCGCCCACGCGTCGGGGTTGGAGACGAAGTGCACGCGCGGGCCGGGCACGGCGGGATGGGCGAGATGGGCCAGTGCCTCCGTCGCCATCCGGGGCCCCAGGTCCGAGCCGCCGATGCCGATGTTGACGACGTCGGTGATGGCTTCGCCGGTGTGTCCGCGCACCGCGCCGGCCGACAGCGACTCGGCGAAGTCGCACACGCGGCTGAGTTCGCGCTGCACTTCGGCCTGCACCGGCTGGCCCCAGGGGCCGGTGTGCAGCGGATCGCCACGCAGCGCGACGTGCAGCACAGGTCGGTCTTCGGTGGCGTTGATGGCGTCGCCCCGGAACATCGCGTCGCGCTGTTCGGCCAGGCTGGATTGCTGCGCCAGTTCGAGCAGGGCTTGCTCGATGGCGGGCGTGAGGCGCTGGCGGCTGGCGTCGAGCGTGATCCCGGCGACGCTGTGGGTGAAGCGCGTGGTGCGGCCCGTTTCGGCCAGCAGTTCGCGCAGGTGCGGTATGGGTTGGGCGGCCAGGGTCTGAAGGCGGGTCCAGGCGGGCAGGGAGGTGGGCAGGTTCATGGGTGGGACAGGGTGGTGGCTTCGCGGGCCAGTCGCTTGATGCGGGCCCAGTCGCCATCGCGAAGGGCGTCGGCGGGGGTGAGCCAGGAGCCGCCGACCATTGCCACGTTGGGCAGGCTGAGCAGCTCGCGCAGGTTGTCGGTACCGACGCCGCCAGTGGGGCAGAAGCGCACGTCGGCCAGCGGCGAGCCCAGGGCCTTGAGCATGCCGATGCCGCCGGCCTGCGCGGCGGGAAAGAGCTTCATGAGTTGAAAGCCGTGGTCGCGCGCACGCATCACCTCGCCCGGTGTCATCACGCCGGGCATGAAGGGCAGGTTGGCGGCCTTCACGGCTTCTACCAGCGCATCGGTGCAACCCGGAGAGAGCGCGAAAGTGGCGCCCGCGTTCATCACCTGCTGCACCTCGGCCACGCGCGTGACCGTGCCGGCACCCAGGTGCATCTGCGGCACGGCGCGAGCCACGGCCTCGATGGCCATGAGCGCCACGTCCGAGCGCAGGGTGATTTCCATCACGTCGATGCCGCCTTCAAGCAGCGCATGTGCCAGCGGCACGGCGTGTGCCGCATCGCTGAGCACGATGACCGGAACCACGCGGGAGGAGAAGCTGGGAGGGGTGAAACAGGTGCTCATGGTCTGGCGTGTTGGTGTCGGGGGTGGTCAGCCGAACAGCGGGGAAGCGCCCAGTTCGGCGGCGCTGGCCTGCTGGCGGAACAGGCTGAAGAGCTCACGCCCGCTGCCGTGCTGGTTGCCGCGCAGGTCGGGGTGCTTCACTCGGCGTTTGGCGAGGGTGGCGGCGTCCACCTCCAGTTCGAGCAGGCCGCGCTCGCAGTCCAGCGTGATCCAGTCGCCATCGCGCACGCGTGCGATGGGGCCGCCGGCGAGGGATTCAGGGGTGAGGTGAATGGCCGCTGGCACCTTGCCCGAAGCGCCGGACATGCGCCCGTCGGTGACCAGCGCCACCTTGAAGCCCCTGTCCTGCAGCACCGCCAGCGGCGGCGTGAGCTTGTGCAGTTCGGGCATGCCGTTGGCTCGCGGCCCCTGATACCGCACCACCGCCACCAGATCGCGTTCGAGCTTGCCGGCGTTGAACAGGTCCAGCAGATCGTGCTGGTCGTTCACCACCACGGCTTGCGCGCGCACCTGGCGGTGTTCTGGCTTGACGGCCGAAACCTTCACCACACTGCGGCCCAGGTTGCCTTGCAAAAGACGCAGTCCACCGTCGGCGCTGAACGGTTCTGCCACCGAGCGCAGCACGGCCATGTCGCCACTGTGTTCGGGCACCGGTCGCCAGGCGAGCTGGCCGTTGTCCAGCCAGGGTTCACGAGCGTAGGCGTCGAGGCCAGCGCCCATCACTGTGTTCACGTCGGCATGCAGCAGGCCCGCCGCAAGGAGTTCCTTCATGAGAAAGCCCATGCCGCCGGCCGCGTGGAAATGGTTCACGTCGGCGCTGCCGTTGGGGTAGACACGCGCCAGCAGCGGCACCACGTGCGAGAGTTCGGCAAAGTCGTCCCAGTCCACCAGCACGCCGGCCGCGCGCGCCATGGCCACGAGGTGCAGGGTGTGGTTGGTGGAACCTCCGGTGGCCAACAGGCCCACGATCCCGTTGATCAGGGTCTTCTCGGTCACGATGTCGGCCAGACAGACCGCAGGCTCGCCGGTGCGCCCGGTGTTGGCCACGGCGCGTTTGACCGCGCCCCGCGTGAGCGCCTCGCGCAGTGGCGTACCGGGGTTGACGAAGGACGCACCCGGCAGGTGCAGGCCCATGATCTCCATGAGCATCTGGTTGCTGTTGGCGGTGCCGTAGAAGGTGCAGGTGCCAGGGCTGTGGTAGGCCTGAGCCTCGGATTCGAGCAGCGCTTCGCGACCCACCAGACCCTGCGCGTATTGCTGGCGCACCTTGGCCTTGGCGTCGTTCGAGAGGCCAGAGGTCATGGGACCGGCCGGTACGAACACGGTGCTGAGGTGGCCGAATTGAAGCGAGCCCATGAACAGGCCGGGCACGATCTTGTCGCAGATCCCGAGCATGAGCGCAGCGTCGAACACGTTGTGCGAGAGCGCCACGGCGGTGCCGAGCGCGATCACGTCGCGCGAGAACAGCGAGAGCTCCATGCCGGCTGCGCCCTGCGTGACGCCATCGCACATGGCTGGCACGCCGCCCGCCACCTGCGCGGTGGCGCCCATCGCGTGTGCGTGCTCGCGGATCTTCTGCGGGTAGGTCTCATACGGCTGGTGCGCCGAGAGCATGTCGTTGTAGGCGGTGACGATGCCGATGTGCGGTGCACGTTCCGCGTGGATCTTGAGCTTGTCGGCCGCCGGCAACGCCGCCGTGGTGTGGGCCATGTTGGCGCAGCCCATGCCGGCGCGCTGCGTGCCGCTCTTGCGCTGCGCAGCCATGGCTTCGAGGTATTCGGCACGGCTGGCCGCGCTGCGTTCGACGATGCGCTGCGTGACGCGATCGAGGGTGGGGTGAAGTGGTGGGGTCGTGATCGTGGTCATCTTGTGGGGTCCGTGTTCAGGCCAGCCACACGCTGATCGGCGTCTGGTACTGGTTGAGCACCAACGAGACCGGCAAGGACTCATCGGCGCCCAGGCGCGCCTGCTGGTAGGTGGCGAGCTTGCCCGCACCGGTGATCGACAGGGCGAGCTCGCGCGTGGCCAGCAGGGCGGGCAGGGTGAGGGTGAGGCGCGCGTGCGGCGCGGCGAGGGGGCGCAGCCAGGTCAGCGGGCCGCTGCCGCGCAGTGCCTGTGCCAGCCTTGGTGCGCCGGGAAACAGCGAAGCGGTGTGACCGTCTTCGCCCATGCCGAGCACCACCAGGTCCATGGGCCAGGGGTGGGCGGCGAGCCGGTGGTTGGCGGTTTCCACCAGGGTGTTGAGGGCCGCGTCGCTCAGTGAGGTGGGCAGGGCGTCGAAGAACGGCACGAAGGTGGCCGCTGCTGCGGCACCCTTCAGCAGGTGCGTGCGAACCAGCGCGGTGTTGCTCTCCGGGTGATCGTGCGCGACGCAGCGTTCGTCCACCAGCAGCACCGTCACACGCGCCCAGTCCAGCACCTGCTCGCGCAACTGTTCAAACATCGCCACAGGCGACTTGCCGCCCGACACCGCCAGCACCGCATGGCCACGCACGGTGATGGCCTCGCGCAGGCGCCGCGCGATGTGGCGCGCCAGCTGCTGGGCCTGTTCGGCCGCGCTGCCGGCGGGGTGTACCTGCAAGGTGGTCGGCGGCATCGCCTCGTCGTCCTTCATGGCCTCAGACCTCCTCGGCCCAGGCGGAGCCTTCGCGTGCCATCAACGCCGAAGATGCAGCCGGGCCCCAGCTGCCGGCGGCATACGGCCGAGGCTTTTCGTTCAGATTCTTCCAGCCGTCCAGGATGGGTTCGACCCAGCTCCATGCCGCCTCGAGTTCGTCGCGCCGCATGAAGTGCGTGAGACGCCCTTTGGTCACGTCCATCAGCAGGCGTTCGTAGGCTTCGGCCCGGCGGGCGCTGAAGGCCGACTCCAGATCGAGGTTCAGGCTCACCGGGCGCAGGCGCATGCCGCTGCCGGGTTCCTTGGCCATCATCTGCAACTGCACGTGTTCTTCCGGCTGCAACCGGATCATCAGTCGGTTGACCGGCTGGCGCGGCGCGTCCGGAAAAATGGTGTAGGGCAGGTCGGCGAACTCGATCACGATCTCCGAGCGGCGCTCGGCCATGCGCTTGCCGGTGCGCAGGAAGATGGGCACGTTGGCCCAGCGCCAGTTGTTGATGTGCGCCCGCAGCGCCACGAAGGTTTCGGTGTTGCTGTCGGCGGGCACATTGGCTTCCTGGTGGTAGCCCACCGCCCTGTCGCCATTGGACGAGCCGGCGGTGTACTGGCCGCGCACGGTGTCGCGCGCCACGTCGGCCACGGTCATGGGGCGCAGCGAGCGCAGCACCTTGAGCTTTTCGTCGCGCACGGCGTCCGGGTCGAGCGAAACCGGGGGTTCCATTGCCACGATGCACAGCAGTTGCAGCAGGTGGTTCTGCAGCATGTCGCGCAGCGCGCCGGTGCCGTCGTAGAAACCCGCTCGGCTGCCCACACCCACCGATTCGGCCACCGTGATCTGCACGCTCTTGATGAAAGGGCTGCGCCACAGCGGTTCGAAGATGGTGTTGCCAAACCTCAGCACCATGAGGTTCTGCACGGTCTCCTTGCCCAGGTAGTGGTCGATGCGGAAGGTCTGCGCCTCGCTGAAATGACGGCCCACCTCGTCGTTGATGGCACGTGCCGAGGCCAGGTCGTGGCCGAGGGGTTTCTCCAGTACCACGCGCGAGCGGGGGTCGATCAGCCCTGCACTGGCCAGGTTGGCACAGATGCCGGTGAAGAGGGTGGGAGCCGTGGCCAGGTAGTAGACCCGGTCCGAGCCGGTCTGAAGGGCGGCGCCCAGGCGGTTGAAATCGGCGGCTTCGGTGGCGTCCAGGCAGACATAGGCCAGGCGTTCGACGAAGGCCGGCCAGGCCTGGGCGTCCATCGCCTCGGGGTCGATGAAACCCCGCACCTTTTCATCGACGAAGGCGGTGAACGCCGCACGGTCCCAGGGTTGACGGCCGAGCGCGAGGATGCGCGTGGACGCCGGCAGGTTGTGGTGCAGGTGCGCCATGTACAGCGCAGGCAGCAACTTGCGCACGGAAAGGTCGCCGGCGCCGCCGAAGATGACCAGGTCCAGCGGGGCTGCGGAAGCGGCTGCCGTGGCAGATGATGAAGTGACCATGCTTCTAATTTAGTTACTTGAATTTTTAGATTCTAATGTAACGAAGTTACATTGAAGCATCAACAGCCCCCACCTTACCCGCATGTGGGCCGCAGGCCCAGTCACAAAGTGAAAGCCTGCAAGCCTTCGGCGGTGAGGTGCAGCACTCGGCGGGCCCGAGCGGCGGCGGCGGTGGAATGCGTCACCAGCAGCAGCGCTGCGCCGCTGTCCTCGGCTTGCCGCTGCAGCACGTCCATGACCTGCGCTGCGGTGGTGGGATCGAGATTGCCGGTGGGTTCATCGGCCAGCAGCAGGCCGGGCCGATGCACCAGCGCGCGCGCAATCGCCACCCGCTGCAACTGGCCGCCGGAGAGTTCGGCGGGCAGTCGCGCACCGAGCTCGCCCAGCCCCACGGCCTTCAGCATCTCGTGCACGCGCGCCGCATCGGGCTGGCCCAGCAGCAGCAGGGGCAAGCCCACGTTCTGCGCCACGTCCAGGTGCGGCAGCACATGGAAAGCCTGGAACACGAAGCCCAGGTGCTGGCGCCGCCAGTGGGCGCGCTGCGTTTCGTCGAGCGTGCCGAGGTCCACGCCGTCGTGCCGGATCGTGCCCTGGCTCCAGTCGTCCAGCGCGGCCAGGCAGTTGAGCAGGCTGGACTTGCCCACGCCCGACTCGCCCACGATGGCCACGAACTCGCCTCGCTCCACGCGCAGGTTCACGTGGCTGAACACCGCCGTGTCGCCGTAGCGTTTGCCCAGCTGGTTGACGATCAGCGTCATGCGGTTGGCCCCAGCCGCCTTCGCACCGCGGCCATCACCCGGGCCAGCGCACCGGGGGCATCGCAGGCAATCACCTCGCGCTGCGGCATCGAGCGCAGCCAGGTGAGCTGGCGCTTGGCCAGCTGGCGCGTGGCATAGATGCCGAGATCGCGCAACTCTGCCTGCTGCGCGGCCGTCAGCGACTGGCCATGCACGTCCATCAGTTCCCAGGCCTGGCGATAACCCACGCAGCGCATCGAGGGCAAGGCGGTCGAGAGGTCGCTTCGTGCGCGCAGGCGGCGGACCTCGTCGAGGAAGCCATGGGCCAGCATGTCGTCGAAGCGCTGCTCAATGCGTGCATGCAGCCAGCTGCGCTCGACGGGTTCCAGCGAAATCAGATCTTGAGGCGCGAGCGGACTCTGCGGATTGTGGGTGCGCCCACGTTGAAAACCAGAGATCGGCTGGCCCGAGACCTGGTACACCTCCAGCGCGCGCTGGATGCGCTGCGCGTCGTTGGGCGGCAGGCGCGCGGCGGTGGCCGGGTCCACGCGCGCCAGTTCGGCGTGCAGCGCGGGCCAGCCCATTGCGCGGGCGCGGGCGTCGATGGCGTCGCGCACGGCGGCATCGGCGGCAGGCATCTCGTCCAGGCCGACGAGCAGGGCCTTGAAGTACAGCATGGTGCCGCCCACCAGCAGCGCGGTGCGTCCGCGTGCGGCAATCTTATCCACCAGCGCGCTGGCATCGCGCACGAAGTCGGCCGCGCTGTAGCTCTGCAGTGGGTCGATGATGTCGATCAGATGGTGTGGCACCAGCGCGCGCTCGGCCGCGCTGGGCTTGGCGGTACCGATGTCCATGCCGCGGAACACCAGCGCCGAGTCCACGCTGACGATTTCCACTGGCCACTGCTGCGCGATCGCCAGCGAGGCCGCACTCTTGCCGCAGGCCGTCGGCCCCGCCAGTGCAATGCAACGAGGCGCAACCGGCGTCATGCCATGCGAACGGGCAAGGGTCTGGGGTCGCCGTGGCGCTGCACCAGCGTCCACGCGGTGACAGCAATCACCACGCTCCAGAACCAGATGCCGTTGGTCAGGGGCAGCACGGAACCCGTGCCTTCTGCAATGCCAGCCAGGCTGCGACCCAGCCAGCCACCCATGAAGAAGGCCGCCACCATCATGAGGAAACCGCTGAGCGCCGAGGCCGCTCCTGCAGCCTGCGGAAAAGGCCCCACGGCGCCGGTCTGGCTCACCGGCTGGTGCACACCGTGCGCGAGCATGAAGAGGTAGAAGGGCGCCATGATGGCCCACGGGCTTTGCACACCCGACCAGGCCAGCAGGCCGATGGTGGTGCCGGCGATCAGCGTCATGCCGCCGGCAATGGCCTCAGTGCGGCGAATGCCGAATCGCGGCAGCAGGTGCCGGCACAGAAAGGTGCCCAGGATGTAGCTCAGTGACATGCTGAACATCACCAGCCCGTATTGCGTCTTGCTCAAGCCGAGCACCTGGATGAAGACGAACGACGAACCGGCCAGGAAGGTGAACAGACCGCCATAGGACGCAGTGGCCAGCAGCGCAAATGCCCAGAAGGTGGGGTGGCGAGCGATCTGCGCCCAGGTGGCCAGCAGCTTGCCGGGGTGCAAGGCGTCCGGATTCCTGCGCGCCAGGGTTTCCTCGAAGCGCCACGTCAGCACCGCCAGCGTGGCGGCGCCGAACACGGCCAGCGCCAACAGGGAAACGCGCCAGCCAAACAGGTCGGAGAGCAGACCGCCCACGGGCGCGCTGGCGCAGGCGATCACGCCCAGGCCGGTCAGTCCCTTGGACATCACGCGTGCGCCATCGGCAGGGGCGTAGAGGTCGCGCACGATGGCGCGCGCGCACATCACACCCGCGCCCAAGGCCACGCCCTGCACGGCGCGCCAGGCGATGAGCTGCTCCATCGAGGGCGAGAACGCGCTGCCCACCGAGGCGGCCACGTAGGCCGCCATGCCCATCAGCAGAATGGGGCGGCGCCCAAAGCGGTCCGACAGCGGACCCCACACCAGCTGCGACAGGCCAAAGGCCAGCAACAGCGCGGTCAGGGTGAGCTGGGCTTGCGACATCGGCGCACCAAAGCCCTGCGTGATCGAGGGCAGGGCGGGCAGGTACAGATCGGTGGTGACGGGCTGCAGGCCCAGCAGAAGCGCCAGCACCAGCACGATGAGACCGGGCGACATGCGGGAAGAAACGGACGTGGAGGGCATCCGGTCGAGGGTAGCAGAAGCTTCCTCGAGAGCCCTTGCGTCAGGGCTTGTGCGGCATCAGTTTCGGACCACGTCCACGCCACCGGGCACAGAAGGGGCCAGGCCAAACAGATCCGACAGGGCAGCGCGGTATTGCGCCTGCCCGACCGAATTGGTGTTGTGGTGAGAACCGCCTTCGACCAGCACAAACGATTTGCGGCCGGTGGCAGCCGCATAGAGCCGGCGGCCGAGTTCGGGCTGGATCAACCGATCCTCACCACCATGCACCACCAGCAGCGGCGAGCCGATGGCGGACACCCGCTTGACCGCTTCAAAGCGCTGCGTGATCAGCAGCGAGACCGGCAGCCAACCCCATTTGAAGGTGCTCACCACGTCCGGAATCGAGGTGAAAGTACCCTCGACCACGGTGCCTGCCTCATCGTTCACCTGCGCCGCGAGCTCGATGGCAATGGCGCCGCCCAGGGAGTGGCCAAAGATGTACCGAGGCCGTCCGGGGTACTTCTGGCCCAGCCAGTCCCAGGCTGCGCGTGCGTCTTCGTAGGCCATGTTTTCCGAAGGCAGATCGTTGGTGCTCTTGCCGAAACCCCGGTAGTCGATGGCCAACACCGAGAAACCCAGTTCTTCCATGCGCCGAGCGCGGAAGGCCGACCCGGTGACATTGAAGCGCGCGCCGTGAAGGTACAGCAGGATCGGCGCGTCCTTGCGCTGAGTGAAGTTTTCGTTCTGCGCCCAGAGCCCATGCAGCTTGACCGGTTGGCCCGTGACCTGAGAGGGAAATTCGATCCAGATGTCTTCCATGCCCTGCGCGGCGCTCAGCCCGCCGGCCCAGCTGCGGTCCGAGGGCTGGAAGATCCATGCGCGCTGCTTTTCGTCGAGCGTCGCACACCCTGCCAGCATGGCCAGGGCAGCAAACAAGGTGACGAGCAGACGCTTCATGGCGGTGATGGAGGCGCCAGAACGGAAAAAAGTTCAGGGCGGTCATGCATGGTGCACGTTCCATGCCATTCTGACGAGCGTTACATCGCAGTGACGGAGCGTGGGGGGCCAGGGGCCAGCCGCCGGGCCGCCCCCAAGGCAGGCCCAGCCCCCTCGGGGGGCAGCGACCCGCGCAGCGGCGGAGCGTGGGGGCAACAAGAACGGGCCAGCCGCCGGGCCGCCCCAAGGCAGGCCCAGCCCCCTCGGAGGGCAGCGACCCGCGCAGCGGCGGAGCGTGGGGGCCAGGGGCCAGCCGCAGGGCCGCCCCAAGGCAGGCCCAGCCCCCTCGGGGGGCAGCGACCCGCGCAGCGGCGGAGCGTGGGGGCTTTAGACCACGCCTTGGGCGAGCATGGCGTCGGCGACCTTGACGAAGCCGGCGATGTTCGCGCCGTCCACGTAGCTGACCGTGCCATCCTTGCGTTTGCCATGTTGCAGGCAGGCCTGGTGGATGCCGACCATGATGGTGTGCAGCCGCGCGTCCACCTCTTCACGGGGCCACGACAGGCGCATGGCGTTCTGGCTCATCTCCAGCCCCGAGGTGGCCACGCCACCGGCGTTGCTGGCCTTGCCGGGTGCGTACAGCACGCCCGCAGCTTCCAGCACCGCCACCGCGTCCATGGTGGTGGGCATGTTGGCGCCCTCGGCCACGCAGCACGCGCCGTTGTTCACCAGCGTGGCGGCGTCTTTCGCGTCCAGTTCGTTCTGCGTGGCGCAGGGCAGGGCCACGTCCACCGGCACCGCCCAGGGCTTGATGCCGGCCTCGAAGCGCGTCTTCGTGCGCTCGGCGTAGTCGCTCACCCGGCCATAGAGGTGGTTCTTCACCTCCATCAGTTCGGCCAGCTTGGCGGTTGTGAACCCGGCTTCGTCAATCACGGTGCCGCTGGAGTCGGACACGGTGATGACTTTCGCGCCCAGGGCCATGGCTTTCTCCACCGCGTACTGCGCCACGTTGCCCGAGCCGGACACGCTCACGCGCAGGCCCTGCAGGCTCTTGCCCTGTTGCTTGAGCATTTCCTCGGCGAAGTACACGGTGCCGTAGCCGGTGGCTTCGGGGCGAACCAGCGAACCGCCGAAACTCAGGCCCTTGCCGGTGAAGACGCAGTCGGCGCGGTTGCCGAGCTTTTTCATCATGCCGGCCATGAACCCGACCTCGCGCGCGCCCACGCCGATGTCGCCTGCAGGGACGTCGGTGTCCGAGCCCACATGGCGGAACAGCTCGCTCATGAGCGCCTGGCAAAACCGCATCACCTCGCCCGGGCTCTTGCCTTTGGGATCGAAATCAGAGCCGCCCTTGCCGCCACCCATGGGCAGCGTGGTGAGTGCGTTCTTGAAGGTCTGCTCGAACGCCAGGAACTTCAGGATCGACAGGTTCACCGAGGGGTGGAAGCGCATTCCGCCTTTGTAGGGCCCGATGGCGGAACTGTGCTGGATGCGGTAGCCGCGGTTCACCTGCACGTCGCCATGGTCGTTGACCCAGGAGATGCGGAACATGAGCACCCGTTCGGGCTCCACCAGCCGATCCAGCAGACCCTGCTCCGCATAGCGTGGGTGGCTGCTGATGAAAGGCCACAGGCTTTCCGTCACCTCGGTGACGGCTTGAAGGAATTCGCTCTGGTGGGGGTTGCGTTGCGCGACCTGGTCGAGAAAGTGGTGGGCCGAGGTGTATTTCATGGAGTCTCATGCTTCAAGTTGGTGCATGAGATTATGCGAAGTCGGCATTCCGCCTGACAAAACGCCCGGTTTTGGTGCCTTCAGGTCAGCGACCGCGGAGAAACAGCGCGTCCAGTTCCTTCATGCTCACCTGGCGCCAGGTGGGGCGACCATGGTTGCACTGGTCGGAGCGTTCGGTCACTTCCATCTGGCGCAGCAGCGCGTTCATTTCGTCCAGCGCGAGGCGGCGGTTGGCGCGCACCGCACCGTGACAGGCCATGGTGGCCAGCAGTTCGTTGCGCGCGCGCTCCACCACGGTGCTGGCGTCGTGCTGGCCCAGTTCGGCAAGCACGCTGCGCGCGAGTTCCACCGGGTCGCCCTGGGCCAGGGTGGTGGGCACGGCCCGCACCGCCAGCGTGCGCGGTGAGAGCGGGTTCACCTCCAGACCGAGCGTGGCCAACACCTCGGCGCAGGCTTCGGCGGTGGCCACTTCTTCGGGCGTGGCAGCGAAGGTGGCCGGGATCAGCAGCGGCTGGCTGGACACCTGCTGGTCGTCGAGCTGCTGCTTGAGGCGTTCGTAGACGATGCGCTCGTGCGCGGCGTGCATGTCGACCACCACCAGGCCTTGTGTGTTCTCGGCCAGGATGTACACGCCTTGCAATTGGGCGATGGCACGGCCCAGGGGCCAGTCGCCTGGCGGCAGGGGCTGCAGAAGGGCGGGGGCTTCGACAAGCTCAGCCCGAACGGGGGTGAACTCAGCCCGATCGGGGTTGTGGTCAGTTCGATCGGGGGTGAACTCAGCCCGATCGGGGTTGTGGTCAGTCCGAACGGAGGTGAAGTCAGCCCTTACGGGGTTGTGGTCAGTCCGAACGGGGGTGAACTCAGCCCTTACGGAGTTGAAGTCAGCCCGATCGGGGGTGAATGCAGTCTGGTCGTGGGTGAGCTCAGACCGGTCTGGGGTGAGCTCAGGCCGATCGGACGTATTCGTTTCGGCTCCACCCGCCCCCGTTCGGGCTGAGCTTGTCGAAGCCCTTCCAGACCCGTAACCCCACAACGCCCCCACATCGTTCACCCGGTGCCCCACCTCCGGCTGGCGCGGCGCAAACGCCAGCCCGGTCTGCCGCGCGGGTGGCGTCCACACCGGTGCGGACTCGGCGCCCGTGGCATCGGCATTTGCGGCCGATCGCGGCACCGCCAGCGCGGTTTCCACTGCCTGGCGCACCGCGTGGTGCACCTCGCGGCTGTCGCGGAAACGCACCTCGATCTTGGTGGGGTGTACGTTCACGTCCACGCGCGCCGGGTCGAGCGAGGCGTAGAGCGCATACACCGGCTGGCGCTGGCCGTGCAGCACGTCTTCGTAGGCGCTTCGGGCGGCGTGCATGATGACCTTGTCGCGCACGTAGCGGCCGTTCACGTAGGCAAACTGCCAGTCGGCGCGCGAGCGCGCGGCGTCGGGCACACCAGCGAAGCCCCACACGCGCAGTCGTTGCATGCCGTCGGCGGGTGGGTCCACAGGCCAGTCCACCGCCACCGCCTGTTGCACGAAGTCCTCGCCCAGCACGTCGGCCAGGCGCTGGCGCAGGGCGCCGATGCCGCCACCGGCCACGGCGCGCCACTGCGCCACCAGCTTGCCGTCGTGCCAGATGGCAAAGCCCACGTCGGGGCGAGCCAGCGCATGCCGGCGCACCGCTTCGATGCAGTGGGCCAGCTCGGTGGCGTCGGTCTTGAGGAACTTGCGCCGCGCCGGTGTGGCAAAGAACAGTTCGCGCACTTCGACCGTGGTGCCCGGTGCTCGGGCGGTGGGGCTCAGCTCGCCACTTCGGCCATCCAGCAGCCAGCCGTGCGGCGCTTCGTCGGTGTCCACGCGGGTCAGCAGCGACACCTCGGCGATGGAGCAGATGGCCGCCAGCGCCTCGCCTCGAAAGCCCATGGTGCCCACGGACTCCAGATCGGCGAGGCTGGCGATCTTGCTGGTGGCGTGCCGCTTCAGGGCATGGGGCAGTTCGCTGCGCAGGATGCCTCCGCCGTTGTCTTCCACGCTGATGAGGCGCACGCCACCGGCCTGCAAGCGCACGGTGATCTGGGTGGCGCCAGCGTCCAGCGCGTTGTCGAGCAGCTCACGCACCACCGATGCCGGCCGTTCCACCACCTCGCCGGCGGCGATCTGGCTGACCAGTTCATCGGGGAGTTCGCGAATGGGGCGGCGGTGCGGGGCGCTGAGGGTGGGGAGGTGGGTCACGGGCAAATTGTAGGCCGCAGACATAATGCCCCTCCATGGAAATCATTGCCTTCCTCATCGACTTCATCCTGCACGTAGACCAGCATTTGCAGACCTTCGTGCAGAACTACGGCGCCTGGGTGTACGCGCTGCTCTTTCTCATCATCTTCACCGAGACCGGCGTGGTGGTCATGCCCTTCCTGCCGGGGGATTCGCTGCTGTTCGTGGTGGGCACGCTGTGCGGCGCGGGCCTCATGAACCTGCCGCTGGCCATGGGCCTGCTGGTGGTGGCCGCCGTGCTGGGCGACCAGGTGAACTATTCGATTGGCCGCTACTTTGGCCCCAAGGTTTTCCAGTGGGAGAACTCGCGCCTGTTCAACCGCAACGCCTTCAACCAGGCGCACGCGTTCTACGAGCGCTACGGCGGCATCACCATCATCCTCGCGCGCTTCATGCCCTTCATCCGCACCTTTGCGCCCTTTGTGGCCGGTGTGGCCGAAATGACCCGCACCAAATTCACCGCCTACAACGTGATCGGCGCGCTGATCTGGGTGGTGGGGCTCACCGCCGCGGGCTACTGGTTCGGCAACCTGCCCTGGGTGCAGGAGAACCTGAGCAAGATCATCTGGGCCATGATCATCATCCCCGGCCTCATTGCCCTCTATGGGGGCTGGAAAGCCAGTCGCGAGGCCAAGCGCAACGCCGCCTGAGTTCAGGCGGGCGCGCCGTCGGCGTGCAGATCGAAGACCAGGCCGCGCAGCCACTGGTTGGCGGGGTCCTTGTGGTACTTCGCATGCCAGAACTGGTTGATGGCAATGCGGGGCAGGTCCACGGGGTGTGGCAGGTGGCGCAGTCCAAACGGCGCCACCATGCGCTCGGCCAGGCGCTCGGGCACGGTGGCAATCAGGTCGGTGGATTGCAGGATGTGACCGATGGCCACGAAATGAGGCACCTTGAGCTTGACCCGGCGCTGTGGCGAGTGGTTGTCCAGGATCTCGTCGACCTGTCCGTGGCCCGTGCCGGCCGAGACGATGGCCAGATGATCGGCGGCGAAGAAGTCGGCCGCGCGCAGGCGCTTCTGATCGAGCCGGTGTCCCTGGCGAAACAGGCAGACGTATCGCTGCTCGAACATGCGCCGCTGGAAGAAGCCGGCCTTGAGCTGAGGCAGCAGTCCGATCGCCAGGTCGATCTGGCCGGCCTCCATCGCGTCCTTGAGGTTCAGGCTGGTGTGGCGCACCGTGCTGATGCTGACCTTGGGCGCCAGTTCCTGCACGCGCTGCATGAGGCGCGGCAGGAAGTAGATCTCGCCGATGTCGGTCATGCCGATGGAGAAGCTGCGCTGGCTGGTGGCAGGGTCGAACGAGGTGCGGGCATTCACCGCGCCATGGATCATGCCCAGCGCATAGCCGATGGATTCGGCCAGGTGTTCGGCGAAAGGCGTGGGCTGCATGCCGTGGGCGGTGCGCAGAAAGAGTTCGTCGTCGAACAGCTTGCGCAGGCGGGCCAGCGCGTTGCTCACCGCCGGCTGGCCCAGCCCCAGGTTTTCGGCCACCTTGGACACCTTGCGTTCGGTGAGCAATTGGTTGAACACCACCAGCAGGTTGAGGTCGATGTCTTCGAGTTTCATATTGATTTGAATGATATCGGTCATTCATGCCATTGCGTTGACTGATTTTTACGGGGCGATGATCATCGGTCGATGGACATTCACATCCGGCCGATTTCCCAGACGCTCAGCGTCGCCGCAGGCACGAACCTGCTGGAAGCGCTGCGCGCGCATGGCATCCCGGTCTCCTACAGCTGCATGGCGGGCCGCTGCGGCACCTGCCGCTGCAAAGTGGTGTCTGGACAGGTGCTGGAGTCGGGGCGCGAAGTGCGGCACGCGCAGGCTGGCGACGACCCCAGCTCGGTGCTGGCGTGCCAGACCTTCCTCACCGAGCCCTGCACCGTCGAGATTCCCGAGCCCGACGAGGTGGTGGTACACACGGCGCGCATCGTCAAGGCCACTGTGGTGGGCATGGAGGACGCGACGCACGACATCAAGCGGCTGCGCCTTCGTCCGGCCAGACCCATGGCGTTTTCGCCGGGCCAGTACGCCCAACTGCAGTTCACGCCCGAGCACATCCGGCCGTATTCCATGGCCGGGCTGTGTGGCGATGGCGAGCTGGAGTTCCATGTCCGCCTGGTGCCCGAAGGTCGCGTGAGCGGCCACATTGCCCACGTCCTGAAGCTGGGTGACGCGGTGCGCGTGAGCGGCCCGCTGGGATCGGCCTACCTGCGTCGCCGCCACGAAGGGCCCATGCTGTGTGTGGCTGGCGGCACAGGGCTTGCGCCCATTCTTTCCATCTTGCGCGGCGCACTGGCCGCCGGCATGCGCAACCCGATGCACCTGTACTTCGGCGTTCGTTCCGAGCGCGACCTCTATGGGCTTGACTGGCTGGCCGATCTGCAGAGGCACCACCGTGGTCTGCACCTGCACACTGTGGTGGCATCGGGTCGCGCAACGGGCCGTCGCACGGGGCTGGTGACCGACGCGATCCGCCACGACTGGTCCAGGCTCGACGGCTTTCGCGCCTATCTGTGCGGAGCACCCCCCATGGTGGAAGCCACCTCACTGCAAATCCGGCAGATGGGCGTGTTGCCCGAGCACATCCACGCCGACGCTTTCTACGCCAGCAGCAGCTGAACACGACCAAGAGGAGACCAAGATGGACACGAACACCGACGGGACATTTCCCGACCGCTTGCGCTGGGAGTCCGAAGGCACGAGCCGCATTCCCTTCATGGCCTACACCGACGAGGCACTGCACAGGAAAGAGCTCGAACGCTTTTTCTATACCCGTCACTGGAACTACGTGGGCCTGGAAGCGGAGGTGCCGAACCCTGGCGACTTCAAGCGCACGGTGATCGGCGAGCGTTCGGTGATCCTGGTGCGCGACGCCGAGGGCGAGATCCGCGTGGTGGAGAACGTGTGCGCGCACCGGGGCATGCAGTTCTGCCGTGAGCGCCACGGCAACAAGAAGGAGTTCGTCTGCCCCTACCACCAATGGAGCTACACGCTCAAGGGCGA
Organism: Hydrogenophaga sp.; assembly: GCF_050250835.1. Taxonomy (GTDB): domain Bacteria; phylum Pseudomonadota; class Gammaproteobacteria; order Burkholderiales; family Burkholderiaceae_C; genus Hydrogenophaga. Next base: position 16,803 of record NZ_JBFWNX010000008.1, on the reverse strand, counting down.
TCTGCAGGGCGTGCCGTTTCGCCGCGGCGTCAAGCAGGACGGCAAGGTCAACGGCGGCATGCCGGCCGACTTCAAGACCGCCGACCACGGCCTCAACCAGCTCAAGGTGGCCACGCGCGGTGGCGTGGTGTTCGCCAGCTTCGACCACGGTGTCGAGTCGCTGGAGGATTTCCTCGGCCCCGTCATCCTCGGTTACTTCGACCGACTCTTCAATGGCCGAGCGCTCACCATCCTGGGCTACAACCGCCAGCGCATTCCGGGCAACTGGAAGCTGATGCAGGAGAACATCAAGGACCCTTACCACCCAGGCCTGCTGCACACCTGGTTCGTCACCTTCGGCCTCTGGCGCGCCGACAACAAGAGCGAACTCAAGATGGACGCGCACCACCGCCACGCGGCCATGATCTCCACGCGCGGGCAGTCGGGCAAGGCCGATCAGGTCACGCAGGTGTCGAGCTTCAAGGAAAGCATGCAACTGCACGACCCGCGCTTCCTGGACATCGTGCCGGAGCCCTGGTGGGGCGGCCCCACGGCAGTGATGACCACGCTCTTTCCCAGCGTGATCCTGCAGCAGCAGGTCAACAGCGTTTCCACGCGCCACATTCAGCCCGACGGGCATGGCGCGTTTGACTTTGTGTGGACGCATTTCGGCTTCGAGGACGACACCCCCGAGATGACGCAGCGCCGCCTGCGCCAGGCCAACCTGTTCGGCCCGGCGGGCTTCGTGTCGGCCGACGACGGCGAGGTGATCGAGTTCTCGCAGCAGGGCTTCGAGCAAAAGCCCTACCACCGCACGCTGGCCGAACTCGGCGGCCGCGAAGTGGGAGATACCGACCACATGGTCACCGAGACGCTGATTCGGGGCATGTACCAGTACTGGCGTGATGTGATGGAGGATCCCGCATGAACACGTCACTGAATTTCGAGGACCACCTGGCGATCACGCGCCTTTACGCCGACTACGCGCAGGCGGTGGATTCGGGCGACTGGGACCTGTGGCCCGAGTTCTTCATTGAAGACGGTGTCTACAAGCTGATCCCGCGAGAGAACCATGAGCGCGGCTTTCCGCTGGCAACCCTGTCCTTCGAGAGCAAGGGCATGCTCAAGGACCGCGCCTACGGCATCAGGGAAACCCTGTTCCACGACCCCTATTACCAGCGCCATGTGGTGGGCGCCCCGCTGGTTCACAAAGTCGAGACAGATCGCTTCGAGGTCGAGGCCAACTACGCCGTGTTCCGCACCAAGCTGTCGAAAGAGAGCACGGTCTTCAACGTCGGCCGCTACATCGACGTGATCGTGCGCACGCCACAGGGGCTCAGGTTCGCCTCTCGCCTGTGCGTGTACGACAGCGAAATGATCCCCAACTCCATCATTTACCCCATCTGAATCGCGAGGTGCCTTCATGAGTGCGAATCCCGATGCCTGGACCGATGCCGCCTCGCTCGACGAGTTGGCCGACGACGACGTGACCGGTCTGGAGGTCGCTGGGCGCGACATCGCCATCTACAAGGTGGAGGGCGGCGTGTTCGCCACCGACAACACCTGCACCCACGGCCAGGCGCGGCTGTGCGATGGTTTTCTGGAGGGGCACGAAATCGAATGCCCTCTGCACCAGGGGAAGTTCGACGTGCGCGATGGTCGGGCCACCTGCGCACCGGTCACCGAAGCTCTGCGCTGCTATCCCGTGCGCGTGGAAGGCGGCCGGGTGCTGCTGAACCTCGCAGGCTGAGCGCCCCCGCTCAGATCTGGCGGGTTCTTGCCAGTGGCGGGTGCCTGGAGAAGTAGGCGACGATGCCGCGCAGCAGCGCGTCGGCCAGGTCGTTCTGGTACTTCGGGTCGTTCAGGCGCTTTTCTTCATCGGGGTTGCTGATGAAGGCGGTCTCCACCAGCACGCTGGGGATGTCAGGCGCGCGCAGCACCGCGAAGTTGGCCTGTTCCACGCGGGGCTTGTGCAGTTTGCCGATTCGCTTGACGTGACCCAGCATCGCGCTGCCGAGCTTCAAGCTGTCGTTGATCTGCGCCGTGGTGCTCATGTCCAGCAGGGCGCGACGCAGGTGGGCGTCGGAGCTCGACTTGCCATTGAGGCCGCCCACGAGGTCGGCCGCGTTTTCCTTGTCGGCCATCCAGCGTGCCGCGGCGCTGGTGGCTCCCTTGGTGCTCAGGGCATACACGCTGGCACCCTGCGGCCGGGGCGTGAGGAAGGCGTCGGCGTGCAGGCTGATGAACAGGTCAGCCTGTACCTTCTGGGCCTTTTGCACGCGCACCTGCAAGGGCACGAAGAAGTCCTTGTCGCGCGTCATGTAGGCTCGCATGGGGTTGCCATTCACGCGGGTTTCGTTGATGCGGTCGCGCAATCTCTGCGCAATCTGCAGCACCACCTTTTTCTCATGTGTGCCACCAGGGCCGATGGCGCCGGGGTCTTCGCCACCATGGCCCGGGTCCAGCGCCACGATGATCAGGCGCTCGGTCTTGCCTCTGCCCACAGGTCGCTGCTTGGAGGGGCTGCCCTTGCCCGGCGCAGCGTCTGCCATGGTCTTGTCGTCCACGCTGACCGGGGGCTGGGCGGGTGCGTTGCCCGGTGCCACCGGTCCGGTGACGCCAGGTGGGAGCTCGCGCCGGGCAATCAGCGCACCCAGTGGATCGTCCTGCAGGGTGCCCGGCCGGGTCACCTTGCCGGTTTCCAGGCCCAGCAGCTGCGCAGCGCGCGCGCTCGCCTCGTCCAGGTCCTTCATCCGTTGGGCAATCAGTTGCTCCAGCGGGTCCGGCGCGTTCACGGGGTAGAGATCGAACACCAGGCGGTGCTGGTAGGCGGCCACCGGCTCCAGGTGAAACACCTGCGGCTTCATGGGCTGCTTGAGGTCGATCACCAGGCGCACCACGTTGGCCGCGTTCTGGCCCACGCGGATGCCTGCAATGTTCGGGTCGTCCGACTTGAGCTTGCCCACCAGCTCGCGCAGGCCCGGCAGCAGGTCGATGCCTTCGATGTCCACCGCCAGTCGCGGCGGTTCGTTGACAAAGAACTCGCGCGCCTTCAGAACGCCGTCGGACTCGATGGTCACGCGGGTGTAGTCTTCTGCAGGCCATATGCGCACTGCCACCACGCTTGCGCCGCGCGCGATCTGCTGCGCGCCCAGCAGCAGCACCAGAGAACCCGTGCGCAGCAGCTTGCGGCGGGAGAGTGTCATGCCAGTGCCTCCAGCAGGAGGCGGCCCGTGGGGGTCAGGGCCGTGGCACCGACCTGGCGTTGTGTGTCCTGATCCAGATCAATGTGGTCTTGAGGGGTCATCTCGTCGGGTTGGATGTGAATGCGCAGATCAACCGGAGGCAGAAAGGCGCCAGCACGTTCGGGCCACTCCACCAGCTTGAGACCGGGGCTGGCGAAAAGTTCGCGAAAGCCCGCATCTTCCCATTCGCGCGGGTCGCAGAAGCGGTAGAAGTCGAAGTGCCAGATTTGCAAAGGTTCACCTGCGGGCATCACCGCGCAGTCGATCGTCGTGTGGGGTTCCACCACGGCGTAGGTGGGACTCTTGATGCGCCCGCGCACGCCGAGTGCGCGCAGCAGATGGCGCACCAGCGTGGTCTTGCCCGCGCCCAGGTCCCCGTCGAGGGCAATGGTGGCGTGGGCGATGGCGGGCGAGGTGGCAAGCTGGCGGGCAAAGGTCTGCGTGTCTTCTTCGGTTTCCCAGCGGCCTCGCCACTGCGCGGCGGCGGACGCCGAACCCGCAGGCACCGGGGCGGTTCCTACAATGGACTGCACATGAAGATCGTTCTGGATGCCGCTCAACTCGTCTCGCAGATACAGGCCTGGGGCCAGGAGCTCGCATTTTCGCAAATTGGCGTGGCTGGTGTGGATTTGTCGGCCGCCGAGCCCGGCTTGCGGGCCTGGCTGTCGGCTGGATGTCACGGTGACATGGCCTACATGGCCGCGCACGGCATGAAGCGCGCCCGCCCGGCCGAGCTGGTACCGGGCACCTTGAGCGTGATCACCGCGCGCATGGACTACCTGCCACGCGACACCCGTGAGGGCTGGCAGGCACTGGAACTCGCCCGCCTGGATCGCCCTGGAGAGGCGGTGGTGTCGGTCTATGCCAGGGGCCGCGACTACCACAAGGTGCTGCGCAACCGCCTGCAGACGCTGGCCGATCGCATCCAGGTGGCGGTGGGTCCGGTCGGCCACCGCGTGTTCACCGACTCGGCCCCGGTGCTCGAGGCCGAGCTCGCGCAGCGCAGCGGGCAGGGCTGGCGTGGCAAGCACACGCTGCTGCTGCACCGCGAGGCCGGATCCATGTTTTTTCTCGGCGAGATCTATGTGGACCTCGCGCTGCCGCCGACCGAAGCGGTCAGTGAACACTGTGGAGCCTGCACCGCCTGCATCGCGGTCTGCCCCACGCAGGCCATCACCGCGCCACAACGCCTCGACGCGCGACGCTGCATCAGCTACCTCACCATCGAACACGCGGGGGCCATCCCGCTGGAACTGCGGCCGCTCATGGGCAACCGCATCTATGGCTGCGACGATTGCCAGCTCGTCTGCCCCTGGAACAAGTTCGCGCGGCTCAGCCCGCTGCCCGATTTCGATGCGCGCGAAGGCCTCAGGGGCTCAACCCTTGTCGAACTGTTTGCCTGGAGCGAGGCCGAGTTCCTGCGCCACACCGAAGGCAGCCCGATCCGGCGCATCGGTCACGAACGCTGGCTGCGCAACCTGGCGGTGGCGCTGGGCAATGCGCTGCGGTCCGAGTTCGATGAAACGTTGTTGAACGCCCTTCATGCTCGGGCTGAACACCCCAGCGAACTCGTGCGCGAGCATGTGACCTGGGCGCTCACGCAGGCCCGCCCACCTCACCGTTCGCCCTGAGTCTGTCGAAGGGGATTGCGGGTTGGCCAGGGCTTCGACAAGCTCAGCCCGAACGGGGGGGGCTTGCTGTGCGCTTGCGCACCTCACCGTTCGCCCTGAGCCTGTCGAAGGGTGTTTCGGATTGGCGAGGGCTTCGACAAGCTCAGCCCGAACGGGGGGGGGCTTGCTGTGCGCTTGCGCACCTCACCGTTCGCCCTGAGCCTGTCGAAGGGGATTGTGGATTGGCCAGGGCTTCGACAAGCTCAGCCCGAACGGGAGGCTTGCTGGGCGCTTGCGCACCTCACCGTTCGCCCTGAGCCTGTCGAAGGGTGTTTCGGATTGGCGAGGGCTTCGACAAGCTCAGCCCGAACGGGGGGCTAGCTGGGCGCTTGCGCAGGCCCGCCCACCTCACCGTTCGCCCTGAGCCTGTCGAAGGGCATTTCAGATTGGCGAGGGCTTCGACAAGCTCAGCCCGAACGGGGGGCTTGCTTTGCGCTTGCGCAGGCCCGCCCACCTCACCGTTCGCCCTGAGCCTGTCGAAGGGTGTTTCGGATTGGCCAGGGCTTCGACAAGCTCAGCCCGAACGGGGGGCTTGCTGGGCGCTTGCGCAGGCCCGCCCACCTCACCGTTCGCCCTGAGCCTGTCGAAGGGCATTTCAGATTGGGCAGGGCTTCGACAAGCTCAGCCCGCATGGGCCTTTCCGGGACTCAGGCCGTGTAGCGCTGGCGCAGTTCGCGCTTGAGCAGTTTGCCGCTCGGGTTCTTGGGGAGGCTGTCGGTGAACACCACGCGTTTCGGGCTCTTGAAGCTGGCCATGTGCTGGTTGCAGTGGGCCAGCACCTCGGCCTCGCTGAGTTGCTGGCCGGCCTTCAACACGATCACGGCGGTGACTGCCTCCACCCATTTCGGGTCGGGCAGGCCGATCACCGCCACTTCGCTGACGGCCCCCAGGCGATAGACCATTTCTTCCACCTCGCGGCTGGCCACGTTCTCGCCGCCGGTCTTGATCATGTCCTTCTTGCGGTCCACCACCGTGATGTAGCCTTCGTCGTCGATGGTGGCGAGGTCGCCGCTGTGAAACCAGTCGCCCTCGAAGGCGGTTTGCGTGCGCTCGGGGTCGTTGAAGTAGCCCAGCATGAGATGCGGCGAGCGGTGCACGATCTCGCCGACTTCGCCCACGGCCACGTCCCGCATGGCGTCGTCCACCACGCGGGTTTCCACATTCAGCACGGCCTTGCCGCAGGAGCCGGGTTTGCGCAGCTGGTCCTCGGGGGGCAGCATGGTGGCCAGCGGCGCGATCTCGGTCTGGCCGTAGAGGTTCCACAAGCGCACCGCAGGCAGGCGCGAGGCCAGCTCCTTGAGCACCTCCACCGGCATGATCGAGGCGCCGTAGTAGCCCTTGGCCAGGCTTTTCAGCTTGGTGGCGTCGAACAGCGGCGAGCGCAGCAGCGCGATCCACACCGTGGGCGGCGCGAAGAAGCTCGTGATGTGGAATTTCTCGATCAGGGCGAGCAGGTTGTCGGGAACCGGCTTGGCGGTGATCACGTTGCTGCTGCCGATGTAGATGGCCGGTCCGAAGAACACGTCGAGCTGGGCGCAGTGGTACAGCGGCAGGGCGTGCAGGGCGTGGTCCTCCTCGGCGATGCTGGCGTTGATCACGCAGCTCACGTACTGCCACAGCACGGCGTCGTGCGTGAGCATGGCGCCCTTGGGGGTGGATTCGGTGCCGCTGGTATAGACGATCTGCGCCAGGTCGAAACTGCCCAGGGTGACGTCGGGCAGGGAGTCCGTACACGCGGCCAGATCGTCAAAGGCGTGCATGCCGGGCACCGGCTCGCTCGGGTCTTCGGAAGGCAGCCAGAGGTACTGAGCGACTTGCGTGTCGAGCGCGGCGGCATCGCGAGCGAGGGCGGCCAGGCCGCTGTCGGTGGCGAGGGTCTTCGCGCCGGCGTGGCGCAGGATGTAGGCCACCTCGTCGGCCTTGAGCATGAAATTGATCGGGACCATGACCGCTCCGCGGCGCGCCAGCGCAAAGCGCAGGGCGGCAAAACCGTGCGAATTGCGCGCCAGCACCGCCACCTTGTCGCCCTGCGCCACCCCGATGCGGGCCAGGCCGGCGGCCAGACGGCTCACCAGTGCGTCGAACTCGCCATAGGTCCATTGCGTGGCGCCACAGACAATCGCGGTCTTGTCTGGCAGGCGCAGCGCGGTGCGGCGCAGGGCGTCAGCGATGGTCTGGCGGCGCACCACAGGGTGGACTGAAAACGGCATGCAAGGCTCCTGATGACGGCTGAGGGATGGCCCGATTGAAAATCAAACCCGGCGAGCACGCATGCGCGTTTACACCAGCCGGTTGTCACGTTTGCTCACGTGTGGGGCGCCGGCTGCGCTCAGTGTGCCGACTATCATGGCCGCATGAACCCCGTGAACGCCACCCACAGCCTGATGGGCCACTGGGGCCGCAAGGCCCGCGCCACCTGGCGTGCGTGGTGGCATGTGATCCACATGGGCGCACAGATCGTGGTGCTGGCGCTCACGCCGTCCATCTACACTCGCACAGCCCACCGCGGTGCGGTGTTCGCGCACCTCTACACCGCCACGGCACCGCTCCTGACCTGGTTTCTGGTGCTCTCGGCGCTGGTGAGCCTGGTGCTCATCCGCATCGTGGTGGCCACAGCCTACAGCTACGGTCTGTCGCAGTACGCGCTCGAGGTGCTGGTGCGCACCCTGGTGCTGGAGCTGATCCCCTTGTATTCGGCCATGTTCGTGGCCGCGCGCTATGCCATGCCGTCCGCGCAGGCATTGCGCGGACGTTTTGCGAGGGCGCAGCGCGAGGGCAGCCTGGCGCCGCTGGAATCGCTGCTGGCGTTGGTGCTGCTGCCGCGCGCGCTGGCCGCCATGTTCTCCGTGCTGTTGCTGGCGGCGCTGGCGTGCGTGGTGTGCCTGGTGCTCACCTACCTCACGGTTTATGGTTTCTCGCCCTGGGGCCTGCCCGCCTACACCCGCAGCGTGGGCCAGGTGTTCTCGCCCACGGTCACGCTCATCTTCTCGCTCAAGACGCTGTTCTTCGCCCTGGCCGTGGGCGTGGTGCCGCTGGCCGCCAGCGCGCAGAGCGATGACCATGGCGGCTTTTCCCGCCGCAGCGACATGTCCGAATTCGCGCGCCTGTTCTCCGTGGTGCTGCTGATCGAGGTCACCTCGCTGATCGGCAACTATTACTAGGGCCTGTTCACACTATTTTTCCAAGATGCGTTGCGGATCAAAAAGGCCATGCGCAAGGCGCGAAACGCAGCCGGGGTTTTCCCCTGGCAAGGCTTCGCAACGCCGCGCATGGCCTTTTTGGCCGCAACCCGAAGGGAATGGGGTGGAAACAGCGCCACTCGTCGTTGCACTCCTAGGCCAGACACCCAGTCTGGCCGTCGTCGTGCGCCTAGATTGGCGCTGTTTCCACCCCATTCGCACTTGGAAAAATAGTGTGAACAGGCCCTAGATCCCAATGACGCCCACGCCTTCACCCCCTTCGTACGACGAACCGCCACCAGTGAAGAATCTGGAACTCAAGGCCGCGCTGCTGCTGGTGGTGATGGTGCTGCTGGTGGTGGGCTCGGCCGCCTACGTGATGTTCGCGCGCGGCGTCTTCGAACCCACGCAGAGGCTGGTGCTGATCGCCGACGACTCCGAAGGCGTGGTGGTCGGCATGGACATGACCTTTGCCGGCTTTGCCATCGGGCGCGTGGCGCGCATCGAACTGGCCGACGACGGGAACGTTCGCATCCTGGTGGATGTGCCCGAGAAGGACGCCAAGTGGCTGCGCACCTCGAGCATTTTCACCATGGAACGCGGCATCGTGGGCGGCACGCGCCTGCGCGCCTACAGCGGCGTGCTCGAAGACCCACCCTTGCCCGATGGTGCCGAGCGCACCGTGTTGCGGGGCGACACCGCCGCCGAAATTCCCAAGCTCGCGGCCAGCATGCGCGAGGTGCTGGAGAACCTGGCCGCACTCACGGCGGCCGATGGCGCCGTGGCCGGCACGCTGGGCGGCGTGCAGGTGACTGCTGAACGCCTGAAAGGGCCGCACGGTGGCCTGGGTGTGTTGATGGGCAACGACGACGACGCGAAGAAACTGGTGCTCACCATCGAGCGCACCAACGCGTTGCTGCTGCGTGCCGATGCGCTGGCCAGGCGGCTGGACAGCCTGGCTGCCAATGCCGACCGCCAGGTGTTCGGCCAGGGCGCCGCGCCGGGGCAGACCGGTCTGGTGGGCGATGCGCAGGCCACGGTGAAGCAGCTCAATGCCTTGCTGGCCGATGCGCGCAACAGCCTGCAGAAGGTGGACGCGGTGCTGGTGGAGGTGCAGGGCGTGGCCAGCAACACGCGCGACGCCACGGGCGATCTGGGCACGCTGCGCGCGGAGGTCGAGTCGAGCCTTCGCAAGGTGGACTCGCTCATCAACGAGATCAACCGCAAGTGGCCGTTTGCGCGTGAAACAGAGATTCGCCTGCCATGATGAAGCTCACCCCCGCGCCGGTCCCTTCGGTCCCGTCACCCCCTCAAGGGGGCAACAGCTGCGGCCCGGCCAAGCCGGATCCGCGCTGTTTCTCGATGGCATTCACGGCGCTCGTTGCGGGCTTGCTCTTGACTGCCTGCTCCGGCACGCCACCCGCCCCCGAATGGCAGATGAATGCGAAGACCAGCACGGAGCGCGCGGCCGAGGCCTGGCTGGTGGGCGATGCGCGCGTCGAGGCGCTGGAGTTCGGGCGTGCGCGGCGCGAGATCACCAGCACCGGACGCGCCGATCTGCTGGCGCGCGCGGAGCTGCTGCGTTGCGCCACCCGCGTGGCCTCGCTGGTGTTCGAGCCGTGTGCGGGTTTCGATGCACTGGCGCTGGACGCCGCGCCGGCCGAGCAGGCCTACGCGCGGTATCTGCAGGGCACGGCAAAGCCGGCCGATGCCGCGCTGCTGCCCGAAGCGCATCGCAGCCTGATCGGCAACGCGGTGCCGGATGCTGCGGTGGCCGCGATCAAGGACCCGTTGTCGCAACTGGTGGCCGCTGGCGTGTTGCTGAAAAGTGGCCGGGCCACGCCCGGCGTGATCACCACAGCGGTGGACACCGCCTCGGCGCGTGGCTGGCGGCGCCCGCTGCTGGCCTGGCTCGGCGTGCAGCGGGAACGCGCGCAGGCTGCGGGTGCCAGGGACGAAGCTGCCCGCCTGCAGCGCCGCATCGACCTGGTGGCGCCGCCCCCTGCGGCGCGCTGACTCAGTTCACCTTGCCGATCTTCTGCACCACGGTCTTCATGGCCTGGGCGTCGTCCTGCACGAACTTGTCGAATTCGGCGGCGTCCTGAAACTGGAACGAGGTGCCTGCGGTGGTCATGACCTGGACGGTCTTCGGGTCCTGTGCGGCAGCGCGCGCGGCTTCTCGCAGCTTGTTCACCACCACGGGCGGTGTGCCGGCTGGCACGAAGATGCCGGCCCATTGCGAGTAGCTGATCGGCACGCCCAGTTCCTTGAAGCTGGGCACGTCGGGCAACAGGGCCAGCCGGCCTTCGCCCCAGTGCGCCAGCGCGCGCAGCTTGCCCGCCTTGATCTGGCCGACCGCGCTGGCCGGGCCGGTGGCCACCGCATCCACCTGCCCGCTGAGCATGCCCAGAATGGCTGGCCCTGCGCCGGTGTAGGGCACATGCAGCATGTAGCTGGACGTGGCGGCCTTGAGCTGCTCCATGGGCACGTGCATGGTGCCGTAGTTGCCCGATGAGCCGAAGGTCACGCGGCCCGGGTTGGCCTTGGCATGCGCAATGAATTCAGCGTAGGTCTTCCAGGGGCTGTCGGCCCGCACCACCAGCACCGTGGGGTCGGCCGTCATGCGGGCTATGGGGAGCAGTTGCGAGAGTTCGAACATCGGCGGCCGGCCCAGGATCTTGTCGGCTTCGGGCAGCACGACGATGGAAGACAGTGCCATCAGCATTGTGTAGCCGTCGGGCGCGGCCTTGGCCACCTGCGCCATGCCGATGCCTCCACCTGCGCCCGCGCGGTTGACCACCACCACCGACTGGTTGAGGTGGCGCCCCATGGCCTCGGCCACGGGCCGGCCCACGACGTCGGCCACGCCGCCGGGCGGGAAAGGCACCACCATGGTCACGGGTTTGCTGGGGTAGGCGTCCTGCGCGTGGGTGGCGGCCACCGTGGCGACCAGCGCCAGGGCCAGGCTGCACAGCTTGAGTGCGGTTCGTTTCATGCTTGTCTCCTGAAGGTGTTTTTCGTGAATGACGGGTCGATCAGACAAACCGGTTCTGCAGCGCGCCGATGCCGTCGATCTCGATGCGCACGACGTCGCCGCTTTTCAGAAACGTGGGCGGCGTGAGCCCCAGGCCCACACCCGCTGGCGTGCCGGTGGCGATCACATCGCCGGGGTAGAGCGTGATGCCGCGCGAGATGGTTTCGATGAGGGTGGGAATGTCGAAGATCAGGTCTTCGGTGCGGCCATCCTGGCGGGGCTCGCCGTTGACCCAGCAGCGCACGCGAGTGTGCTGGCCGTCGAGTTCGTCGGCGGTGACGATCCAGGGACCCATGGGGCAGAAGGTGTCGAAGCTTTTGCCCATGTCCCACTGCTGGTGGCGCATCTGCACATCGCGCGCCGTGACGTCGTTGACGATGGTGTAGCCGAAGACGTGCTTCATGGCGTCGGCGCGGGTGATGTTCTTGCCGCCGGTGCCGATCACCACAGCCAGCTCGGCCTCGTAGTCGATCTGCGGCGAGATCGCTTCGCCGGGCAGCAGCACGTCGGCGCCGTCGGCCACCACGCATTCGGGCACCTTGGTGAACACGATCGGCCAGGCGGCCGGGTTGCTGTTGTTGTTCTTGAAGACCGATCCCTGCAGCTCTCTGGCGTGCTCGTGGTAGTTGCGGCCCACGCACCAGAGGTTGCGACGCGGCAAGGGAATGGGGGCTTCGAGTTGCACGTCTGACAGCTTCAGGGCCGCGCCGATGGGCGCCGGAGCAGGCGCACCGGCGGCTGCCGCCTCCACCAGGGCCAGCACGCCGCGTCGCGCGTCCGAAGGATCGAGGGCCAGGGCCTGAACAGTCTGACCGTCGGCCGAGACGGCACCGACCTGCCGCTGGCCTTGATGAACGAAAGTGGCGATGCGCACGCAGACTCCTTGAAGGGAAAAATCCAGAAAAGGTACCAAAAAATACCAATCAAAACCAGTCCAGGAATCATAGAAGATGGCAGGCGGACATGAAGTGGGGAAAGCCCCTAGAGCGAACCTTGTGGGCGCATTGGTCTGTTTTGGTACATTGCCCTCCATGAACCTGTCGGCACCCCTGCGCGAAACGATCCTGGAGCAATTGCAGGCGGGGCAGTGGCGCGCGGGCGACCGCCTGCCCACCGAACGCGAACTCGCCGACACCTTTGCCGTCAGCCGCACCACGGTGCGCAAGGCGCTGGCCGAACTCAAGCAGCAGGGGCTCATCGAGCAGACCGTGGGCAGCGGCACTTTCGTGACCGAGCAGGCGGGTGCGCGCCTGGGCCGGCGCGTGCAGCAGGATTCCTCGCAGCACACCAGTCCGGCCGACCTGATGGAGGCGCGCCTGGCCCTGGAGCCCGCCATCATCGAACTGGCGATCCGCAATGCGAACGCCGCCGACCTGCAACGCATGGACGCTTGCTGCGACCAGGCCGAGGCAGCGGACACGCTCGAAGCCTTCGAGCACTGGGACGCCGAGCTGCACCAGGCCATAGCCGACGCCGCGCACAACAGCTTCGTGGGCAATGTGTTCAGCCTCATGAAGACGGTGCGCGCCCAGGGCGACTGGGGTCAGCTCAAGAAGAAGAGCGTGACGCCCGAACGTCGGCTGGCCTATCAGGCGCAGCACCGGCAGATCGTGAGCGCGCTCAGGGATCGTGACGCCGCGCGAGCGCGCGAGCTCACACTTGAACACCTGCTTCACGTCCGACAGAACCTGCTCGGCTACTGAGAACTTACAGCACGAGACGCTGCGCGTAGCCCGTCATCTCCAGGTAGCCGCGCCCCACCATGCGGCCGTTGCTGTCGAGCAGCTCCGACAGGCCTTCCCAGTACACGGTGCCGGTGCTTGCGCGGCTGTCGAGTTCCTGCGGGTCGATGATGGCCTTGACGGTGTAGAAGTCGGCCGGCGTTCGAACCACCCACTCCACCGGGTAGCGTGCGCGGGTGAGAGGGCTGGTCCAGTAGCGCTGGGGTTGCCAGTCCACCTCGCCGGCGGCAAAGCGGTAGATGTCGGTGGGGCTTTGAGCGCTGCCCGCTGCGCGGAACGAACCGCCCGCCCACACCTTGCCACCGTCCTTGCGCCGCAACTGGAAGGCGGTGAGGCTGGTGCCGTCCAGCAGGTTCATGCCGATCCAGTCCCAGCCCACTGCCTGCGGGTGCAGCAGCGCCTCGCTCCATTCGTGATCCAGCCAGCCGCTGCCCTTCACCGCAAACCGCTGGCCGCGCAAGCCCAGTGTGCCTTGCACTGCCAGGTGCGGCTGGCTCACATAGAAGCTTGCCTGCGCCGGATCGGGGCCCTTGCGCGAGAAGCCGTTCTCGCCCTGCAGCAGCAGGGCCTGGCGCGGTTGCGCCTGCAGTTCGATCTGCAGTGCTTCGTCGCCCACCCGCATCGCGTAGTTTCCTCCGGGCTCGCGCCGCAGGTGCCAGTCGCGCAGTTCAATGTGCGTGTCCTGCACGCTCGCAAACACCGCGCGGCCGGTGCGCGCGGGCCGCTCGCCGTTCCAGCGCGCAATGCGCTGGTCGTGCACGAGCACGCCATTTTTCACGTCGGTGATGGCCGCGTGCGCGAACAGCAGGTGTTTTGCCGCCAGTCGACTCTTGAGGTCTCGCGCTTCGTCGACGCGACTGCGGAAGAAGGTGAGCTGGAAGCCGAAATCGCGCCCGTTCCCATCGCGTGCATGGCCGGTGAGGTACCACCACTCGGTGCGGGTCTCGTTGTGGCTGCCGTGGTCGCGTGGGAACACCAGCGGGCGCGGCCGCAGCACGTCACCTGGGCGGTGCTCGTTCTGCGCCAGCATCGGCGAGGGCAGCATGCACGCGCCAGCAGCACCGATCAGCCATTGGCGTCGATCGAAGTTCACCAGTCCTCCTTGACAGCGCGCACCGCGTCGCGGCTGGCGGCGGCCTGGCCCGCGAGCCAGGCGGTGAGCGTACCCGCCATCACCACGGCGGCGCACAGCGCGAGCAGCCGTGCCCAGGGCAGCACCAGGTCCATGGTCCAGTGGAAACTTTGCGGATTGACCACATGCACCAGCACCAGGCTGACCGCCAGCCCCAGCGCCAGGCCGGCCAGCGCGCCCAGCAGCGTCCAGGCCAGGCCTTCGAGTGCGACCACACCCAGAATCTGGCGGCGCGTGAGCCCCAGGTGGGCGAGCAGGCCGAACTCGCGTTTGCGCGCCAGCACCTGCGCGCTGAAGCTGGCAGCCACGCCGAAAAGGCCGATGCCGATCGCCACCGCCTGCAGCCACACCGTCACGGCGAAGCTGCGGTCGAAAATCCGCAGCGAGCCAGCGCGGATCTGGCTGGCCGATGCGAACTGGATCTGGTCGGCCACGCCCAGACGGATGGCTTCGGTCCGGATCTGCACTTGCACCTGGATCTCCTGTGCGTCAGGCGCGAGCAGCAAGGCCAGGTCGTTCACGCGCGCATCGCCCGTGAGGCGGATGAAGTCGGCGCGGTCCATCACCACGCTGCCATGCTGGCGTGCGTAGTCCCGCCACACGCCAGCCACGAAAAAGCGCGTGCCGCGCGCCTGTGGCTGGGCGAAGGCCCGCGCCAGCTCGTCGAGCCAGGTGCCGGGCTTCGCACCATAGAGGTCCACCGTGGCCTCGCTGACATACACCGGAACCACGCGCTCGCCGTCGCGGGCGCGCGGCGCCTGCCGCGGTGTGTCCACCAGCGGCAGGCCCAGCATGGCGCCCGGCACCGGAAGGAGGGGGCGCGAGAGCAGCACCACGGGCGGGCGGGCCGGGTCCAGCTGCACCGGCGTGGCTCGAAGCGGATCGGCGCGCACCACGCCGGGCACGCCCGTGACCGCCGTCATGAAGTCCTCGGGCAGGTGGCTGGCGTCGCCCACGCCACCCACGCTGCGCACATACAGCGGCGCGGGCAGCACGGCGTCGAGCCAATGCGTGACCGAATCGCGAAAGCTCGCCACCATCACCGTGAGAGCGACCGACAGCGCGAGGCTTGCCACCACGCCGCTGGTGGCTACGGCGGCGGTTTCGCGCAGGCGACGCGAGCGCTCCACCGCCAGCAGCGGCAAGGCGTGGCGGGCCACGCGCGGTGCCAGCCGATCCAGCAGCCAGCCCACCCCCAGCGGCAACGCCGCGATGCCGCCCACCAGCAACAGGCCCACCGAGATATAGGCTGCCAGCGGGATGCCGGCCACCGGTGGTGCCCAGGCCAGTGCCGCTGCCAGCGCAATCAGCGCCAACGCCAGCCGGTGGCGGCGAGCGCCGCGCGGCGCGGGTGCGCCCAGGCCCTTGAGCGCCAGGGCAGGCGCCATGCGCGCCGTGGCGCGCGCGGGCCACCAGCCGCCCACCATCGCAGCCGCCACACCGAGCAGGCCATACACGCACGCTGCCCACGGGCTCCACAGCAGAGGAGGGGACTCGCCGGTGAAGTAGCCGCCGCCCAGGTCGCCGCCGAGCAGGCGCAGCGCGAGTGCGGCCAGCACGGTGCCCAGGACCACGCCCAGTGCGCTGCCCAGCAGTCCCAGCAAGGCCGACTCGGCCAGCACCAGGCGCAGCCGCTCCCGACCCGACAGGCCCAGCACGCCCAACAGTGCGAATTGCGGCTGGCGCCGAGCCACCGACAGCGACAGCACCGAGAACACCAGGAATGCGCCGGTGAAAAGAGCGACCAGGGCCAGCACTGTGAGGTTGACGCGGTAGGCACGCGAGAGGTTGCTCACGCGCTCGCCGGATTGTTCGGCCCGCTGCGCGATCACGTTGTCGGGCAAGGCCAGTGCAGCCAGCACCTCGTCAGCGCGCGCGCCGGGGGCCAGCCGCAGGTCGATGCGGCTCAACTGGCCGGCGCGGTTCGTGAGTTCCTGAGCCGCCGCCACGTCCATGACCAGCAGCGGCGCGCCGGGTGCGTTCACACGGCCAGCCACGCGCAGCGTGGCATGGGGCCATTGCAGCGCGCGCAGGCCACTCAGTGCCTGGGCGGCGGCCGGATTGAGGAACAGCGCGTCGGGCGCGAACAGGTCGAGCCTTTGGCCAGAGCCCGCGCCATCGGGTCCTTCCACCACCGGCATGAGCGCAGGCGAGAGACCAGCCACCGCCAGCGCGTCCACGCCGATCAGCTTCACCGCCACGCGCTGTCCCCGGGCGTCAGTCACCTGGGTGGCGACTTCCAGCACCGGGCTGGCCAGGGCAACGCCCGGATGGGCCGCCACCGGTTCGAGCAGCCGGTCGTCGAGCAGGCCCTGGCGCGCGCGCAGCGACAGGTCGGGCTGACCATTCACCGCGCTGACCGCGCTGGAAAACTCAGCCAGCGCCGAGGCATTGATGAGGTGTACCGCAAAGGCCAGCGCGACGCCGAGCATGACCGCCACCACCGCCGAGGCATTGCGCCACGGGTGATGGCGCAGTTCCTGCCTGGAGAAGGTGGAGAGCAGCGCGCGCATCTGCAGGAGCTTAAAGCGATTCGCCGCCGGGCCGCCCCCAAGGCGAATCAGCCCCCTCGGGGGGGCAGCGACCCGCGCAGCGGCGGAGCGTGGGGGCCAGGGCCAGCCGCCGGGCCGCCCCCAAGGCGAATCAGCCCCCTCGGGGGGGCAGCGACCCGCGCAGCGGCGGAGCGTGGGGGCCAGGGCCAGCCGCCGGGCCGCCCCAAGGCAGGCCCAGCCCCCTCGGGGGGCAGCGACCCGCGCAGCGGCGGAGCGTGGGGGCCAGGGCCAGCCGCCGGGCCGCCCCCAAGGCAGGCCCAGCCCCCTCGG
>NZ_JBFWNX010000007.1:0-208574 GCF_050250835.1 Hydrogenophaga sp. | reverse complement strand
TCACCATCTACAGCCAGGGATCCAACGACGAGCTGTGGTTTGCCAACGGCCACATCCTCTTCAACGCCGAGCTGGACGCCCGCCTGTACGACGAGAACAGCGCACAACCGTACCAGCAAATCCAGGCCGGCTGGCTCACCGGCGCCGGCACGCCCATCGTCACCGAACGGCTGGAGTACTCCAGCGACAACGGCCAGACCTGGCAGGACGTGAGCTCCGCCGTCAACGGCACCTCGGTCGAACTGCAAGACGACACCCTCACCGAAAGCACCACCATCCGGTTCCGCGTGGTCAACGTCGCGGGCAACGGTGCAGAAGTGGCGCAGGCAATCACCATCAACCCCAGCGGCGACGACAGCCTCGATCTGGGCACCATGGGCAAGCTCCTGGCGCCCGTGGTGGTGGAAGGCAAGACGTACTACTACTGGGATCGCTCGGGCGACGGAACCGCCGGCGGCGTTGCCGACGAAATTCCCCACACCGAGCTCAGCGACATCTTCAAATACGACGCCAGCGGCGTGGAGGAGATTGCGACCAACAGGGTGGGGGACGTAGGCAAGACAGACGACACCTACCGCTACGCCACCTTCACCATCAACGGCATGGACGTGCAAGTGGCGCTGCCCACCTACGGCGCAGCGCTGAGTGGTATTTATGCCGACTATACGAACCAATACCCACCCAGCACGGCGGTGAACAGCGGTGCGCAAGACAACCCCGACTACAACGACCTGCTGGCCATCTGGGACGCGCACAACGGAGGCGAAACAGGAACAACGAACATCGCTGGCGTTCCACCCGGCTGGTACGCGGGCCCATACTGGTCCGCCACACCCACGCCGTCTGCAGACTCCTACGCGCTTGTTGGTCTTGGCGGTGGCTCCATGCTAGACGGTTTTGTCTCCAGCCTTTGGGGGGGCAACTCCAGTTCCGTAGCGCTGGAAGTCAGATCCATGATCACCAGCGGCTCCGGCGGAAGTGTGCAGGAAAACGTGGGCACCAGCGCCGTGGTGTACGACGCCAACGGCTACACCGTGCTGGGCAACGGCACCCTCAGCTGGAGCCTGGTGGGGGCAGACGCTGACCGCTTCACCATCAACGCCACCACCGGCGAGGTGCGGTTCGCGGCCAATCCGAACTACGAAGCCCCTGCGGATGCTGGCACCGACAATGTTTACAACTTCGCCGTGCGCGCCACCGACACCAACGGCGGCTATGCGGACAAGGCCGTCGCCATCACGGTGACCAACATCCCCAACGACGCGCCCAGCATCACCAGCGGCTTCAGCGCCAGTGTGGCGGAAAACGTGGCCACCTGGGCCCCGGTTTACACCGCCCAAGGCAGCGCCGCGCCGGGCAACGGCACGCTCAGCTGGAGCCTGTTGGGTGCAGACGCCCACCTCTTCACCATCGATGCCGACGACGGCGAGGTGCGGTTCAACGCCGTGCCAGACTTCGAATTGCCCACAGACTCGAACGGCAACAACATCTACGTCATCACCGTGCGCGCCACCGACAGCACCGGCGACTTGAGAGACCACAACGTCGAGATCGAGGTGACCGACCTCGCCATCAACGGCCTCGATCTGGGCGTCATGGGCAACCTCATTGCACCCGTGGTGGTGGAAGGCAGGACGTACTACTACTGGGACCGTGCGGGCGGCGGAACCAGCAGCGCCCCGATCAATGTAGCGGGCGATGGACTGGGCGGTGGACTCGACTACATGCTCCACACCGAGCTCGACACCATCTTCAAATACGACGCCAACGGCGTGGAGGAGATCGAGGCCAACAAGGTGGGGGAAGTGGGCAAGACCGACAACACCTACCGCTACGCCACCTTCACCATCAACGGCTTGGACGTGCAAGTGGCGCTGCCCACCTACGGCGCAGGGTTGAGCGGCATCTATGCCGGTTCCCTCGGCCATCCGCCCGGCACGGCGGTGAGCAGCGGTTCACAAGACAACCCCACCTACAACGATCTGCTGGCCATCTGGGATGCACACAATGGAAGCGGAACAGAAACGAACGTCGCTGGCGTTCCGCCCGGCTGGTACGCGGGCTCATACTGGTCCTCCACGCCCACGTCGACCACCTCCTACGCGCTTGTTGGTCTTGGCGGTGGCTCCATGCTAGACGGTTTTGTCTCCAGCCTTTGGGGGGGCAACTCCAGTTCCGTAGCGCTGGAAGTCAGGTCCATGATCACCAGCGGCTCCGGCGGCAATGTGCAGGAAAACGTGGGAACCAGCGCCGTGGTGTACGACGCCAACGGCTACACCGTGCTCGGCAACGGCACCCTCAGCTGGAGCCTGGTGGGCGCAGACGCTGCGCGCTTCACCATCGACGCCGACGACGGCGAAGTGCGGTTCGCGGCCAATCCGAATTTCGAAGCCCCTGCGGATGCTGGCACCGACAATGTTTACAACTTCGCCGTGCGCGCCACCGACACCAACGGCGGCTATGCGGACAAGGCCGTGGCCATCACGGTGACCAACGTGAACGAAGCGCCGGTGTTCACCAGCGGCACGGCAGTGAGCGTTGCCGAGAACGTCGCAACCACGACGGCGGTCTACACCGCTGTGGCCACCGATGCTGACGCGGGTGCTTCACTCACGTACAGCCTGAGCGGCGGCCTCGATGCGACTCTGTTCAACATCCACCCCACTACCGGCGCCGTCACCTTCAAGACAGCGCCGAACTTTGAGGCACCCACCGACAGCGACGCCAACAACATCTACAACATCACCGTGCGGGCCAATGACGGCGCGAACAACACCGACAGGGCGGTGGCCATCACCGTCACGAACGTCAACGACAACGCACCGGTGTTCACCAGCCCCACCACGGCCAGCTTTGCCGAGAACGACACCGGCGTGGTCTACACCGCTGTGACCACCGACGCCGACAACCTGGCCGCACGCACCTACAGCCTGCTGGGCACGGACGCAGCCCTGTTCAACATCCACCCCACTACCGGCGCCGTCACCTTCAAGGTGGCGCCAAACTTTGAGGCACCCACCGACAGCGACGCCAACAACATCTACAACATCACCGTGCGGGCCAATGACGGCGCGAACAACACCGACAGGGCCGTGGCCATCACGGTGACCAACGTCAACGACAACGCACCGGTGTTCACCAGCCCCACCACGGCCAGCTTTGCCGAGAACGGCACCGGCGTGGTCTACACCGCTGTGACCACCGACGCCGACAACCTGGCCGCACGCACCTACAGCCTGCAGGGCACGGACGCGGCCCTGTTCAACATCCACCCCACTACCGGCACCGTCACCTTCAAGGTGGCGCCAAACTTTGAGGCACCCACCGACAACGGCGCCAACAACGTCTACAGCATCAACGTGCTTGCCTCCGATGGGCTCAACGCCGCCATCCACTACATCGCCATCACGGTGACCAACGTCAACGACAACGCACCGGTGTTCACCAGCCCCACCACGGCCAGCTTTGCCGAGAACGGCACCGGCGTGGTCTACACCGCTGTGACGACCGACGCCGACAACCTGGCCCCACGCACCTACAGCCTGCTGGGCACGGACGCAGCCCTGTTCAACATCCACCCCACTACCGGCGCCGTCACCTTCAAGGTGGCGCCAAACTTTGAGGCACCCACCGACAGCGGCGCCAACAACATCTACAACATCACCGTGCGGGCCAATGACGGCGCGAACAACACCGACAGGGCCGTGGCCATCACGGTGACCAACGTCAACGAGTTCGCACCCGTTGTGACGAGCGCATCCAGCGTCGACTTTGTCGAGAACGGAACCGGCGTGGCCTACACGGTCACGGCCAGTGATGGTGATGCGAATACAACCTTTACCTACGCCATTGCCAGCGGCGCCAACGGGACCCTCTTCAACATCAACCCCACCACCGGCGCCCTGACCTTCAAGAATGCGCCGAACTACGAGGACGGCATCAATTACGGCGGTGCTGTTAGCACCACGCGCTACGTCAACGTTACCGCCAACGATGGGGTGAACACGGCCGCAGTCAAAACCGTGGCCATCAATGTGACAAATGCTCTCGATAACCTCAGCCTGGGCACTTACGGCCAGCTCATCCATGGCGTGAATGTGGACGGCAAGGTTTACTACGTGTGGGACCGCAACAGCGACGGTGTTCACGACCTCAACGACCAGGCGCGCTTCACCGATCTTGACGCCCTTTTCAATAGATCGAACGGGGGGACTGGGCTCCCTGAAGGCGCGGGAACCGCGGTCGGTGTCGTTGGCGATCTGGACCACGTATTCCGCGGCCATACCTTTCAACTCGGCGGAACGACTCCCTGGAACTTCCAGTTGCCCACATATGGTGGCCCCTTGGCGGCGAACGGATATGACGCCGCATCGCCGGGCTCCTACCAGCTGTTCCCGGGCACCTCGGTGAGTGGCTCGGCGAACAACCCGACCTACAACGATATGCTGGCCATCTGGGATGCCTTTAATGGCACCGGAACCCTTGGCGACGTGGATGGAACACCGCCTGGCTGGGCCGTTAACGGCAACTATGCGACCGCAACGCCTTGGGGCACCGGTCGCGCCGAGTTTGGCTTTAATGGCTCCATCACCCAGGCTTCTGAAAGCGATTGGAATTACGTGGTGTTTGAACAGCTCCTCTGATCGCCTGAGGATGGGCATCGTCCCCAGGACACCTTTCAGGTTCGTTGTGAGGCGAGCCTGAAAGGGTGTGGTGGCCAAGAGAATGATGTCCCAGAAAAACCGCTCCCATCGGCGTGACTGAGAGCGCCTCTTCCATGGCCGGGTTCGACAGGTTGAACCACTGCTGAAAGAAGTGGACGCGCAACAAGGTTTCAACGGCAAAGAGAGGGCGCTCACCCTTTGCGCCGGGTGTTGGTGCGTGCGGCGCAAGCAGCGATACCAGCTCGGCCATGGCACCACCAGGTTCATTTCGTCGAGGAACTCGCGCCTTCACGTCCTCTTGATCTTGCGTTCGTATTCGCTCTCGCCCAGCCTTATTTGCTTCATGGCGGCAATTTCTCATACCAGGCGGGTGACACCGAGGCTTTGCATACCTTCCCAAAGACCGGCGCGCGCTCGAAAACGCCGAGGCCACACCTGCGGAGTTGAACGCTCGGGCGAAGGTTTTTGATGACCACCATGTGCCTGTGCTGAAGGCCCTAGCAGGCTGTTGAAATTCTCCTCGTAGACACGCTTCTTTGAGAGCGGTGGGCCTGCTACCTTACGTGCATCGAATCACGGCAAGGAGCGTGCGATGCGCGGAGAAGACGGACTGCAAGAGGCGTTGTTCACGGTATCCAAACTCGATGACTTCGTGCCGGTCAATCACCCATTGAGAGCCATTCGGCTGATGGTCAACGAAGCGCTGGGCCGACTGAACGGACTGTTCAACACGATCTACGCCGACAGCGGCCGCGCCTCCATCCCTCCGGAGAAGCTGCTGCGCGCCATGCTCGTGCAGGTGTTCTTTTCAGTGCGCAGCGAGCGCCAGTTGATGGAACAGGCGCGCTACAACCTGCTGTACCGCTGGTTCATCGGCCTGGCCATCGATGACGAGGTCTGGGACCACTCAGTCTTCTCCAAGAACCGCGACCGTCTGCTGGAGCATGCGGTTGTCGAACACTTCTTCACCGAGGTCATGAGGCTGGCCGACAAACATGGATTGCTGAGCAAAGAGCATTTCTCGATCAATGGGACGATGATCCAGGGCTGGGCCAGCCACAAGAGCTTTGTGCCAAAGGACGGCGGCAGCAATGACACCCACACCAGCACGACAGACCCCGATGCACGCTTGTTCAGGAAGAGTCAGAACACGGCCGCCATGCTGGCGTTTCAAGGGCATGTGCTGATGGAGAACCGCTGGGGCGGCAGTGCAATCGACGCGCGCACGACTCGCCATGCGGGCTACGCACTGAGCCAGACCAACCGCAAACGCATCGAAGAACACTTCGGCTGGGGCAAGACGGTGGGACGCATCCGATAGACCTTGTACCGTGGCCTCAAGCGTGTCGATCAGAACTTCAAGCTGACCATGACGGCCAGCAATCTCGTTCGAATGGCCCGAATGCCGCGCTTGGCGCTGCAGGAAGGGGCGCGATGAGGGTCGCAAAGGCCACTCAAGCGCAGCGCCACGCTCTACCAAGCCGCATGGCATCAAGTTCTCAGCGCGGCAGTCATCAAATCCAGACCCCCGGCCGCCTCATCTGCACATCGCAGGCGGCCTCCAGCGGTGGGTTTTCAACAGCCTGCTAAACGCCCGACCGCTTTCTGTGTCCGCCGCATCCGGTATTCCGCAGAGCACATTTGGGGATTCTTTTGTGTCGCCTCGTTTCTCGGAGCGGGCGTTTCGAGCACTCTTGCCCAAGCCTCCTTGAAGTGTGCAAAGGTGACGTTGGGCCCCTGTTTGGGGAACGCTGTGCGCGATCGCCCCAGCGCATTTTTTATCTTGAAGGACTTATATGACACCCCTTTTTGCTGACACGATCATTCAATTTTCCGTCACCGGCTCGCTGGTGCGCCTGGAGCTGGGCACGGCCACCCAGGTGAACAAAGACGGCAAGCAGGAAACCCAGTGGGTGCCAACGCAACAGCTGGTCATGCCACTGGAAGGCTTCGTGCGTGGGTTCGGTCTGCAACAGCAGGCCATGAACAAGCTCATCGCCGACGGCGTGCTCAAGCCACAAGCGGCCCAAGGCGAAGCCACGCAGCCCAAGGGCTGAAGGCCTTGTTCCCCCGCCCTTGATCCCATCCCTGGAGCCCCTCTTGGCCAACCCTGTCGACCCCCGCACCGTCACCTATGCGATCCGTCGCCCCGATGGCGACATCGTCCACCTCGCGCACGCCTTCCCCGGGTTTGACTTCGGCGGAGCGCAAGGCATCGTGCGCGGGGGCATCGGCGACGATGAGGTCTGGGTGGGCGCGGGCCTCAGCGTGGATGCGACCCAGCTCAACGCCGGCACCAACCGCATCTACTTCACCGGAGAGCTGGGCGAGTACACCCAGACCATCGCGGCCAACGGTCTCTACACCTTCACCCACAACGAACGCAGCACCGAAGTCGTCACCATCTACAGCCAGGGATCCAACGACGAGCTGTGGTTTGCCAACGGCCACATCCTCTTCAACGCCGAGCTGGACGCCCGCCTGTACGACGAGAACAGCGCACAACCGTACCAGCAAATCCAGGCCGGCTGGCTCAGCGAAGGCGGCACGCCCAACGCCACGCCCGATGCCACGCTCACCATCGACAGCATCAGCGAGGACACCGGCCCCAGCGGCCAGGACTTCGTCACCAGCGACGCAGACGGCCTGACCATCCACGCCACCCTCTCGCGAGGGCTCAATGCCGTGGCCTCCCAGGGCAGCATGGCGCCAGGCGACGTTCTGAGGGTCGCCATCCAGAGCAACGAAGGCGTCGACATTCCGCACCTGCGCCTGAGCGGGCAGGCCATGGTCGTGCGCGGCGGGGTGGGAGACGACTCCGTCTATGTCGGCCAGGGCGTGAGGGTGGATGCGACCCAGCTCAACGCCGGCACCAACCGCATCTACTTCACCGGAGAGCTGGGCGAGTACACCCAGACCATCGCGGCCAACGGTCTCTACACCTTCACCCACAACGAACGCAGCACCGAAGTCGTCACCATCTACAGCCAGGGATCCAACGACGAGCTGTGGTTTGCCAACGGCCACATCCTCTTCAACGCCGAGCTGGACGCCCGCCTGTACGACGAGAACAGCGCACAACCGTACCAGCAAATCCAGGCTGGCTGGCTCACCGGCGCCGGCACGCCCATCGTCACCGAACGGCTGGAGTACTCCAGCGACAACGGCCAGACCTGGCAGGACGTGAGCCACGCCGTCAACGGCACCTCGGTCGAACTCGACGACCCCACCCTCACTGAAAGCACCACCATCCGGTTCCGCGTGGTCAACGTCGCGGCCAACGGTGCAGAAGCTGAGCAGGAGATCACCATCGACACCGCCGCGCTGGGGTTTGTGATCAATGGGCAGTCGGCAGGGGACGAAAGCGGCCGGTCCGTCTCGTCCGCCGGCGACGTGAACGGCGATGGCCTGGCCGACCTGATCGTCGGGGCGCCGGGGGCAAACGGGGATACCGGGCGCAGCTACGTGATGTTTGGCAAGGCAGACGGCACGGCGGTGGAGCTCTCGGACGTTGCCGCTGGCATGAACGGCTTCGTGATCAACGGGCAATCAGCGGATGACTGGAGCGGCCAGTCCGTCTCCTCCGCAGGCGATGTGAACGGCGACGGCCTGGCCGACCTGATCGTGGCGGCTTCCCAGAGCGATCACGCGGGCATGACGGAGGCCGGTCGCAGCTACGTGGTGTTCGGCAAGACGGGCGGCACGCCGGTGGAGCTGTCCGACATTGCCGAGAACGAGACGGGTGGCTTCGTGATCAACGGTCAGTCAGACCATGACAACAGCGGCTGGTCCGTCTCCGCCGCCGGCGATGTGAACGGCGACAGCCTGGCCGACGTGATCGTGGGCGCACCGGGCAACGCGGCTGGCAGAAGCTACGTGGTGTTTGGCAAGGCCGACGACACGTCGGTGGAGCTGTCGAACATTTCCAATGGTGACCCGGGCGGCTTTGTCATCAACGGTCAGTCAGCAGCTGACAACAGCGGTCTTTCCGTCTCCTCCGCAGGCGACGTGAACGGAGACGGCCTGGCCGACCTGATCGTGGGGGCTCCCCAGAGCGATCCAGCGGGCAAGTCGGGTGCCGGGCGCAGCTACGTGGTGTTCAGCCAGACGGGCAACACGGCGGTGGAGCTGTCGGGCATTGCCGCCAGCGGCACGGGTGGCTTCGTGATCAACGGGCAGTCAGCGGGGGACCAAAGCGGCGTTTCCGTCTCCTCTGCAGGTGACGTCAACGGCGATGGGTTGGCTGACCTGATCGTGGGGGCGCATAACAGCAACCCAGCAACGGGCGGCAGCAATGCCGGCCGCAGCTACGTGGTGTTCGGCAAAACGGGCGGACCAGCGGTGGAACTCTCGATCATTGCCGCTGGCGGCACGGAGGAAGGCTTCGTGATCAACGGGCGGTCAGCGGGGGACTACAGCGGTTATTCCGTCTCCGCCGCCGGCGATGTGAACGGCGACGGCCTGGCCGACCTGATCGTGGGGACGTTCCCCGGTCTTGGAGCAGCCGGTTTCGTGGGCCGAAGCTTCGTGGTGTTCGGCAAGGCCGGCGACACGCCGGTGGAGCTCTCGGACATCGAAGCCGGCACGGGTGGCGGCTTCGTGATCAATGGACAGTCCGAGTGGGACCACAGCGGCTCTTCCGTCGCCGCCGCCGGCGACGTGAACGGGGACGGCCTGGCCGACCTGATCGTGGGGGCGCCTTTTAGCGACCCAGCGGGCCAGCCGTCCGCCGGCCGCAGCTACGTCATCTTCGGCAAGACCGGCTTCGACGCCGTGAACCTGGGCGACGTGGCCCTGGGTGGCGATGCCGCCCTGGGCATTGACTTTGCCGGCACCAGCGCCGCAGACGAATGGAGCGGCACCACCGCCAGCGAAACCGCCCTGGGCGGCGCAGGCAACGACACCCTCACCGGCAACGGCGGTGCCGACGTGCTCTACGGCGGAGCCGGCAACGACACCCTGGTGCTCAACGCCGACAACATCGCCCACCTCTCCCAAGGCCTCACCGATGGCCGCCTGGCCCGCGTGGACGGCGGCGGCGGCATCGACACCCTGGCCGTGGCCGGTACAGGCGTCACCCTCGACCTCACCCAGATCGCCAACCAGGCCGCCGGCGACCCCGAGACCGGCAGCCGCATCGCCAGCATCGAGAAGATCAACCTCAGCGGCACTGGCAACAACACCCTGACCCTCTCGGTGGGCGACGTGCTCGACATGGCGGGCATGAACCAGTTCAACGACGACAATGGCTGGACGGGGCTGGGCACGAGCGTGCAGCGCCACCAGCTGGTGATCGACGGCGATGCGGGCGATGTCGTTAGCAGCTTCGAAGCCCCAGGCACCTGGAGCCTGGTGGGCACCGCCAGCGATGGCACCAACACCTACAACGTCTTCAACGCCACCAACTCGGCCACCTCGGCGCAGTTGCTGGTGAATGTGAGCGTGACGATGCGCCTGTTGGCGCAGGGGTTTGTGATCAATGGTGAGGCTGCGTGGGACAACAGCGGCTGGTCCGTTGCCTCCGCAGGCGACGTGAACGGCGACGGGTTGGCTGACCTGATCGTGGGGGCCCCGGATGCAGACGGGTATACCGGTCGCAGCTACGTGGTGTTCGGCAAGGCCGACGGCACGGCGGTGGAGCTGTCGAACATTGCCGCCAGCGGCACAGACGGCTTTGCGATCAACGGGCAGGCAGAGGGGGGCTGGAGTGGCGGTTCCGTCTCCGCCGCCGGCGACGTGAACGGCGACGGCCTGGCCGACCTGATCGTGGGGGCGAGGTCGGCAGAAGGACAGGCCGGCCGCAGCTACGTGGTGTTCGGCAAGACGGGCGGCACGACGGTGGAGCTGTCGGACATGGCCGCTGGCGGCACGGACGGCTTCATGATCAACGGTCAGTCAGGATTGGACTACAGCGGCGAGTCCGTCTCCTCCGCCGGCGACGTGAACGGCGACGGCCTGGCCGACCTGATCGTGGGGGCTTCCCAAAGTGACCCTGCAATGGATAGAGGCCAAGCCGGGCGCAGCTACGTGGTGTTCGGCAAGGTCGACGGCTCAGTGGTTGAGCTCTCGGACATTGCCGCTGGCGGCACGGGCGGCTTTGTGATCAACGGGCAGTCAGCGTGGGACGAAAGCGGCGGTTCCGTCTCCGCCGCAGGTGACGTCAACGGCGACGGCCTGGCCGACCTGATCGTGGGGGCGAGGTCGGCAGAAGGACAGGCCGGCCGCAGCTACGTCATCTTCGGCAAGACGGGCGGCACGGCGGTGGAGCTCTCGGCCATCGAAGCCGGCACGGGCGACGGCTTTGTGATCAACGGGCAGTCGGACAATGACAAAAGCGGCCATTCCGTCTCCTCCGCCGGCGACGTGAACGGCGACGGCCTGGCCGACCTGATCGTGGGGGCGCCGTACAGCGCCCCCACAACGGGTGACCCCCATGCTGGGCGCAGCTACGTGGTGTTCGGCAAGGTCGACGGCTCGGTGGTTGAGCTCTCCGACATGGCCGCTGGCGGCACGGGCGGCTTCGTGATCAATGGTCAGTCATGGGGAGATCAGAGCGGCATCTCCGTCTCCTCCGCCGGCGACGTGAACGGCGACGGCCTGGCCGATTTGATTGTGGGGGCGCACTATGCCAACCCGGAGGCAGGCACCGATGCCGGTCGCAGCTACGTCGTCTTCGGCAAGACGGGCGGCACGCCAGTGGAGCTCTCGGCCATCGAAGCCGGCACGGGCGGCGGCTTCGTGATCAACGGGCAGTCAGACAATGACAACAGCGGTTATTCCGTCGCCTCCGCCGGCGACGTGAACGGCGACGGCCTGGCCGACCTGATCGTGGGGGCGACGTGGGCACTCCCGGCTACGGAGGAAGAAGAAAGTGCCGCCGGCCGCAGCTACGTCATCTTCGGCAAGACCGACACCAACGCCGTGAACCTGGGCGACGTGGCCCTGGGTGGCGATGCCGCCCTGCCCATCGACTTTGCCGGCACCAGCGGTGCAGACACCTGGAGCGGCACCACCGAGAGCGAAACCGCCCTGGGCGGCGCAGGCAACGACACCCTCACCGGCAACGGCGGTGCCGACGTGCTCTACGGTGGGGCCGGCAACGACACCCTGGTGCTCAACGCCGAAAACATCGACCACCTCTCCCAAGGCCTCACCGATGGCCGCCTGGCCCGCGTGGACGGCGGCGGCGGCATCGACACCCTGGCCGTGGCCGGTGCAGGCGTCACGCTCGACCTCACCCAGATCGCCAACCAGGCCGCCGGCGACCCCGAGACCGGCAGCCGCATCGCCAGCATCGAGAAAATCAACCTCAGCGGCACTGGCAACAACACCCTGACCCTCTCGGTGGGTGACGTGCTCGACATGGCCGGCATGAACCAGTTCAACAGCGGCAATGACTGGACGGGGCTGGGCGCGAGCGTGCTGCGCCACCAGCTGGTGATCGACGGTGATGCGGGCGATGTCGTTAGCAGCTTCGAAGCCCCAGGCACCTGGAGCTTTGTGGGCACCGCCAGCGATGGCACCAACACCTACAACGTCTTCAACGCCACCAACTCGGCCACCTCGGCGCAGTTGCTGGTGAATGTGAGCGTGACGATGCGCCTGTTGGCGCAGGGGTTTGTGATCAATGGGCAGTCAGCGGGGGACTTGAGCGGCTGGTCCGTTGCCTCCGCCGGCGACGTGAACGGCGATGGCCTGGCCGACCTGATCGTCGGGGCGCCGGGGGCAAACGGGTATGCCGGGCGCAGCTACGTGATGTTTGGCAAGGCCGACGGCACGGCGGCGGAATTGTCGGACATTGCCGACAACGAGACGGGCGGCTTCGTGATCATCGGTCAGGCAGCGGAGGACTGGAGCGGCTATTCCGTTGCCTCCGCCGGCGATGTGAACGGCGACGGCCTGGCCGACCTGATCGTGGCGGCTTCCCAGAGCGATCACGCGGGCATGACGGAGGCCGGTCGCAGCTACGTGGTGTTTGGCAAGACGGGCGGCACGGCGGTGGAGCTCTCGACCATCGAAGCCGGCACGGGCGGCGGCTTCGTGATCAACGGAAAGTCAGGCTATGACAACAGCGGCTGGTCCGTCTCCGCCGCCGGCGATGTGAACGGCGACAGCCTGGCCGACGTGATCGTGGGCGCACCGGGCAACGCGGCTGGCAGAAGCTACGTGGTGTTTGGCAAGGCCGACGACACGTCGGTGGAGCTGTCGAACATTTCCAATGGTGACCCGGGCGGCTTTGTCATCAACGGTCAGTCAGCAGCTGACAACAGCGGTCTTTCCGTCTCCTCCGCAGGCGACGTGAACGGAGACGGCCTGGCCGACCTGATCGTGGGGGCTCCCCAGAGCGATCCAGCGGGCAAGTCGGGTGCCGGGCGCAGCTACGTGGTGTTCAGCCAGACGGGCAACACGGCGGTGGAGCTGTCGGGCATTGCCGCCAGCGGCACGGGTGGCTTCGTGATCAACGGGCAGTCAGCGGGGGACCAAAGCGGCGTTTCCGTCTCCTCTGCAGGTGACGTCAACGGCGATGGGTTGGCTGACCTGATCGTGGGGGCGCACCGCGGCGACCCGGCAACGGGAGGCGCCGATGCCGGGCTCAGCTACGTGGTGTTCGGCAAGACGGGCGGCACAGCCGTGGAGCTCTCGGCCATTGCCGAGAACGAGACCGGCGGCTTCGTGATCAACGGGCATTCAGACTATGACAACTGCGGCTTTTCCGTCTCCGCCGCCGGCGACGTGAACGGCGACGGCCTGGCCGATTTGATTGTGGGGGCGCACTATGCCAACCCGGAGGCAGGCACCGATGCCGGACGCAGCTACGTGGTGTTCGGCAAGACGGGCGGCACGGCGGTGGAGCTCTCGGCCATCGAAGCCGGCACGGGCGGTGGCTTCGTGATCAACGGCCAGTCAGAGTGGGATGTCAGCGGCGAGTCGGTCTCCGCCGCCGGCGACGTGAACGGCGACGGCCTGGCCGACCTGATCGTGGGGGCGCCAGGGGGCGACCCCGCAACGGATCGCGAAGATGCCGGGCGCAGCTACGTCATCTTCGGCAAGACCGGCTTCGACGCCGTGAACCTGGGCGACGTGGCCCTGGGCGGCGATGCCGCCCTGGGCATTGACTTTGCCGGCACCAGCGCCGCAGACGAATGGAGCGGCACCACCGCCAGCGAAACCGCCCTGGGCGGCGCAGGCAACGACACCCTCACCGGCAACGGCGGTGCCGACGTGCTCTACGGCGGGGCCGGCAACGACACCCTGGTGCTCAACGCCGACAACATCGACCACCTCTCCCAAGGCCTCACCGATGGCCGCCTGGCCCGCGTGGACGGCGGCGGCGGCATCGACACTCTGGTCGTGGCCGGTACAGGCGTCACCCTGGACCTCACCCAGATCGCGAACCAGGCCGCCGGCGACCCCGAAACCGGCAGCCGCATCGCCAGCATCGAGAAGATCAACCTCAGCGGCAGCGGCAACAACACCCTGACCCTCTTGGTGGGCGACGTGCTCGACATGGCGGGCATGAACCAGTTCAACGACGGCAATGGCTGGACGGGGCTGGGCACGAGCGTGCAGCGCCACCAGCTGGTGATCGACGGCGATGCGGGCGATAGCGTCAGCTCCAGCGGCTGGACCGACACCGGTGGCACCGTGAGCTATGGCGGGCAAACCTATGCGGTCTACCACAGCACGGCGGCCAGCACGCTGGCGCAGCTGCTGGTGGATGAGGACATCACCCGCACGGGGGTGGTGATGTGAGCAGGCGGAAGGCGGCACCGAGGACGGCGCAGAAGGCCACTCAGAAAGCTGCAAGTGTGAGCGGGATCGAAGCGGCCATCAACGCGGCCTGGAAAAAAGGCGAATGGGCGCAAGCCCTGGCGGCCTGTGACCAGGCCATGGCCGTGTCACCCCAGCGGGCCGAGGTGCACCTGGCGCGTGCGCGCTGCCTGGTGAAGCTGGGGCAGTGGATGCCGGCGCGCGAGGCTTTTGCCGCCTGCCTGCGTCTGCAACCCGAAAACCATGGCGCCTGGCTGGAGGCCGGGAAACTGTGCAGCCAGATGGGCGAGCTGAAGCAGGCGGTGGGCGCCTACCAGCGCGCCATTCAAGCCGCGCCGAAGCACCACGACGCTCCGCTGGCCCTGGCGTGTGCGCTGCTGGCGCTGGGCCAGGGGGCGCAGGCTTCGCAGGCATTTGCGCTGGCCATGTCCAATGCCCAAAGTCAGGCACAGGCCGGTGGTGCGGCAGATATGCCGGCCCGGGTGGCGCACCGCATGGGGGCTTTCGCGCTGGAGCGCGGCGATGCCGCGACCGCTGTGAAGGCATTGCGGCTGGCGTTGCAGACCCTGCAGGACCTGGGCAGCAAGGCCGACGACGTGAACCGCTGGGCCGAGGTGCGCATGGACCTGGGCGAAGCCTTGCTGCGCCTGGGCCAGCAGGCGGCGGGCTGCCAGGAGCTCACTGCAGCCTCCGTGGCCACGGACGAGGCCACCCTCAACCGGCTGGGGGCGCTGGCGTTCCGGTACAACCTGTGGCAGGAAGCGCTGGCCGTGCTGCGCAAGAACGCAGAATTGCATCCACAAAGTGCCACGGCGCGCTGGAATCTGGCCCACCTGCTGGCCGAGTGCTGGCAGATGGACGAAGCCCTGCAAGTGCTGGAGCAAGCCGAAGCCTTGGGGCCCATGCCGGGTGCCAAAAGCATGCGCGCCTCGATCGCCGGGCGCCAGGGCGACGCCAGCACCGCCTTGCACCTGTACCGCGAACTGGCCGCCGAGTCCGATGCGCCCGGCAGCCTGGCCTGCAGCGCCGCCATGTCTTCGCTTTACTGCGACCACCTGAGCGCCGCCGAGGTAGCCGACCTGCACCGCACCCTGTTTGCGCCGCTGGGCGAGGGCGCGCGCCACCCGGCCAGCTTCGTGCGGGCACCGCTGGCGGGGCGGCGCATCCGGCTCGGCCTGGTGTCGCCCGATTTTCATCATCAGCACCCGGTCAACATCTTCATGCAGCCGGTGCTGCGAGAAATCGACCGCAGCCGCTTCGAGGTGTTTCTGTATTTCACCGGCAAGAGCCACGACGACCAGACCCGCCTGGCCCGGGAGCGGGTGGAACACTGGGTGCAGGCCACCGCCCTCAGCGATGCGCAGCTGGCCCGGCGCATCGACGCCGACCAGATCGACCTGCTGCTCGACCTCTCTGGCCACACCGGCCAGCAGCGCATGAGCCTGTTTGCCCGGCGCGCCGCGCCCGTGCAGGCCACCTACCTGGGCTACCCCGGCTCCACCGGCGTGCCCCACATCGACTGGGTGCTCGGCGATGCGGTGGTGACCCCCGAAACCGACGACGCGCTGTGCTCCGAACGCGTGGCGCGACTGCCGGGCGTGGTGTTCTGCTTCGCGCCCGAGGTGGACTACCCGTACCCCGCCTTCCCCGACGCACTGGCGCAGCGCCCGCTGACCTTTGGCTCCTTCAACAACGTGCCCAAACTCACGCCCCGCACCCTGGCGCTGTGGGCTCGGGTGCTGCAGGCCGTGCCGGGTTCGCGCTTGCTGCTGAAGGCGCCGAGTTTTTCCGACCCCGGGGCGGTGCGCCTGTTTGGCGAGCGCCTGCTCACGCTGGGCGTTGACCTGGCGCGGGTGGAGTTCCGCGGCCCCACGGGTCTCACCGACATGATGGCCGAGTACGCCGAGGTGGACATCGGCCTGGACCCGGTGCCCTACAACGGCGGCACCACCACCTTGCAGGCGCTGTGGATGGGCGTGCCCGTGGTGGTGCTGCGGGGTTCGCACTTCGTCTCGCGCATGGGCGCGAGCTTCATGAGCGCGGCCGGCCTGCCCGAATGGGTGGCCGGGAATGAAGACGACTACGTGCGCGTGGCCCAGGCCATGGCGGCTGATCGGCAGGCGCTGCTCACGCTCAAGCGCGGCCTGCGCGCCCGCTTGCAGGCACGCCCCGGCTGGGACCCGGTGGCGCACACACGCGCCATGGAACAGGCCTTCGAACACATGCTGCTCAGCGGCGCTTAAACGGCAGGGGCTGGCGTTCGCAGCTGGTGGCCAATGGCCTGCAACTGGGTTCATTTTTCTGGCGTTGCGTCACTTGTTGAACACACGCCGAACTTCCAGGCGGAATATGAATTCCGGGACGCACCTTTTTGGTCAGGGAAGACAGTTCAACAGCCAAACAGGAAGCCCGAGGTTCAGCAACAACAGGTCAACGCCCAAATCCGGGCGCCCTTCTTCAAAAGGAAATTGCCATGAAAGTCCCTTCCCGCGCTCTCCTTATTTGCACCCT
Source organism: Hydrogenophaga sp. (assembly GCF_050250835.1). Lineage (GTDB taxonomy): Bacteria > Pseudomonadota > Gammaproteobacteria > Burkholderiales > Burkholderiaceae_C > Hydrogenophaga. Next base: position 191,628 of record NZ_JBFWNX010000007.1, on the reverse strand, counting down.
CGGCCTCCTGGGGCACCACGCTCAGGCCGGCACCGCCAGCGCCGACTTCGATGTGGTGGTCAATCTGGAATCCATGTGTCAGCTCAAGAATGGGCCTGGCCTGACCCTCGATTTCGGGAACTACACCGCGTTTCAGACAAACGCAAATACCGCCACCCTGGACATCATCTTTGAATGCACGCGTGAGTTCGGCGCTGCGCCCGACGTGTCGTTTGATCACAATCCCGGGTTGAACTTGACCAACGACAATCCGCCGTCCGAAAACGCCAGCGGCGAAGGCGTGGTGGCGGGCCTCAGATACGGGATCACTGCAACCAACACCGATACGGTCCAGGGGGCTGCAGCCACCGCCACGAGTGACGGTGAGGCAGACGATTACACGTATACGGTTTCGGGGACTCTCCCGGCTGGCCAGCCTGGCTCTGTAGCGGAGGCAACCATCCAGGCTCGCCAGTTGATCGTGACGTTCTGATCTTCTGTGCAACATCAACGCGGTCTGCAAGGCCCGCCGCCACGCGGCGGGCCTTGTTTCTTTGAACCGGACGTGGACGCTCCTATGAACTCGCCTGCCCCCTTGCGCGCTCTCGCCTTCGCGGTGCGCACCCTTTGGATTCGATCCCGCTGGCTGGGCCTGGCGCTGCTGGCCTGCCAGCCGGCGTGGGTACCGGTGGCACAAGCCGGCTCCTTTGCCGTGGCGCCGGTTTACATCTACATGACGCCGCGCGAGCGGGTGGTGGCGGTCAAACTGGCCAACAGTGGCGAGACCGAAGTGGCCCTGCAGGCCGACCTCTACACCTGGAGCCAGTCGGCAGACGGTGTGGATTCTCTCGTGCCCACGGAAGACCTGATCCTCGCCCCCTCCATCATCCGGCTGGCCCCCAAGAGCCAGCAGGTCGTGCGCCTGGCGCTGCTCAGGCCGGCCGATCTGCAGCGCCAGCTCACGTACCGCCTCATCGTGCGGGAAGTGCCCGAGGTTTTTCAGCAAAAAGACAACACCATTCAACTGCCCGTGGCACTGGCTTTGTCCATGCCCGTGTATGTGACCCCGCCCGGCGCCAAGCGCTTGCTGGAATGCGAGGTGCAGCGGCCAACCGCGCAGACGCTGGGCGTGCAATGCGCCAACAAGGGCACCGCCCATGCGCAGGTGCGCGCCGTGATCCTGCGGCACAACGAAACCGAGCTGGCGCGTTTCGCCGGCGGCGCCTACATCTTGCCCGGCGCATCTCGCTTTGTGCCCATGGAAGCCGCAGCCGGCGCAACGCCGGGCACGGCGGCGCAGCTGGATGTTCGCTTTGGCGACGGAACCAGGCAATCCCGGGACGTCACCCTGCCTTGAGTGGGGCGTGCTCGATGGACCAGAGCACCCCGGCGCAGCGCATGCTGTGCGGTGTCTTGCTCATGCTGGGCACCTGGCCGGTGCTGGGCCAGGTGGTGCCCGCGGAACCCGCAGCGCATGGCCAGGCCGCCATGGGGCTGCAGCCCACGCCACCTGCCAGCCGCGCTGCCGGGATTCCCGATCCACCGAGCCCCCGGCTGGTACCGTTCGAAGCGGTGCTCAACGGCGCCAATGTGGGCAACTGGTTGCTGCTGCACGCGCCCGGTGGCTTCTACGCGGCCAGGGAGGCGCTGGACGCCTGGCGGATCAAGCCACCCGCCGAGGGCAGCAGGCGGCTGGTCTTCCAGCATGAGAACTGGTATGCCCTATCGTCGATCGAGGGTTTTTCGGTCACGTTGAACCCGGCCTCGCAAGCGATCGAACTGAACTTTGCCGCCTCGGCGTTCATGCCCACCGAGATCCGGGAAGACGGGCCGGAGATCCCGCCGGTGAGCCCCTCCGAGCCCGCCGCCTTCTTCAACTACGACCTGACCTGGAGCCAGACGCGCCTGGGCGGCTCCGCGACGAACCAGGAGCTCGGTGCGCTGACCGAACTGGGTTACACGGGCAGGCTGGGCGCGCTGACTTCCAGCTTTCTGGGGCGCCAGGTCGGTGGCGGCGGGGGGGGTGGCGGGGTGCAATGGAGGCGCCTGGAAACCACCTTCTCGCGCGACTTCCCGCAGCGCAAGCTCTCGATGCGGGTGGGGGACAGCACGACACGCCCGGGCATGAGCGGGCGGCCCATCTATTTTGGTGGCGTCCAGATTGGCAGCAACTTCGGGCTGGCCCCGGGGTTTGCCACCCAGCCCCTGCCGGTGTTTGCGGGCAGTGCCAGCGCGCCCAGCACCGTGGAGCTCTACATCAACGACGCCTTGCGCCAGACCCGCCAGGTGCCGGCCGGCGCCTTCACGATCGAGAATCCCCTGTCGATCTCTGGCGACGGGCGTGCGCGCATGGTGGTGCGCGATGCGCTGGGGCGCGAGACGGTGATCACCCAGTCCTTTTTCAGCCACGCCGATCTGCTGGAAGAACACCTGTCGGACTGGAGCCTGGAACTGGGTGCCGTGCGCGAGCGCATTGGCCAGGCCAACGCAGACTATGGCGAGCGGTTTGCGTCGGGCCTGTGGCGCCACGGCGTGAACAAGCGCCTGACGGTGGAGGCCCGCGGTGAATGGAGCCGGCGCACCCGTGGCATCGGGGTGGGCATCAGCCAGGCAATGCCCTGGCGCTCGCTCGGGCAGGCGGCGCTGGCCTGGAGCGAGCAGGGCCAGGTGGGGCGCGGCCTGCAGTGGTCCCTGGGCAGCGAATACCGCCGTGCGCGGCAGACGTACACGATGCAGGCGCAGGGCGCCACGGCGGGCTACCGCACAGTGGGCATGAAAGATGCCACGGAGCCCGTGAAGTGGCAGTTGGGCCTGGGCTTCAGCCATGCCCACGAGCGCCTGGGCACCTTTGGCGTGGGCGTGGCGCAGCTGGAGTCGCGGCAACAAGGACGCCTGGGCACCTACAGCCTGAGCTATGGGACCCGAATCGGGGGCCAGGCCTCCCTCAGCGTCGTCTTCACCCGGGTGCTCGGTGTCAGTTCGACCAACCTGTTTTCGGTCTCGCTGCTGTGGCCGCTGGAGCGGCACATCAACACCGCCTTTCAGTTGACGCAGCGCAACGGCCAGACCGATGTTTACGCCAGTGCCTACCAGGGCATCCGCGGCGAAACGGGCACTGGCTGGCGGGTGCTGGGTGGCACGCGCAATGGGCAGGCCATGGCCGAGGCGGGCGTTCACAGGCAGGGGCAGCACAGCCTGGTCAGCGCCGACGTGAGCGCCTCGGCGAACCAGCAGGGCATTCGCCTGGGTGCGCGCGGCGGGCTCGTCTTCATGGACCGCCGCCTGTTTGCCACGCGGTACCTGCAAGACAGCTTTGCCCTGGTCGACGTGCCCGGCTACGCGGACGTGGGCGTGAACTTCATGGGCCGCGAGAAGGCCCGAACCGATGGCAGAGGCCAGGCGCTGGTGGCCGGGCTCCAGGCCTACACCGTCAACAGCATTCGCCTGAACGCGGCCGACCTGCCCCTGAGCGCAGAAATCGACAGCCTGGAACGCATCACCGTGCCCTTCGCGCGCAGCGCGGTCAAGCTCAGCTTTCCCGTGCGCGGAGGGCAGTCTGCGCTGGTGACCGTGCAGCTGGCCAAGGGCGAACCCGCACCTGCGGGCGCCGAAATCGAGCGGCTGGGCGAAGATGCCCGCCGCTTCCCGGTGGGGCGCAAGGGCCAGGCCTTCATCACCGGCCTGCAAGCCCAGCAGCCCTTGCGCCTGCACTGGAAAGGCGCAAGCTGCCTCATGCAGTTGACGCTGCCGCCGGGTACCCCCGACGACATTGCACGCCCGCCACCCCTCATATGTGAAGGAGTCGAACCATGAAGCGACCCATGAAACGACCCATGGGGCGAACCCCGGCCCTGGCCATTTTTCGCGTGTTCGCGGCAGCGGTGCTGCTCGGCCTGGGCCCGTGCGCGCACGCCGCCTACAGCTGCACCGTCAGCGCCACCAGCACCGGCCTCATTTACGAAGCCCCCTCCCCTCGAGACGTGACCGGCTCGGCCACCCTCACCTGCACCCGCTCGCCCGGCGACGCCAGCACCCTCAGCTACCGGCTCAAAGCCACCGACGGGCTCCATGCCTCGGGCACCAACCCGATTCGCCGCGTGCGCCTGGGCAGCAGCGGCAATCTGCTTTTTTATTCCCTGCGGCGTGGTGCATCGTGCAACAACAACACCAACTGGCGGGCCCCCGCAACAGGCACCACCGATGTGCAGACCGGCACGCTGAATTTCGGCGCTGGCCTGGTCGCTTCCACCACGCTGGCCTACTGCATCCGCGTTCGGGTGGGCGCTGGCGGCAACCCGGCCGCGCCCGCCGCCGGCGTCTACACCGACACCTTCAGCATCTTTGCGCAATACCCCAACAACAATGCCGGCGCCCTCAGCCCCGATGCGCCGGTGTCGCTGACCGTGGGCGTGAGCAACCAGTGTGTGTTCAACAGCTACCCGGGCAGCCTCGTCTTCAACTACACCGCGTTCAGCAGCACCGCCCAGACAGCCTCGACCGCCTTTCTGCTTCGGTGCAGCACCGACCTGCCCTGGACCATCACCGTGGACCCGGCCGCCACCACGCTGCTCGGGCTGCGCTACGAAATTGCACCCTCACCCTCGTCGGGCATTGGCAACGGCAACACGGGCCAGTCGGTCACGCTCACCGGCACCATGCAGGCCGGCCAGGCTGGCGCCTGCGCCACGTCCTTCTGCACAGGCTCCCAGCAGCACACCGTGTTCATCCATTACTAGGGACCAGGACTAGGGACTAGGGCCAGGCGCAAGCGCTTCACGCCTCCTCCGGGTGATTCGCGCCATTTTTCTGGCGCTTGGTGCCTTTTCTCCCCTGGGTTGATCCGCTTTCCTAATCTCGGAACGAGCAAGGTCAGGGCCACTGCGCGTGTCGAAGAAATGCGCCTTCCCGAAACCGCTCCTCTCAGATCCCCAGGAAGAAGGAAACCCCATGAACCGCCCCGCCACCCAGGCCGGCCTCCCGCAGCAGCAGCAGCACACCACCGAAGCCGGCAGGCACGACACGCCGGCCGTGCTGTCCGCTCAAGAGGCCAGGAAACTGCTCAGCCTGCCCGGCGTCACCTCGTTCCGGCAGGGTGCGGTACTGATCGTGGTGGATGCCCAGGGCAAGCAATACATCGTGCAAGACCTCAACACCCAGGCCTCGCCGCCGCAGGCGAGCCCGGACGACGCAGACGGAACCGACGGCACCGACAGCACGGACGACACAGCGCAACGGGCCGGGCAGGAGACGCCAGAAGAGGCCCCGGCCGACTTGCAGGTGCCCGCCGCCAGCGCAGAGGTGGCTTCAGCCACACTGGCTGAAGTTCACATGGCACAGGCACCCGCAGACAGCACGCAGCCGGAGGCCAAGTCCGATGATGAGACCTGCAAGGACGACGACGACAAGAAAGATGCCAACGGCGACGACAAGGACGACGACAACGCCTGCCCCGTGGTGCGGGATTCAGGCTCCGGCTGGGGCCTGGGGCTGGCAGGCGTGGGCCTGGCGGCCGCCATGGGGGGTGGAGGCGGCTCAGGCGGTGGTTCCGGTGGCGGCACACCGGGCGACACCACCCCACCCACCCCACCGAGCGCGCCCGACCTGGCCGCCGAAGACGACAGCGGGACGAGCGACACCGACGACATCACGGTCTACACCACCGGCCTGACCTTCAGCGGCACGGCCGAAGCGGGCGCCACGGTGCAACTGTTTGTCGACCTGGACGAAGACGGCGTGATGGATGAAGGCGAGGAGCTGGGCACGGGCGTGGCCACGGGCGGGACCTACAGCATCGACACCAGCCTGGCACTGGGCAGCCACAAGGTGCGCGCCATTGCCACCGACCTGGCGGGGAATGTCAGCGAGGCCTCGGGCACCACGGTGGTGACGGTGATTCCACCGGCGCTGGGGTTTGTGATCAATGGGCAGTCGGCGGGGGAGAGGATCGGCTATGCCGTCTCCTCCGCCGGCGACGTGAACGGCGACGGCCTGGCCGACCTGATTGTCGGGGCGCATCTCAGCGCCCCCTCTGCAGGCACCAATGCCGGGCGCAGCTACGTGGTGTTTGGCAAGGCCGATGGCACGGCCATCGATTTGTCGCTGATCGCCAGCGGCACGGGCGGCTTTGTGATCAATGGGCAAGCGGCAGGGGACTACAGCGGCACTTCCGTCTCCTCCGCCGGCGACGTCAACGGCGACGGCTTGGCTGACCTGATTGTCGGGGCGGATTCCAGCGACCCCGCTGCAGGCAGCAGTGCCGGTCGCAGCTACGTGGTGTTTGGCAAGGCCGATGGCACGGCGGTGGAACTGTCGGCCATTGCCGAGAACGAGACCGGCGGCTTCGTGATCAACGGGCAATCGCAAGACGACTTCAGCGGCTGGTCCGTCTCTTCCGCCGGTGACGTCAACGGCGACGGCCTGGCCGACCTGATTGTCGGGGCGTATAAAAGCGACCCCGCTGCAGGCAACGAAGCCGGGCGCAGCTACGTGGTGTTTGGCAAGGCCGATGGCACGGCCATCGATTTGTCGCAGATCGCCAGCGGCACGGGCGGCTTCGTGATCAACGGGCAAGCGCAAGACGACTTCAGCGGCTGGTCCGTCTCCTCCGCCGGCGACGTCAACGGCGACGGCCTGGCCGACCTGATTGTGGGGGCGCCTTACAGCGCCCCCGCTGCAGGCTACGAAGACGGCCGCAGCTACGTGGTGTTCGGCAAGGCCGATGGCACGGCGATCAATTTGTCGCAGATCGCCAGCGGCACGGGCGGCTTCGTGATCAACGGGCAGTCGGCAGGGGACTACAGCGGCTGGTCCGTCTCCTCCGCCGGCGACGTCAACGGCGACGGGTTGGCCGACCTGATGGTCGGGGCGTTTTACAGCGACCCCGCTGCAGGCACCGATGCCGGGCGCAGCTACGTGGTGTTCGGCCAGACGGGCGGCACGGCGGTGGAACTGTCGGCCATTGCCGAGAACGAGACCGGCGGCTTCGTGATCAACGGGCAGTCCGCGGGGGACTGGAGCGGCTCTTCCGTCTCCTCCGCCGGCGACGTCAACGGCGACGGCTTGGCCGACCTGATCGTCGGGGCGTATACCAGCGACCCCGCTGCAGGCAGCAATGCCGGGCGCAGCTACGTGGTGTTTGGCAAGACCGATGGCACGGCGATCAATTTGTCGCAGATCGCCAGCGGCACGGGCGGCTTTGTGATTAACGGGCAGTCAGCGGGGGACATCAGCGGCATTTCCGCCTCCTCCGCCGGCGACGTCAACGGCGACGGTTTGGCTGACCTGATCGTGGGGGCGTCGTTGGGCGACCCCTCTGCAGGCACCAATGCCGGCCGCAGCTACGTCATCTTCGGCAAGACCGGCTTCGACGCCGTGAACCTGGGCGACGTGGCTCTGGGTGGTGATGCCGCCCTGCCCTTTGACTTTGCCGGCACCAGCGGTGCAGACACCTGGAGCGGCACCACCGCCAGCGAAACCGCCCTGGGCGGCGCAGGCAACGACACCCTCACCGGCAACGGCGGCGCCGACGTGCTCTACGGCGGAGCCGGCAACGACACCCTGGTGCTCAACGCCGACAACATCGCCCACCTCGTCTCCCCGGGCCCCACCAGTGGCCGCCTGGCCCGCGTGGACGGCGGCGGCGGCATCGACACCCTGGCCGTGGCCGGTACAGGCGTCACCCTGGACCTCACCCAGATCGCCAACCAGGCCGCCGGCGACCCCGAGACCGGCAGCCGCATCGCCAGCATCGAGAAGATCAACCTCAGCGGCAGCGGCAACAACACCCTGAACCTCTCGGTGGGTGACGTGCTCGACATGGCCGGCATGAACCAGTTCAACACCGAAAACGGCTGGAGCAATGTGACCGGCACCGCCCTGGGCACCCAGGTGCAGCGCCACCAGCTGGTGATCGACGGTGATGCGGACGATCAACTCACCAGCCCGGACGCCGCAGGCACCTGGAACTTTGTGGGCACCGTCAGCGATGGAGAAGGCAACACCTACAACGTCTTCAACGCCACCAACTCGGCCACCTCGGCGCAGTTGCTGGTGAACACGAACATCACCCAGACGCTGGACACACTGGTCCTCCCTCCCAACCCACCGAGCGCACCCGACCTGGCCGCAGAAGACGACAGCGGGGCGAGCAACACCGACAACATCACGGTCTATACCACCGGCCTGAGCTTCAGCGGCACGGCCGAAGCGGGCGCCACGGTGAGCCTGTTTGTCGACGTCAACAACAACGGCGTGATGAACATGGGCGAGCTGCTGGGCACGGGCGTGGCCACGGGCGGGACCTACAGCATCGACACCAGCCTGGCGCTGGGCAGCCACAAGGTGCGCGCCATCGCCACCGACCTGGCGGGCAACCTCAGTGAGGCCTCGGACACCACGGTGGTGACAGTGGTCTCGACTCCACCGAAGCTGGGCTTTGTGATCAATGGCGAAGCAGCAGGGGACAACAGCGGCCATTCCGTCTTCTCCGCCGGCGACGTGAATGGCGACGGCCTGGCCGATCTGATCGTGGGGGCGCCGTATGCAGAAGGATCTGCCGGTCGCAGCTACGTGGTGTTCGGCAAGGCCGATGGCACGGCGGTAGAGCTCTCGGACATTGCCGTTGGCGGCACGGCCGGCTTCGTGATCAACGGGCAGTCAGCGAATGATTACAGCGGCATTTCCGTTGCCTCCGCCGGCGACGTGAACGGCGACGGCCTGGCTGACCTGATCGTGGGGGCGCCGTATGCAGCAGGTTATGCCGGGCGCAGCTACGTCATCTTCGGTCAGACGGGCGGCACGCCGGTGGAGCTCTCGGCCATTGCCGCTGGCGGCACGGAAGGTTTCGTGATCAATGGTCAGTCAGCGATGGACCTCAGCGGCATTTCCGTCGCCTCCGCCGGCGACGTGAACGGCGACGGCCTGGCCGATCTGATCGTGGGAGCGTCGTGGGCAGGCGGGTTTGCAGGCCGCAGCTACGTGGTGTTCGGCAAGGCCGATGGCGCGGCGGTAGAACTCTCGACTATTGCTGCAGGCAGCACGGGCGGCTTCGTGATCAACGGTCAGTCGGCGGGGGACTTCAGCGGCAATTCCGTCTCCGCTGCAGGCGACGTGAACGGAGACGGCCTGGCCGATCTGATCGTGGGAGCGTTGGGGGTAGCAGCTGCGGCCGGGCGCAGCTACGTGGTGTTCGGCAAGACGGGCGGCACGGCGGTGGATCTCTCGGCCATCGAAGCCAGCACGAGCGGCTTCGTGATCAACGGTCAGTCGGTGGGGGACGAAAGCGGCACTTCCGTCTCCTCCGCCGGCGACGTGAATGGAGACGGCCTGGCCGACCTGATCGTGGGGGCCTACGCAAGCGACCCAGTAACGGGTGGCACCAGTGCCGGGCGCAGCTACGTGGTGTTCGGCAAGACAGGCGGCACGACGGTGGAGCTCTCGGCCATTGCCGCTGGCGGCACAGCCGGCTTTGTGATCAACGGTCAGTCAGCGGATGACAACAGCGGTTATTCCGTCTCCTCCGCCGGCGACGTGAACGGCGACGGCCTGGCCGATCTGATCGTGGGGGCGCCGTTGGCGGGTGGGTACGCCGGTCGCAGCTACGTGGTGTTCGGCAAGACGGGCGGCACGGCGGTGGAGCTCTCGGCCATCGAAGCCGGCACCGGCGGCGGCTTTGTGATCAACGGGCAGTCAGCGAATGACTACAGCGGCGAGTCCGTCTCCGCCGCCGGCGACGTGAACGGCGACGGCCTGGCCGACCTGATCGTGGGGGCCTACGCAAGCGACCCCGCAACGGATCGCCAAGATGCCGGCCGCAGCTACGTCATCTTCGGCAAGACCGGCTTCGACGCCGTGAACCTGGGCGACGTGGCCGCCGGCGGCGATGCCGCCCTGGTCGTCAACGACACCTGGAACGGCACCACCGCCAGCGAAACCGCCCTGGGCGGCGCAGGCGACGACACCCTCACCGGCAACGGCGGCGCCGACGTGCTCTACGGTGGGGCCGGCAACGACACCCTGGTGCTCAACGCCGACAACATCGCCCACCTCTCCCAAGGCCTCACCGATGGCCGCCTGGCCCGCGTGGACGGCGGCGGCGGCATCGACACCCTGACCGTGGCCGGTACAGGCGTCACCCTGGACCTCACCCAGATCGCCAACCAGGCCGCCGGCGACCCCCAGACCGGCAGCCGCATCGCCAGCATCGAGAAGATCAACCTCAGCGGCAGCGGCAACAACACCCTGACCCTCTTGGTGGGCGACGTGCTCGACATGGCGGGCATGAACCAGTTCAACGACGGCAATGGCTGGACGGGGCTGGGCGCGAGCGTGCAGCGCCACCAGCTGGTGATCGACGGTGATGCGGGCGATAGCGTCACCTCCAGCGGCTGGACCGACACCGGTGGCACCGTGACCAACGGCGGGCAAACCTATGCGGTCTACAACAGCACGGCGGCCAGCACGCTGGCGCAGCTGCTGGTGGATGTGGACATCACCCGCACGGCGGTGGTGATGTAAGGCGCAGGAGCGCCCCCAACCGCCCCAAAACCGCCCCAGCCAGATCCCCAGCAAGAAGGAAACACCATGAACAGCCCCTCCACCCAGGCCAGCCTCCCGCAGCAGCAGCACACCACCGAAGCCGGCAGGCACGACACGCCGGCCGTGCTGTCCGCTCAAGAGGCCAGGAAACTGCTCAGCCTGCCCGGCGTCACCTCGTTCCGGCAGGGTGCGGTACTGATCATGGTGGATGCCCAGGGCAAGCATTACATCGTCAAAGACCTTGAAGCGCAGGCCTCGCCGCCGCAGGCGAGCCCGGACGACGCAGACGGAACCAACGGCACCGACAGCACCGACGACACAGCGCAACGGGCCGGGCAGGAGACGCCCGAAGAGGCCCCGGCCGACTTGCAGGTGGCCGCCGCCAGCGCAGAGGTGCCTTCAGCCACACTGGCTGAAGTTCACATGGCGCAAGCGCCCGCAGGCAGCACGCAGCCGGAGGCCAAGTCCGGTGATCAGACCTGCAAGGACGACGACGACAAGAAAGATGCCAACGACAAGGACGACGACAACGCCTGCCCCGTGGTGCGGGATTCAGGCTCCGGCTGGGGCCTGGGGCTGGCAGGCGTGGGCCTGGCGGCCGCCATGGGGGGTGGAGGCGGCTCAGGCGGTGGTTCCGGTGGCGGCACACCGGGCGACACCACCCCACCCACCCCACCGAGCGCACCCGATCTGGCGGCAGAAGACGACAGCGGGGCGAGCAACACCGACGACATCACGGTCTACACCACCGGCCTGAGCTTCAGCGGCACGGCCGAAGCGGGCGCCACGGTGAGCCTGTTTGCCGACGTGGACGACGACGGCGAGATCGACCCCGGCGAGCTGCTGGGCACGGGCGTGGCCACGGGCGGGACCTACAGCATCGACACCAATCTGGCGGTGGGCAACTACAACGTGCGCGTCATTGCCACCGACCTGGCGGGGAATGTCAGCGAGGCCTCGGGCACCACGGTGGTGAAGGTGATTCCACCGGCGCTGGGGTTTGTGATCAATGGGCAGTCGGCAGGGGACTGGAGTGGCTATTCCGTCTCCTCCGCCGGCGACGTGAACGGCGACGGGTTGGCCGACCTGATCGTGGGGGCGCCGTTTGCAGCAGGTTATGCCGGGCGCAGCTACGTGGTGTTCGGCAAGGCCGACGGCACGGTGGTGGAGCTCTCGACCATCGCCGATGGCGGCACGGGCGGCTTCGTGATCAACGGGCAGTCAGCGTTGGACTTCAGCGGCTCTTCCGTCTCGTCCGCCGGCGACGTGAATGGCGACGGCCTGGCCGACCTGATCGTGGGGGCTCCGTATGCCGAAGGAGATGCCGGAAGCAGCTACGTGGTGTTCGGCAAAACCGACGGCACGGCGGTGGAGCTCTCGGCCATTGCCGCTGGCGGCACGGGCGGTTTCATGATCAACGGGCAGTCAGCGTGGGACCAAAGCGGCCATTCCGTCTCCGCCGCCGGCGACGTGAACGGCGACGGCCTGGCCGACCTGATCGTGGGGGCTCCCCAAAGCGACCCCGCAACCGGAGGCAGCTCTGCCGGGCGCAGCTACGTGGTGTTCGGCAAAACGGGCGGCATGCCGGTGGAGCTCTCGGACATTGCCGACAACCAGACCGGCGGCTTCGTGATCAACGGACAGTCGGACTATGACAACAGCGGCTGGTCCGTCTCCTCCGCAGGCGATGTGAACGGCGACGGCCTGGCCGACCTGATCGTGGGGGCTTACCGAAGCGATCCCGCGGGCATGACGGAGGCCGGTCGCAGCTACGTGGTGTTTGGCCAGACGGGCGGCACGGCGGTGGAGCTCTCGGCCATCGAAGCCGGCACGGGCGGCGGCTTCGTGATCAACGGGCAGTCCTCAGCGGACTACAGCGGCTATTCCGTCTCCGCCGCAGGCGACGTGAACGGCGATGGCCTGGCCGACCTGATCGTGGGGGCGTACCACGGCGACCCGGCAACGGGAGGCGCCGATGCCGGGCTGAGCTACGTGGTGTTCGGCCAGACCGACGGCACGCCGGTGGAGCTCTCGGACATTGCCGAGAACGAGACCGGTGGCTTCGTGATCAACGGGGCGCGCGACTTCGTGATCAACGCGCAGTCATTTGGAGATCAGAGCGGCTATTCCGTCTCCTCCGCCGGCGACGTGAACGGCGACGGCCTGGCCGATTTGATTGTGGGGGCGCACTATGCCAACCCGGAGGCAGGCACCGATGCCGGTCGCAGCTACGTCGTCTTCGGCAAGACGGGCGGCACGCCAGTGGAGCTCTCGGCCATCGAAGCCGGCACGGGCGGTGGCTTCGTGATCAACGGCCAGTCAGAGGGGGATGTCAGCGGCGAGTCGGTCTCCGCCGCCGGCGACGTGAACGGCGACGGCCTGGCCGACCTGATCGTGGGGGCGCCAGGGGGCGACCCCGCAACGGATCGCCAAGACGCCGGCCGCAGCTACGTCATCTTCGGCAAGACCGGCTTCGACGCCGTGAACCTGGGCGACGTGGCTCTGGGTGGTGATGCCGCCCTGCCCTTTGACTTTGCCGGCACCAGCGGTGCAGACACCTGGAGCGGCACCACCGAGAGCGAAACCGCCCTGGGCGGCGCAGGCGACGACACCCTCACCGGCAACGGCGGTGCCGACGTGCTCTACGGCGGGGCCGGCAACGACACCCTGGTGCTCAACGCCGACAACATCGCCCACCTCTCCCAAGGCCTCACCGATGGCCGCCTGGCCCGCGTGGACGGCGGCGGCGGCATCGACACCCTGGCCGTGGCCGGTGCAGGCGTCACCCTGGACCTCACCCAGATCGCGAACCAGGCCGCCGGCGACCCCGAGACCGGCAGCCGCATCGCCAGCATCGAGAAGATCAACCTCAGCGGCACTGGCAACAACACCCTGACCCTCTCGGTGGGCGACGTGCTCGACATGGCGGGCATGAACCAGTTCAACGACGACAATGGCTGGACGGGGCTGGGCACGAGCGTGCAGCGCCACCAGCTGGTGATCGACGGTGATGCGGGCGATGTCGTTAACAGCTTCGAAGCCCCAGGCACCTGGAGCCTGGTGGGCACCGCCAGCGATGGCACCAACACCTACAAGGTTTTCAACGCCACCGACTCGGCCACCTCGGCGCAGTTGCTGGTGAACACGAACATCACCCAGGCGCTGGACACCACAGCGCCCATCCCGCCAAGCGCGCCCGACCTGGCCGCCGAAGATGACAGCGGGACGAGCGACACCGACGACATCACGGTTTACACCACCGGCCTGAACTTCAGCGGCACGGCCGAAGCGGGCGCCACGGTGCAACTGTTTGTCGACGCCAACAGCAACGGTGTGATCGACAGCGGCGAGCTGACACTGGGCACAGACGTGGCCACGGGCGGGAACTACAGCATCGACACCAATCTGGCGGTGGGCAACTACAAGGTGCGCGCCATCGCCACCGACCTGGCGGGGAATGTCAGCGAGGCTTCCGGCACCACGCTGGTGGAGGTGATTCCACCGGCGCTGGGGTTTGTGATCAATGGGCAGTCGGCGGTGGACTGGAGTGGCTATTCCGTCTCCTCCGCCGGCGACGTGAATGGCGACGGGTTGGCCGACCTGATCGTGGGGGCGCAGTTTGCAGAAGGAGCAGCCGGCCGCAGCTACGTGGTGTTCGGCAAGGCCGACGGCGCGGCGGTGGAGCTCTCGGACATTGCCGCTGGCGGCACGGACGGCTTCGTGATCAACGGGCAATCAGCGTTGGACAACAGTGGCAAATCCGTATCGTCCGCCGGCGACGTGAACGGCGATGGACTGGCCGACCTGATCGTGGGTGCGCATGCAGCAGAAGGAGAGGCCGGGCGCAGCTACGTGGTGTTCGGCAAGACCGACGGCACGGCGGTAGAACTCTCGACCATTGCCGCTGGCGGCACGGGCGGCTTCGTGATCAACGGTCAGTCAGCGCTGGACCACAGCGGCACTTCCGTCTCCTCCGCCGGCGACGTGAATGGCGACGGCCTGGCCGACCTGATCGTGGGGGCGCCCGAAAGTGACCCTGAATCGGGCCTCGGCGGTGCCGGGCGCAGCTACGTGGTGTTCGGCAAGGCCGATGGCACGCCGGTGGAGCTCTCGGACATTGCCGAGAACGAGACCGGTGGCTTCGTGATCAACGGTCAGTCAGAGAGTGACCACAGCGGCTGGTCCGTCTCCTCTGCCGGCGACGTGAACGGCGACGGCCTGGCCGACCTGATTGTGGGGGCTTACTTCAGCGCCCCAGGGGGCAAGTTGAGTGCCGGTCGCAGCTACGTGGTGCTCGGCAAGGCCGATGGCACGGCGATCAATTTGTCGCAGATGGCCAGCGGCACGGGCGGCGGCTTCGTGATCAACGGGCAGTCCTCAGCGGACTACAGCGGCTGGTCCGCCTCTTCCGCCGGCGACGTGAACGGCGACGGCCTGGCCGACCTGATCGTGGGGGCGCCGTGGGCAGTAGGAGAAGCCGGGCGAAGCTACGTGGTGTTCGGCAAGACGGGCGGCACAGCCGTGGAGCTCTCGGCCATTGCCGAGAACGAGACCGGCGGCTTCGTGATCAACGGGCAGTCAGACTATGACAACAGCGGCTTTTCCGTCTCCTCCGCCGGCGACGTGAACGGCGACGGCCTGGCCGACCTGATCGTGGGGGCGTTGTCGGCGAACGGGTACGCCGGTCGCAGCTACGTGGTGTTCGGCAAGACGAGCGGCACGGCGGTGGAGCTCTCGACCATCGAAGCTGGCACTGGCGGTGGCTTCGTGATCAACGGGCAGTCAGCGGGGGACCAAAGCGGCCGGTCCGTCTCCGCCGCAGGCGACGTGAACGGAGACGGCCTGGCCGACCTGATCGTGGGGGCATATGTGGCTGGCGCCGAAGCCGGCCGCAGCTACGTCATCTTCGGCAAGACCGGCTTCGCCGCCGTGAACCTGGGCGACGTGGCCCTGGGTGGTGATGCCGCCCTGCCCTTTGACTTTGCCGGCACCAGCGGTGCAGACACCTGGAGCGGCACCACCGAGAGCGAAACCGCCCTGGGCGGCGCAGGCGACGACACCCTCACCGGCAACGGCGGTGCCGACGTGCTCTACGGCGGGGCCGGCAACGACACCCTGGTGCTCAACGCCAGCAACATCGCCCACCTCTCCCAAGGCCTCACCGATGGCCGCCTGGCCCGCGTGGACGGCGGCGGTGGCATCGACACCCTGGCCGTGGCCGGTGCAGGCGTCACCCTGGACCTCACCCAGATCGCGAACCAGGCCGCCGGCGACCCCGAAACCGGCAGCCGCATCGCCAGCATCGAGAAGATCAACCTCAGCGGCAGCGGCAACAACACCCTGACCCTCTCGGTGGGCGACGTGCTCGACATGGCGGGCATGAACCTGTTCAAAGACGGCAATGGCTGGACGGGGCTGGGCACGAGCGTGCAGCGCCACCAGCTGGTGATCGACGGCGATGCGGGCGATAGCGTCACCTCCAGCGGCTGGACCGACACCGGTGGCACCGTGACCAACGGCGGGCAAACCTATGCGGTCTACCACAGCACGGCGGCCAGCACGCTGGCGCAACTGCTTGTGGATGTGGACATCACCTACACGGCGGTGGTGATGTGAGCCGCAGCCCTATACCAGAGGTCAGCGAAGCGCTTGTCGCACCAGGCGTTCAGGTTCCTGGATTCCCACCAGGGTGGCCGGTGCTGACGAAAACCACGGAGGTCGGCGATGCTCGATCCTGAAAAATTGCAGTTCGACGCAGCCAATTTGCATCTCATCACCTTCCGAGTGCAAATGGAAATTCAACAACGATGATGTGTCGGTTCCGATGGTCCAGACGGGCAGCAGGAAGCCCCCACCAGGAGGCCTTTGTTGCGGCCAGGCGTGGCCCATCAAAAGGCTTTCAAACCCGGAGGTTTCCATGAGCCGACATACCGCATCGCCGAACATCACCTGGGATCTCTTTGCGCCAACCCAGCCGAACGATGGCCTGAGAAGCATCACCTTGCTGGCGGCCCAGCTTGCGGGCGTGAAAACGCAGCGGGTGCGGCTCTTTGTGGACGACCCCGGCCGCATGACCGCGTTGAGCGCGAAAATTGACCCGGCCCTCTGGGTGCAACCATGGCAGAACTGCGAATTGATGCGCCTGCGCCTGGCCGATGCCGTCGCCCCGGCCGACCATGTGGTGTGCCTCGGCGATACGGAGATTCCCCGGCGTTATCGTGAGCGCATGGCCTATGGCGCCGAGAGCCATTGCAAACTCTTGCGCATCTGGCCGCTCGGACACCCGATGGGGGCGCTGGATGACACCGCGGGTGCTGCGCCATGCAACACCCTGCGTTTCGATGTCGTTCAGGACGAAAAGGCCGAAAATATGGGCCTTATCAAAGATGCGCGAAGCACCGCCGACATGCGCGCACGTTGGAAATCTCATGTGAATGTGAACCTGCCCCAGACCACGCTGGAGAGCCTGGGGCTGCCGGGCGATCTGGCGAAGGACACGCTCATCGTGTGCTGCTGGAACGCGGCCATTGCCAACATGGGCGTCTTTCTCGACACGCTGGCACAGGCATGCAGCCAGCCTGTGCTCGTGTTGTTCGGCTCCACGGCGGGAACTGGAACGCCGGCGCCCACCGTGTCACATGGGACATTGCGCTGCCTGAACCTGCCCCCCATGAGCTGGAGCCGCCTCGACGAAATCATCTGGGGCAGTGACCTGATCTTCTGCGGTGAGCGCGATGTGGCGCTTCGCGCCATGGAAAGCGGCGCGCCTGTGATGTGGCTGCCAGCCACCAAGCCTGCCGCGCCGGACGACGACGCCTTGCTGAACTGGTATTTCGCAGGGCTGGACCCAGGATTCAAGCGGTGCCTGATGGCCTCGGCTCACAGCCTGCGCGAGGATGACTCGCCTTCGCAGGAACTGGCCTGGTACCTCGGGCAACGGGACGATCTGGAGATGATTGCCCGGCAGGTGGCCCAGCGCATCTCGCAAGCGCGCAACCTGGCAGACACACTTCCCCACCTGACCGGCTCCATGCTCGAGAAGGCTCGTCGCCGCAAACTGGAGCAAGACCATGTGCACCCACCGACCTGGCCCATGAGTCTGCCGGGGCAACCAGAATCGGCTTGAACCATCACCCATCGCGCGCCAGCGCACCACATACCAACACCGAGGGGGAGAGAACATGAGCAACTGGTTGATGAGCGCCACCGGCGCAACCACCACCTTCATCGCAGGCATCGTCATTGGTGCACTGTTGACGCACTGGCGATCCATGGTGAAAGGCCGCAGCCTCTCGACCAAGCGCAGCGCACCGCCGATGCTGTGGGACATTCATTGCGTCCTCAACGCCATGAACAAGATGGCCTTGACGGCTGAGCGGGGGCGCCCCGTGGAGCCCGCGATGATCTACCTGCTGTCGGACTACCTGCTCCACAGCGCGCTGCTGCAACGCGAGGATGGCTGGACCGATCGCGATGGCCTGGAAAACTGGCTGCTTGCGCACGTCCGAGTGGTGGCCGATCACCGGGGACAGGCCACGCTGCCCGGTGTCACCGTCGAGTTTCCGAAAAGCGTCCGGCGCGTCCACGCCAAGCAGCTGTTGCGGCAGTTGCTGTGGAACCTGCAGGTGACACAGACGATCAACCGCGTACACATCCAGTTGCTCGGTGGCGCCAGGGGCGAGGACCGGCTGGTCAAGGTTCGCCTCGAGGTGGAGGGAGATCTCCCGGACCCTGAAAAGATCACGAAGAATGGAAGCTCGTCGTCGTCCTGGCAGTTGGTGGGCAACGTGTCCACCTGTGAACTGCGCGCGGCCTTCGAGGCCGAGCCAGCCTGAGCCGGCGCGCTCAGGCCATTTCGACCGACCGCTCCAGGGCCGTCAGGTCCACATCGAGCAGCAGGTCAAGTTCCACATCGATTGCGCACGGTGCTCGCATGGGCCAGCGGGCGCCGGCGGTCCGGGCAACTTCGGGAACAGGTTCGTCGAGCTGCACCAGGTCACGGGCCAGGCGCCGCTCGCTCTCGCTGATCAACGTCTGCCAATCGCTTTCAGCGGGTGTCTGCAAGACTGGCTGGTTGGCTGCAGAAGCCAGCAACATGACGGGCTGCAGCGGGCGAATGGCGGCGCCCGACGTGAGCACCGGCCCCACCTCCACGTCGAGGTTGCCTGAGGCGGTGAGTGTCATGCCCTTGGTGTCGCAGCTGGCGCCCATGGCCACATCTTCTTCCGTGACGGTGTAGACGAATCGCAAGGTGTTGGTGCCGCTGCCACCCATGTATTGGGCGGCTCGCCGCCGTCCGGCCACGCAAAGCTGAAGGCGCGGGGACCCCTCCACCTTGACCGCTTCTTCAAGCGACACGCTGGCCTCGAAGGCCTGTCCTGCGCGGCAACCCGCAAACAGGCCGCTGGGCAAGGCACCTGGCCATTCGTCAGACCATGCGCCGTCGGCGGAATCGAAATCGAGCGCCACAGCGGTGATGCGCGGGAGTTCGGGAGTGCGGGCACCGTGGGGCACGGGCCAGGGTTCGTTGTGCTGCACCGCATGAAAGAGAGCGTCGGCCGCCACCTCGCCATCGGCGAACGCCAGACGCTGCGAGCCGACCACGTAGGCCATTTCCAGCAGGCCGCTGGCACGACGGCCCAGCGCGAGGGCCTGGCCCTTGACGGCCACGCGGTGCTCCGCCAGCCGGCCGGCCAGGTGAACCTGGATCTCTGAGCCACCGACGTACACCGTCTCGACGCCACCCACGCCTTCCACTTGAAGCACCGCACCGTCGGGCAATGCGCCTACAGGCGCCCGGGGCGCGGCCCTGACGTGGCTCGCCACGGTCGCCAGCGCACCAGCGGCTGCTTCACCCACCACGCCCAGCAGGGCGGACACCTGCCGACTGCTTCGCCAAAGCGACCCCAGGGTCACCGCTCCGTCTTCAAATACCAGCTCCCTCGGGCCGCGACTGGCGTGCAGGCTGACCTCGGTTCCCTGCGCCTCATGCAGCAAGGTCAGCACGTCGCCCGACACGACCACCCGGTGCTGGGCACTGGAACCTTGAAGGTAGAGACGATCGGCGCCGCCCACCCCACAAGTGAGGTCGAACGACCGCCCCACGCCAAGAAACAGGTGCTGGACCCCGCGGCCACCCCAGAACCTCAAGGCGTGGCCATGGACCACGATGGCGCCCTGGATGAGGTCAAACTTCGCGTCGATCGGTTCGTCCGTCGGCAACTGGCTGAATTCCGTGGCTTCCATGATGCTTCCCTTGGATTGATGAGCAACACAAAACTGGGCGCCGCAGCGATTCCGCGACGCGGTCCGTGAGGGCGGTGGCGCGGGACCGGTAAGCCTCGCGTTGCGTCTTTCACAGTGGAGTTCATTGCATCAGCCCCGACACAGGGCCGTCGCGGGAAGTCACCAAAGGGGTCTGGCGCCGAACCAGCGTGCGTAGATTTCGCACCAAATCTCCAGGCGCCCTCTTTGAGCACGCCAGCCTGTGCACAAGCTCACGCCGCTGGCCTGCGCACGCCGCTTTCCGGCGGCGTTGGCGATGGCGAAAACCGCAACTTGTTCACACTTGTGTGCCGGCATCGCCAGGGGGATGTGACCGGGCACAACGCCACAAACGTCCCATTTTTGCAACACTTTGGGGTTCATGAACACAAAAGCATGTGTTCTGTGCAGATGGTTGAACGTTCTCAACAGGCACCCTGACAACCGATCGGACGATGTTGCCGCCGATCTTTGCGAGCGAACCACAAAGCACCAATCGACGACTTTTCGCCATCACCCGGTATTTGCAGGCATCAGGCTGCAATTTGTCTGCTTGAAGGCGTCCAGAGGCGCCGCTCGAAAAGGGGATGCACGGCCTCATCGCAGCCGCTCGTCTGGCCCATCGGCCAAGGCCCAAAAACGCCCGTTTTGCAGGAAATTGGGCATTTAGTTCCCATTTTTCCGGCATCCATTCTCCCGGGGCCGCGCCTCGATCCTTCGCCGCGAGCCCTGCGGCCAGCCCCCTAGATTCCTGTTTTCCAAGTGCTCGAAGTGCAAAAAAGTTCGCATCTCGACCACGACGGAGCCGTTCGGAGCCCAAAAGGCTGAACCCCGGCGGCTTTATCAATCCTGTGCTCTCAATCTCTTATCTAGGAGTCTTCATGAAGAAAACGATGATCGCCCTGGCCGCCCTCGGCGCCATGGCCGGTGCCGCACACGCTCAGTCCAACGTGACGATGTATGGCGTGGTGGACATGTTTGTGGGCGAAAGCACCACGAAGACCAATTTTGGTGGTGTGCCTTTCAACGCCGTTCTTCCGAACAACACGACCGTCGGCGCTACCGTCAACACCATGGTCAAAAATGGCATGAGCCTGAACAGCGGCGGCCTGAGCGGCAGCCGTTGGGGCCTGCGTGGCTCCGAAGACCTGGGCGGCGGCCTGAAGGCCAACTTCCAGCTGGAATCCTCCATCAGCGCCGACACGGGCGCCAGCACCGGCTTCACCCGCACCAGCAAGATGGGTCTGAGCGGTGGTTTCGGCTCCATTGAAATGGGCCGCCAGTACACCCAGCTGTTCCTGCTGATGGACAGCTTCGACGCGCAGGGCACGTCCAGCTTCTCCGCCACCAACGCCATTTTTGGTACGTCGCTGCAGGCCGCATTTGGCAATATTGGCGTCGCCATTCCCGGTGCCAACGCCGCATCCATGCCGCAAGCCCCCGCCGTGCGCTGGGACAACTCGCTGCTGTACACCTCGCCGAACATGGGTGGCTTCACGGGGGCCGTGCAATACGCCTTCGGCGAAAACGGCACGCCGGGCGCATCCGCTGGCCGCTCGATTGGCCTGTCGGCTGCCTACACGATCGGCTCGTTCGCCGTGCAAGGTGTGTACGAAACCGTGAAGCGCCCGGGTGCTGGCGCCGGCTCCGCCAAGTCCACCGGTCTGGGCGCCAGCTACGACTTTGGCATGGCCAAGGTCCTGGGCCAGTTCATCACCCAGAAAGACGGCTACGTGAATGGCCTCAAGGAAAACGGCTATGTGTTGAGCGTGGCGGTGCCGCTGGGTTCGGCTGGCAGCCTCAATGCAGGCATGGGCGGCGAGAACATCAAGAACGCCACCTCTGGCGTCAAACTGGCCAAGACCTCGTCCTATGGCCTCGAGTACCGCTACGACCTGAGCAAGCGCACCACGCTGTACGCAGGCATGACCCAAGTCAAGACCAAGCTGGCTGCACCGCTGCCTGCTGGCGACACCACGGACAAGCTCTACGGTTTCGGCATGCGCCACAAGTTCTGAAGCCCTGGCTGGCTGTGGCCAGCCTGAGCTGAGGACACTCCAAGTTAACCCTCCGCAGCAATGCGGGGGGTTTTTTTATTGAGCGGATGGCGGCAGCGGGCCAGGAGGCCGTGCCCAAAACCTTGCAAGCGCCCGGGGAAGAGCTGCAAGACGTCAATCCAGACGTGCCCCCCCTCCCATTGGCCTGTCATTGCAGGCTTCAGCACAGCAGGGCAACGCTCTTCCGTCCCCGGAGATCTCCGGTGAACCTGATAGGGGTGCCAGCCTACCCGACTTCAGAGCATTTCGAAGTAGGCGGTGACCAGGTTCCTTGCGCTTTCCTGCTGCCCGGGCACGGATTCGAGGTCTCCCCAGCCCGCATCGGCGGCGATCAGTGAATTCTCGAAGGTAACGAGCCGGAACTGGCCGAACCGCGCGCTCACGCTGCCGTCAATGAGAACGTCCAGTTGCAGCGCCAGCTCGGTCGTGAGGCCGGTGAGGCGCATGACATGGCGCGGCGAACTTGCAAACAGACCCACAGCCGCTCCCTGAACAGACCAGTTGATGGTGGCGAAGCACACCTGGAGTTCATGCGGCGTGCCAAGGGAGTCCTGGTAGACATACCGGCTTTCCCGTCCCAACCCTCGACCCTGGGGAATGCGAATTCGGGCCGCCAACAGCACGTTGCTCAGGTCGTTGTTGGGCGGTGTATCGCACAACCAGGTGTTCAAAGCCACGCCAATCATGTTGTTGGGCGTGGTTGGGTTGTCGCCCGGCACCACGCCAATTACCTGGGTGTACCGAGAGAACGCGTCACGCCAACCTGATATGAAGACCGAAAACAGCTGCTGGTTCTTGGCCTGGCGCAAGACGTCGGTCCCGACCATGACCGCGCCGAGCAGCACGCCGATGATGACCAGCACCATCGACATTTCCAGCAGAGAAAAGCCGCGCTCGACGAAACGAAATTTGCTTTTCATTGGCCTCCTTGTTCGGCCCTGGTGTTCACCGCATCCCGCACCCGTCGCTCGATCTCACCGGCCCGTTCAAGCTCCTGGTTCGTGGTGTCTTCATCGAAAGCCTGACGCGCGATCTCTTCATCTGTCAGCACTCTCGAATTCGCTTCTGGCCGCAGGTCGGGGTCGAGACCCAGGTCGCTGTCCTGCATTCCGCCAGCGGCATCACCGGTGGCCTCTTTTTGAGGCTGCTCCGCATTGAGGACATCCGGAGGCAGATCTTTGGTGTCGACGGCAAAATCGTTGGAAAGGCCAGGCGCGACTTCGGAAGGACCGGGAAGCGGCTCCAGCTCTGAGCTGATGAAGCCGGCACCGAAGTCGTCGGCGCGATTTCGAGCCAGGTCGATCAAGGATTGGGCGAGGGGATTCTGCATCCCGGCTGCCAACGTGCCGAGTGGAGGAGGTACCTGGGGCACCACGGTCTGCTCCCGCAGGAAGTAGGCGCTGGAACTGGACAGCACGGCGTGCTGCCATGCGGTGAGGTAGGCGGCATCCGCCCTTCTGGTCAGGTCGAGGATGACGCGGTACCGCGCACGCGCTGCGGCCAGGTTGGTCTTGAAACGCTGGACGTTGGACGTTTGAGCCACCACGGCGGCGGTGGAGGCGGCCTGGTTGATGACCGAGGTGGTCATCATGCGCACGGCATTGAAATCGCCGAACCGCGACTCGAAAAATTTGGACAGTCCCTGCATGGTCTTGGGCCAACGCATCAGCTCACCATAGACCTTGGTCGACAGGTTGAATGCGGATTCTGCAAGGTCGAGGTTGTAGGTGCCATAGTCGGCCTCGAAGATCCACTTGTACTCTTTCAGCGTCTTGCTCATGATCGCCGAGGCAAGGTGGGCGTTGTACTGGCTTCGCCCGCCCACTGAGGCCAGGGGATTGCAGGACAGGTAGTCCGACACCTGCGCGGCTCGGACACGGCGGGTGGTCCGCGCCATACTGCTCATGAACGAACTGTCGGCGGGTACCTGCTCCAGCGTGAAGGCGTTCATGCGCGCGTCGCCGATGCGAGAGAGCGCCTGGCAGGTGTCGAGGATGCCGTCGTAGGTGGTGGAGGCGACGTCTCGCAGCTGGGTGATGTGCGCTCGCGGGGCGCTGTTCACAGAAATCGCCTGGTCGTTCAGCCGCACATGGAACTGGCCGGTGGGGTACTGGCGTGGCGGCAACCTGGACAGGTCGTAAGGCACGTACTGCAGGCGTCCCAATTTGGGCTCTGGCACGCCCAGGGTGAGGTAGGGAAAGAATTGCCTGCCGGCCACGTGAGGCACCGAACAGTTCTCCAAGCCATCGGGGCTGGAGGCCGGGCATGGGAGGCGGTTGTTGAGGGCGATGTACGCCAGCAGGGCGGCCTCGGCGCGATCCAGGTGGCTGTGGGTCTCGGCCTGGTTGACCGACTCGATGGAGCTGCGGATGGTCTGCCACGACATGGCGCTCGCGACCCCCATGATGACCATGGCCAGAGCGGCCTCGATCAGAGACAGACCGCGCTGGCGACGGCGTGAGTTCATGTGGGGGGTGTGGGTCATGGGCGCACTCCACGGGCCTGGAAGTCATTGGCTCGCGCCATGTGATGGTCTCGTTGCACCGCGAGATCGTTGGCGTAGGTCCGTGCATTCTGGTGAGCGGCCTCCAGGCCCGGGAGGGCGGCCGCATTGGCCGCGACCCCGATGTCCGACAGCTCGATGAGTTGTGCCCACAGCGCGATGAGCAATGCGTGGGGTGCGACGTTGCCCGCGCCCAATACCAGCCCTGCGGGCGTGGTGCTCATGGCGATGAGGTTGGTGATGACTTTCAGGTTGGCGACGGTCAGGTTGGTCATGGCCACCCGGCGGCGCCATTCGTGGCTGCGCAGAAAGTCGCGCGCGGCCTGATGTTCCAGTCCCTTGAGATCCATGTTGATTCGCGCGACGGTGTGCAGGTCGTTGAAGACCGCAGCGGATTTGACCTCCGTCGTGAGGCGCGCAAATCCCTGGATGCACCCCATGCGATGCACCATTTCCAGATGCCCCTGCGTGCGGGTCTTGAGCTCGTTGCGCGTTTCGGCCTGTGCGGCGGGCGCCTGGCCGAAGTCAAAGCGGGGTCCGGCAGCGTTCAGGGGTTCGACCTGGTCGATCTGCTGCACGCCAAAGGCCAGGCCCATACCATTCACTTCACCGGCGGCCGAAGATTCCCGCTGAATGAGCTTGAAGCAAAGGTCGAGTCCGTTGGCCGCGCCGCGGGGCGCGAGAAGTGGCGCGGCCGGAGGCAGTGGGTTGGAGATCAGCTGCATGGGATCGGCCTGAAAACGCAGCGCCCCGATGGGCGTCACCAGGTCCGCATCCACGATGTAGCGGATGCTGCGCCGAGGCTCGGTGCCCAGCACGTCTTGGGGCAGCCAGCCCACCCAGTGGTTCGGACGGTCGGGCGACACGGTGGCGTCCTCGGGCATGGGCAACTGGAGGTCGCGCAGGGCCATGCCATACAGAGCGTCCTCGGCCCGCTGCAAGACATCATGAGAATGCTCGCCCGCCTGGTTCTTGCCGACCAGTTCCAGGGTCTTCCATACCCCGGTGGACATGGCGCCCACCAGCAACAGCACCATGGCCGATTCGAGCAGGCTCCAGCCGCGTTGCGGTGCGCGTGGCCGTTGTCGGTGTGTGTTCATCTCGGTGTTCCCAGGTCGGGCGGCACCACCGGCGGCTGGACGCCCGGAACGATGGGGTTCGGCACCAGCGTGGGGGGAATGCCGAGCTCATGGACCTGCTCCAGCATGCCGCGCCCACCTGTCCAGACGGTGAACGACTCCAGGGTGTCTTTGGCGGCTCCGTATCCCTGCATGTAGATCACGTCCACTGCCATGGCGGCCGCACTGATGGCCATATCGATCACGGTCATGGCGGCGCCTGCGCTGGCTTGCGCGATGCCCGCGATGTGAACCGGGATGAACGGCCACTCAAACAGGAAGTTCGCTTGCGCCTGGGCCAGCTTGACCACGTTGCCAGAGTTGTTGAACAGGGCGTTGGCCTGTTCGGCCATCTGAGTGGTCAGGCCAATGGTGTCGGCCGCCAGCCCCAGCCTGCTGATTTCGATCACCCGCCCGGCGAACTTGATCCCCCCCTGTCGATTGCCCTCGTTCACCCCGGACCAGGCGTGCGCCACCAGCATGGTGTCGAGTGAAGCGATGGCGCCTGCGCAGCCGAACGCGTCGTACAGTTCGGCGGGCCCGGTGATTTTGACCATGTCCTGGTACTGCGCGTCACGGGGACGCGAGGGGGATTCCATTTGCTGCAAACCGAAATCCGCGTTGCTGGAAGAAGCCGCCGCGGGTGCGCCCTGCGCAGCGACCGCCACGCCATAGGCCAGGTTTGCCGACAACACCGGTGCGCCAGGGGCGACGGTGTTGTCGGCCGCAATGCGCCAGCGCTCGGGCACCACGGTCGCGACCGGAGCGCCGTTGAGCTGTGTTTGCTCCAGGTGAACCTGCCAGCCTCCGCGAAGCATGACCAGTTTGGCGCAGATGTCCATGGTGCCCCGGATGGCGGACTGGCCGGAGGGGAACTCGGCGGGAGGACCCGCGTAGCCGGGGTAGTTGGTCTGGGGCAATCCGTTTTCCAGCCGCGGCAGAAACGCCGCCGTGGACGCACTGAGGTCCGTCAGGCTGCCCGCCCCCTCCTGGCCCAGTGACACCAGGTACGTGATGCGCGCGCTGCCCCGGCCGTCGTGTTGCGCATCGGAAAGGGAGGCCACCGGCAACCAGCCTTTGGCCGACGTTCCGGCCAGGTTGCTGCAATCTTCCTCTCCGTTCGGCGCCGCCGCCGGGCAGGGCAATCGACCATTGGCCAGCGCGAAGTCCCGCACCGCCTTGTCCGCCCACGCCAGCACCTGCGACTGGTTCAACACCTGGCTGTGCCCGTCCTGCGCACGCGTCAGCATGAAGCTGACCAGCCCCGCGCCGGAAACGCCCAGGCTCAGCAGCGCCATGGCAATGGCAGCCACGCCGCGCTGCTGGCGTCGGCGGTGGTCGTGAAGTGCTCGCGTCCAACTGGCTGCGTTTTTCATGATGACTACCCGCGCAATGTCAATCTGCCACCCTGAGTCTTATGTTTTGTTGTTTGGTTTGTTGATTCATCACATCGGCCTGGCCATGGCCTGGCGCACGAGGTCGTAGACCGGCAGCAGCAGGGCCATGATCAACACCAGGAACACCCCGCCCGCAATGACCACCACCAGCGGTTTGATGATCTCGGCGATGATCGCCACGGTCTGCTTCAGGCGCTTGCCGTATTCGGCCGCGAGGTAAGACAACTGGTTGTCGAGCGTGCCGGAGTCTTCGCCCACCGCGATCATGCGAACCATGAGGTTGGGAAAGCCGCCAATGAGGCGCATGGCCGAAGACACGCGGTCGCCGCGTTCGACGTACTGGCGCACGGCGGTGAGTCTTTCCTCGTAATAGATGTCGGCTGTGCTGCGCTCCAGGATGCGCAGGCTGCTCACCACGTCAAGCCCGGAGCGGGTGAGGATGGCGAGGTACTCGGCCAGAAACGCCAGGCCCGATGACGTGACCAGCACGCGGGAGATGGGCAACCGATGCATGGCCGTGTAACCCAGGCGTCGAAAGCTGCGGCTGCTTTTCCAGGTCCAGACCACCGTCACCAGGAAGGACACGGTCAAGCCCACCACGACAATCCAGTGCTCGTTGAGCCATTCGGCGCCGGCAAGCACCGCCACCGTGAGGGCGGGCAACTTGGCGTTCATCTGTTTGAACAGGTCCACCATGCTGGGCATGACGTAGACGATCCAGAACGCCGCTGCACCAAAGATGGCCAGGAAGGAGAACGCCGGGTAGATCATGGCCTGCTTGGCGTCGGACTTCATGTTGATGACGCGATCCAGGTGGTCCGCCGCCTCCTGCAGCATCTGCCCCATGGTGCCGGACGCGTCGCCAATGGCCACGAGGCTGCGGACCGACTCGGGGAAGATTTCGGCCTGGCGCGCAAAGGCTTCGGTGACGGTGGCACCTGCGCTGAGGTCTTCGAGCATGAGTCGGCACAGGCCGGTGATGGCCTTGTTCGCTTCGGGCGAGTCGTCTTCTGCCAGAGTGCGAAAGGCTTCGAGCAAGGGGATGCCGCTGGACACCATCACCGCCACGTCCCGCATCATGCCCGCCACATCCTTGGAGCCGGGTGTGGCCCGGGTGATCGAGCGGCCCAGGCGGTAAAGCTGGGCCAGCCCGGCGGGCAGGCTGTGCAAGGCCACCACCATGCCGTCGGTGCGCTTTTCAATCCAGGCCGAGGCCGCTTCCCTGCGCTCGTAAGGCGTCACGACGATGCCCTTGGTGGTCTGCCCCCCCGAGAACATGACCTCGTAGTAGAAGACGCCACTCATCGTTCAGGCCCTTCGCCGGTGACCCGGAAAATTTCGGCGGTGGTGGTCTGCCCCAGAAGCACCCGCCGCTTTGAGACCTGGGTCATGGGCGTGAAACCGAGGTTGAAGGCCAGCGTGCGAATGGCTTCGCGCCCGGCGTCGTCGGCGATGGCGTTGGCCATGTCCTCGTCGACCCGAAGCAGTTCGTACAGCGGCAGGCGGCCGTGAAAGCCCGTGCCTCTGCAACGAGGGCAACCCCTGGCGGCGTAACCCTGGGTGCCTGACGCCACGCCCAGCCACTGGCATTCCTCATCCGAGAAGGGGGCCTGCTCGGCGCAGGCCGTGCAGAGCTTGCGCACCAGGCGCTGGTTGATCACCAGCTTCAGGTTTTCGGCGATCACCTGGGGCGACAGGCCCATGGGCCGAAGGCGCGGCACCACACCGAACACGGTCGTCACGTGCAGCGTGGTGAGCACCAGGTGACCGGTGGCGGCGGCGTCGAACGCGGCCTGCGCGGTTTCGGCATCGCGCATTTCGCCCACCAGGATCACGTCGGGATCGTGCCGCAGGAAGTGGCGCAAGGCGGTGCCGAAGTCGTAGCCTGCACGGCGGTTGACTTCGGTCTGCCCGGCCGCCGGCACACGGTATTCCAGCGGGTCTTCCACGGTCAGCACGTTGCGTTCGATCAGATGCTGCATGCGCAGGCCGGCGTGCAGCGTGCTGCTCTTGCCCGACCCTGTCGGCCCGGTGATGAGCACCATGCCCACCGGGTTTTCCATCACGCGCGCGATCGACGCGACGTCTTCGTCGAAGAAGCCCAGGGCGGCCAGATCCTGGATGTCGTGCGCTTCGGGCAGCAGGCGCAACACCATGCGCTCGCCGTACTCGGTGACGATGGTGGACACCCGGATCGTGATGGGCACTTCAAACACCACCACACGAAAGCTGCCGTCCTGCGGCCGGCGCTGCTCGGAGATGTCCATTTCCGAACGCAGCTTGATGTAACCGGTCAGCCGCCCCAGCGAGGGTGGCAGGGCGATCATGGGCTGCAACACGCCGTCGATGCGGCAGAGGATGTGAAATCCCCTGGGACTGGGTGTGATGTGGATGTCGGTGGCGCGCTCGCGCACGGCCCAGTGCATGAGGCTGTCGAGGAAGTACTCGGGCGAGTGGGCGTGCTCGGTGTCCTTGACCAGGCGATCGGTTTCGCGCTTCACATCTTCCTCGGGCGGATGCCGGGAGAAGTGGTAGCAATGGCGGATGAACCGCATCACCTCGGAGAACTGCCCGCGCACGAAGCTTGAACGCATGCCGGTGCGGCGCAGCACCAGTTGGGCCACATCGTCGGCCTCGGCATCGCCCAGCAGCACGTGCAGGGTCTGGTCTTTCTTGCCGATGGGTAGAAAGTGCGAGGTCAGGCACAGCTCGCGTGGAAACATGGCCAGCAGGGCGTTGTCGGGTGCGTCCAGAGTGGCGACGTCCACATACGCCAGCCCTTGAAGCTCGCTGAGTTCGCGCACCACGTCCTGCTCGCCGATCAGCCCTTCCTGGACCAGGACGGTGCGCAACAGACCACCACCCGCCGCCTGCTTTTGCCGCACGTACTCCAGCTCGACCGCATCGAGCATGTTCTTGCGGATGAGCATCTGCCCCAGCAGCTCGGACTGCTGCTCGGCGGAGAGGCGCGGTTGAGTCGACATCGGGGGGCGCTTGAAAAGATTTACTGGACGATCCGCGCGCGGATGATCATCACGAGTTCACGCGTTTCACCGGCTTCGGACGTGGAGCGGAACAGCGCACCGAGCCCGGGCGCATCGGACAGGCCGGGCAGTCCCTGCCCTCCGTTGGACGATTCCTGGGCGATCAGTCCACCGAGAAGAACCACATCGCCATCGCGCATGTTGAGCATGGTGGTCATGCTCTTGGTGGCCACAACAGGCAGCGTCAGCCGATTGCCGTCGCCCACTTCCAGCAGCGCCAGGCTTTCGCGCTGGACCACGGTCTGCGAAGGTCGCACGAAGAGTTCGATATCACCGCTGTCCTTCACCACTGCGCCCAGGCCCAGCACCACGCCCGAGAAGACGTTGTCGGTCTTGACTTCGGAGGTCATGGGGACCACACCACCCGCAGACATGCCGCCCAGGCTCATGCCGGCCACCTTGGTGATTTCCTTGACGTAGCGGAAGTTGGTGCCCACGCTGAGAAAAGCCGGTACGCCGTTGCTGACCCGCAGCGACGGGTTGGACAGCACCTTGACCCTGCCATAGGACTTGAGTGCGTTGATGGTGGCGGAGAACACGCGGTTGGACACGGTGATGCCACCGCCCGAGCCACCGGTGGTGCCCATCAGCTGGGAGGGAATGGTGACCGAGCGGCTGAGCAGATTGGCCGGCGCGGCGATCGTGCCCAGCGCCTGCCCGATGGTGGCGGGCGACGCGCCCACCGTGGCCATGACCCGGTTGCCGAGCGAGGTCCAGTTGATGCCGAGCTGGGAGTCGTTGTTGAGGGTCACATCCAGCAACTGAGCGTCGATCTGCACCTGTCGTCCGCGGTAGGTGCGCCCCCGCTCCAGCATCTTCGAGACCGTCTGAATCTTGGAAGGCCTGGCCCTGACATAGAGGCTGCCGCTGCTTCGATCCATGGAGTACCGCGCTGCTTCGGCCGACTTCGTTGTCGATTCGGCCCCGGACTTGCCACCTTCCTCTTCCGACAGCAGGATGTCCAGGGTCTTGCCCAGCGAAGCCCATGCGTCGGATTTGTCGTCGCCCAGACCACCCGAGAGGATGACGCTGTCGCGCAGTCCACTGGAGCCTTCGGCGGTGCCCGCGCCCAAGGCATCGCCACCCACGTTGACCCCCAGGGCTCCCCGGATGGCCAGGGCGTCCACGGGGAAGATGCGCTCTTCCATGGTGCTCACGCGCAACACGTTGTCCGGGCCCACGCTGCCGTAGACGTCGAAGGTCTTGAGAATGTGCACCAGCGCCTGGCGTCCGGTCACGTCCTTCAGGAACAGGTTCACGGTCTTGGTCGACTCAAGGACAGCCGGGTCGATCGAGAGGCCCATGTTGAATTCCTGCGCGACCACCCAGAGCAGTTGTCCGATGCGGGCGTCCTGCATGCTCATGCCGAACTTCTTGCCCGACAGAGGCCCCGTGGACGGAATCTGCGGGAGTTCAACGTCGGACACCTCTGCGGGCGGCACGGGCGGCGCGCGCAACTCCATCTCGCGCGCGATGGCTTCCTGAGCCTCCCGCAAACGCGCCGAGTCGGCGGCCAGCTGAGCCCGGACCTGGGTCAATTCGGCTGCGGCAGCGGCCCGCTGCGCGGCCCGGCTTTTTGCATTGCTTTGCAGGTGCGAACACCCGCTGAGCAACAGCACCATCCCGATCAGGGCAATTTCGCGTTTCATCATGTATCTCCGACTGCTGACAAAGTGCGTCCCCCGCGGGGACTGCGTTTAAGAGGTGGCCCCTGCTGGGCGCGGGTCTACGGCCTCGGGCTCCCCATCAACCACCCGAGAAACTCCGGCCCTCCGACCGCCAGGAATCCCATCGACTGGTCTGCGTTTTCCCGAAAGCAAAGGGGTGGCACGTCGACGGCATTGGCCGAGCCGGGCCCGGGCATCCACATCAGCGCGTAGGCAGGGTTCATGGCCGCCACGCCACAGGTGCCAAAGGTCTGCTGTGTGTCCGGTCCCGCCACGTACGGAACCGACGTGTCGCCGCTGACATGGCTGGCGGCTTCGGCGCTGACCACCAGCGCCTGGCCGGCACTGAACAACGCCGGCGCCACGCCATAGCGCAGCACGAAGCCTTGCCTGGAAGGCGGCATCTCCATGCCCAGGGTGAGAAACGGGACTTCGCCCGTGAAAGCCAGACAACCGGCCACTCGACCGCCGACCAGCTGGGTCTGTTCCAGCCCGGCTCCTCCGGCCGACGGGCAAGGCAGGCGCTGCTCGCGGATGACGAAAGTGCGCAAGGCGGCGTCGAGCGACAGCAGGTCGTTGTTCGCGTCGGTGGTTTGCTGCCGCTGGCGCATGGTCGAGTGAACTTCGAAGGTGGACACCGTCAACACCCCGACCACCAGCATCACCAGGGCCAGTTCGAGCAGAAACCCACCCGCCTGGCGGCGCCGGTAAGGCGTGCTCGGAGGTGGGTTGCTGTTCACATCCATCACGGCCTCACCGGTGCGGGGTTGCCGACGAAGAAATCCATGCGCAGTTCGCGCTGCATGGCCTCCATTTCGGCCAGCTTCTTGTTGAGCTCCGCTTGCTGCGCCGGCTTCATGTCGCCCGAAGCGCTGCGCCGCTGGAGATCCTGCAGCTCGGCTGCGACCTTCTGCATCCGGGCCGCCACCTTGAGGTTCTCGCGCAGCACGTCCAGACGGACGCCTTGCAGCACGCTGGAACCGTGGGCGCGCTCCACTTCGGCCAGAGCTTCGTCCACCGCCTGCGGGTCCACGTTTTTCTGAGCCTGGAGCCGTTCGAGCCGGTTCATGGCCGCGCGCATGCGAACCGCACGCTCGTCGTCCGCCCGCGCATCCGCCGAAGACGACAACGGGGCGTGAGGCTGCCCGGCGGTGGCCGGTGGATTCATCCAGGCGGGACGTGTCTGGTCTTCGTTTTCGACCGCCGCCAGGTCGCCCTGAGCGGAGGCCGATGGCACCTTCGCGGGGACGGCCTCCCTGGCGGCCTGAGCGGCGCGCCCGGCAGCAGCGGTCTCGCCCCGTCGCGGGAACAGCGAGTCGTGAAAGACCACCCCGCCCAGAACCACCAGAGACAGAGCGCCGGTGATCACCATGTATTTCGCGCGCATGAATGCTCCTTGAATTACCAGGTCTTCTGGGCGGGCGCCGGGCCAATGCCGCGACCAATTTCCACCGTCCGGGTACGGCCGTCGGGCGACAGAAGATCGACTGTCTGAAGGGTCAGCCGGTGCACCGTTTCGCCGGTGGTGATGCGCTCGCCCAGGCGGTACCGTTGCGCACCGAGCACGAGGTAGAGGCGCGAGCCCGAGCGCACCACGACCGCGCCCCGAAGGGAGGGGTCTGGAGGCGCGAGCTGGGTGTTTTCATCGGTCGCATCCATCCGCTTTTCGGGTGCCGGCGCGATGATTTCCCGGGTCTGGTCGACCGTCAGTTGCTCGATGGTGCGCTGCAGCCAGCCCGACGACTTGAGGGTCGAGAGGTTCCTGAGCGCCTGTTCAATGGAATCCTTCTCGGCCAGCGGGGCGACCGGTGCCGGCGCGCCGCCGATGAAGGTGGGCGGCCGCGCATACAGGACATAGCCGCAGAACAGGCCGGCCGAGACCAGCACCGCCCACCCGACGAGAGGGATCCAGCGAGGTTTGATGAGCGGTTTCATGGTCAGCGCTGCTCCGTGGGAGCGATTCGGGTGACCCGGTAGGAAAACAACCGGGTCGACGAGTCCTGGCCGGCAGCCGCGGAGCGGATGTCGATGGGCTTGGCCAGGTAGCCCTGCATGCGCAGGGTTTGAACGAGCGTCGAAAGCAGGCGCGTGTCGCGATCCGAGTTGATCGCGTTCTCAGGCAAGGTGCCGTCCACCACCACCGTGGGGGCGTCTTCGGTCGTGCCGGCGTTGTCCGTCGTGGGCCGCACCGAATTCACGGAGAGAATGCGGATGCCGCCCTGCGCCCCTTCCTTGAGCGCATTGAGCAGGTGCACGGGGTCGTGGTCGCCCTGCACCTTGCGCAGCATGTGCAGGAGTTCGACCTGCCGGTTCACCGACGGTCGTTCGATCGCCGTGTCTCGTGCAATGACGGCGATGGACTGGCGCACCGAGGCCTCCTCGACCTCCATTTGCTGGGTGCGCTGGCGCAAGGCCGAGGCATCGGCCATCCACCCGTAGCCCACATAGGCCAGACCCAGCGAAGCCACCACGGCAACCACCGCACCGTAGGGCAGGTATTCGCGTGCCAGCACCTGCAGCTTGTCTTCGCCCTGGTTGAGCAGGTCTTTCGGGCGGGCATTTCGCGCCAGACCCAGCAAGCCGGAGTGAACTTCCGCGCCCGTCGTCTCCAGCGTGCCCAGAGGCGCGCTGACCAGTTCGACCTCGGCTTCGGTCGCCGCCGCGAAGGCGGAAGCCAACCCGTCCAGATCGCGCTGCGTGCCGCGGAAGGCCGCAGGCACCCAGGCCACGCTGAACCGGCTGAAACCGCGGCCCGCCATCTCTTCCCGGACCTGGGCGCCCAGCATGGTGGCCACAGCCTCCAGGTCGGCCACCGTGTCTTCCACCGCCAACGCCTGCAGGTGCACCAGCTGTCCGTCGTGCCGGGCAAGAAAGTGGAAGTGTTTGCCCACCTGCAACACCACCGCCCGCTCGGCCTGCACGCGCTGGAAGGCCAGTGCCACCGCCAGCGTCAGCCGGCAGATGTGCTGTTGCGATGCCGCCCAGGCCAGCATCTGCTGCCACTCGTCTAGCGCCACCGTGACGTAGAGCACCTGGTACCCGCGCCCCACCTGCTGCGACTCGAGGATGAGGATCTTGACGTCGGACGAAATTTCCCCCTGGGCGCGCAGCTTGCGTTCGAGCAAGGTGGCGGCGTGGCGGGGATCACCCTCGAAGGAAGCCACGCCCAGCGTGACCTGCTCCGGATGCCAGGCCACGGTGCTCGGCCAATGCACCGAGGAATAGCGGCTCAACACACTGAGGCGGTCGCCACCCCCCGGCCCCGGCGTGCGCCGCGATCCCGGTGCGGCAGGCGCCCCGTGCACCATCCATTCGGAACCCAGCGCCAGGATGGTCATGACCCGCTCCCGGTGGTTCGGAACAGCAGGCTTCCGCGCACGGACACCTGCACCGTGGACGCCGGATCATTGACACTGGAAAACAGGCCTTCGCCCGCCTGGCGCACCGACATCTCGAACTCTTCGGCACCGAACAGGCGATCGGGCGATCGCAGCATTTCAGACAGCAACGCATTGGCCGCACCCCGGCTCATGCCGGCCTGCTTGATGTTGAAGCGGCGCTCGGCCCAGGCCGCAAAACCCAGCCCACTGGTATGGGCGTCGCGCATCAGGCCCAGCGCGAGCTGCGCCCGCTTGGCCTGTTCGATGGTGCGGGCCTCGTCCTGGCGGGCCTCAACCAGGCGTTGCTCGGCAGCGCCGAGTTCCTGGCGGGCGTCGCGGAGCTGGCCACTGGTCCAATGGAAGAACGCCGCCGTCAGGACCAGCAGCGCGAGCGCGCCGATCACCCAGAACCAGCGCGCATCGCCCGGGAGCGACGGGGCTGGCGGGAAGGGGCGACGGCCGGGAGAGAGCGTGTTCATGATGCCCCTCTCAGTGGCTCATCTTGTAGTGGGCCGTGACGGTGGCGACGGTCTGATCACGGCTCCCGGCTGCACCGGCTGCGGTCTGGGTGTTGTTGACAGACCAGGTCAGCCCGGGCGCCGCGATGGCCTCGCGAAAACTGCCCCGGTTGGCGGCAACCTGGCCGTCGATGGCGGCGTCCAGCGACTGCGCCAGGTCGGGCGTCAGACCGCTGATCACCATCAGGTTGCCGGCTCCAGACAGGGTGCCAGAGGGATCCCAGCGGAAGCACACCTGAAGGTTCTGAGGCAGGCCGTTGGTGTCGAGGTAGACGTACCGGTCTTCAAAGCCCAGCCCTCGGCCGTTGGGCAGTTCGATGCCCATCCCCAGGAAGAGGGCGCGCATGGTCAAAGTGGTGGCAGCCGCTCCCCCTGGCGGCGCAGCAGTCTCACACAGTGAGCCCGGGGAATTGCCAGGAACGGCAGCGGCGACAGCGCCGTTCACCATCAGGGTGGGCGCCGCCAGGTTGTCCCCCGGGGGCACGCCCGTGCGCTGCACGTACGAGTTGTAGGCCACCGCCCACTGGTTCACGAAGGTCTGGCGGATGCGGAGGTATTCGGCGTTGCGCTGGGCGTCGCGGCCGATCATGACGGCGCCGAGGATGACGCCGATGATGACCAGCACAACCGCCATTTCCACCAGGGTGAAGCCGCCCTGGCGTTGCGGGAGCTGGTGAGTCCGCCTGCGTGCGTGGTGGGCCGATCGGGAATGCGCTGCCTCGTTCATCGCGTCTCCTGTGGGGAAGAGTGGGGTAAGAATTGCCGACTACGTCGAAGCATTCTTCCCACTCGACAGGAGCGAGAGTCGAGACTTTACGAACTGCAGTGCAAGGAGAACAGTCCGCGTGTTTGACCGCCCGAAATCACGGTACGGGGACCAGGCAGACTGGGCGCTCGCCCCAGGAGCGGCGAGAACGGGCCACACGCCCTCGCGCCGCAGGTCAAGTGCAGCGTGACTTTTGACACGGTGAGGGGAGGGATTTGGTGCGGCTGGCGGGGATCGAACCCACGACCCTTGGCTTCGGAGGCCAATACTCTATCCACTGAGCTACAGCCGCACAAGCCGACGATTCTACCGCCCCGGTGCGGGCCGACGGCCGGGGACCGTCGACCCCCGGGACTCAGGCTGCCTGCAGGAGGCTGAGGTAGGAGGCCACGCCCGAGCCACCCATGTTGAACACGGCGCCCACGCCAGCGCCGGGCAGCTGCATGCCGCCTGCGGTGCCGGAGAGCTGCATGGCCGCCATCACATGCTGCGACACGCCCGTGGCGCCGATGGGATGGCCTTTGGACTTGAGGCCGCCCGAGGGGTTGACCGGCAGCCGGCCGTCCTTGCGCGTCACGCCGTCCAGGATGACGCGGGCGCCCTGCCCGTGCGGCGCCAGGCCCATGGCCTCGTACTCGAGCAGTTCGGCGATGGTGAAGCAGTCGTGCGTTTCCACGAAGGACAAATCACCGAGCGACGCACCGGCGTCGGCGAGACCGCGTTGCCAGGCCATGGCGGCACCCTCGAATTTCGTCGGGTCGCGGCGCGACATGGGCAGGTAATCGTTGACCTGGGTGCGTGAGCGCCACCGCACGGGCGCCACGCTGGCGCCGGGCAGCGGCTCGGTGGAGAGCACGAGGGCGGCCGCTCCGTCGGACACCAGGGAGCAGTCGGAGCGCTTGAGCGGGCCGGAGACGAAGGGGTTCTTTTCGCTGGGCGTGCGGCAGAAGTCGAAGCCGAAGTCGCGCCGCATGTGCGCATAGGGGTTGTGCATGCCGTTGCTGTGGTTCTTGGCGGCGATGGCGGCGAGCGCATCGGACTGGTCGCCGTAGCGCTCGAAATACCGGGTGGCGATGCCGCCGAAGATGCCGGCGAAGCCGGCCGGGTCCGTGCCTTCCTCGCGCACGTAGGAACATTTGATGAGGGTGGCCGCCACCTCGGGCGTTTTCAGGCCATTCATCTTCTCCATGCCGATCACCAGCGTGCGCTTCATGCGGCCGGCGGCCATGGCGTCGAGCGCGGCCCAGATCGCGGCCGAGCCGGTGGCGCAGGCATTTTCGGTGCGCATGGATGGCGTGTGGCGAAACTCGGGCATCGCCACAGCGGGCAGCGCGGCGGTGAAGTCCTGGCCCACGAAGCCGGCGTTGAAATGGCCGACAAAGATGCCGTCGATGTCGCGCGGCTCCAGCCCGGCGCTCTGCAGCGCGGGCTGCACCGCATCGCGGATCAGCTGTTCCAGGTCGCAGTTGTCGAGCTTGCCAAAGGGCGTGTGCCCCCAGCCGGTGATGTAGGCATGGTTGGTCATGGGATTCCTTTCTGGAGAGGGGCCATGGCGGGCAGGCCATGGCGTTGCAGCAGGGTGATGCAGGTCAGGCCGCTGCAGGCCGACAGCAGGCCGGTGGTGAGCGACAGCGCGGTGGTGCTGCCACTCTGGAACATGAAGCCCAGGGCGGTGCCGCTGGCGAATGCCGCTACGGCGAAGATGAACCCCCCCAGGGCCGAGGCCGCGCCCGCCTGTTGCGGAAAGGGTGTGGCCATGCCCACGTGGCCGCAGGGCTGGTAGATGCCGTAGGCCAGCAGCATCAGCCAGAGCGCGCCCGCGAGCGTGAAGGCGTTGTGGGCCTGGGCCAGTTCTGGCCCCAGGAAGGCGGCTGCAGCCGCCAGGGCCAGCCAGCCGGCACGCCGCACCGTGCCCAGGATGCCGCTGACGGCGATCCAGCGGCGGCACAGAAAGGTGCCCAGCAGATAGGCCACCGACGCCCCGCCGATGACCAGGCCGAACGCCACACGCGAAACGGCGAAGGTCTCGATGAACAGGTAGGCCGAGCCGGAGAAGAAGCCGAAGTTGGCCGCGTAGCCAAAGGCGTTGAGCAAGGTCCACGAACCGAAGGTGGGGTGGCGTGCGATGCGTCCGTACACCACGAACAGCGGCGCCAGGCGCAGCGCGTCGGGCCGCAGCGCGTGGGCGGTCTCGGGCACGCGCAGGGCCACCAGGGCCAGGCTGCCCAGACCGAACAGCACCATGGCGAGCAAGGTGGATCGCCAGCCCAATGCTTCGGTGAGGCCGGCACCGGCCACCGGCACCAGCATGGTCATGCAGGCCAGCGCGGACATGGCCACTGTCATCACGTGGGTGCCTCTTTGCTGCTCGAACAGGTCGCGCACCAGCGCCCGTGCGCACACCATGGTGGCGGCAATGCCCAGGCCCTGCAGCACGCGCGCGGCGATCAGCACCTCGATGCCGGGCGCGAGGGCGCCGATCAGCGCACCGGCCGCGTTCAGCGCGAACCCGGTCATGAACACGGGGCGGCGGCCGAAGCGGTCGGACGCTGGCCCCCAGAAGAGCTGGCTCAGGCCGAAGCTGAACACCAGCACCGACAGGGTGAGCTGCACCACGCCAACCGGCGCACCGTATTCGTGGCGGATGGCGGGCAACGCGGCCAGGTACAGGTCGGTGGCCAGGGGCTGGGCGGCGGTGCCCAGCACCACGATGAGCACGGTCAGCGCCGGCCCCATGGCCGGGCGCTTGGCCAAGGCGGCGCCGGCGGTCAGCGCGTGCCCCCGGCGGCCAGCTGCTCGCGCAACTGTCGCTTGAGCACCTTGCCGTAGCTGTTCTTGGGCAGTGCGTCGAGAAACAGGTAGCGCTTGGGCCGCTTGAAGCGCGCGATGCGGTCCAGGCAGTGGGCGTCCAGCGCCTGCGGCGTGACGTCTTCGCCCGGCGCGACCACGATGAAGGCCACCACCACTTCGCCCCATTCTTCATCGGCCTGCCCGACCACGCTCACCTCGGCCACGCCGGTATGGGTGAGCAGCGCTTCCTCGACCTCGCGCGGGTAGATGTTGGAGCCCCCGCTGATCACCACGTCCTTGCTGCGGTCGCGCAGCGTGAGGTAGCCGCGCGGGTCCAGCGACCCCATGTCGCCGGTGTGCAGCCAGCCATCGCGCAGGGCTTCGGCGGTACCGCTGGCGTTGTTCCAGTAGCCCGCCATCACCACGTCGCCGCGCACGATGATCTCGCCGATCTCGCCCGGAGGCACGTCGGCGCCGTCCTCACCGATCACGCGCACCTCCACACCGGTGCGGGCCACGCCCACCGAGCCCAGGATGGCCTCGTCGCCCGAGGCGTGGTCCTCGCGCCGCACCCAGGTGATGGTCATGGGCGATTCGCCCTGACCGTAGATCTGCACGAACACCTGGCCGAAGACCGCCAGCGATTTGCGCAGTTCCTCCACGTACATCGGCCCGCCGCCGTACACGATGGTGCGCAGTTGCGCCGGCAGGTGCCCCGATGCTTGTGCCGCCAGCCGCAGGCGCTGCACCATGGTCGGCGCCAGAAACGCGCCGCAACCCGGATGCGAGTCGCACAGGGCCAGGAATTCGGCTGGGTCGAAGCCCTGCGATGCCGGCACCACCTGGCGCGCACCGCGCGCCACGTAGGCGGGGATGTACAGGCCGGAGCCGTGCGACATGGGTGCCGCGTGGATCTGGCTGCAAGTCTCGTCGATGGTCTCCACATCGGCCAGGTGGCCCAGCGTCATGCTCATGAGGCTGCGGTGCGACAGCATCGCGCCCTTGCTGCGGCCAGTGGTGCCGCTGGTGTAGAACAGCCAGGCCAGCGACTGCGGATCGGTCGCGGCCACCGCCGCTGGTTCGCCCTGGAACAACGATTCGTAGCCGGGCGTCCCGGTGACGACGATGCGCCCGCGCCAGGGGCTGGGCAGCGCAGCCTGCAAGGCGGGTGCCAGCGCGGGTGAAGCGAACACCACGGCGGCGTCCGCGTCCTCGACGATCTGCGCCATCTCTTTCGCATGCAGCTTGTAGTTGAGTGGCACCACGGCACCGCCGGCGGCCCAGGTGCCGAACATCAGTTCCAGGTAGGCCGGTGCGTTCTCGCTGGCCACGGCCACGCGGCTGCCCGCGGGGCCGAATGCCGACAGTGCCCCGGCCAGCACCAGCGAGCGATGGCGCAGCGAGGCCCAGGTCTGCACGCGCTCGTCGCCCAGGTACACCGCGCCGCCGTCGGGCCATTGGCGCGCCGTTCGCTCCAGCAGGCTGAAAAGGTTCATGGCCGCCTCACGCCTGCAACAACTGGCGCTGCACCAGCCAGTCGCGGATGAGTTGCGTGGCCTCGGCCAGCAGCTCGGGCTGCCCTGCGTAGTAGTGGGTGGCGCCGTGGATCTGGCGGAAGGTCTTGTCGGGGCTGGCGGCGGCCTCGAAGAGCATCCGGGGGTGTGCCGCCGGGGCGGCATCGTCGGCGGTGTTCTCGATCACCAGCAAGGGCACGCGCATCGTCTTCGCGCATTCAAGGCCGTTGCCGCAGGTGTCGTCGAGCGACCATTGCGACAGCCAGGAGCGCAGCGTGGTGAAGCGGGCCAGACCCACGGGGCCGCTGTTCACGGTCTCGGGGTTGCCCATGTAGCACCAGCGGGGCCGACGGTCGTTCGGGTCCAGCGCGGGATCGAGAAAGCGCGGGTCGGCCAGCGTGCGGTGCACGAGGAACGGGCGCTCGACCTCGCCGGTGTTGCGTGCCTTGAGCTGCGCCAGCATGTCCCTGGCCCAGGCGGTGATGCGGCGCATGCGCGCGAGCTGGGCGGCGCGGTAGCGCTCGATGTATTCGGCGGTGTAGGGCGGCTGGTTGGGGTTGCGCGGGTCGTAGATGTCGAGCTCCACATCGCGGTCGTCCGGGTTGAGCTCGTCCCTGACCGACGGGTCCAGGGTCTCGGCCAGCAGGTGCGCACGCGAGAGGTGGGCCGCCTGGTAGATCACCGCGTCGGCCGGCATCAGCTCCGCGCCCTTGAGGTTCACGGGATCGCCAGCCGGCGTGTGGGTGATGCGGGGATCTTCGGCGTGCGACTGGTAGCTCACCGCCAGCGCACCGCCGCCGCTCCAGCCCACCAGCACCACCTGCCGGTAGCCCCAGACGGTCTTGGCGTGGCGGATGTAGGCGCCCAGGTCGAGCAGCACCTTTTCCATGATGAGCGCCGTGTCGTTGCGCTGGTAACGGCTGCCCGCGCACAACACGTGGGCGCCGGTGGCGGCCATGGCGCGCGGCACCGGAAGCAGTTGCAGTGTGGAGGCCGGGTGCATGAACACCATCAGCGTATCGCTGGGCCGGCCATCGGCGGGCCGGAAACGGATGGCTTCCAGGTTCACGGCACCCTGGTTGCCGGAAAAGCCGTAGGTTTCGGTGAAGGCGGCTTTCTCCTCGTACTGGAGATGCACCCATTCGGTCTGGACGTCGGGAGTTGAGCTCATCCCCGCACTCTAAGGCCAGGCGCGGTGACGCGACAGTCACCCGCGAGGGGACAGCGGGACGAGCACCACCGAACCCGTGCTTCGGCCCTGCTCGGCATCGGCGTGCGCCTGTGCAACGTCGTGCAGCGGCACCTGGCGGCTCACCTGCACCGCCAGCACGCCGCTGCGCACCAGCTGGAACAGTTCGTCGCAGGCTGCCTGGCGTGTCTCGGTGGTGTTGGCGTAAAAGCCGAAGCCCGGCCGGTGCAGCGCCAGGCAACCCTTCTGGGCCAGCAGCATCAGGTTGAAGGGCGGCACGTGGCCCGAAGCATTGCCGTAGTTCACCGCCGCGCCGAAAGGCCGCAGCACGTCGAACGAGGGCACGAAGGTGTCGAGCCCCACGCCGTCGAACACCGCCGCCACGCCCTGCGGCGCCAGCCGCCGCACGGCGGGCACGAAGTCTTCCTGCCGGTAGAGGATGGTGTGGTGGCAACCGTGCTCGCGCGCGAAAGCCGCCTTGGCCTCGGAGCCCACGGTACCGATGACGGTGGCGCCCAGGTGGGCGCTCCACTGCGCGAGCAGGCTGCCCACGCCGCTGGCGGCGGCATGGACCAGCACCACGTCGCCCGGCTGCGGCGTGTGGCACCGGTGGATCACCACGGCCGCCGTCAGCCCCTTGAGCAGCAGGGCGGCGGCCTGGTGGTCGCTGATGTCGTCGGGCAGGCGCACCAGGTGCGCGGCCTTCAGGTTGCGCTGTTCGGCGTAGGCGCCGGTGTCCACAAAGAACAGGCCTCCGGTTCCCGCATAGGCCACACGATCACCGGGTCGAAAACCCTGCACCTGTGAGCCCACACCCTCCACCACGCCGGCCGCCTCGTTGCCCAGGATCAGGGGAAACGGGGGGCCACTGCCCAGGTAGAAGCCGCCATTGCGCACGTTGATGTCGGAAAAATTCAGGCCGATGGCGGTGTGCCGCACGTGCACCTCGTCCGGCGCGGGCGCCGGCAGGTCGATGTCGAGGGGTTCGAGCACCTCGGGACCGCCATGGCGGTGGATCACCATCGCCTTCATGCGGCCTCCACCACCAGCGGCAGGCGGTCGAGCGTGCGCAAGGTGTTCACCGGCCGGTGCACCGGCTCGCCCGCCAGCGACAGCCGCTTCACCCGGCGCACCAGCGCGCCCAGCAAGCACTCGGCCTCCAGGCGGGCAATCATCTGGCCGATGCACACGTGTGCGCCATGGCCGAACGCCAGGTGCTGGCCGGTGCCCTGGCGCCGCAGGTCGAAGCGCTCGGCATCGGGCCACCTGCCCGGGTCGCGGTTGGCCGCGCCGATGAAGGCGGCAATCTTGGTGTCGGGCGCGAGCGCGACGCCACCGAGTTGCGCACCTTCGCGTGTGGTTCTGAACATCACCTGCACCGGCGCTTCGAAGCGGATGGCTTCGTCGAACACGCCACGCAACAGCGCGGGGTCGGAGCGCAGCAGCGCCCACTGATCGGGATCGCGCGCCAGGGCGTGAAGCGCCGCGCCGATGCCGCTGATGGTGGTGTCCATGCCGCCACGCAGGAAAGATCGCGTGAGGTTGGCGGCAAAGCCTTGCTGCAGCACGCCCTGGTCTTCGGCCTGGTGAATCAGCTCGCCGAAGCCGCCGGGCAGCATGGCTTCGCGCTTGAGACTGTCCTCGTACCATTTCATGTAGGGCTGCGCACGCGCCACCGCGGCCTGGGTGAGTTCGTTGTTCGGGCCGATGGCATTGAAGTTCATGTCGCCGATGGCCTGCGCGTTCTCGCGCGGGATGTGAATGCCCACGGCCGGCGGGAACACCGAGAGCACGAAAGCCTCGGCGGCGTCGCGCACGCCGTCGAATTCGCGGCCGGCCACCAGCGCATCGGCCAGTTCTTCGGCCGCCGCCTGAAACTTCTCGCGCCACTGGCGCACCACCAGCGGCGAGAGGATCTTCTGCAGCGCTGCGCGCACCTCGGTGTGCGCAGGCGGGTCCACCTCCAGGATCACGCTGGCCGGCCGCCAGTTGCCCGGCTTGCGGATGTCGGCCATGCCGGCGCCACCTTCGTTGGTGAACTGCTGCCATTGCGAGAGCACGGTGGCCACCTCGGTGTGGCGCCCGGTGGCGTAGATGCCGTGGCGCTGCAGCCAGACCACCGGCCCCGCGTCGCGCAACCCGTTGAAGAAGGGATAGGGGTCGCGCAGGATGTCGATGGAAAACGGGTCGTCGTACACGACCGGTGGTTCGGATTTCGTGAGGGTGGCGGTCATGGGGCTATCCTGCGGGGTGTTTCGCCCGAGTGTGCGCCCGGCGTGCGTTTTCGAACGTCCCCTGAGGAGGGGACTGACTCACCCGCTGCGCCGCGAGACATTGGCGCCTGTGCCATCCACGAGGAGACTTTCATGCCCCAGGCCACTTTCATCTGCAGCGACGGTGCGCACCGCGCCGTGGACGTCGCCCTCGGCGCCAACCTCATGCGCGCCGCCACCGACCACGGCATCGAAGGCATCGTCGGTGACTGCGGTGGCTCCATGAGCTGCGCCACCTGCCACGTGTTCGTTGACGACGCGTTCACCGCCCACCTGCCCGAGATGGCGCCCAACGAGGACCAGATCCTTGAATACACCGCCGCCGGCCGCCAGCCCAA
Organism: Hydrogenophaga sp.; assembly: GCF_050250835.1. Lineage (GTDB taxonomy): Bacteria > Pseudomonadota > Gammaproteobacteria > Burkholderiales > Burkholderiaceae_C > Hydrogenophaga. Next base: position 147,295 of record NZ_JBFWNX010000007.1, on the reverse strand, counting down.
CAGCCGCCTGGCCTGCCAGATCGTGATGAACGATGCCCTCGCCGGCATCGTCGTGCGCGTCGCCGACCCACAAATCTGAGACCCCCGTCCCATGACCGTTTCCGCACAAGCCACCCCAGGCTGGCTCGAACTCGAAGGCAAGGTCGCCGTCGTCACTGGTGCGGCCAGCGGCATTGGCGCGGAGATCGCACGCCAGCTCGCTTCGGTGGGCGCCCGCGTGGCGCTGCTCGACCGCGACGAGCCCGGCGCCATCGCCACCGCCAGCGCCATGGCCGCCACGGGCGCGCGTGCTGTTGCCGTGGCCTGCGACATCGCCGACAAGGCTTCGGTGGATCAAGCGGCCGCGCAAGTCGAGCGCGAGCTCGGCCGCTGCGACGTGCTGGTGAACAACGCCGCCACCATATACGCCGCCGCCCTGATGGACATCGACCTGCAGCGCTGGAACCAGCTCATGGCGGTGAACGTGGGCGGCTTCCTGCTGTGCTCGCAGGCCTTCGGGCGGCAGATGATCGCCGCCGGTGGCGGTGGCAGCATCGTCCATATCGCGTCCATCTCGGGCCGCGTGCCGCAACCCTACAGCGGCCCCTACAGCGTGAGCAAGGCGGGCGTGAAGATGCTGTCGCAATTGCTGGCGGTGGAGCTGGGTGAGCACGGCATTCGCAGCAACGTGGTCAGCCCGGCCATGGTGCGCACACCCCTGACCGAGGGCATCTACCAGAACCCGGATGTGCTGCACCGGCGCGAAGAGATCGTGCCCGCGCGACGCATCAGCGGTCCGCGCGACCTGGCCGAGGTGGTGCTGTTCCTCGCCAGCGCACGATCGGGCTATGTCAATGGACAGGACATCCTGGTCGATGGCGGCCTGTCCACCGCGTGGCTCACGCTCATTCCGCGACCGGGTTTCGAGAAGGCCGACGCGGCGAAGTCGTGACGCTTCCATCGCCCCCGGCCACGCCGGCCGCAGCCGGCCCCCGCCCCTGGGCCCTGGCCGCGCTGTTCAGCGTCCACTTCGGCAGCGCGGCCATGATGCGCGTGTGCGACCCCATGCTGCCCGCGCTGGCGCGCGACTTCGGCGTCACCACGGGACAGGCGGCGCACACGGTGTCGAGCTACGCCATCGCCTACGGCATCCTGCAGTTTTTCTTCGGACCTGCGGGCGACCGCTGGGGCAAGCGGCGCGTGATCGGCTTTGCCGCCCTGGCCACGCTGGCGGGCAACGGGCTGGCGCTGGTGGCGCCGTCGCTGGAGGTGCTGGTGCTCGCGCGCGTGCTCTCGGGCGCGGCGGCGGCGGGCATCATCGCGCTGGTGCTGGCCTGGGTCGGCGACACCGTGCCCTATGCCCGGCGCCAGGCGGTGCTGGCGAAGTTCCTCAGCGCCTCGCTCGCCGGCATGATGGCCGGGCAGTGGATCTCGGGCGTGTTGACCGAGCACGTCGGCTGGCGAGCGGTGTTCGCGCTGCTGGCGCTGTTGCTCGGTGTGGGCGGCGCGGCCATCGTGTTCGATCGCAGCCTGCGCCACGAGCCGCAGGGCGCTGCTTCTTCGCGTGGCCATCTTCAGTCGTTCGGCGAAGTGCTTCGCGTGCCCTGGGCACGCGCGATGCTGGCGTTCGTGGCCATTGAAGGCGCGCTGGCCTTTGGCGCCATCGCCTTTCTGCCGGCCTACCTGGCTGGCACCCACGGGCTCGGACTGGCGAGCGCGGCGGCCATTGTGGCGCTGTACGGCGTGGGCGGCTTCGCGTATGCCTTCGGCGCACGCTGGCTGGTGCCCCGCCTGGGCGAAGCGGGGCTGGCGCTGGCCGGTGGCGTGGCCCTTGGCCTGGCCTGGCTGGCCCTGGCATGGGGCACGCACTGGTGGGTGGCGCTGCCGGCTTCCACACTGGCTGGCCTGGGTTTCTACACGCTGCACGGCGTGATGCAGACCCATGCAACGCAGATGGCGCCAGCCGTGCGCGGCACCGCGGTGTGCCTGTTCGCGTCGGCGATGTTCATCGGCATTGCCTGCGGCGTGGGCGTGGCAGGCCTGCTGGTGGACCGCGTGGGTTACCCGCCGGTCTTTGCCGCCAGCGGCGTGGCGCTGGCCATGCTGGGTGCGGCGTTCGCGGCGAGCCTGCGCCGCCGCCAGCGCATGGCCCTGGCGGCCTGAACGCTCAGTCGCCCACGCCCAGCACCTGCCGGGGATGGCGCCCGGTCTCCAGTTCGTCAAGCACGGCGCAGGCAAAGTCGGCATCGGTGATGGTGCTGCTGCCATCTTCGCGCCGCACCAGCACACCGACGGCGGTGCGGTAGCGTGCGCTGCGTGGGCCGGGCGCGATCTGCGCAGCGGGCACCACGCAGGTCCAGTCCACCCCTTCGGCGGCGCGCAGTTCGGCAATGGCCGCCGCGTGCGCCACCACCTGGGGTCGCAGGGCGGCCGGAAAATCGGACTGGTCGCCCAGGCGCTGGCCCGGGGCCACCTCCAGCACGCCGGCGCCGCCCACCGTGAGCAGGCGCGCCACACCCGCCAGCGGCGCGGCGCGGGTGAGGCAACGGGCCAGCGCCGCGAGCAGGTGCAGCGTGTCTCCGGATGGTGGACGGTACGCGCTCACCAGCGCGTCGTGGCCGCGCACGGCTTGTGCGAGTGCGGCCACATCAAAGATGTCGACCTCGCCCCGACGCAGCGCGGTGACGGCGTGGCCCCGCGCAAGCGCCTCGTGCGCGATCGGGCCACCGAGGCGGCCGGTCGATCCGATGAAGGCAATGCGCATCTCGCTGCGCACGCAATCAGGCCGGCAGCCGGCCCAGACCGGCGCGGATCACGGCACCGGGCGCGGGGTCCAGCAGGTTGACCTCGGCGCGCTCGAAGTACGTGGTGCCGGCCTCGCGGCGTTGCCGCGCCAGCTCGCTGCGAAGGCCGGCATCCGATTCGATGCGGCGCCGGCCGGCGTGCCAGGTGGCGGCGTCGGGCCAGGCGTGCAGCATCACGATCTTCTGCATGCCGCTGCCGGCGGCCATGTCGAACACGCCCAGCACCTGCGCCCCCGCCGACTGCAGCAAGGGCAACCAGGTCTGCACGAGGAAAGCGTTGGCGTCGGCATTGCGGCCCGGTGCCACCTGCTGCTGCACCAGCTCGTGCAGGCCGCCCTGGACCTGCGCATCGGGTTGCGACGCCAGCGGCCAGGACGCATTGGGCTTGAGGAAGTACAGGTCGTGGCGTTCCACCATCTCGTGGCCGGCGTTGGTCTCGGCGCGGATGCGCCACCACTCGGCGTCCTGGTAGAAGCCGGCCCACACGGCCTCGCGGTGGGCGTAGTCGCGGTAGGCCAGCAGGTAGACGAAGCGCGGTGCATCGGGGCCGGCCAGCGCGCTCCAGCGGCCCACGCACTCGACGCCATGGCGCTGGAACAGCGCGGGCAGGTGTGTGCCGAAGCGTTCGTGCACGTCGTGCATGCGGCCCGGGGCCACGGAATAAAGGCGCAGTTCGTAGATCATGGGGCTATCTTTGGTCCAGGGCCGGAGGCTGTCTGTCCCTTCAAAGGGGGGCAGACACTGCCCGCCGCGCTGCCTAAGCTGCGCGCATGAAAGCAATTGTCGCCGCGCCGCTGGGCGCGCAAGTGGCCGAGTTGCCCGTGCCCGTGCCTGGCCCGCACGAGATCCTTGTGCGCGTGAAGGCGGCCAGCCTGAACCGCGCCGACCTGGCCGGCCTGGCCGCGAAAGACGGCAAGGTCATCGGCATGGAATGGGCAGGCGAGGTGGTGCAGGCCGGCCCGCAGGCGGGCGCCTGGCAGGTGGGCGACCGCGTCATGTGCACCGGCGCTGGCGCCTTCGCCGAGTACGCCGTCACCGACGGCGGGCGCGCCTGCCGCATCCCCGATGCCGCGCTGCCCTGGGAAGAAGCCACGATCTTGCCGCTGGCCTTGCAGGCCATGCACGACGCCCTCGTCACGCACGGACGGCTGGCACCGGGCGCCGACGTGCTCATCCACGGCGCGAGTTCGGGCGTGGGCCTGATGGGCCTGCAGATCGCCAGGCAGCTCGGCGCACGGCGGGTCTTTGGCACCAGCACGCGCGCCGATCGGCTGGCGCAGTTGAGCGCCTTCGGCGCCGACGTGGCCATCGACGCCTCGCAACCCGGCTGGCACGAGCGCGTCCTCGCCGCCACCGATGGCAAGGGCGTGGAGGTGATCGTCGACCAGGTCACGGGCAAGGACTTTGCCAGCACCTTCAAGACCGCCGCCATCGGCGCGCGCGTGGTGAACCTGGGTCGGCTCGGCGGTGCCGACGGCCAGTTCGATTTCCAGTGGCATGCCCTGCGCCGCATCAGCTACATCGGCGTGACCTTCCGCACCCGCTCGGCGCAGGAGATCCGTGAACTCAATGCCCGCATGCTCGCCGACCTGGGCGAAGCCATCGCGGCGCGCCGCCTGCGCCTGCCCATCGACAGCCGCTTTTCGCTGGCTCAGGCCGGCGAGGCGCTGGCCCACATGGCCGCCAACCGCCATTTCGGCAAGATCGTCCTCACACCATGAACCCCAGCCCATGACCCACATCGCCATCGTCTACTACAGCAGCACCGGCACCACCTACGAGATCGCCAAAGCCATCGAGGCCGGCGCTCAGGCGGCCGGCGCAGAAGTGCGCCTGCGCAAGGTGCGAGAACTCGCAGGCCCCGAGGCCATTGCCAGCAAACCCGCCTGGGGCGCGCACCTGGACGCCACCCAGGCGGTGCCCGAAGCCACGCTGGCCGATCTTGAATGGGCCGATGGCTATGTCTTCGGCTCGCCCACGCGCTTCGGCCTTCCCGCCGCGCAGCTCAAGCAGTTCATCGACACCGTGGGTCCCCTGTGGGCCACGGGCAAGCTGCAGGACAAGGCAGCCGCCGCCTTCACCGGCGCGGGCAACCTGCACGGCGGCCAGGAGTCGACGCTGCTGGCGATGCACCACATGTTCTACCACTGGGGTTCGGTGATCGTGCCGCCCGGCTACACCGATGCGAGCGTGAAGGCCGCAGGCGGCAACCCCTACGGCACCAGCTTCACGGCCGGCGCACCGCCAGACGCGGCGGTGCTCGCCGCCGCACGCTTCCAGGGTCAGCGCGTCGCGCGCTTCGCCACCCTGCTGGCCGCCGCGCGTGCCGCCTGAATCTCCATGGTGAGCGCGCGCGTGCTAGGCTCGCCGCCGTCATCACGGAGGACCCTGGCATGCACCCAACGGATGCGACCATGAGCGAAGACGGCGGCGGCAGCGAAGACGAAGCCGGCGGCGTGCAGTCGGTAGACACGGCCGTGCGCGTGCTCTCTGCGCTGGTCGACGTGGGCACGCCGTTGTCGCTCAAGGCACTCGCCGAACGCGCCGAGATGCAACCCCCCAAGGCGCATCGCTACCTGGTGAGCCTGTGCCGAAGCGGCCTGGCCGAGCGCGACACCGCCAGCGGTGGTTACAGCCTGGGGCCGCTGGCCGTGCGCATGGGCCTGGCCGCCATCCGCCACCTCAACGTGGTTCGGGAGGCTGGCCCGACGCTGGCATCCTTGCGCGACGAGCTGGGTTTCACCGCCGGGCTGGCGGTGTGGGGCGCGGCCGGCCCGACCTTCGTGCGTTTCGAGGAAACCAACGACGCGCTGATCATCAGCGGGCGGCCCGGTTCGGTCATGCCCATCCTCACCTCGTCCACCGGCCGGGTGTTCGGCGCCTACCTCTCGCGCAGCCTGACCGGCCGGTTCCTGGACCGCGAACTCGCTGGCGTGCCGCACCCGGGCGCCACCCCCACGGGGGCGGCCCAGCGCATGACGGTGGACGAAGTCGAGTCGCTGTTCGCGGACGTCCGGCAACACCGCATGGCCCGCGTGCAGGGCGACCTCAACCCCGGCCTGCACGGCCTGTCGGTGCCGATCTTCGACCACGCGGGCGCACTGGCCGGCGTGATCACGGTGATGGGTTCGGCCGGCCTCATCGACACCAGCCGCGACGGGCGCAACGCCCGCGTGCTCGCGGCACGGGGCGAGGAAGTCTCGCGGCGCATGGGCTGGGGACCTTGATAGACCGTCCCGTTGGTCGGATACAGGGTTAACACGGAGCACGATTCGATTACGCAGGGCGTAATCTGATTACGTCCATTGAAATTCACACCGGGCCCCAAGAGCCCGGCCGAAGCGCCGACGGCGGCCTTCCCTCTCGCCCCACAGGAGACAACACATGATGACGGTGATGGTTCAGGACCGGGGTGCCCCCGGCAGCGTGCAGGGCTCGCTCGCGCACCTCGTGGATGCCATTGGTTGTGAAGGCTTTGGCCTGGCGCTGGCGCATTACCTGCATGGCCTGTGCGGGGCCGATCACGTGGCGGCGTTTCGCCTGGGCCGCGACGAACTGCGAGAGGTTGCCGCCTGCTGCGTGCAGCCCGAACTCACCGCGCGCGACCGCGTGGAGAGCTATGTGAAGCTCGGCCTGTGGAAGAACGATCCCGCCATGACCGAGGCGCAGCGCTGTGTCGATGGCGTTTCGCCCACCATCATCCATGTGGACTTCAGCGATCAGGGCTACACCGACCTGCGCCCGCGCGTCTATCCGCATGTGCGCGACCGCATCCTGCTGTGCGGGCGCAGCGCGGGCGGCGCGTTCGGGCTGAGCGTGTTGCGCGCCGACCCGCACTCGCCGTTTGGCGACGAAGGCATCCGGCGCCTGGGCGAAGCGGCCGACCTGCTGGTGGCGCTGCTGGGCAAGCACGCGCAACTGTGTCAGGGCCAGCCCGACGTGGCGCACGCGCTCACCGACCTGCCCGACATCGAGGCCTGCATCGTCGCGCGCAGTGCCTTGCCGCGCCGCGAGGCCGAGGTCTGCGCGCGCATTCTCTATGGCCTGTCTTCCGTGGGCATTGCACTCGATCTCTCGGTGAGCGAAGAAACGGTGAAGACCTACCGCAAGCGCGCTTACCAGCGCCTGAACATCGGCAGCGAGCGCGAACTGCTCACCTGGTACCTGGCGTGCTGGAGCCGCTGGAGCGCGCAGCAGTTCGATGCCTGCCTGCGCCCTGCGGTCGCCAGCGTCGCCGCAGCGTCCGTTCACTGAATTCGCCCGCTGTGGATGGGTCCCCCCTCGCGGGGACTGACCTGCCGTGGACTGGGTGAGCAAATGAGGGGCATGCCAGCGTCATGCCCATGCAACCCACCGCCGTCCAGCTGATCATCGAGGAGCACCGGGCCATTGCGACCGTGCTGCACGCGCTGCAAGAGGCGGTGGAGCATGCGCGCCATGGCGTGGCCGCGCCCGACTTCGCGCGGCTGCGGGCCATGCTGGTCTACCTCGACGAAATGCCCGCGCGCGTGCACCACGCCAGTGAAGGCCGGTTGCTGTTTCCCCTGATCCGCGAGCGCTGCCCTGCCCTGCGCCCGGTGCTCGACCGCCTGGAAGGCGAGCACGAACGCGTCGAGCTGATCGTGCGCGAACTCGGCCATGCGCTGAGCGCCTGGCAGGTGATGGGTGAGGTTCGCCACGAGGCGTTCGAACTGCTGGCCCGCACCTACATCGAGTCCTATCTCGGCCACATGAAAGTGGAAGAGGACTATGTGCTGCCGGTGGCGATGGACTACCTCGACGCCGCCGACTGGCACCAGCTCGCCGCCGCGTTCGAACACCAGCGCGGTGTGCTGGCCGATTCGGCCTTGCGCAACCAGCGCGAGCTGTACGCACGCATCGTGACCAAGCCTTCGGCCGACTGAGTCTCTCTGCAGATTCGTCGGATGCGACGATTCGCCGTCGAGCGCTTTGCGCGATCTTCGTCTCAACAGAACAGGGCGCGCTGCCCGAAGGAGACAAGATGAAGCGCATGCAGGATCGGGTGGCCGTGGTCACCGGTGCAGGCAATGGCCTCGGCCGCGAACATGCCCTGTTGCTGGCGCGCGAAGGCGCCAGCGTGGTGGTCAATGACCTGGGCGGCACGGTCAATGGCGTCGGTGGCGACGGCGCGGCTGCCGACCAGGTGGTCAGCGAGATCCGTGCGGCCGGTGGCAAGGCGGTGGCCAACCACGATTCGGTGGCCACGCCCGAAGGTGCGCAGAACCTCATTGACACGGCCATCAAGCACTTCGGCCGCGTTGACGCGCTGATCAACAACGCCGGCATCCTGCGCGACAAGAGCTTTGCCAAGATGGCGCTGGAAGACTTCGAAGCGGTGCTGCGCGTTCACCTGCTGGGCTCGACCTACTGCACCAAAGCCGCCTGGCCCCTGATGCTCGAACAGAAGTACGGCCGCGTCGTGATGACCACGTCGGTGGCCGGCACCAGCGGCAACTTCGGCCAGGCCAACTACGGCGCGGCCAAGATGGGCCTGCTGGGCCTGATGAATGTGCTGGCCGTGGAAGGCGCCAAGGCCAACATCAAGGTCAATGCCGTGAGCCCGGGCGCCACCACGCGCATGACGCAGGGCCTGGGCGCGGTCTCTGGCGAGATCGACGAGCTCATGCAACCGGCCCATGTGGCCCCGGCGGTGGCCTACATGGCCAGCGAGGAATGCGACTTCACGGCCCACATCATCACCGCCGCAGCCGGTGGCTTTGGCCGCGTGCAGTTCTTCGAGACCGAAGGCGTGCAGTTCGATCCGCGCCAGCCCGTCACCGTGGACATGTTTGCGCAGGCGGTGGCGGTCCTGACCGACCTGTCCACCGCTGCACCGGTGGCGCCTGGCGTGCTTGGCCAGATGCCGGCGCGCCTGGCCACGGTGGGCATCCAGTTCTGATGCCGGCGCCATGATCGACGCCTACCTGTCGCCGGCCGACCGCGCGTTCCGCCAGGAGGTGAAGGCGTTCCTTCGCGATCACCTGCCGCCGCACCTGGCTCGTCAGCAGCGCAGCCACTCGCACCTGCCCAAGGAAGACGTGGTGGCGTGGCACCAGATCCTGCACCGCCACGGCTGGGGCGCACCTTCCTGGCCGAAGGAACACGGCGGCACGGGCTGGACGCCGGTGCAGCGCTTCATCTTCGAGGACGAGTGCGCGCTGGCCGATGCGCCGCTGCTCTCGATGTTCGGTATCAACATGGTCGGGCCGGTCATCTACACCTTCGGCACCGAGGCGCAGAAGCAGCGCTTCCTGCCGCCCATCGTGGCCATGACGCAGCACTGGTGCCAGGGCTATTCGGAGCCGGGCGCGGGCTCGGACCTCGCCGCCCTGCGCACGCGCGCCGAGGTCGAGGGCGATCACTACGTGGTCAACGGCAGCAAGATCTGGACGAGCGATGCGCACAAGGCCGACTGGATGTTCTGCCTGGTGCGCACCGACCCGCAGGCCAGACAGCAGCGGGGCATTTCCTTTCTGCTGATCGACATGCAGACCCCGGGCATCACCGTGCGCCCGATCGTCTCCATCGACGGCGGCCACACGCTCAACGAGGTGTTCTTCGATGGCGTTCGCGTGCCTTGCGAGAACCTGGTCGGCGAGGAGAACAAGGGATGGACCTACGCCAAGTTCCTGCTCGGCCACGAGCGCTCGGCCACGCCCGAGGTGAGCCGCACCAAACGGCGCATGGTGCTGCTGCGCGAACTGGCTGCGACCATGCAGGCGAACGGCCGCCCGCTGGCCGAAGACCCGCACTTCGCCCTGCGCCTGGCCGGCGCCCAGGTGGAACTCGACGCGCTGGAGCTCACCAACCTGCGGCTGCTGCTGGACGACGCCCATGAGGGCGACGGCATGGCGGCGGCCAGCATGATGAAGCTGCGTGGCTCCGAGGTCATGCAGCTCGTCACCGAGCTCACGCTGGACGCGCTGGGCCCTGCGGTGATGCCCTACGAGAAGGCCGGCGACGGCTCCAGCCAGACGCCGGGCGCGCCCGACGCCGCGCTGGGCCGGGTGGAAGACTACTTCCTGCGTCGCGCCGCGACCATCTACGCCGGCTCCAGCGAGACGCAGAGAAACATCCTCGCCAAGCTGGTCTTCGGCACCTGAAACCCTGCGGGAGCACGCCTTTGAGACTTGCCTTCAACGACGACCAGCGGGCCCTGCGCGAAAGCGTGCAGGCCTGGCTCGGCAAGGAATACCCGCACCCGGTGTGGCGCGACGTGGCGCTGGGTGATCAAGCCGGGTCGCCCCGGTTCTGGACACAGATGGCGCAGATGGGCTGGCTGGCCGCGCCCTTGCCGGAACGGCACGGTGGCCTGGGTGGCGGCGTGGCCGACGCGGCGGCACTGGCCGAGTGCCTGGGCGGTGCGCTGGTGCTCGAACCCTTCGTGTCGTCCGTGGTGCTGGGCGCTGGCATGATCCAGGCCGCCGCCAGTGCGGCGCAGCAGGATGAATGGCTGCCCCGGATCGCCGAGGGCCGGTTGCGCATCGCCGTCGCGCAGGCCGAGGCGAGCTCGCGCTTCGAACTGCACGACGTGCAGACCCGCGCGCAACGCCGCGCCAGCGGCTGGCGGATCAGCGGTGCCAAGGTCAGCGTCTGGGACGCGCCCGATGCCGACTGGCTGCTGGTGCTGGCGCGCACTGCGGGCGGGCGGTTCGACCGCGACGGGCTGGGCCTGTTCGTGGTGCCACGCGATGCCTCCGGCGTGTCGCTGCAACGTTTTCCAATGATCGACCGGCGCCCGGGCGCGCACGTGAGCTTCAACGACGCGCCCGCGCTCGCCGGCCTGGGCCATGCCGAAGCCGCGCTGCCGGTCGTGCAGCGCGTGACCCAGCAGGCGCTGGCGGTGCTGGCCAACGAAGCCTGTGGCGCCATGCAGGCCGCCATCGAGCAGACCGTGGCCTACCTGCAGCAGCGCAGGCAGTTCGGCCAGCCGCTGGCGGACTTCCAGGTGCTGCGCCACCGTGTGGTGGACATGCAGGTGCAGCTGGAATGCAGCCGTTCGATGGCGCTGCACGCGGCCTTCACCGCCGAGGCGGGCGACACCGCGCAGGCCGAGCGGGCGGCCATCGCAGCCAAGGTGCAGGCAGGACGCGCCGGCCGCTGGATCGGCCACCAGGCCATCCAGTTGCACGGCGGCATGGGCATGACGGACGAGCTGGCCATCGGCCACGTGATGAAGCGCCTGTTGATGCTCGACACCTTCCTGGGCAACGCCGACCACCACCAGCAGACCCTGGCCCGCCTGGCCTCGCCCCACACCGAAACCACCTGACGCGCGCACGCACCGACCATGCTCATCATCGAACCTCCTTCCCGCCTCGCCGATCAGGTGGGGCAGACCATCGGACCCGGCGACTGGCTCACCGTGGACCAGGCCATGATCGACGCGTTCGCCGACCTCACCGGCGACCGGCAGTGGATCCACGTCGACACTGGGCGCGCGGCACGCGAGATGCCGGGCGGCAAGACCATCGCGCATGGCTTCCTCGTGCTGGCGCTGCTCGGCCGCCTGATGCCGCCGCTGTACGACGTCCGGGGCGCCTCGCGCATCCTCAACTACGGCTCGGACCGGCTGCGCTTCCTCAACGTCGTCCCGGCCGGTGCGCGCGTGCGCGCCAGCATCCAGTTCAAGTCGGTGGAGCCAGTGCCCGGCGGGCGCAAATGCGTCACCGAGACCAGCATCGAGGTGGAGGGCCAGCCCAGGCCCGCCCTGGTGGCCGAGTCGATCTTTCTCTACTACGACTGAGGTCCATGCGCATCCACGGCAAGGCCTGCATTGCAGGCGTCTACGAACATCCCACCCGCCTGGCCAGTGACCGCAGCCTGGTGCAGCTTCATGCCGAGGTGGCACGCGGCGCACTGGACGACGCGGGGCTTCGCCTGGAAGACGTCGATGGCTTTTTCTGCGATGGCGGCGTGCCCGGCTTCGGCGCGCTCACGCTGGCCAACTACCTGGGCCTGAAGCTGCGCCACACCGACACCACCGAATCGGGTGGCTCCGCACCCATCCTGCACGTGGGCCACGCCGCCCAGGCCATCGCCGACGGCAAGTGCCGCGTGGCGCTGATCACTTCGTGTGGCCGGCCGCGCGCCGCAGGCGTGGGCCCGGGCATGCCGGTGGACCCGGAGACCCCGGACGACGAGTTCGACGCGACCTATGGCTGCCACCTGGCGCAGGGCTATGGCATGGTGGCGCGCCGGCACATGCACGACCACGGCACCACGTCGGCACAACTGGCATGGATCAAGGTGGCGGCCTCGCACCATGCCCAGCACAACCCGCACGCCATGCTGCGCAAGGTGGTGACGGTGGAGGACGTGCTGAACTCGCCGCTGGTGGCCGACCCGCTGCACCGGCTCGATTGCTGCGTCATCAGCGACGGCGGCGGCGCCATCGTGGTGGTGCATCCCGACATCGCGCGCGAACTCAGGCGGCCGGTGGTCGTGGTGCGCGGTGCGGGGGAAGCGGTCAAGACATTGAGCGGCGGTCTCTTCGACCTGTCCAGCTCGGCCGGCGTGATCTCGGGCGCCACGGCGTTCGCCGAAGCCGGTCTCAAGCCCTCGGACATGCAGTACGCCTCGCTCTACGACAGTTTCACCATCACCGTTCTCATGCAGCTGGAGGACCTGGGCTTCTGCGAACGCGGTGCTGGCGGCCGTTTCGTGGCCGACGGCGGCCTGATCTCGGGCATCGGGCGGCTGCCGTTCAACACCGATGGCGGCGGCCTGTGCAACAACCACCCGGGCAACCGGGGCGGTGTGACCAAGGTGATCGAGGCGGTGCGCCAGGCGCGCGGAGAAGCGCACCCCGCGGTGCAGGTGCCCAACTGCAGCCTCGTGCTGGCGCACGGCACCGGCGGCTCGCTGGGCCAGTTGCACGAATCGGCCACGCTCATCCTGGAAAGGGTCTGAATCCATGCCCACCTTCGAGACCCAGACCTACTGGGACGCCATTGAACAGCAACGCCTGCTGGTCAAGGCCTGCAAGACCTGCGGCAAGGCTCACTACACGCCGCGCAGCCACTGCCCGCATTGCTTCAGCGCCGACACGCACTGGCTGCCGGCCAGCGGCCACGCCGTGGTCTACAGCTGGTCGGTGGCCAACCGCGCCGATCCGCCTTACGTGGTGGCCTACGTGCGACTCGCCGAGGGTCCGATGATGCTGACCAACATCGTCGGCTGCGAACCCGCCGACGTGCACATCGGCCAGCGCGTGCAGGTCACCTTCCAGCCCGACGCGCAGGGCCGCACGCGCCCCTACTTCCAACCCACCGGGAAAGACACTGCCTGATGGCCGACCTGATCGAACACATCGAGGGCGGCATCGCCACCCTGACCCTCAACCGCCCGGACAGCCTGAACGCGCTGTCGGATCCGATGATCACCGCGCTGCTCGAAGCGCTGGACCGGCTGGGCCGCGACCCGGCCGTGGGCGCCATCGTGCTGGCGGCGGCGGGCCGCGCCTTTTGCGCCGGTGGCGACGTCAAGGCCATGGCCAGCCCCGACCCGCGCAGCCCGCAGCAGAAGCTGGAGTGGGTGCGCTGGGGCCACCTCGTGCCCCAGGCGCTGGCGCGCTGCCCCAAGGTGACCATCGCCAGCATCCAGGGCGCGGCCATGGGCGCAGGCCTGGGCATGGCGCTGTGCTGCGACTTCCGCATCGTGGCGCGGTCGGCGAAGTTCGGCCTGGCCTTCGTGAAGATCGGCCTGTCAACCGACTTTGGTGTGTCGTGGCAACTGCCGCGCATCGTGGGCGAAGCGCGCGCGCGCGAGCTCATGCTCACCGGCGACATCTTCGATGCCGCCGCCGCCAGCGCCATGGGCCTGGCCACGCGGCTGGTGGACGACGATGCCCTGACCGCCGAGACCCTGGCCTGGGCGCGCCGTTTCGCCGCCGGCCCCGTGCTCGCCCAGGCCAGCATCAAGCGCAACCTGCTGGCATCGCAGTCGCTGGGCTTCGAGCAATTGCTCGAATACGAAGCGGTGCAGCAGATCCACGCCACCGAAACCCTCGACCACCAGGAGGCGGTGCAGGCCTTCCTGCAGCGGCGGCCTGCCGTGTTCCAGGGCCGTTGACACACAGCGTACGGGTTTGTCCGTCCCACCTGCGGGGGGCATACCAAGGCGTGCGGCGCACGTACCTTGGCCGGCGCACCGACAAGGCCTCCGAATTCGTCGGATACGACGATAGGTACCGCCAGCGAGCCACTTAAGCTGCCGCTCGGGATGGCCCTGACGCCATCGGTTCCACAACAAATTGCCGCGTGCACTGCACCGCGGTCACAGGAGACAGGCGTTGCTGCTATTGCAGATCATCGTGGCGGGCATTGCGCAGGGCTGTGTGTACGGCCTCGTCGCGCTGGGCTTCGTCCTCATCTACAAGGCCACCGAGACGGTGAACTTCGCGCAGGGCGAGCTGATGATGCTCGGCGCGTTCTTCACGCTGGCGGGCATGGGTCTGTTCGGACTGCCGTTCTGGGCCGCGGCGCTGCTGGCCATCGCGGCCATGGCGCTGGTCGGTCTGGGCATCGAACGCGCGGTGATCCGCCCGGTGCTCGGCCAGCCCGCCTTCTCCATCGTCATGCTCACGTTCGGCGTGGGCTACATCGCTCGCGGTGCCGTCACCATGGTGCCGGGCATCGGCACCGACACGCATGCACTGGACGTGCCCTACAAGGGTGAGACGCTGCAGGCCGGTGGCGTGATCGTGGCCGCCGAACAGATGGTGATCATCGGCTGCACCGCCGCCCTGTGCCTGTTGCTGTGGGCGGTGTTCCGCTTCACGCGCATCGGCATCGCCATGCAGGCCTCGTCGCAGAACCAGCTCGCGGCCTACTACATGGGCATTCCGGTGCAGCGCCTCAACGGCCTGGTGTGGGCACTGGCTGCCGCCGTGGCCACCATCGCCGGCATCCTGCTCGCGCCCTACACCTTCGTGCATGCCAACATGGGCTTCATCGGCCTGAAGGCGTTTCCCGCCGCCATCGTCGGAGGGTTCAGCAGCCTGCCCGGCGCCATCGTGGGCGGCGTGATCATCGGGCTGGTGGAATCGCTCTCGGGCTTCTACCTGCCCGAAGGTTTCAAGGACGTGATGCCCTACGTCGTGGTGCTGGTGATGCTCACGATCAAGCCGACCGGCCTGTTCGGCGAACGCGTGCGAAAGAAGGTCTGACGCCATGCGCTTCGTGTTCAAGACCGCCTACGACCAGGACATCGACCTGGCCCGCCACAACGGCCAGCGCTTCTGGTACGGCCTGTTGCTGCTGGCCGCACTGGCCGCGCCCTGGGTGCTGCCCGAATACTGGCTGGCGCAACTCACCTTCATCTACATCTACGCCACCGTCGGCGTGGGCCTGATGCTGCTGGCCGGCTTCACCGGTCAGTTCTCGATCGGCCACGCGGCCTTCATGGGCGTGGGCGCCTACGCCGAGGCCTATCTCACGGCGCTCGGCTGGCCCTTTCCGCTGGCCATGGCCACGGCGGTGGCCCTCTCGGGTGCGGTGGGTGTGGTGGTGGGCCTGCCGGCGCTGCGCGTGAAGGGCCTGTACCTCGGTATCGCCACGCTGTCGTTCGGCTTCATCGTCGAAGAGGTGTTGGCGCGCTGGGAGAGCGTGACCGGTGGCAACGCCGGCCGTTCGGTGGTGGCGCCCGCCATCGGCGAGTGGAAGATCAGCGGCTCGGAGAACTTCTACCTGCTGTGCCTGGTGTGCGTGACGCTGAGCACCCTGCTGGTGCTGAACCTGCTGCGCTCGCCCACCGGCCGCGCCTTCGTCGCCATGCGCGACTCCGAGATCTCCGCGCAGAGCATGGGGATCACGCTGTCGATCTACAAGTCGATGTCTTTCGCCATCTCGGCCGCACTGGCGGGCCTGGGCGGCGCGCTGTACGCGCACAAGATGCAGTTCATCTCGCCGGAGCAGTTCAGCATCATCCAGTCCATCGACCTGCTGCTGATGGTGGTGGTCGGTGGCCTGGGTTCGGTGCACGGCGCGTTCCTGGGTGCGGCCTTCCTGATCGGCATGCCGCAGCTCATCTCGGCGGCCAAAGACATTCTGCCGCCAGCCATCGGCCAGGCCGCCGGACTGCAGGGCGTGGTGTACGGCGCGATCCTGATCGCGTTCGTGATGCTCGAGCCCATGGGCATGTACGGCCGCTGGCTGAAGATCCGCACCTGGCTGCAGCTCTATCCGTTCTACCGGCGCGGCATGTTCAAGCGTCAGAAGACCTTCCAGAAATCCGACCGCTTGAAATGAACGACCACCCCCGCGTCGCTTCGCGCCACCCCCTCGAGGGGGCAACACCTGCAGCCCGGCAAAGCCGGTTCCGCGGTGTTTCTCGACTGGACCTCTCTCGCCGGGACTGAACCTACATGAGTGACATCCTTCTTTCAGCCAGGAACCTCACGGTGCGCTTCGGTGGCGTGCTGGCGGTGAACGACGTGAGCTTCGACGTGCGGCGCGGCGAAGTGTTCACCCTGATCGGCCCCAACGGTGCGGGCAAGACCACGGTGTTCAACCTCATCAGCCGCATCTACAACCCCACGGCGGGCACGCTGAGCTACCTGGGCCGCAACCTCGCCGACGTGGCGCCTTCGCAGATCGCGCCGCTGGGCATTGCGCGCACTTTCCAGAACATCGAGCTGTTCGAGCACGCCACCGTTCTGCAGAACCTCCTGATTGGCCGCCACGTGCACCGCCGCAGCAACATGTGGACAGACATGCTGTTCCTCCCTTCGGTGCGCGAGGCCGAGCGCCAGACGCGCCGCAAGGTGGAAGAAGTGATCGACCTGCTGGAGCTGCAGCACTACCGCGACCAGCTGGTGGCCGGTCTGCCCTACGGCGTGCGCAAGGTGGTGGAGCTGGCGCGTGCGCTGGCCACCGAGCCGCAGCTGCTGCTGCTTGACGAGCCTTCGTCGGGACTGAACGTGGAGGAAACCGGCGACATGGCCTTCTGGATCCAGGACATCCAGCGCGACCTGGGCATGACCATCCTGATGGTGGAACACGACATGGGCCTGGTCTCCAAGGTGAGCGACCGGGTGCTGGCGATGAACCAGGGCGAGGTGCTGGCCGTGGGCACGCCGTCCGAGGTGCAGGCCGATCCGGCGGTGATCGAGGCGTACCTGGGCACGGTGGACGACGTCGCCTCGCTGCGGCGCCAGGCCGCGCCGGGCCGTTCGGGAGCGCTGGCATGACCGCCTCACCTCTGCTGAGCCTGAACAACGTCGAGAGCGTCTACGGCCCCATCAAGGCGATCCGCGGCGTGAGCCTGAGCGTGCCCACCGGCCAGATCGTCACCGTGCTGGGCTCCAACGGCGCGGGCAAGACAACGATCCTCAAGACCATCTCGGGCATTCTCGATCCGCGCAAGGGCAGCATTCACTTTCGCGACGAGGACATCACTGCCATGGACCCCGCGCTCATCGTGCGCCGTGGCCTGTCTCACGTGCCCGAAGGACGCGAGGTGTTCCCGCTGCTGTCGGTCAGGGACAACCTGCTCATGGGTGCCTACACGCGGCGCGACCGCGACGCGGTGGCCACCGACATCGAGGCGGTGTACCGCTATTTCCCGATCCTGCGCGAGCGGGCGTCCCAGGACGCCGGCCTGCTCTCGGGCGGGCAGCAGCAGATGCTGGCGATCAGCCGCGCCATCCTGGCCGGCCCGGCCGTGATCCTGCTCGACGAGCCCAGCCTGGGCCTGTCGCCGAAGCTCACCAAGGAGATCTTCGAGATCGTGGTGCGCATCAACCGCGAGCGCGGCACCACGATCCTTCTGGTGGAACAGAACGCCAACATGGCGCTCAACGTGGCGGACCACGGCTATGTGCTGGAGAACGGTCGCATCGTGATGGACGACACCTGCGAGCGGCTGCGCGAGAAGGACGACATCAAGGAGTTCTATCTCGGCATGAAGGAAGACGGCGTGCGCGGCGAGCGGCGCTGGAAGAAAAAGAAGACGTGGCGGTGAACCCAGCATGACAAGCCCCAACCTCTGGAACCTCGATTCCTTCCACCGGCGCATCGAGTCGGTGGCCTCCGGCGACACCATCCACGCCATGTTCTGGAACGGCGTGGCGGCGCGCGGCGAACGCGTGCTGATGCGGCAGAAGGACTTCGGCATCTGGCGCGGCTGGACCTGGCGCGAATGCGGCGCCATCGTGCGCGAACTGACCATGGGCCTGGCGGCCCTGGGTGTGCGCCCGGGCGACTGCGTCTCGGTGCTGTCCAACACGCGGGTGGAGTGGGTCTGGTGCGACCTGGCGGTGCTCAGCGCGGGCGCCGTCTCCAACGGCATCTACCCCACCGACGCCCCCGACCAGGTGCGCTTCCTGTGCGAGGACTCGACCACCACGGTGCTGGTGGTCGAGGACGAAGAGCAGCTCGACAAAGCCCTGTCGGTGCGTGCCAGCCTGCCGGCGCTGCAACACATCGTGCTGATCGACGCCACAGGACTGGCGGATTTCAACGACCCGATGGTGCTCACACTCGACGAACTGCGCCAGCGCGGCGCGGCCCTGGACGCCGCGCAGCCGGGCGAATTCGACCGCCGACTCAACGCGCGCCAGCCCGATGACCTGGCGATCCTGATCTACACCTCAGGCACCACCGGCCGCCCCAAGGGCGCGATGCATTCCCACCGGGGCCTGCTCACGGTGCTCAAGGGCCAGAACGAATTCCTGCCGCAGGACGAGAGCGACGAGCGCATGTGCTTCCTGCCGCTGTGCCACGTGGCCGAACGAGTGACAGGCCTGTACGCCTCGCTCTACACCGGCACGAAGATGAACTTCGTGGAGAACCCGGACACCGTGCCGGAGAACGTGCGCGAGATCGCACCCACCGTGTTCGGCGGTGTGCCGCGCCTGTGGGAGAAGTTCTATTCGGCCGTGACCATCGCGGTGAAGGAAGCCGGCCCGGTGCAGCAACGGCTGTACGCCTGGGCAGTCGGCGTTGGCCACCAGGTGGTGGACCGAGTGCAGGCAGGAAAACCCATCGGCCCCTGGCTGAAGCTGAAGTACCGGCTGGCCGGCATCGCCTCGCTGGACAATGTGCGGCGCTTCATCGGCATCCACCGCTGCCGCTTCCTCGTGACCGGCGCGGCCCCCATTGCGCCCGACCTGATCCGCTGGTACCTGGCGCTGGGCATCCCCATGCTGGAGTGCTGGGGCCAGACCGAGACAGCGGGCATCTCCACCGCGATGACGCCCCAGGCGATCCGCCTGGGCTCCATCGGAAGGGCCTGCGCCTACAACGACGTGCGGATCGACCCGGCCTCGGGTGAGATCCTGGTGCGCGGGCCCAACGTGTTCATGGGCTACCTGAACCAGCCAGAGAAAACCGCCGAGACGCTGCCGGCCGACGGCTGGCTGCGCACCGGCGACGTGGGCCTGGTGGAGGCGGACGGCTTCTTCCGCATCACCGACCGCATGAAGGACATCATCATCACCGCCGGTGGCAAGAACGTGACCCCCAGCGAGTGGGAGAACGAGCTCAAGTTCAGCCCCTACGTGACCGACGCGGTGGTCATCGGCGACCGCCGGCCCTACCTCACGGCGATCGTGATGATCGAGCAGGAGAACGTCGAGAAGTACGCGCAGGACCACGACGTGCCGTTCTCCAACTACACCAGCCTGACCCGCGCCCCCGAGGTGCACCAGCTCATCGACGCCGAGATTGCCCGGGTGAACGCCAAGTTCGCCCGCGTCGAGCAGATCAAGAAGTTCTACCTGCTGGAGACGCAGCTCTCGGCGGAGGACGAAGAGCTCACCCCCACCATGAAGCTCAAACGCAAGCTCGTGCAGGAAAAATACGCCCCGCAGATCGAGGCGATGTACCGGCCCTGATATCCAACCGACACCGCAGAACGATGGCGCACCGATTCCCAATCGTCGGAACAGACGATTTTCCGGGCGAGCGGCCCACCTAGCATTCGACTGCCACCCCCATCAGGAGACATCTGCATGCACACACTCACCAACGCCCTGATCGCCCTGGGCGCCGCCCTGCTGGCAGCCACGGCCGCCACGGCCCAGACGCAAGGCGTCAGCAAGAGCGAGGTCGTCATCGGCACCATCCAGGACCTGTCCGGACCGCTGGCCGGCTACGGCAAGGACCTGCGCAACGGCATGAACCTGCGCATGGCGGAAATCAACGAGCAGGGTGGCGTGCATGGCCGAAAGCTCCGGCTGGTGCTGGAAGACAACGGTTACGACCCCAGGCGCGCCGTGCTGGCGGCCCAGAAACTGGTCAACCAGGACAAGGTCTTTCTCATCGCCGGCATCCTGGGCACCGCCTCGGCCAATGCGGCCATGCCGGTCATGGCTCAAAAAGGCGTGATGAGCTTTTTCCCCATGGCGCTGGCGCGCGAGATGTACGAGCCGGTGGACAAGCTCAAGTTCGCCTTTGTGTCCTCCTACGTCGAGCAGATGGTTGGCGTGGTGCCGCGCCTGTACCGGGAGAAGAAGGCGACGAAGGCCTGCACCCTGTACCAGGACGACGAGTTCGGACTGGAGGTGATGCGCGGCGCCGAGCAGGGTCTCAAGGGCATCAACGTCGAGTTCGTCGAGCGCACCACCTACAAACGGGGCGCGACGGATTTCTCCAGCCAGATGGCGCGCATGAAAGCCGCTGGCTGCGATTTCATCGTGCTGGGCACGGTGATTCGCGAGACGGTGGGCGCCATCGCGGAAGCGCGCAAGCTGGGCTACAACCCGACGATGCTTTCTTCGGTGGCGGCCTACACCGACCTGATTCCGAAGCTGGGCGGCAAGGCCATGGACGGCCTGTACGCCACCATGATGGGCAAGGTGCCCTACGACGACGACGCCTCGGCCCCGGTGCGTTTCTGGGCCAACAAGTACCGGACCGCCTACAACGAATCGCCAACGGTCTTCTCCGTCTACGGCTACGTCATCATCGACCGCCTGGCGAGCGCGCTGCAGAAGAACGGCCCGCAACTCAGCACCGACTCGCTGGCCAGGACGATGGAATCGCTCAGCGTGCCGGCAGACATCTTCGGCATGCCAGCGATGAGCTGGTCGGCCAAGAGCCACCTCGGCTCCAGCGATTCGCGCCTCTCTCAGATCCAGGACGGACGCTGGCGCGTCGTGCTCGACTACGGCCAGCTCAGGTAGCCCGTTCTTCCCGCGAACCCGCAGATCCCCCAACTCAAGACAGCAACCATTTAGGAGACCACCTCATGAAGCGCACTCTATCGGCAGCCGCTGCCCTGGTCCTGGTGACCAGCTCCGCACTCGCGCAGCAGGGCATCAGCAAGAACGAAGTCGTGGTGGGCACGGTGCAGGACCTCTCCGGCCCCATCGCAGCCTGGGGCAAGGACGTGCTCAACGGCATGAAACTTCGGACCGCCGAGGTCAACGAGCAGGGCGGCATCCACGGCCGCAAGATCCGCCTGCTGGCCGAGGACAACAGCTACGACCCCAAGAAGACGGTGCTGGCCGCGCAGAAGCTCGTCAACCAGGAAAAGGTCTTCGCCATCATGGGACTGATGGGCAGCTCCGCGGCGGTGGCGGCCATGCCGGTGCTGATGGACAAGAACGTGCTGAGCTTCATGCCGATGTCCAGCTCGCGGGAAATGTACGAGCCGGTGCACAAGCTCAAGTGGGGTTTCGCGCCGTCGAACTTCGACAGCATGAAAAGCACCACGACCCGCGTGTACCAGCACACCAGATCCACCAAGGCCTGCGCGCTCTACCAGGACGATGACTTCGGCCTGGAGGTGTTCCGCGGTGGTGAAGCGGGGCTCAAGGAGATCAAGACCGACTTCGTCGAAAAGACCACGTACAAGCGCGGCTCGACCGACTTCTCGTCGCAGATTGCCCGGCTCAAGAACGCGGGCTGCGACTTCGTGATGCTGGGCACGCTGATCCGCGAGACCGTGGGTGCCATCGGCGAGGCGCGCAAGCTGGGCTGGAGCCCGGTGTTCGTGGGTCCGCAGACGGTCTACACCGACCAGATCCCGCGCCTGGGGGGCAAGGCCATGGACGGCCTGTACGGCGACATGTTCGTGCAGTTCCCCTACATGGACGATGCGTCGCAACCCGTGCGCTTCTGGGCCAACAAGTGGAAGACGCAGTTCGGCAACGACCCGACCGTCTACTCCGTCTACGGCTACCTGATCGCCGACCGCCTGTACGCCGGCATGCAGAAGGCCGGCCCCAACCTGAGCGTGGACAGCTTCGTCAAGGCCATGGACAGCATGACCATCCCGCCCGACATCTTCGGCAGCCCGACCCTCACGTTCTCGGCCACCAAACGGCTGGGCTCGACCGCCTCGCGCGTCTCGCAGCTTCAGGACGGCCGCTGGAAAGTGGTCCTGGACTATCCCAAGCAGTAGGAATGGGAAAGCAGTCCGAGGAGACAGGATCACCATGACACGCAAGGTCCATGTGGTCGGGGTCGGCATGGTGCCGTTCTCCAAACCGGGCGCGAGCGAGCCCTATCACCTGCTGGGGGCACGCGCAGCGCGCGCGGCGCTGGACGACGCCCGGGTCGACTACCAGTCGATCGAGCAGGTCTACGCCGGTTATGTGTACGGTGACTCGTGCAGCGGACAGGCCGCGGCCTACCACCTGGGCCTGACCGGCGTGCCGGTGATCAATGTCAACAACAACTGTTCCACCGGCTCCACGGCGCTGTACCTGGCGCGCCAGGCGGTGGCCAGCGGTTCGGCCGAATGCGTGCTGGCCATGGGTTTCGAGCAGATGCAGCGGGGCGCCATCGTGGCGCAGTGGACCGACCGGCCCGACCCGTCGCAGCGGCTCATCGACACCATGCACGCCATCCAGGGTGAGGCGCCGGGGGCGCCAGTGGCGGCGCAGCTCTTTGGTGGCGCCGGGCGCATGCACATGCAGCTGTACGGCACGCGGGCCGAAACCTTCGCCCGCATTTCGGTCAAAGCGCGCCAGCACGCGGCCCACAACCCCCATGCCCTGTTCCGCGATCCCGTGACGCTGGACGAGGTGATGGCCTCGCCCCAGGTGTTCGACCCGCTCACCCGGCTGCAATGCTGCCCACCCACCTGTGGCGGCGCGGCGGCGGTGGTCTGCTCGGAGGATTTCGCGCGGCGCCATGGCCTGGACGCCAGGGTATGGATCGCCGCGCAGGCCATGACCACCGACGGCAACAGCAGCTTTGACGAAAAGGACATGCGCAAGCTGGTGGGCTACGACATGGCCCGGCAGGCTGCGAACCAGGTCTACGAATCGGCGGGCGTGGGACCGGAGGACATTCCGGTGGTGGAACTGCACGACTGCTTCACCGCCAACGAACTCATCACCTATGAAGCCCTGGGGCTGGCGCCCGAAGGAGGCGCGGAAAAGTTCATCCTCGATGGCGACAACACCCACGGCGGGCGGGTCGTCACCAACCCCTCGGGGGGCCTGCTGTCCAAGGGCCACCCGCTGGGCGCCACGGGCCTGGCACAGTGCGCCGAACTGGTGTGGCAACTGCGTGGGCAGGCCGGCGCACGGCAGGTGCCGGGTGCGCGCCTTGCCTTGCAGCACAATCTGGGGCTCGGCGGCGCTTGCGTTGTCACGCTGTACCAGAGGGCCTGATGGCCCCTGGGTAGAACCCTGGAAGGATTGCCATGCCCGCCGGGCGGGAGACCACTCTGCAGAGCCCGCTGCCGCGCGCGGCCACGCTCGGCCCCAAGCTCACGCCGCCGCAAACCAGCGCCTTCGAGATCGCGCGCACCGAGGTGTGCGAGCGCATTTTTGCCGCTGGTGCGGCCAAGCTGGTGCTGTTGCGCGCGCCCGCCGGTTTTGGCAAGACCACCACCATGCTGCAGGTGCACGAACGCTTCGTGCAGACCGGCCTGCCCGCGGCCTGGCTGACGCTGGACCGTGCCGACAACGACGTGATGCGCTTTCTGGCGGCGCTCACCGCCACACTCTCGCGCCTGATCCCCGGCCTGGCCTCGCCACAGGAGGCCCACAGCGGTCCCGACGAGCTGGCCTTCGCGGTGATCGACCGCGTGGCCGCGCACCCGGCGCCCTTTGCGCTGTTCCTCGACGATTTCGAGTCCCTGCAGAACCCGGCGGCCATCGGCATCGTGAGCGAGCTGATCGAGCAGTTGCCACGCGGTGCGCAGCTCATCGTGGGTTCGCGTGGCGTGCCCGAGCTTGGCGTGGGTCGCCTGCGCGCGCGTGGCCGCCTGCTGGAGGTGGAACCGGCCCAGTTGCGTTTCAGCGAAGCCGAGGCCGATGACTTCCTGCGTCAGCGCCGTGGCCTGAGGCTCGCGCCCGATGATGTGCGGCGCCTGCACCGCAGCACCGAAGGCTGGGCCGCCGCGCTGTGGCTGGCCTCCGTCTCGCTGGAAAACCGGGACGATCCGGGGCGTTTCATTGCCGGTTTCTCGGGCTCCAACGCGGCGGTGGTGGAATACCTCGTGGAAGACGTGCTGGCCCGTCAGAGCGCCGAGGTGCGCGGATTCCTGCTGCGCACCAGCCTGCTCAACGAACTCAACGCCTCGCTGTGTGATGCCGTTTGCGGCCGTGACGACAGCGCACACCTGCTGCGAGCGCTGGAACAGGCGCACCTGTTCATGATCCCGCTGCAGGGCGACCACAGCCAGTACCGCTACCACGGCATGTTCGCCGAGTTCCTGCGCACCCAGCTCGCCCGGCACCACGCGGACGAAATTCCCGGCCTGCACCGCGCGGCCTCGCGCTGGTACGAACAACACCGCCGGCCGGTGCCCGCCATCGAACACGCGCTGGCCGCCGGCGATCTCGAACACGCGCTGCCGGCCCTGGCCGCGCATGGGCAGGCGTTGCTGGAGGAAGGCCGCGTGCGCCTGCTCTCGCGCTGGCTCGACCCGCTGCTCGAATCCGGCGCGCTCGACGCCCACCCCATCCTGCAGGTGGTGCATGCCTGGTCCGTGTGTTTTGCGCGCGGGCCGCGCGAGGCTGCCCAGCTGCTCGACCGGCTGGAAGCGCGCGCCGATCCCGACCCTGAGGTGCGCGCCCACCGCCTGGCCATGCGGCCCCTGTTCCTGTCGCTCACCGACCGCATCGACGAGGCCATGCCACTGGCCACCGCGGCGCTGGAAGAGATGCCGCGCGACCTGGCTTTCGTCAGCGGCTTCCTGGAGGTGAGCATGGCCAACCTGGCGCTGATCGCAGGCCGCTACCACGACGCGCTGCGCTTCGCCGACGCCGCCCGCTCGCGCCAGCAGGTGCGCAGCAGCCCCTTCAATTTTTCGCTGTCCGAGGCGGCAGAGGCGGCCGTGGACATGACCCAGGGTCGCCTGCGCAAGGCCATCGCTGGGCTGCGAATCGCCGTGAGTGCAGGCGCCATGGACGCCATCCGCTCCACCAACGGCAACGCGCTGGCGGGCATTCCCCTGGCGCAGGCGCTGTACGAAGCGGGCCAACTGGAGCAGGCCGAACGCCTGCTGGTGGTCTACATCCCGCTGATCCGCGGTGTGTGCATTCCGGAAGAGCTCATGATCAGCCACGTGGTGATGGCGCGCATCGCCGCCGACCGGGGCGACGCCGAGCGGGCCGAGCAGATGCTGGTGGAGCTGGAGCACATCGGCCACCGCGAGGGCCTGACGCGTGTGGTGGCCACGGCGCGGCTGGAGCGTGTGCGGCAACTGCTCATGGCCGACCGCCTGGCGCAGGCGCGCAGCGAGCTCGACCGCTGCGGTGACAAGGCCATGTGGCAGCGCGTGACCAAGCTGTCGCTGCGCGCCAACGAGGTGGAGACCTACGACCTGGCGCTGGCGCGCTGGTCGGTGCGCACTGGCCACGCGGCGGAGGTGATCCGGCCGCTGCGAACCGAACTCGAAGCGGCCGAGCGGGCACAGCGCGAGCGGCGCGCGCTCACGCTTCGCCTGCTGCTCGCGCAGGCCCTGTACCGCGATGACCAGCGCAACAAGGCCGTTCGCATGCTTGCCCGTGCGGTGCGCCTGGCCTGCGTGGAAGGCTATGTGCGGGCATTCCAGGACGAGGGGGAGCTGCTGATGGTGATCCTGCGCGAGCTGCGCGCCCAGCCTGACCTGGTACACGAAGACGGCCACGGCGAGGAAGCACTGGCTTTCATCGACCGGTTGCTGCGCGAGCCCGCGCCCCACGCACCGGTCACCGATGCCGCACCCGCTGGCGAGGCCTCGGGCGGCGACAACGAGTTGCTCACTCGCAAGGAGTTGCAGGTGCTGAGGCTGGCCGCCGAGGGCCTGAGCAACGACGCGCTCGCCGAACGCCTGTTCGTGGCGGAGACCACCGTGCGCACGCACCTGAGAAACATCAACGTCAAGCTGGACACACGCAGCCGCGTCGAGGCACTGGCGGCGGCCCGAAGGCGCGGCCTGATCGGCTGACACCGCATCCGCTCGATGCGTGCGGATTCGTCGCTTGCGACGATGCGCCCGGCACCGGCCAGCGCCACACTGGGCGCATGCCACGCACTCTCTTCAGCCCCGAACACGAACAGTTCCGCGACACGGCGCGCCGCTTCATGGAGAACGAGGTCGCGCCCCGGCTCGCGGAGTGGGAAGCGAACGGCACCTTCGACCGCGCCATCTTCGAGCGCGCTGGCACGGCTGGCCTGCTGTGCCCGACCGTGCCCGAGGCGTATGGCGGCGCGCAGGCCGACATCCTGTGCTCGATGATCGTGCTGGAGGAAGGCGCCGGACATGGCAACTTCGGCCTGGCTTTTTCCATGCACTCCGACATCGTCACCAGCTACCTGCTGCGCTTCGCCAGCGAAGCCCAGAAGCGCGAATGGCTGCCGCGCATGGTCCGGGGCGAGGCCATCGGCGCCCTGGCCATGACCGAGCCCAGCGGCGGATCGGACGTGAAGGCGATCCGCACGGTGGCGGTGCGCGACGGTGACGACTACCTCCTGAGCGGCAGCAAGACCTTCATCACCAACGCCACGGTGTGCGACCTGGTGATCGTGGTGGCCAAGACCGACCCCGCCGCCGGGGCGCGCGGCATCAGCCTTTTCCTGGTCGACATGACCCTGCCCGGCATCACCCGGGGTCGGCCGCTGCGCAAGGTGGGGCTGAAGGCGCAGGACACCGGCGAGCTGTTCTTCGACCGGGTGCGCGTGCCGGCCAGCGCCCTCCTGGGCGAGGTCGACCGTGGCTTCGGCCTTCTGATGGAAGAACTGCCCTGGGAGCGGCTGCAACTGGCGGTTTCGGCGGTGGCGGCCTGCGAAGCCGCCTACGCGCAGACCGTGGCCTATGTGCGCGATCGTCGCGCCTTCGGCCAGGCGGTGGGCGATTTCCAGAACACCCGCTTCGTGCTGGCCGACCTGAAGACCGAGATCGCCATTGGCCGGGTCTTCGTGGACCACTGCATGGCCGCCTGCCTGCGGCGGGAACTCGACACCCAGACCGCCTCCATGGCCAAGCTGTGGTGCAGCGAGCTGCAGGCCCGGGTGATGGACGCCTGCGTTCAACTGCACGGTGGCAACGGCTTCATGGCCGAGTACGCGGTGGCTCGCGCCTGGGTCGACGCCCGCGCCCAGCGCATCTATGGCGGCACCAACGAGATCATGCGCGAACTGATTTCGCGCCAGCTCTGAGGCCGGCGCGCTGCATCAAATCGTCGTTCCCGACGAGGACACCGGCGCGCCTGGCCGGCAGAGTCGGGGGCATGAACGAAGCCTACATTCTTGACGCCGTGCGCACGCCGCGCGGCAAGGGCCGCGCCAGCGGCGCACTCCACGAAATCGGTCCGGCCCGCCTGGCGGGCGGCCTGCTCACCGCCTTGCGGGAACGCAACGGCTTCGAGCCGGAGCGGGTCAACGACGTCATCATGGGCTGCGGCGAACCTTCGCTGGAGCAGGCCTCCGACGTCGCCAAGGCCGTGACCTTCGCCGCCCCCGGTTTCTCGCACGTCCCCGGTATCCAGATCAACCGCTTCTGCGGCTCCGGCCTGGAGGCCTGCAACTTCGCCTCGGCCATGATCATGGCCGGCCAGGCCGATCTGATGATCGGCGGCGGCCTCGAGAGCATGTCGCGCGTGCCCATGTTCGTGGGGGGCGGCGCCTGGGTCACCGACCCGCAGATCACCATCCCCAACCGCATCGTGCCGCAAGGCATCTCGGCCGACCTGATCGCCACGCTCTACGGCTACAGCCGACAGGACGTGGACACCTACGCCGTGGAGAGCCAGCGGCGCGCCGCCTCCGCCTGGGCCGAAGGCCGGTTCGCGCGCAGCATCGTGCCGGTGCGCGAGACCAATGGCATCACCGTGCTGGACCGCGACGAGCACGTGCGTGGAGACACCACGCTGGCGTCCCTGGGCAAGCTCGAACCCTCGTTCACCCTGATGGGCGAGAAGATGGGCTTTGACGCCATGGCGCTGCAGCGCTACCCGGAGATCGCCGCCATCGACCACGTGCACCATGCGGGCAACTCCTCGGGCATCGTCGACGGCGCCGCCGCAGTGCTGCTGGCCAGCGCGGCCATGACCGAGCGCCTGGGCGTGAAGCCACGGGCGCGTGTGCGCAGCTTCGGCACCGTGGGCACCGAGCCCACCATCATGCTGACCGGTCCGGCACCGGCTGCGCGTGCCGCGTTGCAGCGCGCCGGCATGGATGCGAAAGACATCGACCTGTTCGAATGCAATGAAGCCTTCGCCGCCGTGGTGCTGCGCTTCATGGACGACCTGGGCGTGCCGCACGACAAGGTCAACGTCAATGGCGGCGCCATCGCCATGGGCCACCCGCTGGGCGCCACTGGCGCCATGCTGGTGGGCACGGTGCTCGACGAGCTGGAGCGCCGCAACCTGGCCACCGGCCTCATCACGCTGTGCGTGGGCGGCGGCATGGGCTCCGTGATGGTCATCGAACGCGTCTGAAGCAAGGAACTGGAATGATCGACTACCGCATCGACGCCGACGGCATCGCCACCCTGACCATCCATGTGGCCGACCGGCCCATGAACGTGCTCAACCACGCCTCCATCGCGGCTTTCGACGCTGCGGTGAAGCAGGCCATTGCCGACCCGGCCGCCAGGGGCGTCATCGTCACATCCTCGCGACCGGAGTTCGTGGCCGGTGGCGACCTCGACCTGATTCGCCACATTCGAACGGCCGAGGAATCGTTCGCCGCAGGGGGACCGTTCAGCCGGACGCTGCGCACGCTGGAGACCTCGGGCAAGCCCTTCGTGGCCGCGATCAATGGCTCGGCGCTGGGCGGCGGGCTGGAGATCTGCCTGGCCTGCCACCGCCGCATCGTGGCAGACGATCCGAAGATCCAGCTCGGCGTGCCCGAGGTGACGCTGGGCCTGCTTCCCGGCGCGGGCGGCACGCAGCGCCTGCCGCGCATGATCGGCATCAAGGCAGCGCTGCCTTACCTGCTCGAAGGCCGCAAGGCCGATCCGGCCAAGGCGCTGGAAGCGGGCATCGTGGACGAGGTGGTGCCCGCCGCGCAATTGCTGGAGCGCGCCCGTGCGTGGCTGCTGAGCGACGGCGCGAAATCGGTGGTGAAACCCTGGGATGGCAAGCACTTCAAGTTCCCGGGTGGTGCGCCGCAGACCGCCGGGCCGACGCAGATCTTCTTTGCCGCCGGTGGCGCGCTGCTGGCGAAGACCCAGGGCCTGCAGCCGGCACCCGAGGCCATCCTGGCCTGCGTCTACGACGGCTGCCAGGTCGACATCGACACCGGCCTGCGCATCGAGCAGCGCCAGTTCGCGCGCCTGGCCACGTCTCAGGCGACCAAGAACATGATTCGCACGCTGTTCTACGACCTGGGCGAAGCCAACCGCCTGGCGGGGCGAGCGAAAGATGTGCCAGTGCGCAAGTTCAGCCGGGTGGGCATTCTGGGCGCCGGCATGATGGGTGCGGGCCTGGCGCACGTGAGCGCGCTGGCCGGGCTGGATGTGGTGCTGCTGGACACCACGCAGGCATCCGCCGAGCAAGGCAAGGCCTATGGCGCGAAGATCCTGGACGCTCAGGTGGCCAGGGGCCGGCTGGCGCAGGCGCAGCGCGACTCGACGCTCGCCCGCGTGAAGGCCACCACCGAATACGCCGATCTGGCCGGCTGCGAGATCGTGATCGAGGCGGTGTTCGAAGACCGCGCCGTGAAGGCCGAGGTCACGCGCCGCGCCGAAGCCGCCATGTCCGCCGACGCGATTTTTGCGAGCAACA
Source organism: Hydrogenophaga sp. (assembly GCF_050250835.1). Classification (GTDB taxonomy): domain Bacteria; phylum Pseudomonadota; class Gammaproteobacteria; order Burkholderiales; family Burkholderiaceae_C; genus Hydrogenophaga. The sequence continues at coordinate 117,373 of NZ_JBFWNX010000007.1, read as the reverse complement.
CATCCACCCTGCCCATCACCGGACTGGCCGAGGTGTCTGCACGACCGGGTCAGTTCGTGGGCCTGCATTTCTTCTCGCCGGTGGAAAAGATGCCGCTGGTGGAGGTGATCCGCGGCGCGCAGACCAGCGAAGCCACCATCGCGCATGCGCTGGATTTCGCCAAGCGCATCCGCAAGACGCCCATCGTGGTCAACGACTGCCCGGCCTTCTATGCCAACCGCGCCTTCGGCATGTACGCCTATGAAGCGATGACGCTGCTCGGCGAGGGGGTGAACCCGGCGCTGATCGAGAACGCCGGGCGCATGGCGGGCATGCCCATGCCGCCGCTGGCGCTGATCGACGAGTTCTCGGTGGAGCTGCTGCACAAGGCGCTCAAACAGGCCCGCATCGACCAGGGCTCGGCCTACCGCGAACAGCCGCAGGACGCGGTGATGGAGGTCATGGTGGAGCAGCTTGGCCGCCTGGGCCGAAAGGTCGGCCAGGGCTTTTACGAGCACCCGGCCGAAGGCGGCAAGCGCCTGTGGCCCGGCCTGGCCACGCACTTCCCGCTGGCCGCCGAGCAACCGACGCTGGAGGAAGTTCGCGACCGCCTGATGTACGCGCAATCGCTGGAGGCCGCGCGCTGCGTGGCAGAAGGCATCGTGACCGAACGCGACGCCGACGTGGGCTCGCTGCTGGGCTGGGGCTTTCCCTCGGTGCTGGGCGGCGTGCTCGGGCAGATCGACACGGTGGGCCCGGGGCGTTTCGTGGAGAGGTGCGACGCGATGGCCCGGCGCCATGGCGAGCGTTTCGAGGTGCCGCCCGCGCTGCGCGAGCTGGCCGCGCGCGGCGGCTTCTACCGTGCCACCTGAATCCGCCGGGCGCATGACCAGCGAGACGCTGGCCATGATCCACGAGCTGGCCGCGTTGATCGACCGCGCCGGCAGCGAAGCGGCGATGCCCGCGAAACCCGTGCCCGATGCGGGCGGGGTGCTCCCGTTGCGCATTCACCCGACCACCCCATGACCCGTCCACCCCTGCCCGAGGCGCTTCGCCGAACCCGCCTGCCGGTGATCGCGGCACCGCTGTTCATCGAGAGTTCGCCGGCCCTGGTGGTGGCGCAGTGCGCCGCCGGCATCGGGTGCCGGTGATGATCACAGCCATGGGCGCACGCACTGACCGTCTACACCAACCTTTTCTCAGGCGTTCACGCCAACGACCTCAAGCCCTCGGTGCGGGCGCAGGGCCTGGACCCCGACCAGCTGGACGGGCTGCCGCGCAGCGCCGTCGATGCCACGGGCGGCAAGGCCTGGCGCGGCTGGCGCAAGAATACGAACAGGCGGCCAGGGACCTGGCCCAGGACCGCACCACCCGAAAGGAGACCATCGCATGAACCCCCACATTCCGGCCATCGACCCGCGCTTCCTCACGCTGGGCGATCTCTGCCGCGTGCACGCGGCGCGCCGTCCCGACCACCCCGCCCTGGTGTTCGAGGAGCGCACCACGAGCTGGGCCGCGTTCGACCGCCAGAGCAACCAGGTGGCCCGGCAACTGTTGTCGGCGGGCCTGGCGCCGCAAAGCCGCATCGCCTACCTGGGCAAGAACTGCGACCGCTTTTTCGACGTGTACCTCGGTGCCGCCAAGGCCCGCATGGTGCTGGTGCCGGTGAACTGGCGCCTGGCGTCCGAGGAGATTGCCTTCATCCTGAATGACGCGGAGGCGCGCATCCTGTTCGTGGGCGCGGACTACCTGCCCCTTGTGGAAGGTCTGCGACAGGCCGTGCCCGGCTTGCAGACGGTGATCGCCATGGACGGCCCGCACCCGGGCTGCGAGGCTTTCACCGAGTGGCGCGACGCGGGTGATGCGAGCGACCCGGCACTTCCGGCCGACAGCGAGGAAGTGGCGCTGCAGCTGTACACCTCGGGCACCACAGGCCTGCCCAAGGGCGCCGAGCTGAGCCACCGCAACACGCTGGCGGCCCTGTCGTATGCGGCGGGTGGCCACCTGGGGCGCTGGACCGAGGACGACGTGTGCGTGGTGCCGCTGCCGCTGTTCCACGCCGGCGGCGTGAGCTACGGCATGAACGCGCCCTACGTGGGTGCCACGCTGGTGTTGCTGCGCGAGGCGCAGCCCGCCCTGATCCTGCAGGCGCTGACCCGCCACCGCGTCACCAAACTGGGCCTGGTGCCGGCGGTCATGCAGTTCATGCTGGATCACCCGGACTGCGCGCAGGCCAACTTCTCGCACCTGGACTGCATCACCTACGGTGGTGCGCCGATTCCCCCGGCGCTGTTGCGGCGCGCGGTGCAGGTGATGGGCCCGGTGTTCCTGCAGATGTTCGGCATGACCGAGTCCGCCACGCTGGGCACCGCGCTGCAGCCGCGCGACCACAACCCGGCCCTGCCCGAGCGGCTGTCGTCGTGCGGCCAGGTGTTGCCGGGCGTGGATCTGCGCATCGTCACGCTGGACGGGCGCACGGCGCTGCCGGGCGAATCGGGCGAGATCCTGATCCGTGCGCCCAGCATCATGAAGGGCTACTGGAAGCGCCCGACCGAGACGGCGCAGGTGCTGCGCGATGGCTGGTACCACACCGGCGACGTGGGCTACCTGGATGCGGACGGCTACCTGTTCATCCAGGACCGGCTCAAGGACATGATCATCTCCGGCGGCGAGAACATCTACCCCGCCGAGGTCGAACGCGCGCTGGGCGACCACCCGGCGATCTTCGAGTCCGCGGTGATCGGTGTGCCCGATGCGAAATGGGGCGAGACGGTCAAGGCGGTGGTGGTGGTGCGCTCCGGCCAGCAACTCACCGAAGCGGAAGTGATTGCCTTTGCCCGGGGCAAGATCGCGGCCTACAAGTGCCCCAGGAGCGTGGACTTCGCCCCCGCGCTGCCACGCAATCCCTCGGGCAAGCTGCTCAAGCGGGTGTTGCGCGAGCCCTACTGGGCCGGCCAGGCGCGCCGCGTTCACTGATGGTGGGTCCACTGGCGGGTGAGGCCGCCATCGTCACCGGCCCGGTGCTTGCGGTGGACGGCGGCGCAAGCACCGCGATCGACCACCGCCATCCCTGACGCCGCGTGTCCCCCTGGTCGGGGGCAGCGACCCTGGACATGGGGTGCCAGACTGGGGCCCGGAACCCCTCTGGAGTCTGTCCATGCTGCGAGCCGACGAATGCATCCCCCGCGACGCGGACGAGGCCCTGGTCCTGTCCTACTTCACCACGCTGATGCAGCGCGACCTCGACGCCTTCGAAGCGCTGTGGGAGGAGGACGCGGAACAGCTCATTCCCTTCTTGCCCGAAGGCTTCGGCAACTTTGTGCCCGACACCATGGCCGGGCGCGCCGCCATCATGGCGCACTACCGGGTGGCCTTTGCGAACCGCCGCGAACACGTGTTCTGGATCGACGGCATCCACCCCTTGCGCCAGCCCGGCGGCGTCATCGTGGAAGCGCATGCGCGCAGCCTGGTGGGCGAAACGGGCCGCATCTACGAGAACCGCTACGTGTGCTTCTTCGAACTCCGCGACGGTCGCATCGCGCGGCTGAAGGAGTACGTGAATCCACTGGCCTTCATGAAGGCGTTTGGCGGCGGGTTCGACGCCCACCGCTGAAGCGACGGGCCTCTGGTCGCGTCAGGCGATGGCGCCGGCGCGCCCGAAGTAGTGGTCGGCGATCACCGGGTCGCTGGCGAGCGCGTCGGCGGCACCCTGGTGCACCACGCGGCCCTGCTCCAGCACCGCGGCGCGGTTTGCGGTGGCCAGCGCCAGCTTGGCGTTCTGCTCCACCAGCAGGATGGTCAGGCCCTGGGCGTTGAGCCGTTGCAGGGCGCGGAACACTTCCTTGACGATCACCGGCGCCAGGCCCAGGCTGGGCTCGTCGAGCAGCAGCACCTTGGGCCGGCCCATCAGCGCACGGCCAATGGCCAGCATCTGCTGCTGTCCACCCGACAGCGAGCCCGAGAGCTGGCTGCGCCGCTCCAGCAGCACGGGAAACAGGGCATGCACCTGATCCAGGTCGTTCGTGTCGCTGCCACGCACGCCCGCAGCCTGGCGGCCGAGTTCGAGGTTCTCAGCCACGGTCAGCGGCGCAATCACGCGCCGGCCTTCGGGCACCTGGATGATGCCGGCGCGAGCACGTTTGTGCGCCGGCATTCGAGCGATGGGCTGGCCTTCGAAGAGGACCTCGCCGGTGGCCGGCACGATGCCCGAGATGGCGTTGACCAGGCTGGACTTGCCAGCGCCGTTGGGGCCGATCAGCGCGAAGATCTCGCCCTGGTTGACGGTCAGGTCCACGTTGCGCAGGGCCTGGATGCCGCGGTAGTGGACGTCGAGATGGCGGATCTGGAGCATGCGGTGAATCTCCTTCAGGCGCCGAGGTAGGCTTCGACCACCACCGGGTCACGCCCCACGGCTTCGGGTTCGCCCTGGGCGATGAGGCGGCCGGAGGCCAGCACATACAGACGGGAACACAGCGACATCACGAAGCGCATGTTGTGCTCGATCAGCAGCACGGCCACGCCGTCGTCGGCGACCTTGCGAAAGATGTGCGCCAGGCTCTCGGCCTCGGCGTCGTTCATGCCCGCCACCGGTTCGTCCAGCAACAGCACCTTGGGCCGCGTCGCCAGCGCGCGCATCATCTCGATGCGCCGCTGGTGCCCATAAGACAGACCGCCTGCGCGGTGGTCGGCGAACTCGGTCATCTCGAAGCGCGCCAGCAGGCGCATGGCCTCGTCGCGCATCTGCCGGGCCTCGGCACGGGCCGATGGCAGCCCGAGCAGGTTGGCCCAGAGGCTGGTCATTTCATGGCGGTGAAAACCCACCAGCACGTTGTCGAGCACGCTGGCGTCGGGCACCAGGCGGATGTTCTGGAAAGTTCGCGCCACACCGGCGCGTGCCAGCTCGGGGGCTTCGACCTTGGAGACATCCTGCCCGTCGAGCAGCACGCGGCCCTGCGTGAGGTGCAGGATGCCAGTGATGAGGTTGACCACCGTGGTCTTGCCCGCTCCGTTGGGTCCGATCAACCCGGTGATCTGGCCGGCCGGCACTTCCAGGCTCACGCCGTCCACGGCCGGCACACCGCCGAAGTGGCGCGCCACGTTCTCAAGCACGAGGGTGGCGCTCATGGCTGGCTCCTGGCGGGCACGACATGGGGTGTGACCCGGCGCCGCAACCGCCGGTCCTTGACGTGGGCGATGACCGTGTCGGCCAGCCCGCGTGGCAGGTAGATGATGACGAGCATGAGCAGGATGCCCTGAACCACGGCGCGGTAGTCGGCGAACACGCGGAAGATTTCGGGCAGCGAGGTCAGCACCAGGGCGCCCACCAGCGCGCCCCAGACCGTGGTGCGCCCCCCCAGCACCACCATGGCCAGCGCCGCCACCAGCAAGGCGAAACCGTAGTCGTGCGGTGTGATGCTGTAGCTGCTGATGGCGTGCAGGCCGCCGGACAGGCCAGCCAGCGCGCCGGAGAGCACGAAGGCGATGCGGTGGTAATAGGGCACCGAGATGCCCAGCGACACCGCCACGGTTTCGTCTTCGCGGATGACGTCGAGCGCACGGCCGAAGCTGTAGCGACCCATCATCACCAGGAACACGACGACGGCGACCACGATGGTCAGCAGGCTCCAGGTGCTGGCCGCGTGCGGAATGCTGTTCACGCCCATGGGCCCATTGGTGAGCGAGACCCAGTTCTGAGTGACCGTCAGCACGATCTGTACGAACGCCAGCGTGGCCACCGCCTGGAACACGCCGCGCAGCCGGGACAGCGGCAACGCCAGCAGCGCGCTGACCAGCGTGCCCAGCAACATGCCGACGATCACCGAGAGCCACGGGTTCCAGCCGAGCTTGGTGGTCAGCAACGCGGTGCAGTACGCGCCCAGGGCGGCGAAGCCGGCGCTGCCGAGCGAGAAGACCCCGGCGCGCAGCACCACGTACTGGCTGGACGCCAGCAGCATGTTGACCAGGATGTGGTCGAACAGGGACTGGTAGGTATTGAAAAAGTTGATCATGCGCGTTGCACCCGCATCGCCGCCGTGGGCTGGCCGAACAGGCCGGTGGGCTTGAGGATGATGACGACGAAGAGAGCACCGAAGACGATGGCTTCGGCTGCGCCGGAGGAGATGTAGGCCACGCTGAGCGTCTGCACGATGCCGATGGCCATGCCGGCGATCAGCGCACCGGGAATGCTGCCCAGGCCACCCAGGATGATGATGACGAAGGCGCGCAGCAGCAGGGGCTCGCCCATGGCGAAGTGAACCGAGTTGAAGACCAGGCCGATCAGCACGCCGGCCATGCCTGCCAGCGCACCGGAGATGAAGAACACCTGCATGTTCACCGGCCCGGGGTTGATGCCCAGCAGGCGCGAGGTCTGTTCGGCGTAGGCCACCGAACGGATGCGCAGGCCGAAGCTGGTTCGGTACAGGTACCACACCAGGCCGACCACCATCACCACCACCAGGCCCATGATGACGAGTTGCAGCAACTGCACGCGCATGCCCAGGAAGCTGAAGAAGACGATCGGGAAGGCGTCGAACGGGAACCGCATGATCGCCGTGTTTGACACCTTCTGGGCGATGGAGAGCAGCACCAGGTCCGCGCCGATGGAGGAGACGATGGCCGAGAACTCCGGCCCGCCTCGCCGGCGCAGCGGCCGAAAGGCCAGCAGGTCCAGCATGACCGAGACGACACCGCCCGCCAGCATGCCCAGCAGCAGCGCGACGTAGATCGGCGCGTCGAGCACGAGCATGGCGTAGAGCCCGGCGAAGGCGCCCCACATGAACACCGAGCCGTGGGCCATGTTCATGATGTGGTTCACACCGAACAGCAGCGTGAACCCGAGCGCGAACAGCCCGTACACGCTACCGACCACGATTCCATTGAGAAGCTGCTGCATCAACATGCCGCCGAGCATAGAAGGAGGCTGGGCGCCGGTATGTCCCCTTGAGGTGGGACGGGTTTGCCCGACGTCCCGCCCCAGGGGGACTGACCCCGCCCGGCCCCGGGGCTACCGTGAACCCCCGCATCCGATCGCCAGGAGACTTCATTGCGCCCTCTCTCCACCGACGCGTCTTCCCAGGCCGAGGGTCCGGTCACGCCCGCCAGCGAACGGTTCGATCCGTTCGAGGTCGGCTACGTGCAGGACCCCTACGCCACCCTGGCAGAGCTGCGTGCCAGCGAGCCGGTCTTTTTCTCTCCCGTGATCGGCTCCTGGGTGGTCACCCGGTTCGAGACCGTCAAGGCCGTCCTGCGCGACACGCAGCGGTTTTCGGCCTTGCTGGTCTCCGACCCGCTCAAGCCGCTGTGCCCGCATGCGCGGGGCATCATTGCCGATTCGGGTTTCAACGTGCCGCCGCTGCTCGTCAACAACGACCCGCCGAGCCACACCCGCTACCGGGCTTTCTTTGGCGCCCCGCTCACGCGTGAACGCATCGGCGCGCTGCGCCCCTTCATCGAACGCACGGTGGACGCCTACCTGGACCGCCTGGTGGCCGGCCCCCGGCCCGCCGACCTCGTCGCCGGGCTCACCTGGGACGTGCCGGCGCTGGTGCTGTTCCAGTTGCTGGGCGTGCCGGCCGAGGACGTGGTCCGGGTCAAGGACTGGGCGTCGAGCCGCGTGGTCCTCACCTGGGGTCGACCCAGCGACGAGGAGCAGGTGCAGCTCTCCACGGGTGCGGTCGAGTACTACCGGTATGCGCATGCGCTGGTGCAGCGCAAGGTGGAAGAACCGGGTGAGGACTACATCAGCGATCTGATCCGCCTGCGGGCCGGCGACGACAGTCGGGCCACGCTGCACGAGATCGGGGCCATTGCATTCAACCTGCTGTTCGCGGGCCACGAGACCACGTCCAGCGCAGCCATCAACCTGTTCAAGGCGGTGCTGCCGCAGCGCGCGCTGTGGGCCGCCCTGGGGCAAGGTGAGCAAGCCATTGCACCCGTGGTGGAGGAATCGCTGCGCGTGGACCCGCCGGTGCAGGCCTGGCGGCGCCAGGCCCGGGAGGACGTGACGCTCGACGGCGTGACCATCCCCGCCGGTGGACGCCTGTTGCTGATGTTCGCCGCAGCCAACCACGATCCCCAGCAATTTGCGCAACCCGAGCTGTTCATGCCCGCGCGCCGCAACGCGCTGCAACACGTGACCTTCGGCACCGGAGCGCACTTCTGCCTGGGCGCGCCGCTGGCGCGCCTGGAGCTGGAGGTGATGGCGCAGCGCCTGGCTGCGCGTCTGCCCGACCTGGCGCTGGTGAGCGACCAGGAACTGCCCTACACCCCCAACACCTCGTTTCGCGCATTGCGCCGGCTGATGGTGACCTGGTGACCAGATGACAGAATTCCCGTAACGAGATCACCCCATGCGCTTCCCACGACTGCCGCTCGACGACGAGCTCGAAATCCGCAACCTCTTTGCCCGCTACGGCCACCTGGCGGACGCCGGGGACCCGGGCTTCATCGACCTGTTCACCGAAGACGCCACCTGGACGCGCGAGAACTCGCCGCCGGCCTCCATGGGCGGCTCCGGCCTGCCCCCCGAGACGATCGGCCGCGCTCAGCTCGGTGAGCTGATGACGGAAGTCATGCGGAAGAAATTCCGCCAGCGCATGCACCACCAGTTCACCGACTTCTACGTTGAACCCGGCGCCAGCGCCGACGATGCCCTGGGCCACGCCCGCGCCCTCATCACCGACTGGCGCGACGGCCCGGGAAAGTTCTCCATGTTCGGCAAATACACGGTGCGCTTCGCGCGCACCTCCGATGGCTGGCGCATCCGCTCGGCCAGCGTCTACGTGCTGCCCGACGGGCAATAAGGAAACCACCATGAACACCGCCGCCACCGCATCCCCTGTCGATGCGCCCGATGCCCCGGTCCTGGACGAAGACCCGTTCTCGGACGAGAACCTGGCCAACCCTTACCCGCTGTTCGAGCGCATGCGCGAACTCGGTCCAGCCGTCTTCATCCAGCCGCACGGCTACTACGCCGTGGGCCGCCACGCCGAGGCCGGCATCGTGGCCAGCGACTACGCCCGTTTCACCACCGCCGGCGGCGTGGGCATGAGCGACATCCGCAAGCCCGGCGCCTGGCGCGCCCGCAGCCCCATCACCGAGGTGGACCCGCCCGAGCACACGCGGGTGCGCGCCGCCCTGCAGAAAATCCTTTCGCCGCTGGTGGTCAAGACCTGGCGCGAGGCCTTCGAGCAGCGAGCGCAGGAGGTGGCGGAAGCGGCACTGGCCAAGGGCGAGATCGACGGCGTGGCCGACATCGCCGAGGCCTTCGTGCTCAGCGTGTTCCCGCAGGTGCTGGGCGTGGCCGTGCCCCCCGAGCGCATCAAGCAGACCGGCGAACTCAACTTCAACCAGCTCGGCCCCAACAACGCCCGGCTGCAGGCGGCCATGGAGAAAACCGCCCCGCTGATGGAGTGGTACGCGCAGGTGCTGCAGCGCGAACACATGCTGCCCGGCGGATTCGGCGAGCGCATCTACCAGGCCGAAGACGCGGGCGACTTCGACCCAGGCACCGCGCCCCTGCACGTGCGCACCTTCTTTCGGGCCGGCGTGGACACCACCATGGCGGGCATCGGCTCCACGCTCAAGCTGCTGTCGGAGAACCCCGACCAGTTCGAGCGGGTCCGGCAGGACCCGGCCAAGCTGATCAAGTCGGCGTTCGAAGAGGCCCTGCGCCTGGAGTCACCGGCCCAGGTGATGTTCCGCGCCACCACCCAGGACGTGGAGCTCGGCGGTGTGAAGCTGCGCGCCGACACCAAGGTGGGGTACCACATGGGAGCGGCCAACCGCGATCCGCGCCAGTGGAAGGACCCCGACCGTTTCGACGTGACGCGGCAGACCACGGGTGTTCACCGCGCCTTCGGCCATGGCGCGCACGTCTGCATCGGGCAGATGATTGCGCGGCTGGAGGCGGAGTCCATCCTTGGCGCGCTGCTGCGCCGCGTCACCGCCATCGAGCCGGCGGGCCCGGCGCGCTGGCGGCCCGTGAACACGCTGCGCACGCTGGACACGTTGCCGCTGCGCCTGCGCGCCTGAGCACGGCACCCATGTATTTCGAACTCGTGCTGGGCGCGGTCGCCGACCCTGGCTCTGTGCCGCGGCCAGCGTCCTGCCTGGGCGCCTGGCGGGTGACGGCGGGCGCGCCGGTCCCTGGCCTCGTGAGCTTGCACCGCTGGAACCTGCTGAACGAGCGCGAGGCCGCCATCGCCGCCGGCACGCACCCGCTCCACGCGCTGCCCGGTCGCCACGAGGTTGCCATCTACGGCGCAAGTCCCGCCTGGCAGGCCGCGCGGCGCGAGGACGCCTTGCCCGCGGGAGCGGTCTTCGAACTGCGCATCCAGCGCATCCTCAACGGCCACGCCGCCGAAGCGGCACGCGTGATGGGCGAGTCCACGCTGCCGCTGCTTCAGGCCCTGGACGCCCGGGTGCTGGGCGTGTTCGATTTGCTGCTGGGCGCGCACCGTCCGCGCATGGCAACCTTTCTGGCGTGGCCAGACTTCGCCACGCAGCAGCAGGCCTGGGCACGCCTGGACGTGGAACCACGCTTCTGGCGCCGGCGCGACGAAGAACGAGCACGCCTGCACCGCCGCCTCTTTGGCGACGAACAGACACTGCTGCTCGCAGCCCTGCCCGGCAACGAACCCCAGGCGAACTTCGGGGTGGCGGCATGAGCGCGGCGCCGGGCCGTCCCCAAGCAAGCTCGCACCGCAGCCCGAAGGGCGAAGGTGCTCCAGTGAGCGCAGCGCCGGGCCGTCCCCAAGCAAGCTCACACCGCAGCCCGAAGGGCGAAGGTGCTTCAGTGAGCGCGCAGGGCTTCTGGGAGCTGCGGCTCTATGAAATGCTGCCGCGCCGCCTGCCCGACATGCACCACCAGTTTGCGCGCGAGGTGCCGCCGCTGTTCGAGCGCGCGGGCATCCCGGCGCCGCTGGCCTACTGGGACTGCTTTGCCGGCCCGATGACCGCCATGCTGGCCTACATCCTGCACTGGCCTGACCTCGATGCGCGCATGGCGGCCTGGGGCCGTTTCTACACCGATCCGCAATGGTGGAAGCAGTACGAGGACGCGCACGGCGGCGAACAGATGCTGGAGCGTTCACACGTGCTGGTGCTGCGGCCCTCGCCTGCGTGGTCGGCCGCGCCATCGGGCCCCCACCTGCAGGCCGGTCTTCACGAACTGCGCATGGTGGACCTGCTGTCGCAGGCGGCGGGGGCCGCGCACGACGCGCTGGTGCAGGTGGACCTGCCCTGCATCGAGGCACAGGGCGCGCAGGTGCTGGGCCTGTTCGACCAGGTGATGGGGCAGCGCCTGCCACGCGCCGTGGTGCTGCTGGCCTGGCCCGACCTTGCCACGCGCGAGGCCGCCTGGACGGCGCACGCGGTGGACCCGGCGGTGATGAGGGCGCGGACGAACGAGCACCAGACCCATGGGGCGCCCCTGGTGGGCAGCACCGAGGCTTTCCTGCTGCGCCCGGCGCCGTATGGCGCACGCTGGGCCGGCGACTGACGCGGTTCGTCCGGACAAACCCTGAGTTCGCCGCCACCGTCTGGCCGATGGTCCCCGTACGAGGGGACTGACCGCCAGCGGGGCCTTTTTGATACTGGAACCCGACACGGCACGCGCCGGTCCCACCGCACACATCCAGGAGACAACCATGGCTATTCGTCGCAGGCACACCCTACTGGCCGCCGCACTCATCGCGGCCGCGCCTCTCGTCTTTGCCCAGGGCAAGGACATTCCCGTCGGCGTGTTCAACGCCATGACCGGCACATACGCCTTCGGCGGCGTGCCGATCCAGAACGGCATGAAACTGGCGCTGGAGGAAGCCAATGCGGCAGGCCTGCCGGGCGGCAACAAGTTCAAGATTTCGGAAGGCGACACCGCTGGCGAAAAAGGGCAGACCATCAGCCTGGTGAACCAGTTCATCAAGCGCGACAACGCCATGTTGATCCTAGGCCCCACCACCAGCGGCGAGGCCCTGGCGGGCGCCCCGGTCGCCAACGAACTGAAGGTGCCCATCCTCGCCATCGGCAGCTCGCCCGGCATCCTGGCCACCGGCCCCTGGGCCTTCAAGATCCAGGCCACGCCCGTGGACATCATGAATTTCCTGGGCAAGCTCGCGGTGGAGAAGCAGGGCGTCAAGCGCATGGTGACCATCATCGACCAGAGCAACGACGGCTACGTGGGCCAGAAGGACGCGCTGATCGCCTACATGAAGGGCGCTGGCGCCACCATCGTGGCCGATGAGAAGTTCGTCTCGTCGGAGAGCAACTTCCTGGCCCTGGCCACCAAGGTCTCGTCCATGCAGACCGACGCGATCTTCATCGCCGCACCCGCCGAGGTGGCCGCCAACCTCATCATCCAGATCCGCCAGGCGGGCCTGGACCCGAAGGTCAAGATCTTTGGCCCCAGCACCTTTGGCTCGCTGGGCTTCATCAAGGCCGGCGGCAAGGCGGTGGAAGGCACCTACGTGGTGTCCGACTATTCGCCCAACAGCACCTCGGCACAGAACCAGGCGTTCGTGAAAGCCTACCAGGCCAAGTACAAGGCCATGCCGGACAACTGGGCGGGCATGGGCTATGCGCTGGGGACCGTGGCGGTGCAGGCCGTGCGCAACGCGGGTCCCAGTCCGGATCGCCAGAAGATCCGCGATGAGCTGGCCAAGCTGAACAATGTGCCGATGGTGCTGGGCAATGGCACCTGGAGCGTGGATGACAAGCGCAACCCGAGCTATGGTGGCGTGCTGCTGCAGGTGAAGGACGGCAACTTCGTCAGCATCCAGTGACGCCGCGCCTCCTGCCCGAGGCCCTGTCCCTGCAGGGCCGTCGCGTCCTCGTGACCGGTGCCGCCAGCGGCATCGGCCAGTCGGCAGCGGCATGCCTGGCATCGCTCGGCGCCGACCTGGTGCTGACCGATCGCAGCGCGCTGGAGGAAACGGCCGGGCTGGTGAAAGCGGCTGGCGCCCCGGCGCCACGCTGCATCCAGGGCGATGTCACCGACGACGCGGTGCAGCAGTCGCTGCTGGCCCTGGGCCCCTATTTCTCTCTCGCCAGCGCCGCTGGCGTGTTCGGCGGCCCGCCGGGCATGAGCGCACAGGAGAGCTTCGACTTCGTGATGGGCATCAATGTGCGGGCCACGATGAAGCTGGCCAGCGCCTGCGTGGACCAGATGATCCGTGAACGCCAGGGCTATGTGGTGCTGGTGGGTTCGGCCGCCGGCCGCAATGGCGGCGGTCTGCCCAACGATTCGCAGGAGTACGCGACGTATGCGGCGTCCAAGGGCGGTGTGCACACCCTGGTTCGCTGGCTGTCTCGCCGCGCCGTGGGCCACGGCGTGCTGGTCAACGGGGTGGCGCCCGGCATCGTGGCCACGCCGCTGTCGGCCACGCTGAAGGTGGACACCAGCATCCTGCCCATGAAGCGCATGGGTCGCCCGGAAGAACTGGGCTGGCCCATCGCCATGCTGTGTACCCCCATGGCTTCGTTCACCAGCGGCGCCATCCTCGACGTCAACGGCGGCATGTTCGTCGGCTGAGCCGCCGACGCAGGCGAGGTCTGCTTCGTCAGGCGGTCATGCCGCCGTCGACGTTGTAGACCGCGCCGGTGACGATGCTGGCCTGCGGCGAGAGCAGCCAGAACACCAGGTTGGCCACTTCGTCTGCGCTGGCGGCGCGCCTGAGCGGCTGGTTCAGGAAATGCTGTTTCAGGGCTGCCTCGGCTTCGGCTTCGGTGCGCCCGTCCACGCGAAAGGTGCTGCGCAGCAGCGGCGTGTCGATGGGGCCGGGGCAGATCACGTTGATGCGGATGCCGTGGGGTGCGAACTCCAGCGCCGCCTGCTGCGTCATGCGGATCACCGCCGCCTTGGAGGCGCCGTACACACCCAGCCCGGCTTCGGGTCGGCTGCTGCGCTGGCCCGAGACCGACGAGGTGTTGACGATGGCGCCCTCGCCCTGCTCACGCATCACCTTGCCCACCGCCTGCATGCCCAGCAGCATGCCGCGCACATTGACGGCGAAGATGCGGTCGAAGTCGTCCATGCCGAAGTCCAGCAGCGAGGACTGCGGCCCGACAATGGCCGCATTGTTGTGGAAGAGGTCGATGCGGCCGAAGCGCTGCACGGCGACCTGCGCGTAGCGCTGCACGTCGGCGGCCTGGGCCACGTCGGCCTGAACCCCGATGGCGCGGGCGCCGTCCATGCCATGCAAGGCCTGCTCCAGGGCGGCGGCGTCGCGGTCGACGAGGACCACGTTGGCACCGACACCGAGCAACTGCTGGGCCAGCGCCAGGCCCACGCCACTGGCACCGCCGGTGATGACGGCGGTCTTGTCCTGAAAGGGATGGCTGCTCATTGAAGTTCCACGGGAAGCGCCTCGGGGGCGCGGAAAACGAAGGTGTGCATGTGCCGGGCCTCGTCCGGTTCGCGCAGGCGCATGCCGGGGAAGCGCCTGGAGAACTCCTCGAACACGATCTTCATTTCCAGGCGCGCCAGCGGTGCGCCGAGGCAGAAATGCACGCCGTTGCCGAAGGTGAGCTGACGGCGTGCGTTGGGACGGGCGATATCGAAGCGGTGCGGCTGCTCGAACACGGCTTCATCGCGGTTGGCCGACGCGAAGGACAACATGATGGGTGCGCCTTCTGGAATCGCGACGCCGCGAATGGTCACATCCTGCAGGGCCACGCGGCGCCAGCCGATCACGGCGCCGGCAAAACGCATGCCTTCTTCCACCGTGTTGGCGCCCAGCGACGGGTCGGCGCACAGGCGCGCCCATTGCTCGGGGTGCTGCAGCAGCGTGCGGAAGGTGTTGGTGAGCTGGTTGGTGGTGGTCTCGTGCCCGGCAAATGCCACGCCGAAGGTGTGGTTGGTGGCCTCGCCCAGGGTCATCACGCGGTCGTCGCCGTTGCGGATGGCAAGGATGCGGCTGGTGAAATCGTCGCGCGGCTGCCGCAGCCGGTCTTCCACCATGCGCCGACAGTATTGCCAGTAGGCCACGAGGTTCTTCGCACCTTCGATCTGCTGTTCGTAGGTGGCGGGGCTGAAGTCGATCACGCTGCGCGTGCCGGCCCATTTCTTCACGTCGGGAATGTCCGCGTCGGGAATACCCAGCAGCTTGAACACCACCAGCGCGGGCAGTTCGTAGTTGAAGTCGCGCAGCAGGTCCACGTCGGCCTGGCCGTCGATGCGGTCGAGGGCCTGGGCCACCAGCTGGCGGATGTGCGGTTCCAGCTGGATGAACTCGCGCAGGTTCAGCACCTGCTGGGTCACGCCCCGGATGCGCCGGTGGGTCTCGCCGTCCAGGCTGGAGTGGCTTCCGGTGGGTGCGTAGCCGCCGTCCTGCAGGATCTTCAGCGCGTCCGGGTGCATGGGCGTCACCGGGCGCGTGGTGTTCTGCGAGGAAAAGCGCACGCCGTCGTGCAGAACGGCGTGCACGTCCTCGTGGCGCGTGAGCACCCAGTAGCCAATCTCCTCGCACCAGAACACCGGCTCATCGCGCCGCTGCGTCTCCAGTGCGGCGTGCAGCTCGGGGCTGTAGTACGGCTTGAAGCCGCTGCTGGGACCTCCCGCGTGGAAGGGACAACCGGTGGGGACGTTCATGTGGCTTGACTCCGATGGCGCGTGGCTTCGCTCAGCGCATGGAAAGACCGCCGTTGACGTCGAGCGTGGCGCCCGTGACGAAGGCCGCCCCGGGCGACACCAGGTAGCCCACGGCGGCAGCGATTTCTTCGGGCAGCCCGATGCGGCCGAGCGGCACGCTGGCGGTGCCCAGGTACTTCTGGCCTTGCTGCTCGGGCGGCACGGTCTGGTGCAGCATCGGCGTGTCGATGGGACCGGGCGAGATGGTGTTGACGGTGATGCCCAGCGGCGCAGCTTCGCGCGCGGCCACCTTGGACAAGGCCAGCACCGCACCCTTGGAAGCGCTGTAGGCAGCTCCGCTCTGCAAGCCGCCCATCTGGCCGGCGAGCGAGGACACCGTGATGATCCGGCCCTGCTCGATGACCTGCCCGTTCACCCGGCGCAGCATCTCGCGCACACACAGGAAGCTGCCGCGTGCGTTCACTTGCATCACGGCGTCCCACTCGGCCAGCGTGATGTCGGTGGTGGGCAGCCGGCCGGGCGTGGGGCTGGTGCTGAGGATGCCGGCGAAGCAGGCGAGCACGCTCACCGGGCCCAGGCGCGCCTGCACCGTGTCGAAGGCCGCACTCACGCTGGCCTCGCTGGTGACGTCCATGGCCAGGCCGATGTGCCCGCTGCCCGCGAGCTGCCGGGCCGCGGCGCTGGCCGCGTCGGCCTTCAGGTCGGCCACGGCCACGGTCAGGCCATCGGCCGCGAGGCGGTGGGCGCTGGCCAGGCCCAGGCCACTGGCGCCTCCGGTGATCAGGGCAACACGCATGGTTGGCTCTTTCCGCACAGGTTCATGGGGGTTGGGGATCGGGGTGGGCCTGCATCCAGCAGTCCACCATGGCCTGGCTGATGTACGCACTGGTGGACTGGCCGCCGTCCACGGCCAGCACCTGCCCGGTGACGAAGCCGGCGTCGTCGCTGCACAGGAAGGCGGCGGCGCCGGCCACTTCCTCGGGCAGGCCGGGCCGCCCCATTGGCAAGGTGCCGACGATGTTGGCGTAGAAGTTCGCGGTCTGCAGGCGCCCCGTCGTCTGTGGCGTGGCGATGATGCCCGGGGCGATGGCGTTCACGCGGATGCCACGGTGCGCGTAGTCGGCTGCCAGGTTGCGCGTCAGGCCCATCACACCGGCCTTGGCCATGGAATACACGGCCTGGCGGCGGTAGCCGACCAGGCCCAGGGTGGAGGCGATGCTCAGCACCACGCCCCGGCTGTCCAGCAGGGCATCGAAGCAGGCCCGTGTGATCCGGAAGTTGCTGCGCAGGTTGATGTCGATCCACTTGTCGTAGTCGGCGTCGCTGGTCTCGTGGAACGGCGGGCAGTTGCCCAGGCCGGTGTTGTTGACCAGCACGCGGATGCCGCCGAACGCCTCGATGCAGGCGTCGGCAATGCGCCTGGGCGCGTCTGCGGCGTTCACGTCTGCCTGCAGCGTGCGCAGGCTGGGCGACAGCGGCAGCGTGGCCAGGTTGGCCGCGTGGATGTCCACGGCCAGGACCTGTGCGCCTTCATCGTGCAGGCGCAGGGCAATCGCCCGCCCGATGCCGGAGGCCGCACCGGTCACGATGGCAGGGCGCCCTTCAAATCGCTTCATGCCACCTCCCACACGTCGTACACCGGACCGTCGGGTTCGCGCGTGCCAGTGCCGATGGCCACCTTGTCGTTGAGCCAGGCCAGCCTTGGCGCAGCGGTTTCAAATTGCACGACGACGCGAAAGTAGTCCGCCCCAGCCGGGATGGGATCGCGGTTCACGATCTTGCGCATGATCTCGGGCGTGGGTCCGTTGCGGCGGCCGTTGTAGGTCATGTAGACCAGTTCACCCTGCGTGGTCTGCAGCACCAGCCGCACGTCCAGGTGCAGGCCGCCATCGGGGCGCTCCAGCACCACGTCGGCGCCACCAGGCAACACCTGGCCGCTCAGCCGTTCACCTTCGAAATGGCCGCCGCTGACCACCATCACACGGCGGGTGAAACCGTGCGGCACCGCGCCCACCAGTTGTGGCGGGGCGGTGACGATGGCCTTGATGCGGAATAGCGGCGTGAGCTGGATCGGTGTCATCGACGAAGTGGCTTTTCGAGGGCAACCGCGGTACCGGCTTTGCCGGGCCGCTGGTTGCGCCCCCTTGACGGGGATGCGGCCGAACGCCGCTTCGGGGGGGAGCTTTCAGTCATATCGTTTGCGGACTTCCTTGATCATGCGGATCAACTCGGTCGGTACGTCCTTGCCTTCGGCCTGGGCCTTTTCCTTGCAGTCCAGCCACATCTTGAGGTCGGCATAACCTTTCTCGGTGTGGCGATTCCACTCCTTGTCCAGCGGCGTGGTGATCTCCAGCCGGATGCCGGCAGGGTCGTGGAAGTAGATCGACAGGATCATGCCCTTGTGGTCGGTCGGCCCGATCACTTCCACGCCGTTGGAGACGAGCCACGCATGCCAGCGCAGCACCTCATCGCGGTCCTTGGCCTGCAGCGCGATGTGGTTGAAGATTTCGTAGGCCGGGTGCGTGCTCTTGGCCGGTGCGGGAACGCCCGGGGCGTCGAAGAACGCCAGCGTGGAGCCATCGCCCATGCGGAAGAAGATGTGAAAGTAGGGAATCTTGTCGCCCGTGGAGGGCACGTGGTCGTCGAAGACCGTGCTGGCCAGCTCCATGCCCATGATGCGGGTGTAGAAGTCGGTGGTTGCGGCCACGTCGTGCGTCACCCACGCGGCATGGTTCAACATCTGTGGCGTCAGGCCGGGGTTGGGCTTGGCGCCGGCAGGGCGCAGGTGGCTCGGTGCGGTGGCTTGCATGGGTTCTCTCCGGTGGGAAGTTGGGTTCACAGCCCTTCAGAGCTGCGGGTCGGCAATGCGGACGCAGATGCCGTCCAGGGCATCGGTCATCACGATCTGGCAGGCCAGGCGGCTGTGGGGCTCGCGGGGCATGGCGGTGTAGTCCAGCATCTGGCTCTCGGTCTCGCTCGGCGGTGGCAGCTGGGCGGCGAAGGCGTCCTCCACCACCACATGGCAGGTGGCGCAACTCATCACGCCGCCGCAGTCGCCGACGACGCCGGACACACCGTGGCCGGTGGCGGCCAGCATCAGCGAAGTGCCGCTGGCCACGTCGAGTTCGGTCCGTTCGCCGTCGGATTGAAGGTAGATGACCTTGGGCATGGCTTTCTGTGTTTTCGGGTTCCTGAAGGAGACTGTGGTCCAGCCCGGGCGCGAAGTCAGTCCCCGCGCAGGGGACGTTCTCGGGACACTGGCGTCAATGCACGAGCACGTGGCGCGCCAGCCCCTCGAACGGGTAGGCGAGACCGCCCCGCTCATTGCGTCCGTACGGTGTCTGGAAGGCCTCGTTGCGCTGCAACCAGCGCGCGACGGCTGCACGGGCCTCGATGCGGTCCCGCCAGGCCAGCAGCTTCGCGTAGCGAACGGGGTCGTCGGGCGTGAGGTAGCGGATCCACGGAAAGCAGGCGATGTCGGCGATGGAGTATTCGCCCGCCAGGTGGTCCACGTCGGCCAGCCGCGCCTCCATCACGTCCCAGAGCGCGGCCAGCATCCGGTCGTAGCGGTTGCGCGGGTAGCGGAAATCGGTGGCGGGTTCGAGCCGTGGCGCGAACGCCCGGAAATGCCAGGCCTGTCCGCCGATGGGCCCCAGGCCACCCATCTGCCAGAACAACCACTGCATCGCCTCCAGCCGTCCGCGCGGGTCGCGCGGCAACAGGCGCCCGGTCTTCTCGGCCAGGTACTGCAGGATGGCGCCGGACTCCATCACGGTGATGGGCGCGCCGCCGTCAAGCGGCGCGGCATCGCGCAGCACTGGCACCTTGCCATGCAGCGCGCCGGCGAGCCGGGCCGGGTCCTTCTGCTCGCCCAGGCTCAGGTCGACCAGGCGCAGTTCGTAGGGCAGCTCCAGTTCTTCCAGGGCGATCATCACCTTGTAGACGTTGGGGCTTGACGAGTAGAAGAGTTCCAAGGGTTCCATGGTGTCCGCTCAGGGAAACATGAGGTTGGGCAACACCAGCGTCACCACCGGGAACAGCGCCAGCAGCGCGATGCGGAACACATCGGCCGCGATAAAGGGGCTGATGCCCTTGATGGTGGTGGCCAGCGAAACGTCGGGTGCCACCGCCTTGATGACAAAGAGGTTCATGCCGATGGGCGGCGCAATCAGCCCCACCTGGCACAGCACCACGATGAGGATGCCGAACCACACCGGGTCGTAGCCCAGCCCGACCACGAGCGGAAAGAACACCGGCAGGGTCAGCAGGATCATGGAGAGTTCTTCCATGAGCGCGCCCAGCACGATGTAGATGCCGATGATGATGAAGATCACCGTGATCGGCTGCAGGTCGTTGCCCTTCACCAGCTGAAGCACCGCCGAATCAAGTCCGGTCATGTTCATGAACTCGCCAAAGATGTTGGCACCGAGCACGATGGCGAACATCACGGCCGAGGTCTCCAGCGTGGACAGGAACACCTTGTAGAACTGCGCAAACCCCAGTCGGCCGCGAAACAGCGCGAACAGGAAGCCGCCCGTGGCGCCGACGCCCGCCGCTTCGGTGGCGGTGAACAGGCCGCTGTAGATGCCGCCCAGCACCACGCCGAAGAGCAGCAGCACCGGCCAGACCCGGCGGTAGGCGTCCTTGCGGTCTTCCTGCGTCGTGGGGTCGGCCAGCGGCGCACTGGCAGGATGGCGCCACACCGTCCAGCGAATGGCCGCGAAATAGCCGAGGATGCCCAGCACACCGGGAATCAGGCCGGCGGCGAAGAGCTTGCCGATGTGCGTCTCGGTGGCAATGCCGTAGATCACCATGATCACGCTGGGCGGGATGATGATGCCCAGCGTGCCGCCGGCGGCCACCGAAGCGGTGGCCAGGCTGTCGGCATAGCCGAAACGCCGCATCGACGGCAGCGAGACCTTGCCCATGGTGTAAGCCGTGGCCACGCTGGAGCCGCACACGGCCGCGAACCCGCCGCAGGACAGCACGGTGGCCATCGCCAGGCCACCGCGCAGTCGCCCCATCAGCATCTGGGCGGCGCGAAACAGATCGGACGAGATGCCGGCGGCAGCGATCAGGTTGCCCATCAGCACAAACAGCGGAATGACCGACAGCGCGTACGACATGCTGCTGTCTTTCGCCGCGATGGCCATCATGCTGAGCGCCGGCGTCAGGCCCTTGAGGACGTAGAAGCCGCCGAAACCGACCACCGCCAGCGAGATGCCGATCGGCACGCGGATGAAGATCAGCCCCAGTGCGGCCAGAAACCCCAGCAGGCCGGGAAGAATCATTCGGGAACCTCGTCGATGGGAAGGCGGGGATGCTCGAACTCGCCCGGGGAAAAGGCCTGCGGCAGCAGTGAGAGAAAAGCCAGGGTGGTCACCACGGACATCAGCGCAATGAAGCCGTAGACATAGACCAGGGGCAAGCCCAGGACGCCCGTCACCTCACCACTGGACCAGGCGTCCGTGGCCAGGTAGCCGATGCGCCAGGCCACCGCGACGAACACGGCCGCGCCAAGCAGGGCAGACAGCACGTGCTGGGCGCGGCGCAAGGGATCTGGCGTGATGCTGTCGAGCAGGTCGATGCTGATGTGCATGCCCTTGCGCGAGACGATGGGGTAGACCAGAAAGATGGTCACCACCATCGCCAGCTCGATCAGTTCCGAGGCCGGCCCGATGGGTTTGCTGAAGACCGTCCGGGCGATCACATCGACCACCGCCACGGTCATCATCACGAACAGCGCCGCACATGCGACGCTCCCCATCGCGGTTGACAACCAGGCCCGTGCCATGTCTTATTTCCGGCTTTCGTTCCTGGCGATCTCGGCTTTCAATTCCGCCAGCGCGCCTTCGGGGTTGGCCAATCCGGCCTTGCGGGCCTTGTCGAACATGGCTTTCTCCATGGGATCGAAGGCTTTCTTCATCTCGGCCACCATGGCGGGCGACGCTTCTGTCACCGTGCCGCCCTTGGCCTTGAACGCCGTCACGCCATCGGCCACGCTCTTGGAAAACACCACGCCGATGCGTTCGGCAAAGGGCTTGCCTGAGATCGCCTGGATCGACTTGCGGTCGGCATCGCTGATCTTTTTCCAGACGTCCTCGTTGATCAGCACCACCATGACGGAGCTGTAGAAGCCGCCGGGCACCACGGTGAGGTGCCGGGTCACTTCGCCCAGGCGCATGCCGTTGACCTGGTCCGGGCCAGCCAGCGTGCCATCGAGCACGCCGCCAGAGAGCAGTTCGTAGAGTTCGGTGGAAGGCTTCTGCATGGGCACCGCGCCCACGGCCTTGATGCTGTCCACCGTGGTGGTGACGGGGCTGCGCAGCTTCAGACCCGAGAAATCCGCCATCGAGGTCACCGGTTTCTTCGACGTGAAGATCTGGCCCGGTGACGTGGTGAACGCGCTCAGCACATGGGTGCCCTTGAACAGGTTCAACGCAGCGAGGTGCTTTTCGTAAAAGTTGTAGTAAGCCGGCGCACCCACGACCGGATCGGCGCTGGCCATGGGCAGCTCACCCAGGCCGAACACATCGAAACGCCCCGGGCTGTAGCCCGGCACCACGGTGACGATGTCGGCCAGGCCATCGCGTGCCACTTCATACTGCGTGCCCGGCGTGCCCACCACCTTGGGCAGGATCTCCAGCTTCACGCGGCCCTGCGTGGCCTTCTCGATCTGCGCCGCCCAAGGGATCACCACCTCGGTGTTGTACGAGTGTTGCATCGGAATCCAGTTGGACACCTTCAGCACGGTCTGCGCACCGGCGGTGCCCAGCACGCTGGTGAGGCCGGCACACAGAAGGGTGTGGCGGATGAGGGGGGACAGATTCAGCATGGTCGTCTCCAGGTCGATGGAATGCGGGGGGTGTTGGCGGCAAGAGAGGCTGCATTCTTGCGGTGCCCCTCGCTTCTGAGAGTCCCCCTGCGCGGGGACGCATTCCCACTACGTCCCCCCCGACGGGACAGACACCCCGGGGACCGCCACCTACAGTGGCTGCCACCGTGTCGCGCCAGGCACCACCAAGGACTTCCTCCATGATCGAAACCGACGTCGTCGTCATCGGCAGCGGCGCAGCCGGCCTCACCGCTGCCATCACCGCGCGCCATCTCGGACTCGAAACACTGGTGGTCGAGAAGACCGCCTGGTTTGGCGGCACCACCGCGTATTCCGGGGGTGCGCCCTGGATTCCCTTCAACCACGTGATGCGGCAGATCGGACTGGACGACAGTCGCGAAGCGGCGCAAACCTACCTCAGGGCGGTGCTGGGCGAAGCCTACGTCGCAGACCTGGTGGACAGCTACCTCGATCACGCGGCCGAGATGTTGAAGTTCCTGGAGCGCCATTCCGAGGTGCGCTTCAAGCCGTTCCCCCTGCCGGACTACGAGTCGGACCGCCCGGGTGCCGCGAAGTGCCGCACGCTGCTCACGCCCGAGTTCGACGGGCGGCGGCTCGGCGCGCGACTGGCCGAACTGCGCATGCCACTGCCTCAGTTGATGCTGTTCGGCAGCATGCAGGTGGAAGGCGCCGACATCCATCCGATGCGGCACGCGCTCAAGACCTGGGCAGGGTTTCGTCACACCACGAAAGTGATCGCGCGGTTCGTGCGCGATCGCATCGGGCATGGTCGCGGCACGCGGCTGGTGAATGGCAACGCGCTGGCGGCTCGGCTGTTCCACTCGGCCATCCAGAGCGGCGCCACGCTGTGGCGCAACACGCCCGCGCTCGAACTGATCACCTCGGACGCGGGCTCCGTCTCGGGTGTCGTCGTGCAGCGAGACGGCCAGCGGCTGGAAGTGCGCGCGCGCCGAGGCGTGCTGCTGGCCAGCGGCGGCTACGGCGCCAGTGAGGCGCTGCGCGCGAAGTTCATTCCCATGGCGGCGCACCACCATTCGCTGCAACCTGAGGGCAATGTGGGCGATGGCGTGCGCATGGGCAGCGCAGCAGGCGGCTTCCACGATCCCGCACATGCGGGCGACTGCATCTGGACGCCGGTGTCGGTTCACCACAGGCCCGATGGCAGCGTGGTCCGGTACCCGCACATCTTCATCGACCGCGCCATGCCGGGCTGCATCGTGGTGGGGCCGGACGGGCGTCGTTTCGTCAACGAGGGCACGTCCTACCAGACCTTCGTGAAGACCATGCACCAGCGCGGCTTCACGAAGGTGCACCTGGTGGCCAGCCGCGATTTCCTGCGCAAGTACGGCATGGGCCTGGCCCGGCCTTCGCCCTTCAGCGCCAGGCGTTTCGTGAAGGACGGCTACCTGATCGAGGCGCCCACGCTGGCCGAACTGGCGCGCCGCATCGGCGTGCCACCCGATGCCCTGCAAGCCACGGTACAGCGCTTTGACGACAGCGCCGAACACGGCAGCGACCCCGAGTTCGGCAAAGGCGCCGACGCGCATTCACGCTTCCGTGGCGACCAGACACACGCGCCCAACCCGGGCGTGGCGCCGGTGGGCGAAGGGCCGTATTGCGCCGTGGCCCTGTACCCCGGCGACCTGAGCACGGTGGGCGGGCTGGCGGCCAACGGCAGGGCACAGGTGCTCGACGCCGTCGGCAAGCCGGTGCCCGGTCTGTATGCGGCCGGCCTGGACATGAACTCCATGATGCGCGGCCTCTACCCGGGCGGCGGTTCGAGCATTGGCCCGGCCATGACCTTCGGCTACATCGCGGCGCAACAGATGGCTGCCGCGCACCAGCCGGCGAGCGCACGCCCAGTCGCGGAGGCCGCGTGATGGACTACGGACTCAACGGCCGCGTGCTCTTCATCACAGGCGGTGGTTCCGGCATCGGTCGCGCCATCGCGCTGGAGGCCGCTCAAGGTGGCGCGCATGTGGCGGTGGCGGACGCTGTGGCCGAGCGCGCCGCAGCAGTGGCCGCCGAACTGCGCGCGCTGGGCGTGCGGACGATGGCCTGCACGCTGGACGTGCGCGACGCCCAGGCCTGCGAAACCGCGGTGGCCGAGGTCGAAGCCGGACTCGGGCCCATCGACGGCATGGTGGCCTGTGCCGGCATCTCGCCGCCGCAGCCCGCCGCCACCATGCCCGACGAGGTCTGGACGCGCTGCCTGGAGGTGAACCTCAGCGGCATGTTCCGCTCGATCCAGCCGGTGGGCCGGCGCATGCTCGCGCGCCAGCGCGGCGCGATCGTGACGATCTCTTCGGTCGACGGCCTGGGCGGCCACGCGGGCCGCGCGCACTACAGCGCATCCAAGCACGGCGTGATCGGTCTCACACGGGCGCTGGCCATCGAATGGGGGCGCCATGGCGTGCGCGTCAACAGCGTGGCTCCCGGTGTGGTGGACACGCCGCTGGTGCGCGCCAACATCCCCCCAGACCACATGCAGCACGCCATGATGGACCGGGTGCCGATGGCGCGACTGGCGCGCGCCGATGAGCAGGCCGGCCCCACTCTCTTCCTGCTCTCCGACGGCGCGAGCTTCGTCAACGGCGCCGTGCTGTCGGTGGACGGCGGCACCACCGCCGGCTATTTCACGCGCTGGAACGGAGCCGACCTGGGCTCGCGCGCACTCCTCGAAGGCGGCGTGTATGCCGAACCGTCGCCACCCTCCTCCCTCTGAACCCATCCGTGAACCCCATGAACCTCAAGAACCATTTCGACCTGCGCGGCCAGCGCGTCTTCCTCACGGGGGCCGGTGGCGCCATCGGCGGCGCCACGGCGCGCGTGTTCGCCACACTGGGCGCCGAACTCTTCATTGCCGACCTGAAGGCGCCCACCGATCTGGCCAGGGAGATCGGCGCGCGCGCTGCCTTCGCGCTGGACAACACAAAGCGCGACGACGTGAACGCCGTGGTGCGCGACATCGGCGTCGAGCTGGACGCGCTGGTGGACACCAGCGGCTACTACGTCAAGGGCGACTGGCTCAACGGCGGAGACGAATGGGAAGAACTCTTCGCACGCACCATGGACATCAACGTCAAGGGGCCGGTCAACCTGATCCGCGCCGTGATGCCGGGCATGATGGAGCGAAAGCGCGGGCGCATCGTGCTGACCAGTTCCATGGGCGCTCGCAATGCGGGTTCGACGCTGGCGGTGGAGCCAGCCTATGCCGCATCCAAAGGCGCCCTGTCCACGCTGGTGCGCTACTACGCGCGACAGGCTGCGGCCAGTGGCGTGGTCGTCAATGGTGTCGCGCCTGGCGCCATCTTCACGCCGCTGCTGGTCTCGGCCAACCAGCCCTTCGCGCTGGATTCCTACCCCATGAAGCGCTTCGGCCAGCCCGAGGAAATCGGCTGGCCCTGCGCGTTTCTCGCTTCCGAGGGCGCCACCTTCACCACCGGCGCCGTGCTGGACGTGAACGGTGGTGTGTGCTTCTCGTGAGCGATCTCGACGTTCTCTGGCAACCGGTGCGCATCGGCCATGTGCAGGCGCGCAACCGCATCTACCTGCCCGCCCACCAGCCGACCTACGACGCGGCCACCTACGGCAGCTACCTGCGTGAGCGCGCGCGCGGCGGCCTGGGCCTGATCGTCACGCACGGCTTTCACGTTCACGCCAGCAGCGCGGCCGCCGGTGTCTCGCCCTGGGAGCCCGGCTGGGCCGATGCGGTGCGCCAGTTCGTCTCGCCCGCGAAAGCCGAAGGTGTTCCCGTGTTCGTGCAGATCACGCACATGGGCGCCAGTGGTCGCCGCCGCACGGACCGCCTGGACCAGTGGGGCTCCGTGCTGGCGCCCTCGGCCATTCCCTCGCCGGTGCACCGGTCCATGCCCAAGCCGATGGAGGAGCAGGACATCCAGGACGTGATCGCCGGCTTCGCCGATACCGCTGCCAACGTGCAGGCTGGCGGCGGCGACGGCGTGGAGATTCACGGTTCGCATGGCTACCTGCTCTCCAACTTCCTCTCGCCGTACTGGAACCGTCGCAACGATGCATGGGGCGGCGACACCGAACGGCGCGCGCGTCTGGCGCTGGAAATCGGCCGGGCGGTGCGGGCCCGCTGCGGCCCGGATTTCGTGGTGGGCATCAAGCTGAGCCTGGACGAGTACCTGGGTGAAGCGGGCACGCAACCGCAGGAGACCGCGCGCATCGTGCAGGTGCTCGAACGCGAGGCCCTGTTCGACTACGTGTGCCTCTCGCACACCGACTACCACTTCAACCACAAGCTGGTGCCGCCCGCCTCCAGCGGCGAAACCGCGCCGCTGGCGACCCACGCGAAACTGGTGCGCGACGCGCTCGGTGGCCGCATCCCGCTGCTGATCCAGGGTTCGGTGCGCGACCTGCCCACCGCCGCGCAGATCGTGGCGCACGGCCAGTCCGATCTGGTCGGGCTGGTGCGTGCGCACATCGCCGATCCCGAGATCGTGAAGAAAACGCGGGAGGGTCGCACCGACGAGATCCGCCGCTGTGTGGGTGCCAACCAGGGCTGCTGGCGACGGCTGGGCCAGAACCTGAGCTGCACCGTGAACCCGGCCACTGGCCGCGAGGCCACGGTGGGCGTGTCGGCGATGCAGGCCGCCGCCCGCCCGCGCAAGGTGCTGGTGATCGGCGGTGGGCCAGCCGGCCTGAAGGCCGCAGACACCGCCGCGCAGCGCGGCCATGCGGTGACGCTCTGGGAGCGCGACACGCAGCTGGGCGGCCAGGTGCGCCAGGCCGCGCGCCTGCCCGATTACGGTTCATGGAATTTTCTGGTGGACGACCTGGAGGCCTCGATCCGACGCCGCGGCGTGGCGATCGAACTCGGCAAGGAAGCCACGGTCGACAACGTGCTCGCATGGGCGGCGGATGAAGTGATCATCGCCACCGGCGCGCGCTGGCAGACCAGCGGCTTCAGCACCTTTCGCCCCGACCGCGATGCGATCCCGCGGGCCGAAGGTGCTCGCGTGATGGACCCGCTGACCGCGCTGGCGAACCCCGCGGCTTGCGGCGCGAACGTGCTGGTGGTGGACGACAACGGCGACTACCTGCCGCTGGGCCTGGCGCGCCTGCTGGCCGGGCCGGGCCGGCAGGTCACGGTGGTGACCAGCGACGCCATGGCCGGCCGCAAGCTGGAAGCGACGCTGGACTGGCCCTGGATCATGCCGCGCGTGGTGGCCGCCGGGGTGCAGATTCGCACATCGACTTTCGTGGAGCGCATCGGTGTGGGCGAGGTCGAATTGCGCGGTGCACTGGGCGGCGCGGCGGAAGTGATCGTGGTCGACACTGTGGTGCTGAGCATGATGCGCCAGAGCGCCGACGATCTGTACCAGCAACTCCAGGCGCACGGCGTGGCCGTGCGGCGCATCGGCGATGCGGTGGCGCCGCGCGAGGTGGACGACGCGGTGCTGGAAGGCTTCCGGGAAGGGCTGGCGGTCTAGGGCAACACCCGCGCCGTTGCCTCGCCCAGGCCGATGCGCGCGCGCCCCGGCGTTTCGCACCAGCCCACGAGGGTGACTTCATCGCCGTCCTCCAGGAAGCTGCGGGTTTCGCCGCCGGGCAGCGCAAAGGGCCGCTGGCCGCCTTCGGTCAGTTCCATCAGGCAGGCCCGCGATTCGTCGGTCGGCCCCGACAGCGTGCCCGAGCCGATCAGGTCGCCCGCGTCGATGCTGGCGCCATTCGAGGTCTGGTGCGCGATCATCTGCCCCACGGTCCAGAACGAGGTGGCGCAGTTGCTCACCGAGAGGCGGTGCCGGGACACGCCCAGTTCCCGCATCCGTGCGCTGCGGATGTAAACCTCCACGGTGGCGTTGAGCGCGCCACGCGTTCGCTCTTCGGTGCCGTCCAGGTGCGGCAGCAGCGTGTGACCTGCGTCGTCGCCCCAGGGTGGCGCGGTCCAGAACGGCTCCAGCGCCTCGCGCGTGACCACCCAGGCGCCCAGCGTGGTGGCAAAGCTCTTGCCGAGGAATGGGCCCAGCGGTGCGTATTCCCAGAACTGGATGTCGCGGGCGGACCAGTCGTTGAGCAGGGCCACGCCGAAGAGGTGTTCACGCGCCTGTGCCAGCGGCACGGTGTCGCCCGCGTGGCTGGGTGCGCCCACCAGAAAACCGAGCTCGGCTTCGTAGTCGAGTCTGGCGCTGGGCGCGTAGACCACCTGCCGTTCGGGGCCCTGCACGATCTGCCCGCGTGGCCGGCGAAACGCCTGCCCACTCGGGAACACCGAGGTCGCGCGGCCGTGGTAGCCCACCGGCAGATGCCTGTAGTTGGGCAGCAGCGGCGCGTCGGGCCGCACCAGCGAACCGATGCGGATCGCGTGGTGGATGGACGAGTAGAAATCGGTGAAGGTTGGTGGTCGACAAGGCAGCAGCAGTTGCAGGCCATCGCTGGACAGCAGGTGCGCCGAGGCCAGGTCGCGCTGCGCCTGCGCCGCGTGGCTGCCCAGCAGGTCGAACAGCACACGCCGCAGCACCCGGCTGGCCTGCGGCCCGGCCGCCATGAGGTTCTGCAGCGAACCGCCCGCCACCGGCTGCAGCGCCAGCGCGAGCTCACCGGAAACGCCCGGGGCCTGCGCCAGCGCGGTCAGGTCCAGCGCGTGGTCGCCCACGGCCGTGACCACATGCTCAGCGCCGTCGAGCGCGATGCGCGCCAGCGGCAGGTTCTGGATCGGGAAGCTGTCGTGGCCGTTGGCACGGGTCACCCAGCTCGTGGCGGCGGGGTCGTGGGTGTGATCGAGCAGGCCGCCCATCTCAAGCCACCTGCAGCGTCTTGCGCAGCACCGAACGCAACACCGCCTGCAACTGCGAATCGGGGTCGGGATGGCCCTGCAGGGTTCGCCAGGCAATGATCTGGTCAGGGCGCACCAGCAGCACGCCGTCGTCGCCGACCTCGCGGATGCGGCGCCAGTCGTGCCGCAGGTCCTGCGCATCGCCACCGTCGCAGATCGACACCACCTCGATGCGCACGCCGAAGGAGCGTGCGGCGCGCCGGGCCGCGTCGACCCAGGGCGACAACGGGCGACCGGTGAGCAGCACGAACGCATCTCGCGGCACCAGGTCCTGGGTGGACACCTCTTTTCCGTCGCGCTGCAACCAGGCGTGCGGCAGGCGCGCACCGGGTCGGGTGGCGGGCACGTAGTGGCGGCCCGTGGGGTCGCGCCGGGGCAGCGGTGTGCCATCGGGCACCAGCGCGCCCAGCTCGTACTGCACACCGATCTCCAGGTCGTTGGCCTGGTACTCGGTGTTGTGCATCTTCATCACCTCGCGGAAGCGGTGGCGGCGCGACTCGCCGTCCTCGCTGTCGGCCAGCAGGGCTTCAAAGTTGGTCCGGCTGCGCTGCGGATCGCCCGGCACCAGGCCGATGGCCGCGCCGGTGAGCTGGTGGTTGGAGAACGTGAACAGGGCCCAGTTGACGTTGCGCTCGGCGGCAGGGCGGCGCTCGCTCTCGTAGGTGTCGAGCAGCGCGTCGCTGGCCTGGCCGCCGATCACCAGGGCCAGTTTCCAGGCGAGGTTGTGCGCGTCCTGGATGGCCGAGTTCAGCCCCAGGCCGGTGGTGGGCGTATGCCGGTGGGCAGCATCGCCCCCGAGAAACACCTGGCCGAAGCGGTAGCGATCCGCCAGCACGCCCTGCACGATCCAGTGCCCCACCCCCAGCACCTGGGGCTGCAGGTCGGGGATCTTCATCAGGGCACGCATGCGCGGGATCAGCTTGTCTTCGTTGAAGCGCTCGGGGTCGTCGGACTTGAAACTGAAGTGGAACATCCACTCCTCGGAGTGCCGGTCGCCTGTGGGGCCGAGCTTGCCCAGCACACCCGTGCCCCAGGACCCGGTATCGCCACCGGGTGCGGCCATCCAGTAGGCAAAGGAATCGTCGTTGTCCAGGTAGGCCGAGAGGTCGGCCCGGAAGTACATCGTCACCATGTCGATGAGTTCGGGCGTGCCCTCCAGTTTCACGCCCACCATCGGCCCGACGGTCTTGCCGCCGTCGGCGGCGACCATGTAGCGCGCGCGCACGGTGTGGGTCTCGCCCGTGGCACGGTCTTCCACCTGCGCCGTCACGCCCTGATCGTCCTGCTCGAAGGACAGCAGCGTGCAATCGAACATGAGCTTGCCGTGAGCCAGGGTCTCGGCGTGGTCGCGCATCAGCGGCTCCAGCCGAACCTGCGGATAGATGGTGCTCTCGCACGGGCTGTTGGCCTTGTAGTGCGCGCTGAGGGAACCGCCGCCGAAGGTCTCCATCTCGTAGAGCACCTTGCGATCGTGAGGGCCCTCGCCGCCCAGGCTGGTGACCCAGCGGGTGGTCGACACGTGCCGGATCGGCAGCGCCTTGGCATAGATGGTGTCGGCCAGGCCATGCTGGCGAAAGACCTCCATGGTGCGCTGGTTGAGGTAGCGCGCCTTGGGCATGGGTGAAGGCGTGGCGTGGCGCTCGATCAGCAGCGAAGGCACGCCCAGGTTGGACAGGAACATGGAGGTGGCCAGGCCGAAGCCGCCGCCCCCCACGATGAAGACCGGGGTCTCGAACGTGGCCATGGGCGCCCCTTATTCCGCCTTGATGCCGCGGTCGCGGATCACGTTGCGCCAGCGCACGGTCTCGGCCTGGATGTGAGCGGCGAACTGGCCCGGCGTGGAGGTCACGGTGTCGATGCCGGCGTCGGACAGCTTCTTTTTCAGCTCGGGCGCCGACACCGCCCTGGCGTACGCGGCGGCAATGGCCTGGATCACCGGCTCGGGCGTGCCCGCCCGCACCGTGAGGCCCTGCCAACCCTCCACGTTGAAGCCCTTGATGCCCGATTCGGCCACGGTGGGCACATGGGGAAAAAGTGCAATGCGCGTGGCGCCGGCGGCGGCGATGGGCCGCAGCTTGCCCGATTCGAGGTGCGGCTTGGCGGTGGCGCGGTCCAGGAACATCACGCCCACCTGGCCGCCCAGCAGGTCCTGCACGGCTGGGCCGCCGCCCTTGTAGGTGATGGCGATCAGGCGGGCCTTGGCCTCGCGGGCCAGCATCTCCATGGCCAGGTGGTGGGTGGTGCCGATGCTGGGCGAGGCGTAGTTCAGGCCGCTGGGCGAGGCTGCGGCGGCGGCCACCACGTCGGCCACGCTGGTGCCTGGCACCACGGCCGGGTTGGTCACCAGCAGGAAATCGAAGCGGGCCGCCATGGTCACCGGCGCCAGGTCCTTCTGCACGTCGTACTGCTGCTGCTTCTCGAACATGGTGGGATTGACCGCATACGTGGTCATGTCACCCAGCAGGATGGTGTGGCCATCGGCCGGTGCTCTCTGGGCCACGTATTGCGCGCCGATCATGCCGCTGGCGCCCGGGCGGTTGTCGACGATCACCTGCTGGCCGAGCGCTTCGCCCATGCCGGGGGCGATGGAGCGAGCGAAGAAATCGGTGCCGCCACCCGCCGGATACGGCACGATGAGCCGGATCGGCTGGTTGGGGAACCGGTCCTGGGCCAGCGCGGCTGGCGCCCAGGTGGTGGCGAGAGCGGCCAGGGCCGCGGCCAGAATATGTCGCTTGTTCATGCTTGTCTCCTTCAGAATGCGGGTGTGATGGCGACTCTATCTCCCGGCACCTGCAATTTCATTCCCCCTGCGGGGGGATCGCCCACGCCCGCGCGCTCGCTGGTTCACGCGCTGGAGGCCACCGGCACGGACCGGTTTGGCGCGACGTTGCTGAACCTTCTGCAGGAGACCTGCGGCGCGGACTATTGCGCGGTGTTCCAGCTCGGGCCCGACGCGCCCAGCGAACTCGTGACCGGCAGCCACGACGGCTCGGCCACCGCCCACGCCCGCGTCTCGACCTACCTGCAACGCCAGACCTGGGCCAAGGACCCGGCGATGGTGTACGCACAGACCCGCCTGCCGGTCCACCAGACCCTGCTGATGCGCGTGGACGTGAGCGACATCCAGGACGAGGACTTGCGCGAGGCCGTCTGGCCTCGCATCCGCGATCGTGTGGTGATTGCCGGCCGCAGCGGCCGCTCGGCCTACAGCGTGAGCATCCTGCGGGAAGGGCGAGGACGCTTCACGCCCGACGGCATTGGCCGGATTGCGGAATCGGCCCAGGTGCTGATCTCGGTGCTGGCCAAACACGCGGACCTCTCTGGCGCGGTCTTGCGACGCAGCGCCCAGTGCGATGTCTTCCGCTCGCTCGCCGACACGCAGGCCTGTCTCACGGCCCTGACACCCCTGGCAAGGCGCGAGGCCGAAGTCTGCGCGCGCATCCTTCATGGCCTGTCGACCCGCCGCATCGCGCAGGACCTGGGCGTTGGCGCCGAGACGGTGAAGACCTTCCGCAAGCTGGCCTACCGGCGGATGGGCATCGGCAGCGAGCGCGAACTGCTGGCCTGGTACCTCGGCCTGCAGGCGCGCTGGCGCACGTCGGAGGCCGGGGCCTGATGCCGCGCGGACCGCGTCCCCGGCGAGGGGACAGACGCGTGCGCTCGCGAGCCGCAAGATGCCAGGGCTGAACACCGAGGAGCCTTGATGAGCATGATCACCGAAAGCGAATTGCAGGAAGCGCCCGTCCTGGACATCGACCCCTACGACATGGATGTGCTGCGCGACCCCTATGCGTTCCAGGCGGCGCTGCGCGACGCCGGCCCCGTGGTGCTGATCAAGCCGCACGGCGTCTACGCCACAGGGCGGCACGCCGAGGCCAAGGCGGTGCTCGCCGATCACGCACGCTTCATGACCGGCGCGGGCATCGGCATCCAGGACATCCGGCAGCCGGGCGAGTTCCGCATACCGAGCCGGCTGCTGGAAGTGGACCCCCCCGACCACACCCAGGTGCGCGCGGCCGTCACGCGCGTGCTTTCTCCAGTGGCGATCCGCCGCTTCAAGGAAGGTTTTGCCGAGAGGGCCGAGGCGCTGGTGCAGAAGATGATCGACCTGCGCGAGTTCGATGCTGTCGAGCAGGGCGTCGAGGCTTTCGTGCTGGACGCCTTTCCCGCGGCCGTGGGGGTGCGCCTGCCGCGCACCGAGACCCTGGCCATCGGCGAGATGCGCTTCAACCAGAGCGGCCCGAAGAACGCGCTCTACCACGCCGCCATGGCGCGCGCTCAGCCGTACCTCGAATGGTTCGAGCAGACGGTGCAGCGCGACGCGGTGTTGCCTGGATCCATCGCCGAGATGCTGTTCCAGGCCGAAGACAAAGGCGATTTCGATCCAGGCGTGGCATCCAACATCATCCGCAGCTTCGTGGGCGGCGGCACCGACTCCACCATCGCTGGCATGGGCTTCACGCTGCACCAGCTCGCGCTGCATCCCGATCAATGGGCCAAGGTGCATGCCGACCCCAGCCGGGTGAAAGCCGCGTTCGAGGAAGGCATTCGCCACGAGGCGCCGTTCCAGGTCACGTACCGCACCACCGTGGGACCCACGAGCGTGTCGGGCATCCGGCTCGACGGCGACATGAAGCTCGGCGTGTTCCTGGGCGCGGCCAACCGCGATCCCCGGCACTGGGACCGCCCCGATGCCTTCGACATCGAACGGCCTCAGCTCGCGGGCAACCACCTGGCCATGGGGACTGGTGCGCACGCCTGCATCGGCCAGATGATTGCGCGCGGTGAGTCCGAAGCCTTGCTGGGCGCCATGGCGCGGCGCATCAAGGCCATCGAGCTCACCGCCAGACCCACCTATCGACCGATCAACCAGATGCGCATGCTCGACAAATTGCCCCTGCGCGTGACACCCGCCTGACGCATGCCCGACACCGACGCAACTGCCCACAGCCCGCTCGCGGGTCTCAAGGTCCTCGAGATGGGCCAGCTCATTGCCGGTCCGTTTGCTGCCAAGACCCTGGCGGATTTCGGCGCCGACGTCATCAAGATCGAACCCCCCGGTGCCGGCGACCCCTTGCGCAAGTGGCGGCTGCTCAAGGACGGCACCTCGGTCTGGTGGCAGGTGCAGTCGCGCAACAAGCGCTCGGTCGCACTCAACCTGAACGAGCCGTCGGCGCAGGACATCGTTCGCAAGCTGGCGTCCGAGTGCGATGTGCTGATCGAGAACTTCCGGCCCGGTGCCCTGGAAGGCTGGGGACTCTCGCCCGATGTGCTGCTGCAGGCCAACCCGCGCCTGATCGTGCTGCGCGTGAGTGGCTACGGGCAGACCGGGCCCTACCGCGACCGGCCAGGCTTCGGCGTGGTGGCCGAGGCCATGGGCGGCCTGCGCCACCTCACTGCCGAACCCGGTCGCGTGCCCGTGCGCGTGGGCGTGTCCATTGGCGACACGCTGGCCGCGCTGCACGGGGTCATCGGCATCCTGCTGGCCTTGCAGGAGCGGCAGCGGTCTGGGCGGGGCCAGGTGATCGACGTGGCGCTGTACGAAGCGGTGTTCAACTGCATGGAGAGTCTGCTGCCCGAGTACAGCGCGTTCGGTGCGGTGCGCGGCGCGGCTGGCAGCGCGTTGCCGGGCATTGCCCCGAGCAACGCCTACCGCTGCCAGGACGGCCACTACGCGCTGGTCGCAGGCAATGGCGACAGCATTTTCAAGCGCCTGATGGGCGCGGTGGGCCGACCTGATCTCGCGGCCGATCCTGCGCTGGCAGACAACGCGGGGCGCGTGGCGCGCGTGGCCGAACTCGATGCCGCCATCGGCGACTGGACCGCCCGACACGACGTGGCCGAGGTGCTGGCCGCACTGGACGCGGCCTCGGTGCCTGCGGGCCGCATCTACACCGTGGCCGACATTGCCGCCGACCCGCACTACCAGGCGCGCGGCATGCTGGAGACCGTGCGCATGGCCGATGGCAGCGATCTCACCGTGCCCGGCATCGTGCCCAAGCTCTCGCGCACCCCCGGCGGCCACCGCCGCAACGCACCCGACGTGGGCCAGGACACCGATGCCGTGCTGCGCGAGATCGGCCTCACGCCCATGCAGATCGACGAGCTGCGCCGGCGCGGCGTGGTGGCAGGAGGCCCTGCGTGAGCCGCGTCTTTTTTCACGAGGTCGTCACCCGCGACGGCTTCCAGATGGAGCCAGAATTCGTGCCCACCGATGCCAAGGTGGCGCTCCTGGATGCGCTTTCGGACTGCGGCTACGCGAAGATCGAGGTGACATCGTTCACCTCCGCCAAGGCCATTCCCATGCTGCGCGACGCCGAGGAGGTGATGGGACGCATCCGCCGCGTGCCCGGCGTGGAGTACGCGGTGCTGGTGCCCAACCTGCGCGGCGCCGAGCGCGCGCTGGAATCTCGGGCCGATGAGCTCAACCTGGTGATGTCCTGCTCCGAATCGCACAACCAGGCGAACCTGCGCATGAGCCGCGCGCAGAGCTTTGCCGCCCTGTCAGACGTGATCCGCATGGTGGACGACCAGGCGGCGGTCAATGTGTCGCTCTCCACCGCCTTCGGTTGCCCGATGGAGGGCGACGTGCCGCAGGCCACCGTGCTCGAGCTGGCGCAGCGCTTTGCCGACCTGGGCGTGCGCGGCGTCACCGTGTGCGACACGACCGGCATGGCCAACCCGGTGCAGGTGCAGGCCATGGCCGAGGCGCTGCAACGTGTGCTGCCCGCATCACTGCAACTCGTCATGCATTTCCACAACACCCGTGGCATGGGCCTGGCCAACGTGCTGGCCGCGGTGCAAGCCGGCATCGTGCGGTTCGACGGTTCGCTCGGCGGCCTCGGCGGCTGCCCGTTCGCGCCGGGAGCCAGTGGCAACATCGCCAGTGAAGACGCGCTGCACATGCTGCAGACCATGGGGCACGACACCGGCGTCGATCTCGAACGCCTGCTCGCCGTCTCGCGCGACCTGCCAGCCGTGGTGGGGCACGACGTGCCCGCCCAGGTGAGCAAGGCCGGGCCGGTGTGGCAGCTCCACCCGGCGCCCTGCGCGCCAGCCTGAAACCTTCCTCCAGAGCACCATGCGCGCTGCCTGCTACTCACACCAGGGCCCTGCGCCCGAGGTATTCACCGTCGGCGAGCAGCCGACACCCGAGCCCGGGCCAGGCGAAGTTCGCGTGCGCCTGCGCTGGTCCGGCGTCAACCCGTCCGACTGGAAGACACGCAAGGGGGGCGGTGGGCGCAAGCTGATGGCGCCCCTGATCATTCCTCACAGCGACGGTGCAGGCGTGATCGACGCGGTGGGCGAGGGTGTGCAGGCTTCGCGCATTGGCGAACGCGTGTGGATCTGGAACGGCCAGTGGAAACGCCCCTTCGGCACAGCGGCTCAGTGGATCGCGCTGCCGTCTGCGCAGGCGGTGAAGCTGCCCGATGGCGTGGACGAGGAAGCCGGCGCCTGCCTGGGCATTCCGGCCTTCACGGCCATGCACGCGGTGCGCCTGGCTGCGCCCCACCCCGGCACCACGGTGCTGGTGGCCGGTGGTGCCGGTTCGGTGGGCCACTACGCCATCCAGATGGCGCGGGCACGCGGCGCCACGGTGATCGCCAGCACCAGCTCGCCCGCCAAGGCCCAGCACGCGCTGGCCGCCGGGGCGGACCATGTGTTCGACTACCGCTCCAGCGATTTCGCCGCCCGGGTGAAGGCGGCCACCGGTGGCGCCGGTGTGGACGCGGTGATCGAAGTCAACCTCACCGCCAACGCAGCGCAGTACCCGGGCCTGCTGAAGGCGCATGGCCAGGTCGTGGTCTACGGCATCACGGGCGCCGAGGCCACGCTGCCGGCGCTGTGGCTCATGCAGAACAGCATCGCATTGAAATTCTTCATGATCTACGACATCCCCCCGGTCGACCGGGAGGCCGCGCTCAGGGAGCTGGACGCGCTCCTGCGCGCACAGCGGCTGCGCCACACGGTGGCCCTGCGTCTGCCACTGGACCGCATTGCCGAGGCGCACGACATCGTGGAGCGCGGGGAGTTGATGGGGCACGTGCTGCTGGAGGTCTGAACGTGCGCGTTCCTTGACGCAGGTCAAGGTCCATGGGGTCATGGCTCTGGATCATATATAGACCGACGCGTCGGTTTAACCAAACATCCAGAGGGACACGCATGACTGAGGCCATCATCACCCCACCCGCCCGGCGGCACGACTGGGCGCACCTGATCCAGCCCGAACAGGTGCATGGATCCATCTACACCGATCCCGCGATCTACCAGGAAGAGTTGCGCAAGATCTGGCAGCGCACCTGGGTCTATGTGGGCCACACCAGCGAAGTTCCCAACCCCCACGACTTCGTGATGAAGTCCATTGGCCCCGACCCGGTGCTGATGACACGCGACAAGGACGGCCAGGTTCACCTGTTGCACAACCGCTGCCCGCACCGGGGCAACCAGGTGTGCGAGAAACACCGCGGCAACCAGAAGAGTTTCACCTGCAACTACCACGGCTGGAACTTCGGCATCGACGGCAGCCTGCGCGGTTACCCGTTTCCCTCCGGCTATGCGCAGGACCAGCGCAAACAGCTCGGCCTGGGCAAGGTGGCCCGCGTGGGCATCTACCGAGGCTTTGTCTTCGGGTCGATGGCCGAGGAAGGGCCCACGCTGGAGGAGCACCTGGGCGGCGCGATGCAGGCCATCGACAACCTGTGCAGCAACTCGCCCGAAGGCGAGGTGGAGGTGACCTCGGGTTTTCTGCAGCACAAGGTGCTGGCGAACTGGAAGTTCGTGATGGAAAACGAGACCGACGGCTACCACCCTGCCTTCGTGCACGCCTCCATCTTCGACGTGGCCGAAAGCCAGATCGGCTCGCTCTACGCCGACACCTCCTCGGCGGTGACGCGCTACTTCGGCAACGGCCACAGCGAGGTGGACCTGCGCCCGGAATTCCGCCTGCGGGACCAGCCACTGTCCTGGTTTGGCACCGCGCCCGAGAAGCTGCCCGACTACGTGGCGAAGATGAACGCCGCCTACGGCGAAGCAAAGGCTCGCCAGATCATGGTTGACGGCACGCCGCACATCATGATCTTCCCCAACCTGTTCATCGCGGAAATCCAGATGTTCTCGATCCAGCCGCTGTCGGTGGGTGAGACGGTGCAACACGTCACGGCGCTGCAGTTCAAAGGTGCGCCGGACTTCAACCGGCGTCTGCGCCAGCAGACCATGGGCTCGGTGGGCCCGGCCGGTTTCCTGCTGGCCGACGACGCCGAGATGTACGAACGCTCGCACCGCGGCGTGCAGGAGCAGAAGCCCGAATGGGTGTACCTGGCGCGCGGCAGCCACCGGGAGCGGCTGGACGAACAGGGATACCGCATCGGCCATGCCACCGACGACCTGTGCTCGCGCGGCATGTGGCAACACTACCGTTCATTGATGGAGGCCGTGTGATGGGCGCTTCGGACCGCATGATGACCACCGACCTGGCCGAGCTGGTGCGCTACCACGGGATCACCCAGTTCCTCTACCGCGAGGCCCGCCTTCAGGACGAACACCGCTTCCTCGAATGGGAGGCCTTGTGGACGGACGACGCCACCTACTGGATACCCGCCAATGGAGAACAGACCGACCCCGAGCTCGACATGTCCATCCTTTACGACAATCGCTCGCGCATCGGACTGCGCATCCGCCAGTTCCTCACTGGCAAGCGCTACAGCCAGATGCCCACGTCCCGCTTGCGCCGCGTGATTGGCAACGTCGAGGTGCTGGGAGACGAGCCCGGCGGCACACGCGTCACCGCCAACATGGTGCTGTATGAATCGCACCGGCGCGGCCAGACGGTCTGGGCCGCCCGCAACGAGTACCTGCTGCGCCAGGTCGATGGCCAATGGCGGCTCGCGTTCAAGAAGGTGGCACTGGTGAACAACGACAAGGCGCTCACGACCATGGCGTTCCTGATGTGAAGCAGGACGGCGTTGCGTCTGCAGCCTTCGGGAAATCCATTAATAGTCCGCCGCGTCGGTTTATTATATGATCCCGACATGAGCCACCCCACGTCCTTCGACGACCCCCGCATCGTCGAGTTGCGCGAAGCCGCCCGGCGCCATGTGCGAAACCACATCGAACCCCATGGCGATGCCTGGGAGCAGGCCGGCACCACCCCCCACGAAGCCTTCCGGGCGCTGGGCGCCGAGGGGCTGCTGGGCCTGTGCCATGCCGAGCGGGACGGTGGCCGGAATCTGGGGCCTGTCGGCTCCGTGGTGTTCTCAGAGGAGCTCTCGGCCTCGTCGTATGGCGGTGTGGCGGAGGCGGTGCTGATCCACACCGACATGTCGTCCACCCACATCGGGCATCGCGGCTCGCCCGCGCAGCGCGCGCGCTACCTGCCTGGCATGTTGTCTGGCGAACTCATCTGCGGCATTGCTGTCTCGGAGCCTGAAGCGGGTTCCGACCTTGCAGCGCTGCAGACCACGGCTCGCCGCGACGGCGATGGCTGGGTGCTCGACGGGGTGAAGACCTACGCCACCAATGCCGTCCATGGCGATGTGATGGTGGTGGCAGCTCGCACCAATGCCCATGTCAAGGCCACCCGTGGCATCTCGCTGTTCATCGTGCGGCCGGACACGCCTGGCCTGCAGATCAGGCCCATGCCGCGCAAGCTCGGTCTGCATTCGTCGGACATCGCCGACATGGTGTTCACCGGCGCGCGGCTCCCCGCCGACAGCCTCCTGGGCGAGGAAGACGCCGGTTTTCACGCGATCCTGGAGAACTTCCAGAACGAGCGGCTGGTGCTGGGCGCCATGGCAGTGGGCCTGGGTCGCCGTGCACTGCAAGTGACACTGGCTCACGTGAAATCGCGCCGCGCATTCAGCGGCACGCTGTGGGATCTGCAGGCCACGCGGCAGCGGCTGGCCATGCTGTCCGCGCGCCAGCAAGCCGTGGCGGCGCTGGTGCACCAGACCGCCGTGCGCGTGGCGCAGGGGCAGGACTGCGTGCGCGAGGTGTCGATGGTGAAGGCCCTGGCTGGCGAGACCGTGCAGGACGTCATGCGCGAGTGCCTGCAGTTGCACGGCGGCGCGGGCTACATGGCCGATTGCCCGCTGGAACGCATGACCCGTGACGCACGCATCCTGACCATCGGCGGCGGCGCCACCGAGGTGATGCTGGAAGAAGTCGCCAAACGCCTGACAGAGGAGTGTTTTCAATGAACCACGACCCACGCGTGAAGGTGGAAGTGGGCGACGACCATGTCGCCCGCGTCACCCTGGTGCGCACCGATAAGTCCAATGCCCTGGATGGGCCCATGTTCGACGCCATCATCAACGCCGGCGAGCGGCTGCGCGCCGACCGCAGCGTGCGCGCCGTGGTGCTGGCCGGCGAAGGCAGGGGCTTCTGCGCGGGCATCGACATGCAGGTCCTGGCCGACATGAAGGACGGCACCATCGCCGGCACACGCGACCTGGTGGAACGCACCCACGGCCTTTGCAACCGGTTTCAGCACGCGGCCTGGATCTGGCGCGAGTTGCCCGTGCCGGTGATCGCGGCCGTACACGGCTTCGCGCTGGGTGGCGGACTCGAGCTGGCGCTGGGTGCGGACATCCGGTACGCCACACCCGAGACACGCATGTCCATCATGGAGGTCAACTGGGGGCTGGTGCCCGACATGGCCGGAAGCGTGCGTTTCTACGACCTGATGCGCGACGACATCGTGCGCGAACTGGCCTTCACCGGCCGCACGTTCGATGCCACACAGGCCCAGGGCTATGGCCTGGTCACACGCGTGGACGCCGATCCGCTCAGCCTGGCCCTGGCCACCGCGCGCGAGATCGCGGGGCGCAGCCCCGACGCCGTGCGCGCGCTCAAGCGGCTGTTCGCCGTGCAAAGCTCGCCCGCCGCCGCTGC
This sequence comes from Hydrogenophaga sp., assembly GCF_050250835.1. Lineage (GTDB taxonomy): Bacteria > Pseudomonadota > Gammaproteobacteria > Burkholderiales > Burkholderiaceae_C > Hydrogenophaga. The sequence continues at coordinate 76,261 of NZ_JBFWNX010000007.1, read as the reverse complement.
CGGCCTGCTGGCCGAATGTGTGGAACAGCAAGAGCTGCTGGGCACACCCAACCAGCTGGAAACCGTGCGCGCCTCAAACGAGAAGCGCTCCCCTGTCTTCTCCGACTGACCTCTTCCTCTGGAGCTTCCCGTGCTGAACCTCGACCAGGACTATCTTTCCGACGAACACCGCCAGTTCCGCGAACAGCTCAGCCGCTACATCGCGCGGGAGGTGGTGCCCCACGGCCTGCAGTGGGAAGCCGCCGGCACGCTGCCGCGCTCGGTGTACCGGCAGATGGGCGAGCTGGGCTTTCTGGGCCTGGCGATCCCTGCGGAATACGGCGGCACCGAACTCGACGCACTGGCCACCGTGGTGTTCGGCGAAGAACTCGGGCGTTCCAGCTTCGGCGGCTTCGGCTCGGCCGTGTCGGACCACGCCGACATGGCCGCCCCCGTGATCGCGCGGGCGGGCAGCGAAGACCTCAAACGGCGCGTGCTGCCCGACATCGCCTCGGGCAACAAGATCCTGGGCTTTGCCGTGACTGAACCCGGCGGCGGCTCCGACCTGACCCGCATGAAGACGAGCGCCACGCGCAGCGGCGACCACTGGCTGCTGAACGGCCAGAAGACCTTCATCACCAGCGCGGTGTCGGCGGACGTGTTCATCACAGTCGCGCGCACCGATCCACAGGCCAAAGGGGGCAACGGTTTTTCCGTTTTCCTCATTGAAAAAGGCGGCAAGGGCTTCACCGTCGGCAAGAACTTCGACAAGACCGGCTGGTGCTCGGCCGACATGAGCGAGCTGTTTTTCGACAATTTCGCGGTGCCGGCCGCCAACATGCTGGGCGAGGAAGGCAAGGGTTTCTACATGCTGATGCAGGGGCTGGAGCGCGAGCGCATGAGCCTGTGCGCCCAGTGCATCGGCATGATGGAACGCGCCATCACCATCACGCTGGAACACGTGAAGTCCCGCGCTGCCTACGGGCGCACCTTGTGGGACCTGCAGGCGATCCGCCACGAGATGGCCGGCTACGTCAGCGAGGTCAGCGCCGCCAAGCTCATGCTCTACCACGCTGCGGCGCGCAAGGTGCGCGGCGAAAGTGCCCGTCTGGAGACCTCCATGCTCAAGGCCCAGGTACCCCAGTTGCTCAAGCGCGTGGCCGATGGCTGCGCGCAGATGCATGGCGCGTCGGGCTACATGCGTGGCACCGAGATTGAACGCATCTTCCGCGATGCCCGGCCCTATTCGCTGGGCGGCGGTGCTGCCGCCGTGATGCTCGACGAAGTGGCCAAACTGCTTTGAAAACGAACTTGCGAAGTGCCGTGACCGAGTTTGACCTGATCGACCCGCCCTGCATCACCGAGGAACTTCGCCTGCTGCGCGACCAGGTGCGGCGCTTCGTTGCCGAAGAGGTGTTGCCCGTGGCCGACCAGTGGGAGCGCGAAGGCTGCATTCCGCGGTCCATCTTTCGCCGGCTTGGCGCGCTGGGCCTGCTGGGCATGCGCCATCCCGTGGAGCACGGCGGCACCGACATGGGCCCGGTGGCTTCGGTGTTGTGGGCCGAGGAACTGGCCCGCAGCGGCTATGGCGGCCTGCCGGCCTCCGTGCTGGTACATACCGACATGTCGTCCACCCACATCAGCCGGCGTGGCAATGAGGAACAGAAGTGCAAATACCTGCCGGACATCATCCGTGGCGAGAAGATCGTGGCCATCGCCGTCACCGAGCCGGGCGCCGGCTCGGACGTGGCGGGCATGAAGACCCGCGCGGTGCGCGACGGCGATCACTGGGTGATCCAGGGCACCAAGCTCTACATCACCAACGGCGTCTACGGCGACATCTACATCGTGGCTGCCCGCACCGACCCCGAGGCCAAGGGCAGCCGCGGCATTTCGCTGTTCATCGTGGAAAAGGGCACACCGGGCCTGGTGGTCGCGCGCGAGCTGGAAAAGCACGGGGACCTGTGCTCGGACACGGCCGAGCTGTACTTCGACAACCTGCGTTTGCCCGACACGGCCATGCTGGGTGAACTGAACAAGGGCTTCTACGCCGTGATGGACAACTTCCAGAACGAGCGTCTGGTCATGGCGGGCAGCAGCATCGGCGCCAGCATGCGGGCCATCGAGCTCACGCTGGACCATGTGCGCACACGCCAGGCTTTTGGTGGCACGCTGTGGGATTTGCAGGCCACGCGCCAGAAGTTGTCCATGCTGGCGACAAAGGTGGCCGCCGCGCGAGCGCTCACCTATTCGGCCGCCGAGCTGGAGGCGCTGGGCAAGGATTGCGTGCGCGAGATTTCCATGGCCAAGGTCTTTGCCTGCGAGGTCAACGTCGAGGTGGTCAACAGCTGCCTGCAACTGCATGGCGGCAGCGGCTTCATGCGCGGCATGGCCATCGAGCGCATGACCCGCGACGCACGCATCCAGACCATCGGCGGCGGCGCCACCGAGGTCATGCTGGAGGAAGTGGGCAAGCGCCTCTGAGGGATGGGTGGCCGGTTTCGGCCATCCGGCGCCATCAGCGGCCGCGAAACACCGGCTTGCGGCGTTCGACGAAGGCGCGCATGCCTTCGGCAAAACTCTCGCCGTCAATCAGTGCCGCCTGGCGCTGGCGCTCCAGCTCGAGCTGCGCTTCCAGCGAGTTGCGTTCAGCGGCATCCAGCATGGCCCGTGCCTCCAGGATGGCATGGGCCGGCAAGGCCGCCAGCTGGGTGGCCAGCGCCATGGCTTCCTCCTGCAGGCGGTCGTCGTCCACGCAGTCCCAGATCAGGCCCCATTCGGCCGCCTTGTCGGCGCTGAGCCTGCGCCCGGTGAGCATCAGGCCCGCGATGCGGGCGCGCCCGACCGTGCGTGCGCCCAGCCAGGTGGCGGCAAAGTCCGGCACGATGCCCAATGCCGGCACAAACGGCAGGTAGAAGAATGCGGAGCGCGCAGCGATCACCATGTCGCCCACCAGCGCCAGCCCGAAGCCGCCGCCGGCCGCTGCGCCATTGACGGCGCAGACCACCGGCACCGGCAGGGTGCGCAGGCCGTGGAACACGGGGTTGCCGGTTTCACCCATCATGCGGCCCACGTAACGGCCCAGGCTGTCGCCCGGCGCCATCTGCGCGGCGCGCTGGCTGAAATCCTTCAAGTCGGCACCGGAGCAAAAGCCGCGGCCGCGCGCTGTGAGCACCAGGGCGCGAATGGAGCGGTCGGTGCGGACATGCGCAATCACCTCCAGCAGCCCGGCCTGCAAGGAGGCCGACAGCGGGTTCATGCGTTCGCCTTCGTTCAGCGTGGCCACCGCCACGCCGTCATGGATCTCGAACAGGACGGAGCCCTCGCTCATGGTGTCGGCTCCTTGGATTGCGCCGGGAAATAGGTCTTGACGATATGCCCGTCCAGCCGCAGCGCATGGCAACCGCCCAGCGGTGAGGAGCGTTCGGCGCTTCCCTGGGGGTCCACGGTGGTGAAATCGCTGTCGGCCCAAAGCATCTGGAAGGCGACGCTGGCCATCAGCGGCAACAGTTCCGTCATGTGCGAACACCCCTGGGTACCACGGAACATGCGCTTGACCTCACGGGTGAAGCCCGGCTCGATGCGCATGCCCACCAGCCTGCGGTAGCCGGCCTCCACCTCCATGCAGTCCGGGTAGGGGTTGTGCTCGCTGTAGGCGCTGGCATCGACGATGCGACGTTCACCGTCCATGGTCACGCGCACCCGCATCTGGTGGATGGGCTCTTCCGGTGGCACTTCTTTGTTGACCAGGCGCAGCCGCGTGGGTTTGGTGTCGATCAACAGGCCCTCGATCTCGAACAGGCCGTCTTCGCGCAGAAAGCCTTCGCAGCTGATGCGACGCAGGTGCAGCCTGCGGCGGGCAGCGGGTGGGGGCGCAATGCTCATGCGGGCAGTTCCGGGTGCGCCACCTGCGCGCCCACCAGTTCTTCGATCTCGCTCGCCGAGTATCCCGCCTGGGCCAGCAGCTCCAGGGTGTGCTCGCCGGTGCGTGGTGCCTTCGCGGGCAGGGCAGATGGCGTGCGATCAAAGCGCGGCGCGGGTGCGGGCTGCAGCACACCATCCTGCCGCACGAAGGTGCCGCGTGCGGCGTTGTGGGGATGGTCGATGGCTTCGTTCATGGACAGCACGGGTGCAAAACAGGCGTCTGTTCCCTCCAGCAGTTCGCACCACTGGGCGCGTGTGCGGGTGAGGAACAGCGCCGCCAGCTTGTCGCGCAGCGCGGGCCATTCGCCTTGTGCCCATTGCTGCTCGAAGTGTGCGTCGGTGATGCCGCACAGGGCCAGCAACTGCCGGTAGAACTGAGGTTCGATGGCGCCGATGGCGACGTGCCCGCCATCCCGGCAGGCGTAGGTGCCGTAGAAATGAGCGGCGCCATCCAGGAAGTTGCTCTCGCGCTGGTCCTGCCAGAAACCCTTGGCCATCAGGCCGTACTGGGCGGCCATGAGCAGTGCGGCGCCGTCGGTCATGGCGGCATCCACCACCTGGCCTTCACCGCTGTGCCGAGCCTGGTTGACGGCGGCCAGCACGCCCAGCGCGAGCAGCATGCCTCCGCCCCCGTAGTCACCCACCAGGTTGAGGGGCGGCATGGGCTGGTCGGCCTTGCCGATGGCGTGCAAGGCACCGGTGAGCGCCACGTAGTTGATGTCGTGCCCCGCCGCCTGCGCCAGCGGGCCGGTCTGGCCCCAGCCGGTCATGCGGCCATACACCAGCTTCGGGTTGCGCGCATGGCATTCGGCCGGCCCCAGGCCCAGCTTCTCGGCCACGCCCGGGCGAAAGCCTTCCACCAGGACGTCGGCCTTTTCCACCAGTTTCAGAACTGCCTGCACGGCACGCGGGTTCTTCAGGTCGAGCGCAAGCGACTGGCGCCCACGGTCCACCACGCTGTCGTTGCGCATCAGCGCCTCCAGCCCGCCGCGTGCGGGCACGGGGGGTCGGTCGATGCGGATCACCCGCGCGCCCATGTCGGCCAGCAACATGCAGGCAAAGGGCCCCGGGCCGATGCCGGCCAGCTCGATGACGGTGAGATGGGACAAAGGTCCGGGCATGGGTCAGAGGCCTTCCACGTCGATGCGGCTGCGCCGGCCGCTCCACAGACTGGGCGGGTAGTAGCCGCCCCAGTCGTCGTCGATGCGCTGGTAGGGAACGTCGGACCACACGCCATGGTCGCGCAGGTACTCCATGTGGACCGAGCCGTCTTCCTTGTACTGCTGCAACACGGCATCGTGCAGGCCATCGAAATCCGTCGGCGGCACCCGCATCAGCGTGCACAGCTCCTGGTTGAAGGCGGGCACGGCCTTCAACCAGCGGCCCTCGATGTGCAGCGCGGCCCAGCCGTGGTGCATGAACACTTCGCGGTGGCCCATGATCTTCTGAAGCCTGGGCGTGCTGAAATGGTTCACCACATCGGACAAGCCGAGTGCTGCCGGAATGCCCAGCCACCGCGCGCCAGCGATCAGCAGCACCGCCTTGGGGATGCAGAAAGCGCCACGCTCGCGCACCACGGTACTGGCACGAAAGCATTCCGGCGTCATGCGCATGGAGTAGGGCTCGTAGCGCACCTGATCGCGCACCGCCGTGAACAGCCTCACTGCCTGCTCACGGGGCGTGGTGGCGCCTGCCGTGGCTGCGCGCACGAAGGCCACCACCTCCGGCTGCTCGAAATCGAAGAAGCGAGTCGGCGCGAGGTACAGCGGTCCCGGCTCGGGCCAGCCGTAGGGCGTGAACACCTTGTCCGTGAGCTGCATCGTCTACATCCGCTTGGCGACTTCTTCCAGCATCACCTCGGTGGCGCCTCCACCAATGGTCAGGATGCGGGAATCGCGCGCCATGCGTTCCACCGGTGTGCCGATGATGTAGCCCGTGCCGCCATGCAGCTGCAGGCAGGTGTGGACCACCTCCTGCAACGTCTCGGCACCGAACGCCTTGAGCATGGAGACCTCGCGCACCGTGTCCTTGCCCTCCTCGATCATCTGGGCGCACTGGTAGGTGAGCGCGCGCACCGCGGCCGCCTTGGCCGCGATCCATGCGATCTTGTTGCGAACCACTGGCTGGTCCCAAAGCGACTTGCCAAAGGCCTGCCGGTTGCGCATGTAATCCACGGTGAGTTCGATGGCCTTGGAACTGGCGCCCGACACCAGCGCGCCCACCACCAGCCGCTCGTTCTGGAAGGTGCTCATGATGTAGTAGAAGCCTTTGCCCTCTTCGCCCAGCAGGGCATCGTGGGGCAGCTTCAGGTCGTCCAGGAAGAGTTCGGCGGTGTCGGATGAACGCCAGCCGTGCTTCTCGAACTTGCGCGCAATCTTCAGCCCCGGGTTGCCCTTTTCGACAATGAACAGCGAAATGCCCCGGCTGCCCTTGGCCTCGGGGTCGGTGCGGGCAGCCACAATGTAGATGTCGCCGTAGACGCCGTTGGTGATGAAGGTCTTGGAACCGTTGAGCACCCAGCCATCGGCGGTTTTCACAGCGCGCGTCTTGAGCCCGGCCACGTCCGATCCGGCGTGCGGCTCCGTCACGCAGACGGCGCCGACCTGGCTGCCGGCGCAGGCGGCGGGCAGGTATTTCTGCTTCTGCTCGTGCGTGCCCCGGTGGGCGATGTGCGAGATGGACATGTCGCTGTGCACGGTGAGGGCTGAGGCCACGCCGCCGAAAGTGGAGCGCGCCAGCTCCTCCCCCAGCACCACCGAAGCAAGCGCCCCCAGGCCGCCGCCGCCATATTCGACCGGGTGTCGCATGCCCAGGAACCCCATTTCACCAAGCTCGCGAAACACGCTGCGCGGGATCTCGCCAGAGGCCTCCCAGGCATCGCCGTGGGGCACGATCTTTTCATTGACGAAGCGGCGCACCTGCTGGCGCACCATGCGCAGGTCTTCGTCCAGGATGTCGGGTTCGCTGAATTCGAATTCGGTCATGGCATGCGGTGGGTTGATGTGCGTCAAGGCGCAACGGGTGAGCGCCAATTATAGTCCGGCGCGTCGGTTTATTTATTTTAGATGCGCTCGATGCCCTCCGCAAGCGCATTGCTACACTCGCGTCCGACAGGAGAAGCCATGCCCCGTGTACGTTCGGACGACTACGAATCCAAAAGCCAGGCCATCATGGACTGCGCTGCCGCGCTGTTTGCCAAGGAGGGCTATCCGTCCGCCAAGATGCAGGACGTGGCGGCGGCCTGCGGCGCGACGAAGTCCATGCTCTACCACTACTTTCCCACGAAGGACGACCTGCTCTTCGCGATGCTGATGGAGCACCTGGAGCGTGTGCTGCAAGGGGTGGACGAGGCGATTGCCAGCAAGGGATCGGCGCGCGAGCGGCTCTCGGTGCTGGTCGAGACCTACACCCAGAAGTCTGCGCAGTCGCGGCGAAGGCACATGATTGCCATGCAGGATGTGAAGTACCTGCCCAAGCCGAAACAGGCGCCACTCATCGAGCTGCAGCGCAAGCTCACCGACCGGGTCTCCGATCTGCTGAAGGAACTCAACCCGGGGCTGCCCGAGGGTGTGTACAAGCCCTACACCATGATGCTGATCGGCATGCTGAACTGGACCGACATGTGGTACCGCACCGGTGGCACCATGAAGCCCCAGGAACTGTGTGACCGCATGTCACGGCTGTTCCTGAAGGGCTTCATGGCCGAGAAGGCCTGAGCCTTACTCGACGGTCTTGTAGGTCGCGGCCGCCGGATCGGCCTTCAGCAGAAACAGCTTGGGCGCAGCCAGGTGGTTGGTGGGGCTGAAGCTGACCGGCGTCATGGCACCGGTTTCCAGGTTGCGCACTTTCTCCAGTTCCGCCTTGGTGCAATCCCAGGTCAGCGCCTTGCCGCAGCGGCCCATGGCGTCAAACAGGGCGCGGGTGGCCGAATAGCCGGTGAAGGTGTAGCGGTTCACACGCGCCAGCTCTTCGGGCGCCAGGAACTTGCCCAGCTTTTCCTGGAAGTCCTTGGCCTGCGGAGACCCTTCCAGGTACACGTAGTCCACGGTGTACACGTTCTCGGCGGCCGATCCCATCATCTTGGCGCTCGCCGGTACGCGAGAGACGTAGGTCACGCCCGTCGGGATCTTGTGGCCGATGCGTTCGAGCTCCTTGGTCATGGTGACGTTCTCACCCAGCACGCCGCCCGCCATCAGCGCCTCGGCGCCGGCCTGCTTGACCTTGAGGATCTCGGAAGAGAAATCCTGCTGGCCCTTCTTGTAGATCTGGGTGGAAACCACCTGCAGGTTCTTGGCCTTGACGGCGCGCTCGAACCCGGTTCGCACGTTCTCGCCGTAGTCGTCGTCCTGCGAGATGAGGGCCCACTTCTTGCCCGGGTACCGGTCGGCCATGCGCGACACGAGTTCGGCCACCGCATCGGCCATGTCGTAACCCACGGCAAACACGTTCTTGATGACCGGCTTGTACAGGCCTTCATAGGTGGTCAGCGGTGCCATGGCGGGAATGCCCGACTGTTGAATCAGCGGCATCGCTGCCTGCGCCTGCGCCGTGCCGGACACGGAGGTGAGCGCAAACACCTTGTCGCTGTTGATGAGCTTGCGCACGCCCTGCACGGTGCGCGAAGGCACATAACCATCGTCTTCGGAGATCAGGCGCAGCTTGCGGCCGTTGATGCCGCCGGCCGCGTTGACCTCGGCCACGGCGGCCTTCACGCCCAGGTTGTGCGCCACGCCCAGCAAAGCCGGCGGGCCGGTCAGTGGCAGGATGTCACCGATCACGATCTCGGTGTCCGTGACGCCTTGCTGCGCCAGGGCTTGCCCGCAGGCAAAGGCGGTCAACAGGCTGAGGAAAGCGAATTGGGGAAGTCTCCGGTTCATGCTAGCTCCTTGTGATGATGGCACCTGCCACCGTGAAAAAAGGGGGAAAGCTCAGTAGCGCAGGGGCCAGAAGACCCATGCGTGCCTGACGTCGTGCCAGATGCCGCGCAGGCCACGCGGGTCAAAGCGCAGGAATCCGATGATGGCCAGCCCATACAGCACGCTCTTGATTTCGTGGGCGCTGGTGGTCATGAGGTCTTGCAGGCGTCCACCCACCACCGCCACCAGCGAGCTGAAGACCTCGGGCAGCAGGACGATGAAGATCGTGCCGAACACCGCTCCCAGCACGGAGCCCAGGCCGCCGACGATCACGATGGCCAGGGCCTCGATGGACAGCAGGAAGGGGAAGCTCTCCACGCTGACGATGCTGAGGTACATGCCCATCAGCGCGCCAGCAAGCCCGGTGAGCGCGGCGCTGACCAGGAAGGCGAGCAGCTTGAAGCGCACCAGATTGATGCCCATGGTGCGGGCCGCGATGTCGTTGTCGCGGATGGCCACCAGTGCCCGGCCGATGTAGGAGCGTCGGAAGTTCAGCGTCACGAGCACGCACAGGACGCACACGACGAGGCAGAACCAGTAGAAGCGCTGGTCACTGGAGAGGTCGACACCCAGCATCGTCGGCCGCTCGATCATGATGCCGCGACCCGCGCCGGTGAACTTGCCGCCCGCCAGGATGGCAGCGGTCACGATGTAGCTGAAGGCCAGCGTCGTGATGGCGAGGTACAGGCCATGCAGGCGCAGCGAAGGAATGCCCACCAGCAGGCCGAAGACGGCGGGGACGACCGCCGCCATCACCAGCGCGAGTTCCGGCGGCAGGCCCAGCCTCGTCACGCCAATGGCGTAGGCATAGGCACCCAGCATGAGAAAGCCCACATGGCCGAGCGAGATGAGGCCGGTGAAGCCGGTCAGCACCGTGAGGCCCAGCACGCCCACCAGCGTGAACAGGATGATGGTCACGTACGACAGCACGAAGCTGCTCAGCACCAGGGGCGCAGCGGCCATGGCCACCAGCAGCACCAGGGTCCACACCTTGACCGCTGGAGAGTCCGTGAGGACGAGCAGGTCGCTGTAGCGTTGTTTGAAGTATCCGCTTCTCATCAGACTCTTTCGATTCGTTTTTCACCGAACAGCCCGAAAGGCCGCACCATCAGCACCACCAGGATCAGCACGAAGCCCGAGATCTCCTTCAGCGTGCTGGGCAGGTAGCCGCCCACCAGGTTCTCGAAGACGCCGATGATCAGACCGCTGAACCCGGAGCCAAGCACCGAGTCGAATCCCCCCAGCACGGTGGCCGGGAAGGCCTTGAGGCCGAGCTCGAAAACGGTGGGGGTCAGGCCGTAGATGACGGCGAACATCGCACCCGCCAGGCCGGCCAGGCCCGAGGCCGATGCCCAGGCCACCGCCTGCACGCGCGCGGTGGACACGCCCATCAGCCGGGCGGTCTTTTCATCGGCGGCCACCGCCCGCATGGCCACGCCAAAGCGGCTGTGGCGCAGAAAGAACCAGAAACCGGCCAGCGCCAGCAGCAAGGCCACGATCACACTCACCTGGCTCGCACGGATGCCGATGCCGGCGATGTCGAGAATGGTGTCGGCCCCGGCGACCTCGAACTTGTGCGGCGACGCGCCCCAGATGATGGTGACGATGGAGCGCAGCACCACCGCCAGGCCGACCGTGACCAGCACCACCGACAGCACCGGCTCCCCCAGCATGGGCCGCATGATGAGACGTTCACAGATCAGCCCCAGCAGAGCACCGACCACGATGGCGATGAACACCGTCGCAATACCGCCCGTGCCCAGGGTGACGGCCAGCGACCACGTGGTGTAGGCGCTGAGCATGCCCATTTCGCCCTGCGAGAAGTTGACGATGCCGGTGGCCTTGTAGATCACCGCAAAGCTCATGGCGACCAGGCCATAGATGGCACCGACCGCGAGGCCGGAAACCACCAGTTCGATGAAGTAGTTCATGCCCCGGCTCCATAGATCTGCTCGAGCTCGCGCGCGAACTTCTTGTTGATGAGTCCTCGACGGACTTTCTGCGTGGCGGTGAGCTCGCCGTCGTCGTGGTCGAGCTCCTTTTCAAGCAGCACGAACTTGCGGATGTTCTCCACCCGGGCAAACTTCGCGTTGACCTCGTCGACCACGCCCTGGATCAGCTCCAGCACCTCGGCCATCTGCGTCAGCGACTTGAAGGTCGTGTACTGCAGGTCGCGCTCGCCGGCCCAGCGCCCGACGCTGTCGAAGTCGATCTGGATCAGGCCGCCCAGGAACTTCCTGCCTTCACCCACCACGATGGCCTCGCGCACGAAGGGACTGTCCTTGAGCGCGTTTTCGATTTCCGACGGCGCGATGTTCTTGCCGCCGCTGGTGATGATGATGGCCTTCTTGCGGTCGACCACCGCCAGTTCGTCCGGCCCCCGTTTTTCCACGATGTCGCCGGTCGCCAGCCAGCCGTCGGGTGTGAGGATGTCGGCGGTGCCCTTGTCGTCAAACAGGTAGCCCTTGAAGACACCGGGCGATCGCACGATGACCTCGCCATCGTCCGCCACCTTCCATTCCACGCCTTCCATGGCCGGCCCGCAGCTCCCCGAAATGAAAGGCCGTCCCGGCACCTGCACGAAACACAGCCCGCCGGCTTCCGTGAGGCCGTAGCCCTGGCCCACCGGCAGCCCGATGACGTCGAAGAACCTCAGCGTCTCCGGCGAGACCGAGGCACCACCGCACATGCGGGTGTGGGTCCGGTTCAGCCCCATGTGGCGCTGCATGTTTCGAAACAGCAGCACGTACCACAGCGCGAACTCGATGCGATCGCTCCAGGCGACCAGGCGTCCGTGTTCGGCACGCCGGTCCGACAGGGCACGCCCGCGCTTCATGCCCACGCGGTAGATCCAGCGCTGCGCCCGCCCGCTGTCCTTCATTCGGAACTCGAACCCCTGTTGCAGCTTTTCCCAGATCCGGGGCACGCCGAGGAAAAAGGTGGGGGCCACTTCACGAATGTTGGTGGCCACCGTGTCGATGGACTCGGCGAAGTTCACGCAACCACCCGAGATGAGGTGCTGCACGGTGGAATAGGTGCGCTCGGCCACATGGCACAGCGGCAGGTAGCACACGGATTCAAACGGCTTGTCGGCCATTCGGCGAGCCACCATGTAGGCGTAGGCGCCATAGACAAAGTTGCGGTGCGTGAGCATCGCGCCCTTGGGCGGTCCGGTGGTGCCCGAGGTGTAGACCAGGATGTTCACGTCGTCGGGGACCAGCTGGTCGATGGCGGCATCCAGCCAGGCCTCAGCCTGCGGGTTCTGCCTCACGTGCTCGTCGCCCAGCGCCATCAGGTGGTCGAAGCCGTGCGGACGGCCCGGCGTGTAGCGGCGCAGGCCCTTCATGTCCACGCAGAAGATGTGTTCCAGGTGCGGCAGGCCGTTGCCGTTGTCCATGGCGTCGAGCACCTTGTCGGTCTGCTCCTGGTCGCCGGTGATGGCGAGGCGTGCCTGGCAATGCCCGGCGATGTATTGCACCTCGGGCCAGGGGTTGGTCGGGTAGATGCCCACCACCTGCACGCCGATCATCTGGGCGCCGAGGTCGGCATAGAACCATTCGGGCACGTCCTCGGCGGCGATGATGATGCGGTCGCCGCGCTTCAGGCCCAGCTGGGTCAGGCCGAATGCCACGCGCCGGGCGTCGCGGTTGTAATCGGCCCAGGTGCGGCCGCGCCAGATGCCCTGCACTTTTTCGCGCAGCGCCACCTTGTCACCCAACTGGCTCGCCTGGTGGCGCAACAGTCCGGGCATCGTGGCCTCGCCACGGATGAGCTTGTCGTGTTCAAGCATGTGCCGCCTCCTCGCCCAGGTAGGCCTTGAGCACCACCGGGTTCGCTGCAATCTCGGCGGGTGTTCCCTCTGCGATCAGCGAGCCGAAATCCAGCACGTAGACGCGGTCCGACAGGTCCATCACGACCTGCATGTCGTGTTCGATCATCAGCACCGCCACGCCGAACTCGTCGCGAATGTCCAGCGTGAATCGCGCGATGTCCTCCTTTTCCTCGCGGTTCATGCCGGCGACGATCTCGTCGAGCAGCAAGAGCCTGGGTTCGCAGGCCAGGGCGCGTCCCAGTTCGACGCGCTTTTGCTGGCCGTAGGCCAGTTGCGACACGGTCTTGTCGCGCAGTTCCTCGATCTCCAGGAATTCGATGATCTGCTCGACCTTTTCGCGCGCGGCGATCTCCTCGCGGCGCGGACGGCCGAAGTAGAGCAGCGATTCCAGCACCGAATAGCGGAAATGAATGTGGCGACCCACGAGCAGGTTCTCCACCACCGTTCCATGGCGGAACAGCGCCAGGTTCTGGAACGTGCGACCGATGCCCAGGCCGGCGAAGTCGGACGATTTCAGCTTCGCCACGTCCTTTCCTTCGAACAGGATCTGGCCATCGCTAGGCGGGAGCACGCCACTGATGAGGTTGAAGGTGGTGGTCTTGCCGGCGCCATTGGGACCGATCAGGCTCACGATCTCGCCGGGCATGACCTTGAGGCTGACCTCGTTCACCGCCTTCACGCCGCCGAATCGCTTGGAGACCTTGCGGACCTCCAGCACGGGTTGCACGTGGGCGTTCATGACAGCCACCTCTTGCGGCGTTTGTAGTGCTTGACGTCTTTCATGTGGGTGCGGCCCGCCTGCGAGGACAGACCGAGGTAGAACTCGCGCACGTCCTGGTTGCGGCGCAGCTGTTCGCTGGTGCCGTCCAGCACCACGCGGCCGTTTTCCAGGATGTAGGCGTAGTCGGCGATCGCCAGCGCGCGGCTTGCGTTCTGCTCGACCAGCAGAATGGTCAGCCCCGCGGTCTCGCGCAAACGGCGGATGCTGTTGAAGATTTCGGTGACGATCAGTGGCGCGAGCCCGAGCGAAGGCTCGTCCAGGGCGAGCACCTTGGGCTGGCTCATCAGCGCCCGGCCGATCGCCACCATCTGCTGCTCGCCCCCCGAGAGGTAACCCGCGATCTGCTTGCGCCGGTCCGCCAGGCGGGGGAACAGTTCGTAGACCTGGTCACGCGCTTCGGCCATGCGGGCCGTGCCTTGCAGATGGGCGCCGACAACCAGGTTCTCGTCCACCGTGAGCGTGGCAAAGAGGCGGCGGCCTTCGGGCACCTGCACCATGCCGCGCCGCACGATCGAGGGCGCCTCTGCGCGTTCGATGGCCTCGCCGAACAGCTGGATGGAGCCTTTTTCAATCTCGCCGTCTTCGGCGTCGAGCACGCCGGAGATGGCCTTGAGCACGCTGGATTTGCCGGCGCCATTGGAGCCGAGCAGCGCCACGATCTGGCCGGGGCGAACCTCCAGCGAGACGTCGCGAACGGCCTCGATCGCGCCGCCGTAGACGATCTGGATGTTGTGCACGGCCAGCGCGGGCGGTGGTGCGGAAGTCGCATCGGGTGGGTTGGTCATTGTCTTGATAATTAGTCCGTCGCGTCGGTCTTTGAATTGGGCGAATTATGGGCTGAATGGGTCGGGCAGGACCACCTAGGGCTTACCCGTAACCGCGGTGGATTCGGCGAGAAGGTCCTTGAGGGGAACGGATTCATCCGACAGGCGGTCGGCATCCAGCGTCAGCGCCTGCGCGAGCGCGCGGCGCACCTGCATGAAGTCACCGGGCCGGTTGACGGCATCGACCGCCAGCACTCGTTTCCCCTGGAGGTAGAACGCGCAGAAGCTGCGCGCCTGAGGGTTTCCCCGCACCACGCAGCGGTCGTGGCCTTGCGAGAGGCCTGCCATCTGCAGCTTGAGTTCGTATTGATCGGACCAGAACCACGGCACCGTGCGGTTGGGCCTGGGTTTGCCGCACAACCACGAGGCGGCGGCACGCGCCTGCTCCAGCGCATTGGGCACGGACTCCAGGCGCAGCTGACGGTCGTACAGGGCATGGTGCTGGAGCGTGCAGTCGCCAGCGGCCACCACATCGGGATCGGCGGTGCGCGACAGGTCGTCCACCGGAATGCCGCCATCCTCGGCCAGGCCGGCGTCGCGCGCGGCTTCGATGTTCGGCAACATGCCGATGCCGGCCACCACCAGGTCGGCCTGCAGGCGCTGGCCGTTGCTGCACTGCACGGCGACGATGCGCCCACCCTCGCACTCCACGCGGGCGAGGCCGGTGTCTGTCAGGATCTCCACGCCGGCCTCGCGGTGCACGGATTCGTAGAAGCGCGAGACCTCGGGCCCTGCCACCCGCGCGAGCACGCGCGGCTGGGCTTCCAGCACGGTGACCAGCGCGCCCTGGCCGCGCGCGGAAGCGGCCACTTCCAGCCCCACGTAACCGCCGCCCACCACCACCACCCGCGCGCCGGGACGCAGCACCGCGCGCATGCCATCGGCATCGGCCAGCGTGCGCAGGTAAAACAGGTTGGCAGGTGGATGTTCGGGGTCGATGCCTTCGCACACCAGGGGCCGGGGCCGGCCGCCGGTGCACAGCGCGAGCTTGTCGTAGGCCAGCACACTGCCGTCGGCCAGCGTCACGCGGCGCGCGGCGCGGTCGATGGCCACCAGCCGCGCGCGCTGCATGCGCTCGATGCCTGCCGCTTCGTAGGCGGTCGCCGGCCGCAGCGCCAGCGACTCCACGTCCGTCTTGCCCAACAGGTAGGCTTTGGACAGCGGCGGGCGCTGGTACGGCACGCCGGCCTCTTCGCCCAGCAGGACGATGCGTCCGGTCCAGCCGCCCTGGCGCGCGGCCACGGCGAGCTCGCTGCCCGCGTGCCCGGCACCGACGATGAGCAATCCGCAGTGTGGTGTCTCCATGCTTACCCTGATCTGTTTCGGCCGGATGTGCTTTATAGTCCGACCCGTCGGTCTAACTATAAGGACATTGAGGCTGGCGCGCAAGGGTTGTCGGCACATGTCCGGCAAATCAGGGAACATGGGGCCACCATGGCCACAGGAGCAGGACGATGACGCGAGCACGCGCCGAGGATTACGAGGACAAGAAGCAGGCGATTCTGGACAAGGCCGCCGCGCTGATTGCCCGCAAAGGGTTCGAGGTGGCCACCATGATGGACGTCGCCAAGGCCTGCGGCACGTCGAAGTCCCACCTCTATCACTACTTCCCCAGCAAGGAAGACCTGTTGTACGCCATCGTGCACGAGTACATCACGCGCCAGGCTGCTGAGCTGGCACGCATCGTGGCGCAGCCGTTGTCCGCCGAGCAGCGGTTCGAGCAGTTCGTGGACAGCTTCATCCAGGGCGCGGCCCGCGCGCGCAACGAGCACCTGATCCTGATGAACGACATCAAGCTACTTCCCAAGCCGCAGCTGGAAAAGGTTCGCAGGATGGAGGTGGAGATGACGGAGCTCATGGAAACCCTGCTGCGGGAGATGAACCCCGGGTTCATGGCCGAGAGCCAGCTGAACAAACCCTATGCCCTGCTGCTGTTCGGCATGATGATCTGGACCTTCTCCTGGTACCGGCGCACGGGTACGATCACGCCGCACGAACTGGCTCATCGCATTTCAGAGCTGTTCGTGCACGGCTTCAAGGCGCTGCCGACCGATCCCTGAGCGCTGGCGCCGGGTTTCAGTTCACCGAGCGCTTGCGGTCCTTCCAGTACGGTTCTCGCAGCACGTTCTTCATGATCTTGCCGGCGCCCGAGAGCGGCAAGGCATCGCGGAACTCGACCTGCCGCGGGCATTTGTAGTTGGCGATCAGGCGGTGGCAGTGCGCAATGATGTCTTCGGCCGTGGCGGCTTTGCCGTCCTTGAGCGTGACCACCGCCAGAACCGCCTCGCCCCAGCGCTCGTCCGGCACACCGATGACGGCGCATTCGCGCACCGAGGGGTGCGCATGCACGGCGTTCTCGACTTCGCGGGAATAGATGTTCTCGCCGCCACTGATGATCATGTCCTTCACGCGATCGACGATGTAGACGAAGCCGTCTTCGTCCATCCAGGCTCCGTCGCCCGTGTGCATCCAGCCGTTGCGGATGGCGGCTGCGGTGGCCTCGGGCTTGTTCCAGTAGCCCAGCATCACCTGCGCGCCGCGCACGGCGATCTCGCCGGGCGTGCCCCGCGGCAGCTCCCGGCCTTCCGGGTCCACGATCTTCAAGTCCACCCCGTAGGAAGCGCGGCCGGCCGCAGCCCGCCTGGCCTTGCCGTGTTCGCCGTCGAAGTGAAAGCGCCACGGAAGGCTCACCGTCAGGGCCGCCGTCTCGGTCATGCCATAGCCCTGGATGAACTCCCACGAGGGCAGCTTCTCGATCGCTGCAGCCAGCACTGCGTCCGGCATGGGCGAGGCGCCGTACTCGCAGTACCTCACGCTGGTGAGGTCGTACCGGTCGAAGTCGGGATGGTTCAACATCATGTTGATCATCGTCGGCACGAAAAGCACGTAGTTGATCCGGTGCGTCTGGATCGCCTCGAAGGCCAGCAGCGCGTCGAACTTGGGCAGGCACACGTGGGTACCACCGGCCAGGGTCAGCGCGAAGGCGGGCGACGCTCCGGCCAGATGAAACAGGCCCGCCGAATGCATGTACACCGTCTGGTCCGAGAAATGCAGCGTGGCGATCCAGTTCACCGAGGCCGCGCAGAAGTTGGTGTGCGAGAGCATCACGCCCTTGGGGTGGCCGGTGGTGCCGCCGGTGTAGTAGATGCCGCAAAGGTCGTCGCCCTGGCCACACTCGTCGGGCATGGGGGACGAGCGCTCGATCAGGGCCTCGTAGCCCTGCATGCCTGCCGGCGTGGGGCCCTCGCCCATGTAGACCACCTGTGCCATTGCATGGCTCGCCAGCAGATCGGGCACCTGGGCGGCAAAGGCATCGTCTACCAGCAGGCCCGCGCATTGCGCATCGGTCAGGCTGTAGACGTTTTCCGGAATCGCCCAGCGCGTGTTCAGGGGCACGAGGACCAGGTTGGCCCATGCGGCGGCAAAGAACAACTCGATGTAGTTGTCGCTGTTGAGCGCGAGCACGGCCAGCCGGTCGCCGGGCTGCAAGCCCAGGCCACGCAGGCCGGCCGCGAGCCGGGGCACCCGGTCGCCGATCTCACGCCAGCTGCGCTGGCGGCCGTTGTAGATCGTGGCGGGGTAGCGGTGCCGCGTCTGCACCGCGCGATGAAGGGCCTGCGTCAGTTGCATCATGGCGGCGCTCCTGCCTGGGCCTAGAGAGCGGGAAAGCGCTGCGGCGCGGCATAGCGTGCAAAGCCCTCGGCCACGCCGTACTCACTGATGCCCATGCCGCTCAGGCCGTCCGTGGTGACACGCACCACATGGTCCGAGAGCGTGCGTGCGCGCTCTCGCGTGAGCGCATCGTCGAGGTCCCACACGTCGTGCGCCTGGGCATAGGGTCCGCGATCGTCACCGTGGTTCCAGCCGCCAAAGCCGCCGTACAGCCCCCCCTTGAGATAGAAGCGGATGGGCAGCGGTTCGAGCTGGAGCACGCGCGGCGGACCTTCCTCGAAATCGAGTTGCAAGGTGGCGCGCGCCATGGTCTGGCCCAGAGGATCATCGGCCCACTCGATGTCGTGACTGGCCGAGACCGCCTCGCGTTTTCGCACGCTGCCATCGGTCTGCCGCACGAATTCCGCACCCGACAGGTAATAGGGCTTGCCGGCCTCGCGCTCCTTCATGAAGATGGACACGCCCACGCTGTCGCACTGGAACATCGACCAGGTCCAGAAGAAATTGGAGTGCTGCTGCATGGGAGGTTTGGCGAAATCGGTGCGCATCTCGGAGCGAATGCCCCAGGAGCGGTCGCGCTGACCCCACCAGGTCGCTGGCTCCAGCAGGTGCCGCTGCCCCTCCACCACCAGCCAGCCTCGGTAGCGGCCCAGCTGCGCGACGCGCGCCAGGTCCTCTTCCACCTGTCCCTTGCGCTCGCGAAAGCTCTGCTTTTCCTGCGCGGCGGGAAAGCTGGCTTCGAAGGTGATGTCGAACGACACGCCCGAGCCGTTGTCCTCCAGGGTCAGTCGGTGCCGCTGCTGCCCTTCCACCATCTCCAGACGCAGCGGTCCCACTGCAGTCTCCAGCGGGTTGTGGCCCAGCTGGCGCGAGGCGCGGAAGTTGTGCTGCCGGCGACCCACCGTCACGCCCGCAAAACAGTCCATCACGCCCCGATTCGGGTAGTAGCCCAGCCCGATGTCGATGAGCAGGGGCGTGCCGTCCACGGGGTGCGCTGTGTACCAGTAACGCTCCGTGAAGCGCGGGTCGCCGTTGCCAGCCTGCGCGAAGGTTCCGGAAGTCTGGTGGCCCAGCAGGTCGTCTTGAGAGGTGAGCATGGATTGCCTTTCAGGGTGGGACAGGCTCACGGGCGGGCCGCCGCGGTCATGGCGCCGAAGTCGGTGAGCGGTATCAGCTTGCGCTGGACGAGGAGTTGTTCACGCAGGGCCTGGCGCAGGATGGCGTCGAGCTCGTCGCGCAGCGGCGCTGGCAACGTCTCCCCGGCATCGAACAGCCAGTCCGTCAGTTGCATCACGCGGGCTTCGGCGGCCTGCAGGTCGGCAGCAGGCGCCGGCGCTGCAGGGGGCAGCTCGACACCCGCCAGCGCCAACCGGGCGGCAAAGGCGGCGCAACCTTGCGCGAGCACGCTGGCCTGCTGAGCGGCGGCATCGGGCGACCACACCGCCATGCGCTCGACCTTGCCGAGAATGTCCAGCACGGCGGCCAGTTGCCCACGGGCATGGTCGGTGCTCAGCTCGGGGCGAACCTCGTCGGCCAGGCTGCGGCGCAAAGCCTCGATCAGCTGCGAGAGCTCGATGTTCATGCGGCGACCTCCGTGAGCAGGCGGTTGAGTTCCAGCAAGGTGGAGGCAAGCTGAAAACCCATGGACGCCATGCGCACGTCGCGCGCCCGGCCCGTGGCCACGCGCTGGGTGGCGCCCATGAGCATTGCGGCACTCTTGAACAGACCCAGGATCTCGTAGTAGCGGATCACCTCCGGGCGCAGGCGAACCCCGCTGCGTTCGGCATAGCGTCGGCTGAAGGCCTCGCGCTCGATCAGGCCGCCGATGCGCGGCGTACCCGCAGCGAACACGCGAAGACCTGCCCATGCAATGTCCTCCAGCGGATCACCGGCATGCACCAGTTCCCAGTCGAGGATGGCGGTGATGTGACCACCCTTCTGCAGGAAGTTGCCCACGCGGAAGTCGCCATGGACGATGGTCACCTGCTCGGCCACCGGTGCTTCGCGCTCCAGCCAGCGCATCGCGTGGTGCATCTGCGGCGGCACGTGGATGCGCGGCACGTCCAGCAGGCCCGCATGGCGTGCCCAGTGGCGCACCTGCTGGCGCGCCACGGTGTCGGGCGAGGCATCGGGCCAGAGCCGGTCCAGTGACGAGGCGCGCCAATCCACGCGGTGCAGGGCTGCCATGGCATCGGTGAACTCGCGCGAAAGCGATTCGTTCTCGGCGGCATCGCGCTGCTCGGCGTTGCCTTTCCAGGGCATCGGCGTGTCACCTTCGACACGCCCGGCAACGAGAAACGGCGCGCCGATGATGCGGTGATCGTCGCTGTAGGCGTGCATTCGGGGCACCGGGAGACCAGGCACCGTCTTCAAGGCGTCCAGCACACGGAATTCCGGCTCTGCCACGTAGGGCGCCAGCAAGCCCCGTGGGTCGCCAATGCGCAGGATCAGCGCCAGCGACTGGTGGCCCTGCGGTCGCTGCACATGGCAGGTGCAGCCCAGCGTCACCCAGGAAAAACCGGCAGGAAAGCGTTGCCACCCCTCCAGGCGAACCGGCGCGGACCACGTCGCCTGCAGAAAGGCTTCGAGTCGGGGCCCCAGTGTCTCGGGCGACAGGTCCAGAGCGAGTGCGGGAAGGGAGAGGTCGGTCATGAGAGACAGGATCAGCCCGTGACCGACTTGAACATCAGTTCGGGCAACCACAGCGTCACCGCCGGCACGGCGGCGATCAGCAGCACGCGCAGCAGGTCCACCACGATGAAGGGAATCACGCCGCGGATCACCGTGGTCATGGAGATGTCGGTCATCACGGACCGGATGACGAAGAGATTCACACCGATGGGTGGCGTGATCAGGCCGATCTCCACCACCACCACGATCAGGACGCCGAACCACACTGGGTCGTAGCCCATGGCCATGACAATGGGAAAGAAGATCGGCACCGTCAGCAGGATCATCGACAGGCTCTCCAGCACGCAGCCGAGCACCAGGTAGACAAGCAGCATCAGCAGCACGACTCCGAAGTCCGACAGGCCACTGCCCTGCACCACTTTCAGCAGCCCTTCATGCACGCCGGTGATGTTCACGAACTCGCCGAACAGGGCGGCGCCCAGGATGATGCCGAACATCATCGCGGAGGTGCGTGCGGTGTCGGCGAAGATCGCGTAGATGTCCGCCAGCCTGAGGTTGTGGCGCGTCAGCGCGAACAGCAGCGCCGCCACCGCGCCAATGCCAGAAGCTTCGATCGAGGTGAACACACCACCATAGATGCCGCCCATCACCACACCGAAGATCACGAGCACCGGCCACAGCGAGCGCAGCAGGGCGAAGGTGTCCGTTTTCTCGGCCTCGTCGGCCAGGGGCGCCACCGAAGGATCGCGCCACACGCTGTACTTCACCGCCGCCATGTAGCCCAGGATGGCGATGAGGCCGGGCACGATGCCCGCTGCAAACAGCTTGCCGATGTGCGTCTGCGTCGCCACGCCGTACACCACCATGATGATGGACGGCGGAATGAGAATGCCCAGGGTGCCGCCGGCGGCGACGGCGGCCGACGACAGCGAGTCGCCATAGCCCAGGCGACGCATCGACGGAATGGCCACCTTGCCCATGGTGGCGGCCGTGGCGACGCTGGAGCCACAGATGGCGCCAAAGCCGCCGCAAGCGGCCACGGTGGCCATGGCCAACCCGCCACGGCGGCGCCCAATGATGGCCTGGGCAGCCCGAAAGAGATCACCCGAGATGCCGGCGCCGGCAACCAGGTTGCCCATCAGCACGAACAGCGGCAGCACGATCAGGGTGTAGGCCAGTGTGGAGTCGCGCGTGATGTTGGCCACCATGCTGAGCGCGGGTGTCCAGCCGCTGAGCACGATCACGCCGCCAAAGCCGACCAGGCCCAGCGCGGTGGCAATGGGCACCTGCGCCAGGATCAGCGCGAAGGCGATGAAGAAGCCGACGAGCGTGGCGGTCATGCGTCAATCCACCGCCGTGCCCTGCGCGGGCACTTTGCGCGGGACCGCAGCCAGGAAGGCGAACGCGGACACCACCGACAGCGCGCACATGCCCCACAGCACGTAGGCCGTGGGAATCTGCAGCAGCGGCGATGCATCGCCATAGCCGGCGGAGCGGATCGCCTGGCGCGCAGTGCAGAAGGCGATCACCCCGAACAGGGTGGCGCCCACCAGCCCGGCCAGCGCGCGCTGCGGTGCCCGCAACGCGCGCGGCAACGGGATCAGATCCACCGTGATATGGCTGGAACGCAGCGCCAGCACGGGGTACAGGGCGAAGATCAGCACGGCCAGCACCACTTCCAGCAGTTCCGTGCCCCAGGGCAGGGGCCGGTTGAACAGGTTGCGGCCGACCACGTCGACGAAGACCACCACCATCAGGATGAACAGGGCAACGACACCCGCGCCTTCCAGCGCGAGCACGAACCTGCCGTGTGCCCGTTTGGCCACCTTGGTCTCACTTCGCCGCAGCGAAGTCAGCGCGCAACTGGTCAATCAGCTTCTGGGGATCGGCCACGCCCTTCTTCTTCACTTTCTCGACCCAGTCCTTCTCGATGGGTTGCAGCGTTTTCTTCATCTCGGCCACCACCGGTTCGGAGAGCACTTCCACTGTGCGGCCCGCCTTGCGGATGGTGTCGAACGCCGCCTTGTCTCCCTTGGCGTAGGCGCGGCCGATGTTCGCCGCAAAGACATCACCCGAGATGCGGGTGATGGCGTCGCGGTCCGCCTGGCTGATCGACTTCCATTTGTCCTCGTTGATGCCCAGCACCAGCACGGTGTTGTAGAGCGCACCGGGCACGACGGTGGCGTGGGGCACCAGGTCGGTGAGCTTGTAGGCAGGGATGGATTCCGGTGGCATGAAAGTGCCATCGAGCACGCCCGAGGACAGCAGCTCGTAGGTTTCGCTCACAGGCTTGGAAACTGGCACGGCGCCCAGCAGTGTCAGCGCCTGGGTGGCACTGGCTTGCGGACTGCGGACCTTCAGACCTTTGAAGTCGGCCAGCGCCTTGATCGGGCGCACGCGGTTGAAGATCTGGCCCGGCGAGACCACATAGACGGACAAGGGATGCACGCCCTTGAACTCGTTGTACGACGCCAGGTGCTTGCGGTAGAAGCGGTCCACCACCGGCGCCAGCTTTTCCGGGTCATCGCCCATGAAGGGCAGCTGCGCCACTTCCAGGATGTCGAAGCGATTCGGCGTGTAACCGGGGATGAACACCACCAGGTCGGCCTGGCCGTCACGGGCCACGTCGAACTGCGCGGGGACGGTGCCCACGACCTTGGGCAGGGTGTCGATCTTCACGCGCCCCTGGGTGACCTTCTCCACCTCCACGATCCAGGGCTCGATCACCTCCACGCGCATGGCCTGGCCCGCAGGCAGCCAGTTGGAGTATTTCACGGTGGTGGTCTGTGCCGAGGCGCTGGCAGCGCCGAAAGCGCAGCCAGCCACGGCCAGAGCAGCGGCCAGACATCGAAGCGAGTGAATCATGGCGAGTCTCCTGGAGGAATGATTGGTGGGGTGCCGGGGCCTAATTAGACCGACGCGACGGTCTATATTAAGGTCAGGCCACCCGGATCGTGCTCCGGGTTTGCCCGAACGGCTGTCCCTCGCCCGGGGGACAGCGACCCGCGCAGCGGCGGAGCGTGGGGGCAACAAGAACGGGCCAGCCGCCGGGCCGCCCCAATGCAGGCCCAGCCCCCTCAGGGAGCAGCGACCCGCGCAGCGGCGGAGCGTGGGGGCCAGGGCCAGCCGCCGGGCCGCCCCCAAGGCAGGCCCAGCCCCCTCGGGGGGCAGCGACCCGCGCAGCGGCGGAGCGTGGGGGCCAGGGGCCAGCCGCCGGGCCGCCCCCAAGGCAGGCCCAGCCCCCTCGGGGGGCAGCGACCCGCGCAGCGGCGGAGCGTGGGGGCCTAGCTAGCCAGCCCCAGCACCAGACCCCGTTCGATCAGTTTGCCGAACGCAGCCTGGTCGATGCCCAGCAACTCATGGAGCACCTCTTCGGTGTGCTGGCCCAGGAGCGGCGCCGGTCCGGCCGGCACCCGCAGCGAGGCCTGAAAAGTCAGCGGCGTTCCCGGCGCCAGCACGGGCCCCACGCCCGCCTGGTCGAATTCTCGGAACAGCGGGTTGGCCGCGCTGCACTCGGGATCGTCGTTGACCAGCTGGGCCAGCGTCTGGTAGCGGCTCCAGCACACGCCATGCTGATCGAACACCTGGGCCACTTCGCTCATCGGCCGCGCGGCGATCCAGGGCCGCACGAGTTCGGCGAGTTCGCGCCGGGCGCGGAAACGGTCGCCCTCCCGGCGCAGATCGAGCCCGAGGCGAGCACCCAGCGCATCGACAGCAGGTCCGATGGCCAGTGCGTCGCAGATGGAACGCCATTGCTTGCCGGTCAGGCCCACCACCATCACCCGTTCGCCGTCGGCGCAGACGAAGTCGCGACCAAAGGCGCCGAACAGTTCGTTGCCATGGCGCTCACGCACCTGGCCGGCACGGGCTTCGGCGATAAAGCCCAGGTTGCCCAGGGCCGCCAGCGCCACGTCCTGCAGCGCCAGCCTGACGTGCTGGCCCTCCCCCGTGCGGCGGCGGTGGCGTTCGGCGGCCAGCAGGCCCGTGGCCACGAGCTGGCCGGCGATGAGGTCCCAGGCCGGCAGCACGTGGTTGACCGGCTCTGTGGCATCTGGATCGCCGGTGATGAAGGGCATGCCGATGCGGGCGTTGGCGGTGTAATCCACTGCAGAACCACCGTGGCGGTCGCCTTGCAGGGTCAGCTGGATCAGGTCGGGGCGGCGCTGGCGCAAGGCATCGGGGTCGAGCCAGCCGCGCGGCGGGAAATTGGTCAGGAACAGGCCCGCGTCCTCGCCCGGCGCGGTGATGAGCGCCATCGCCAGCTCGCGCCCTTCGCCAGAGGCCAGGTCCAGCGCCACGGAGCGCTTGCACTTGTTCAAGCCACACCAGAACAGGCTGGTGTTGTCGGCCGTCACCGGCCAGCGGCGGTGGTCGAGCCCGCCGCCCAGCGGGTCGATGCGGATCACGTCGGCGCCCATCTGCGCGAGTGTCATCCCCCCCAGCGGCGCGGCCACGAAGGCCGAAGCCTCGACCACCCGCATGCCCGCCAGAATGCCTTCGATCATGCCGTCATTCTCCCGCCGGCTGGACACCCAGCGTGCGTTCCATCAGGCTGCGCGCGATCACCTTGAGCGCCAGCGTCTCCTCCGCGCCCTCGAAGATCGAGAGCACGCGCGCATCGACGAAGTAGCGGCTCACCGCCGTCTCCTCCGCGTAGCCCATGCCACCGTGCAGCTGCAGGGCCTCGCGCGTGACCATCTCGGCCGAGCGGCAGGCCAGCAGCTTGACCAGGCTGGCCTCCATGCGGCCATTGCCCTCATCGACGATGCCCGCCACCGTGTACGCCAGCTGGCGGCAGGCCGCCAGGCGTGCTGCCATGCGCGCGAGCTTGGCCTGTGTCAGCGGGAACTCGGCCAGCGCCGACCCGAAGACCTTGCGGTCACCGGTGTAGCGAATGGCCGCGCGCAGGGCGGCGCGCATCACGCCGCAGGCGCGTGCGGCGGTCTGCATGCGTCCGCCCACCATGCCGGCCATGGTGAAGTAGAAGCCCTTGCCCACGCCGGCTTCGCCACCGATCACGTTGGCATCGGGCACGAAGAAGTCCTCGAACGCGAGGTCGAACGAATGCATGCCTCGGTAACCAATGGTCGGGATGGCGCGCCCGGTCAGCTTGCCGCCGCCGTCCTGCTGGAAGGCGAACTCGTGCGTGTCGTACGAGGGCTTTTCCACCAGCAGCACGCTCAGGCCCTTGTGGCCGCGTGCGCGGTCGGGGTCGGTGCGCGTCACCACCATCAGCACGCCGGCCTTGCCGGCGAAAGTACACCAGGTCTTGGCTCCGTTGAGCCGCCATCCGCCGGGCACGCGCGTGCCTTTGAGGCCGAGCGCGGCGACGTCGGAGCCGTAGTCCGGTTCCGTGATGGCGATGGCGCACAGGGGATCGCCCGCCGCCAGGCGCGGCAGCCAGTCGGCCTTCTGCGCCTCGGTGCCGCCCGCCATCAGCGCGCGGCTCAGGATCTCGGGACGCGTGATGAGGCTGCCGGCTGCGGCCAGCGACCCTTCGGACAGCGCCTCGGTCACCACCACCATCAGCAAGGTGTCGTCTCGGTCGTCCGGCCCGCTGCCGCCGAATTTCTCGGGAATCGCCAGGCCGAACACGCCCATCTCGCGCATGGGGCCCAGCAAGGATTCGGGCACCGTCAGGTCGTGCCGGTGAATGGCCTCGGCCTGTGGCGCAACCACCTCGCTGGCAAAGCGGCGAAAGGCGTCCTGCGCCAGCGCGTGGGGTTCGTCGAGCACGATGCCACCCGGGTCGCCATCGGACGCGGCCACCGCCTGGCCCGCGGCCTCCAGCGCACGCGCTCCGCCTGCTTCGCGCCGCAGAATGGTCCACGCGGCACCGTCGCGCACGGCGCGCAGCGGCTCGGCGTCCAGGCCGGCCTCGGCATAGACCGTCTCCAGCCGCTCGAGCACCGAGCCCACGGCTTCCACCGTGAAGACCAGGGCCAACTGCGCCTGCAGTCGCGCGGCAGCGGGCGTGAGCGCGGCCACGCTGGTTTCGGCCGCCAGCAGTTCAGCACCGGCCCAGGCCATCTCGAAGCAGGCCACCTGCCGGGTATCGAGCAGTCGGTTGTCCAGCCGGCCATCGCGCGCGCAGGTTTGCGCCAGCGCCTGCACACCGGCATCGAGCGCGGGCCGCAGCGTGGCCAGCACCTCGCGTGCGGCGCCCAGTTGTCTTTCCATCGTGTCGTTCATCGGGGGCCTTTTCTCAGGCGACCGCTGTCGCGAGCGCGGCCAGGGCCTTGTTGGCGGCCTCACGACCGGTGTAGGCGCAAGCCTGGGTTCCGCCGTCGCCGTAGTCCTTCACCGCGTCGCCCACGTGCCAGAGGTTGGCCAGCGGCGTGTCCTGCGACATGTCGTAACCCGCGCAGGAACGCTGAGCCGGCCATCCATCGCGCATCACGCGCACGGACAGCATCTTCGCGTCCTTGAACCCGGGGAAGATGTCGCGCAGGTCCTGCAGCGATGCCTCGATCTCGGTTGTCTCGTCGAAGTCGCCAATGGCCGGGCGCGGCACGGCATAGGCGACGTACTGGTACCAGCCGGCGGGCGCGAGCTCGGGGCAGGTGGCGGTGAGTTCGCCCAGGTTGCACAGGCGCCGCGTCGGACCGAAGGTGACCAGGCCCGGCACGTCCAGCAGCCGCTCACGCGTGGCGAAGTTGATGACGATGTTGGCCGCCGGCCGTGGTGCGGACCTGGCCTGCTCGATGTACGTCGCACCCATGGCCTCGGCACCCGGCAGCTGCGCGGTGGCAGTGGGGCCGATATTGCTGATCACGACACCTGCCTCCACCCGCTGCACCACACCGTCGTGCTCGATGTCCAGCGCAGTGACGCGGCCGTTCTCCGCGTGCATCGCCACCACCGGCGAATCCAGCCAGATCTCGCCACCGCGCGCGCGGATGCCCTGTCCCAGGTCGTCCCACAGCCCGACGGTGCCGCGTGGGCAGAAGCCGAAGCGCTTGAAGGCCCCCTTCTGCGCAAAGTACACCAGGAAGGCACGCGCCGGAAGTTCGTCGGCATTGACCGCGAAGATGGCCGCGCAGAGGTTGCGAAAGATCGCGTGCACGGTCTTGTTGGAGGTGTATTGTTCCAGCCACTGCTGCGTGGTCAGGCGGGCCTCGGGGAGGTCGCCCGCGCGCGCATCGGCGAATTTGCCGCCGATCTTGGCGGCCTGTTTGGTGAAGGTGCCCAGCAGGACGCCCCAGCCGCCTTTGGCAACGTTGATGACCTTGCCATCAATGTAGAACACCGTCGCGGGATTGGGTTCGCGGATGTCCAGCGGCACGCCCAGCATGTCGAAGGTCTCTTCAAAGATGCCGCCGCGTTCGATGGCGATGGCCCCGATGTTCACGATGTGCCCGTCGATGACTTCGCTCGACGCGCGCCCGCCGAGGCGACCAAGCCGCTCGACGAGCAGCACCTTCTTGCCAGCGGCGGTGAGGCGTGCGGCCGCGCTCATGCCGCCGGCACCGGCGCCGATCACGACCGCGTCGAAGCGGGCGGTGGTTGCATTCATGGATGTGTCTCCAGGGTAGTTGGTCTGTTGGGGGGCAGGAAAGTCTCAGGCGAAGGTCGCCGTGGCCTTCATGCCGGTGAAGCCTTCGGCGTCGCTTGTCCAGAGCTCGGCGCCGGTGGTGGTGGGCGTGCCGCACAACTGCAGGGCGGCGCCCTCGAACGCAGGCCGCATGGCGCGAAACGAGAAGTTGCGGATGTCGGCGCCTGGGCGCTCGCGCTGCGCCAGATCCAGCAGCAGCGTGGCGAGCAAGGGACCGTGGACGACCAGCCCGGGATAGAACTCCACCTGCGTGGCGTAGTCGCGGTCGTAATGGATGCGGTGTCCGTTGTAGGTGAGCGCAGAGTAGCGAAACAGCAGGGGCGTGTCGGGCGCCAGTTCGCGCGACCATTCGGCCCCCGTGGGCGCGGTCTCACCGGGCGGCAGCGGTGCGTGGGCGGTGGGCGCCTCGCGGTAGACGATGTGCTGCAGCTCACTGATGCACGCACGGTCGTCCTGTGTCAGTTCGTGCGCCACCGTCACGAACACCAGCGCGCCGGCCTTGCCCTGCTTGAGATCCACGCTGCGCACCGTGGAGGTCTTGCGCGCGTTGCGGCCCAGGCGCAGCGGCCGGTGCAGCGTGAGTTCACCGGCGGCCCACATTCGGCGCGGCAGCGGCACGGGCGGCAGGAAGCCACCACGCCTGGGGTGGCCATCCACGCCGGTGCCGGCGCGGCTCGGTGCTTCCAGGAAATAGAGCCAGTGCCACAGCAGCGGCAGTGCGTCGCCCTCGACCGGCGCGGCGTCGCGGTCCAGCAGTCCGGCCAGGGCACGCGCCGCAAACGGCTCGAGGTGCTGCTCTTGCGTGGCCGATCGGCCGACCCACTGGCGCAGGTGATCGAGGTCGAGAGCGCCCTCGCTCATCGCTCCGCCTCCGGCATGACCAGAGGTTGCCCGAGCGCGACGCGGCGCACCAGCCAGGGGCTTGGGCGGTAGCGCGGATCACCCGTGGCGTCCTGCTGGGCGCGCAGGATCGCCAGGATGCGCGCTGGTCCGATGCGGTCGCCCCAGGCCAGCGGCCCATGCGGATAGCCCAGGCCCAGCTTCACGGCGTCTTCGAGGTCGGCCACGCTGGCGATGCCGCGCTGCGCGATGTTGGCCGCGATGTTGACGATGGTCGCGATCACGCGCTGCGCGATGAAGCCACCGGAGTCGTTGATCAAGGTCACCGCCACGCCATCGCTGGCCAGCAAGGCGTGTGCGGCATCGCGCGCGGGCCCAGCGGTGACCGAGGTGAGCATCAGCGTGCGGCGCAGGCCGAGTGGCGTGAGCGGGTCCACAGCCACGGTCCGGGCCGGGTCCAGGCCAAGCAGGAGCGCCGTGGTGGTGGCGTCCATACCCCATGGCTGCACGATGCACAGATCGGCGTCCGAACCGCGCGGAGCCAGCGCCAGGCCTGCCGCAGTGGCCAGGCCCTTCAAGCCGTCCGCCTGCTCGGCATGCGGGTCGACCCACACGCGCAGGTTGGCGGGCAGCGCAGGCACCGGGCGTGCGGCGGGTCGTTGTTGCTGACCGGCTTCGTAACGGTACCAGCCCTCGCCGCTCTTGCGCCCGAACAGACCGGCTGCCACACGCGGCGGCACCAGCGAAGAGGGGCGAAAGCGTGGTTCCTGCTGGAACTGTTCGTAGATGGAGGCCATGACCCGGGAGGACACGTCCAGGCCAGTGAGGTCGAGCAGTTCGAACGGGCCCATGCGAAAACCCAGGCCCTCGCGCAGCACGTCGTCCACGTCGGCAGGGCTCGCCACCTGTTCCTCGACCACGCGCAAGCCTTCGGTGTAGAGGCCGCGGCCCGCATGGTTCACCAGGAAACCGGGCTGATCGGCCGTGACCACCGCGCGGTGGCCAGCGCCTTCGGTGAGGGCCTGCAGCAGGCGCACCGTGGCGGCATCGGTGCGCACGGCCGCAATGACCTCGGCCACCTTCATCAAGGGCACCGGGTTGAAGAAGTGCAGCCCCGCCACTCGCTGCGGCCGCGCGCAGCCCGCGGCGATGTCGGACACGGTGAGCGACGACGTGTTGGTCGCCAGCACGGCATCATCGGCCAGGATGGCCTCCAGGCTGCGGAACAGCTCTCGCTTGACGCCCAGGTCCTCGACAATGGCTTCGATCACGACGCCACAACCCGCCAGCGCCGGCAGGTCGCCGGCCACGCTGATGTTCGCCCGGATGCGCTCGAACGCATCGGCGCTCAGACGGCCCTTTTCCACGCTGCGCTGGAGCATGCCCACGACATGCTCCACCGCCGCCTGGGCCGCACCGGCCTGCGCGTCAAAGCAGCGCACGGCATGGCCCGCCTGCGCGAACAGTTGCACGATGCCGCGCCCCATGGTGCCGGCGCCCACGACGCCGATGGTGATCTTCTCCGCCATGTTCAGAATCCCTTGAAGTCGGGCTTGCGTTTGTCCAGGAAGGCGCGCATGCCTTCGGTCTTGTCGGCGGTGTCGAACAGCAGCAGGAATTCGCGGTTCTCCAGCGCCAGCGCGGCATCCAGCGGCAGGTCGGCGCCCTGGCGCAACACACGCCGAGTGGCGGCCACCGCCTTGGGTGGCATGCGGGCCGCCTTCCTGGCCAGTTCCATGGCACGGGCCAGTGCGTGCCCGGGGTCGGCGAGATCGGCCACCAGGCCCAGCTGGAAAGCGCGTGTGCCCGTGACCTGTTCACCGGTGAGCAGCATCAGGCCGGCCACCTGCTTGCCCAGGCTGCGCACCAGCCGCTGGGTGCCGCCGGCGCCCGGCATGATGCCCACGGCGAGCTCCGGTTGTCCGAATCGCGCGCTTTCGTCGGCCACGATGAAATCGCACATCAGCGCGAGCTCACAGCCGGCACCCAGTGCGAAGCCACTGACCGCCGCAATGACCGGCTTGCCACAGTTCGCCACTGGCGCCCAGTACTGACCCAGGTCGATGTCGGCGACGTCCTGGGCGCCCTTGTCCACCAGCAGGTTGAGGTCGGCACCGGCGGCAAACACCGTTTCGCTGCCGGTGATGACCAGGGCGCGGATTTCGCCGTCGCGCGCCAGCTCCTCCACGGCAGCCGCAATGGCGGCGCGCATGGTGAGGTCCAGCGCATTCCTCTTTTCAGGGCGGTTCAGGGTCACCAGGCCCACCGCACCTTCGCGGCGCACCAGCACGGGTGGCGGGGTTGTGTCGGTCGTCACTGGTCGCCTCCCTGGCGAACAAAGTCGGGCGCGCGCTTTTCGCGAAAGGCCGCGAAGCCTTCCTGGAAGTCGTTGCCGAGCAGGCAGACGGCCTGGTCCGATTCCTCCCGTGCCAGTTCCTCCGCGAGGGAACCGGAAGCGTGGTTGAGTCGCTGCTTCATCCGGCTGTAGGCCTCCTGCGGCAGGCGCGCCAGTTCGGACGCCCTGCGCACGGCCGCGCCCATGACGTCTTCGTCGGCCACCAGTTCATCGAGCAGGCCGATGCGCAGCGCCTCGTCGCCGCCCACCGCCTCGCCGCGGCTGAGGATGCGGCGGGCGTTGCCGATGCCGACCTTGCGCGGCAGCGTGAGCAACTGGCCCCAGTCGGGCGCGAGTCCGAGCCGCAGGAAGGGAAAGAGCACACGAGTGCCCGGACCGCCCACCACGTGGTCCCCCAGCAGTGCCAGGCCGACCACTGCGCCCGCCGCGATGCCTTCCATGGCGCTGACCACCGGGAAACGCGCACCAGCCACCAATTGGCAGAGGACGTGGATGTGCTGCATCCGCGCGCGCGCTTTTGCCTCGTCCAGGCCCTGCATGCTGGTCACATCACCGCCAGCCGAGAAAACTCCGCCCACGCCACCCAGCACGAGGGCACGCGTCGAGGTGTCTTGCAGCAGACCGCGCAGATGCACGGTCATCTGCTCGCGCACGTCGAAGTCGATCGCGTTGCGCTTGAGCGGACGATTGATGAGCAGCCGGGCCACGTGCGGCGCAGGCTGGTCAAGCAGGACAGCAGGCTCCGCCACCGTCAGACCCCTTCCAGGCCAACGATGGAGATCGAGCACACGTTCTGCGAGGGCTGTCCACCCAGGTTGTGGATCAACCCGGTCTTCGGGTCGGCGAGCTGGCGCTGGCCGGCCCGGCCCTGCAGTTGCAGGTAGATCTCGTAGAGCATGCGAATGCCGCTGGCGCCCACCGGGTGGCCGAAGCACTTGAGGCCGCCGTCGATCTGGCAGGGCACGTCACCATCGGCGTCGAACACGCCGTCGAGCACGTCGCGCACCGCCTGGCCTTCGCCAGACAGGCCCAGGTCTTCCATGGTCACCAGCTCGGTGATGGAGAAGCAGTCATGCACCTCGGTCATGCTGAGTTCCTTGCGCGGATCGCGAATCCCGGCTTCCTGATAGGCCTTCTTTGCCGCGACGCGCGCGGTGTGCACGTAGCTGCCATCCCATTCGCTGGACTGGAGTTCCCAGCCATTGGACACCGCGACTTGCAAGGCCTTGAAGGTGACCAGATCGGTCTTGCCGAGCGCGCGCGCGATCTCGGGCGTGGTGACGATCACCGCCGCCGCGCCGTCGGACACGCCGCAACAATCGAACAACCCCAGCGGCGCCGCGATGGTGGGCGCCTTGAGGCATTGCTCTTCCGTGATGGCCTTCTGCAGATGGGCCTTGGGGTTCTTGGCGCCGTTGGCGTGGCTTTTGATCGACACATGCGAGATCGCCCGCTTGAGCAGCGCGGCGTCGATGCCGTGCTTGGTGCGATAGGCGCTGGCCAGTTGCGCGAAGTTGGCCGGAGCCACTGCGTTGGGATACCACTGTGGAATGTAGGTGCCGACCTGCGCCATCGGCAGGCCGCCGTAGCCGGTGTCCTTGAGTTTTTCCACGCCCAGCGCCAGCGCGATGTCGCAGGCACCGGCGGCCACCGCGTACACCGCTGCACGCGTGGCCTCGGAACCACCAGCGCAGAAGTTTTCCACGCGCGTGACGCCGATGTTGGGCAGGCGCAGCGCGATGCCCATGGCGGTGCCGCCGCGCCCCGTGCCCACGTCGTCCATGTGGGTGGAGTACCAGGCCGCGCCGAGTTGCTCGGGCGAAATGCCCGCGTCGGCCATGGCCTCGTTGTAGGCCTCCAGCATGAGATCTTCGGGGCTGGCATCCCAGCGCTCCCCGAACTTGCTGCAACCCATCCCGAGGATGGCGACCTTGTCCTTGATGCCTGTGGCCATGCTGGTTCCTTTCAAGCGTTGGCGGAAGCGACACGCACCGGCGTGGCTTTCCAGAAATAGCGGGTGAACCCGCGGCGCTCATCCACGTCCTTGACGCGAAACACCATCTCCATCGCGGTGCCGGAGTCGACCTCGCCGACATCAAGGTCGGTGAAGTCCATCAGGATGCGGCCGCCGCCATCGAAGTCGATCTGGCCGTAGTGGTGCGGTGGCGCCGGGTGGTAGGACAGGTATTCCGCCGACCACGAGAGGATGCGCGCCTGGCGGTCCGCCAGTTTGTAGGGTTTCTGCGTGTCCTGCAGCGGCTTGCCCTGGTCGTACGACAGGCGCGACGGCGGGAAATGCACGCTGCCCGTCACTTCGCAGCGACCCGCCACCAGTCCCATCAGCGCCTCGCGATGGCGCCAGGCGGTGGACAGGGCGGTCTTCTTGTCCTGCTCGCCGCGCATGCCGCGCTCCAGTTGAACCTGGCCCTTGAAGGCGAGGAATTTGGTGTAGTTGCGTTCTTCGACGCCGCGTGCAAGCCACTGGCTCACGCCGCGCACCGGCTTGAACGAGCCGATGGCATCGGTGACGCGAAACACCAGCGCCTGCGCGCCGCTGCCGAACTGCGCCACCACGATCACCTGGCCGGGCTGTGCGCGCTCGAGCACATGCGCGAGCAGCAGCAGTCCGTGCGGCAGTCCGCTGTCACCCACCCGGTCGAGCAAGGCATCCACCACCGCTTCGGCGCGGATGCCGCAGGCCTTGGCGAGTTGCCCATCCATCTTGGCAAAGCTGGAGGGGAAGATGAAGTGATCCACCTGCCCGGCGTTCACCTTCGCCTGTTGAAGCGCCGCAGCCACGGCACGCGGCATCAGCTTGCCAATGCCCTCGTCGCGCACCCAGCGCTCTTCCCAGTGGTAGTCCATGTCTTCGCCGCTGGCCCGGAAGTGGTCCACGAAATCCACAGAGAGCGTGCTGGAGCCCAGGTACTCGGCCAGCACCTTGTCCGTGCCGATCAGCAGCGCGGCGGCGGCGTCGCCGTAGTCCAGCTCCTGCTGGCTGGCCGCTCGCGTCCTGCGGTCGTCGGCAGCGAGAACCAGCACGTCGCCCGCGCCCGACTGCACGCGGGCCACCGCCTGCGCCACCGCCGACAGTGCCGCACGCTGCGAGCCCCCCATGTCGATGGCTTCAATGTCTTCGGCCAGCGTGAGTGCGCCCGCCACCACGCCCGCGTTGAGCCGTTCGGCGAATGGCAGCGTGTCGGAAGCCAGGAACACGGCGCGCACGTGCTGCCGATCCTCGCCCACGCCCAGGCAGTCTCGCGCGGCGGCCACGGCCATGGTGATGCTGTCTTCGTCCCAGTTGGCCATGGTGCGGGTGCCCTTGCGGCCTGCAAAACTGGGGGCGTACCAGGCATTGGCCTGTGCCACGGCTTGCCGCGACAGTCGCAATCGCGGCAGATAGCCGCCGAATCCGGTGATTCCGATCATGGATGTCTCTCTCGGGTGGAAGCGGCGTCGAATTGCGCCGCCAGGAACTGGCCGCCCGCCTCGAGCGCCTGTTGCGCCTCGGGCAGTTCGGCAGGGAATTGCTGGAAGACGTGAATCATTTCTGGCCAGATCTGCAGCTCGGCCTGCGCACCTGCCAGGCGCGCCTTGAGCACGAAATCTTCTGAATCACTCACCACGGTCTCGCGCTCGCCGACCTGCAGCAGCATCGGCGGCAGCGCACCGAGTTGCGCGGGTGTGGCCAGCAGCGGAGACACCAGCGGATCTCGGGCATTGCCTTCGGCGCCCAGGTAGTTGCGGGCCATGGCGACGATCATGGGACGCTGGTGGATGGGGTCGAGCGCGGAACGTGTCTCGTAGCTGGAGCCCGATGCGGTGAGGTCCGTCCAGGCGGACATGCCCCAGAAAGCCGATGGCAGCGGCTCGCCCCGCGCCTGCAAAGCGAGCAGCAAGGACAAGGCGAGGCCGCCGCCAGCGGAGTCGCCGGCCACAGCCACTTGCGATGGCTTCACGCCCTGGCCTGACAGCCACCGCCACGCACTCAGCGCATCGTCCAGTGCCGCCGGATACCGATGCTCGGGCGCGAGTCGGTAGTCGACCGCCAGCACCCGGGCCTGTGCGGCGCTCGATACGTCGGCCATGAGCTCCGCATGGGAGGCAAGCGAGCCCACCTGGAAGCCGCCGCCGTGGAAATAGACCACCACGCGATTTTCGCGCGCGCCCGGAGCGCAGATCCACTGGCACGGCACGCCGTTCGCGTCCACCGCTTCGACAAGCGCCTCTGCGCGTGCACTGAAGAGCGCGTCCCAGTCTGCGCGCATCTGGGCCACCGTGGTGTCGCGGCGCCAGCGACCATAGGTCTGGCTGACGCGCTGGACGATGGCCTGCACGGCAGGGTTCATGCCCCGCACCCCATGCCGCCAGACACGCCAAGCACCTCGCCAGTGACGAAGCCCGCGGCGTCCGACACCAGGAAAGCCACCGCAGCGGCCACTTCATCGGGCGTGCCCAGGCGTCCGGCCAGGGTGGCTCCGGTCATGGCGCCCAGGATCTTCTCGCCGGCGTGTTCCACCGCCTTGCGCAGCAAGGGAGTGTCGATCGGGCCGGGCGCGACCACATTGGCCGTGATGCCCTTGCGGCCGTTCTCGCGCGCGATGGAACGCGTGAATGCGATCACCCCGCCCTTGGCGGCCGCGTAGATCGAGCCGCCGCGCGAGCCCAGGCGGCCGGCTTCGGACGCCACGTTGACGATGCGCCCGTGGCCCGCTGCCTGCATGGCGGGCAGCACCGCATGGGTGGTGTTGAGCACCGATTCGAGATTCACCGCCAGCAGCCGGTGCCAGTCGGCCGGCGTGGTCTGGGTGAAGAAGGCGTGCTGGTCCACGCCTGCGCTGTTGACCAGGATGTCAAAGGGACCATGCTCGCGCACGGTGGCCTGCACACGATCGAAATCGACCACGTCGAGCTGCACGCTGGTGGCGCCGATCTCGGTGGCCAGGCGCGCGGCGGCGTCGCCCTGCAGGTCGGCAATGAGCACGCTTGCACCATCGGCGGCCAGACGCCGTGCGATGGCCGCGCCAATGCCGCTGGCACCGCCCGTGACGAAGGCGCGGCGCCCAGCCAGCGAGTTCGGATGGGTCGCGCTCATCATCGGCCCACGAAGCGCGGCGCGCGCTTCTCGATCACGGCCGTGAGGCCTTCGCGCGCATCGGCCATGCCGCTGAGCACGGCCTGGGTCTGGTTCTCTTCAGGCATGACAGCCTCGACACCCTGGCCAATGCCGCTCCACAAAAGGCGTTTGGTGTTGGCCAGCGCCGCTGGTGCGCCAGCGGCCAGTTGGCGCGCCAGGGCCAATGCTTCTTCGGCCAGGCGTTCGTCGGGGACCACGCGGGTGATGAGCCCCATCTCCCTGGCCTCGGGCGCCGTGATCACGGGATTGAGCATCAGGATCTCGGTGGCGCGGCGCAGGCCAACGAGTTGCGTCAGCGTGACCGACACCCCTGCATCCGGCACCATGGCCACGCGCGTGGCACCGGCCAGGAATTTGGCGGATTCGGCCGCCACCACAAAGTCGGACGAGCACACCAGCCCCATGCCACCGCCGCCGGCCGCAAAGCCCTGCACCGCCGACACCACCGGCGGGTTCAGTCGCATCAGGCCCGCCGCGATGAGTTGAAGGTACACCGTGGCCACACGGATGTAGTTCGGCAGGTCTTCACCCTTGGAGAGGAAGGTGTGCACATCGCCGCCAGCGCAGAAGTTCTTGCCTTCCCCGGTGATCAGCACGGCGCGCACGCGGCCGTCGCCATGCACTTGCATCACGACCTCGTGCAGCGCCTTGAGCAACTCGATGTTCAGGCCATTGGCCGCCTCGGGGCGGTTCAGACGAATGTGCGCCACACCGTCGGCGTGGAGTTCGAGCAACGCCGGCCCCTGGGCGACCAGTGCCTCGGGCGGGAGGTTGGGAGCAGGATGGTTCATCGTGTGGTCCTCAGATCAGGAAGGCCATGGAGTGCAGGGCCGTGTGGTTGTTGACCAGCATCACCTTCTTGAAGGCCATGCGCAGTTCGCCGCCTTCGCGGCGCAGGGTGTATTCGTTGCGCGATGCCCAGACGACATCGCCACGCGTGCGCGACTCGAAGACCATGGCGTTGGCCGCCACGCGCAGTTCCGCGCCTTCGTCAGACAGGATTTCCACGTTGGATACCAGGCGGCGCAGGCGCGACTGGGGCGTCTGGCTGAATCGTTTGCCAGTGTGGTACTGGCGGATGCGCAATGCAATGCGCGAGCGGTTGTCGTAGAGGATCGACATCTTCTGCTCGGGGTCGATGTCGTCACCATTGGCGGGCACCCAGTAGACGCCATCGTCGGTCCACAGGCTTTCCCACTCGTCGTACTGGTGCTCGTCCTGCAGCCGCGCTTCGCGGTAGATGAACTGGGTCACGTCCTGCAGCGTTTCCCGCTGTTCGGGGGTCATGGCCATCAGTCGGCCTCCATCATGGATTTGTAATGTCGCCAGATGCCCCGGGTCGGGACTTCGTCGGTGTTGTCGCCGACCAGGAAGCCGTCTTCGTCGCGCCGCTCCCGGTGCTTGCCACGCCCGAGGTAGAGCCATTCGGGGTTGCGCATCTGCACACCCATCTGCGTGCGCTCGTACATCTCGGCGTCGTCGGCCAGCAGGAAACCGGCCGGTCCGACCGAGCCCATGGTCTGCTGGCGCAGGCGGCGGTTGAGATCGGGAGCGCCCTTGAACTGGAGCGCGGTCACGTGCTGCACAGTCTCATCCACCCCCAACGGCTGGATCACGAAGATCTGGATCTCCGCGATGAACAGGTTGGGGAAAATCATCACGTGCGGCGTGCCGTCGATCATGATCTTGCGGGCCTTCTCCGGACCGTGCGCCGCGTTCATCTTCTCGACGTAGTCCGGCAGCTTGTCGGCGGTGGTGCCGAACCAGGACATGGGCACATCGCGCTTGCGAAATTCCGGGCGCAGGTCGTTTTCCGTGTGGCCATTGCCGAAGTCTCGCGAGACCGCGGTGGACTCGGCACTGTAGAGGCTGCCGATGCCGCTTTGCGCCACTTCGAAGATGGAGGCGTGGACAAACGACGGGTGGTAGCCATCGGTTTCGTTTTCCACCAGGAACTTCCAGTTGGCCTTGACCTTGTGCTTGAGGAAGCCGGCGGTGATTTCGACCTCGCCTTCGGGCGAGGTGTCGCAAAGCGCGTCGATCGAGCGCGCGGCACCGCCCAGGTGTTCCTCCAGGGTGGGGCCTTCTGCCGCCATGGAACCGAAGATGAAACCTCGGTAGTTGCCCACACGCGCCACACGCCCCAGGCCCAGCTCGCGGCGATCAACGCCCTCGTAGCCCGAAGGGAAGGGATAGCCCTTGAGGTCTCCGTCGTTTGCAAACGTCCAGCCATGGTACGGGCAGGTGAACGAGCGGGCATTGCCCTGCTCGCTCATGCAGACGCGGTTGCCCCGGTGAGGGCAGCGGTTGTGCAGCAGGTGAATGGCGCCTGCCTTGTCGCGCGTCATCAGCACCGGCTCGGGTCCGATGGACTTCATGACAAAGTCGTTGGCGTTGGGGATCTCGCTTTCATGACCCACGTAGACCCAGGTGCGTTGCCAGATCTTGCGCAGCTCTTCCTGGTAAATGGCGGGGTCGGTGTAGAGCGAGCCGTGGACCTGATCGGGCCGCACGAGGCGTTCCCAGGCCGGCGCCGGCGAGGACGCCGCAGGCGCGATCGAGAGGGTGGCGCAGTGTTCCAAAAGCTGACTCCGGAAAGGGTTGTTGGAGCGAATCGTTGGTGCAATAATAGTCCGACGGGACGGACTATGTCAACGGATTCCGCCCTCTTCTGCACCAAAGAAAGTACATCGCATGCCCACCGTCGTCTTCATTGATCACGCCGGCGCCACCTACCAGGTCGAGGCGCCGCTCAACAAAAGCCTGATGCAGGTCGCTCTCGACAACGCCGTGCCCGGCATCCTGGGCGACTGCGGCGGGTCGTGCAGTTGCGCCACCTGCCATGGCTACGTGGACCAGCCCTGGGCGGCGGCGCTGCCGGCGCGTTCCGAAACCGAGGTGTTCATGCTGGAAGGTGTGCCGGATCTGCGCGAGAACAGCCGCCTGTGCTGCCAGATCCGCATGTCACCCGAGCTCGACGGGGTGGTGGTGCATCTGCCGCAAGAGCAGGTGTGACGTCGTGGCCGCACGCGCGGCTCAGTCGGCGTAGGCCATCAGGCAGTCCTGCGTGAGCGTGGCGAGCACCCGGCCCTGCTGGTCGTGTACCGTGCCCATGGAGAGGCTGTGCCCGCTCGCACCGGCCGGGCTCGTGCAGTCCACATGAAGCCACTGGTCGACGCGCACCGATCGGTGCAGCCAGATCGCGTGGTTCAGGCTGGAGATGTAGAGCCGGCGCTCGCCCAGGTCGCGCAGGTGCAGTCCCAGCGAACTGAAGTTGAGCCACCAGTCCGAAAGATAGGCAAACGCCGCCGCGTGAGCGCGCGCATCGTCGGGCAAGGCCTGCGCGGCGCGCATCCAGAAGCGAAAGCGCCCGTCCATGGTTTGCGGGGCGAGCTGGCGTCCGGGGTCGGGAATGCGGAACTCGATGCTGGGCTTGCGGTCCTCTGAATAACCGCCCAGGCGCCGGATGCCCCGCATGAGAGCGGGGTCCACGTCGTCGAGCGTGGCCAGGTCCTCGGGGCACTCACCTGGCGGCGCCGCGCTGGGCTTGCCGTGGGTGGGCGAGTCCATGGGCACGGCACAGGTGACCTGCGCATCGAGCACCAGGCGGCCGTTGTCCTGGTGACCGCGCACGTGCCGCGAACTGAACCGCTTGCCTTCCTGGAGTTCTGTGACCTGCAGTTCCACGCTGTCCTGCGGCATCGCGCCCTGCAGGAACAGAAACTGCATCATGGTGGGCTCGCGTTGCGCAGGCACATCCATCAATCCCGCCATCAAGGCCTGCCCCAGGAGCTGGCCGCCGTAGGAGCGCCCATTGAGGTTGGCATCGCCATGGCGCGTGCGCCAGCGTCCCGGTCCCACGGCGTCCAGCGCCAGCAGTTCAGGGATGTCGAGTTCGTTCCAGGGGCTGATCGGCATGCATCACCCTTGCCGAATGGAACGCCGGTGCCCTGCCGTGCGGGGTGCGACGTCGGGCTTGAGGCGCCAGTCTGGACCGAACTCGGCGAGTGTGTGCGTGGGCAGGGTGTTCTCTTGTTCGATGGTGCGCAGGCGCGCCTCGTACGCATCCAGGTAGGCCCTGCGCTGGTCGTCGTCCGTGTACTGGATCGACCAGCCCACGAAGGGCTCCAGCACCTGCAGGCCGCTGTAGCCGAAGGTGCCATGGTGAAGGTGCCAGAGGATCACATCGCGCTGGCCCAACAGCCCGTCGGGCTCCATCATCTCGGGAAAGCATCCCGTGGTGAAGGCCAGCATGGCCTTGCGCCCCTTGAGGCCGCCCTGATCGAAACGCTTGCCACCGGCGCCGTAGACGGTACCGTTGACGAACACGCGGTCGATCCAGCCCTTGAGAATGGCGGGCACGGAAAACCACCAGAGCGGGAATTGCAGGATCAGCAGGTCGCAGGCCTGCAGCTTGTCCAGCTCGGTCTGGATTTCGGGCACAAATGTGTGCTGCTGAGATGCCTGTTTCTGCTCGCGGTCGTACTGCAACGCGTCCGGGAAGCGCCGCTGCGTGAAGTCCTCGCCGGTGGCCACCGGGTTGAAACCCATGGCGTACAGATCGGACACCACCACCTCGTGCCCGCAGCTGGTGAGGGTCGTGACCGAACGGTCCAGCAAGGCGCGGCCAAACGAGCGCGGCTCGGGATGGGCAAAGACGATCAGGATTTTCATGGGGCTCCGTTCCTCGGACAGGATCTTATAATAATCCGTCCCGACGGTTTATTTATGAAAAGTCCCGCCAGCGCTGCGCGCACCTTCCTGTTTCTTCCCGCCGACCGCATGGAGCGGCTGGACAAAGCCTTGGCCAGCGGTGCGCACATGGTGGTGCTCGACCTGGAGGACGCGGTGGCGCCTGCGGTCAAGGCGCAGGCCCGCACCGCTCTGACCGAGCACTGGTGCAGGCTGGACGAGGCGGCGCGCGCGCGCATCGCCATCCGCATCAACGCAACAGAAACCCCCTGGCATGCCGAGGACGTGGCCATGCTCCAGCACCTCAGGCCGTCCGGGCCGGGCGCCGTGATGCTGGCCAAGACCGAATCGGTCGCGCAGCTCGATGCGCTGGCGCTGCAGATCGGCGCCATCGCCTTGCTGGCGCTGGTGGAGTCGGCCGAGGGCCTGGCGGCGCTGGACGGCATCGCGCGCATGCCGGCGGTGGCCCGCCTGGTGTTCGGCCATCTCGACTTCCAGGTCGATCTCGGCATGCAATGCGATGCCGAAGAGCGCGAGCTCGACTCCGTGCGCCTGGCGTTCGTCTGCGCGGCTCGCCGCGCCGGGTTGCCCGGCCCGGTGGACGGCGTGACCATCGACCTCCACGACCCGGCGCGGCTCGCCGACGATACCCGGCGAAGCCGGCGATTCGGCTTCACCGGCAAGCTGTGCATCCACCCGAACCAGATCGACACCGTGAACGCATCGCTGGGCCCCACCCCCGATCAAATCGACTGGGCGCGGCGTGTTCTGGCGGCAGCGAGTGTCCAGCAGACGGGCGCCTTCCAGTTCGAAGGAGCCATGGTCGATGCCCCTGTGCTCGCCCGCGCGCGGCGCCTTCTGGGCGAACCGCGCCAGGGGCCTTGGCTATAATCCTGGGTTGCTTCATAGCCCCCACGTCGAAGCCATCCCCAGCCTTGAGGACACCATGAGCGACCACGCGCACGAACATCACACCGGCCCGATCAAGACGCCCGCCCAGCTGCTGTGGACGTCCTTCTTTGCGTTTGTCGCCCCCGTCTTCATCATCATCGGCCTGGTGTACTACGTGACCTCGGGCGACAAGCCCGCAGCCGGTGCGGTGGACCAGGAACTGGCCACGGCACAGCGCATTCAGCGCGTGGGCACGGTGGAGTTGCGCGACGCCAACCGTCCGCTTCAATCGGGCGAAGCCGTTTACGCCGCGCAATGCGTGGCCTGCCATGGCGCTGGTCTGGCCGGTGCACCCAAGTTCGGCGACGCCGGTGCCTGGGCGGCCCGCATCGCCACGGGCTACGAAGCCTTGCTGAACTCGGCGCTCAAGGGCAAGGGCGCCATGGGCGCACAGGCCGGCGGTGCGTTCACCGACATCGAGATCGGCCGTGCGGTGGTGCACCTGGCCAACGCGGCAGGCGGCAAGTTCGAGGTTCCCCAGGCGCCCGCGGCTGCGGCTCCGGTGGCCGAAGCCGCGCCGGCTGCCGCTGCTGCACCGGCACCCGCTCCCGCCGTCGTGGCCGCCGCAGCGCCTGCGGCCCCCGCGGCCGCCGCCAGCGCCACCGTGGCGGCCGGCACCGGCGAAGCGCTGTACAAGCAGTCCTGCACGGTCTGCCACGCGGCGGGCGTGGCAGGCGCACCCAAGTCCGGCGACAAGGCCGCCTGGGCCCCGCGCATCGCCCAGGGCATTGACGCGCTCACCGCCAGCGCCATCAAGGGCAAGGGTGCCATGCCGCCGAAGGGCGGGTCGGCCGCTTCGGATGCCGACATCCGTGCAGCGGTGCAGTTCATGGTGGACGCGGCCAAGTAAGCCCTGGCTGTCCACAGACAAAAAAACCGGTCTCTGACCGGTTTTTTTACGCTCTCGCCTTCAACGCCTGCGGACTGGGCACGTAGCCAAAGCGCGCGGGCAATTCCCCCGCCTGCACCGCGCGCGGCGCCCAGCGCCCGGTCTCCACTGCATCGGCAGCCAGCGCCATGTCGGCGCTGTGTACCAACCCGACCCCGAGCTCGCTGACCAGATAGAGGTGTCCGCTTTCATCCAGCAGGCTCGTCTGCACCAGCACCGGCAGCCCCGTGTGGCTGAGCACGCGCCCGTCGGGTTGCAGCCGCCAGACCCAGGGCGTGTGTTCGAGTTCAACATACACCCGCTGCGGACCGTTCTGGAAGTACCACTGCCCTCGCTCGTCGGCGGCGTAGTTGCGGTGAATGA
The DNA here is from genome assembly GCF_050250835.1 of Hydrogenophaga sp. Taxonomy (GTDB): domain Bacteria; phylum Pseudomonadota; class Gammaproteobacteria; order Burkholderiales; family Burkholderiaceae_C; genus Hydrogenophaga. Next base: position 32,919 of record NZ_JBFWNX010000007.1, on the reverse strand, counting down.
AGTCGATGAGCTTGTCGTGCCTGAGCAGCGAGCCCTTGGCCGTGGGAAACGGCCCGCTGGCCTGCACGCGGTCGTCGCGCATGTACCACTGGCCACGAGCGTCCAGGCCGAGCCAGCCAAAGCAGTGCGGCACATTCGGCCATTTGGCCATCGCGGCCTTGACGATGTCGTCCATGGGGCTTGTTCGCTCAGACGTGGGTGAGCAGCCAGTTTCCCACGGCCTCGGGCATGGCGCGCACATGGCCCGGCAGGCCGAAGGGTCCTTGCGAAACCGGAAAGCCCACGTGCCCTCCCTGAGCAGGTTGCCACAAGGTCACCTGCGGGCCCGCCTCTCGCGCCGTGGGCAGCGAACTCGCGGGCACGAAGGGGTCGTTGCGTGCATTGAGCGCCAGCGCGGGCACGCGGATCTGGTGCAGCACCGGCTTGGCGGAGGCGCGGCGCCAGTAGTCGTCGGTGCCCTGAAAGCCGTGCAGGGGTGCGGTGAAAAGGTTGTCAAATTCGTACAGGTCGCGCGCGGCCAGCAGCGACGCGCGATCGAACAGCCCCGGGTGCTGCTCGAGCTTGCGGAGTGCCTTGGGCACCATGGAGCGCAGGAACATGCGGGTGTAGATGAGGCGGTTGAAGCCGCGCCCGATGGCGTGTCCCCCCGCGGCGAGATCGAGCGGCGAACACACCGCGGCCACCGCGCGCACGCGCTGGCCGGCGGCTGCGCCCATTTCGCCGGCCCAGCGCAGCAACGCATTGCCACCCAGCGAGACGCCCACGGCCAGCAACGGGCGGGCGGGGTGCTCGCGAGCGAATCGCTGAAGGATCCAGTCCACCTCGGCAAAGTCGCCCGAGTGGTAGGCGCGGGGCGCGTGGTTGAGTTCGCCGGAGCAACCGCGAAAGTGGGGCACAGCGAACGCGATGCCGCGTGCGGCCGCAAAATCGGCGAAGGCCACAGCGTACTGGCTGGACGACGAGCCCTCCAGGCCATGAAAGAGCACCAGCAGCGGTGCCTCGGCGGCGCTGGCGTGCCGGGCCTGATCCACGTCGATGAAGTCGCCATCGGGCGTGGCCCAGCGCTCCCGCCGCCAGCAGGGGGCCGCGCCTACATGGCGCCGGCTGGCGAGCGCCGCCCAGATGGTCTGCGCATTGCCGCCTGGCAACCACCAGGGCGCGTGGTAGGCGAAGCCGCTTGTGCTCAATGCAACACCGGTTTGGCGTTCAGCACCTCGGGCGGTTCGGCGCGGGTGCCCGGGCTGGCGTGGTGGGCCATCAGGCGCCATCCCTGCGCTGTCTTGGCATACACGTTGGTGGCCACCACCCACGCGTGCTGCGGTCCGTCGTCGGTCATCACCTGCACGCGCTCGACCACGCTGTGGACGCTGCAGGAGCCCGCATCGAGGCGGCGCACCTTCTCTGGCTGGGCCTGCACGCTGCCGTTGGAAAACAGCGCCTCGAACGCGGCCCGCACCGCCGCGTGGCCCACCAGGCGCGGGCCACCCGGGTGCACGCAGACGATGTCTTCCTCATCGGCCCAGCAAGCCATGAGACGCTCGATGTCGGCGTGCTGCAGGGCCTCGTAGAAGGCGTGCTCGGTGTCGTCGGGTGTGCCAGGGGGCAGTTTGGTCTTGGGCATGATGGCCGTGCATTCGTCGATCGTCAGGACTGGCGATTGTCGCCGGTCGTGCCCAGGCGATGCAGCCACTGGCTCAGCAGTGGTTCAGGGTCTGGCGCCGACGCGGCGGCCCAGACCAGTTCGGGCGCGGCCACATGGATGCCCGGCGGCGCCAGCTTGAGCGCGATGGTCGCCACGCGGGCCACGCCTTCGGCGCGCACCGGCTTCTGGTTGCTTGGCACGAGGTAGTGCAACGCGCCCAGCAGGCCCGCGGCCAGCCGGTTGAGAAAGCTGCCCGCCGCGGCCACCCGGGGACCTGGCTGGGCCGAGCGCAGCAGCAGCACGGTGCCAAACCCCATGGCCACCACGGCCTGCTCGTCCAGCGTGGCCAGGCCGCGTTTGATGGCCTCGGGCAAACGCCCTTGCTGGTGCGGCAGCACCACCACCAGTCGGCTCACGCCGCAGCGCCGCATCCATGCCGCCAATGGCCTGAGACCTTCGGGCTGCACCGCCAGCATGGCCTTCTCGCGCCCATGGAAGAGGCGCGGAGGATCCATCAGGATCCAGCCTTCCTCGGCGGGCTTCACTGGCCAGCGCGCCGGGTCGTCACCGAGCACGTGCAGGTCTTTCACGCGGCGCAGGCTCATGACCATGGGCTCGCGGACCACCACACTCAGGAGGCGCACTGCGCTGCTGGAGGCGAGGCGGGTCACCATGGCTTCTCCCAGCGCACCGGTGGCGCCCGCCAGCAGCACATGTGAGCCGCGAGCAGATGCCAGGGGGCTAGGCCGGTTCACGGCTTGCAGGACATCGGTGGTTTCGAGGCGCATGCCAAAATGCTACCGGATACCGACTGCACTCGACCGAATGGAGGACCCGATGACGAGACGCCACCTTGCTGCCCTGATGCTGCTGTGCGCCAGCCTGCTGACTGGCTGCGGCTACAACGACTTCCAGCGACTCGACGAGCAGAGCAGCTCGGCCTGGTCTGAGGTCCTCAACCAGTACCAGCGCCGCGCCGACCTGATCCCCAACATCGTCGCGACCGTGAAGGGCGAAGCCAACTTCGAGCAGGAAACCCTCACCCGCGTGATCGAAGCGCGCTCCAAGGCCACGTCGATCCAGATGACTCCGGAGATGTTGAACAACCCGGCCGCGATGCAGCAGTTCCAGGCCGCACAAGGCGAACTCGGCAGCGCGCTGAGCCGGCTGATGGTGGTGGTGGAACAGTACCCCAACCTCAAGGCCAACCAGGGCTTCAGCGACCTGCGCGTGCAGCTCGAAGGCACCGAGAACCGCATCACCGTGGCGCGCAATCGCTACATCCAGACGGTGCAGGAGTACAACGTGCTCGCGCGCAGCTTCCCCACCAATCTCACCGCCATGGTGTTTGGCTACCAGCCCAAGGCCAACTTCACCGTGGCCAACGAAGCCGCCATCTCGGCACCGCCCACGGTGGACTTCGAGAAGAAATGACCGCACGCACGGCATGGCTGAGCCGCGTGCTCTGCCTGCTTGTTCTCCTGCTGGCACCACCGATCGCACAGGCTCAGGCGCTGCAGCCGGTGCCGGCACTCACGACGCGCGTGATCGACCAGACCGGCACGCTGGACGCGGCATCGCTCGCCAGCCTTGAAGCCAAGCTGGCCGCCTTCGAGCAATCCAGGGGCTCTCAGGTGGTGGTGGTGATGGTGGCCACCACCGCGCCGGAAGACATCGCCGACTACACGCAGCGGCTGGGTGACGCCTGGAAGATCGGGCGCCGCGACGTCGGCGATGGCGTGCTCTTCGTGATCGCCAAGGACGACCGACGCCTGCGCATCGCCACCGCCAAGACGCTTGAGGGCGCGATTCCCGACCTGCTGGCCCGTCGCATCCTGGACCAGGCCGTCACACCGGCCTTCCGCCGGGGCGACTACGCCGGTGGAATCGAGGCCGGCGTGGACCAGATCCTGGCGCGCATCAGCGGAGAAGAACTGCCGCTGCCCGGCGACGGCCGGGATGCGCGCGCCGGCGGCACGGGCTTCGAGTGGATGGACCTGGTGATCTTCATGGTGTTTGCCGTGCCTTTCATCTCGTTGGCCTTGCGCAGCATCTTTGGCAACAAACTGGGCACCCTGCTCACAGGTCTGGGCGCTGGCGGCCTGGCCTGGGCACTCACCTACGTGCTCTGGATCGCCATCGGCGCGGGGCTCGTCGGCTTGCTGGCGGCCCTGTTCATGCAGTTCATGCCCGCATCCTCGTCCGGCGGAGGACGGGGCGGCCGGGGTGGCGGCCACTGGGGACCGCCCGGCGGTGGCTGGGGCGGGGGCGGGCGCAGCGGTGGCTTTGGCGGCGGAGGCGGGTTCAGCTCCGGCGGTGGTGGCAATTTCGGGGGCGGCGGCGCTTCCGGCGGGTGGTGAACGTCATGGTGGATCTGCCTCGCCTCCTCAAGCACCGCTGGCTGGATCGGTCGGACACCGCGCGCGCCGTGCCCGACGACATGGCCCAACGCCTGGGGCAGCGCGTGGCCGCCAGCGAAGTTCGCCACAGCGGTGAAGTGCGGCTGTGCGTAGAGGCCTCGCTGCCAACCAGCTACCTCTGGCGCGTGAGTGCCAGCAACCCACTTTCGGGCGTGGTTCGTGAACGCGCACTGGCCTGGTTTGGGCGGCTGCGCATCTGGGACACCGAGCACAACAACGGTGTGCTGATCTACGTCCTGCTGGCCGAACATGCCATTGAAATCGTGGCGGACCGCGGCTTGGCGAAACATGTCGGAGCCGCGCAATGGCAGGCCATGGTGGATCGCCTCGGCGCCCGACTGCGCAATGGCGCTTTCGAAGACGGCCTCACCGAGGCGCTGGAAGAGGTATCTGCCTTGCTGGTGGCGCACTTCCCGGTGGAAGCCGGAGCGACCAGCCCCAACGAGCTGCCCGACAGCATCGTGCGCTGCTAAAGCGCACTCAGGAGCGGGTGCGCTTGAACAGCCCGGTGCGGTTGTTGTTCATGGCCACGTTCAGCTCCTGTTGAAGCGCGCGGTTCATCTGGGCAAACGTCTTGAGCTTGCGTGTGGTCTCACGCAGCCGGTCGGCCATGCGCTTGGAGATGGCCAGGAGCAGGCGCGACCCCAGGCGCGGATCTTCTTTCAGCAATCGCATGAGAGCGGTTCGTGACAGCACCGCCACGGCGATGTCGGTGTTTGCGGTGCAGGTGGCCGAACGCGGTGCGCCGTCCAGTACGCCCATTTCCCCGATCAGGTGGCCAGGACCCATGATGTTGACGACCATGCTCTCCTGCAAGCCGGGCAGCTCGTTCTCCACCGCGATGTCACCTTCGAGAACGAGCAGCATGTAGTCGGTCTGCTTGACCTCGCCCTCCTGGATGATCACCGTTCCGGCCTTGAGCAGCTTGGGGCGCATGTAGCCCACGATCTTGAGCGCGTCGCCCAGGGTGAGATCGGCCAGGGCCGAGGACGTGACGAGCAAGCGTGCGGCCACCTCTTCGGGGGCCAAGTCCGGGCTTTCAAATATCGATGACATCACACGCTCCCAACTTCATTGTGCGGTCGATGATATTCGGCCTGTTACATCCTGTACCGCATTGACCAACTAAAAGACCGGCACTTGGCCGGTCTTTGAAGCATCGTGAAGGCGCAAGGCCATCGCCTATTTTTTCTGGCGGTATTTGCGCAAGGCCGCAATCTGGGCCGCCATCACAGCGAGTTCCGACGTGGCCTTGGCCAGGTCGATGTCGCTCTGTGCGTTTTTCACGGCCTCTTCAGCCTGGCGACGTGCCTCGGTGGCCTTGGCCTCATCGAGGTCGTGGCCGCGAATGGCGGTGTCGGACAAGACCGTGATGTGGTTCGGCTGCACTTCCAGGATGCCGCCGGCCACGAACACGAACTCTTCGCCGCCGTCGGCTTTTTCGATGCGCACGGCACCGGGCTTGATGCGGGTGATCAGCGGAATGTGACCGGGCAGGATGCCCAGCTCACCGGCTTCGCCCGGCAACGCCACGAACTTGGCTTCACCGGAGAAGATGGATTCTTCGGCGCTGACCACATCGACGCGGATGGTGCTCATTGGTACTCCTGTGAAAAGGGGGTGAAAGACCCGCTGCGAGACAGCCCCTTCGGGCCATCTCGGCACTCGGCTTTACGCCACCTTCTTTGCCTTTTCAAAGGCTTCGTCGATCGTGCCGACCATGTAGAACGCCTGCTCCGGCAGGTGATCGCACTCGCCGTTGGCAATCATCTTGAAGCCACGGATGGTTTCGGACAGCGGCACGTACTTGCCGGGCGAACCGGTGAACACTTCGGCCACGTGGAACGGCTGTGACAGGAAACGCTGGATCTTGCGGGCGCGGGCCACGGCCAGCTTGTCTTCCGGTGCCAGTTCGTCCATGCCCAGAATCGCAATGATGTCGCGCAGTTCCTTGTAGCGCTGCAGCGTGCCTTGCACGGCGCGGGCGGTTTCGTAGTGTTCCTGGCCCACGACCAGCGGGTCGAGCTGGCGGCTGGTGGAATCCAGCGGATCCACGGCGGGGTAGATGCCCAGCGCAGCGATGTCGCGCGAAAGCACCACGGTGGAGTCCAGGTGGGCAAAGGTCGTGGCGGGCGACGGGTCGGTCAAGTCATCGGCAGGCACGTACACGGCCTGAATGGAGGTGATCGAGCCAACCTTGGTGGAGGTGATGCGCTCTTGCAGGCGGCCCATTTCTTCGGCCAGCGTCGGCTGATAGCCCACGGCGGAAGGCATGCGGCCCAGCAGGGCGGACACTTCGGTTCCGGCCAGGGTGTAGCGGTAGATGTTGTCCACGAAGAACAGCACGTCACGGCCTTCGTCGCGGAACGACTCGGCAATGGTCAGGCCGGTCAGTGCCACGCGCAGGCGGTTGCCCGGGGGCTCGTTCATCTGGCCATAGACCATGGCCACCTTCGACTCACCCAGGTTCTCCAGATTCACGACGCCGGAATCGGCCATCTCGTGATAGAAGTCGTTGCCTTCGCGGGTGCGCTCACCCACGCCGGCAAACACCGACAAGCCGGAGTGGGCCTTGGCGATGTTGTTGATGAGTTCCATCATGTTCACGGTCTTGCCCACACCGGCACCACCGAACAGGCCCACCTTGCCGCCCTTGGCAAACGGACACACCAGGTCGATCACCTTGATGCCGGTTTCCAGCAGTTCCTGTGAAGGCGAGAGCTCGTCGTAAGCGGGGGCCTTGCGGTGGATGGAGGCAGTCAGTGCCTGGTCGACGGGACCACGTTCGTCGATGGGCGTGCCCAGCACGTCCATGATGCGACCCAGCGTGGCCTTGCCCACGGGCACCATGATCGGGTTGGCGGTGTTGGTCACCACCATGCCGCGGCGCAGGCCGTCGGAAGAACCGAGCGCAATGGTGCGCACGACACCGTCGCCCAGCTGCTGCTGGACTTCCAGCGTCAGCGCCGAGCCTTCCATTTTCAGGGCGTCGTAAACGCGCGGCATCTGGTTGCGCGGAAATTCCACGTCCACGACGGCGCCGATGCACTGGACGATCTTGCCTTGTACTTGAGACATGATGGGTACCTTTTAAATTCTCTGGATTCTGTTGAACGGCTGCTTCAGACCGCTGCGGCGCCGGCGACGATTTCCGAAAGTTCTTTCGTGATCGCGGCCTGACGGGTCTTGTTGTAGACCAGCTTGAGTTCGCCAATGACGCTGCCAGCGTTGTCGGTGGCGGCCTTCATGGCAACCATGCGGGCGGACTGCTCGGAGGCCATGTTCTCGGCCACCGCCTGGTACACCTGGGCTTCCACGTAACGCAACAGCAGCTCGTCGATCACGGCGGCGGCGTCGGGTTCATAGATGTAGTCCCAATCGCGCCCACCGGCGTCGTCCTGCAGCTTGCCGGCGTTCAGCGGCAGCAGTTGCTCGATCACCGATTCCTGCTTCATCGTGTTGATGAACTTGGTGTAGCTCACATAGACCGCATTGACGCGACCTTCGGTGTACGCATCCAGCAGCACCTTGACCGGGCCGATCAGCTTTTCCAGATGCGGCGTGTCGCCGAGTCCGGTCACGCTGGACACCACCTTGGCGCCGATCCGGTTCATGAAGCCCAGGCCTTTGTTGCCGATGGCAACGACCTGTGCATCCTGCCCCTTGGCCTGCAGCGACTTGAGCTCGGTGGTCACGGCCCGCAACACGTTGGTGTTGAGACCGCCACACAGACCCTTGTCGGTCGTGACGACGACAAAACCAGCGGTCTTGGCGTCGTTCATCTGCATGAAGGGGTGCGTGTACTCGGGGTTGGCCCGGCTCAGGTTGCCGGTGATCTGGCGCACCTTCTCCGCATAAGGCCGTGCCGAACGCATGCGTTCCTGCGCCTTGCGCATCTTGGAGGCGGCGACCATCTCCATGGCTTTGGTGATCTTCTTGGTGTTCTCCACCGATTTGATCTTGCCGCGTATTTCCTTGCCTGCTGCCATTGGGGCTCCTTAGCTGGTCAACGGGGCGTTCAGTACGTGCCGGTCTTCTTGAAGTCGGCGACTGCGGCGGCGAGCTGGGCTTCGGCTTCCTTGTCCTTGTCCAGCGCCTTGCCGCTTTCCATTTTCTGCAGCAAGGCGGCGTGCTTGTCCTTCAGGAAGGCGTGCAGGCCGGCTTCGAACGGCAGCACCTTCTTGACTTCGATGTCGTCCAGGTAGCCCTTGTTCACGGCGAACAACGAGGCCGCCATCAGGCTGATCGACAGCGGCGCGTACTGGGCCTGCTTGAGCAGTTCCGTCACACGGGCGCCACGGTCGAGCTGCTTGCGGGTGGCTTCGTCCAGGTCGGAGGCAAACTGCGCAAAGGCAGCCAGCTCACGGTACTGCGCGAGGTCGGTACGGATACCGCCGGACTGTTTCTTGATCAGGTCGGTCTGGGCCGCACCGCCGACGCGAGACACCGAAATGCCGGCGTTGATGGCGGGGCGGATGCCCGCGTTGAACAGGCTGGTTTCCAGGAAGATCTGGCCGTCGGTGATCGAGATCACGTTGGTCGGCACGAAAGCGGACACGTCGCCGGCTTGCGTTTCGATGATGGGCAGCGCAGTCAGCGAACCGGTCTTGCCCTTGACTTCACCCTTGGTGAAAGCTTCGACGTAGTCGGCGTTCACGCGGGCTGCGCGCTCGAGCAGACGGCTGTGGAGGTAGAACACATCGCCGGGATAGGCTTCGCGGCCAGGCGGGCGACGCAGCAGCAGCGAGACCTGGCGGTAGGCCACGGCTTGCTTGGACAGGTCGTCGTAAACGATCAGGGCGTCCTGTCCACGATCGCGGAAGTACTCGCCCATGGTGCAGCCAGAGTAGGCCGAGAGGTATTGCATGGCGGCCGACTCGGATGCCGACGCGGCCACGACGATGGTGTATTCCATCGCGCCAGCCTGCTCCAGAGCACGCACAACGTTCTTGATCGACGAAGCCTTCTGGCCGATCGCGACGTAGACGCAGGTCATGTTTTGACCCTTCTGGTTGATGATCGCGTCGATCGCCACAGCGGTCTTGCCGGTCTGGCGATCGCCGATGATCAGTTCGCGCTGGCCACGACCCACGGGCACCATCGAGTCGATCGACTTCAGGCCGGTCTGCACCGGCTGGTCCACCGATTTCCGGGCAATCACGCCCGGTGCAACCTTTTCGATCACATCGGTCATCTTGGCGTTGACCGGGCCCTTGCCGTCGATGGGTGCGCCCAGCGCATTCACCACACGGCCGATCAGCTCAGGGCCGACGGGCACTTCCAGAATGCGGCCCGTGCATTTGACGGTCTCGCCTTCGGAAATGTGCTCGTATTCACCCAGAATCACGGCGCCCACGGAATCGCGCTCCAGGTTCAGTGCCAGACCAAAGGAAGGCACGCCGTCCTTGTTGGCGGGGAATTCCAGCATTTCGCCCTGCATCACATCGGACAGGCCATGGACACGGACGATGCCGTCGGTGACCGACACCACGGTGCCCTGGTTGCGCACATCGCTCGATGCGCCCAGCCCCTCGATGCGGGACTTGATCAGTTCAGAGATTTCGGCGGGATTGAGTTGCATGACTCTTTCCTTCTTTCGTTAAATGGTGTGCAGGCGGCGCGCCCGGGATGACGGCCGTCAGGCCGTCAGGGCTGCTTTCATTTGTTCCAGGCGGGCTTTGACCGAGGTGTCGAGCACCTCGTCGCCCACCACCACGCGGATGCCCCCGATCAGGTCGGGCTGCAGTTCGACCTGCAGGTTCAGCTTGCGGCCAAAGCGCTTCTCCAGCACGCCGGAGAGTTCGGCCAGCGCTGCGCTGTCGACCGCGAAGGCGCTGTAGACGATTGCATCGAAGGCACCCAGTTGCGCGTTCTTCAGCGCGCGAAACTGGCTGGCGATCTCAGGCAATGCGGCGAGGCGTCCGTTCTCGATCACCGTGCGCAGGAAGTTCTGCGCCTTCGCCGGCAGACTGGTTTTCAACACACCCGAGACAAGCGTGAACACCTGCTCGGGCGTGGTCTTGGGGCTGTCGGCGAACTGGCGCAACTGCTCGTTGGCGGCCACGGCGGCCAGCTCGTCGAGCCAGGCTGCGGTGCCGGCGGCGTCAGGTCCGGCGGACTTGAACAGCGCTTCCGCGTAAGGACGTGCGATGGTGGCGATTTCGGCCATGGTTTACCTTTGAGTGCCGGTTCGGAAGCGTCGGGCGTGAATCAGAGTTCGGTCTTCAGGCGGCCCAGCAACTCGGCGTGGACGCCTGCGTTGACTTCGCGCTTGAGGATCTGCTCGGCACCCTTGACAGCCAACGCAGCGACCTGCTCACGCAAGGCTTCGCGGGCCTTGATGATCTGCTGCTCGGCCTCCTGATGGGCGGCCGCCACGATCTTGGCGGCCTCATCGGTGGCGCGTGCCTTGGCTTCCTCGATCACAGCCTGAGCGCGGCGCTCGGCATCGGCCAGACGGGTGGCAGACTCGTTGCGCGACTTGCTCAACTCTTCTTCGACCCGCTTGTTGGCCACGGCCAGTTCGGACTTGGCCTTCTCGGCAGAAGCCAGGCCCTCGGTGATCTTCAACGCACGCTCATCCAGTGCCTTGGCGATGGGGGGCCACACGAATTTCATCGTGAACAGCACCAGGATCGCAAAGACGATGGCCTGCGCGAAGAGGGTTGCATTGATGTTCATCGCAACGCCTTTCTGTGTATGGACAAGAGGTGAAACGAACCTGCTGCGGCATCAGCGGAAAGCCGGAAGGCGAACCGGCTGGACCGATCCGCCTGGCACCGCTGCGCGAGGCAGCAGACCGATCAAGCCAGCGTGAAGGGGTTGGCGAACGCGAACAGCAGTGCGATGGCCACGCCGATCAGGAAGGCCGCGTCGATCAGACCGGCCAGCAGGAACATCTTGGTCTGCAGGTCGTTCATCAGTTCGGGCTGACGCGCACCGGATTCGAGGAACTTGCCGCCCATCATGCCGATGCCGACAGAGGCGCCCAGGGCACCCAGACCGACGATAAGACCGCAAGCCAGTGCGACGAGACCCAGAACGTTTTCCATGATGACTCCTTAGAAAGAAACGGAAGTTGAGAGAGGGAAAAGAAACAAAAGAAACCGGACGCGCCTGTTCAGCGCATGTCAGTGAGCGTCATGCGCCTGCCCGAAATAGATCAGGGCGAGCATCATGAAAATGAACGCTTGCAGCGTGATGATCAGGATGTGGAAGATGGCCCAGATCGAGCCGGCAATGATGTGACCGATGAAGAAAAGGCCTCCGCTGAGGGACACGGCAGCGAAACCACCCAGCAGCGCGATCAGCATGAACACCAGCTCGCCAGCGAACATGTTGCCAAACAGCCGCATGCCGTGCGACACGGTCTTGGCCACGAACTCGATGATCTGCATGGCGAAGTTCACCACGCCCAGCAGCAATGCAAACACCGGGTTCTTGCTGGTGCCGAACGGCGCACTCACCAGTTCGTGCGCCCAGCCGCCCAGGCCCTTGATCCTGACGTTGTAGTACAGGCAGAGCAGGAACACGGAGACGGACAGGCCCAGCGTGGTGGACAGGTCGGCGGTGGGCACCACTCGGAGGTAGTCCGGGTAGCCCATGGCGGGGCCGGCGACATGCCAGATGCCGGGCAGGAAGTCCACGGGCAGCAAGTCCATGAAGTTCAGCATGAAGATCCAGCAGAACACGGTGAGTGCCAGCGGAGCGATCAGCTTGCGGCTGTTGGCGTTGTGGATGACCGACTTGGCCTGGTTGTCGACCATTTCGACCAGGATTTCAACCGCTGCCTGGAAGCGACCCGGCGTACCGGACGTGGCCTTGCGGGCAGCCAGCCATAGAACAAAGCAGACCAAGGCACCCATGAGGATGTTGATCACCATCGAGTCGATGTTGATCACGGAGAAGTCGACGATCGACTCCTGCTTCTTGTTCGTCAGGTGAACCAGGTGGTGCCGGATGTATTCACCCGGTGTCAGCGCTTGTCCTTCAGCAGCCATGTTCGTTCAGTTCCATCAACCGTTTCAGTTTGGACGACGGGTCTGGATCCAGAATCCAAACCAGTACACCTTGAGTACCACCACCAGGCCCGCCACCAGGGCCAGCCAATTCAGGTCAGGGACGATTCTGGGCGCCGACCACAACATGGCCACCGACAGCAGAAGCTTGACCCCCTCCCACAACACGAAACTCATGAACGCCGAGATGACGTGCCCCGACGCTTGGCGGGACAGGGCACTCGACGTCACTCCCCAGGCCATCAAGGCCGTCGGAATCACCACCGAAGCTGCGCCGTACAGAACAGAATAGGCCACCGACTCGCTGCGGGTGAACAACCACGCCAGCACTCCAGCAACCAACCCCACCACCGTCTGGACCCCGACCACCCGCCATGCCGACAACTTCGGCTGGGAGGCTCGCCACCGCGACGCTTCGTCGTGGTTCAACGGCTTGAATTCGGGGTCTTTGTCGCCATCTTCCCAGTTGCCTGGGGCAGGTGCCTTCGACGTCACCGGGGGCATTGTCGACATGGCAGATTACGGATGGGTTACAGACGCGGGCGTTTAGGCACAGCCGTTGATTATACGTAGAAACCCCATGCGCCCGTCAAGGCTGCCTGACATCTTTCGCCCTGCGCGACACTCGCCGCCGATAATCCCCGCATGAACCTCTCGCCTAAGGGCCAAGGGCCCTCGCTTCCCGCGTCATTGTGTTACTTGAACGGTGAATTCACGCCTTTGTGCGACGCTCGCATCAGCGTGCTGGATCGCGGGTTCATTTTCGGCGACGGCGTGTACGAGGTGCTGCCCGCCTACGCTGGCAAGGTGTTTCGGTTTGAACATCACATGGCGCGGCTGGATCGCTCGCTGGCCGAGTTGCGCATCCCCAACCCGTTCACCCGCGAGCAATGGCTTGCCGTGGCGAGGCGACTGATTGACGACCTGCGGGCCACCACGCCTTCTGAAAATCAGTTGATCTACATCCAGGTCACGCGCGGCGTTGCGGTTCGCGACCACGTCATGCCGCCCAGCCTCCAACCCACGGTGCTGGTGACGGCTGCCGAAATGAAGCTGGCCACCCCCGGGCAGCGTGAGCAGGGCGTGGCCTGCGTGAGCGCCGACGACTTCCGCTGGAAGAAGGCGCACATCAAGACCACCAGCCTGCTGGGTGCCGTCCTTGCACGCCAGATCAGTGCCGATGCGGGTGCCGTGGAAACGGTGATGTACCGGGATGACTTCCTGAGCGAAGCGGCGGCAAGCAATGTATGGGTGGTGAAGGATGGGACGGTGATGGGCCCGCCCCGGGACAATCTGGTGCTCGAAGGCATCCGCTTCGGTCTGATGGAGGAACTCTGCCGCGAGCAGGGCATTCCCTTCGAGTTGCGGCGCATCAGCCGCGCCGAAGTGCTTGACGCCGACGAGCTGATGCTTTCTTCGGCCACCAAGGAGGTGCTGCCTGTCACGCTGCTGGACGGTCGCCCGGTGGGCAGCGGCCGCCCGGGCCCGGTGTACGCCCGCCTCTACGCCAGCTACCAGCAAGCGGTGACCGCGCAATCGGCCTGACAGGAGGACCCGACATGGACTTCCCTCGCGAAATTCCCCCTGAGCAATCGCTCATCGTCTACCCATGCGACTTCCCTATCAAGGTGATGGGCGCCAACGTGGAAGGATTTGCCCAAGCCATGACCCACGTGGCGCGTGCCTTCGATCCCGCCTTCGACCACGGCACGATCGAGCACCGCCCGAGCAAGGCCGGCAACTACCTGGGCCTGACGCTGACGGTGCGTGTGACCAGCCGGGAACAGCTCGACGAGCTGTACCGCACGCTGACCACGCACCCCATGGTCAAGATCGTGCTGTGATCATTCGACCCCTCGGCGGGGTGGACTATGCCCCCACCTATGAGGCCATGCAGGCGTTCACGGCCCAGCGCGGGGTCGGTACCGCCGACGAGCTGTGGATCTGCGAACACCCGCCGGTCTTCACCCAGGGACTGGCCGGGCGTGAAGATCACCTGCTCGCTCCCGGAAGCATCCCTGTGGTGCAGACCAACCGGGGCGGCCAGGTGACCTACCACGGCCCCGGCCAGGTGGTGGCCTATCCGCTGGTGGATCTGCAGCGCGCAGGCTATTTCGTCAAAGAGTTTGTCTATCGCGTGGAGGAAGCCGTTATCCGCACGCTGGCCCCCTTGAATGTCACTGGCCACCGAGTGGCGGGCGCGCCGGGCATCTATGTCCGGCTGGACGACCCGGGCAGCCATGCACTGCTGCCTCAACGCCCGCAGCGCAAGGTCGCGGGGCAGGACCGCCCCGATCCCGACTTCACCGGCCTGGGCAAGATCGCCGCGCTGGGCATCAAGGTCAGCCGCCACTGCACCTACCACGGCGTGGCGCTCAACGTGGGCATGGATCTGCAACCCTTCGAACGCATCAACCCATGTGGCTACCAGGGCCTGCGCACGGTCGATCTTTCTACAATCGGTGTCTCAGCCTCCTGGGACGATGTCGCGCAGGCCCTGAGCCAGAAGCTCTCGGCCCTTCTCGCTCCCTGACCCCAACCGCGCCACACGCGCCCTCGCCATGACCCGCCCCGACACCCCCACCGCCACCGACAGCAGCCCCGTCCGCCAGGCCCAGCCCGCTGCGAGCTACGACGCCACGGCCAAGCAGAAGAGCCAGGCCAAGACCGCGCGCATCCCGATCAAGGTGGTGCCCGCAGAGGTGCTGAAGAAGCCCGAGTGGATCCGGGTGAAGGCCGGCAGTCCCACCACGCGCTTCTATGAGATCAAGGACATTCTGCGCACCAACAAGCTGGTCACGGTGTGCGAAGAAGCGAGCTGCCCCAACATCGGCGAGTGCTTCGGCAAGGGCACGGCCACCTTCATGATCATGGGCGACAAATGCACGCGGCGCTGCCCGTTCTGCGACGTGGGCCACGGCCGTCCTGATCCGCTGGACACGGACGAGCCCGACAACCTCGCCCGCACCATCGCACAGCTCAAGCTGAAGTACGTGGTGATCACCAGCGTGGACCGCGACGACCTGCGCGACGGTGGTGCAGGCCATTTCGTTGCCTGCATCGAAAAGACTCGCGCGCTCTCACCGCAGACACAGATCGAGGTGCTGGTGCCCGACTTCCGTGGCCGGGACGACCGCGCGCTGGACATCCTCAAGGCCGCACCGCCGGATGTGATGAATCACAACCTGGAAACCGTGCCGCGCCTTTACAAGGAGGCACGCCCCGGCTCCGACTACCAGTTCAGCCTGAACCTGCTCAAGAAATTCAAGGCGCTGTTTCCGCACGTGCCCACCAAGAGCGGCCTCATGGTCGGCCTGGGCGAGACCGACGAAGAGATCCTGGCCGTGATGCGCGACATGCGCGCGCACCACATTGACATGCTCACCATCGGCCAGTACCTCGCACCCAGCGGCCATCACCTGCCCGTGCGCCGCTACGTGCACCCCGACACCTTCAAGATGTTCGAGGCCGAGGCCTACAAGATGGGCTTCACCCATGCCGCCGTGGGCGCCATGGTGCGCAGCAGCTACCACGCCGACCAGCAGGCGCATGGCGTCCTGAACCAATGAACCATCCATGCCACGCCGGGTGCGATCACCTGAGCGTGCGCGAATATGGCGCGTCTCATGGCAGCCACGATCACGACCATTTCCAGGTCCTCGTGGGCCTGGAGGGCGTGCTTGAACTGGAGGTGAGCGGAAGCGGGCGGCGAATCGCTGCCGGCGACGGCTGCGTGGTGCCTCCAGGGGAGCGCCACGACTTCGAGTCCCGCACGGGCGCCCGGTGCCTCGTGCTCGACAGCCACGCCAGCGAATGGGCCCGCGTCGGCGCGGCGTTGGCGCCACCGGCCACACGGGCACTGGCCAACTACCTCGACCGAGCAGTCACCGACCGCTTGCCGCGCGCACAGCAGCTTGGCCCCTCGCTGTTGCTCGAAGCCTGGTTGCGCCCCCTGCAAGCTACGCCGCAGCGCCATCGACGCGCCATCGACTGGGATGCCCTCGCCCGCTGGGCGCTCAGCCACACGGACGCCGCGCCCACGGTGGCCGACCTGGCCGAGCGCGTGCACCTCAGTGCCGCACAGCTCGCCGCCCGCTGCCGCGAAGAGCGCGGACAGAGCACCCAGCAATGGCTGCGCGAGATGCGCCTGGCGCGAGCTCGCGCCTGGCGCGCACAGGGCCTGAACGTGGCCGAGGTGGCGCGTCGCAGCGGCTACCGCTCGCCCTCGGCGCTCACGGCCGCGCGGCGTCGCGTCGGCATCTGACCACTGCCGCGCGACGCCAGAGCCGCGTTTCGCGACGATGGAATCGCTACGCTGGGTGGCATGAAATCCGCCAACCTCCTCGCACTGGGCGCCATCGTTTTGTGGGCCTCGCTGGCCGCTCTGGGCGTCGCGCTGTCGCATGTGCCGCCCTTTCTGCTCACCGGCCTTTCATTGCTGGTGGGCAGCCTGATCGCATTGCCGCTTTCCCGGTTCGACCTGCGACAGTGGCGCGTGCCACTGTCCACGCTGGCCCTGGGCGTGTACGGCTTGTTCGGCTTTCATTTCCTGCTGTTCATCGCGCTGCGCCACGCACCGCCGGTGCAGGCCAACCTGGTGAACTACCTGTGGCCACTGGGCATCGTGGTCATGGCACCGCTGTTTCTGCCTGGCGTGTCGCTCACCCGCCGACACATGGTGGCGGCCGTGCTGGGTTTCGCAGGTGCGGCCCTGGCGATTCTGGGTGGCTCGGGCGCAACCGGCGAAACGCGCTGGGCCTGGGGCTACATCCCGGCACTCGGCTCTGCGTTCATCTGGGCCAGCTATTCTTTGCTGACGCAACGCGTGAGGGCCTTTCCGACAGCCGCCATCGGCAGCTTTGCGCTGATCTCAGGCCTGCTCGCGCTGCTGTGCCACGCGTTGCTGGAGCCGTCGGTGAGCCTCTCTCCCCGCGACCTGGTCCTGGTCGCCGTGTTGGGCCTGGGGCCCCTGGGCGGCGCTTTTTTTCTGTGGGACGCCGCCC
Organism: Hydrogenophaga sp.; assembly: GCF_050250835.1. Classification (GTDB taxonomy): domain Bacteria; phylum Pseudomonadota; class Gammaproteobacteria; order Burkholderiales; family Burkholderiaceae_C; genus Hydrogenophaga. The sequence goes on along the minus strand of NZ_JBFWNX010000007.1, from coordinate 15,836 downwards.
TCAAGCGGGGCGATGCCCGGCAGATCGGGGTGCTGAGTTTTCTCACGCCCCTGTTGTCCTCGTTGACGTTGCTGGTGCTGCGCGGTGAAACCCCCAGTGTGGCGGTGGGCGCCGCAGCCCTCATGATCGTCGGCGCGGCGGTGTTGGCCACGCGCCGGTAAACGGCTTCAGTCCACCATGAGCGCGGCAGGGTCCTCGGCCGCCAGCACGCTCTGCGCCCAGGTTTGCAAACGTCCAGTGTCGCACCGCAGGATCTGCTGCTTGACCGCCAGGATCTGCGACGGGTGCATGGAAAAGCTGCGCAGGCCCAGGCCGAGCAACAGTCGCGTGAGGGTCACGTCGCCGGCCATTTCGCCGCACACACTCACACCCTTGCCCTGCTCGCGGCACTGCGCGATGGTGCTGGCCAACAGGTGCAACACCGCCGGGTGCACAGGGTCGTAGAGATGCGAGACCGCCTCGTCGGCGCGGTCGATGGCCAGGGTGTACTGGATCAGGTCGTTGGTGCCGACCGAAAGAAAGTCGAAATGGCGCAGGAACAGCGGGATGGTGAGCGCCGCGGCAGGCACCTCGATCATGGCGCCGAGCTTGACCGCGCCCTGCGGCACACCCGCGCTGGCGAGTTGCTCCCGCGCCCGGTTGACGAGCACCAGTGTCTGGCGGATCTCGCTCGCATGGGCCAGCATGGGAATGAGCAGGTTGACTGGCCCGTGGGCGGCTGCGCGCAGGATGGCGCGCAACTGCGCCAGGAACATGGATGGCTCGGACAGGCTCCAGCGAATGGCCCGCAGCCCCAACGCCGGGTTGAGGTGATCTTCGCCCGCGCGCGAGGCGCTTCGGTCCAGCGGCTTGTCGGCCCCCACGTCCACCGTGCGGATCGTCACCGGAAGACCCTGCATGCCTTCGACCGCGCGGCGGTAGGCCTGGTACTGCTCCTCTTCGTCGGGCAGCTTGCCGTCTCGGCCCATGAACAGGAATTCGCTGCGAAACAGCCCCACTCCCACGGCGCCGGCCTTGAGCGCGGCGGCAGCGTCCTCGGGTTGCTCGATGTTCGCCAGCAATTCGATCTTCTGACCATCCAGCGTCACGGCCGGCGTGTTCTTCAAGCGAGACAGGCGCTCGCGCTCCACTTCGCCCTGGCGCTGCTTGAACCCGTATTCAGCCAGCAGGATGGGCGACGGATCGACCAGCACCACACCGGCATCGCCGTCGATGATGACCCAGTCGTCCTGCTTGACCAGGTGGCTGGCCGAGCGAGCGCCCACCACAGCCGGAATGTCCATGCTGCGGGCAACGATGGCGGTGTGGCTGGTCTTGCCCCCCACGTCGGTGACGAATCCCGCAAACACGCTCTGCTTGAACTGCAGCATGTCGGCCGGCGAAAGGTCGTGCGCAATGAGCACCAGCGGCACTTCCGAGGTGTTGTCGTGCACGGGCCGCGAGCCGCCCGCCACGGGTGAGGCCACACCGCGCATGACGCGCAGCATGCGTTCGACGACCTGCTCCAGGTCCGCCTTGCGCTCACGCAGATAGGGGTCTTCCATCTCGTCGAACTGGCGCGCGATCACCTCCAGCTGGGTGGTCAGTGCCCATTCGGCGTTGTAATGACGATCCACAATCCAGTGTTTCACACCACTGGTGAGCTGCTCGTCCTGCAACAGCATCAGGTGAACGTCGAGCAGCGCGGTGAGTTCGGGGTGCGCGTCGGTGGACTCCAGCTCATTCAGGCTGTGCTGGACCTTGAGGATCTCCTCGGCCACCGCGTTGCGTGCGTGGCGCAGGCGCTCGATCTCACCCTCCACCTCCTCGGCCTGGACGAAATAGTGCGCCACATCGACACGGCTCGACGCCACGATCACGGCCCGCCCGATGGCAATGCCTCGGGAAACCGCCAGGCCGTGGACGCTGAAAGTCATGCCAATCTCGCGCAACAGGTTTCACCGCCGGGCCGCCCCCAGGCGAAACAGCCCCCTCGGGGGGCAGCGACCCGCGCAGCGGTGGAGCGTGGGGGCAACGTTTCACCGCCGGGCCGCCCCCAGGCGAAACAGCCCCCTCGGGGGGCAGCGACCCGCGCAGCGGCGGAGCGTGGGGGCAAGGTTTCACCGCCGGGCCGCCCCAAGGCGAAACAGCCCCCTCGGGGGGCAGCGACCCGCGAAGCGGCGGAGCGTGGGGGCAACGTTTCACCGCCGGGCCGCCCCCAGGCGAAACAGCCCCCTCGGGGGGCAGCGACCCGCGAAGCGGCGGAGCGTGGGGGCAACATCACTCCCCCTCGCCGAACTTGTCGTCGATCAGCGCAACGATCGCATTCATCGCCGCCTGCTCGTCGCTGCCAGACGTTTCGATCTCCACCGTGCTGCCCAGGCCCGCCGCCAGCATCATCACACCCATGATGCTCTTGGCGTTGACGCGGCGGTCGGCGCGCGTCATCCAGACGTCGCAGGCGAAGCTGCCGGCGAGTTTGGTGAGTTTGGCCGAGGCGCGTGCATGCAGCCCGAGCTTATTGCTGATGGTCACGGTGGTCTTGATCATGGGTGGTTCGTCGGGCCTGGTTCTGGGGAGCGGTCACCGCGACCTGGATGACCCCCTGCGTGGCTCCGATCATGGCGCGGGAAATCAGGGCGTCGAGCGACTCGTGCCGGTACGACACGGTGCGCAGCAGCATGGGCAGGTTCACCCCGGTGATGAGCTTGGAGTTCACTCCGTCGATGAGCTTCTGCGCCACATTGCAGGGCGTGGCGCCAAACACGTCGGTGACCACCAGGGTCTGGGGCAGGTGCATCTGGCGCAACAGGGCACGCGCCTGCGCCAGCGATTCCTCAGGCGGCACGTTGGGCTGGATGTCCAGCGCGGCCACGGCCTCGGCTGCATCGGGAAACACATGCAGCACGCATTGGCGCAACGCTGCGGCCAGGGGAGCGTGCGCAATGATGAGGATGCCGTTCATGGGGACAAGTTTAGCCGGCCCGCCTGCCTTCGAGGCTGCGCCAGGCGCGCCAGAAGGCCGCGTAGGCGAACACACAACACACCCCGAAGATCGCAAAGGCACCTCGGTAGCGCGCGGGCTCGCTCCAGCCCAGAACGATCAAAGCCTCGACCAGGAGGCCAATGCCCCACTGCACCGCGAACACGCCACCGAAGATGGCCAGGTTGTAGGCCGAGAGCACACGCCCTGCCGCCTCGGGCGGCAAGGCCAGCGCCACGGCGGGCTGTGAGAGCGACGCAAAGGTGCTGCAGACGCAGAACAAGGCCCAGAGCGCCCAGCCGGCATCGGCACCGCGCAGCACGATGGCCGCCAGCACCGCGAGGCTCAGCGGCATGCCCCACCCAATCAGCCGTTCAGGTGAGAGACCTCGGCGCGCCAGGTGCGGGTTGACCATGCCCCAGGCCCAGAATGTGCAGAGCATCGACAGGTTGATGCCGAAGAGCCCGGCGGCAGCGGCCTCGGGCGTGTAGCCCGCCACCTTGACCATCCAGGGTCCTGCCCAGAGGGTCTGCACGGCGATCATGCCGCCGTAGTTGACGAAGCCGATCGGCAGCATCTGGCGAAAGTACGGATGGCGCCAGATGAATCCATAGCCTTGCATGACCGGTTCGACCGCTGCAGGCTTTGATGCGCCGTTCCGCTGCCAGCGCGGCACAGTGAACGCCAGCACGGCCATGGACAACAGGATCAATGCCGCCAGCAGCCAGAACAGGCCCCGCCAGCCGGTCAAGGGCATCAACCATTGCACCGGCAGTGTGGACGCCACCATGCCGAGTGAACCGGACATGAGCATCCATGAATTGGCCCGCATCTGCGCTGCCGGCGTGAGCCAGCGCCGGTAGCCGGTGAGCGGGGCCATGAGGCAGGCACTCACACCCATGCCGATCAGCACCCGCGCCGCCAGCAGACCGGAGAAGCTGGTGGCCATGGCGAAGGCCGCACATCCGAGCGCCGCCACGCTCAGGAAGCTCAGCACCACCACCCGAGGGCCGTACCGGTCAAGCCAGTTGCCCAGCGGCAGTTGCGTGAGCGCAAAGCCAAAGAAGTAGCCACCCGCCAGCAGGCCCAGGTCTCCAGCGCTGAGCGCCATCTCGGTGCTCAGGATCGGTGACAGCGTGGCGGTGATGGCGCGCAGCAAGGCCGACAGGAAGTAGGCAAAAACGAACGCCAGGAAAACGATGACCGCAGTGCGCGCGGTCAGCAAGTCGGATCGCGACACGGCGCTCATGGCAACTGCAGGGCCTCGAAGAACGTGGCGGTCACCTCGCCAGGCAGTTGAGGGCCGTAGACGGCCGCCTGAAACACCTGGGTGCCTCGCGCAAAGTACGCCGCACGCATCAGAACCGCCTGGCCTTGTGGCCCCGTCCCCTGCACGCTCAGGCCAAGCGCCTTCGGAGCGCCCGGCATCTGGAAGTCCCAGCGTGCCTGGGCGGCGTCGGCCACCTCGGGCGCCAGGCGCAGGCTGGCCAGCGAGGCGCGCGGCCATTCCACCAGTGCGGCGTCCACCCGCGCCAGCTCACGCAGGTCGACCCAGGCCACGGCGAAACTCAAGCCGCCGGTGTCGCAGCTGTGCAGGTGCATTTCCGTCCCGGAGCCCGCCAGGGGCACGGTGCGTGACGCATGCTCGGGCTTGCAGGGCATGAGCACCTTCAAGGGGGTGCCCTGTGGGCGCAGCTCGCGCCAGTTGAAAGTGGGACTGCAGGCCGACAGCGCCAGCACGGCGATCAACCCGGTCGACAGGCGACAAACGGGCACGCGGCCCGCAGAGAACAGAGGCATGGGATTTCCAGCTGAGCCACGACCGCGACATCGAGGCGCAGTTGGCCTCGCGCACAATGTCGGCATGAATGCTCTGGATGGTATCCGTATCCTGGACTTGTCCCGCGTGCTGGCCGGGCCCTGGTGCACACAGACCCTGGCCGACCTGGGGGCCGATGTGGTGAAGGTGGAGCGGCCGCCGGGCGATCAACATCCCGGCGGCGACGACACGCGTGGCTGGGGTCCGCCCTTCCTGCGCGGGCGCGACGGCGCCGACACCGCCGAGGCAGCCTACTATCTGGGCGCCAATCGCAACAAGCGATCCATCACCTGCGACATCGCCCGGCCCGAGGGTCAGGCCCTGATCCGCGAATTGGTTCAGCAAGCCCAGGTGTTCGTGGAGAACTACAAGGTCGGCGACATGGCGCGCTATGGCCTGGACTTCGACAGCCTGCGCCAACTGAACCCACGGCTGGTGTACTGCTCCATCACCGGCTTTGGCCAGCAGGGTCCCTACAAGGACCGGGCCGGATACGACTTCGCCATCCAGGCCATGGGCGGGCTCATGAGCGTGACCGGCGAGCGCGATACCCTGCCGGGCGGTGGCCCGCAGAAGGTGGGCGTGGCCGTAGCGGACTTGTTCACCGGCCTCTACGCGACCGTGGCGATCCAGGCCGCACTTCGCCACGCCGAACGCACGGGCGAAGGCCAGCACATCGACATGGCGCTGCTCGATACACAGGTGGCCATGCTGGCGAACCTGGGGGCGAACTACCTGGTGCGGGGCCGTGAGGACGGCAAGGTGCCCGGACGCGCCGGCAATGCCCACGCCAATATCGTGCCCTACCAGGTGTTCGAAGTGGCGCCGGACCAGCGGGGGCAACCCCAGCACATCATCCTGGCCGTGGGCAACGACGGCCAGTTCGCCAAGTTCTGCGCGGTGGCCGGCCAACCCGAGCTGGCCACCGACCCACGTTTTGCGCAGAACCAGAACCGGGTGCGCCACCGCGAGGTGCTGGTGCCCTTGCTGGAAACCATACTGAAATCCCGCAGCAAAGCCGACTGGCTGGCCGCACTGGAAGCCGCCAAGGTGCCCTGTGGCCCGATCAACAACCTGGCCGAAGTGTTCGCCGATGAACACGTGCGCTCGCGCGGCATGGTACACACCTGGACCCACCCCCTGGCCGATGCGGTAGACCTGGTGGCCAGCCCGCTCAAACTGGGCGCGACGCCCGTGCGCAACGACCTGCCACCGCCCCTGCTGGGCCAGCACACCGCCGAGGTGCTGAAGGACTGGCTGTCCTGCCCATCCGAGCGACTGGCCGAACTGCGGCGCAATGGCGCGGTCTGACGAACGCCGCGCGCTCATGTCCGATCAGCTACCCACTCCCGCCTCGCTGCGCGGCGCCGCTCAGGCGGCAGCCGCACGCGGCCAGCCGCTGGTGGTGATGATCACGCTGGCGGGGTGTCCTTACTGCGAGATCGTGCGCAAGCACTATCTGCTGCCCATGCGCCGGGAAGGCCTGGTGCATGCAGTGCAGCTCGACGTGCTTGACCGCACCGGCAACCTGCAGGGATTCGACGGGCAGATGACCACCCCGGCCGCGCAGGCCACGGCCTGGAAGGCCCGGTTCACTCCGACCGTGCTGTTCTTCGGCCCCGATGGACGCGAACTGGCGGAACGGCTGGTGGGCATCGCGGTGCCGGACTTCTATGGCGAGTACCTGGAAGCCCGGCTGACCGAGGCTCGGAACAAGCTCAAGTAGCCAAAACAACCAGACGAGAGCGGGCGCTTACTTTAATGAGCCGAACACCTTCTTGAGGATGGCGCTGCCCGTGCCCACGGGATCCTGGCGGATCTTGCGCTCTTCCTCGCCAATGATGGTGTAGAGGCCATCGAGCGACTTCCCGGTGACATAGCGCTGGATGTTGGCGTCTTCGCTCTTGACCAGACCGATCCCTGCCGCCTTGCCAGCGACCCGGTTGTACTGCTGGGCGAGGCCCACCTTTTCGGTGGCTTTGGTGACGATGGGCAGGAATTTCTCGCCCAGAGGACTGCGGGTCTTCTCGGCAAAGAACTGCGTCACGGCGTTGTCGCCGCCGCTCAGGATGTTCTTCGCATCGGTGACGCTCATGGACTTCACCGCCCCCACCAAGAGGTCCTTGCCCATGGGCACCGCCGCTTCCGCAGCCCGATTCATGCCGGTCACCAGCTCGTCCACTCGCTTGCCCTGGCCGGTCAGCTTGAGCAGCTTGGACGCATCTTCAAGAAATCCGGGCAAGGGAATCCGAACTTTCGGGTTGCCCAGGAATCCATCGGTCTTGCCAAGCAAAGCGACCGCCGCCAAAGCGCCCTTTTCCAGCGCCACTTTGATGCCCTGGCTGGCGTCACGGTCGGTCAGGTCGCCCAACGACAGTGCCCTGGCCTGCTGGTGTGCTGCCAGCACCAGTAAACCGATCAGAGCGGAAGTGGACTGGGTAAACTGACGACGTTGCATGGCGGGATCCTCCGGGATGGCTGTTCAAACTAAGAAGTGGGGCAATGTAGCCCCGGGGAAGTGAAAAGACAATGACCGATCTGAGCCCACGCGGCCTTCGCCGCAGGCGTACCCTTCTGGCCAGCGCCGCGCTGGGCACCGTGGTCGCGCTCGGCCTCGCTGGATGCAGTGGCCGCGACGCCGCGCCCGAATCCACGTTCGTGCTGCTGAACGGCACCAAGGCCACCACGGCCGACCTCAAGGGCAAAGTCACACTGGTGAACTTCTGGGCCACCACCTGCGTGACCTGCGTCAAGGAAATGCCCCAGATCGTCGCCACCTGGCACAAATACCAGGGCCAGGGCTTCGACACCGTGGCGGTGGCCATGGAATACGACCCACCGGCCTGGGTGCTCAATTTTGCCCAGAGCCGCCAGTTGCCCTTCAAGGTGGCCCTGGACAACACTGGCGACATCGCCCGGCAGTGGGGGGACGTGAAGCTCACGCCCACCACCTACCTCCTGGACAAGCAGGGCCAGATCGTCAAGCGCTACGTGGGCGAGCCCGATTTCCCGGCGCTGCACGCCCTGATCGAGAAGCTCCTCGCCCAGACCACCTGACCGGGGCGTTCCTCAGTTCTTCTGATAGGCGTCGTGGCAGGCCTTGCAGGTCTGACCCACCGACCCGAATGCCGTCCTGACGCTGTCGAGGTTGCCGGTCTTGGCTGCTGCCGCGAGTTTCGCGGTCTCCACCTGGAGCTTGTCCGAACCTTCCTTGAACTTGGCTTGTTCGGCCCAGATTTCCGGCTTTGCCCGCGTTTCACCCTTGTCGGTTCCAGCGACAAAAGCCTCCCAGGGCAGCTTGCTCAAAGTCTCCAGCAGAGCCGAGCTGTCCGCCGCCGCCTTGCCGTCAAAGGGAATCCGACCGTTGGCCATGGCGCCGATCCGGCCCGCATGGTTGCCCATGAGGGTCATGACCGCTTTGCGGTATTTCACCGCGTCTTCCGGTTTCTGGAACTGGGCCAAAGCGGGGGCCGAAAAAGAAGCCACGGACATGGCCAGGGCAAGCGGGGCGACGATTCGCATGTTGTCTCCTGATGGAAGGGTGGGGAAGTGACGCAGTGGCTCTGTGTCCACCTGCCCAGGAGTGTAGAGGCGAGGCCGAAGTTCCGCTGGAACCCTCTCCCGTGTATCGTCTCCCTTCAATTCCTGCAGGCTTCGGCCCAAACACCATGCACACCATCCGCGTCTGGGACCTTCCAACCCGCCTTTTCCACTGGCTGCTGGCGGCCTGTGTGATCGGCCTCGTGATCACCGGCAGCGTGGGCGGGAACTGGATGACCTGGCACTTGCGACTGGGCTACGCGGTGCTGACCCTGCTGCTGTTCCGGCTGGTCTGGGGCTTCGTGGGCGGACACTGGTCGCGCTTCGCCCATTTTCTCTACACACCTTCATCCCTCCTGGCTTACCTGCGCGGCCAGTCCCCGCCCGAACACGAGGTCGGCCACACGCCGTTGGGCGCACTGTCGGTGTTTTCGCTGTTGCTGATCCTGGCCGCCCAGGTCGGCACCGGGCTGATGAGCGACGACGAGATCGCGGTATCCGGCCCGCTCGCCCGCTTCGTCGCCAGCGAGACGGTGTCCCTGGCCACGGGCTACCACACCGAAGTGGGCAAGTTCATCGTCATCGCGCTGGTGCTGCTGCACATACTGGCCATTCTTTTCTACCGGTTCGTCAGAAAGCAAAACCTGGTGCGCCCGATGATCGTCGGCGACAAAGAACTGTTCGTCGCCGTGCCACAAGCCCGCGATTCCGCTGGCACGCGGTGGCTGGCCCTCTCGATCCTGATCGCTTGCGCCTCAGCGGTCGCCTGGCTGGTCCAGCTCGGGCAGGCCTTCTGAAACTTCCCACGAGGCTGTCGTATAGTGACGGCCACGCCACCGCCCGAACCCCGGTTCGCCCATACCGCCATCATGAACGACCACGGCGCCGCTGCCGTCTCGCTGAGACCGGCCCAGTTTCCCGACGACCTCCAAACCATTCGCGATCTGTTTCTGGAATATCAGGCCGATCTCGGCATTGACCTGTGTTTCCAGGGTTTTGCGGCCGAACTGGCCGGCCTGCCCGGCGACTATGCACCGCCCACCGGCGTGCTGTTGCTGGCCCTCGTGGACGGCGAACCTGCGGGCTGCTGCGCCCTGCGCGCCCTGCACAACTCGGACCACCTCAATGCCTGCGAAATGAAGCGCCTGTTCGTGCGTCCAGCGTTTCGCGGCTTCGGCCTGGGGCGACTGCTCGTGGAACGCATCTTGTCGGAAGGCCAGCTGGCCGGCTACACCACCATGCTGCTGGACACCTTGAGCGACATGGAAACCGCCCGAGCCCTTTACCAGGAGGCGGGCTTCGTCGAGGTCGCGCCCTACTACCACAACCCCATTGCCGGGGCGCACTACCTCAAGGTCGATCTCTGATCAGACACCCGCTCTGGCCTGGGCCAGCAAGGTGTCCGCGTCGCTGACTTCGAACTTGCCAGGGGCCTCGACGTTGAGCGTCCTGACCACGCCGTCCTTGATCAGCATCGAATACCGGTTGCTGCGCAGGCCCATGCCACGCCCGGTCAGGTCCAGCGTCAGCCCGGTGGCCTTGGCGAAATCAGCACTGCCATCGGCCAGCATGCGCACCTTGTCGCCCGTCTTCTGGTCGCGCGCCCATGCGCCCATCACGAAGGCATCGTTCACGCTCAGACACCAGATTTCATCCACACCGGCGGCCTTGAAATCCGCAGCGTGCTGCACGAAGCCCGGCACATGTTTCGCCGAGCAGGTGGGCGTGAAGGCCCCAGGCAAGGCGAACACAGCGATCGTCTTGCCGGCTGCGGTCTTCTGAACGTCCACCGGATTCGGCCCGATGCTGCAGCCATTGCCCTCGACTTCGCTGTATTCCATCAGCGTTGCCGTCGGAATCTGGTCGCCCACCTTGATCATGTTGTGCTCCTGGTCGTGATGGCCCGCAGGCCGTGGCTGGAAGACCCGATACATCCGGGTCTGAAAAAAGAAAAAGCGACCGAATTGTCGGTCGCTTTTTCGTTGTGTGCTGAGACCAGCAACTTGGGGCTTACACCAGTGCGGCTTTTTGCACCAGGCGGGTGGCAACCCAGTTCTTGGTCTTGGACAGCGGACGGCTCTCGGTGATCTCAATCACGTCGCCCATCTTGTACTCGCCCTTTTCGTCATGGGCGTGGTACTTGCTGGACTTCGCCACGATCTTGTCGTAGAGCTCGTGCTTCACACGGCGCTCAACCAGGACCGTCACGGTCTTGGAACGCTTGTCGCTGACCACCTTGCCAACCAAGGTGCGCTTGAGGGATGTTTTAGCTTCCGTCATGGTCACTCCTTATTTGGCCGAGGCCCGCTGCTTCTCGGCCAGGATGGTCTTGGCGCGAGCGATCGCACGGCGGGTGTCACCCAGCGTGGCGTTGTTGTTGAGTTGTTGCGTGGCTTTTTGCATGCGCAGGCCAAAGTGGGCCTTTTGCAGCGACTTCACTTCGGCTTCCAGGCCGGCCACATCTTTCTGGCGCAGTTCAGCAGTTTTCATCTTGTGTTCTCCTGAATCACTGACCCAGCATGCGCGTCACGAACGTGGTGCGCAGGGGAAGTTTGGCGGCGGCCAGCTGGAAAGCTTCGCGAGCCAGCTGCTCGGGCACACCCACGATCTCGTAGAGCACCTTGCCAGGCTGGATTTCGGCCACGTAGTACTCCACCGAACCCTTGCCGTTGCCCATGCGGACTTCAGCAGGCTTCTGAGAGATCGGCTTGTCCGGAAACACGCGGATCCATATGCGGCCGCCACGCTTGACGTGACGGGAGATCGCACGACGAGCGGCCTCGATCTGGCGAGCCGTGAGGCGACCACGGTCGGTCGACTTCAGGCCGAAGTCACCGAACGCGACGGTGGCGCCGCTTGTGGCGACGCCGGTATTGCGGCCTTTTTGTTCTTTACGGAACTTGCGGCGAGCAGGTTGCAACATGTTTATTCTCCTTTGCCGTCCGCAGCTGCAGATGCGGGCGCGGCGTCTTTGCGAACGCGCTTAACGGCGGGTTTGGTTTCGGTGCCAGCGGTGGCTTCGGCAGGCTTGTCGCTGCCATCGGCCGGGGCGGCATTGGCGCCAGGGCGGCGAACCGCAGCGCGGGCAGGAGGACCTGCCGGACGCTCACGGCGCGGACCGCGCGGACGACGCTCTTCTTCAGCTCTGGGCTCGGCCACCACCGGTGCATCGTTGCGGCCCAGGGTGTCGCCCTTGTAGACCCAGACCTTGACACCAATGATGCCGTAGGTGGTCTTGGCTTCGGACGTGCCGTAGTCGATGTCGGCGCGCAGGGTGTGAAGCGGCACGCGACCTTCGCGGTACCACTCGCAACGAGCAATTTCAATGCCGTTCAAGCGACCCGACGACATGATCTTGATGCCCTGAGCACCCAGGCGCATGGCGTTCTGCATCGCGCGCTTCATGGCACGGCGGAACATGATGCGCTTTTCGAGCTGCTGGGTGATGCTGTCGGCGATCAGCTTGGCGTCGATTTCGGGCTTGCGCACTTCCTCGATGTTGACCGCAACCGGCACGCCCAGCTTGGCGGCCAATTCCTTCTTCAGCTTCTCGATGTCCTCGCCCTTCTTGCCAATCACCACGCCCGGGCGGGCCGAGTAAATGGTGATGCGGGCGTTCTTGGCGGGGCGCTCGATCACGACGCGCGAAACGGCGGCGTTCTTCAGCTTGCCCTTCAGGTACTCGCGTACCTTGATGTCTTCGGCCAGCATGCCGGCGAAGTCACGGTTGCTGGCGTACCAGCGGCTGGCCCAGTTGCGGGAAACTGCGAGGCGGAACCCGGTCGGGTTGATTTTCTGTCCCATATTCCTGTGACCTCTTCAGTTGCCAACCGTCACGTAGATGTGACACGTGGGTTTGCTGATGCGGTTGCCGCGGCCTTTGGCGCGGGCCGAGAAGCGCTTGAGCGTGGTGCCTTGTTCGACATAGATGGTCTTGACCTTCAGCTCGTCGATGTCGGCGCCGTCGTTGTGTTCGGCATTGGCAATGGCAGACTCCAGCGCCTTCTTGACGATGCCGGCCGCCTTCTTCTGCGTGAAAGCCAGAATGTTGAGGGCCTGGTCGACCTTCTTGCCACGAATCAGGTCGGCAACCAGTCGGCCTTTGTCGACCGAGAGGCGAACGCCTCGAACGATTGAACGGGTTTCCATGGTTAGTCCTTACTTCTTCGCTTTTTTGTCGGCCGGATGGCCTTTGAACGTGCGCGTCAGCGAGAACTCGCCGAGCTTGTGTCCCACCATCTGGTCGGTGATGTACACGGGCACGTGCTGCTTGCCGTTGTGCACAGCGATGGTCAGGCCGATGAAGTCGGGCAGGATCATCGAGCGGCGCGACCAGGTCTTGACGGGCTTCTTGTCCTTGGTGGCCTGGGCTTTTTCAACCTTGGCCATCAGGTGGTGGTCGACAAACGGACCTTTTTTGAGTGAGCGAGTCATGTTGTCAACCCTTTACTTCTTGCGACGCGAGACGATCATCGACTGCGTGCGGCGGTTGTTGCGGGTGCGGTAACCCTTGGTCAGGTTGCCCCACGGATCCACCGGAGCACGGCCTTCGCCGGTCTTGCCTTCACCACCACCATGCGGGTGGTCGATCGGGTTCATCGCGGTGCCGCGAACGGTCGGGCGAATGCCCATGTGACGCTTCACACCGGCCTTGCCCAACTGGCGCAGGCTGTGTTCCTGGTTGGACACTTCGCCGATGGTGGCACGGCAATCCACGTGGACCTTGCGCACTTCGCCAGAGCGCATGCGCACCTGGGCGTAGATGCCTTCGCGGGCCAGCAGCACGGCTGAAGCACCGGCGGAACGCGCAATCTGCGCGCCCTTGCCGACCTGCAGCTCGATGCAGTGGATGGTCGAACCGACCGGAATGTTGCGGATAGGCAGGGTATTTCCCACGCGGATCGGCGATTCCGAGCCGGACAGCAGGGTGGCGCCCACTTCAACGCCACGCGGAGCGATGATGTAGCGGCGCTCGCCGTCGGCGTAGCAGAGCAGCGCAATGTGCGCCGTGCGGTTCGGGTCGTACTCGATGCGCTCGACCTTGGCCGGGATGCCGTCCTTGTTGCGACGGAAATCGACCACGCGGTAGTGGTGCTTGTGACCCCCGCCCTTGTGGCGGGTGGTGATGTGACCGTTGTTGTTGCGGCCAGCCTTCTGGAACTGGGGTTCCAGCAGCGGCGCAAAACCTTCACCCTTGTGCAGGTGGTCACGCGTGACCTTCACCATGCCGCGACGGCCTGGTGAAGTGGGTTTCATCTTGATGACTGCCATGATTAAACGCCCTCTCCGCCGAAGTTCAGCTCTTGACCCGGCATGAGCGTCACATAGGCCTTGCGGACGTGGTCGCGACGACCCACGGTCTTGCCAAAGCGCTTGGACTTGCCCTTCTGGTTGAGCACGGAAACACCCTTGACCTGCACCTTGAACATGAGTTCAACAGCGGCCTTGATTTCGGGCTTGGAAGCATCGCGCAGCACCTTGAACAGCACGGCGTTGGTTTGTTCGGCAACCTGAGTGGCTTTCTCGGACACGATGGGTGCCACGAGAACCTGCATCAGGCGGCCTTCGTCGAATTGTGCGGCGCTCATGCGAACATCTCCTTGAGCTGGTCGATCGCCGCCTTGGTGACGATGACCTTCTTGTAATGCACCAGCGACAGCGGATCGGCATAACGGGGCTCGACCACCAGCACGTTGGGCAGGTTGCGCGAGGCCAGGTACAGGTTCTCGTCGACTTCTTCGGCGATCACCAGGACCGACTGCAGGTTCATGGCCTTGAACTTGTCGGCCAGTTGCTTGGTCTTGGGCGAATCCACCTTGATGGACTCGACCACAGCCAGGCGGCCTTCACGTACGAGCTGCGAGAAGATGGACGCCATGCCGGCGCGGTACATCTTCTTGTTGAGCTTCTGGGTGAAGTTTTCGTCGGGGCTGTTCGGGAAAATGCGACCGCCTCCGCGCCACAGCGGGGAAGACGTCATACCAGCTCGGGCGCGGCCCGTGCCTTTTTGCTTGAACGGCTTCTTGGTCGAGTGCTTGACCATCTGGCGGTCTTTTTGCGCACGCGTGCCTTGACGGGCGTTTGCCTGGTAGGCCACCACCAGCTGGTGGATCAGGGCTTCGTTGTAGTCGCGACCAAACACGGTCTCAGGCACATCCACATTGGACGAAGCCTGGCCCTGGTCGTTCAGGAGTTCAACTTGCATCAGTTTGCTCCCTTGCCGGATTTGGCCTTGATGGCGGGACGCACGGTCACAAAACCGCCGTTGGAGCCGGGCACTGCACCACGGATCATGAGCAGCTGACGGGTTTCGTCCACGCGCACGATGTCGAGGTTCTGAATGGTCTTGGTGTCATCGCCCATGTGACCGGTCATCTTCTTGCCCGGAAACACGCGGCCCGGATCCTGGGCCATGGAGATGGAGCCAGGCACGTTGTGCGAACGGCTGTTGCCGTGCGAGGCGCGCTGGGACTTGAAATTGTGGCGCTTGATCGTGCCGGCAAAGCCTTTACCGATCGAGGTGCCTTGCACGTCCACCTTCTGACCCGCCGCGAAGATCGCGTTGGGAGCCACCACGGCACCAGGCTGGTACTGGGCAGCGACGTCGGAGGCGACACGAAATTCCTGGATGATTTCACCCGCTTCGACACCGGCCTTGGCCAGGTGGCCCGCTTCGGGCTTGGTCACGCGGGAGGCACGGCGGGCACCGAAGGTGACCTGCAGCGCATCGTAGCCATCATGGGCCAGGGTTTTGACCTGTGTCACACGGTTGTTCGACACGTCGACCACCGTGACAGGAACTGCGTCCCCATCATCGGTGAACAGGCGCATCATGCCCACCTTGCGACCCAACAACCCGAGGGAGTTGCTAAGACTCATTGTTTTCTCCGTTCCCGACTTCAATTGGCCGGGGCTGATGTTGCGAAACCGGGGTTTCGCGCTAAGGGCCAGCCAGATTCAGGATCTGGCCAGCACCACGAAATCTCCGGCCAGAAGCCGGAAAGCCCGCCAGTATAACCGGCGGGCCTTTTTTGTGCAAGCCGCTTGGCGGCCAAACACCTTATTGCAGCTTGATCTCGACGTCCACGCCAGCCGGCAGGTCGAGCTTCATCAGGGCATCGACCGTCTTGTCGGTCGGGTCCACGATGTCCATCAGACGCTGGTGGGTGCGGATTTCGAGCTGATCGCGGCTGGTCTTGTTGACGTGCGGCGAGCGCAGGATGTCGAAGCGCTTCATGCGGGTCGGCAGGGGCACGGGGCCCTTGACGATCGCGCCGGTGCGCTTGGCGGTATCCACGATCTCGGCGGCCGAGCTGTCGATGAGTTTGTAGTCGAACGCCTTGAGGCGGATGCGGATTTTCTGCTTGGTGGACATGGCCGCTCCTTAGGCGATGATCTTGGCAACCACGCCGGCGCCGACGGTGCGACCGCCTTCGCGGATGGCAAAGCGCAGGCCTTCTTCCATGGCGATCGGGGCAATCAGCTTGACCGTGATCGACACGTTGTCACCCGGCA
>NZ_JBFWNX010000006.1:50671-228636 GCF_050250835.1 Hydrogenophaga sp. | reverse complement strand
TTGCCGATGGCGGGCATGTTCTGCGACGTCACCGTTCCCGAAGCGCCGACCACCTGCACGCTGCGGTTGAGGCCGAACTCCGCCAGCTGCGTGAACAGGCGGACCGTGTCGTTGCCGGCCACCGAGGTGTAGATGACCGCAGGACGAGCCGAACGGATCTGCCCGAAGAAGGGCGAGTAGTCTTTGTTATCCAGCGGCGCGAACACCTCGCCGACCGACTTGGCGCCCTTGGCTTCGGCGGCCGACTTGAACGCGGCCACGGTGCTGCGGCCCATTTCGTAGTCCGGGCCGAGGTAGAACACGTTGGCGTTCGGTTTGGTCGCTGCCATCCAGTCGGCCAGGGCCGCGGACTGCATGCCGGCCCGCGCATTCACCCGGAAGACGTTGGGCGAACACTTGTCGGCGGTGATGCTGTCGGCGAAGGAAACGGTGGTGGCGATCAGGCGGCTGTTGCGCTCGGCCACCTGCCCCACGGCCAGGGTGGCGCCCGAGTTCACGGTACCGGTAAGGAAATCCACCATGCTCACCTGGAACAGCTTCTCGGCCTTCTGCACGGCGACGGCGGGATTGGCTTCCTCGTCTTCGTAGATCAGCTCGATCTGCCGGCCGGCGATGCCGCCGCCGCCATTGATCTGGCGTGCCGCGAGGTCCAGGCCCCATTTGACCTGCTGGCCGATGCCGGCGTAGGTTCCCGTCAGTGGTGTGACCACGCCGATGCGGATGGGCCCGGTCTGGGCCATGGCGGGGCCGCCCAGCGCGGAAAGCGCAAAGGTGGCCGATGCGAGCGTGATGATGCGTTTCATGACTTGTCTCCTGTGGTTGAGCAATAAGGAGTCAGGTGCCGACGAAGTTCGGATTGCGTTTGCCATGGAAGACTTCCACGCCTTCCCGGAAATCGTCCGAGCTGCGCAGGCGCGAGCAGCAGTGGCCCTCCAGCTCGTCTTCCAGGCGCTCGACGCGTTGGCCCACGAAGCCGCTGGCCGCCTTGGCCAACTCGAACCCTGCGTGCATTGCTGTCTCCTTGAAGGGAGTGTCGGCAGTGGATGGGGAGGAGGGCTAACGCATGGGTCCGGGCCATGACCGGCCGGTCTGGCGGCTGACCAAAAAGTCCGGCGATTTGTGCGCGGGCCGCGCTTTCAGATCAGTTCCGACGCTTCGCGCGCGGGAGGCTCGAACAGATTGACCTTGCGACGGTAGTCGCTGGGCGTGATGCCCAGGTGTGCGCGGAAGAAGCGCGAGAGATGGCCCGGGGCGGAAAAGCCCAGGAGCTCCGAGATGTCGGCTACCGGCTCCCGGCTGAGCGTGAGCCGCTCGACGGCCGCCTCGAATCGCAGCACGTTGGCGTAGACCAAAGGCGTGACCTGCGTGTCCCGCTGGAACAGATGGAAGAAGTGGGCCCGCGATAGTCCCGTGGCGGCTGCAACACTGTCCACATCGAGCTCGCGGGCCACATCACGCCGCATGAGGGCGATGGCCTGGCGGACTCTCGAATCCATGGCAACGGGTGGCCTGGTCCGCAGCAGGCCGGCCAGGTCGCGCCAGCCCGTGTAGCTCTCGACCACCGCGACGATGAGGTTGAACAACAGGTCTTCCAGCCGTCCGGGGGATACCTCGTCATCCCACCACAGTTCGAGGACGAATTCCTCCGCCAGCTTGCGGGTAGCCGCCGACAGGTACACGCACTTGTTGGGAAAGAAGCGGGGATGGGCCGACAACGCCAGCGAGCGCTGGATCCCGGCCAGCCAGTTGGGCTCGATGTAGAGAGCCAGGATCAGCGTGTGCTGCCCAGGGGGTGCGTCGTGCTCGTAGGCATGGTGCTCCCAGGCGTTCACCACCACTGCTGATTCGTCGGTCAGGGGAGCGCGCTCCCCGCGTACGCGAAAGGCGCTGTCCGCCCCTCCCGCCTTGATCAGGATGTGGCAGTGGTGATGCGCGTGGCCAACCAAGGGGGCATCCATGTCCAATAGGGCAACGCGGCCGAAGCGCCCCTGAAAAATCTTGACGGCTGATGACATGATTGTCTCCTGCCGACACCATAGCGGTTCTCGGATGACCTGAACAGCTGGGGCGTTCACTCTCGACTTGGTTCAGGCCGACCCGATCCGTGGGGTGACGGCTGGTTGATCTGCATCGCCTTCATGGGGCCGAACTGACAATTGTGGCCGGGGCATTCAGGCTGAGCATTGATAGCAAATTGCATGGTTGCGACCTTGTGAACCTCATGATGCGATACGTTTGCCATGGCGACCAAATGGCGACCCGAGCCCCCGTTATGCAGATCAAGAGCTGGGCCAAGGAATGACGGTTTCCTGATTCCCAGCCGGACTTCTGGGGCACTCCGAGCTTGCGTCAACAGTGAGATACCTCAGCATTGAGGTTGACGACGCACCTGAGATCTCTGGGCATACGGAGATCTGATCAGGTAAGGCGCAAGCCTCAGTGGTCCGTCGTTGCAATTGGTGCTCAAACGCCTGTCCGCCGAACGCGGGTGAACGACAGGTTCGGAAATGCCTGCCGTCGGTCAAGCGCTGCTTGCCGCAATGACCGGAAGGCAACGTCGTGACGAGTCGGTACCTCTACGACGCATGTCCGAGACCAGTCTAAAGTCGCCGCCTAGATTCCAAGGTCAACCGTGTAGCGTGTGCTGCCGGTTGCCGAGTTACGGTTGACTGCCAACAAGCTGTCGTTGGGGCCTCCGACCAGCAAGTACGTGTCATCTCCTGCCGAGAGAGCGTAGCTTTGTAAGAAACGCTGCTTCCAGCGCCTCGGCGCCCCTACCGTAATGTGCTTGACGATGATGCTCAGGACACAGGGCGATGACGTTGTCTACGGTATCGGGTCCCTGGGCTTCCCCCAGTTTCCCGGACACATCCAATGACATGATGTGTTCAGGAGATAGGCACGCCATGCCACTGATGCAGCCATGGAGCTTTGCATTGGCCTCGAAGAAGCGTTGATGTCGGGCGTAAAGCGAACCGTCGGTAGCGTGATGGTGAAATCCCCGATCACGGTCGAGCCTTGGCAGCCGGTCGCGCATGCAAGGCAGCTCATGCTTATGCATTCATTTTCGTACTTGCCTCTCTGGCTCACCGATCAGTGGTGGCTGCTTTCCGAGCTAGGTCTCGCCAAGTTCTTGAACGCGTCGCAGAACAAGAAGCACATTCGCCTTGGACTGACCATTGAACAAGCGATACACCACCAACCTAAGCTGCAGTTGCTTCCAGTTCCCAACATCAAACTCTTGACGCACGAGAGGCCGACCGAAGAATTGCTACAACTTGCTGCGGACGGAGAGGGGCCCACGCTCTGGCTGGTGATCGAGGATGGCCGCATTAATCACCTTGCTGGCGTCCTGTCACCTTTTGAACTGATGTAGGGATAGCTATAGGAGTTGTGCCGGCCGATTCTTCTTTTGCCCCCCTGATCTTTCGAGACACGGTAACGTCTAAAGGACGGGAGCACAGAAGAGGATCTTTTAAGGTCTACGGGAATTCTGACGTCTGCCGGTCTCAGATGTCACCGAAATGTTGTTGATCTGCAAGGGCATGAATTTCAATGAAATCTGAGAACCTACAGAGGCTGCTGTAGGTAGACCCATAAGCTGAGAAATTGAGCCCCATAAGTTGAAAAACTTATGGGGCTCTTTCATTCCATTGCGTAGCCCTATCGGCTTGGCTGCTATCCCAATTTGATGTGGAGACTCCTCGGGCGGTCGACCTTGCCTCAGCTTGACATGTGTAAGACGTTGTTTGGCCGAATCCATCCGTCGAGTTGAACAGCCGGTTTCGTTTGCACAGACCTAAGGTGCTTCGGGGTGTTCGCTACCTACCCGCGTACCGATAGTGCTCGTAGGCTGAGAATGCCCCTGAAGTGAGCTCCACATCGCCGCGGGCAATGCCGACTTGCCTGGCCGCAGCTTCCCACCCATCAACCGCAGAGACGACCTCTTCGACAATTTCCTTGCCGCGTTCTTCACTGAGCCCATAAAAGACCGCAGTGCTCAGCACTGTTTCGAGGCTCGGACGGTTGTCCAAATCATCGATGTTGAGGACGTGTTCCGCCTTGTCGATGTTCGGATTGACGTCGAAAGCAGGCGCCAAGCGCCAACCCGTCTCCCCCAGCACGAACCCGTGGTTGCGCAGGTGGTCGTCTCTGTTCCCAATTGCCACATTGAAGGCGACCCTACGAAACAACTGCTCCAGGTCGGCACCTGTGTGTGCACCGTCGCCCTTACCTCGAAGGAATTGGGCGAGCTCGAGGTAGCTTGTGCCCTCGCTCTGCTCCTTGCGAAGCAAGGTCATTGCGGAGGCATAGAAGCGCCGCGTGCCGTTGGCACGGTCAAAACGCCGGACGCAGAAGGTGTGGAACTCGTTGTTCAGCCGGATGGCCTTGGCGGCAGGAGCGACCACCCCCGCTTTCAGCGCAAGACCGTGCACCAGGTATTCCCAGGCACCTATGTCTCGGTCGTCGTCTCGCGCCGGGAATTTGCCAATCCACAGGGAACCATCCTCTTCAGTGAAGTTGGCTTTGGGCCTTGCGCCACCCAAGGACGCTCCAGGCGCGACCAACACGGCCAGCCACTTGCGCAGCGCGTCAAGGTCGTCGATTCGGCGACTGCTTAGCTGATAGGCAATTGCCTCCAGTTCGCGCAAGGTAGTGATGGCTGGCGCTGCCATCTTCTCGTTACCCAGAAACTCCTCGGTGCCGGCGAGCCGAAAGCGCAGCGCGCCCTGCCGGGTGAAATCCTGTACCCCGAGGAGAAAGTCCCAAGCGTACAGCGTCCTCGGTGTGCGTTTCTCGTCCTTGGCTTGCAGCGCCTCGCGGCGCTTCATCAGCGTCTGGCCCCACCGGTCAGGCGACGAATCCAGGAAGATGCCGAAGTTGCCCAGGTCGGGCTTGGGAAAAAACGGCGCATCGTCCAGTGAGAGGTCCGGGTCTAGTGCAAACGCGCGCGCATCGCTCAGCCACGCCCGCTCGTAGTGGAATCGGATTTGGCCGCGGTCGTTCGCCAGGGTGCCTACCAGGCAGGGCGGTCCAAGGTCGCAATCGAGCCAGACCTCCAAAGCGTTGGCGACGCTCATGACGCAGTCCCAGAACCGTCTGCGCGGCCGGCAGGGGCCTGCGGGACAGTGCGCCGGCGTCGCGGCGCTGAAGCCGGCGCCTCAAGTGCGAGGTCCTGCAGCTTGCGGCCCACCTTGTCATCTGCAGCCAGTGCGTTGATGTCGGCCTCCAGACCCAGGGCCGCCATGACTCGCAGGTACGTGCCCAGGGTTGCTCCCGGGTCACCCGCCTCCACCTTGTACAGGGAGGTCCGCGAGATGCCCGCCCGCTGAGCCACCACGGGGTTGCTCAACTTTCGCCGCATGCGCGCGAGCTTCAACCGCTCTCCCAACAGGGAAAGCAACTTCAGCTCTTGCGGAAAGACGGGAGGGGGCTTGCGCGGCATTCCGCTATTTTAGACAAAATCTCCTTTATTTGTCCAAAATAGCGAACAGCAGCCGGTCGGCAAGCTTTCGCAACTGCGCGAGCGAGATTCGGTCGTCCGCTTCGGATGGTTCGGATTTGTGCAGCGTCGCCCCAGAAATGCCCAGCCGCTGGGCCTGCTGGCGTTCCATGCGCCCCAATGCCTCCAGGATCAGCTTCAACCAGCTCCGCGGCGGGGCCTGCCGTTTGACCATGTCTGCGTAACTGGACAGATTGGCCTGCAGCTGCTCGATTCGGAGCTGGTTGAGTTCGGGGTCATTTTTTAGCCTGTGGGCTGAAGATTTCTGGCCACAGGAGGGACCGGTTCACGCCGCAAGCCAATCGTCCGTTTTCTGTGCTTCGCGACCGTCCACTGGCCCGGCGCTGGTCAAGGCGGTCCACTGAGCGCGCGCTGTCGCCACGCTGGCCAGCTTCACGTGGCCATAGCCTCGAATGGACTCGGGCACCCGTGCGATCGCCAGTGCGCGCGGCAGCGTCGATTCGCTCAGGTCTTCGAGCTCACGCTCGATGTGCGCACGGAACTCCGTGATCAGCGCGCGTTCCATCTGCCGCTCTTCGGTGCGACCGAACGGATCCATCGCCGTGCCGCGCAGAAACTTGAACCTGGCGAGCAGGGGGAAGGCGCGGCCCATCCAGGCGCCGAAACGGCGTTTGCGCGGCGCGCCATCGCGATCCAGCGAGGGTGGCGCCAGGTGGTAGCTCAGTTTCAGCGGCCCTTCGAACGCGGCCTCCAGCTGGGCGCGGAATTCCGGCGCGGTGTACAGGCGGGCCACCTCGTACTCGTCCTTGTAGGCCATGAGCTTGTAGAGGTGGGTGGCCACGAGGCGGGTGAGGCGATCGCCGCCCACGGCCTGGGCTTCGGTTTGCCGCACGCGCTCAACGAACTCGGCGTACTCGGCTGCGTAGGCCGCGTTCTGATAGGCGGTCAGCAAACCGATGCGGTGCTCGACGAGGGGCTGCAGGCCTTGCGGGCGGTGCAAGGTCATGGTCTGTGCGGGCAGCGCCTGCCGGCGCACGCGCTCCAGGTCGATCGCGGCCAGCCGGCCCCACTGGAAGGCCCGCACGTTCGCGGCCACGGCCACGCCATTGAGTTCGATGGCGCGCAGCAGGGCGTCCAGCGAAAGCGGCAGCGCGCCGCGCTGGAACGCGAGGCCGAGCAGGAAGAGGTTGGCGCCGATGGCGTCGCCCAGCAAGGCGGTGGCCAGTGCAGTGGCATCCAGAAACTCGGCGCGCTCGCCCGTGGCATCGCGGATCAACGCCCGGAGATCGTCGGCGGGAAACTGCCAGTCGGGGTCGCGTGCGAACGGGCCCGCAGGTTGCTCGTGGCTGTTCACCAGGGCCAGGGTCCGGCCTGGGCGCATCTTGCTCACGGCATCGGCCGCGCCGGCGGTGAGCATGTCGCAGGCCAGGATCAGGTCGGCCTCACCGGTGGCGATGCGCTGTGCGCGCAGTTGGGCGGGGCGCGCGGCAATGCGCACGTGCGAGGTGACGGCGCCGTTTTTCTGACTCATGCCGGTCATGTCGAGCACGCTCGTGCCTTTGCGTTCCAGGTGGGCCGCCATGCCGAGCAGCGCGCCAATGGTGATGACACCGGTGCCGCCAATGCCGGTGATGAGGATGTTGAACGGCTGCTCCAGCGAGCGAGCGGGCGGCAGCGGCAGGGTGTCGAAGTCGGGCTGGGCTTCGCTGCTGCGCGGGGAAGCCGACGCGCGACGGGGCGTGGCACCGGTCACTGTGACGAAACTCGGGCAGAAGCCTTTCAGGCAGGAGAGGTCCACGTTGCAGGACGACTGGTCGATCACGCGCTTGCGGCCCAGAGCCGTTTCCTTGGGCAGGATGGCGGTGCAATTGGATTGCTGGCCGCAGTCCCCGCAACCTTCGCAGACCGCCTCGTTGATGAACACGCGCTCGGTGGCCTGCGGGTATTCCTTCTTTTTGCGGCGGCGCCGCTTTTCGGCGGCGCAGGTCTGGTCGTAGATGATCACGCTCACCCCGGTCTCTTCGCGCAGCGCCCGCTGCACGGCGTCGAGTTCGGCGCGGTCGTGCAGCGTGACCTGGTCGGGAATGCCCTGGCGATCCGGGTAGCGGCTCAGGTCTTCGGTCACGATGGCGATGCGGTCCACGCCTTCGGCGCTGAGCTGGCGCGCGATCTCGCGCACGCCAATGGGACCATCGACAGGCTGGCCACCGGTCATGGCCACGGCGTCGTTGTAAAGAATCTTGTAGGTGATGCGCACCGGCATCGTGCGGTTGGCCGCGACCGCCGCGCGAATCGCCAGGCTGCCCGAGTGGTAGTAGGTGCCGTCGCCGAGGTTGGAGAACACGTGCGGCACCTTGCTGAAGGCGGAGGCACCGATCCAGGGCGTGCCTTCCCCGCCCATTTGCGTGGTGAGCTTGTTGAATTCGGGGTAGATGGCGGTGGCCATCACATGGCAGCCGATGCCGGCCAGGGCGAAGCTGCCCTCGGGCACGCGCGTGCTGGTGTTGTGCGGACAGCCTGAGCAGTACCAGGCGGGGCGCGGCGGTGTGGACACGGTGCGCGCGAGCAAGGCGTCCTTGGACTCGAGGAACGCCAGACGCGCTTCGATCCGTTCGCTGCGTTGCGTCTCCAGGCCGAGACGGCGGATGCGCGAAGCGATCACGCGCGCGACCTGCGCCACCGAGAAGTCGTGCTTGGGAGGCAGCAGCCAGTCGCCGCGACCGCGCGGGTTGTGCACCTCCCATTCCCCGCGTTCGTCGAACTTGCCGATCACGCGCGGGCGCACGTCTTCGCGCCAGTTGTAGAGCTGTTCCTTGAGCTGGTACTCGACCATCTGGCGCTTTTCCTCGACCACCAGGATTTCTTCCAGGCCGCGCGAGAACTCGCGGATGCCTTCAGGCTCCAGCGGCCAGGGCATCGACACCTTGAACACGCGCATGCCGATCTCGGCCGCCAGCGCTTCGTCGATGCCGAGTTCCTCCAGCGCCTCGAGCACGTCGAGGTAGCTCTTGCCCGAAGCCACGATGCCCAGCCGCGCCTGCGGCGAGTCGATGGTGACGCGGTTGAGCCGGTTCTCGCGGGCATAGGCCATGGCCGCATAGATCTTGTGGTCCTGCATCAGCGCTTCCTGCTTGCGCGCCTGCACGCCCAGCGTGTCGGTGGACAGGCGGTTGTTCAGGCCGCCTTCGGGCATGACGAATTCGCCGGGCAGGCGGGTCTGCACCGCAAAGGGGTCGGCGCTGATGGATGCGCTGGATTCGACCGTGTCGGCCAATGCCTTGAAGCCGACCGCGCAGCCGGAAAAGCGCGACATGGCCCATCCGTGCAGGCCGAGCTCGATGTACTCCTGCACATTGCAGGGGTAGAGCATCGGGATCATGGAGGCCGCGAACACGTGGTCGCTCTGGTGCGGCAGCGTGGACGAATAGGCGCCGTGGTCGTCGCCCGCCACCAGCAGCATGCCGCCATGGCGCGAGCTGCCGGCGTGGTTCATGTGCTTGAACACGTCGATGCTGCGGTCCACGCCGGGGCCCTTGCCGTACCAGAGGCCGAACACGCCGTGGTAGTCGCTCTCGCCAAGCAGGTGCACCTGCTGGCTGCCCCAGACCGCCGTGGCGGCCAGTTCCTCGTTCACGCCGGGCACGAAGCGCACATGGTGTGCGTCCAGATGCGGCTTCGCTTTCCAGAGCGCTTCGTCCAGCCCACCCAGGGGCGAGCCCCGGTAGCCCGACACGAAGCCCCCCGTGTTCAGGCCCTCGGCCTGGTCGCGCAGCCGCTGCATGAGCGGCAGGCGCACCAGCGCCTGGATGCCGCTGAGGTAGATCTCGCCGGTGGTGGCCGTGTATTTGTCGTCCAGCGACACCGGGCGCAAGGCCGGTTCCTGGGGCTCAAGGGGGTGCAGTGCATCGACCCGTGCATTCATGGCAAGTCTCCGTCCTCGTGGGACCGTGGGAATGAACAGCGCGCGCGGGGTGGCCGCATGCGCCAAAAAGAGCCGAGTGCTGCGGGTGGGCAGCACACGACTCAGCGATTGTCGTACCAGACGCCGTCGGCCAGCATGATTTCGTGATGGCCTCGTCCGGCGGGCATCATGGGGTAGCAGTTTTCCTGGGGCGCCACACCCACATCAAGAAAGAAGGGACCATCGTGGGCCAGGCATTGCGCCAGGGCGGCGTCGAGCTCTTGCGGATGGTCCACACGCCGGGCGCCCCAGCCGAAGGCACGCGCCAGGGCCACAAAATCCGGCAGCGCGGCGTTCCAGCTGTGGCTCAGGCGGTTGCCGTGAATCAGCTGCTGCCACTGGCGCACCATGCCCATGTAGCCGTTGTTGCACAGCACCAGCTTCACGGGCGTCTGGTGCTGAACGGCGGTGGACAGTTCCTGGATGTTCATCAGCACCGAGGCGTCGCCGCTGACGCACACCACGGTCTTGTCCGGGTGGGCGACCTGCGCTCCGATGGCGGCGGGCAGGCCGTAACCCATGGTGCCCGCGCCTCCCGAGGTGAGCCAGCGCCGCGGGCGCTCCATGCGCAGGTGCTGCGCTGCCCACATCTGGTGTTGACCCACATCGGTGGAGACGATGGCATCGTGCCCCTCGAGCCGTGCCTGCAGGGCCTGCATCAGCTGCTGCGGAAGGATCGTGTCCTGGGCGGGCGTGAAAGCCAGGCAGTTGGCCGATCGCCAGTGGTCAATGCGGGACCACCATGGCGCCAGGCGAGACGCTGGCAGAGCCGGTGGCAGCACGCTGGCGAGCGCCGCGAGCACCTCGCCGCAGTCACCCGCCAGGGCCACGTCCACAGGCACCACCTTGCCGATGTTGCCCGGGTGGATGTCGATGTGGATCTTGCGCGCGCCGGGGCAGAAGTCGCTCAGGCGGCCGGTGATGCGGTCGTCGAAACGGGCACCCACACACAGCACCAGGTCGGCGTGATGCATGGCCAGATTGGCCTGCACCGTGCCGTGCATGCCCAGCATGCCGAGAAAGTGCGGATCGGACGCCGGCATCGCGCCCAGGCCGATCAGGGTGAGCGTGGTGGGCAGGTTCCACGCACGAGCCAGCGCGGTGAAACGGTCGCAGGCCGCTTCACCCGCGTTGATCAGGCCGCCGCCGCCATAGAGCACGGGTCGTTGCGCCTGCGCAATGAGCGTTGCCGCGGCCTTCAGCGCCTCGTGCGATGGCGACGCCGGTACGGTCGGCAAGAATGGTTGCTCGCACGGCACCGCCCGTTCCACGCGCTGCAACTGCACATCCTTGGGCAGGTCCAGCAGCACCGGGCCAGGACGTCCGCTCAGCGCGATGCGCACCGCTTCACGCACCGCTTCGGCAATGTCGTTGGCGTCGCGAGGCTGGTGGTTCCACTTGGTCACCGGGCGCGTGAGGCCCAGCGCATCGCACTCCTGGAACGCCTGGGTGCCGATCACCCCCGTGGCCACCTGGCCACTGATGCACAGCACAGGCACCGAGTCGCTGATGGCATCGAGCAGGCCCGAAATGGTGTTGCCCACCCCGGGTCCGGAGGTGACCAGCACCACGCCCAGACGGCCCGTGCTGCGGGCATAGCCTTCGGCGGCGTGCACCGCAGCCTGCTCATGGCGCACCAGCACATGACGCAGGGCGGGCTGGCTGTACAGCGCGTCGTACAGCGGCAATGCTGCGCCGCCTGGGTATCCGAAGAGGGTGTCGACGCCGCACGCCACCAACGTGTCCAGCAGCGCTTCGGCGCCGTTGCGCAGCGGCGCGGCGCGACTCTCGGCGGGCGACAGGTTTTCAACAGTTTCTCGTTCCATGCGCAGATTTTTCTCAATCACCGGCAAAATAGGCACCTTTGTTCGGAGCTCAAACTGTGGCAACGTCGAAAATCCATCGGAAAAGTGCCATCCACGAGGAAAAACCTCCGGTTCACTTCGACAAGCACGACCTGGCCATCCTTCGTGAGCTGCTGGAGGACTCAAGACGCACGCTGCAAGAAATTGGCGCCGCGGTGAAGCTCTCACCCACCACCTGCTGGAGCCGGATCAAGCGCATGGAGGCGGAGGGCGTGATCAAGCAGTACCGCATCGAAATGGACCTCACCCGCCTCGGTTACCAGGACACCGTGATCGTCCAGCTCACGCTGGAGAGCCACACCGACGAAACCTTGTTCCATTTCGGCCGCGTGCTGGCTGAAATCCCCGAGGTGATAGAGGCCTACCTGGTCTCGGGAGACTACGACTATGTGATCCGCATCGCGGTGAAGGACACCCGCGACTACGAGCGCCTTTTGCGCGAGCGGCTCTACAAGATTCCGGGCATCCGCCACAGCAAGTCCAGCTTCGTTCTGCGCGTGCTCAAGGACGCACAGGCCCCTGTGGGTCTGCTGGGGTGAACCGTCAGGTGCCGGGACCCCAGGCCCGAAGGAGGTCTTCGGGCCTGGCCACAAGAGCGCCACCTTGGAATGGCGGTAGAGGAGGCCCGAGCGGTTCTCGGCGATGCCGTCGTAGGGACCTGCCCACTCGACTCCTTCGGCGCGAACTCGCAATTCGCGCCAACCGGGAGATTCCCATGCGCACGGCTTCGCAGGCGCCTAGTAGAAAAACACCAGGCTCGCGCGGCCCTTGAGCACCTGCCGCGCCATTTCGCGCGTCAGGCCGTGCTGCTGACCGGCCACGGTGCACGCGTAGGCGATCTTGTCGGCGCTCAGGCCGGGGCACTCTTTGGCCAGGGCGCTGCCGTTGCGGGCGGCCAGCCGAACGGCGGGGCCATACGTCCAGCGCAGCGTGTTGCACAGCTCGCGGAGTTGATCCGCCTTGACGGCGCTGGGCAGTCGAAGGCCATGGAATTCGAGGTACTGAACCAGCCGCGCCTCGTCTTCCTGGGAGATGACCGCCGCGCCACTTTCCGCATCGGTTTGAATGACCTGAAAGAAGTCCTGGTGGGTCAGTGCGTCCACCGCCTCGGGATCGAGGGCGGCGCAGGGCCGCAATCGGGTGGATGACAACGGAAAGGGAATGACGGCCATCGCAAAGAGAAAGTGTTCCTGACGGAATTCTGCCCATGCCCAGGCCGCGCGTCCGTGAGGGAATGAACACCCTTCCCGAATCAATCCGCCTCCAGGCTCTGCCCGAACAGGCCCGAATGCGCGGGCAACACGGCGGCCAGCGCCGAAAAGTCGGAAATCACGCGGTTGGGGCGGCTGTCTTCGATGGGCTGGCCCATGTTGTAGCCATGGGCCAGCGCCCAGACGGCAATGCCGGCGTTGCGCGCGGTGGCCACGTCGATGCTGGAGTCGCCCACGAACAGCGCGCGCTCCCGCGCGATGCCGAAGCGCATGAGGCAATCTTCCACGGCGGCCGGATGCGGCTTCTTCACGGCCAGGGTGTCGCCGCTGATGACGCGGTGAAACAGCGGTGTGAGCTGGTGGGCGTTGAGCACGGTGCGCGTGTAGCGGTCTTCCTTGTTGGTGACGACCACCAGCTTCACGCCGGCGGCGTGGAGCGCTTCGAGCATGAGGCGCACACCGGGGTAGAGTTGGCTGCGGGTGCCGCAACGCTGTTCGTAGTGCAAGCCAAACGCGGCCTCGATGTCGGGAAAGGACGCGCTGGTGCGCACGGTCTGCGCATCGACGCGGTCCACGAACGCCAGCGCCTGGATCAGCAGCTCGCGCGTGCCGTGGCCGATCCAGTGATCGACCTGTTGCTGCGTGACCGCTGGTCGCTCAAAGGCGGTCAGTGTGTCGTTGACGGCGTCGGCGATTTCGGGCGCGGTCTCGATCAAGGTGCCGTCCAGATCGAACAGGATGAGGTCGTAGGGGTAGCCTTTCATGTCACGCGGCCCTCTGCTTGCGTTCCATCATGCGCCACACGAAGGGCGTGAAGATGAGCTGCATGGCCAGTTCCATCTTGCCGCCGGGCACCACGATGGTGTTGGCGCGCGACATGAAGGAGTCGTGCACCATGTTGAGCAGGTACTGGAAGTCGATGCCCTTGGGCTTGGCGAAGCGGATCACCACGAAGCTTTCGTCGGGCGCCGGGATTTCCCGCGCGATGAAGGGGTTGGAGGTGTCCACGCAGGGCACGCGCTGGAAGTTCACGTGCGTGTGCGCGAACTGCGGGCAGATGTAGTTCACATAGTCGGGCATGCGCCTCAGAATGGTGTCGGTCACGGCTTCGGTGCTGTAGCCGCGTTTGGACTTGTCGCGCCAGAGCTTCTGGATCCATTCGAGGTTGATCACCGGCACCACGCCGATGAGCAGGTCGGGGTGCTGGGCGATATTGACCTCGGGCGTGACCACCGCGCCGTGCAGGCCTTCGTAGAAGAGCAGGTCGGTGCCCTCAGGCAGGTCGGCCCACGGCGTGAAGGTGCCAGGCTCCTGGCGATAGGGCGCGGCTTCCTCCGTGTCGTGCAGGTATTTGCGAGAGCGTCCCGTGCCGTTGCGCCCGTAGTCGGCGAACAGCGCTTCGAGTTCGGCAAAGAGGTTGTTCTCGGGGCCGAAGTGGCTGAAGTTGCGGTTGCCGGCGTGCTCGGCTTCGGCTTGGCGCAGCTTCATCTGCTGGCGGTCGTGGCGGTGGAAGCTGTCTCCTTCGATGATGGCGGCGGTGATGCTTTCGCGCCGGAAGATGTTCTCGAAGGTGCGGGTCACCGAAGTGGTTCCCGCACCGGACGAACCAGTGATGGCAATGATGGGGTGGCGCTCAGACATGGGAATGTCCCGTGGAGTTGGAAAGCGGTTCGGGCAACGCCGTGTCAGACGCGAAACAGGCTGCGTTCGGAGAACAGGGGGTTGTCCAGCGCCTTGTAGGGCGGTTCGGCGTGGTAGCGCTCGATGCGCTCGACCTCGTTCTTCGAGCCGAACACCAGCCCGATGCGCTGGTGCAGCGAGTCGGGCTGCACGCCGAGCATGGGCACGCGGCCGGTGCTGGCGCGGCCACCGGCCTGCTCCATGATGAAGCCGATGGGGTTGGCTTCGTACAGCAGGCGCAGGCGGCCAGGCTTTTTCGCGTCCTTCGTGTCTCTGGGGTAGAGGAACACGCCGCCGCGCATCAGGATGCGGTGGGCCTCGGCCACCATGCTGGCGATCCAGCGCATGTTGAAATCCTTGCCCCGCGGGCCGGTGCGCCCGGCCAGGCACTCGTCCACATAGCGCTTCACCGGCGGTTCCCAGAAGCGGCTGTTGGACGCGTTGATGGCGAATTCCTGGGTGTCGGCTGGCACGGTGAGGTCGGGGTGCGTGAGCATGAACTCACCCAGGTTCGGGTCCAGCGTGAAGCCGGCGACACCGTTGCCCACCGTGAGCACGAGCATGGTGGTGGGGCCATACAGCGCGTAGCCGGCGGCCACCTGCTGGCTGCCGGGCTGCAGGAAATCGGCTTCGGTCACGTCGCGGCCATCGGCCGCCGGTGCGCGCAACACCGAGAAGATGCTGCCTACCGACACGTTCACGTCGATGTTGCTGGAACCGTCCAGCGGATCGAACACCAGCAGGTATTTGCCACGCGGGTACTTTGCCGGAATCTGGTAAGGCGTTTCCAACTCTTCAGACGCCATGCCGCCCAGGTGGCCGCCCCATTCGGTGATGCGCACGAAGTAGTCGTTGCTCAGCACGTCCAGCTTCTTCTGCGTTTCACCCTGCACGTTGACGACGCTGCCACCAGCCTCGGCGGTGTGGTTGCCCAGCAGGTCGCCCAGCGCGCCAAAGGCCACGGCGCGTGCGATGGCTTTGCAGGCCATGGCCACGTCGAGGATGAGCGCATTGAAATCGCCGCTGGCTTGCGGAAAGCGGCGGCGTTGTTCGATCAGATACTGGGTGAGGGTCTTGCGCCCGGTCAATGGCATGGGATGCTCCGCTGGGATGGAGGGATGGGGGACTCAGGCCGACTCGAACAGGGTGCCGGCGTGCCAGCGGCGCAAGGCCTCCAGCGTGACCCAGGGTTGCTCCATGCCGGCCACGCCCAGGGGCAGGCGCAGCGTGGGTTCACCCAGGTGCGGCAGCACGAGCATGGCGGCATCGAAGCGCTGGCCCACCGTGAACACGGTGGGCGTCACCAGCGTCTGCAGGCCGGCGGCGGTGGCTGCCTGCAGGCCATTCTCGGAATCCTCAAAGGCCAGGCAGGCCTGCGCGGGCAGACACAGCTCGGCCAGCACCTGCTCGTACACCAGCGGGTCGGGCTTCTTGCGCGCGGCGGTGGAGGCATCGCCCATGGCTGCGAAGTGGCGTCGCCAGTCGGCGCCCAGCGGCGTGCGCAGGAGAGCGTCCACGTTGATCGGTGTGGTGGTGGTGGCTATGGCGAGCCGCATTCCCGCGGCCAGGGCTTCGAGCATCACGCGCTGTACGCCAGGGCGCAACGGCAACTGCCCGCCGCTCACGCGGCTTTCGTAGATGCGCGTCTTGATGGCGTGGATGCGGTCGATGCGCGCGCGCAGGGCTGCGCCGCGCGGGGCAGCCGGATCGACCTGGCGCCAGTGGTGCGCAATGCGTTCCTTGCCGCCGGAGACCTTGAGCAGGCGGGTGTAGGTGTCGTCGTCCCAGTGCCAGTCCAGTTTCTCCTCGGCAAAGGCTTCGTTGAAGGCGGCCTGGTGCGCGGCTTCGGTGTCGGCCAGGGTGCCGTCCACATCGAAGATCAGGGCTTCAAGCATGGCGTGCCTCATCGCCTTGAAACAGGCGGCTGCCCAGGATGTCGGGCGCCTGCAGCGTGGTGAGTTCTTCGGCGGTCCATTCGCGCTCGGGTTGCGAAAACAGCCGGCTGGCCTGGCGCAGGCGCGCACGGTCCAGCGCGTTGCGCACGCTGCGCGCGTTGGCGAAATGCGGTTGCGCCAGGCGCAGGCCCAGGTAACGCTCGAAGGCTTCGGCGGCTTCGTTGCTGAAGCGGTGGTTCTGCCCGGCCAGCATCTGGCGCGAGATCTGCATCAGCTCGTCGGCCGTGTAGTCAGGGAACTCCAGGTGGTGCGCAATGCGCGAGCGCATGCCGGGGTTGGACTGGAAAAAGGTGTCCATGCGGTCGGCGTAGCCGGCCAGGATCACCACCAGGTCGTCGCGGTGGTTCTCCATCATCTGCAGGAGGATTTCGATCGCTTCTTGGCCGTAGTCCCGCTCGTTCTCGGGGCGGTAGAGGTAGTAAGCCTCGTCGATGAAGAGCACGCCGCCCATGGCTTTCTTGAGCACTTCGCGGGTCTTGGGTGCCGTGTGCCCGATGTACTGGCCCACCAGGTCGTCGCGCGTCACGGCCACCAGGTGGCCTTTGCGCACGTAGCCCAGGCGGTGCAGGATCTGCGCCATGCGCAACGCCACGGTGGTCTTGCCGGTGCCCGGGTTGCCGGAGAAACACATGTGCAGGCTGGGCGCCTGCGAGTCCAGGCCCAGGCCCGTGCGCAGCTTGTCGATGACCAGCAGCGCCGCGATGTCGCGCACGCGGGCCTTCACGGGCGCCAGTCCCACCAGTTGTTCGTCGAGCTCTTGCAGCACCGCCTGCACCTGCGTCTGCGCCAGCACCGCGCCCACCGAACGCGGTGGGTCGGGCTCGGGCAGGAGCGCTGGCGCCTCGGCGTCCGATGCTTTGGCCGGTGGCGTGCTGCCGGGGATGGCGTAGGACATGGCCGATCGCTCGCTCAGGCTGCGTCGCGGTACCGTTCACCCTCAGGTCGGTCGGTACCGTAGCCTCGCGTGGTGTAGCGCAGGCTGCGACCATTCACCTCCTGGCGCTCCAGCATGAAGCCGGGCTCGGTCGGTGGCCGGTTGACGATGAAACTCATCGCAATGGTCTCGACGTTGCGTGTCGAGTCGAAGGCCATCATGCGGATGTAGTGGCGCGGAAACGCCTGGCGGCAGGCCTTGAGCTCCTGCATCACACCCGCCGCATCGGCCAGATCGAACATGGGGTTGCCGTACATGCTCCAGTAGGTGTTGCGCGGGTGCGGGTCGTCGGTGTATTCCACGCTCCACGCGTAGCCCCGCTTGAGGCCATATTCGATCTGCGCGGTGATTTCGGCGTCGGTGAGGTCGGGCAGGAAGCTGAACTGGCCCTGGGTCACACGGCCGGTGGGGTTGGTCATCATGGCGTGAGTCCTCGGTGTTTCAGGCGAGCGCCGGTGTGTTCACGTAATCGCTCGAATCGGTGCTCTGGTAGTTGAAGCTGATCTCGCCCCAGGTGTCGAGCGCGGCCTTGAGCGGGCTGCAGTGTTGCGCGGCGCGCTTCAATATGTCCGGTCCTTCCTGCAGGATGTCCCTGCCTTCGTTGCGCGCTTTCACCATGGATTCAAGTGCCACGCGGTTGGCCACCGCACCGGCCTGGATGCCCATGGGGTGGCCGATGGTGCCGCCGCCGAACTGCAGCACCACGTCGTCGCCAAAGAGGTCAATGAGCTGGTGCATCTGGCCAGCGTGGATGCCGCCCGAGGCCACCGGCATCACCTTCCTGATGTCGGCCCAGTCCTGCTCGAAATGGTTGCCGCGCGGCAGGTCGACCCGGGTCACGCTTTCACGGCACACGTCGTAGTAGCCCTGCACGGTGAGGGGATCGCCTTCGAGCTTGCCCACCGCCGTGCCGGCATGGATGTGGTCCACGCCGGCCAGTCGCATCCATTTGGCGATGACGCGAAAGCTCACGCCGTGGTTTTTCTGGCGCGTGTAGGTGCCATGCCCCGCGCGGTGCAGGTGCAGGATCATGTCGTTCTTGCGCGCCCAGTGGCTCATGCTCTGGATCGCCGTGTAGCCGATCACCAGGTCGATCATCACGATCACGCTGCCCAGGTCTTTCGCAAACTCGGCGCGCTCGTACATGACTTCCATGGTGGCGGCGGTCACGTTCAGGTAGCTGCCCTTCACTTCACCGGTCTCGGCGCTGGCCTTGTTGACGGCGTCCATCACAAACAGGAAGCGATCGCGCCAGTGCATGAACGGCTGGCTGTTGATGTTCTCGTCGTCCTTCATGAAGTCCAGGCCGCCCTTGAGGCCTTCGTAGACCACGCGGCCGTAGTTCCGGCCCGAGAGTCCCAGCTTGGGCTTGGTGGTGGCACCCAGCAGCGGGCGGCCAAACTTGTCGAGCCGCTCGCGCTCCACCACCAGCCCGGTGGGCGGGCCCTTGAAGGTCTTCACGTAAGCCACGGGAATGCGGATGTCCTCCAGCCGCGCGGCCTTCAGCGGTTTGAAGCTGAAGACGTTACCGATCAGGCTGGCGGTCATGTTGGCAATGGAGCCTTCCTCAAAGAGGATCAGGTCGTACGCCACCCAGGCGAAATATTCGCCGGCCCGGCCCGGCACCGGCTCGACCTTGTAGGCCTTGGCGCGGTAGCTGTCGCAGGCGGTCAGGCGATCGGTCCAGACCACGGTCCATGTGGCGGTGCTGGACTCCCCGGCCACGGCAGCTGCGGCTTCCACCGGGTCCACGCCGTCCTGCGGCGTGATGCGAAACAGGCACAAGGTGTCGGTTTCCTTCGGGCGGTAGTCGGGCACCCAGTAGCCCATCTGCCGGTACTTGAGCACACCCGCGCTGTAGCGTTTTTTGGCGTCGGTGATCTCGGTGGGGGCAGAGAGGGTGTCGCTCATGAAGGGCTCCGGAAAGGGGTGGAAGGCGGGGTGAATGGCACTTTAGGTTTCACCAAAAACAAAGTAAATTCACGATTTCTTGGACTTCAGTTAAGTGATTGCTGAATGAAAAACGCCACCTTTCGGCAGTTGCGGGTGTTCAGCGAGGTGGCCCGCCACCTCAGCTTTGCGCGCGCGGCGCAGGTGCTGCACCTCACGCCGCCAGCGGTGACGATGCAGGTCAAGGAGCTGGAGGGCCACGTGGGCATGCCGCTGTTCGAACGCAGCGGCCGCAAGGTGGCGCTCACCACCGTGGGCGAGTACATGCTGGTCTACGCGCGAAAGATGCTGGCCACGCTCAAGGACGCCGAGGACGCGGCGGCGCGCCTGCAGAAGCTGGAAACGGGCACGCTGGTGATTGGCATGGTGAGCACCGCCAAATACTTCCTGCCGCACCTGCTGGCGGAGTTCCGCCGCGAGCATGGGAGCATCGACATCCGCCTGGCCGTGAGCAACCGCGAGCAGCTCGTGAAGATGCTGCACGCCAATGAGGTGGACATCGCCATCATGGGTCGCCCGCCCAGGGAACTCGCCACGCGCGCCGAACCCTTTGCAGCGCACCCGCACGTGTTCGTGGCAGCGGTGGATCATCCGCTGGCGCGTGCGGGCCACGTGCCCGCGGCGGTGCTGCGCGAATACGACTTCATCGTGCGCGAGCCGGGCTCGGGCACACGCGCGGCCATGGAAAAATTCCTCACCAGCCAGCAGGTCGAGCTGCGTGTGATCATGGAGATGGCCAGCAACGAGACCATCAAACAGGCCGTGATGGCGGGCATGGGCCTGAGCTTTCTCTCGCTGCACACCATCGGGCTGGAGTCGAGCAACCAGTTGATCGCGGTGCTCGATGTGGAGGGCGCGCCCGTGGTGCGCGGCTGGAACGTGGTTCACACCCTGTCCAAGCTGCTGTCGCCAGCGGCGGAAGCGTTTCGCTACTTCGTGCTGGAACGCGGCGCGTCCTACCTGGCGGAGAACTTTCCAGCGCACCTGAACCAGGCCGGCACCGCGAAGGGGTAGCCCCTCCGGCCGGGAGGTCATCTTATGATGATCGTCATATTTCTCGCTACACTTCCACCATGGAAATCGCTCCCAACCGCAAGGCGCTGACGCACGAACGCATTCTGGACACGGCCGCTCGCGTGATCCGGCGCGCCGGGTTCCATGGCGTCGGGGTGGCCGACATCATGAAGGAGGCCGGCCTGACCCATGGCGGCTTCTATGCCCACTTTCCTTCGCGCGACGCCTTGCTGGCCGAGGCCCTGGCGCACGCGGGCCGCCAGAGCGCCGAGCGCATGGCCAAAGGCAATGGCATGCGCCAAGCCCGTGGCGCCAGCCCGTTTCGCGCACTCGTCGAAGGCTACCTCTCGGACCGTCATCTCGGTGGCGCCGAGAACGGTTGTGCCGTGGCTGCGCTGGCATCCGAAATGCCACGCCAGGTACCTGACGTGCGAGCCGCCTCGGCGCAAAGCGTGCGCAGCCTCATCGAACTGGTGGAGAAATCTCTGCCTGCCGACGCCGCTGGCGCCAGCGCTGCCGCCATTGCGAGCCAGATGGTGGGCGCCTTGCAGCTGGCGCGCGCGCTCGGCGAGGGCCCCGAAGGCAAGGCGCTGCTGGAAGTCAATCGCAAAGCCTTGCTGTCGCAGTTCGATCCGGCATCCAGCCACTGACGCGCCAGAGGCGGCACGACACCATTTGATCGCCCTTGATTATGACGATCATCATATTCACCAACGCAGGATGGTACCCATGAAACTTCAGCACGCCCCCCCTTCCCATCGCGGCGAAATGGGCACCACAGAGATGTCCACATGAGCGCCGCCATTGCCCAGGCCCGCGTGCAGCAGATGCTGCACGCGCCACTGTTGCCGACGCTCTTGCGCCTGGCCACGCCCAATGTCATGGGGCTGTTTGCCATGACGGTGGTGATCGGATACGACGGCTACATCCTCGGTCGCCTGGGGGCCGATGCACTGGCGGGCATCGCGCTGGTGTTTCCCCTGTCCATGCTGATGCTGCAGATGTCGGCCGGTGGCATCGGCGGCGCGACCACCGCCGCCGTGGCACGTGCCCTGGGCGCCGGTCGTGGCGAGGACGCCAGTCGGCTGGCCCAGCAGTCGATGCTGCTGGGGCTGCTGCTGGCCGTGCTGTTCATGCTGGTGCTGCTGATCTTCGGTGCCACGATCTACGGCGCCATGGGTGGGCGAGGATCGGCGCTGGACACCGCCTTGGCCTATTCCAACGTGCTGTTCGGCGGCGCGGTGGTGATCTGGCTCACCAACGTGCTGGCGGCGGTGGTGCGCGGTGCGGGCAACATGCTTCTGCCCTCGTTGATGCTGCTGGGCACCGCCGTGCTGCACGTGGCCCTGTGCCCCTTGCTGGTGTTTGGCTGGGGTCCGGTGCCGGGCCTGGGTGTGGCCGGCGCTGCGGCCAGCACGCTCACCGTCAATGCCCTGTCGGCCGTGGTGATGGCGATCTACCTGCTGCGCGCCGACGGCGCGGTTCACCTCCACCGCACACCTTGGCGCCTGCACCTGCCGCTGATGCGAGACATCCTGCGCGTGGGTCTGCCGGCGTCGATGAGTCCGGTGATCAGCAACGCCTCCATCGCGGCCGCCACCGCCTTCGTGGGCAGCTACGGCACTGCCGCTCTGGCAGGCTACGGCGTGGCCGCACGGCTGGAGTACATCCTGGTGCCCATTGCCTTCGGCTTCGGCACCGCGCTCACTGCGATGGTCGCCACCAACATGGGCGCAGGCCAGTCGGCGCGGGCCCTGCGAGTGGCGTGG
Source organism: Hydrogenophaga sp. (assembly GCF_050250835.1). Taxonomy (GTDB): domain Bacteria; phylum Pseudomonadota; class Gammaproteobacteria; order Burkholderiales; family Burkholderiaceae_C; genus Hydrogenophaga. Next base: position 206,833 of record NZ_JBFWNX010000006.1, on the reverse strand, counting down.
ACAGGCGGCGCCATGGTGGCGGCCATCACGGGCCTGATCGGCCTGGTCACGGCCGTCGCGCCGTCGCTGTGGATGAACCTGTTCACCACCGACGCCGCCGTGCTCGGTTTCGGCGCGTCGTACCTGCACCTCGTGGGCGCCTGCTACGCCTTCTTCGGCCTGGGTCTGGCGCTGTTCTTCGCTTCGCAGGGCGCGGGTCGCATGTTCTGGCCGCTCACGGCCAGCATGGGCCGCCTGGTGGTGCTGGTGGTGGGCGGCTGGCTCTGTGTACACGTGTTCCAGGCGCCGGCCACCGCCTTCTTCGCCGTCGTCGCCTTCAGCCTGGTCGTGTACGGTTCCACCCTGGCCATCGCCATCCGCCTGGGCAGCTGGGCGCGATGAGCAGGATGATTGACCCCCATTCAAAAGGAGACCCGCATGGGCAACAACAACGTTGAAGAATGGAACCGCCGCGGCGCCGGTGCGCTGCCTGGCCACCTGGGGCTGGTGGTCACGCACCTGAGCGCGGAAGAGGTGCGCGCCGAACTCGACGTGCGGCCCACCACCATGGCGCCCAACGGCTTCCTGCACGCGGGCAGCATCGTCACGCTGGCCGACACCTGCTCGGGCTACGGCTGCGTGGCCAACCTGCCGCAAGGTGCCAGCGGCTTCACCACCATCGAACTCAAGAGCAACCACCTGGGCACCGCGCTCACGGGCACCATCGAGTGCGTGGCCCGGCCCGCCCACCTGGGCCGCACCACGCAGGTGTGGGACGCGGTGGTGACGCACCGCGAAACCGGCAAGACGATTGCGCTGTTCCGCTGCACGCAGATGGTGCTGTACCCGAAGGCCGCAGGCTGAGACCTGGCGAAGTTGTCAGAAAAGGTATCGGGAGCGCCATGAGTTGAATCCAGCGCCGCAGCGACGGCGTATTCAGTGGGCAACCCAACGCCGGCTCGCCGGCACCCACTGAAAGGAAACGCCTCATGAAATCCGCTCACATCTCCCTCATCGCCCTGTCCATCGCGGCCGCCACCGCTGGCAGCGCCCTGGCCGCCGGTGGCTCCATGCCCATCGCCAACGGCGAGATCGGCTCCACGATGCAAGTCATGAAGCAGCAGATGCAGAACACCAGCATGGGAAAGAGCCGCGCCGACGTGGCGAGTGAACTGCGCAACGCCAAGGCCAATGGCACGCTGATCGACAACGGCGAGATCGGCTCCACCCTGCAAGTCAAAAAACAGCTGATGGAGAACACCGGCATGAGCAGGAGCCGTGCCGATGTGGTGGGTGAACTGCGCAATGCAGAAGCCAACGGCACGTTGATGGCCAACGGCGAACTCAGCAACCTCCAGCGCTTCAACTGACCCTGCTGCACCGCCGTGCGCCAGGTCGCGCGTCGGTGCGTTCAGGCGCCTTGCCCCAACGGCAAGGCCGAGGCCGGCAGGCCGAATACGCGGTCGAACAGCAGGTTGAACACGAAGGTGTAGATCAGGAAAAAGACGATCAGGCCCAGGTCGAGCACGAAAGCCTGCCAGAGCGAGATCTCCAGCCACCACGCGAACAGTGGCACCAGCGTGAACACCAGGCCGCCTTCAAAACCGATGGCGTGCGCGACCCGGCGGCCCAGGCTGCGCCCGCGCTTCGTCTGCCGACGCTCCCAGCGCTCGAACAGCGTGTTGAAGATCAGGTTCCAGACCACGGCAATGGCCGATGCCGCCACCGCCGCCACGCCGGCGTGGCCTACGCTCGCGCCCGCCAGCAACGCCAGTCCCACGCTGGAACAGGCAATGGCGATGAGCTCGTAGAGCGTGACGTACACGATTTTTCGTTTGATGCCTTGCATGCGGCGCAGTTTAGGACGCTCCAGCTGACGGAAGAAGTCAGATACCTTCAGAAAATCTGATATGTTGAGGTCCATGGCGTTCAACAGCGACAACGTGCGGGTGTTTCTGGCGGTGCTCGATACCGGCTCCTTCTCGGCTGCCGCACGAACGCTCGGACGGGTGCCTTCGGCGGTGAGCATGACGATCGCGCAGCTCGAAGCTGAACTGGACCTGTTGTTGTTCGACCGCCGAACGCGCGAACCCCGGCCCACCGACGTGGCCCGTGCCCTGGAACCGCAGGCGCGCCAGCTCGCCAGCCAGTTGCGCCAGCTGCAGGCCCATGCCCAGGAACTGCACCTGGGACTTGAGAAGCGACTCACGCTGGCCATTGCACCTGAGTTGCTCTCGGTGCCTTGGAGCCAACCCCTGGCGATGCTGGCCCAGGAATTCCCGTCGCTGGACGTGGAGGTGCTGTCTGCGCCGCAAGCGGCGGCGCTGCGGATGTTGCACGCGGGGGAAGCACAGCTCGCACTGGTGTTTGAGCGACCCGGCACCGATGAACGCGAGAGTTTTCAGGAACTGGGCCACGAGGTCCTGGTGGCGGTGATGTCGCCCGAGCATCCCGAGGCAAGGACGCGCCAGGACCGGCTGAGCCTGAAGGATCTGCTCGACATCCGGCAGATCGCAGTGGCCAGCCGCGATGCCCATGGCGCCGATCCACGCTTGATGGTGGCGCGCCAGATCTGGCGCACCGACAGCCACCTCGCCACCTTGAGCCTGGTGCAGGCCGGCCTGGGCTGGGCCTACCTGCCGCAGCGGCTGGTGGAGCCGCTGGTGGCTTCGGGCCAACTGGTCGAGATCCGGTTCGGCAACATGAGCAACCAGTTGCGGTTGTGGGTCGACGTGGTCTGGCAGAACGACCAGCCTCTGGGGCTGGGCGCCAAACGTTTCATCGAACTGATGCGCCAGGCGGCCTGAAGGGCGCCGGCATCAGGGTGGTCAGTAAGGTCTGCGCGAGCGGCCCAGCCAGCCAATGAGAAGACCTGCGAGCGCGCCCACGGCGGCCGCGGCCATCAACGACTTGACCGGCTCGTCGCGCACGTAGCCAACCGTCTGCTCGCCCACGCGCGAAGCCTGGTGGCGCACCGTGTCGATGCCGTTGTGCGCGGCGCGCGCGACGCGGTCTGAAAGATCACCAGCGGCATCGAGTGCCTGGCGAGTGAGGTCTTGCGAGTGAGTCTTGATCATGGTGGTCTCCTTGGCATGGGATGTGGCGAGCGGTTGACGGGTCAGCGCTTGCGCACCAGATCCGCCACCAGGGACACCAGCGCCAGAATGAGGAACACACCAAAGAGGATCTTGGCGATGCCGGCGGCGCCAGCGGCAATACCGCCAAAGCCCAGCACGGCAGCGACCAGCGCGATGATGAAGAAGACGACGGCGTAGTGCAGCATGAATGCTCTCCTGATGGATTCGCAACGACCATCATTGCGATGAGTCCACTGTAGGCATGGGCATGGTGGCTGCCTGCAAGCCAACACCGCACGGGTCTGTAGGACGGCGCCGACTGCGGCGCCCATGTCCTTACTGGATCAGGCCGTTCTTGAGCGCGTAGTAGGTCAGGTCGCTGTTGCTGGCGAGCTTGAGCTTTTCGAGCACTCGGGTGCGGTAGGTGCTCACGGTCTTCACGCTGAGGAACATGTTCTCAGCCATGTGGCCAATGGTCTCGCCCTTGGCCAGGCGCAGGAACACCTGGAGCTCGCGTTCGGAGAGCAGTTCGTGCGGTGGTCGTTCGGCCTCGCCCACGGCGCCATCGGCCAGCAACTCGGCCACCGCCGGGCTGATGTAGCGCCGCCCGCGCGCCACCGTGCGAATGGCGTTGACGATCTCTTCGGGGGCGCATTCCTTGTTCAGGTAGCCGCTGGCGCCGTGGCGCAGCAACGTGGTGGCGTACTGCGCTTCCGGGAAGCCACTGAGGATGAGCACGGCGAGATCGGGGAAACGGGCCTTGATGGCCTGCAGCGCATCCACGCCACCGTGCTCCGGCATGGAGATGTCCATCAGGAGCACATCGACCTCGCCCGCACGGGCCAGTTCCAGCGCTTCACGGCCATTGTTGGCTTCGCCGGTGACGCGCAGGTCCACATGTTCTGTGAGGAACTGGCGCAATCCCGAGCGCACGATGGCGTGGTCGTCAACGATCCCGACTCTGATCATGAAAGCCCCTGTATGCGTGGTGGAGTGGGTTGCCTGGCGGGAGCGGGCAATTTAACAGGCGCAGGCAGGGCCGCGCGTCGGACAGCTCCTACAACCCTTCGCTTCCGATCGGATACGTCCTACAGCGGTGCGGCTGGCCGCCCGACATCTCAGGCGAAGTCGCGAACCTACAGTTCATTCACGGCAACGCGATACGAACGGCGCCAGCCGGGACAGGTACTCAACCTTCCGACAACACATCCGCAACTTTTCAAGGAGATGCACATGAACTGGGATCGCATTGAAGGCAACTGGAAGCAACTCAAGGGCCGCGTGGTCGAGAAGTGGGGCAAGCTGACCGACGACGACTTCGACGTGGTCGCAGGCCGCCGCGAACAGCTCGCCGGCAAGATCCAGGAACGCTATGGCGTGGCCAAAGAGGAAGCAGAGAGCCAGGTCGCCGCCTGGGAACGCACCGTTGGCGACGACTGGTTTGACAAACCTTCCCGGAACCGCCCCACCGAGAAGATCTGAGGCCGCGCCTCTTCTTCCCTCCATTTCCCCTCGCGCCGGCACGCCCGGCCTTTGACAAGGACAAGACCATGAAAACAGCCACCCGTCACCTCACCCTGATCGCCGCCGCTGCGGCCACCATCGCCCTGGCCGCCTGCGGCCAGAACGAAGACACGACCGTGGGACAGCAGATCGACAACGGCGTGAACCAGACCCAGAGCGCCGCGACCGAGATGAAGAACGACGCGAAGGACGCGGCACAGGACATGCAGGCCGCCGGCACGCAAGCGGGCCAGGCCATCGCCGAAAGCGCCAGCGACATGGCCATCACGGCCAAGGTGAATGCTGCCCTGGCAGCCGACGATCAGCTCAGCGCGCTGAAGATAAACGTCGACACCGAAGCCGGCCGTGTGGCGCTCAAGGGCACCGCACCGGACGCCGATTCGCGCGACCGTGCCACGACACTGGCCGCCGCCGTCGATGGCGTGGTGGCCGTGGACAACCGCCTGGTCATCCAGAAGAACAGCTGATCAACCCTGGGGAGCGGTGCTGATTTGAGCCCCGCTTCCTGCCATCACAAGGAAAACACATCATGAAGATCGCACACGCACTGGTGGCTGTCGCCGCCACGTTCTCTCTCGTCCAGATCACCGGCTGCGCCGTCGCCCGCGACCAGCAGACCGTGGGTGCCTACATCGACGACGCCACCCTCACCACCCGGGTGAAGGCACGCTTCGCCGAGAACAAGACCGTGAGCGCCACGTCCATCAGCGTGGAAACGCTCAACGGCACCGTGCAGCTCTCGGGCTTCGCCAAGTCCAACGAAGAGAAAGCCATGGCCGAGACCCTGGCCAAGTCCACCTCGGGCGTGAAGTCGGTGCGCAACGACATCGTGGTGCGCTGACCACTCGCCAGGCCCGTGTCTGTAGGATGACACCTACAGACACGGCTCAGGTTCTGCACGAAGCTCGGGGCGGGGAGGTGCGGCATGTCCGCCCACCCCGCCCCGAGCCGTTTACAGTCCTGATCTTGTCCACCCTTTTTTGATTTTTGCCACCCTTGCCATGGCTTCGCTGAGAACCTTCATCGTTGAAGACAACCCGGTGATCTACGAGAACCTGGTCTCCACGCTGGAGGAGCTCACCAATGTCGAGGTGGTCGGGCGGGCGCTGGACGAGCGCAGCGCCACCCAGTGGCTCCAGGGGCAAGGGGATTCGGTGGATCTGCTGATCATCGACATCTTCCTGCTCGCAGGCTCCGGCCTGGGCGTGCTCAAGGTGGCGCAAGAGGCGGGCCTGCACGCGCGCCGCGTGGTGCTGACGAACTACGCCACGCCCGATATTCGCCGCCGTTGCGAAGTGCTCGGCGCCAATCGCGTGTTTGACAAATCCCACGAGCTCGAGGATCTGATCGACTACTGCGCCAGTGTGTCTGACGGCGCTGCCACCGCGCCTGGCGATCTGAATTAGGGCCTTCGGCAACCGGGATGCTCAAGTCTTCGATCGAACGCGTCGCGCGCACCCGATACGTCATTCCCATCGTGCTGGCGGTGGCAGTCATCACCATTGCCGTCAACGAGAGCACCTACCAGCACTCGCGCAATTCATTGGAGAGCGGGATCACCTTGACCGATGCGCGCCTGCAGGCGCTGCGCACGCTGCAAGCCCTGACCGATGCCGAGACGGCCGCACGCGCCTACCTGATCAACGGCCAGGAGGTGTACCGAACCGACTACCGGGAAGCCATCGAAGCATTGAACGTGGCGCAACAGGGTGCCTTCCAGTACATCGCCGATGCCGATCCCCGACGCACCGTGTCGGTGGGCGCGGTTCGCCAGCGAATTCAGAACCGTGTGACGGCGCTGGAGGAATGGATGACCACCACCGAGCGCGGTCAACGCACGCGTGCGCATGTCCTGGCCAGCAGCGACCGCAGTCGGCAGGCCTACGTCGAGTTGCGGCAGGAGTTTGACCACGTGCTGGATCGCGCGGCAGCGGTTCAGCAGTCGGCGCGGCTGTCACTGTTCGACGCCATGATGCTCAACCGCCTGGCGCTGCACGTTCTGGTGCTGGTGGCGGTGATGGCCCTGCTGATGTTCATGCGCCAGTTGCGCGAGATCGACGAACGCAAGGCGCGGGAAAGCCAGGTGCTGGAACTGGAGATCGCGGTGCGCACAGCCGAATTGCGCGAGCTGGCCGGCCACCTGGTCAACACGCGTGAAGACGAGCGCGGCCGCGTGGCCCGTGAGCTGCACGACGAAATGGGTGGCTTGCTCACCGCCATGAAACTGGAGATGGCGCGCCTTCGCCGCGTTCCCGACCTGCCGGCCGCGGCCCGGGAACGCATGGGCGGCATCGAGAAGCGGCTCAACGAGGGCATCGCCGTCAAGCGACGCATTGTCGAGAACCTGCGCCCATCGTCACTGGAACAGCTTGGCCTCATCGCCGCGCTGGAGGTGCTGTGCCAGGATGTTTCCAGCAGCCTGGGCATTCCTGTTCTGCCGCAGCTCGAAGCGGTGGAACTGGACCGCGATGCCGAGCTCACGGTGTACCGCGTGGTGCAGGAGTCGCTGACCAACATCAGCAAGTACGCGCATGCGCGCCATGCCTGGGTGTCGCTCAAGCGCCAGGAAGGTCAGGCGCGCCTGCTCGTGCGTGACGATGGCCAGGGCTTCGATCTGGCCCAGGTGCCCACCGGCCACCATGGATTGCTCGGCATGCGCGTGCGGGTGGAATCGCACGCCGGCAAACTCACCATCACCAGCGCACCGGGACAGGGCACCCGCGTGGCCATGGAACTCCCTCTGGCGGCGTCGCCCACCCCTCCAGCGCAGGAGCCGCAGGACCCCATCGCTCAGACGGGTGCCTCTCCCACCGCCTGACCAGCACCTGAGCGGCGCCGCGCTGCGGCCTCGCTCAGACCGTAGGCTGGCAGCGCGAACACCAGGGGAAGCAGGTAATACGCGGCGCGATAGACCAGCACCACGGCCAACACCTCGGCCACCGGCCAACGTGCCCCGCCCAACGACGCGGCGAACACCGCTTCAAGCACCCCCAGGCCAGCCGGCACGTGCGTCACCACGCCGGCCACCGCCGCCAGCAGCAAGGCGCCGAGCACGGCAGGGTAGTCGATGCGCCCGCCAAACAGGCTCCAGACGATGGCGCCGATCAGCAACCAGCTCGCGCCCCCCATGGCCGCTTGCAACAGCGCCAGTCGGCCATCGGGCAGCGGCAGCGCGTGTCCCCGCACACTGAGCTCGCGACGGCGGGAGAAGAAACAGAGCGCCACGTAGGCTGCAGCCACCAGCAGCATGGCCATGCCCACGCCGCGCCACCACAGAGGGCTCGACACCCACGCCTCAGGCAGGCGCGGCGGCGCCCACCACCAGACGGCACCCGCGACCCAGAGGTAACCCAGCCAGTTGGTCACCATGCTGTAGGCGATGATCTTGCCCACGGTGGGCGCCGACAGGCCCCAGCGGGTATACAGGCGCAGCCGCAGCGCGAGGCCGCCCACCAGCGACCCGAAATTCAAGTTGAAGGCATAGCTGATGGCCGCCGTGCCCAGGCTTCGACCCACCGACACCGGGGCCCTCGTCAAACGCCGGCCAACGAGGTCGAAACTGCCGTACAGCGCATAGCTGAGCGCGGCCAACCCCACCGCCAGCGCCAGTTGTGTGGCTGGGATCGCCAGCACCGCCGTCCAGACCTCGGTCCATTCCACGGTGCGGGCCTGGCGTGCCACCAGCGTGAGCACGAGCGCAGCGAGCGCCCAGGGAAATACCTTGCGCGTCCAGCTCCAGAGCCTGAGCAGGGGCGCGTTCACGGGAGCACCTTCGCCTTTCGGGCTGCGTTGCGAGCTTGCCTGGGAGTTGCGCTCATGCCTGCTCCTGGTCCCTCAGGGGCACCACGCGGGGAGGTGGGGCGGTGAGGCGCTGCATCCAGACTGGAAGGCGGCGCAGGGCATGGAACACCACCAAGCTGCGCACACCGATCCAGGCTGAGCGCAGCTTGCCGGGCACGGGCCGTTCCACACGCTGGCAGTGCGCCGCCATCAATTGCTCCAGGCGTTCGCGCAGGTGGCGTGCAAAGGCCTCGTCGCGCACCACGACGTTGGCCTCCAGGTTCAGGCTGAGGCTCGTCGGGTCGAGGTTGCTCGATCCCACGGTGGCCCAGTGATCGTCCACCACCGCAACCTTGGCGTGCAGCGGTCGCTCGGTGTAACGGTGAACGCGCACGCCGGCCCGGATCAGATGGCGGTAGAGCAGTTCGGTGGCGCGCATCACCCACACCATGTCCGGTTGGCCTTGCATGACCAGATCGACCTGGACGCCGCGCCGTGCTGCGCGCCGCAGATCCCGCAACAGGCGGTAGCCCGGAAAGAAGTAGGCGTTGGCAATGAGGATGTGCTTGCGCGCGCTGCGGATGGCCACTCGGTAATGGCGTTCGATATCGGTGCGGTGCAGGTGGTTGTCGCGCGTGACAAAGGCGGCGACCGCACCTTCTTCGATGTCGCGGTGCTCGCCGACGCGCTGGCGCATCGCCCGCCAGCGCTGCAGCCAGGCATGGCGCGTCGGCTGCGGCGCCTCCACGTTGGCGCGACAGAAGGCCTGGATCTGGCCCACAAGCGGCCCCTCGACCTCCACCGCGTAGTCCTGCTTGGCCTGCGGACCATGTTCGGCGAGGTGGTCGATGGAGTAATTGATGCCACCCACAAACGCGCGCTGTCCATCCACCACCACCAGCTTGTGGTGCATGCGGCGCAGCAGGTTCACGCGGGCGCCGAACAGGCGGCGCACCGGCTCGAAGGCGCGCAGGCGCACGCCCGCGTCCAGCAGCGGCTGGGTGAACGAGGGCGGAAGATCTGGCGAGCCCCAGCCGTCTATCAACACATGCACGACGGCGCCATGGTTCGCGGCGCTCAGGAGCGCCTGCTGCAGTTCACGTCCCACTTTGTCGTCGAACAGGATGAAGGTTTCCAGCAGCACTTCTTGCTTCGCCTGCGAGATGGCCTCGAACACACGCGGGTAATAGCCTTCGCCGTTCTCGAGCAGGGTGATGCGGTTGCCCGGAAGCCAGTGTGAGTTCATGGGGTCTCCGGCAAGTCGATCTCGGCGGCCAGCGGGGCGTGGTCGGAAAGGTGCGCCCAGGGGGTGTGCGGCAATGGCAGTGGGCGCGCGGCGGCCACGCCGCGTGTGTAGATGCGATCGAGCCGAAGCCAGGGCCAGCGGGCAGGGAAGGTGCGGGCGTGGTGTCCGAAAGCGCCGCGAAACACCTCTTTCAGGCCGGCGGGTGCCAGCGCGGCGTCGGCGCGAGATCGCCAGTCGTTGAAATCGCCCGCCACCACCAGCGGCGAGTCGGCGGGCACTTCGCGTTTCACCGTCTCGCACAGGCTGGCCATCTGGCGGGCCCGGTGGGCTTCGCTGAGCCCCAGGTGAACGCACATCACATGCAGCTCGGGCTCGTCTGCGTCCAGCGTGAGAGCGCAATGCAGCATGCCGCGCGGCTCCGAGCCCTGGATGGACATGTCGTGGTTGTGGCTGTGCCGCACGGGGAAACGAGAGAGCACGGCGTTGCCGTGGTCCTGGCCCTGAGCGACGGCGTTGCGGCCATAGGCGTGATCCGACCAGATCTGGTCGGCCAGGAACTCGTATTGAGCGCCCACCGATGCGGCGTGGGCCGGACCCGATTCACCACTGACCTCCTGCAGGAACACAAGGTCGCTCTGTTCGGCCCGCACCGCTTCGCGCAACTCGTGCAGCACAAAACGGTTGTTGAATGCGTTGTAGCCCTTGTGGATGTTCACGGTGAGTACGCGAAGGGTTCGCGAGATGGGTATTTCGCGCATGCGGACGAGCATGACATGGGGGGGTGCCACTCACAAGGCTCGAGGCGCAGGATAAGCTCATGTCCTACAAGCCGCTTCCGCCATTCCGACATGAACCCGCCACCATGAGCCGCATCGCCGTCATCGACTTCGAAACCACCGGCATCTCGCCTTCGGCGGGGGACCGCGCCACCGAGGTCGCGGTGGTGATCCTGGAACAGGGGCGCGTGGTCGATCGCTACCAGAGCCTGATGAACGCCGGGGTGCGCATCCCGTCTTTCATCACGCAGCTCACCGGCATCACCAACGCCATGGTGGCGAGTGCCCCAGCGGCCGATCGCGTGATGCGCGAGGCGGCGCGCTTCGTGGGCGAGCTGCCCATGGTGGCGCACAACGCTTCGTTCGATCGCCGCTTCTGGAGTGCGGAACTGGCGCTGGCTGGCGAAGCCGCTCCCCACGCGTTCGCCTGCACGGTGCTGCTGTCGCGGCGCCTCTACCCCGAAGCGCCGAGCCACCGGCTGGGCGCCCTGGTGGACCATTTCCAGTTGCCACGCACGGGCCAGGCGCACCGGGCGCTGGCCGATGCCGAAATGGCGGCAGAGTTGCTGGGGCGCATTCAATTCGACCTTCGCACGCACCATGGCGTGCGCGAGCCCGATCACGCGTTCCTGATGGCCCTTCAGCGCTGCGCGCGCGCTGCCCTGCCGAAATTCATGCAGGCCCGAGCGCAGTGCGCGCTCAGTTCAGTCGAAGTTTGAACTGCACGATCACGGCGCCATCGACTTTGCCGATCGAGGGGATCAAGCCGAAGTTGATGCCGAAGTGGCGGCCTTCGATCGTCGCCAGGGGCAACGCGGCAAAGAAGCTGCCGCCATTGGCCAGCGAGGGGTAGCCATTCATCACACCCAGCGCGGCGCCCAGTCTGACCGGACCCAATTGCCAGGGCTGCCAGTTCACGGCGGCGTACGACGTGGTCTTGCGCACACTGTTGTAGTAGGCGCCCGCCATGTAGGCGATCTCGGGGCTGGTGCGGTATTCAAGCCCGAGGCCGAGGTTGTTCTCGTTGTAACCCTTGTTGCTGTCAAAGTGGCGCGAGAAGCCCCCCAGGTTCACCCAGATCTGTGGTTTGTGGGCGCCGCCGGATTCCGCGACCGGGGGCGTCTCGGACGTTGCCGCGACCGCACCACCTGGCGAAAGGCCCATCAGACAGGCGGTGGCCAGAGAGCAGATGCAGTACAAAGTCTTCATGGATCTTCCGAATCGGGCGGAACCGCCGCCCGTGTGTGTCACATTCAGTTTCGGTCGGACCTCGCCCCAACTTGAATCCGTAACAGCCCGGAGATGGCATCGGCGTGACATTTCGGCGAATTCCCGGCGCAAAGCCCAGGCCAGTGACCAAAAAAACACATCAGCAACCATGAAAACCCACACACCCCACACCCCGCAATCCACCCACGACACCACCCGCATCGACGACCTGCGCATTGGCGCCGTTCGCCCGCTGATCACGCCCGCCCTTCTGCAGGAATGGCAACCTGCGTCGGACACAGCGCAGGCGCTGGTGGAGCGCAGCCGGGCCAACATTTCGCGAGTGCTTCACGGGCTGGACGACCGGCTGGTGGTCGTGGTCGGTCCTTGCTCCATCCACGACCACGCGCAGGCCATGGACTACGCACGCCTGCTCAAGTCCACCGCCGAGGCGCTGAAAGACGATCTGCTGGTGGTGATGCGCGTGTACTTCGAGAAACCGCGCACCACGGTGGGATGGAAGGGCTACATCAACGACCCCCACCTGGACGGCAGCTTCGCGATCAACGAAGGCCTGGAGCTGGCGCGCGCGCTGTTGCTGGACGTGCTGGCGCTGGGCCTGCCGGTGGGCACGGAGTTTCTGGATTTGCTCAGCCCCCAGTTCATCAGCGATCTCGTGAGCTGGGGTGCGATTGGTGCGCGCACCACCGAGAGCCAGAGCCACCGCCAGCTCGCCAGTGGCCTGAGTTGCCCGGTAGGCTTCAAGAACGGCACCGACGGCGGTGTGAAGGTCGCCTCCGATGCGATCCAGGCCGCGCGTGCCGAGCACGCGTTCATGGGCATGACCAAGATGGGGCAGGCGGCCATTTTTGAAACGCGCGGCAACGACGATTGCCACGTGATCCTGCGCGGTGGCGCGCAGCCCAACTACAGCGCGGCCAACGTCGATGCGGCCTGCGCGTTGCTGAAAAAGGCCGGCCTGCGCGAGCAGGTCATGGTCGACGTCTCGCATGCCAACAGCAGCAAGCAGCACCAGCGCCAGATCGAGGTGGCGGCCGATGTGGCGGCACAGGTGGCGGCGGGCGACGGGCGCATCATGGGCGTGATGATCGAAAGCCACCTGCATGAAGGACGCCAGGACATCGTGCCGGGCCAGCCGCTGCGGCATGGCGTGAGCGTCACCGACGCCTGCATCTCCTTCGAGCAGACCGTACCCGTGCTCGAAGGTCTGGCCGCTGCCGTTCGCGCGCGGCGAAAATAGAAATTTGCACGAAGCGAACGGCGAAACTTTTCGATGGAAGCCCCGGGGGCATGAACGCATGACAAAACTGAGCGATGCCATTGAGCGCGGGGATGTGGACGCCGCTGTCAGCGAAATCGTGGCGCTGGGCAGAGGCCATGCAGATCTCGAGTGGACCGGCCCGTCCAGGCCCAGACCGGCTCAACTGGCTGCCATTCTTGGTCAGGCCACCGTCATCAACGCGCTGCGTGAAGCAGGCGCAGATCTGAGTACGCCGGGCCGGTCCCGGGAAACACTGGCCCACCTGGCGGCCCTGCAAGGCCACGCCGCCGTCATCACCGAACTGGGCAGGGCCGGTGCCAGTTTGAACGCGGGAGACATGGATTTGATGGCACCGGCCCACTGGGCGGCGCAACTCGGCCATGCCACGGTCATCGCAGCCCTGGGCGAGGCGGGTGCCGATTTGAATGCGGGGGACAGGGACTTGATGACACCGGCCCACTGGGCAGCGCAGCACGGCCACGCCGCCGTCATCGCCGCACTGGGCGAGGCGGGAGCCAGTTTGAACGTGGGAGACAGGGATTTGATGGCACCGGCCCACTGGGCAGCGCAGCACGGCCACGCCGCCGTCATCACCGCATTGGGCAGGGCCGGCGCAGATCTGAACGCCACCGACGCGGCGGGAAGGACACCGGCCCACTGGGCGGCGCACAATGGCCACGCCGCCGTCATCACCGCCCTGGGCGAGGCCGGCGCAGACCTGAGCGCAACAGACCTCTCCGGTTGGACGCCCAGCCTTCTGGCTACCGAGAGGAACCACCCCACCGTGAGCACGGCCCTGCTCGAGGTGGAGAAAAAGGCGGGTTCTGAAGCGGCGATTCACTACACGGCGTTTCTTGACCGCCGTTCACGCCAACCCGCCGATGGGGGCGAACCCAGGCCAACACGATCCCCCCAGCACTGAGCGCCCAGCAGCAAAACAACTGGGGTGCATTGACCTCCCTCTGCCGCGCGGGGATTCCAAGCATTTCTGTCATTTCGTGCATCGAAACCGGTCCCTGGGATTGGTTTTGCCACCCCTTTGCGGGTTGCGCTAGATTGTCGCGGGCTCACTTGGACCACCGCACGACCTGGAAGGAACGAACGCATGCAAGACATCACAGGGCCACTCTTTCGCCGGGACACTGCGGGGGCCATCGCAGCCATCGAGGCCCGGAGGGCCGGCGGTGCGGACCTGAACTTGCTGGCCGATGGCCGCGGCAGAACCGCACTTCACTGGGCGGCCGTTGCGGGAAATTCCGACGTCTGCACGGCACTGATTCGCATGGGTGCTTTCACGAGGGTCTATGACAAAGAAGCAAGAACACCGCTGCACCTGGCAGCCGAAAATGGTCATGGCGACGCGTGCCGCAACCTGATACGGCTGGGCGCCGAAACAGAAGCGCCCGGCGCTTTTGGCTCGACTCCGCTCCATTTGGCAGCCACGCATGGTCATACCGAGGCGGTCCGTGCGTTGATCAATCAGGGCGCGACTGTCGATGCGCGCACCGGACCAGGGCCTACCCCTCTCGGGCTTGCGGCGAGGCATGGCCAACTCCGGACGGCACGCGCCCTGATCGAGCTCGGGGCGGATCCGGGCCTGGTTGTTGTGCCAGATCCGGAGGGAGAGGTGTTTCTCGATCCGGAATTGACACCGGCACCGTTCAGCCGCGAAATGATCGAGCTGCTGCGCCCTGTGCCGCCGGTTGACGCGGCGCCCCCTGCCGCCGAGAGCGCGGAACTGGTGAGGGAAAGCCAACTTGTGGAACAGGCAGCGCGTGTCCTCAAGGCGGGGGAAGGGCTGAGCGATGGCGCGACCCGTCAGGAGGCCGAAAACATGGCCGCCGCGCTGGCTTGTCCCGTGTCGTTCGATAGTTTCAGCACATCCGGAGAACGCCGCCCAGTCTTGCTGCCCGGTCCGGACGACGCGCGAAAGAGCGTGATCTCCGCTGCGACGGCACTTCGAGTTCTGAGGCCAGACCGCAATGGCGACTTGGGGCGCCCTGCGCCGATGGACCCACTCACTGGTCGGCGGTACGACGTGCCCACCGTCGACGCGTACCTGAACTCTCCAGAGTACCGTGACGGCGACCCGCAGAGGCTGGCGATGGTGAGAGCTGCGGCGGCAGCCGCCGAGAGAGGTGAAACCGCGGCGACCATTCTGTCCGATATGGGCACCGCTGCTGGTGCTGGTGCTGGTGCTGGTGCTGGTGCTGGCGCAGCTGCTGGTGCGGCTGCTGGCGCTGGTGCGGCTGCTGGCGCGCCTCACTACTCGGAGCTCCTCGCCCGCCGCCCCTCGTCAGGAGGCAGTGCCCAAGAGCCGAAATCCCCACGACAGCCCCAACCCGGGCCCTGATCTTTTCTGCTGGCGTGCCGCTGGCTCACTCAGCAGGAGAGAAACGCATGGAAGAACTGCGCGATGCAATCAGCGACGGAGAGGTGGCGCGTGCGCTCCAAATCATCAGGGATCCGGGTCGCACCCCCGGTGAACTGGATGGGCAAGACCTCGAAGGGTATGCACCCGCCCACCTGGCTGCCATGGGAGGCCATGCCGACTTGATTGCAGCCCTGCATGCTGCAGGCGCGAATCTGAACTTGCCACTGCCGAACGGCGGAACACCAGCCCACCTGGCAGCCCGAGACGGCCATGCGGCCGTGATCGTCGCTTTACATGCGGCGGGCGCCGACCTGAACACACCCGTTCCGGATGAAAACTGGACCCTGGCTCACCTGGCCGCCATGAATGGCTACGCCGACGTGATCACCACCCTGGCTGGGTTGCCCGGGCACGACGCCGCGCTGAACACGCCAGACGGTAAGGGGTGGACACCAGCCCACCTGGCAGCCCGAGACGGCCATGCGACCGTGATCGTCGCTTTGCATGCGGCGGGCGTCAACCTGGATGCTCCCTTTGGCAGAACGAGAAGTACGCCAGCCCATCTGGCAGCCATGCGGGGCCATCCCGCCGTGATCACCGCCCTGAAAGTAGCAGGCGCCAACCTGGATACCCAGCTTGAGGGAGGAGCCACACCCGCGTTCGTGGCAGCCGCACACAACCAAGTCGCTGTGCTGAACGCCCTGTGGGACGCCGGCGCCGACCTGGACCTACCGCTGGCGAATGGGCAAACCCCATTTGCGAAGGCAACCGGCCAGGGCTATACGGAGGCGGCAGAGATCTTTGAAGCGGCAAGGGATGGCCGCGCCATGGAGCGGGTGCTCAGTGAGCTGGAGCGTTCGACGGACGTTGATGATCGAAATCGGGCCACTGAACTGCGTTGCCTGGTTTCGTATCGGCCATTCACGCCTGGGGGCCCCAGCAGACCCGTGAGAATGCCGCCGACAACTACAGACCCCGCTGGCCTTGTGCTTTCTGCCCACGCTGCGCGGGGAATCATGCACACCACGCGCCGGCATCCCTTTAGATCGAGGGAGGCATGGCCTCTGGAGGTGGCGCAAGCCTTCCTGGCATCACCGGCATTTGAAATGGGCGATGCGCCTACGCTGGCGCTGGTCCGCCATGAATTGGCGCACGCAGCAGCCATACCCGCTGCGGCTGCCGCTGCTGCGGGGCACTACTCTGCGTTCCTGGGTACGCCCAAACCATCTGGTGGCAGCGCCAAGGAGCCAAGAAATCCCCAGCCTTGAGCGATACGGTTTCGCCGAAAGCGTGCTCAGCGCGGCTTGCGCGGCACCATGGGGCCGCGGCCTTCGATGTGGCGGAAGTTGATACGGCCTTTGGTCAGGTCGTAAGGCGAGAGTTCGAGAGAGACCCGGTCACCCGCCAGGATGCGGATGTGGTTCTTCTTCATCTTGCCCGCGGAATAGGCGATCAGCTGGTGACCGTTGTCCAGCGTGACGCGAAAACGGGTGTCGGGCAGCACCTCGTTGACGATGCCCATCATGTCGATCAGTTCTTCCTTGGCCATGGTGTGTTCCTTTGCGTGAAGTGTATCGGTCAGTTCGGGCGCGCGGTGTGGCGGGTGGTGTCGTGCACCCAGTCGATGCCCTGCGCGATGGCGTAGTCGGTGGCCGCCTCGTGCGTGGAAAAAGCGCTGTCGTAGCGGATAACGCGTGCGGTGCAGGCGCTGCCCTGGCCGCTGGCGATTGAAACCTGGGCCGCGAACAGGCCGTCCGGCAACAGATGTGGGGAGGCCGCAATGCGGTACTTGCCCAGGGTGAGAAGAGACGGTCTCGCTGTCGTTGAAATAAGTGTCGTGTGATTCATCAAAAGCATCAGGGGGCCAGGGCCGGGGCGTTTCGCCGCAGCAGGGACAAGGCCCGAAAACCAAAAAAAGATACCGGTGGCAGCCCCTGGCGCCCCACTGATTTTTCCAGACACGGGCTGGTGCACAGAAGCGCATCAGTCCCACATCGGCGCACGAGCCACGGCAGAGGCATCGGCAACAGCAGGGAGGAAAGGGCCACGGTGCTGTGAGAAAGCGGTGTGGCGCGGCGCCCAGAAGGGGCTGGACCAGCGGCCCCTCTGCCGGGGGCGGTTGCGTCCTGGGCGGATGGCCTGGATGCTGCTGGTCGCTTTGGGCGACCCAGGATGATACCACGGCGAGCCAGGTCGCGCTCGATCAGCCCGTGCCAGGGCCGACAGGCTACTTGCGGTCCGGCAACTCGATCTTCACTTCCAGCACGTCCAGGTTGTCCTGGCGATCGAGCTGGACCTTGATGTCGTCCGGGTTGATCTTGATGTATTTGCCGATGACGGCCACGAGTTCCCGTTGCAGCGCGGGCAGGTAGTCGGGTTCGGAAGCGCTGCGCCCGCTGCGCTCGTGCGCCAGGATGATCTGCAGCCGTTCTTTGGCGACGCTGGCGGTCTTTTTCTTTTCGCCAAGCAGGAAGGAGAGCAATGACATGCTTTACTTTCCTCCGAACAGGCGTTTGAAGAAGCCGGTTTTCTCAGCCTCTATGAAACGCAGCGGTTTGTCGGCACCCAGGAAGCGGTCGATCACGTCGCTGTAGGCCTCTGCCACATCGGTGCCCTTAAGGTGGATGGCGGGCGTGCCCTGGTTGGATGCAGTGAGCACGTTCTCGCTTTCCGGGATCACGCCGATCAGCTTGATGCGCAGAATGTCCTGGATGTCCTGCAGCGAGAGCATCTGGCCATCGGCCACGCGCGAAGGGTTGTAGCGGGTGATGAGCAAGTGTTCCCTGATCGGGTCCTTGCCTTCGATGGCGCGTTGCGTCTTGCTCCCGAGCATGCCCAGGATGCGGTCCGAATCGCGCACGCTGGAGACTTCCGGGTTGGTCACGATGAGCGCTTCGTCGGCGTAGTGCATGGCCATGAGGGCGCCGGTCTCGATGCCGGCGGGCGAATCGCAGACGATGTACTCGAAGCCCATGCCAGCCAGGTCGGTCAGCACCTTGTGCACTCCTTCCTGACTCAGGGCATCCTTGTCGCGCGTCTGGCTGGCGGCCAGCACGAACAGGTTGTCGCACTGCTTGTCCTTGATGAGCGCCTGGTTCAGATTGGCTTCGCCCTGGATCACGTTGATCAGGTCGTACACCACCCGGCGCTCGCAGCCCATGATGAGGTCGAGGTTGCGCAAACCGACATCAAAGTCGATGACAGCGGTCTTGTGGCCGCGCAATGCGAGGCCCGTGGCAAAGCTGGCACTGGTGGTGGTCTTGCCCACGCCGCCTTTGCCCGAAGTGACGACAACGATCTTGGTCATGGTGAAAATTCTTTCTGATTCGAGATAAAGGTTCAGGCGCCCAGGGCGTCGACCACCAGCCGGTCGCCCTCGGAGCTGGGTACCAGGCGCACCTGCGCTGGCTTGCCCAGCAACGTGCTGGGCCAGGGGACTTCGCTGGTGCGGTAGATACCGGCAATGGACACCAGCTCGGGCGCCATGCCCAGGGTGAAGATGCGCGCTTCGTTGTTGCCCCTTGCGCCGGCAATGGCCTTGCCGCGCAGGGGCGCATACACATGGATGTGCCCATCGGCAATGACTTCGGCCCCCGGATTGACCATGGCCATGACCACCAGGTCTCGACCCCGCGCATACACCTGCTGGCCCGAACGCAGGGGCTTGTCAATCACGAGAGCACCGGGTGTGGGCGGGGTGGGTGGAAGTGGTTCGGGTGGTGTTGCTATTTCGGCAGGTGTGGCTGGCGGCAACGAGCGCTGTACCGAAGCATCGGGCGTGGGCGTGAGTCCGGCAGCCAGGGCCAGTGCGGTCTGTTCGATGGTGCCGCCGCGCACGGCAAGGGGCACCAGGCGGTACTGCCGCAGCAGGGTCTGCAAGGCACCGAAATCCGGCAGGGCATTGGCTTCAGCCACGTTCAGCGGGTGCAGGTCGATGACCAGTGGATCGTGGTCGAAAAAGTCTGGCATGTCGCCAAACCGCTGGGCAAGTTCTTCGCCCAGGCGTTGCAGATCGGAGGACTTGAGCATGAGCGCCACGAGGGGCAACTGAGCGCTCTTGATTTCAAAGGTGGCGGGTGTGTTTCCTGCGAGGGCAACAGACATGGGCAAAGTTGGGTCCAGAGACTGGCCCGCCGCAGGAACGCCTTGAAAGGGCATGACCGGCCATGAAGCGGCGCATCTTAGCAGCCGCTCCGTGGGATCTTGGCAAGCGACTGTGCGCAGGTGTCAGCGCATGTTTCCGCGGCGTTCTGATAAGGCTGTGTGTAACTTTTGAACAAGCACCCGGTTGTCCACAACCCCTGGCCATCCAGCCAGGTTGTTCCTGTTGACGGCGCTCACCAACAGGCCACTTCACACAGGGTTGCCAGCGTCACAAGTGGTTGTCGGAAAAAGAAAAAGGGCGCTTGTCCACAACGGACAGCGCCCTCTACTACTACTGCTATCTTGTATTAAGTATCTTTATAAGAAAAGACAGACAACCCGAAAACCGGTTCAGCTGTGCATGCCACCCATGGGATGGTGACCACCATGATGGCCTTTGTGGTGCAGGCCAGTGCGTTGCATGCCCATGCCGTACTTTTCGTCAAAGACCTTTTTCTGATCGGCGTTCAGTGCGGCGTAGAAGCTCTTGATGGCCTCGGTGCGCTGTGCCATGCGTGCGTCCCGTTCCGTCTTGATGGCCTGCATCTTGTCCAGGCGTTCGGGCGTGGTCAGCTTGGACCAGTCTTCGCGCGGTCCCCGGGGTGCCGGGTGGGCGAGCGGCTGGGTGCGTGCCACAAAGGCGTTCCAGGCGGGCTCCTGTTCGGCGGTGAGCTTGAGTTCGGACTTGAGCTGCGCCTGCCGGGCGGCCATCTTTTTCTGCATGCGTTCCATGCGTTCGGCATGGCGTTGGCTGCGCTTTTGCATGTGGGCCTGGGAGGGGGCCTCCGGGGTGGCGGCCTGTGCGGTGGGTGGGCTGGCGGGTGCCTGGGCCGTGCCTTGTGCAATGGCGGCCGCTGAGATGCCGACGAAGGCAGCGGCCAGCGTGGCGGCGATCAGGGTGCGTTTCGGAAGCAGTTTCATGAAGGTCTCCTTGAGACGTTGAGGAAGCAACACCACATGGCCGAGGGTCGGTGTGTGGAATGACGTCAGTGTCTGGTTCGCGTGTTTCCACGCCGTGCGGTCGATGTGGCAGCTTTGTAAAGTTTTGTGCCGCTTTTTTTCGTGTCTTCGAGTTCAGCGGCGGAATGGCTCAGGTCGTCCAGGATGGGACAGTCGGGTCGGCCATCGCCAGGGCACAGCTCCAGCAGGTGGCTCAGTGTGCGTTGCATGGCCTGCAAGGCTTCAATGCGCTGGTTGAGTTCGTCCACGTGCTTCTGGGCCACGCGCTTGACGCTTTCGTTGCTGCGCCTGCGGTTGTGCCACAGGCTCACGAGTTCGGTGATCGCGTCCAGGCCGAAGCCCATGTCGCGCGAACGCCGGATGAAGCGCAGGGTGTGGACATCGGCCTGGCTGTACTGGCGGTAGTTGTTGTCGGTCCGGGGAACCGCAGTCAGCAGGCCGAGACTTTCATAGTGGCGCAGCATCTTGGGTGAGATGCCGCTGAGTTGCGCTGCCTTGCCGATGTTGACCGGCCAGTCGTTGCCGCTCTCTGGTCGGGTGGTGCGGGCAGGCATGGTGCTCAAGCCTCGACCTGGTAGCCCTCGTCCCGGATCGCTGCCGCCAGCGCCTCTCTCGGTTGAGTGGTGTCGACCTGCACCTGGTTGTTTGCCCGGTCGATCTGCACAAGTGCCTGGGGGTCGATCTGGCGAATGGCGCTGGTCACCGCCTTCTCGCAGTGGCCACAGGTCATGCCCGTGACGTGAAATGTCTGGTTCATGGTGACTCCTGGTGTGTGTGATGGTGGAACATGCCTCCATTCTCATCCTTGACATGGTGTCAAGGTCAAGACATTTCCAGTGTCTGTCCCGTTCACAGTTGGCAACAAGGTGCTGCTTGACCTTGCCATGGTGGTAAAGCTTATGCTGCCTCCATGAACACGATCACAGCTTCCACCCGGCCGGGTGACCTTCTCTCTCAGGCCCCGTTGATCCAGATCGACCTGGGCATTGGCGGGATGACCTGCGCTTCCTGTGTGACACGCGTGGAAAAGGCCCTGAAAAAACAGCCCGGTGTGAGCGACGCATCGGTGAACCTGGCCACCGAATCGGCGCGTGTGGTGCTTTCCGCAGGTGACGAGGCAGAAGCCCTGGCACGCGTCAAGCGTGCGGTGCGCGATGCTGGCTATGAGCCCAGCTCGCGTGAAGCGCTGGACGATGTCCGGGAACAGCACTGGTTGGGCGTGCCTCTGAGTTTTCTTCCGGTGTTGATCGGTGTCTTGCTCTCGGCGCCGCTTGCGGTGCCCATGTTGGGTGATCTTTTGGACCGACACTGGATGTTGCCGGCATGGGCACAGTTCCTGTTGGCCACGCCGGTGCAGTTCGTATTGGGCGCTCGTTTCTACCGAGCGGGCTGGCATGCGCTCAAGGCTTTTACCGGCAACATGGAGTTGCTGGTTTCCATTGGCACCACGGCGGGCTGGGCGCTGTCCACCTGGCTGTGGTGGCGCGCAGAGCCTGGCGAGATGGTGCACCTCTATTACGAGGCTTCTGCGGTGGTGATCACGCTGGTGTTGCTGGGCAAGTGGCTGGAAATGCGCGCCAAGCGCCAGACCACCGTGGCCATCAGAGCGCTGCATGCCCTGCGTCCCGAGCGAGCCCATCTTTTGCCCGATGGTGTGCGTCGCACCGAGCTGACCGATGTGGCGGTGGACGAGTTGTTGCCCGGTGATCTGGTGCGTGTATTGCCTGGCGAAAGATTCGCTGCCGATGGCGAAGTGGTGCAGGGTCGCACACAGGCCGACGAATCCATGCTGACCGGTGAAGCGATGCCGGTGCCCAAGGACGTGGGTGACATGGTGACGGGTGGTTCGCTCAATGGAGAAGGTGCCGTTGACGTGAGGGTGCGCGCCATCGGCGCCCAGAGCGTGCTCTCGCGCATCATTGGTCTGGTCCAGGACGCGCAGGCGACCAAGGCGCCAGTGCAACGCATGGTGGATCAGGTGGCTGCTGTGTTCGTACCGGTGGTGCTGGTGATCGCACTCCTCACACTGGTGGCCTGGTTGTGGACCGGCGTGCCGATGGAGGAAGCTTTGCTGCACGCGGTGGCGGTGCTGGTGATTGCCTGTCCGTGTGCGCTGGGCCTCGCCACGCCCACGGCGATCATGGCCGGCACTGGCGTTGCAGCGCAGCACGGCATCCTGATCAAGGACGCTCAGGCGCTGGAAATCGCACACCAGGTGGATACCGTGGCGTTTGACAAGACAGGCACGCTGACCGAGGGCCATCCCCGTCTGCTTGTGATCGAAGCGGTGCCTGGCGTGGACGAGGTCGCCGTGCTGCACACGGCAGCGGCTTTGCAGGCGCAGAGCGCCCACCCGCTGGCCCGCGCCGTGGTCCAGGCCGCAGATGCGCGAGCGATCGCGATCCGGGCCGATGCGGCCAGCGAGGTCCAGGCCGTGTCCGGTCGGGGCAGTGAAGGCCGCGTGAATGGCGCCTGGCTGGCCTTGGGAAGCTTGAAGTGGATGGAGGAACTGGGCGCTGCGCTTGGCCCACTCGAAGAACGGGTCCGGTCCTGGCAATCGCAGGGCGCCACGGTGTCGGTGCTGGCCAGTCAGACACCAGGTGACGCAGCAGCGGCGGCCAGCTGGACGCCTCTGGCGATGCTGGCTTTCGGCGACGAACCCAAGGCGGGTGCGGCACAGGCCATCGCCGATCTGCGCGCCAGGGGCATGCGCCTTTACATGGTCTCGGGCGACAACCGTGGCGCGGCCTTCGCGATGGCTGCGCGCCTGGGTCTGCGGGCGAGTGAAGGCGAGGTGATCGCTGAGGTGTTGCCGGGCGACAAGGCGGCGGTGATTCGCAAGCTGAAGTCGTCGGGGGCGGGTGGACCTCTGCATACCGTGGCCATGGTGGGCGACGGCGTGAACGACGCGCCCGCGCTGGCGGCGGCGGACGTGGGCATGGCGATGAGCCACACGCAAGGAGGCGGCTCCGACGTGGCGATGCACGCGGCGGGCATCACACTCATGCGCGGCGACCCCCTTCTGGTGGCCTCGGCGCTGGACATTTCGCGCCGCACCGTGAGCAAGATCCGGCAGAACCTGTTCTGGGCTTTCGCTTACAACGTGGCCGGCATTCCACTGGCGGCGCTTGGCTTCCTGAGTCCGGTGGTGGCCGGTGCGGCCATGGCGCTGAGCTCGGTCAGCGTGGTGAGCAACGCGCTGCTGCTCAAGCGCTGGAAGCCGCGGGTGCGCTGAACGGGCCTTGTTTGACCCAGGTCAATGCGGTCGTTGCGGCCTCGCGGGATGCTTCAGGTTCCGAGGAGACCATCCATGAACCGAGAAGCCTTGCGCGTCATTCGTGACGAACATGCCAGTCTGGCCGCCATGCTGCAATCGCTCTTGCAGATGATCCAGCGCGGACCCGAGCCCGAGGGAAAAGACCAGCACGAGCTGTTTTTCGACGTGCTGCGTGCCATGCTGTTCTACATCGACGAATTCCCGGAGAAACTGCACCACCCGAAGGAATCCGATTTGCTGTTCCCGCGCGTGGCCCGGGCGGCGCCACAGGTGATGGGCGCGATCGAGCAGCTCGAGCGCGACCACATGGCCGGTGAATCGCAGGTGAGGGAGCTCATGCACATGCTGATGGCCTGGGAGTACCTGGGTGAGACGCGGCGCCCGGCCTTCGAAGCCGAAGCGAGGCGCTATGTGAGCTTTTACCTGGAGCACATGCGGCTGGAGGAGAGTGTCGTGCTGCCCGAGGCCGAGCGCTCGCTGGATGAAAGCGACTGGCACGCGCTGAACGCCGCGTTCGCGACCAACCAGGACCCGCTGAACAGCCGCGTTCCGCGCGACCCGCAGTTCGACCGCCTCTTCACGCGCATCGTGATGCAGGCGCCGGCGCCGGTGGGCCTCGGGGAAGGCTGACCCCGGGCGGGCGACCGCCGGCTCGTCGTGTGCGACCGCTTCGCACACAATGGCCGGTCCATGGCTCGCTCCACCCGTCCCGCCCCGCTGCCTGACACGCCCGACCCGACGCCTTACGTGCGCCTGGCCCTGGCGCTCTCGCTGGGCGCGGCGGTGTCGCTGGGCATCACGCGGTTTGCCTATGGCCTGTTGCTGCCACCGATGCGCGAGGACCTGGGCTGGAGCTACACACTGGCCGGCGCCATGAACACGTTCAACGCGTTGGGTTACCTGATCGGCGCGCTGGCCACACCCTGGCTGATGCGGCGCGTGTCACCCACGCGCCTGCTGCTCGCGGGCGCCTTGCTGGCTTCGCTGTTCATGGCGCTCAGCGGGTTCTTCACGGCTGCGGCGCCGCTGCTGGTCCAGCGCTTGCTGGCGGGGGTGGCCAGTGCGCTGGTGTTCATTGCCGGGGGTCTGCTGGCCGCGCGACTTGGTTCGCACCAGCCGCAGCGCAGCGGTTTCCTGCTGGGGCTTTACTACGGCGGCACTGGCCTGGGCATCGTGGTATCGGCGCTGGGCGTCCCACCGGTGCTGGCCGCTGCCGCACAGCAGCCGCACGGCTGGGCCTGGGCCTGGTGGATGCTCGCGCTGGTATGTCTGCTGGCGACGGCGCTCATGGCCTGGCCTGCGCGTGTGCTGGCCGGCCACCCCGCACCACCCGAACACGCGCTGAGCCGTGGCGCCCGGGTGTACCGCACGCGCGACTTTGCTTTTGCGCTCGCGGGCTACGCCGGTTTCGGCGTGGGCTACATCGGCTACATGACCTTCGTGATCGCGCTGTTGCGCGAACAAGGCGGCAGCGCGGCGCAGATTACGTGGTTCTATGCGCTGCTGGGCGTGGCGGTGGTGGCTTCGTCTCGCATCTGGGCCGGCCTGCTGGACCGCCACCGTGGTGGCCGGGCTCTGGCCATGCTCAATGCCTTGCTGGGCGTGGCGGCCATCGTGCCCGCACTCACGTCGGCCTGGCCACTGGTGATGGCATCGGGGCTGGTGTTCGGAGGCGTGTTCCTGTCGGTGGTGGCCTCCACCACCGCTTTGGTGCGCCACAACCTGCCGCCCGCACAATGGGCGGCCGGCATCAGCGCCTTCACCATCGTGTTCGCCGCCGGGCAGATCGTGGGACCGACCGTGGTCGGCTTTATTTCAGATGGTCCCGGTGGCCTGGCGCGCGGCTTGCTGTTCTCGGCCGGTGCGCTTTGGATCGGCGCCGCACTGGCATGGCGCCAGCGCGCACTCTGAAGACTTACTTCAGCAGACCCTCGGCCTTCATGGCGGCTTGAACGGCTGGGCGTGCGGCCACGCGTTCGCGGTACGCCACCAGGTTCGGCAGGCCGGTGATGTCCACGCCCACTCGCGGGGCCCAGTTGGTCACGGTGAACAGATAACCGTCGGCCACCGAGAAGGTGTCACCCATGAGGTACTGCTTGCCGGCGAGCTGGCTGTCGACCCAGGCCAGGCGCTGTGAGAGCTTGGTCTTGGTGGCGGCCTTGAAGTCATCGGGCGTGGCCGGGTTGAACAGCGGCGAGAAGCCTTTGTGCACCTCCGTACCGATGAAGGTGAGCCATTCCTGCAGGCGGTAGCGTGCCATCGTGCCGGCGGCCGGTGCGAGGTTTTTCTGTGGCACCTGGTCGGCAATGTATTGAACGATGGCCGGGCCTTCGCGCAGGCGCTCGCCGTTGTCGAGCTCGAGCAGTGGCACGTAGCCCAGCGGGTTGATGGTGTAGTAGTCGGTGCCGTCGGGCAACTGGTGCGTCTTGGTGGGCGCAGGTACGGCATCGAACGCCAGGCCAGCTTCGTGCAGAGCGATGTGAGGGGAGAGCGAGCAGGCGCCTGGGGAGTAGTAGAGCTTCATGTGTGGTGTCCTCGAATGGATGCGCTGGAGTCGGCATCGGCGTCGATCCTACCGGCGTGCCGGGTTTCCTGCCTGGCGGGGGCCATCCGCGCGCCCTGGCCGCCACCGACGCCCAGCGCAGAAGCCTCACGGCGCCTGCGGTGGCACCAGCCCGGTCAGGGCCTGCAGCAAGCGGTCGGGGTCGACCGGTTTGAACAGCACCGGCACGCCCGAGCCGCGCACGCGCTGCAGTCGGTCGGGCGCGGTTTCGCCGGTGATCAGCAGCAACGGCAGGTGGGGGCCGAAGCGATCGCGCAGGCGCAGGGCGGCATCCAGGCCGTCGGCACCGTCGGCGAGGCGGAAGTCGCAGAGCATGGCGTCGAAGGGGTGGCCGTTGTGGCGGGCCACGCTCAATGCCATGGCGGCGGACGCTTCATCGCGTGCGGTGCGCGAGGCCACGCCCCAGACCTCGAGAAACGCACCCAGGGCGTCCGTGATGTCGGTCTCGTCGTCCACCAGCAGCACCCGCTGGGGAAGGCGGTGGGCGTGGTCGGCGTCCAGCGGACGGGCCAGGCTCGCAGGCCGGGGTGCCACGCGCGGCACGACGACACGGAAGCGGCTGCCCCGCCCCGGGCGCGAGCGCAACGACACCGGGTGTTCGAGCAGCTGCGAGAGCCGCCGCACGATGGACAGGCCCATGCCGAGGCCACGCGTGCGGTCGCGGCCGGGGTTGTCGACCTGGTAGAACTCGTCGAACACCCGGTCGGCGTGTTCCGCGCCGATGCCGATGCCGGTGTCGACGACGTCGATCCAGACTTGCGAGCCGCGTGGGCGCGCCACCACCAGCACGCCGCCGGTGGGCGTGTACTTGATGGCGTTTTCGATCAGGTTGCCCAGCAGGCGTTGCAGCAGGTGTGGATCGGTGCGCACCCACACTGGCGTGGCGCGCAGGCGAAGCTGCAGTTCGCGCTGCTCGGCGTGGGGCGCGAGCGAGGGTTGCAGGGCTTGCAGGACGGCGTTGAGCGGCACGTCGTGCAACTCGGGCTCGATCACACCGGCATCGAGCCGCGAGACATCGAGCATGGTGTCCAGCGAGGTGCCCAGTGTCTTCACGGCGCCCATGAGCCGTTGCGCGTGCACGTGTGCGGGCTGGTTTTGCAACTGCTTGTCGAGCACGGCTCCGAACAGGGCGATGGCGTGCAGTGGCTGGCGCAGGTCGTGGCTGGCGGCGGCGAAGAAGCGGGTCTTTTCTTCGCTGACGCGCTGCGTGGCGGCCACTTGCTGCGCGAGCTGTTCGGCCAGCAACTCCTTCTCGAAGCGCGTCTTCAGCGACTCGGTGAGCAGCAGGTGCTGGCGGTGCGCGAAGTGCAACATGGCGCCGGCATAGATGCCGACGCAGATGGCGAGGAAAAGGTGCGTGGTGTCACCGTGCCAGAGCAGGGCCGAGATCAGCCCGGTCATCATGGGCAGCACCAGGGCGAGCACCGAAGCCCAGTACGGCGCCACGGCCGGTACACCACCGCTGACCAGGCCCAGCATGATGAGCATGAGCAACGTGGTCATGGGCACGTCGTCGGCGGGCATGAACAGCCAGGGAGCCAGACCCCAGGTGGCGCTGTAGTAGAGCAGTTCGCGCGCTTGCCGGCGTGCCCAGAACACGCTGCGCTGTGCCGCGTCCGGGTCTTTGTAGTAAGCGCGGATCAGCGGGTACCGCAGTACCTGGATGGTGTGCAGCCCCAGCCAGACGAACACCATCGGGTTGCGCAGCTGCCACCAGAACAGCGCGCACACGGACCAGGCCAGTATCGCGTCGGCGACGGTCGAACTCAGCCAGGTGGCATAGAGCGCGGCCACCTGCTCGCGCAGCACGCGCTGCTGCGAAGTGGTCATCGGAGGGTGCTGATGAGTTGCGCGCGGGAGCGCACACCGAAGAGCAGAAGAAGGGCGGACACGTGGTTCTTCACCGTGCCTTCGCTGAGTTGCGCGCGTGCTGCGATGTCCCGGTTGGACTCGCCCGCGAGGATGCCGTCGAGCACCTGCACCTGGCGTTCAGAGAGTTGCAGGGTTTCGCCACTGGTGCTGCGCACCGCGCGCAAGGTCGGCGCGCTCTCGGGTGCCAGGCTTTCGGGCGCGGTGGTCCCGAGCACGCCCAGCGTGCGGATGTAGCCGATGACCTCCTTGAGGTCACCGGACTTGGTGAGGTAGGCATGGGCACCGCGCGAAAGCGCGTGGCGCATCAGCCCGGGGTCGCTCACGCCGGAAAGCACCACCACCGGTGCCTGCGGGAAAACTTTGAGGAATTGGGTCAGGCCGGTGAGTCCGTGGGCGTCGGGCAAGTGCAGGTCCAGCAACACCAGGCCGATCTGCTCTTCGTGCCTGCCGTAGAGTTCCAGGGCTTCCTGCAGGGTGCGCGATTCCAGCACCGCGATGGCCTGCCCATCGCCTGTGGCGTTCGCCTGCACCAGGGTGAGCAGGCCCAGGCGCAGGAGATCGTGGTCGTCCACCACCAGCAGTGTGGTGGCCTGGCGGGCTTCGATCGTGGGCGTGGGCAAGGCGGACATGGGTGCGGGCATGTTAGGGGCTGGGCCGGTGAACGGGAAGTGCCGAAAGTCATCCTGGCCCGCCGTGCCCCGGTGGACGGCGCGCGGGTAGAACAAATGGACTCATGGGAACGATGACCCGGCGGTATCTTCGGGCACCCCCTTGCCCTTCTCCACCTGAGGACACCCCGCCATGGCCCTGGGTCAGTTTGCCTACGCCAACAACAGCAACCGCTTCCTCGGGTGCGAGCCGCTGGCGGAACAGCCGTTCGCCATCGCCGGCGTGCCCTTTGACGGCGTGGTGACCAACCGTCCCGGTGCGCGCTTCGGCCCGCAGGCCATCAGGGCCGCCAGCCTGATGCTGTGCGACGGCGTTCACCCGGTGTTCGACGTTTCTCCGCTGCCCCACCTGGGCGATGCGCTGGACATGCGTCTGCCCAATGCATCTTCACTCTCCGATGTGCGCCGCCACATCGAGGCGCAGGCGGCCGTGCTCATGGCGAAACACCATTGCGTCTTCCTGGGCGGCGACCATTCTGTGACGCTCTCGCTGCTGCGCGCGGCCAAGGCGCGGCATGGTGGCGAGCCGCTGGCCCTGGTGCATTTCGATGCCCATTGCGATACCTGGGTCGACCACTTTGGCGAACCTTCGGGGCACGGCACCTGGACGTATGAGGCACTTCAGGAAGGACTGGTGAGTGCCGCCCACACGGTGCAGATCGGCATTCGCTCCAGTGGCGTTCGCGCCGCGCGTGACTACGTGGCCGATCAAGGAGGTCAGATCTTCACCGCGCGTGCGCTGCGCGGTCTCGATGGTGCGGGCCTGCGCTCCGCCATCGACGCAATTCGCGCGCGCATCGGTGAGCGCCCGTGTTACCTCACGCTCGACATCGACTGCCTGGACCCCGCGTTCGCGCCCGGCACCGGCACACCCGAGCCCGGCGGCATGACCAGCTCGCAGGTACTGACCTTCCTCGAAGACCTCGCCGGTCTGAACTGGGTCGGCATGGATTGCGTGGAAGTGGCCCCAGCCTACGACCACGCCGAGCTCACCACGAACGCGGCCGCCACTTTCGTCTGGACCTACCTCAGTGGCCAGGTGGCCAAAGGCCGCTGAACATGTTCGCGCGTTCGCTTGTCGGCTCCGACACCCAGCTCAACCAGAAGAGTTATTACGAAGCCAGCGTTCAGCGTCCCGCGCCGTTGGCCCCGCTGCAGGAATCGCTGGAGGCTGACGCCGTGGTGGTCGGCGCGGGCTTCTCGGGCCTGAGCGCAGCGCTGGAGCTGGCGCAGCGAGGCCTCTCGGTGGTGGTGCTCGAAGCCGATCGCATCGGCAGCGGCGCCAGTGGGCGCAACGGTGGGCAGGCCATCGTGGGCTACGCCAGTGGGCTGGGGCCGTTCGAGAAGCAACTAGGCGCAGCGGATGCGCAACGGGCGTGGGAGATGTCGCTGGAGGCCATCGACCTGATCGACGCGCGCATTGCCGAGCACGGCATCGAATGCGACCGCGTGAATGGTTATGTGTACGTGGCCGATTCGGCGCGCAAGGCGCTCGCGCTGCACAAGGAGATGGAAGGCCTCAGGCGGCGCGGCATCGCGGTGGACTGGGCCGAGGGTGCGGACCTGCCCCGCCTGATCAACAGCCCGCGCTATGTGGCCGCGGCGCGTGAACAACGCTCGGGTCACCTGCACCCGCTCAAATACGCGCTGGGCCTGGCGCACGCTGCGCAGTCTGCGGGCGTGCGCATCTTCGAACACACGCCAGTGACCGGCCTGTTGCGTGGCTCCTTGCTGGTGGCGGGCACGCCAGAGGGCCAGGTGAAGGCGCGATCTGGCGTGCTGGCGGGCAATTGCATGCTGCCCGAATACGGTCCCCGCGTGGCACCGGAAGTGGCGCCGCGCATCATGCCGGTGGGCACCTACATCGTCGCCACCGCGCCGCTCGATCCCGAGCTCTGCGCACGCCTGATCCCGCGCAACGCGGCGGTGTGCGACAACAACTTCGTGCTCGACTACTTCCGCTTCAGTGCCGACCACCGCATGCTCTTCGGTGGCCGCGTGAGCTACACCACCCGCACGCCGGCCAACCTGGAGGCGGTGATGCGCCAGCGCATGGGCGAGGTGTTTCCCGCGCTGCGCGAGGTGCCGACGGAATTCGTCTGGGGCGGTTTCGTCGACATCAGCATGAACCGCGCGCCGGACTTCGGCCGGCTGGGCGACAACCTGTATTACCTGCAAGGTTTCAGCGGCCATGGCGTGGCGCTCACTGGCCTGGCTGGCCAGTTGGTGGCCGAGGCCGTAGCCGGGCAGGCCGGGCGTTTTGACGTGTACGCCCGCCTGAAACACCGACGCTTTCCTGGCGGCCCGCTGCTGCGCACGCCCAGCCTGGCACTGGGCATGCTGTGGCACCGGATGCGGGATGTGCTGTAGGGTGGTCGATGGCGTGGAAATACAGATCCGAAAATCAGTTTCAAGTTTGCAGAACGGATGGTTCTACGTGCCAGGGTGGATGTGATCGGTGCTGCCGCTGCGCTGCAGGTGTGAACTTGCGTCGGATAGGATGGCGCAGATCGGCCAGAAGCGGACGCCGCCTGTAAATGAAGAATGTGCTTTTTATCTGCAGCCGCAACAAGTTGCGCAGCCCCACCGCTGAAGCGGTGTTCGCTGCATGGCCTGGCGTCGAGACAGACTCTGCCGGCCTTGCCGAAGATGCGGCCTGTCCCTTGGCCGCGGATCAGCTGGATTGGGCTGATATCGTCTGTGTCATGGAAAAGCGGCATCGCACTTTGCTTTCGCGACGCTTCAGAAGCCATCTGCTCGGCAAGAAGGTCATTTGCCTGGACATACCAGACAACTATGAGTTCATGCAACCCGAACTCATCCAGCCTCTAGAGAAACGCGTATTGCGTCATCTGCGATAAATTCGCATGTCGGCCAGAAGCGGTCTTTCGTTGCCGAGGCGGAGGCGCCCCAAGAAAATGACACCAGCCCTCTACACGAAACTCGCCGGCCGCCTCTTCCCGTTCAGGTGGTGGCTTCTGGTTGCATCTGTCTGTTCAGCGCTCTTCATCGTTGCTCTGTTCAACGTCTGCGGAGAGATGTTGGCTATCTCGCTTGCAGGCCCGATGGTTGGGCTTCCCTGGGCTGTGCTTTGTGCTGCCACTTGGTTCCATCCCACACGTGGCAACTTGCAATCGAGTGGCGGCCGCTTTGGCCGCTTGCCGCATTTTGTCCAGACCATCGTTCGGTGGTATGCGGCCATCCTTTTAGCCGTAATCGTGGTGTTCTGTGCCGCTGCCTGGCCGCTGTTCGCGGCATCAACCCTTCGGTAGTTCGAGAGGCGACCAAGGGTGGCCTGTGGCCTCTGACGATGGTCGTAATCCGGCCCGAAGCGGGCCTCCGAGGGTGAGGCAGAATTCGGCGCAAGAGGAGCGACCTAACCATGATCAACGATATCGAGGAAGAACACCCTTGGGATGCTGCACTTGCGAAGACCCTTCCTGGCCAGCTGGTCCTCGTGGGACTTGCCTACTTTGAAACGGGTTCCGAGGAACCCTTCGAGCAGCAGCAGCTGTTCGGGCGCGTCGTCGAGGCAGATGCGCGGAAGGGGATACTTCTTTCTCTCGAAGGCCAAAGAACTGGCGAAGAGTACAGCCTGCCTCCCGATACACGCTCGTTTCGACGGGCGGGGTCTGGCGAATATCGACTTCGGTCCACAGGCGAAACGGTCGTCGATCCCGACTTCACGGTGACCTTCTCCATCCGCAAGAACGCTCAAATTAAAGGCAGGGACTAAGTGCGACCAATTGCGCACCATCACCTACCCCTCTCAGTTTCCCGGCTACCAAGATGAACCCACGTCGCGTCCACAAACTCATGAGTTCTCACTTTGTGACGACAGACGCCGCGAAGGCCGAGTGGACCAACCTCGTTGACGAACATGGCCTGCTGATGGAAAGCCGGGCGCAGGTCCTGCTACTGGACCATTTCATAGAGCGAGGCGCAGAAGAGGTCCTGATAGAGGTTCAGCGGAAGGTCGGGACCCGGGTGCTCATCGACGAAGTCATCCCCTACGTACGAGGCCATGTTGGACGCAGCAACATCCGAATTGCGAATCGTGAATTCTTTGTCTTCGCCGAAGTGGCAATCAACGGCGTAGCGCGAAGTTGGCAAATGACCCAATAGGCCAAGTCGGATTTCAACGGTCCTCTGCAAATCTAAACCGGCCATCACTGATGGCTAATCTGGAACGGTCTGTGGCAATGTTGCGCACCATGGGCGACGAACTTGTGTCTGACAAAATTTTCGATACTGCTCAAGGCGGAGCCATCGTCTACTCATGCGAAAGGACATCAGTCGGATGGCGACAGGGTCTTGCCGCAGGATTAGGTTGACCCGCCAATGTCGGCTATGAAGCAAACGCTAGGACTGCTCCAGGCCCGGAGCAAACATGCGGAAACCAATACTGGCTTCCGAGAAGCGGTCGTGCAGCGTGATCGGGTTCTCGTGTATCAGGAAGGGAAGGTCACGGGCTACATGCTGGCGAGGCTCGACAAGCCGCCAATGCGGTCCTGGCGAAGAACTTCTTGCCTACCCGCCGAAGGCCGCCATGAAGACCCGTACGGCCTCGCGAAGAAGAGCCCTGTTTTCCCGGGCATCCGGCCTCTCGAGCATCAGCAGTCCGCGGAAGTGCCCTGAGCCCAGGAACATCGACAGGAACAAGTCTGCTGCCTGAATCGGGTTCCGCACCCTCAGCGTGCCCGCCAAGTGCGCTCGGCGCAGGTAGGTCGCCAGCTCACCGTTGAAGCGCTCGGGGCCGTCCTTGTAGAACGCACAGCAGACTTCCGGCTGTGCCCCTGCGACGCCATAGACAGAGCGCAACGTGCCAAGGGCGTCGTCGCCGCGCGTCAATTCGAGAAACCGGTCCCCGATCGCCATCAACGCCTTCTCCGGCTGGCCAGGGTCCAGCGCCTCGACGCCCGGAACCCCGGTCACCACCGTCGCAGTCCTGTCGTGCACGACCGCCTGGAACAGCCCCTCCTTGGAGCCGAAGTTGCTGTAGACCGTCATCTTGGACACACCGGCATCCGCAGCGATGGCATCCACACTGGCACGCTCAAGGCCATGCTCGCTGAAGTGCTTTTGCGCGGCCTCCAGGATGCGCCGGACGCGCTCGGGATCTCTTGGCCGCCCGCGCTGGGGCTTGGGAGTGAGAGCTGAGGGGAGGGGCATGGAGTCTATTTAATGGACTTGACGGTCTATTATATAGATCATACATTACTGTACTCGAATGTCCACTAAACAATCCACTCACACGGAGCCCATCACCATGAATGACGTCATCATCATCGGCGGCAGCTTTGCCGGCCTCGCCGCCGCCCTGCAGCTCGGCCGTGCCGGTCGCAAGGTCACCATTCTCGATACCGGCCTGCCGCGCAATCGCTTCGCCGGCCACTCGCATGGCGTGCTTGGCCACGATCACAAGCCACCACAGGACATCCTTGCCGCAGCGCGCCAGCAGCTGGCGCGTTATCCCGCGATCAAGCTCATCAGTACCCGGGCCGATAGCATCTCCGGTGCCATCGAGGATTTCTCCGTCCTCGCTGGCGATGGCAAGACCTTCAAGGCGCGTCGCCTGATCCTGAGCTATGGCGTCGTCGACCAGATGCCGGATGTCCCAGGCTTTGCCGAAAGCTGGGGCACGTCCATCGTGCCTTGCCCTTACTGCGACGGCTTTGAAGTTGCTGGCCAGCATTGGGGCGTCGTCTGGTCCGGCCCGCAGTCGCACAACCAGGTCAGGCTGTTCCTTGATTGGACCGACAAGTTGACCGTCTTCGCCGATGGTCACGAAATTTCACCCGAAATCCAGGCCGATCTGGCGCGCCGCAGCATCCCTGTCGCCTTTGGCCGGATCGTCGAGATCGCCCGCCACCAGGGCCACACCGCCACCGTCAAACTCGATACCGGCCGCGATATCGCGGTCGACATCCTGTTTGCCCAGCCGCGCAACAAGCCGTCCTCAAGCCTGCATGAATCCATGGTCCTCGCCACGGTCGAAACGCCCACGGGCATCGTCCTCAAGGTCGACGAGCGCCGCCAGACAAGCGTGCCAGGAATCTACGCCGCTGGCGACCTCGCCACGCCGTTCTTGCCCTCGGTCACTCAGTCAACATGGCAGGGCGCGATGGCGGGCATCTTTGCCCAGCAATCGATGCTGGCTTGAGCGCTCTGCTGCGCGGAGGATTGACATGAGCATGCTGGAACTGAAGGTTCCTCCTCCCATCGTGGCGCTTGTCGTGGCGCTTCTCATGTGGCTGACGCCAGCCGTCGCAGGCCTTGTGCCGATGCCCGACCTGGCCCGTGTGCTCGGTGCCGTCGTTTTGGCGTGCATTGGCCAAAGCATCGGCTTCGCTGGCGTCGTTGCGTTCAGGCGCGCCAAGACCACTGTGAACCCGGTCCAGGCAAGCCTGGCGTCCTCGTTGGTTGTCCAAGGCGTCTACCGCTACACGCGCAACCCCATGTATGTCGGGCTCCTGCTGACCCTGCTGGCGTGGGCCGTGTTTCTGGCGAATCCGTTCGCTCTCCTATGGGTTGCCCTCTTCGTGCTTTACATCACTCGATTCCAGGTCATCCCGGAAGAACGCGTGTTGGCGTCTCTATTTGGGACAGCGTACGAGGCTTACAAAGGCAGGGTACGCAGATGGATATGAGCCCTGGCGAACACGATCGCACTGTGCCGGCAGGGGGAATCCCGTAAAGCGTCATGCGCGAGCGTCTGCTTCGGGCCGATCTGGCACATCCTAGCCGAGGCCAAAACAGGAACGTCTTACCAAGCGGTGCTCAGCTCTTGCGAGCTGAGCACCTGACCAGGAAGAGGTCAACCTTCCTTCGCAACAACCGGGGCCTGGACTCGGTCGGTCTCATGAGTTCGCGGGCATCAGCTGACGTCCAGCGCCTGCCGCACCGCCATCGCCACCAGCGGCCCGCAGCGCTCGATCTCCGCCAGCGGCGCGTAGCCGTAGCCGATCACCAGCCCACTCAGGTCACTGCGTGCCAGGCAGTAGGCAGAAAGCGGCCGCACCGTGAGGCCTTGGTGTGCGAGGCGCTGCGCCAGCGCGTGGTCGTCCACGCCGGTCGGCAGACGCAGGCACAGGTGCAGGCCCTGCTCGGCGCCGCTGATGGTGGGGCCTTCGGGTGTGTCGCGAAGCACAGGCTTGAGCGCTTCGAGCAGGCACTGGCGGCGTTCGCCGTAGTTCTGGCGCGCACGGCGCAGCGCGCTGGCGAAGTGGCCCATTTCGATGAACTCGGCGAGCGCGGCCTGCACCGGCATCTGGCCCGGGCGGTTCAGGTCGTAGTGCGCCTGCTTGAAGGCGGCCACGAGCGGCCGGGGCACCACGAGGTAGCCGATCTTCAGTCCGGGGTAGAGCACCTTGGAGAAGGTGCCCATGTAGAACACGCGACCATCGGTGTCCAGGCCTTCCAGGCTGGAGATCGGCGGGCCGCTGAAGCGGTACTCGCTGTCGTAGTCGTCTTCGAGTACCCAGGCGTCGTGCGCGCGGGCCGTGGCCAGCAGCTGGTGGCGCCGGGGCAGCGACATGACGGCGCCAGTGGGGTACTGGTGTGAAGGTGTCACGTAGATCAGGCGCGGTGGCTTTGCGTGGTCGGCCGTGCTCGGGTTGATGCCTTGATCGTCCACCGCCACCGGGTGCAGCGACAGGCCGGTGGCCATGAACGCTTTCACCGCACCCCAGTAGGCCGGGTCCTCCACCCACACGGTGTCGCCGTGGTCGGCCAGCAGGCGGGCGCAGAGTTCCAGCGACTGCTGGGTGCCCGTGGTGATGACGACCTGATCGGCCTCCAGGTGCACGCTGCGGAACACGCGCAGGTAGTCGGCCACGGCGCGTCGCAGAGGTGAGTAGCCGCCCGAGTCGTTGTAGTCGAGCATGTC
This sequence comes from Hydrogenophaga sp., assembly GCF_050250835.1. Classification (GTDB taxonomy): domain Bacteria; phylum Pseudomonadota; class Gammaproteobacteria; order Burkholderiales; family Burkholderiaceae_C; genus Hydrogenophaga. The sequence goes on along the minus strand of NZ_JBFWNX010000006.1, from coordinate 170,215 downwards.
CGGGTAGGTCATGCGCCAGTGCTTGTTCTGAAGGCGTTGCCAGAGCGTGACGGGGAAGGCGCTGAAGTCGGCAATGCCAGGCGTGAACGGCTGCACCTCCAGCTCTGTGGCGCAGTAGGTGGTGGCCAGGGCCTGGCCGCGAACCGAGAGGCGACCGGCCTGTACGGTGGCCGCCTGGCCGCCGCGCAGGCGCGCGCTCCGCCCCGGCGTGGCGCGTGGCACGTTGTCGTTCACAAAGGTGCCACTGCCCACGCGGCTGGCGATGTAGCCTTCGACGCTGAGCTGATTGATGGCGGCCACCACCGTGTTGCGCGAGACGTCCAGGTCTTGCGCCAGGTCGCGGCTGGAGGGCAGGCGCTCCCCGGCGCCGAGCTTGCCGTCGAGCATGGCGCGGCGCAGTGCCTCGTAGAGCTGGCGGTGCAGGGGCAGGGCACCTTGCGCGCCGAGGCGGCTCATCTCGGCCAGCAGAAATTCGGAGAGCATGCGGAAGTGGCACCGGATGGTGGGTCGAATTGGCTCTCATTGTGATCCAATTGGACCCCCACAATGAATGCCATTGTCTGGAGTCATCATGAACAAGCCGCCGCCTTGTATGGTCTGGCTGCCCGCCGATCACCGTCTGATGGGCGACCACGGGCACCAGATGCCTTTCCTGCTGCTGGGCGACAAATACGCCCGGGCGGTGAAGGTCGGGGCCCAGGCCCAGCCCGTGATGTTTCCCCTCGCCGACACCGGCCAGATCAGCGAGCTGCTGGCGCTGGTGGACGGGGTGATGCTCACCGGCTCGCCTTCGAACGTCCACCCCTCCCATTTCGACGAGGACGTGGCCGACCCCAGTCTGCCGCTGGACGCTGCCCGCGATCTGCTGACGCTGGCCCTGGTCAAGGCCTGCGTGCACGAGGGCGTTCCCCTGCTGGGCATCTGCCGGGGGTTCCAGGAAATCAATGTGGCGCTTGGCGGCACGCTGCACCAGCGCGTGCATGACGTGCCCGGTCTCATGGACCACCGCGAGCCCAAGACCGCGCCGCCCGACGAGCAGTACGCGCCGCGCCACCGCATCCGGCTGGCGCCGGGCAGCGTGTTCGAAGCATGGGCCGGTGGCCCCGAGGCCGAGGTGAACTCACTGCACGGCCAGGGCATCAACCGGCTGGCCGCCGGGCTGGAGCCGCTGGCCTACGCGCCCGATGGCGTGGTGGAGGCCTTTGGCGTGCGCGGTGCGCGCACCTTTGCCTATGCGGTGCAGTTCCATCCCGAATGGCGCTGCTGGGAAACGCCGTTCTATGCCGCCATCTTTGAAGCCTTCGGGCGTGCCTGCCGCCAGCGCACCAGCCAGCGCCTGCAGGCCGCTGATCTGGGCCGCAGCGCCGCCAGCACCAGCGCCTGACTTTCACCCAACAACACACCACCGGAGACGGCACATGACAGCCCCCCCCAAAAAGATGAACTTCAACGACCTGGAGAACTGGCTCAACCAGAATCGGGTGACCGAGGTCGAGTGCCTGGTGCCCGACCTGACCGGCGTGGCGCGCGGCAAGATCCTGCCGCGCGAGAAGTTCACCGAGGACCGGGGCATGCGCCTTCCGCAGGCCATCGTGGCCATGGGGGTGACGGGTGAGTTTCCAGAGAGCGGCCCGTACTACGACGTGATCGAGCCGACCGACCGCGACATGCAATTGCGCCCCGATCCGACCACGGTGCGCATCGTGCCCTGGGCCACCGACCCCACGGCGCAGGTGATCCACGACTGTTTCGACCACGCTGGCAAGCTGGTGCCCTTTGCACCGCGCAGCGTGCTGCGCCACGTGTGCGAGCTGTTCGACGCCGAGGGCCTGGACCCGGTGGTGGCGCCCGAGCTGGAGTTTTACCTGACGGCGCGCAACACCGACCCGAACACGCTGCTCAAGCCTCCCATCGGCCGCAGTGGCCGCGCCGAGACCTCGCGCCAGGCATACAGCATCGACGCGGTCAACGAGTTCGATCCGCTGTTCGAGGAGATCTACGACTACTGCGACAAGATGCAGCTCAACGTGGACACGCTGATCCACGAGGTGGGTGCGGGGCAGATGGAGATCAACTTCTTCCACGCCCACCCGCTGGGTCTGGCCGACGAGGTGTTCTTCTTCAAGCGCACGGTGCGCGAGGCCGCGCTGAGGCACGACATGTACGCCACCTTCATGGCCAAGCCCATCGCGGGCGAGCCAGGCTCGGCCATGCACGTGCACCAGAGCATTCTGGACAAGGCCACCGGCAAGAACATCTTCAGCAACGAGGACGGCACGCCGTCCGAGGCGTTCTTTCACTACATCGGTGGCCTGCAACGCTACATTCCCGCGGCCATGGTGCTGGTGGCGCCCTACGTGAACAGTTACCGCCGCCTCTCGCGCCACACCGCCGCGCCGATCAACATCGAATGGGGTCACGACAACCGCACGGTGGGCATCCGCTCGCCGATCTCCACGCCGCAGGCGCGCCGGGTGGAAAACCGGGTGATCGGCGCCGACGCCAACCCCTACGTGGCCATGGCCATGACGCTGGCCTGCGGTTACCTGGGGCTGAAGAACAAGATCAAGCCCAAGCCCGAGATGAAGGGCGACGCCTACCTGGCGCCCTACTCGCTGCCGCGCAGCCTGGGCGAGGCGCTGGACTGGCTGCGCCGCGAACCCGACCTGCACGAGGTGCTGGGCAAGGAGTTCATCACCATCTACACCGAGATCAAGGAACTGGAGTTCGACGAATTCATGAAGGTGATCTCGCCCTGGGAACGCGAGCATCTTCTTCTGCATGTCTGATCAAGCCATTCCAGGACGAACGCCATGAACACCTCCACCCTCATTGCCCCCCCCGCTCTCGTGCGCCGCGCCGAGCAGCACGACACCAAAGCCATCCAGGCGCTCGACAGCGCGCACTACCTGCACCCGTTCACCGACCATGCCGATCTGGCCACGCGCGGCGCTCGCGTGATCACGCGTGCCGACAACATCTACGTGTGGGATTCCGAAGGCATGCAGATCCTGGATGCCATGAGTGGCCTGTGGTGCGTGAACGCCGGCTACGGACGCAAGGAGCTGGCCGACGCGGCCTACCAGCAGATGATGACGCTGCCCTTCTACAACAGTTTCTTCCAGACCACCAACGTGCCGGCGGTGCAGCTGGCGACCAAGCTGGCGCAGATCGCGCCCGAGGTTGGCGGGAGGAAGTTCGAACACGTGTTCTTCAGCTCCAGTGGCAGCGAGAGCAATGACACCAACGTGCGCATGGTGCGCCGCTACTGGGACCTGCTGGGCCAGCCGCAGCGCAAGGTGATCATCAGCCGTCACAACGCCTACCACGGCAGCACCATGGCTGGTGCCTCACTGGGCGGCATGAGCGGCATGCACGCCCAGGGCGACCTGCCGATTCCCGACATCACGCACATCGAGCAGCCGTACTTCTTCGAACACGCGCAGCCGGGTGAAACACCGGCGGCCTTCGGCCTGCGCGCGGCGCGCTGGCTGGAAGAGAAGATCCTGGCGATCGGTGCTGGTCGCGTGGCAGCCTTCATCGCCGAGCCGGTGCAAGGTGCTGGCGGCGTCATCATTCCGCCCGAAACCTACTGGCCCGAAGTTCAGCGCATCGTCGACAAATACGGCATCCTGCTGATCTGCGACGAAGTGATCTGCGCGTTCGGCCGGCTGGGCCATTGGTTCGCCTATGAGAAATTCGGCATCCGCCCTGATCTGGTGACCTTCGCCAAGGGCGTGACCAGCGGCTACATCCCGCTGGGCGGCGTGATGGTGGGCGACCGCGTGGCCCAGGTGCTGGTGGAAAAAGGCGGCGAGTTCAACCACGGCTACACCTACAGTGGCCACCCGGTGGCCTGCGCGGTGGCGTTGGCCAACATCGAACTCATGGAGCGCGAGAACCTGGTCGGACGCGTGAAGGACGACACCGGCCCCTATCTCGCCGAGCGCTTTGCCGAGCTGGCGGCCCACCCGCTGGTGGGCGCGGCCGAAACCTGCGGCTTTGTGGCGGGCCTGGTGCTGGTGAAGCACAAGGGCAGGCGGGAGATGTTCGACCCTGACCTGGGCGTGGGCATGAAGTGCCGTGCCCACTGCTTCAAAAACGGGCTGATCATGCGCGCCGTGGGCGACCGCATGATCGTTGCGCCGCCGCTGGTGATGACGCGCGCCCAGATCGACGAGATGATGGCGCTGATCCGGCGCTGCCTGGATGCCACCCTGGAAGAATTGCGCGCTGCAGGCCATCTGGCTTGAATAGAATGGCCGGTGCAGCGCTCCGCCGGTCGATTTCCCGTGCCCGGGTGCCCGCATTGGGTCTGAATATTGCTAGGCTTGACCATGCGTTTTCGGACCCGCCGGTTGAGTTCCAACAGTCATTAACCTCCTTGGAGTGAGCAACACCATGAAAAAGCACGTCCTGGTTCTCGCGATGTCAGCCGTCCTGCTGGCCGCCTGTGGCAAGAAAGAAGAGCCTGCGGCCGCACCCGCCGCGCCGGCACCGGTGGCTGCGGCCCCGGCTGCGCCCGCGCCGCCACCCGGCCCGATGCTGGACGACGAGAAGGTTCTCAACATCTACAACTGGCCCGACTACATCACCGAGACCCTGGTCGCCGACTTCGAGAAGGAGTACGGCATCAAGGTCAACTACGACACCTTCGAGAACAACGAGGCGCTGCACGCCAAGCTGGTGGCTGGCAATTCGGGCTATGACATCGTGATCCCCACCGCCGGCTTCGCCAAGAAGCAGATCGACGGTGGTCTGTACCAGCCGATCGACAAGAGCAAGATCCCCAACTACGCGAACCTCGACGCCGATTTCATGGCCAAGATTGCCGGCGTGGACCCGGAGAACAAGCACCTGGTGCCCTGGGCCTGGGGTTTCACCACGGTGGGCATCAACAAGCAGAAGGTTGAAAAGGCGCTGGGTGGCATGCCAATGCCCGAGAACGCGTGGGACCTGGTGTTCAAGCCCGAGTACTCGAGCAAGCTGCGTTCTTGCGGCATTGCCTACCTGGACTCGCCCAGCGAGATCCTGCCGGTGGCGCTTCACTACGTGGGCAAGCCTGCCTACAGCGAGAACCCGGAAGACTTCAAGGCCGCGGGTGAGATGCTGAAGAAGGTGCGCAAGGACGTGCGCCTGTTCTCCAGCACCATGATCGACGACATCGCGGGCGGCAAGGCTTGCGCGTTCATTGGCTGGTCGGGCGACATCAACATCGCTGCAGACCGCGTGAAGGAAACCGGCGGCAAGGACGAGATCGTTCCCCTGCTGCCCACCGGCGGTGGTCTGGTGTTCATCGACACCATGGCCATTCCCAAGGACGCCAAGCATCCGAACAACGCGCACCTGTTCATGGACTTCTACCTGCGCGCCGCCAACGGTGCAGCCATGGCCAACGAGATGAACTACCCCACCGGCAACAAGGCCGCGCTCGCTGACATCAAGGACGAGGTCAAGGGCAACAAGACCATCTTCCTGAGCCCTGAGGACACGGCTCGCCTGATTCCGACCGGCGGCTTCTCCAACGAAGTGTCCAGCGTGGTCAACGAGACCTACAACGCCTTCAAGCGCGGCAAGTAATCGACGCATCCGATACCGATCGGGCGTACCAAGGGCTGTTCTTCCTCCGGGTCGAACAGCCCTTTTGACTGGGCAGGCGAAACAAGAGAAACGGACTTCAACATGGCAGACACATCGGGTTTCCTGGTGACCGAGAAACTGGTCAAACGGTTTGACGAGGCGGTGGCGGTGGACGAGGTCTCGCTGTCCATCGGCAAGGGTGAAATCTTTGCGCTGCTGGGCAGCTCGGGTTGTGGAAAATCCACCCTGCTGCGCATGCTCGCCGGTTTCGAGAAACCCACGTCGGGCCGCATCCTGCTCGGCGGGCAGGACGTGGCGGCCATGCCGCCCTACGAGCGTCCAGTGAACATGATGTTCCAGTCGTACGCGTTGTTTCCCCACCTCAACATCTGGGAAAACGTGGCCTTCGGGCTCAAGCGCGAGGGATTGCCAAAGGCGGAAATCCAGCAGCGCACCGACGAGATGCTGGGTCTGGTGCAGCTCACGCCCTACGCCAAGCGCAAGCCGCACCAGCTTTCGGGCGGGCAGCAGCAGCGCGTGGCGTTGGCGCGCAGCCTGGCCAAGCGGCCCAAGATGCTGTTGCTCGACGAACCCCTGGGCGCGCTGGACAAGAAACTGCGCGAGCAGACTCAGTTCGAACTGGTGAACATCATCGAGAAGGTGGGCGTGACGGTGGTGATGGTCACGCACGACCAGGAAGAGGCCATGACCATGGCCAGCCGCATCGCCATCATGAGCAAGGGGCGCGTGCTGCAGGTGGGCACGCCGGAAGAAATCTACGAGCACCCGACCAACCGCTTCGTGGCCGACTTCATCGGCAATGTGAATCTGTTCGAAGGCAAGCTCAGCGTGGACGAGGCCGACCGTTGCGCAGCCTCCACCGGCATCGGCGAGATCCAGGTGGGCCATGGCGTGAGCGGCACGCTCAACATGCCGGTCGCCATTGCCGTGCGTCCCGAGAAGCTCGAAATCAGCAAGCAACGGCCACCCGCCGATGCCGGGCCCAACGTGTTCACCGGCAAGGTCAAGGAAATCGCGTACTTCGGCTCGTACAACACCTACATCGTGGTGGCCAGCGACGGCTCCAAGGTGAAGATCACCGAGGCCAACACCTCGCGCCACGACCTGTCCGACATCACCTGGGAAGACAACGTGTTCTTCTGGTGGGACGACAGCGCCGGTGTCGTCTTGAGGGATTGACCATGGCCGCACCCATCCCCGTTCCCGGTAAACGCTTCGTCATCGGCGTGCCCTATGTGTGGCTGCTGGTGTTCTTCTTCCTGCCGTTCCTGATCCTGCTCTACATCAGCTTCGTGGACATGGGCGGCGACATCAGCCCGTTCAAGCCGATCTGGGACCCGGTCACCGGCATCCTGAGCCTGAAGTACGAGAACTACCTCTCCATCTTCCGGGTGTCCGAGGGCGAGCCCTGGTTCCGCACGCTCTACATCGACGCCTATGTGCGCTCGATCTGGTACGCGCTGTGCACCGCCATTCTCTGCCTGGCGATCGGCTACCCGTTTGCCTACTTCATCGCGCGCTCCCCGGCCAGCGTGCGCCCGGCGCTGCTGCTCATGGTGATGCTGCCGTTCTGGACCTCGTTCCTGCTGCGTGTCTACGCATGGAAAGGCATCCTGGCCGACCAGGGCGTGCTCAACCGGCTGATGATGACCCTGGGGCTGATCAGCGAGCCCATCCCCATGCTCTACACCAACGTGTCCATGCTGATCGGCATGACCTATGTGTACCTGCCGTTCATGGTGCTGCCGCTCTACGCGAACCTGGTGAAGATGGACTTTCGCCTGCTCGAAGCAGCGTACGACCTGGGCACCACACCGTTCAAGGCGTTCTGGCTGGTGACCGTGCCGCTGTCCAAGGCCGGTATCGTGGCCGGCTTCATGCTGGTGTTCATCCCCTGCGTGGGCGAATTCGTGATTCCTTCCCTGCTGGGTGGGCCGGAGAACCTGATGATCGGGCGCGTGGTGTGGGACGAGATGTTCACCGCCAACGACTGGCCCCGCGCCACCGCGCTCGCGGTGGTGATGATCGCCATCATCGTGATCCCGCTGGCCTTCTACTACCGATACGCGAGTGAACGCAGCGAAGGAGGCAAGGCATGAAACCCTTCCTGGAAAAACACTTCGGCAAGGCGTGGCTGGCGCTGGTGTTCGCCTTCCTGTACCTGCCGCTGCTGTTCATGATCGTGTTCTCGTTCAACAGCACGCGGCAGGACGCCCGCTTCACCGGCTTTTCGCTGCGCTGGTACGAGGCGCTCACGCGCGACACCAAGATCGTTGAAGGCTTCTGGCTCTCGCTCAAGGTGGCGACCATCACTGGCCTGCTCTCGGCCGTCCTGGCCACCTTTGCCGCCTTCGTGCTCGTGCGCTACCGGCGCTTTCTGGGCCGCACCATTTTCAGCGGCATGGTGAACGCGCCGCTGGTGATGCCCGAGGTGATCATCGGCCTGTCGCTGCTGCTGCTCGCGGTGGGCGCGCAGAACCTGTTTGGCTGGCCGCAGCGCGGCATGCTCACCATCATCCTGGGGCACACATTGCTCGGCATGGCCTATGGCATGGTGGTCATCCAGTCGCGCCTGATGGAGATGGACCGCTCCATCGAAGAAGCCGCCATGGATCTCGGCGCAAGGCCGCACCAGGTGTTCTTCCTCATCACGCTGCCCAACATTTTCCAGGCCTTGCTTGCGGCCTTCCTGCTGGCCTTCACGCTGTCGTTCGACGACGTGGTGATTTCCGAATTCCTCTCGGGGCCGGGCGTGAACACGCTGCCGCAGGTGATCTTCGGCTACGCCCGGCGCGGCATCAATCCCACCATCTATGCGGCGGCCACGTTGCTGATCGTGACGGTGACCATCGTGATCGTGAGCTACGCCATCTGGGTGGCGCGGGCGACGCGAAAACGCGAGCGGGAGATTGCGGCGGCTTTGAAAAGTTGACCCCTCCGCGCCGCAGGGGGCAACGCCTGCGGCCCGGCGGAGCCAGTTCCGCGGCGTTCTGGTCCGGTATGCGTCATGCGGAGCGGGCCAGCTTTGGCAAAGTGGACTGGCTACTTTGCTTGTTCTGGGCGTAGCATGAGGTCACTCGTTCATCCCCTCCGTTCGGGCTGAGCCTGTCGAAGCCCCACTCCCGATCATCCTGAGCGTGTCAAAGGGCAGGCTCAAGGCGAACGGGGGTTTATTCACTCGCCACCATGACCACCCTCTCGCCCCAGGCCTCATCCCTCACCTTCGACGGCCGTGCCTTCATCAACGGCGAGCGCGTCGCCGCGCGCGATGGCCAGACATTTGACTGCCTCTCGCCGGTGGACGGCCGGTTGCTCACCGCCGTGGCGCGTTGCGGCGAGGGCGACATCGACGCCGCCGTGACGGCCGCGCGCACCGCCTTTGAAGATGGCCGCTGGAGCGGTATGGCGCCGGCGCAGCGCAAGCGGCTGATGATCAAGTTCGCCGAGCAGCTCCTGGCCCATGCCGACGAGCTGGCCCTGACCGAGACGCTGGACATGGGCAAGCCGGTGAAGTACGCGCGCAGTGTGGACGTGAACAGCGCGGCCAACTGCATTCGCTGGTACGGCGAGGCGGTGGACAAGGTGTACGACGAGATCGCGCCCACGGGTCGCAACGCGCTGGCGCTCATCACGCGGGAGCCGGTGGGTGTGGTGGGCGTGATCGTGCCGTGGAACTACCCCATGATCATGGCGGCGTGGAAGATCGCGCCGGCCCTGGCGGCGGGCAACTCGGTGGTGTTGAAGCCGAGCGAGAAGAGCCCGTTGACCGCGTTGCGCCTGGCCGAGCTGGCGCTGGCCGCCGGCATTCCGCCCGGGGTGTTCAACGTGGTGCCGGGCTATGGCCCCGAGGCGGGCTCGCCGCTGGCGCTGCACATGGACGTGGACTGCATTGCCTTCACTGGCAGCACGCGCGTTGGCAAGCAGATTCACGTGATGGCCGGGCAGAGCAACTTGAAACGTGCCTGGACGGAGCTGGGTGGCAAGTCCCCCAACATCGTGTTCGCCGACTGTCCGGACCTGGACAAGGCGGTGGAGGCGGCGGTGGGCAGCATCTTCTTCAACCAGGGCGAGAGCTGCAACGCGCCCTCGCGCCTGTTTGTGGAGGCGTCGATCAAGGACGCCTTCCTGGACAAGGCGCTGAAGCTGGTGCCGCAGTACCAGCCGGGCAACCCGCTGGAGAAGGGCACGGTGATGGGCGCCATCGTTGACCAGGTGCAGAAGGACAACGTGATGCGCTACATCGGACTGGGCAAGAGCGAAGGCGCGACGCTGCTGGCGGGTGGCGAATCGGCCGAGCCGGTGAAGGGTGGCCACTATGTGCTGCCCACCATCTTCGACGGCGTGACGCCGCAGATGACGATTGCTCGCGAAGAGATCTTCGGCCCGGTGCTGTCGGTGCTGTCGTTCACCGATGCGGCCGACGTGGTGAAGCAGGCCAACCGCAGTGTGTACGGCCTGCAGGCGGCGGTGTGGACGCGCGACATCAACAAGGCGCACGGCGTGGCGCGTGCGCTGCGGGCCGGCACGGTGCACGTGAACCAGTACGACGAAGACGACATCACCGTGCCTTTCGGTGGCTTCAAGCAGAGCGGCGTAGGGCGCGACAAGTCGCTGCACGCGTTCGACAAGTACACCGAAACGAAGACGACCTGGATACGGATTGACAGTCCTGTTTAAGGAGACCGACATGAACGCACCGCAAAAGTCCGAGCACCTCAACGCGCCGCACACCAACGCCGCCTGGCACGCGCGACGGCTCGCCGCCACGCCGCGCGGCGTGGGCGTGATGGGGGATTTCTTCATCGAGCGTGCGAAGAACGCCGAGTTCTGGGACATCGAGGGGCGTCGCTTCATTGACTTTGCCGGCGGCATCGCGGTGCTCAACACCGGCCACGTGCACCCCAAGGTACAGGCCGCCATTGCCGCGCAGCTGGAGCGCTTCACGCACAGCTGTTACCAGGTGGTGCCCTACACCGAATACGTGGCGCTGGCCGAGCGCATCAATGAGCTGGTGCCGATCGACGGGCCGGTGAAAACGGCGTTCTTCTCCACCGGCGCGGAGGCGATCGAAAATGCGATGAAGATCGCACGCAGCAGCACCGGGCGCAGTGGCGTCATCGCCTTCGGTGGCGCGTTCCACGGCCGCAGCATGTTCTCGGTGGCGCTCACCGGCAAGGTGCAGCCGTACAAGGCGGGATTCGGCCCGTTCCCGCCCGAGATCTACCACGTACCGTTTCCCTGCCATTGCAGTTCGCTGGACGACACGAAGCACGCGATGGAGCAGCTCTTCAAGTGCGACATCGAGCCCTCGCGCGTGGCGGCCATCGTGTTTGAACCGGTGCAGGGCGAGGGTGGCTTCAACGTGATCCAGCCGGCGGCTGTGAAGTGGTTGCGTGAGCTGTGCGACCAGCACGGCATGCTGCTGGTGGCCGACGAGGTGCAGACTGGCTTTGCGCGCACCGGGAAGATGTTTGCACTGGAGCACTTCGGCGTGAGCCCCGACCTCATGACCATGGCCAAGAGCATGGCCGGCGGCACCACGCTCTCGGCGGTGAGCGGCAAGGCCGCCATCATGGATGGCCCGGCGCCGGGCGGGCTGGGTGGTACCTACGCTGGCAACCCGCTGGCCATTGCGGCCTCGCACGCGGTGCTGGACGTGATGCTGGAAGAGGGGTTGCCCGAGCGCGCGCAGCGGCTGGGCGACCGGCTCATCGCCCACCTGAACGCCGCCCAGGCCAAGTACCGCCGCATTGGCGATGTGCGCGGCCTGGGTGCCATGGTGGCCTGCGAGTTCAACGACCCGACCACTGGTGCGCCCGATGCGGACGTCACCAAGCGCGTGCAGGCGGCGGCCCTGAAGCGCGGCCTGCTGCTGCTGACCTGCGGCGTGTACGCCAACGTGATCCGCTTCCTGTTCCCGCTGACCATCGAGGACAACGTGTTCGACGAGGCCCTGGCGGTGCTGGACGCGGCCATGGCCGAGGTGCTGGCTTGAGTCGCCTTCCCACGCTGGAGGAGCGCATCGCCACCTTGCGAGCGCAGGGCATCCACTCGGTGCTGGCCACGTTCACCGATCTGCAGGGCGTGCCCAAGGGCAAGCTGGTGCCGCTGTCCGCGCTGGCCAGCGCGGTGGACATCGGCGCCGGATTTTCCGGCCCGAGCATCACGGGCACTGGCCTGCCGCGCATGGGCGCGCGCAGCGAGTACATGGGCCGCGTGCGGCCCGAGAGCCTGCGCCCATTGCCCTTCATGCCAGGGGTGGCGCATGCCGTGTGCGACGGGTTTGCCGGTGATGAGCCGCTGGACACCTGTTCGCGCCAGGTGCTGCAGCGCCAGGTGGCGCGGTTGAAGGCCCGAGGCTGGACGCTGTGGGTCGGCATCGAGCCGGAATTTTTCCTGCTGCGGCGCCAGGCCGCAAACGGCGGGAAGCTCGGCTGGCAGGTGGCCGACGCCGAAGACCGGCTGGCCAAGCCGTCCTACGACCTGTCGGCGATCGGCCGCAACTTCGGTTTCCTGGACGCCATGCGCCAGACGCTGGATGCGCTGGGCTTCGAGCTCCAGCAGATGGACCACGAGGACGCGTGTGGCCAGTACGAGATCAATTACCGGCACGACGACGCCCTGGCTGCTGCCGACCGCTACCAGCTCTTCAAGCTGGCCACGCAGGCGGTGGCCCATCAGCATGGCCTGGTGTTCTCCACCATGCCCAAGCCGCTGGCGCACGCGCCAGGGAGTGGGCTGCATTTCCACCTGAGCCTGGCCGATGAGAAAGGCCATGCCGTGATGGCCGATCCCGCCGGCACGCTGGGCCTGAGCGAGACCGGCCAGCGGTTTGCCGCCGGCCTGCTGCACCACGCCGACGCGCTGACCGCGCTGTGCGCACCCACGGTGAACAGCTACCGGCGCCTGGCCGCGAGCGCGAGCGCCTCGGGCACCACCTGGTCGCCGGTGTGGAAGGCGGTGGGCGACAACAACCGCACCTGCCTTGTGCGCACCGTGGCCGGCCGTCTGGAATGGCGCCTGCCCGATCCCTCGTGCAACGTTTATGCCGCGCTGGCCGCCACGCTGGCTGCTGGCCTGGCAGGTATCGACCAGGCGATGCCGATGCCGGCGCCCTGCGAGGACGACCTGTATGAACGCCACGCGGGCGGCTTGCCGATGCCTGAACGCCTGCCGCGCGACCTGCATGCCGCCCTCGATGCGCTGGAGCAGAACACCGGCCTGCGCGAGGCGGTGGGTGAAGGCTTCTGCGGCCAGTTTCTGCAGATCAAGCGCACCGAGTGGGACGCCTGGAGCCAGCAGATCAGCGACTGGGAAATGGACCGGTACGCCAACGCTGGATAATCGGCCCCGTTGAACCCGCCCAACTCCGCCCTCAAGACCTGGACCAAGACCGCCGATCGACCGCTGCGCAGCCTGCGCAAGTCGATGAGCATCTGGTTGTTCGCCCATTTCGTCGGCGTGCCGGTGCCATGGCATGCGGTGCGCCAGACCGACGGCGTGGCCCTTCTGGCCTATGAGCACGAACGCCTGCGGGCCCTGGCTGCCGCCGGTGAACACGTGCCACCGGTGCTGGCCTTCAACGGTCAGTCGCTGACCACCGGCGACGTGGGCGACACGCTGGACCACCAGTTGCACCGCCTGCCGGAAACCGAATGGCTGGCGTTGATGTGCGCGGCCAGCACCGACCTGGCGGCCTTTCACGCTCGCGGTCATTGGCACGGCGGCGCCCAGATTCGCAACATCACCTGGGACGGCGAGCGATTTGCCCGGCTGGATTTCGAAGAGCGTCTGCAACCCGGCATGGCGCTGGAGACCGTGCAGGTGTATGACATGCTCCAGCTGCTGCTGTCGCTGGCGCGCTACCTGCAGCCGCTGGGGCCGGGCGCGGTGCGAGCGGTGCTGCAGGCCTACGACGAATCGGGGCCGGGTGGGCATGCACTGCGAGCGTTCGTGATCCACCTGCTGCCGCGCCTGCAACGCGTCTCGCGCATTGCCGCATGGTCGAAGCGGCTGGACGGTTCGCGCGAGCTCGTGCGCCTGCGCACCGTGCTCGAGGGCATGGCCGCTTTCGTGGCGCCTGTGTCGTCCCCCTGAGCGGTCTGCCTCGCTGGCCGAAACGCTGGCTGCTCAGCTCCGGTAGCCCGGATCGAGCCGTTCGGCCTTGCGCAGCAGCGCCGGCCACGCCAGCTGGGCGCCCTGGCCGGCGGTGGCGATGCGCATCACGTCGGCCATGCCGGCGAGGATGGACGGGTCCACCTGGGTGAGTTCGCCGCCGCCGGCCTGCGCGTCGATCTGGATGCGGCAGGTGTTCTCCAGCGTGTACATGTGCAGGAAGGCGTCGGCGATGGTGCGGCCCACGGTGAGCATGCCGTGGTTGCGCAGCACGAGGTAGTTGGCGTTGCCCAGGTCGGCTTGCAGGCGCACCTTTTCTTCGGGCCGCAGCGCCACGCCTTCGTAGTCGTGGTACGCGAGCGAGTGCAGCACAAAGGTGCTCTGCTGGCTGATGGGCAGGATGCCGGCCTTCTGGGCGCTCACGCCCACGCCCGCGCGGGTGTGCGTGTGCAGCACGCAGCCCGCCTCGGGCCGCGCCTCATGCACCGCGCTGTGGATCACGAAGCCGGCCGGGTTGACCGGGAAGGGTGACTCGTGCAGCTTGTTGCACGCCATGTCGACCTTGACCAGGCTGCTCGCCGTGATCTCGTCGAACATCAGCCCGTAGGGGTTGATCAGGAAATGGTGCTCGCCACCGGTCACGCTCTCGGGCAGTTTGGCGCTGATGTGGGTGAACACCAGATCGCTCCAGCCGTAGGCGGCCACCAGGCGGTAGCACGCGGCAAGGTCACAGCGCAGCGCCCATTCTTCGGCGCTCACGAGTTCTTTGAGGGAAGGGATGTGCATGGCGTGTCTCCTGGGCCGCATCGACGGCGCGGCCTGTCACGCACTGTATGCCGTCCACACGGCCTCGGGTTGTCGCTGTATCGACAGCGACGCCGGATCAGGGTTTCTTCATCGAGCAGGTGTTGAAGCCCAGCATGGCGTAGGGCGGACACCAGCCGATCAGGCCGGTGAGCAGCGGCACCACACCGATGTAACCCCACAGGCCCACCGTGCCGGTGGCGGCCGCGGCAATGAGCGCCAGGCCGATGAGGATGCGCAGGGTGCGGTCGATGCCGCCTACGTTCTTGGTCATGAGTTTCTCCAGTCGGGTGACACGGGCGCCGGCTCGGCGCGTCTCCATTACGCGCCTCATGGGCCAACCTGTGTTTGATCTGGATCAGCCGGCGCGCTCGCCCTGTTGGTGGGAGAATCGCGGGTTGTCCCGGCACCGTCCGCACGGTGCCTCTCCGAAGCGATCTGCACCATGTTGTACCCCCAGGAATTCGATGTCATCGTCGTCGGCGGTGGCCACGCCGGTACCGAAGCCGCGCTGGCTGCCGCGCGCATGGGCTGCGCCACGCTGCTGCTCACGCACAACATCGAGACGCTGGGCCAGATGAGCTGCAACCCCTCGATCGGCGGCATCGGCAAGGGACACCTGGTGAAAGAGGTGGACGCGCTCGGCGGTGCCATGGCGCTGGCCACCGACGAGGGCGGCATCCAGTTCCGCATCCTCAACAGCTCCAAGGGTCCGGCGGTGCGTGCCACACGCGCCCAGGCCGACCGTGTGCTCTACAAGTCGGCGATTCGGCGCACCCTGGAAAACCAGCCGAACCTGTGGCTTTTCCAGCAAGCGGTGGACGACCTGATGGTCGAGGGTGACCGTGTGACGGGGGCTGTGACGCAAGTGGGCATACGCTTCCGTGGTCGCACGGTGGTGCTGACGGCGGGCACATTCCTGGATGGCAAGATCCATGTGGGCCTGAACAACTACGCGGCAGGCCGGGCGGGCGACCCGCCGGCGGTGTCGCTTTCGGCGCGCCTGAAGGAGCTGAAACTGCCTCAGGGTCGCCTGAAAACCGGCACCCCGCCGCGCCTGGATGGCCGCAGCATCGACTACTCGAAATGCACCGAACAGCCCGGCGACGGTGTGCCCGGGGGCATGAATGCAGACCAGCCGGTGCCGGTGTTCAGCTTCATGGGCAGCACCGCGATGCACCCGCGCCAGGTGCCTTGCTGGATCACGCACACCAACGAGCGCACGCACGACATCATCCGCTCCGGCTTCGACCGCAGCCCCATGTTCACCGGCAAGATCGAGGGCGTGGGCCCGCGCTATTGCCCGAGCGTGGAAGACAAGATCAACCGATTTGCCGACAAGGACAGCCACCAGATCTTCCTGGAACCCGAGGGCCTGACCACCAACGAGGTCTATCCGAACGGCATCTCGACCAGCCTGCCATTTGATATCCAGTACCAGTTGGTGCGCAGCATGGCGGGGCTGGAGAACGCCCACATCCTGCGCCCAGGTTATGCGATCGAATACGACTATTTCGACCCGCGCTCGCTCAAGAACAGCTTTGAGACAAGGCAGATCGCCGGTCTGTTCTTTGCGGGGCAGATCAACGGCACCACGGGCTACGAGGAGGCGGCGGCGCAGGGCCTGTTCGCGGGCATCAACGCCGCGCTGCAGTGCCGGGGGGAGGGTGCCTGGCTGCCGCGCCGCGACGAAGCCTACCTCGGCGTGCTGGTGGACGATCTCGTGACCCAGGGCGTGACGGAGCCCTACCGCATGTTCACCAGCCGAGCCGAGTTCCGTCTGCAACTGCGCGAAGACAATGCCGATATGCGCCTGACCGAAGCCGGGCGGCGCCTGGGGCTGGTGGGGGACGCCCAGTGGAATACCTTCTGCCGCAAGCGCGACGCGGTTTCACGTGAAACCGAGCGTCTGAAAGCCACATGGGTGAACCCGCGCAATCTGCCGGCGGCCGAGAGCGAGCGGGTGCTGGGCAAGGCCATTGAGCACGAGCACAACCTGTTCGACTTGCTGCGACGCCCTGGCGTGAGTCATGGCGATCTGGTCGGCATGGACGGTGGCAGGTACGCATCGTCCGAGGTTTCACGTGAAACACTGGCCGAGCTGCTGGAGCCGGTGGTGGAACAGGTCGAGATCGCCGCCAAATACGCGGGGTACATCGACCGCCAGAAAAACGAAGTGGAGCGTGCGGCCCACTATGAGGGGCTGAAGCTGCCTGCCGACCTGGACTATTTGCAGGTCACCGCCTTGTCTTTCGAGGCGCGGCAGAAACTGGCCAGACACCGCCCGGAAACCCTGGGTCAGGCCTCGCGCATCTCGGGCATCACGCCCGCGAGCATTTCTCTGTTGCTCATCCACCTGAAGAAGGGTGGCTTCAAGGGCTTTGCCACGCTGACGGCGGCCGCCGATTTGTCCGCATGAGTGGATTGCGAGCCACCCTGCAGGCCGGGCTGCAGACGCTTCGACTCGACCTCGATGCCCGCCAGATCGACCTGTTGCTGGAATTTCTGGGCCTGCTTCAGAAATGGAACAAGGTCTACAACCTCACGGCCGTGCGGGACCCCGCCGAGATGATGACGCACCACCTGCTCGACAGCCTGGCCGTGGTCGGGCCGCTGTTGACCCAGGTCGGGAATCGCCCGGTCAAACTGCTCGATGTAGGCTCTGGCGGCGGATTGCCCGGGGTGGTGATCGCCATCGCCTGCCCGCAGATCGACGTGACTTGCGTGGACACCGTCGCCAAAAAGGCGGCGTTCATCCAGCAGGCCGCGGCTACCCTCAGGCTGCCCAATCTGCACGGCCTGCACGCGCGGGTGGAAACGCTCAACGCCTTGTCCGGGCCGGCCTACGACGTGGTGGCGGCGCGGGCCTTTGCCTCGCTGCTGGACTTCACCCGTTGGTCACGCGAGGCGCTGGGGCAGGGGGGCATCTGGATGGCCATGAAGGGAAAACACCCGGGCGACGAGCTCGCAACCCTTTCGACAGAGGGTGGTGCAGTGGACGTGTTTCACGTGGAACCGCTTCAGGTTCCCGGCCTCGCTGCCGAACGCTGCATCGTCTGGATGCGCCCCGGCCCGCCTTCTGTGGCCTGAGCGGCACAGGCGCAGAATGCGCCACTGTCGGGCAAGACCGTTCACGTAAACTCGACCCTCCACTTTCCAGGGGTCTTTCATGTTCGGCATTGCGGATTACGGCGCGTTCGTCGCGGCCATCATCGTGTTTTTGCTCATTCCCGGGCCGGGCAACCTGGCGCTGATCACCTCCACCAGCAAAGGCGGCGTGCGTGGCGGCCTGGCGGCCACTTTGGGCGTGATCGCGGGCGACCAGGTGCTGATGTGGCTGGCCGTGGCGGGCGTGGCCGCCTTGCTGACGGCCTATCCCGCCGCCTTCAGCGCCGTACAGTGGCTGGGCGCGGCCTACCTGGCCTGGCTGGGCTGGAAAATGTTGACCGCCAGGCCCGGCGATGCGCCGGTGCTCAACATCCGCCCCCGCCAGTATTTCCAGCAGGCGGCGCTCATCACGCTGCTCAATCCCAAGGCCATCGTGTTCTACATGGCCTTTTTCCCACTGTTCGTGGACCCCGCCCGCCACCAGGGCCTGGCCACCTTCGGCGCCATGGCCGCCACCGTGGCCGTGCTCACCTTTCTGTATGGCCTCACTGCCGTGCTGCTCACGCATTTCCTGGCCGAGCGCATGCGCGCCAACCCAAAGATCGGCCGGGCGCTGGAGAAACTGGCGGGCGTCTTTCTGATTGGTTTTGGCATCAAGCTGGCCATTTCAAAGTAAGCGATGGCCAAGATTTTCTGCGTGGCAAATCAAAAGGGCGGGGTTGGAAAAACCACCACCACCGTCAACCTCGCCGCCGGCCTGGCCAAGGTGGGTCAGCGGGTTCTGATGGTCGATCTGGATCCGCAGGGCAATGCCACCATGGGCTCGGGCGTCGACAAGCGCAGCATGGCGCTGTCGGTCTACGACGTGCTGCTGGAATCGGCTTCCATCCATGAGGCGGCCGTGTTTTCGGACAAGTGCGGCTACCACGTGCTCGGCGCCAACCGCGAACTGGCGGGTGCCGAGGTCGAGCTGGTGGAGGTGGAGCGGCGTGAAAAGCGCCTGAAGTCGGCCCTGGCGGATGTGGCGGACCAGTTCGATTTCATCCTGATCGACTGCCCGCCGTCCCTGAGCATGCTCACGCTCAATGGCCTGTGCGCGGCGCATGGCGTGATCGTGCCCATGCAATGCGAGTATTTCGCGCTCGAGGGGCTGACCGACCTGGTCAACACCATCAAGCAAGTGCATGCCAACCTCAACCCCGATCTCGCCATCATCGGCCTGCTGCGGGTCATGTTCGATCCCCGCATCACCCTGCAGCAGCAGGTGAGCGAACAGCTCAAATCGCATTTCGGCGACAAGGTGTTCGACACCGTCATTCCGCGCAATGTCCGCCTGGCTGAGGCACCCAGCTACGGCCTTCCGGGCGTGGTGTTCGATCCCTCCGCGCGCGGAAGCCAGGCTTTTGTGGCCTTCGCGCAGGAAATGGTCGAGCGCATTCAGAAGCTTTGAAGCGAACCTGTTTCACGTGAAACCAGACAACGTCCTCATTCTTCCCGGCTGGCAGAACAGCGGCCCCGCGCACTGGCAAAGCCGCTGGGAAACGACCCATGGCTACCGTCGGGTGGACCAGCACGACTGGATGAATCCGAAGCGCGGTGACTGGTCCGCCCGCCTCGAAGACGTGCTGCTGGGCTGTGACGAGCCGGCGGTGCTGGTGGCCCACAGCCTGGGCTGCCTGCTCACTGCGGCCTGGGCTTCGCACTCCAAGAACACTGGCCGGGTGAAAGCCGCTCTGCTGGTGGCGCCGGGTGACGCCGAGCGCGAGGAAATGCGCCCGGTGCTGCCGAGCTGGTCGCCCGTTGCCATGCAGCGCCTGCCTTTTCCCAGCGTGCTGGTGGGCAGCCGCAACGACCCGTATTGCAGCTTCGAGCGCGCACAGGCCTTGGCCTCCGCCTGGGGCTCGCGATTTGTGGACCTCGGCAGCGCCGGCCACATCAATGCCGAATCCGGCCTTGGCGACTGGCCGCAAGGCCACGCGGTGCTGGTCGAACTCATGAACCTCTGAACCCCGAAACAGGACGACCCATGGTCACCAAAAAACCCAAGGGCCTCGGCCGCGGACTCGAAGCCCTGCTGGGCCCCAAAGTGGTGGAAGGTGCAGCCTCCGCCTCTGGCGCGGGTGAGGGCCTGCCATCGAGTCTCAGGCTGGATCAGCTCGTGCCCGGCATGTACCAGCCGCGCACCCGCATGGACGAAGGCGCGCTCTACGAACTGGCCGAAAGCATCAAGGCCCAGGGCGTGATGCAGCCCATCCTGGTTCGCCAGCTGGCCGATGGCCCCAGCGCCGGCAAGTACGAGATCATCGCTGGCGAGCGCCGCTTTCGCGCATCGAAGCTGGCGGGCCTGGACAGTGTGCCGGTGCTGGTCCGCGACGTGCCCAACGAAGCCGCTGCGGCCATGTCGCTGATCGAGAATATCCAGCGCGAGAACCTAAACCCTTTGGAAGAAGCCCACGGCCTACAACGGTTGGTGAAAGAGTTTGGGCTCACTCACGAACAGGCGGCGCAGGCCGTGGGTCGCTCGCGCAGCGCCGCGAGCAACCTGCTGCGCCTGTTGCAGCTGGCCGAACCGGTGCAGACCATGCTGATGGCGGGCGACCTCGACATGGGCCACGCGCGTGCGCTCCTGGCGCTGGACAAGGCCAGCCAGATCACGGCTGGCAACCAGATCGCGGCGAAAAAAATGTCGGTGCGCGAGGCCGAAAGCCTGGTGAAAAAGCTCGGCGCCGAATTCGCGTTGGCGCCTCAGAAGCTCAAGAAGGAGAAGTCGCGTGACATCCGCCGGGTGGAAGAAGAACTGGCCGACCTGCTGACCGCCGAGGTCGAGGTGCGGGTGAAGAAGCGCGTGAAGCGCCATGGGCGCTTCGAGGAAATGGGCGAAATCGCCATCCAGTTCGGCTCGCTCGACGAACTCAATGGCCTGATCGACCGCCTCAGAGGCTCACATTGAAAAGATCTTCCCGGGGTTCATGATGTTCTGCGGGTCGAGCGCGCGTTTGATGGTGCGCATCATGTCCACCGCACCGCTGCCGGCTTCGGTGAGCAGGAAATCCCGCTTGTGCAGGCCCACGCCGTGCTCGCCGGTGCAGGTGCCCTCCAGGCTGAGCGCGCGCGCCACCAGCTTGTGGTTGAGCTCTTCGGCCAGCGTGTGTTCTTCGGGCTTGTCGGGGTCGATCAGGTAGCCGAAGTGGAAGTTGCCGTCGCCCACGTGGCCGACGAGAAAATAGGGCAGGCCGGCGGCGTCGGCTTCGCTCACGGAATCGAGCAGGCAATCGGCCAGGCGGCTGATGGGTACGCAGGTGTCGGTGGAGATGGCGCGGCAGCCGGGCTTGCTCTGGATGGCGGCGAAGTAGGCGTTGTGCCGAGCGGTCCACAGGCGCGTGCGCTCTTCGGGCGTGGTGGCCCATTCGAAGGCGTTGCCGCCGAACTCCGCGGCGATCTCCTGAACCGTCTCGGCCTGTTCCTTCACGCTCGCGGGCGAGCCGTGGAATTCCATGAGCAGCATGTTCTCTTCGCGCAGGCCGAGCTTGCTGTGCGTGTTGACCATGCGCACGGTGTTGTGGTCGATGAGCTCGCAGCGCGCAATCGGCACACCCAGCTGGATCACCTGGATCACGGTGCGCACGGCGGCCTCGATGCTGGGGAATGAACAGGTGGCGGCAGAGATGGCTTCGGGCAGCGGGTAGAGCTTGAGCGTGATCTCGGTGATCACGCCCAGCGTTCCTTCGCTGCCCACCAGGAGGCGCGTGAGGTCGTAGCCGGCACTGCTCTTTTTCGCGCGTGTGCCGGTGCGGATCACCTCGCCGGTGGCTGTGACCACTTCCAGCGCCAACACGTTCTCTCGCATGGTGCCGTAGCGCACCGCGTTCGTGCCCGAGGCGCGCGTGGCCGACATGCCGCCAATGGACGCGTCGGCCCCGGGGTCGATCGGAAAGAACAGGCCTTCACTCTTCACGGCTTCGTTTACCGCTTTGCGCGTCACGCCGGGTTGCACCGTCACGGTGAGGTCCTCGGCGTTGATCGCGAGCACGCCGTTCATGCGGCTCACGTCGATGCTGATGCCACCTTCCACCGCGAGCAGGTGGCCTTCGAGCGAAGAGCCCACGCCAAACGGGATGACTGGCATGCGGTGCTGCGCGGCGATCTTCACCGCATCGGCCACGTCCTTCGTGCTCTGTGCGAACACCACGGCCGCCGGTGGTGGCACCTGGTAGACCGACTCGTCCCGGCCATGCTGTTCGCGCACCACCAGGGCGGTGGAGCACTGCGCGCCAAATCGGGTCTGCAAGGCCTCGATGAACCCGGCGGGAATGGCACGCTGGTGGACATCGGGCACCAGGTGGGCGTGGGCGGTGGGGGCGTTCATGGCGGCAGGTCTCCGGTCGGTCGCTGGTGAGGTCGGCCGGCCAGTTTAAGCCTTGCTGCCGCGCTTGTGCGGCCAGCCCCTGTGCCCAATGGGACTCAGGTACGCGGTCTGCGCGGCAGCAGGCGCGGCGCCTCGTTGAAGCTGGTTTTGGAGGGCGCCGTGGTGTGCGTGGAAGCCTGTCCCGTGATGCGAGAGAGCGTGGCGTTGGGCAGGCTGGCCACTCCGGCCAGCCCCAATGTGCAGGCGGCGATCAGCTGCACGCTGCGGGCCTCGAAGTCGGCAATTCGCTGGCGGGATCGGGACATCGGTGATCTCCTTGAAGTGAACAGGCGCCCATTAGCGCCGGAATCGCCTGCGCAGGCCAGCGCTTTTGCCCGCCGTTGCCTGGGTGACATCCCATCAGCGACATTCACATTTCCCTGCGTGTTGTTACTCGGCGAGAGGACATGGCCCTTGTCGCACAATCGGCGTCTGCATTCCCCTTCACCAGGACTTCCATGGGCAACCGACTCACCCAGATCGCCACCCGCACCGGCGACGCCGGCACCACCGGCCTCGGCGACAACACCCGCGTTTCCAAGAACAGCCTGCGCGTGCATGCCATGGGCGACGTGGACGAACTCAACTCCCACATCGGCGTGCTGCTCTGCGAAGACATGGGCGACGACGTGCGCGCCCTGCTGGTGGAGATCCAGCACCAGCTCTTCAACCTTGGCGGCGAGCTGTCCATCCCCGGCTTCGAATTGCTCAAGCCGCAGGCCGTGATCGCGCTCGACGAGGCGCTGGAAACCTACAACGGGCAGTTGCCCCGTCTGCAGGAATTCATCCTGCCCGCCGGCACTCGCGCGGCCAGCCTGGCTCACGTGTGCCGCACGGTGGCGCGCCGCGCCGAGCGCGCGGTGGTGGCCCTGGGCAGCGAAGAGGCGCTCAAGGAGACGCCGCGCCAGTACCTCAATCGCCTGTCCGACCTGATGTTCGTGCTGGCGCGGGTGCTGAACCGCATGAACGGCGGTGACGACGTCTACTGGAAGAGCGAGCGCATGGCCAGGGCCGAGGCGCCATGAGGCGGCCTGCATGGGTGGGTGGCCTCTTGCTCTTGGCCACGGGCCTGGCTTGCGCGCAAGGCGGCAAGCCGCCCAAGAGCCAGCAGCAGAAGACCGTGGCCCTGAGCTGCGAAGCGGTCTACCTGCCTGCTCGCACCACCTGGACACGCCTCGTCACCATTGACTACGACCAGCAGCGTGTGCGCTCGGTGCAGATCGACGGCGTGCCGGTCTACACCTTCAACGTGCGCGACACGGTGATCCTCACCTCCACCGACAACGAGCGCATCCAGATCGACACCGCCACGCAGGTCTGGACCAGCGACTTTCGTGGCGCCGCCACGTCGCAGGGGCGTTGCGAGCGGCGTTGATCAGCGCGGAGCGAGCACCGCCAAAGTGAGTCTTGAATCATGCCAAGTAGCACGGAAGTCTCGGCATTCGACACCGCTCTAAGGGCGGCGTGGTCGATCACAGACCCAGCGGCGCGCGCCGCTGCTCTTGCGGGCGTGCTCACCCTTCGAGCCTGCGCAGCCGTGGCTGATTCTGGCGATGTCACGGCCATTGGCCAGGCAGTGAATGCTGCGACGTGGATCTCAGACCCAGATGCGTGCGCTGCCGCTGTTACGGGCTTGCTCACCGATCCAGCGTGCGCAGCCGTGGCTGGTTCTGGCAATGCCACGGCCATTGGCCGGGCTGCAAATGCTGCGACGTGGATCACAGACCCAGGGGTGCGCGAGGCTGCTCTTGCGGACGTGCTCACCCCACGAGCGTGCGCAGCCGTGGCTGGTTCTGGCAATGCCACGGCCATTGGCCGGGCTGCAAATGCTGCGACGTGGATCACAGACCCAGGGGTGCGCGACGCTGCTCTTGCGGGCGTGCTCACCGATGACGCGTGCGCAACCGTGGCTGGTTCTGGGGATGCCACGGCCATCGGCCGGGCTGCAAATGCTGTGCCGTGGATCACAGACCCAGGGGTGCGCGCCGCCGCAGCCAGGGGCTTGCTCACCCCTCAAGCGTGCGAAGTTGTGGCTGGTACTGGCCATGCCCTGGCCATTGGCCAGGCTGCAGGTGCTGTGCCGCGGATCACAGACCCAGGGGTGCGCGCTGCCGCAGCCAGGGGCTTGCTCACCCACCGAGCGTGCGAAGTCGTGGCTGGTTCTGGGGATGTCACGGCGATTGGCCATGCTGCAGGTGCTGTGCCGTGGATCACAGACCCAGGGGTGCGCAACGCCGCTGCCAGGGACTTGCTCACCCATCGAGCGTGCGCAGCCGTGGCTGGTTCTGGGGGTGCTTGGGCCATTGGCAACGCTGCAAATGCTGCGACGTTGATCACAGACCCAG
The DNA here is from genome assembly GCF_050250835.1 of Hydrogenophaga sp. Classification (GTDB taxonomy): domain Bacteria; phylum Pseudomonadota; class Gammaproteobacteria; order Burkholderiales; family Burkholderiaceae_C; genus Hydrogenophaga. The sequence goes on along the minus strand of NZ_JBFWNX010000006.1, from coordinate 145,837 downwards.
GGGAGTGCGCGGCCGCTGCCAGGGACTTGCTCACCCCTCAAGCGTGCGCAGCCGTGGCATCGGAATATGTGCAACAACCCACTTTGCAAGCAGCTTCGAGCATTGGAGCCGTTCGACGCTTGGCAGCTGATGCAGGGCACCCGATTCGGTGGGATGCAGGTTGGGACCGTGGTGCGTTTGACAGCCGCCCTCCAGCTGAAGGCGAGACCGTTGGCCTGGCTTCGGCCAGCGCAAGAGTGTTGGCATTTGCAGGACAAGTCGATCAACACCAGCCTCAGGTCTGGACCGAACTGGAAACTCATTCAGGCGCCCAAAACCTCGCCCGGGCATTGAATTCTTATTCTGCTATTCGCCAAGGCGACGACCCGGCGCCGTCCAGAAGTGCCATGAGCGAGTGGAGCCGCGCAGGGGGTGGCGCCGCCGCAGTGCTGGAGTTGCAAAGGAATCCAGCTGCGTTGAGAAAGATACTTGACACTGTTGATCCATCACAGGCGCTAGCGTGTGGAAACAACCCGGCTTACCACGCTTTTCTCGCACTCAATAATGTTCCTATGGCTGTGCAATTGGCCCACGGCGATTTACCTGCTGCAGCAGCAGCGGCACGCCAGGCAACCGCCGCACAGTACATTGCCAGCAGCGTCGCTGAGCGGATTGCAACCGTGAATCGTGCGGTACCAGAAGGCGACCCGCCCATGGTCGGGGCTGGCGTCCAAACCGAATATTTCAACAGAGTTGCAGCTGCAGCGGGTGGTGGGCGCTTGTGGGGGGCACTTCCGAGGGAAGCATCTGTGCCGTTCGGTGCGATGGTTGTCGGTGCTTGCAGATTGCCGGACCATCCAGCTTTTGTTCATGGCCTTGCAGCTAAAACGGGTCGAATTCTCAATGGCGACGAGCCGCAACTTGTTGCTGAAACCCTCACTGGGGCTCCCGGAGTGCGAGATATTTGGACTCGAGCAGTCATGCGCCAAGCCGACGCATTGTTTTTGCCTGTCGGGGCAGACGTAAACCGCGCCTTGCAACTAGAACAGCCGCCATTTGTGCCCAGCCAGGCGCTTGCCCGTGCCGCCAGGGGATTGGGGGATCCACTCGATAGGCTGACTCCAGACATGGATGGCGTACGTCCAGGAGTGAACGAGGGGGATTTTCTTCGGTTAAGTCACGCGGTTAGGGCAGCCAGCGATCAAATAAATGCCCGTGTGGTGGCTCAATTGACAGAGAGCATTGTTGGGCGGGGTCTTGATTTGCGCCATACACCCTCGCATGAAGACGTCACGCGGGCGGTGGTTAGGGCCCAGGAGCAACTCGGCGTTGCGGCCGATCGGATTCACAGGCCCGAGAATGCCGGGGGCGTTCCGGAATTCTTGCGTCGTCTCCATCCCCTTCTTTCTGGCCTGCGACCGCCTTCGGGTTCGGCACCTCACTACAGTGCCATACTCGCCGCCGCTGCGAGTGATCAAGCGCCGGGAGGGGCGCGGTCCCCGTCTGCGGGACCGCCCAGTCCTGCTCACTGAGTCCGCAAGCGCTACCTGGCCCTGCTGACGGGCAATGAAGAGGTCATCTCGCTGTACCGCGACCATGCCACCCATGAGCAGTCCCATGCGGAATTCAAGACCGACATGGACTTGAACCGCCTGCCCTCGGGCAAGTTCGCCACCAACCACCTGGTGTGTGCACTGGCGGCGGTGGCCATGAATCTGCTGCGCATCGTGGGGCAGCTCCGCGCTAGGTCGACGAAGGATGTGCTGATCAGCGGGGCGCCAGCACCGCCATCGTGATGCGTGAAACGCAGGTCAGCTCGCCCGCGTCGTTGGTCAGGTCGATCTGCCAGACCTGGGTGGTGCGCCCGATGTGCACCGGCCGCGTGACACCGGTCACCCAGCCGCTGGTGGCGCCTTTCAAATGGTTGGCGTTGATGTCCAGCCCCACCGCGCGGTGGCCTTCGGGGCAGCTGTAGGCCGCGCCGCACGAGCCCAGGGTTTCGGCCAGCACCACGCTCACGCCGCCGTGCAGCAGGCCGTAGGGCTGTTTGGTGCGCGTGTCCACCGGCACGCGGGCCCGGATGAAGTCATCGCCGACCTCCAGGAATTCAATGCCAAGTTGCTGCACCGCGGTGTCCTTGTGGATGGCGGTGAGCTCTGCGATGGAGATGGGTTTTTTCCAGATGGACAAGGTCAGGCTCCTGTGATGAGGGTTCGACTATAGGAAATATCCGATCTACACGCGCCCGGTGTGGGGGCGCAGATGCGGCAAACGCCTACAGACGGCAGCGCACCGCGGGCGCACCATGCGTGCGGAGCAGTCCCCATTCATGACACATGCAGCACGCCGCTGGGCCATTGCCGCAGCCGCCCTCGTGGCGCTGCTGGCTGCCGCGTGGCTGGCGCTGGTGGCGATCGTGCCATCGGACGAGCAGCTTGCGCGTCGTCTGGAGGCAGAGTTCGAGGAGCGCATGGGCCAGAAGCTTGTGGTGGGCAGCGTGCGCTGGCGCGTGATGGGCCTGCCAATGATCGAGCTGCTTGACGCAAGCACCTTGCAGCAACCCGAGGCGATCCGTGTCCGGCGCGTCGCCATCTACCCGGAGCTCATGCCCTTGCTGCAGAAGCGGCTCGTCATCAGCCGCCTGCTGGTGGAGGGTGCGTTGGTGCCGCGCAATGCACTGGCCGCTTACCGCGGCAAGGCGCAAGGCGGGGAGGGCGCGGTGCTGGTGCGCGCCGTGGAATTCACCGACTCGACCTACATCGCCTACAACGGCATCCCCGTGGTGTACGAAGGCGAGATCCGTTTCGACAACGACCGCCTGCCGCAGCGCCTGGCGTTGCGGCGGCCCGACGCGAGACCGCCCGCCTCGCTGGAGGCCACGCGCGACGGCACCACCGACACCGGCGCGCACCTCTACCGGCTGCGCCTGCAGGCGGCCGGTGGCTCCGCGCAGGGCCAGGCGCGGCTGACCCAGTCGGCCAAAGGTCGCATGGCGCTTGTCGGTGAACTGGCGCCGCGCGGTGTGGACCTGCAGGCGCTGCTCGACACCTTTCACCGCCGCTCGCCCATCGGCGGCCTTGCGTCGGGCGAGACCCAGCTGCAGGCTGAGGGCAACACAGCGACCGAGCTGTTCCGCTCGCTGCACTCGCGCAGCGTGCTCACGGTGGAACGCGCCAGCATCCTGCGCTTCAACCTCGACCAGGCCATCAAATCGCTCGGTGAGGACCGCGCCGGCGAGACGCCGCTGGACAGCCTCTCCGGCGTGATGGACACGCAGAACACCGAGCACGGCCTGAAGACCGTGTTCACCGACGTGAAGGCGGTGGCGGGCCATTACGCCGCCACCGGACAGGCCACGCTGTACCGCGGGCAGATCGACGCACAGGGCGAGCTCGAAATCGGCGGCGGCATCGTCGATGTGCCCTTCTCGGCGCATGGACCCACCGGCCAGCCGACGTTCAACCTGGCCTGGGGCGCCGTGGCCGGCGCCGCGGTGGGCACGGCGGTGTTGCCCGGCATCGGCACCGTCATCGGCGCCAAGATCGGCGGTGCGGTGAGCGAGCCGCCCAGGCCCGACAAGGGCGAGGCACCGCCTCAGCGGCCACGCCGGTGATGAGGGTGATGGGGCGGAAGCCGCGTCTTGCCACGCGGCCTCGCGCACTCAAACTCAGTGGATGGTGCTGGTCTGCGCGGCCTGTCCGCGGTTCAGCAACCCGTAAAGAATGATCGCGCCGAAGGTCGCGGTGCCGATGCCGCCGAGCGCGAAGCCGCCGAACTTCAGCGTGTAGTCGCCGGTGCCCAGGATCAGCGTGATGGCTGCCACCAGCAGGTTCTTGTTGTCGGAGAAGTCCACCCGGTTCTCCACCCAGATGCGCGCGCCCGCAATGGCGATCAGGCCGAAGACGACGATGGACACACCACCCATCACCGCCAGCGGAATCGCCTGGATCAACGCGCCGAACTTGGGGCTGAAACCCAGCAGCACGGCGATGCACGCGGCCACCACGAACATGGCGGTGGAATAAATCTTGGTGGCGGCCATCACGCCGATGTTTTCCGCGTAGGTGGTCACGCCCGTGCCGCCCGAGGCGCCGCTGACCATGGTGGCCACGCCGTCGCCGATGAACGCCTTGCCCAGGTAGGGGTTCAGGTCGCGCCCGGTCATGGCACTCACGGCCTTGATGTGACCCAGGTTTTCCGCCACCAGGATCAGCGCCACCGGAGCAATCAGCAGCATGGCCTGCGCCTCGAACACCGGCGCGGCAAACTTCGGCATGCCAAACAGCGGCGCGGCCGCCAGCGCCGAGAGGTCGATCGGCTTGCCCAGGCCCATGCCGTTGGTGAGCACGGCGTAGACCAGGCTGGCCACGATCAGGCCCACCAGAATCAGCAGGCGCTGCGTCATGCCGCGCGTGTACACGGCCACCAGGCCCACGCTGACGAAGGTCACGGCCTGCATCCAGGCATCGAAGCCGGTGGGCGCCATGTTCTTGATCGGGATGGCCGCCAGGTTCAGGCCGATCACGGCCACCACCGCGCCGGTCACCACCGGCGGCATCAGCCGCTCGATCCAGTGCACGGCCACGTCGTTCTCCACCTCCTCGACCTCCATGCCCTTGATGGGCGTGGAGCGCGTGTGGCGCACGTTGGTCAGGTGCACGATGAAGCCGATCAGCGCGTAGATGGCACCGCAGGCGATGATGCCGCCCAGCGCCACGCCCAGGTTGGCGTTGAGCCCGGGCCCGGCGTAGCCGCTGGCGGCGATCACCACGCCGATGAAGGCGAAGCTCGAACCCAGGTAGCTCGGCACCTTGCCGCCGGTGATGACGAAGAAGATCAGCGTGCCGATGCCGCTCATGAGGATGGCGACGTTGGGGTCGAACCCCATCAGCAGCGGCGCCAGCACGGTGGCACCGAACATGGCAATGACGTGTTGCACGCCCATCACGGCGGTCTGTGGCCAGGGCAGTCGCTCGTCGGGCGCGATCACGCCCCCCTGGTCCAGCGTGCTCGACGGTTTCTCCGCCCAGTGGAACATGCCCATGTCGTGCCTCCTCGTTGTGGATGGATGCCGTTTGCCGGCTGGCCACATTCTGCCCGCAAAGCCCGCTTGTCGCCCCCGGCCACCCGCTCCTGGTGGCCCGCTGCTAGGCTACACACCGAACAAGAGGAGCCAACCCATGAGCGAGACAACGCGCCCCCCGCACCTGCCGCAAATTCGCCTCTACCAACAGTGGCTCGCTGAACACCGAGGCCTGCGTTTTGACAGCTACGACGCGCTGTGGCGGTGGTCCACCACCGAGCTCGACGCCTTCTGGCAAAGCATCTGGGACTACTTCGAACTGCAGTCGCCCACGCCGCACACGGCGGTGCTGGCCAGGAACGTGATGCCGGGTGCCGATTGGTTCCCGGGTGCGCAGGTGAACTATGCGCAGCAGGTGATGCGCCATGTGCAACCCGCGCACGCGGCCGGGTTCGCGGCCGTGGTCAGCCGCAACGAGAAGGGTCGCCATGGCGAGCTCAGCTGGCCCGAGCTGCGTCGCCAGGTGGCCTCGCTGGCGCTGCACCTGCAGGCCCAGGGCGTCAAGCCGGGTGATCGTGTCGCGGCGTACCTGCCCAACATTCCAGAAGCGATGGTGGCCTTCCTCGCCACCGTGAGCATCGGTGGCGTGTGGAGCATCTGCGCACCCGACATGGGCACGAACGCCGTGCTCGACCGCTTCCGCCAGATCGAACCGGTGGTGCTCATCGCCTGCGACGGTGTCACCTATGGCGGGCGGGATTTCGACCGCCTCGGCGTGGTGGCCGAGCTGCGTGCGGCGCTGCCCACGGTGCGCCACGTGCTGCTGCAAACCAACCTGGCCGAGGGCGATGCCGACCGCGCCGACGCACTGCAACGGGTTGCTCCCTGCGCGAGTTTTGAGCAGGCGACCGCGCGCGACGACGCCACGGTGCGGGCCTTCGAGCCGCTTTGGCTGCCGTTCGACCACCCGCTGTGGATCGTCTACTCCAGCGGCACCACCGGCCTGCCCAAACCGATCGTGCACGGCCACGGCGGCACCCTCATCGTGGGGCTGGCGCTGAAGATCCTGCACAACGACATCGGCTGCAGCTACGCGCCCAACAGCTGGGGCGAGCGTTACCACTGGTACAGCTCTACTGGTTGGGTGATGTGGAACGCGCAGACCAGCGGCCTGCTCAACGGCACCACCTGCGTGATCTTCGATGGCAACCCCGGCGGCAGCAAGGACCGCCCGGACTGGACCACGCTCTGGCGCTTTGCCGCCGAGACAGGCGTGACCTTCTTCGGCGCGGGCGCGGCGTTTTTCGCCAATTGCCTCAAGGCCGGCGTGGACCTGTCCACCTGCGGCGACCTCTCGGCCGTGCGCGCGCTCGGCACCACGGGTTCACCGCTGTCGGAGGATTCGCAGCGCTGGGGCACGGAGCAGTTTCGGAAATTGCGTGATGACGCACCCGTTCACCCTGAGCCCGCGCCCGTTCGCCCTGAGCCTGTATCCGTTCGCCCTGAGCCTGTCGAAGGGCTCACCCGGGCGCCGCTTCGACAGGCTGAGCCCGAACGGAGTGGGACTCAGACTCAACCTGCTGGAATTCCAAACCAACGGGATGAAGACATCTGGTGGTGCAACATCAGTGGCGGCACCGACTTCGCCGGCGCCTTCATCGGCGGCAACCGCGAGCTCCCACAGACCCCCGGTCGCATGCAGTGCCGCCTGCTCGGCTGCGCGGTCGAAGCCTGGAATGAGAAAGGCCAGCCGGTCATCGACGAAGTGGGTGAACTGGTTTGCGCGCAGCCCATCCCGTCGATGCCGCTGTACTTCGTGGGCGATGTGGACAACCGCCGGCTGATCGGCAGCTACTTCGACACCTACCCGCCGGGTCAGGGCCGCCGGCCCGGCGGCGGTGATCTCGATGCAAGTGCCGGCGCGGTCTGGCGGCACGGCGACTGGCTGCGCATCCACCCGGATGGCTCCTGCGTCATCTATGGCCGCTCCGACGCCACCATCAACCGCCATGGCCTGCGCATGGGCACGAGCGAGCTCTACAGCGCGGTGGAATCGCTGCCCGAGGTGATGGATTCCATGGTGGTGGACCTCGAATACCTGGGCCGCGAGAGCTACATGCCGCTCTTCGTGGTGCTGCGCGAGGGCCACGCGCTGGACGAGGCCACGCGGCGACGCATCACCGACAGCATCCGCACGGCACTCTCGCCGCGCTTCGTTCCCAGCGACGTGTTCCAGGTCGCCGAGATCCCGCGCACGCTCTCGGGCAAGAAGCAGGAACTGCCGATCAAGAAACTGCTGCTCGGCCAGCCACTGGAGAAGGTGATCAACCGCGAAGCCATGGCCAACCCCGGTTGCCTGGATTGGTATGTGGCCTTTGCGGCACAGCGCGAGGGCCTCAGTTCGCCACCGTGAAGCGGGCCCGGAGGTGCCGGGGATTTTCGATCTCGTCCACGATGGCCATCGCCAGGTCCTGCACCGAAATACCAGCCGGTTGCGCGCCCTGGCCGGGGAGCAGCTGGTCGCCACCCACGCGGTAGCGGCCAGTGCGCTCACCCGGTGCGAGCGCAATTGGCGGCGAGAGAAAGGTCCAGTCCAGCGCGGTTTCGGCGCGCAGGCGCGTGAGCAGATCGCGCGCGGCCAGCGCACCCTGCTTCCACTCCGCCGGGAATTCGGGCGTGTCCACCAGTTGCAGGCCCGGCGCCACCTCCAGGCTGCCCGCGCCGCCCACGGCCAGCAGGCGCTTCAAGCCGGACTACTTCAGGCCAGCCAGGATGCCGTCGTAGCCCTGACCGAACAGGCGATAGATGTCCGCCTCGCCCCAGCCCGGGTTGTAGGCGCTGACCACCGCATCGTGCCCGGCGACCGCCGCAGCCACTTCGGCGGCATTCTGCGCGTCGGCCTTCACCACGCGCAGGCTGGCCTGGGCGGCCAGTTTTTCCGGGTGGCGGGCCAGTGCGGTGACGGCATGGCCACGGGAGAGCAGTTCGGTCAGCACGGCGCTGCCGACAAAGCCGGTGCCACCGATCAGGGCGATGTTCATGGTGAGGTCCTTTCGAGATTGACGATGAGACCTAGTGTCATGACTTCACGAAATCGGCGGTAGATGGCAAGATCGCCCATCTTTATTTAGAAAATCTAATAAATGAGCGAGGCAATGATCTGGACAGACCAGCTCAAGCGCATGGCCGTGTTCGCCGAGATCGTGGACAGCGGCTCCATCAGCGCCGCCGCTCGCCGCCTGGGCAGCACGCCTTCGGCGCTGAGCCAGCAGCTGCGCCTGCTTGAACAGGCGCTGGGGCTGGTGTTGCTGCACCGTTCCACACGCCGCCTCTCGCTCACCGAGGCGGGCGAACGGTATTACCCGGCCTGTGCAGCCATGGTGGCCCAGGCCCGCAGCGCCGGCATGGCCCTGGAGCGCCTGCGCGACGAGCCCGAAGGCGAGTTGCGGCTGGCCGCCCCCATCGGCTTTGGTGAGTTGCTGGCGGTGGCCCTTGAACCCCTGCGCCAACATCCCCGCCTGCGGCTGCACCTGCTGCTCGACGACACGCCCATCGACCTGCTGCAGTCGCGCGTGGACCTGGCGCTGAGGGCGGGCCAGATGCCCGACTCCACCCTGGTGGCTCGTTCGCTCGGCGGACTGCCACGGCAACTGTGTGCCGCCCCGCGCTACCTGGCCGAGCGCGGCTGGCCGCAGCACCCGCGCGACCTGGCACAGCACGACTGGCTGGGTTTGCCGCCGCGCCAGGGCAGCGCCGAGGTGCTGGAGATGACCGGCCCCGAGGGCGAAAGCGAGACGGTGCGCCTGCAGGCCCGCGTGCTGGCCAGCCAGGTGGTGGCGCTGCAGGCCATGGCCGAAGCGGGATGGGGCATCCATGTTGCGGTGGCCAAGGACACCCGCCAGTCCATCGAACAAGGACGGCTCGTGCCGGTGCTGCCGGGCTGGCGGCTCTCGCCGGTGCCGGTGTACGCCGTCACACCCACGCGCGACGAACTGCCGGCCAAGGTGCGCCATGCGCTGGCGGCGCTGCAGGCGCATTTTCAAGCGCACCCGGGTGGCAGTCGCGCCCGCGACTGATTGGCGCCCGAACCAAGGGGCGGCCCGCTGTTCAGCGGCGCGCGCTTTGTTTACGTTTCCGGTTTCCCCACCGAACTGGAGACCTGCCATGCGCAAGACCGATCTTTCCCTGAATCGCCGCCAGGTGCTCGGCGCGGCAGCTGCCGCTGTCGCCATGCCCGCGTTGCTGCCTGCGGGTGCGCTGGCGCAGGACAAGTACCCTTCTCGCCCGATCACGCTGATTGCGCCCTGGCCCGCCGGCGGCAGCAGCGACGGTGTGCTTCGCGCACTCGCGCAGAGCGCCAGCAAGACGCTGGGCGTGCCGGCGGTGGTGGAGAACAAGCCCGGCGTGGGCGGCACGCTGGGTGCCAGCGCGATGCTGCAGGTCCGGCCCGACGGCTACACAGTGACGCAGTTGCCGCTGGGCATCTACCGCCTGCCGCACATGCAGACCATGCCTTTCGATCCCGTGAAGGACATCACCCACATCGTCTGCCTCACCGGCTACACCTTCGGCATCGCCTGCACCGCCGATGCACCGTTCAAGACCCTCAAGGACATGGTGGCCTACGCCAAGGCGAACCCGGGCAAGCTCGAATACGGCCACACCGGTACCGGCACCACGCCGCACCTGGCGATCGAGGAGTTCAGCGAGAAGGCCGGCATCCAGCTCAACCCGATTCCCTACAAGGGTTCGGCCGAAATCATGCAGGCCATTCTGGGTGGGCACATCCGCATGATGAGCGGCACCACCGAATTTGCGCCACACGTCGTCAGCGGCAAGCTGCGCCTGCTGGCCACGCTGGGGAGTCAGCGCAACAAGGCCTTCCCCGACGTGCCCACCGTCAAGGAGAGCGGCTGGGACACCATCACCGAGTCGCCCTTTGGCATTGGCGGGCCCAAAGGCATGGACCCGGCCGTGGTGAAGGTATTGCACGACGCCTTCAAGGCCACACTCGATGACCCGGAGGTGAAGGCCACCTTCGACAAGTTCTACCAGCCCACGGTGTACATGAACACCGCCGACTACACGGCCTACGCGGCGCGCACGTTCGCGGCGGAGAAGGCGACCATCGAGCGCCTGGGGCTCGCCAAGAAAAGCTGAGCGCCCAGACGCCCCGTCGGCCCCGAGGCAGTCGTCCCGTCCGTTCCGAGGGAGCGTCCCGTTCGTGCTGAGCCTGTCGTCCCGTTCGCCCTGAGCCTGTCGTCCCGTTCGCCCTGAGGCAGTCGTCCCGTTCGCCCTGAGCCTGTCGTCCCGTTCGCCCTGAGCCTGTCGAAGGGCCCCGCGTTCAGCGCCTGGACACCAGCACGATCCCCGCCGCCACGCCCGCCAGCGCCACCACCAGCTGCGGCGTGAGCGGCTCGCCCAGCAGCACAATGCCGAACACCAGCGCAAACACCGGCGTGAGAAACGTGAAAGTCGACATCTGCGTGGCCGGGTAGTGGCGCAGCATCCACATCCACGTGAGGTAGCTGGCGAAAGCGCCCACCGCGGTCTGCAACACCACCGAACCCCAGGCCATGCCGGAATAGTCCCAGGCCCACGGCTCGCCCAGCGCCAGCGACAGCAGCGGCGCCACCAGCGCGGTGACGGCGAGCTGGTAGAACAGGGTCTTCTCGGCGCTCGCGCTGGTCAGGCGCGTGGCACGGATGGTGAGCGTGGTCAGGCCCCACAGCAGGCCGGCTGCCAGCCCCATCAGGTCGCCGCGCCACTGGCCCGCCACCGGCGAGCTGTGCAGGAAGCCTTCGCTGAAGGCGATGGCCACGGCCGAGAAGGCGATCACCAGCCCGATCCATTGAACGCGGCGCAGGTGCTCGCCTGGCACCACGCGGGGCAGCAGGATCGCCACCACAAAGGGGCTGGTGTAGAGAAACACGGTCAGGCGTGAAGCGCTGGTGTGCATCAGGCCGAGGTAGATGAAGCAGAACTCGCCGGCGAACAACAGGCCGGCCAGCACGCCGGCGCGCAACGTGCCGTCGCGCTGGAACAGCGGCACCCCGCGCGCCACGCACCAGACCCAGAGCAGAGCGGTGGCGCCCCACATGCGCAGCGAGGCTTGCCACAGCGGCGGGATTTCTTTCACCGCAAACTTGATCAGGATCTGCTGGAAGCCCCAGAAGGCACAGCACAGAATGAGCAGTGTGATGGCCAGGGCATCGAGATGGGCCTTGCGTTGGGTGAGGGCAGCGGTCATGGGCAAGGATTGTCGGTGCTCAGCCAGAGTGCGCCAGGCGGCGCAGCTGTTCCTTGAGCCGGCGCACCTCGGCCGTGCTCAGGCCGGCCACCACGGTGGCTTCATGGGCGCGCGCCTGGACGATCAGAGGCGCCACCTTTTTCTGCCCCGCTGGCGTGATGGCCACCAGCGTGCGGCGCTGGTCGGCCGGGTCGTCGCGCAGCGTCACCCATCCCTGCGCCGCCAGGCGCTGCACCAGCTTGGTCACCGTGGGTTGAAGGCTCAACACGTCTTGCGTGAGCTGGCCCACGCTGATCGGTGCCTGCGAATCGAGCACCGCCATCACCCGCCACTCCAGAGAGCCCAGGCCGGCCTCGCGCACGATGTTGTCGAAGTCTTTGAACAGGGAGTGGTTGGCTTGCCCCAACAAGTACCCCAGGTACTCGTCGACGAAACGGGCGCCCCCTCGCTCCGCCGCTTCGCGGGTCGCCGCCCCCCGAGGGGGCCGGGCCCGCCTTCGAGGCGGCCCCGCGGCGGGCCTCACTTTGCTCACAACGGATGCTCAGCGTAGAAGCGGCCGCCGTGGAACAGCAGTGGCGACGCGTCAGCTCGGTGGCTGCAGCGCTCGACTTCGCCGACGAAGATCACATGATCGCCTTCGGCGTACTGGCTGCGGTTGAAACACTCGAAGCTGGCGGCCGCGCCGTCCAGCAGGGGTGCGCCGCTGGGGCCGGTGCTGAAGCCCACGCCAGTCCACCGGTCGGTGCCGCGCGTGGCGAAGCGCTCGGCCAGCGACTGCTGGTCGGCCGCGAGCACATTGATGGCGTAGTGCCGGCCGTTGGAAAACACCGCCAGCGAGCCGGCCGCCTGACCCAGGCTCCAGAGCACCAGCGGTGGGTTGAGCGAGACCGAGTTGAACGAGTTGGCGGTGAGCCCCACCAGTTCGCCGGCGTCGGTGCGTGCAGTCACGATCGTCACACCCGTGGCAAACATGCCCAGCGAGGCGCGAAACTCATGCACCGAAAAATCGGGTGGCTGGGCCTGAAGGCCGGCGGAACGTGCGGGGGACATGGTTGGAATTTATATGAAAATTCATGAATAATGGCAAGACGCCGACGAAAAGGAGACCTCATGCTGCAGGAGCGGACCGAACCCGCCTGGATCGACGCCTTTGAAACCATGCTTCGCCGCTGCGCTCTTCAGCCGGGCGACACCGTGGCCATTCTCGGCGAAACCCAGAGCCGGCCGGTGCTGCTGGAACTGGCCAGGCTTGCTGCGGCGCGTCTCGGAGCCCGGTCGTTCACGCTCACGCTGCCTTCGGTGTTCAGTGCCAGCGAGCCGGTCTCCCGGTCCACCGGGGCAAGTCCGGCGATCCAGCAACTCGCTCCGGTGATCGCGGCACTCGCGGGCTGTGTGCTGGTGGTGGACTGCACTGTCGAGGGCCTGATGCACGCGCCCGAACTGCCGTCGATCCTCCAAGGCAACGGCACCTCACAGCCGCGCATCGTGTATGTGAGCAACGAGCACCCCGAGGCGCTGGCGCGCCTGTTGCCCGACGACGCCACCGAGGCGCGCGTGAAGGACCACATCAAGCGTGTGCGCGGCGCCCAATCCATGCGCGTCACGTCCGCCGCAGGCACCGACCTGTCGATCTCGCTCCAGGACGCAGTGGTGGGTGGCAACTGGGGCAGCACCATCCGCCCCGGCACGCTCACCCACTGGCCGGGCGGGCTGGTGCTGGCGTTTCCGGCGGCGGGCAGCGTCAACGGCACGCTGGTGCTCGCCGAGGGCGATGTGAACCTGACCTTCAAGCGCTACATCGAGCGAGCCATCACGCTCACCATCGCAGACGATCATGTGACCCGCATCGACGGCCGCGGGGTCGATGCCGAGCTGTTGCGCAGCCACTTCGCGGCGTGGAACGAAAAGGAAGCCTACGCCGTGAGTCATGTGGGCTACGGACTGAACGATGCCGCCCGCTGGGACAGCATGGCGCTCTACGACAAGCGCGACTTCAACGGCACCGAGCTGCGCGCCTTCGCTGGCAACTTCCTCTACAGCACAGGCGCCAACGAAGTGGCCGGGCGCCACACGCGCGGCCACTTCGACTTTCCCCTGCGCCATTGCACCGTGACACTCGATGGCCGGACCGTCATCGACGCGGGTCAGGTCGTGCCATGACCGCACCCGCTTTCACCATGCTCGGCAGCGGCCCCACCGTGCTCATGCTGCACGGCATCGGCGGTGGTCACCTGGCTTTCTCGCCGCAGGTGGAAACGCTGGCCAACGCGGGATTTCGCGCCGTGGCCTGGGACATGCCTGGCTATGGTCACAGCGCACCCATCGAGCCGTATACGTTCAAGGGACTGGCGCAAAGTTGCGTGGACCTCATCGACGCACTGCAGTGCGAACATGTGGCCCTGCTTGGCCACAGCATGGGCGGCATGGTGGCGCAGGAAGTGGTGGCCCGCCGGCCCGACCGCGTGAACCGCCTGGTGCTCTGCGGCACCTCGGCCGTATTTGGCAAACGCACCGATGGCCGCAGCGCCGACGCATGGGCGCGCGCGTTCGTTGCCCAGCGCACCGCGCCGCTGGACGCCGGCAAGACCATGGCCGACGTGGCGCAAAAGCTCGTTCCGCAGATGGTGGGCCCCGGCGCGTTGCCTGAAGGCCTGCGCCTGGCGGAGCACTGCATGTCCAGCGTGCCCTCGGCCACCTATCGCCGTGCGCTCGACTGCCTCGTCACTTTCGACCGCCAGCAGGAACTCGCCAGCATCCGCGTCCCCACCCTGCTCATCGGCGGCGAGTTCGACCGTATCGCCTCGCCGGCTGTGCTGAAGCAGATGGCGCAGTCGATTCCGCTGTCGCGTTATGCCGAGATCGCCGGCATCGGTCACCTCATGAACCTGGAAGCGCCCGACGAATTCGATGCCCTGCTCATCGACTTTCTGCGCGAGCCCCTGCCCGTGGCGACTCACGGCACCCACTGAGCTGGAGACCTCCATGAGCCCCCACGTCCGACACTTCGTGTTCTCTCTGCCTCCCAAGGGGGCGCAAGCCTCCGTTGAGGCGCCTCGGCAGGAGGCTTGATCATGAACAAGCCCTTGCCCGCCAACGCCACTGGTCTCGATTTCACGCCCGCTGTGGGCGACCTTCCGTTCACGGCGCTGCAGCAAGAGTTGCTGACCCGCGCCCACGCGCTTGGCAATGACCGCTTTGCCAAGCGCACTGCCCAATGGGACCGCGAGGCCAGTTTTCCGTTTGAAAACTACAAGGACTTGCGCGAGGCCGGCTTCCTCAAGCTGTGCGTGCCCACCGCGCACGGCGGCCTCGGCGCCGACTACGCCACCTACATGATGGTGGCGGCCGAAATCGGGCGTTACTGCGGTGCGACCGCGCTGACCTGGAACATGCACATCTGCAGCACCATGTGGACAGGCGTGCTGGCCGATGGAATTCCCATGACCGAGGCCGAGCGTGGCGAGCACCTGGCGCGGCGCGAATTGCACTTTCGCCGCATCGTGAACGACGGCGCCATCTACGCCCAGCCCTTCAGCGAAGGCAGCGCAGCCGCCGCCGGCCGCGCGCCTTTCGGCACCACGGCGAAAAAAGTCGAAGGGGGCTGGCTCGTCAACGGTCGCAAGATCTTCGCCAGCCTCTCGGGCGCAGCGGACTACTACGGCATCCTCTGCACCGAGGACAAAGGCGACGACCACCCCGATGCGCGCGATACGCTTTACATCAGCGTGCCCGCCACTGCCGCCGGCTTTTCCATCAGCGGCGAGTGGGACCCGCTGGGCATGCGAGGCACCGTCAGCCGCAACCTCGCCTTCAAGGACGTGTTCGTGAGCGACGCCGAGCAGCTCATGCCGCGCGGCATCTACTTCAAGGGTGCGCAGACCTGGCCTGCCATGTTTTTCACACTCTCCCCCACCTACCTCGGCCTGGCCAACGCCGCCTACGATTTCACCGTGAAGTACCTGCGCGGCGAGGTGCCTGGCGAGCCCCCGGTCAAGCGCCGCCAGTACCCCACCAAACAGATCGCGGTGGCGCAGATGCGCATCCAGCTGGAGAACATGAAGAGCATCTTCGCCCGGGCCATCACCGAAGCGCGTCCCAACCCGTCGAAGGACGAGAAGCTGCGCCTTTACGCGGCGCACTACAGCGTGATGGAGGGCGCCAACGACATCGCACGCTTGGCCATCCGCACCTGCGGTGGCCAGAGCATGATGAAGCACCTGCCGCTGGAGCAGATGTACCGCGACAGCCGCTGTGGCGCGCTCATGTTGCCCTGGACGGCCGAGCTCATCCTGGACCGGATGGGTCGTGAAACCTTGTACGAGGCCGGTGAGCGCGATGAGTGAGATGGCCCGCTCGGCGCTGCTCGCACTGCTGTTAGGGCTGGGCGCGATGGGTGCGCACGCCGCTCCGCGCGGCATGGGGGTGGCACCGCACGAACAAGATCCGTCACCCTGCGCCGCCCTGGTGGCGCGACTGCCGAATCTCCAGCAGGCCTTGTGCGAAGCCGCGGCGCTCAAACCCACCGACGGCCGTTCGGTGCAAGGCCGACGCCTGTACGCGCGAGATGTCGTCGGGCCCGATTCGCGCCTGCGCGTGCTGGTGGTGGGAGCCATGCATGGGGATGAATTGTCGTCGGCCTCGGTCGCGCTGCACTGGATTCAGCATGCGGTGCAAACCCCCGCCAACGCCCACTGGCGCTTCCTGCCCGCGCTCAATCCCGATGGTCTGCTGGCCCAGCCGGCGCGTCGCACCAATGCACGTGGTGTCGACCTCAACCGCAACTTTCCCACGCCGAACTGGAAACGCGATGCCAAGGTCTACTGGGAGCAACGCACGCGCAAGGACCCCCGCCGCTGGCCCGGGCCGAGCCCGCTTTCCGAGCCCGAGTCGCGGTTCCTGCACAAAGAGATGGCACGTTTCCAGCCCCACCTCATCGTTAGCATCCACGCGCCCTATGGCGTGCTCGATTTCGATGGTCCCGGCGTGCCGCCACCGCAGCTCGGGCGTCTCTATCTGGACCAGGTGGGCATCTTCCCCGGCAGCCTGGGCCACTACGGGGGCGTGCACCAGGGCATGCCGGTGGTGACCGTGGAACTGCCCAACGCCTTTCGCACGCCGCTGGACGCCGAGTTGCGCCAGATGTGGATGGACCTGCTGCGCTGGATGGGCGAGCGCATCGCGCCCACCGTGGCGCCCGGCCCGCCATTTCGACCCGGCCGGCCGGGCTGAAGTTGCGTCAGACCCGGTCGGTCTGCAGGCGCGCGGCCACGCGGGTCGAGGCGGACCCGGCGCGCGAGTCCATGCCATAGAAACCGAAATTCATGGCGGGCTGCTCGCCGCTGATGAGTTCGGCCAGGGCCTTGCCCGAACCGGCGCCGTGCGTCCAGCCGAGCGTGCCGTGGCCGGCATTGACCCACAGGCGGCGCAGCTTCGTGCGGCCAATCAGCGGGATGTTGGTCGGCGTGGCCGGGCGCAGGCCACACCAGAAACTCGGGTTGCCCCCTTCCTCCGGGGTGCGAGTGTCGGCCACGCCGGGAAACACCTGCTCGATGCGGCGCACCAGCATCTCGCAGCGCTTGCGTGCCAGCGGCGTGTCGAGCGAGAGATCGAAGCCGCCCAGTTCGATGGTGCCGGCCACGCGCAGGTGGTCGCCCAGGCGCGAGATGGCGCACTTCATCTGGTCGTCGATCATGCTCACGCTCGGTGCGTCCTGAGGGCGCTTGAGCGGCAGCGTGGCGCTGTAACCCTTGCCCGGGTAGATCGGCACCTGCAAACCGACCGCTTTGAGCAGGGGCGTGGTGTAGGAGCCGCAGGCCACGACGAAGGCGTCGGCCTTGAGCGTGTGGCCTTTGCCGGTGGCGCGGTCGCGCACGCGCACCTGGCGCACTTCGCTGCCGTCGCTCTCGATGCGTTCGATGTCGTGACCAAACATCAGCCGCGCGCCGCGCTCGCCGCACAATTCCGCCAGCTTCTGGGTGAACACCCGTGCATCGCCAGATTCGTCGGTCTTGGTGTAGGTGCCGCCCACGATGCGGCCGGCAAAGGCCTTGAGCGCCGGCTCGATCGCCAGCAACTCGTCGCGTGAAATCACGCTGCGCTGCACGCCAAAGCGCTGCATCACGGCGGCGGCGCTGGCCGCACCGTCGAAGGATTTCTGGTCTGTGTAGTAGTGCGCGATGCCGCGCTCAAGCCGGTCGTATTCGATGCGGGTCTCGTTCACCACCTCTTTCAGGGCGGCGTGGCTGTAGGCGCCCAGCGCCACCAGTTGCGCCACGTTGCGCACGAACGCCGCGTCGTTGCATTCGGCGAGGAACTGCAGGCCCCAGCGCCATTGCGCCCAGTCCAGCTGCGGCCGGAACAGCAGCGGAGATTCGTCGGAAAACATCCACTTCAGCGTCTTGAGCGGCGCCTCACGGTTGGCCCAGGGCTCGCAGTAGCTCACCGAAATCTGTGCAGCGTTGGCAAAGCTGGTTTCCAGCGCTGCGTTGTTCTGCCGGTCCACCAGCGTGACTTCGTGACCGCGCTGCAGCAAGTGCCAGGCGGTGCTGACCCCGATGATGCCCGCGCCCAATACCGTGACTTGCATGGCCTGCTCCAAAAAATGAATGAATTTGGCCGCAAGTATGGGAAAAACCCGGCTGTAAGTGAAGCGCAATTAAACTAAAATATTCGGCATCAGAACAGCTTATAAATCGCCATGAGCACCTTTGATCCCGACGCGCTGGAATGCCTGGCTGCCATCATCGAGGAGGGTGGATTCGAGCGGGCCGCGCAGCGCCTGTCGATCACCCAGTCGGCCGTCTCCCAGCGCCTGCGGGCATTGGAAGCACAGGTGGGCACGGTGCTGATCGTGCGAAGCCGACCGCTCAAGCCCACGGCGGCTGGCCAACTCATGCTCAAGCACGCGAAGATGATGCGGTTGCTGCGCGCCGACCTCGAAAAGGACCTGAAGGAGCTCGCTCCCAGTTCCACGGGTGGAGGCCGAGAGGAAGAGCGCATTTCGGTGGCCATCAACGCCGACAGCATCGCCACCTGGGCGTTGCCGGCACTCGATGAGCTCGCCCGTCACGGCCTGCCAATCGAGATCATCACCGACGATCAGGAATTCACCCATGAGTGGCTGCGCGAAGGCCAGGTGCTGGGGTGCGTGACCTCACTCGGACAGGCGCTGCGGGGTTGCCGCATGGAGGCGCTGGGCTCGATGGACTACATCGCCGTGGCGCAGGCGGACTACGCCGCCCAACATTGCCCCACGGGATTGAACGCACACAACTTCCACCAGTTGCCCTTCGTGGCCTTCAACCGCAAGGACAACCTGCAACACAGCTTCGTGGCCAAGGCGTTTGGCTTGTCTCGGGTCATGCTCAAGCAACTCTTCGTGCCCTCCAGCGAAGGGCAGGTGCGGGCCGTGCTCGGCGGCTGGGGCGTGAGCGTGCTCCCGGAGTTGCGGGTGCGCGACCAAGTGGCCAGCGGTGAGCTGGTCAATCTCGCGCCGCGCCAGCAGCTCGGCGTGGCCTTGTACTGGCACTGCTGGAATCTGAGCTCCGACGTGCTGGACGCCTTGAGCTCGGCCTTGCGCACCGCGGCAGCGGCCAATCTGCGTGCGCCCGCCTGAACAAAAAAATGGCCCCGAAAATGCGGGGCCTGTTGTCAGCGGGCGCTGACTTACTTGGGCATGATCACGCTATCAATCACGTGGATCACGCCGTTGTCGGTCGCGATGTCGGTCTTGACCACGTTGGCGGCGTCCACCTTCACGCCGCCCATGGTGGCCACGGTGATCGAACTTCCCTGCACAGTCTTGACCATGCCGGCTTTCACGTCTGCCGCCATGACCTTGCCCGGCACCACGTGGTAGGTCAGCACCTTGGTCAGTGCGGCTTTGTCCTTCAGCAGGGCATCCAGCTGGGCCTTGGGGATCTTGGCAAAGGCTTCATCCGTGGGTGCGAACACCGTGAACGGGCCCGGACCTTTGAGCGTGTCGACCAGGCCGGCGGCCTGAACCGCCGCGACCAGGGTCTTGAAGGAGCCGGCCGCCACGGCCGTGTCGACGATGTCGGCGGCCTGCGCTGAGCCGAGTGCACCGAAGGCCAGCAGAGATGCGATGAGGGTCTTTTTCATGGTGAGGTCCTTGGAAAGGTTGGAGGGAGACAAGGGAAGAACGCGGGCAAAAAAACGCGGAGTGCGTTTCTGTGTGCATCCTATACTCACACGGGAAAAAAGATACTGATTAGTCTGTAACATAACTTTTCGGTAGGGATATCGACGGCTTCGTCAATATCGGGCAGAATCCGAGGCCTACCAAAAGGTTGTCCATGACCAGCGCAGTCCAAAAATCCACCGCCGAAACGCCCCAGAAACGCAGCTTCCGCCAGCAGATGCACCTGGCACGCGAGGACGCGATCATTTCGGCGGTGAATCGCCTGTTGGCCGAAAAGGGCTTTGACGCGATGACGGTGGACGAAGTGGCGGCCGAAGTCGGCATCGCCAAAGCCAGCCTCTACAAGCATTTCCCCAGCAAGGAAGACCTCGCGGCGGCGGCCATGGTGCGCGTGATGGACCGTGCCCGTGCGTTTCTCGACAGCCTGCAGGGCGGCAACGCGCAGGCCAGCCCTATGGATCAATTGCGCGCAGTGGCTCGGTGGACGATGGAGGTGCAACTGGCCGGTGAGATGCCATCGCTGCCAAGTGAAAACTCCAGCCTGCGCGCATCGCTTACGACGAACAAGGCCTATGTGGACGGGCTCATGGATGTGAGCGACCGGCTTGGCGCATGGATCACCGCAGCCCAGGCCGACGGCAGCCTGAACAACGCGCTGCCACCCATTGCTGTGCTCTACACCCTTTATGCGCGGGCCTGCGATCCGGTGCTCGGTTTCCTCAAGAGCCACGGCCAGTACAGCAGCGAGCAGATCATCGACATGGTGCTCGGCACCTGCTTCGAAGGCCTTCGGTCGCGCTGACCGAAGTGCGAAGTGCTTTAGCGCACCAGCAGGACCGGCACGCCGCAGTGTGCAAGCACCTGCGTGGCCACCGAGCCCATCACCAGGTTGCCCAACGACCCGTGGCCATGGGAGCCCATCATCAGCATGTCAAACTTGCCTGCATCGGCGACCTTGGCAATCAGCTCGCCAGGCGAGCCGATCTTGTGCAACACCTTGGCATCAATGCCGTGGCGCTTGAGGAACTTCACCGTGGGTGAGGTGACCTTCCCGGCTTCGTCGGCGTAGTACTCGTTGGCCACGTCGGCGCCCACCGCCGCACGCGCACGCGGGGGAAGCGGCGGCTGCACCGTGAGCAACGTGAAGTCGTTGGTCGGGCCGAAAAGCTCGTCGTGCGTGGCCAGATAGGCCAGCATCTTCTTGGTGTAGGTGCTGCCGTCGACAGCGAGCAGAATCTTCATGAAGGTCTCCTGGTCAAGATGGGTCAAGGCTCAGTGTAAGACCTGAGTAGCGATGGACTTTGCGCTGGCTCAAGGGAATGCTTGGTGGCCGGGGCAGGCACCTGGATCAACTGGCGCGGGACGAAGCCCGCCTGCTCGTTCTTGTCGCTGTAGCCCAGCGGATTGGCCACGATGCGGCACGGCCCGACCTGGACGTCCGTAGGGCAGTGCAGATGGCCATGCAACCAGAGATCGGCGCGCGGCAGCCAGGTGTCCAGCGCATTGCAGAACCCCGCTGTGCCAGGGCTCGGGCCGTAGCGGGGATCCATGCTGTGCAGCGTGGGAGCGAAATGCGTGACCACCACCGTCGCACCGTCGAAGTGCTCCGCGAGAGCAGCGCGCAGCCAGCGCTGGCAATCCAGCGCCAGTTCGCGCATGGCCTCGGCATCAAACAGGCGTCCGTTGCGCTGACCTGCCATCTTGGTCAGGTAGTGATTGGCCACGCGGAAGGCCTTCTGGCGATCGCCGAGCACGTCGTAGTCGCTCCACAGCGTGGTGCCCACGAACCTCACGCCCTCCATCACCAGCGTCTCGCGCTCCAGCCAGTGCAATCCGAGGCGCTCGCAGGCCGCCCGCAAGTCGCCGTGCGCTTGGTCCACGTCGAGCGCATCGTACTCATGGTTGCCCGGCACGAACAGCACTGGCACCGGCCAGTGAGCGAAACGGCGCAAGCCCCAGTCCGGCTCCTCCATGGCGGTGCCGTCGCGGCGCATCTGGTAGGACCCCACATCGCCCGCGAGCACGAGCAGATCGGCGCCCGGGGCATGTTCAGGAACGAAATCGGGGTTGGCCTCGAGGTGCAGGTCGCTGAGCAACTGGATGTTCATGCGGGCATTGTCGATCAGGGTTTCGAGGCAGGGCGCCTGCGGGAGCGCTTCGCTGCAGGCGCGTCGTTGGGCCTGGTGGCCCGAAACCCGATGGCCGACGCCCGCTCCACCGTCTGGCGCAGCCAGCGGTGCGCACCGTTGTGCGTGGCGTTGCGGTGCCACAGGGCATCCACGTGAACGGCAGGCACGGCCAGGGGCAGTTCGCACATGGCCAGCTCTTCCTCCATGCCGGTGGCGCCCACGAAGTGGCGCGGTAGCACGGTCAGCAAATCGGTGTTGGCCACCACCCGCCCGGCGGTGAAGAACTGATTCACCGTCAGCACCACCCTGCGCTGGCGCGACAAGGCAGCCAGGGCCTCATCCACAAAACCGAAGGGGCGACCCGAAAAACTCACCAGCAGGTGGCGCGCCGCACAGTAGGTGTCCAGGCTGATGGCCTGACCCGCCAGGGGATGGCCGCGCCGCATGACCACCACGTACTCGCCGTCGTAGAGCCGCTGATGAAGGAAGTGTGGGTTGCGTTCTTGCAGATGCAGGGCGCCCAGCTCTGCCAGCACACCCGGGAAGTGGCCGATGGCGAGGTCAGCCAGACCGGATTCGAGCATCTCCCGCGGGTCGCGCGTGGTCAGCGGTAGCACACGCAGGTTGGCCCCTGGCGCATCGCTTTCAAAAATGTCCATGAGGCCGGGCACGAGCTTGGCGGCCGTGGCGTCGGCCATGGCCAGCACGAAGGCGTTGCGCGCGCTGCCCGGCTCGAAGGTGCCCGGTGCCAGTGACTCACGCAACAGATGCAACGCATCGCGCACGGTGGGCCACAGCGCCAGCGCGGCCGGCGTTGGCTCTACGCCATATCCGGCGCGATGCACCAGCTCGTCGCCCACCACCACGCGCAGTCGGCGCAGGGCGTTGCTCACCGCAGGCTGGGTCATGGCGAGGTTGTGCGCCGCTCGTGTGAGGTTCCGCTCGGCCATCACCTCGTCGAACACGCGCAGCAGGTTGAGGTCGAGCGTGCGAAAGTTGAGGTTATTTATCACCCTTGTGAATGTAAGTCATCACAAGAATAAATTGGCAAGAAATTGGGGTTTACCCTAGTATTGCGTTGTCCAAAAGACGTTTTGCCCTTTTCAGGAGTTCGCCATGAGCAGTTTCGCATCCACCCATTCCTCCCCTCTGGGGCTGAGCGCCGCAGCCGGTTCGGCGCGCAACGAAGCAAGCAGCCGCTTCGCGGGTACGCGCGGCCTGGCAGGCCTTCTGCTTGCCGCAATGGTCGCAGGCATGGTCGTGCTGGCCGATCAACTGATCAACACCTGGGCCGACGAGCACCTCTTCCTGGCGTGGGTGCTGCTGTGGGTGGTGGTGTTTGCGGGACTGGCGCTGTTCGCCGGAGCCGCCCGCTCCATGGCCCGTCGCGCTGGCGTCCATCTCGACAGTTGGTCGCAGTCGTTGGCCGAGGCCCGCGCAGAGATGCGCATGTGGGAACTGGCCCGCCGCGATCCTCGCCTGATGAGCGAACTGACGCTGGCCCGCTCGCGTGCCGACGCCGCCGAGGACGAACTGGTGGGCACTGGCCACACGGATTTCAGCGAAGCGCTGGCACCGCTGGGGATGGACCTGGCGGCGAAGGCACCTGCCGATGAAGGCTCGACCTGGGACCGTTGGGTCGAGTTCCGCACCCGCCAGGCGATGCTGCACCGCTTCATCTGAGCATCGAGCCGCTCCCAGAAAAAAGCCACCGCATGCGGTGGCTTTTTCATGGGTGCGTGGTGGTTCAGGCGGCCAGGCGTTTTTCGATCTGCGCCTTGGTGTCCTGCAGTTCGCGTGGCAGGTGGTGGGCGAGCTGGGCGAACAGCTCGCTGTGCAGCTCCAGTTCCTTGGTCCAGGCAGCCCGGTCGATGTGGGTCACCGTGCGGTACTGGTCGACTGAGAAGTCCAGGCCGTTCCACTGGATGTCTTCATAACGCGGGCTCACGCCGAACGCATGCTCGACGCCTTGTTGCGCATGGCCTTCCAGGCGGTCGATCATCCACTTGAGCACGCGCATGTTTTCGCCAAAGCCGGGCCAGACGAATTTGCCGGTCTCGTCCTTGCGGAACCAGTTCACGCAGAAGATGCCGGGCAGCTTCGCACCCTGGCTGGCCAGACGATTGCCCAGATTCAGCCAGTGCTGGAAGTAGTCGCTCATGTTGTAGCCTGTGAACGGCAGCATGGCGAACGGGTCGCGGCGCACCACGCCTTGCGCACCGAACGCAGCGGCCGTCGTCTCCGATCCCATGGTGGCGGCCATGTAGACGCCTTCGGTCCAGTTGCGAGCCTCCGTCACCAGCGGCACGGTGGTGGAGCGGCGACCGCCGAAGATGAAGGCGTCGATCGGCACGCCGGCCGGATCGTCCCAGGCCGGGTCGAGCGCCGGGTTGTTGGTGGCGGCCACGGTGAAGCGCGCATTCGGGTGCGCGGCCTTGGCGCCGGTTTCCTTGGCGATCTGCGGCGTCCAGTCCTTGCCCTGCCAGTCGATCGCGTGCGCCGGGGCCTCGCTCATGCCTTCCCACCAGACGTCGCCGTCGTCGGTCAGCGCCACGTTGGTGAAGATCACGTCGCGGTCCAGGCTGGCCATGCAGTTGGGGTTGGTCAGCGTGTTGGTGCCGGGGGCCACGCCGAAGTAGCCTGCCTCAGGGTTGATGGCATAGAGCCGGCCATCGGCGTGGGGCTTGATCCATGCGATGTCGTCACCGATGGTGGTGACTTTCCAGCCCTCGAAGCCCTTGGGGGGGATCAGCATCGCGAAGTTGGTCTTGCCGCAGGCGCTGGGAAACGCCGCTGCCACGTGGTACTTCCGGCCCTCGGGGTTGGTCACGCCCAGGATCAGCATGTGTTCGGCGAGCCAGCCTTGCTGGCGGCCCATGTTGGATGCGATGCGCAGGGCGAAGCACTTCTTGCCCAACAGCGCGTTGCCACCGTAGCCCGAGCCATAGCTCCAGATCTCGCGCGTCTCGGGGTAATGGACGATGTACTTGGTGGTCGGGTTGCAGGGCCACGCGGTCTGGTCGGTCACGCCTGCGGCCAAAGGTGCGCCCACGGTGTGCACGCAGGGCACGAACTCGCCGTCGGTGCCCAGCACGTCGAACACCGCCTTGCCCATGCGCGTCATGAGCTTCATGTTCACCGCCACGTAGGCGCTGTCAGAGAGCTCCACTCCGATGTGGGCGATCGGGCTGCCCAGCGGGCCCATGCTGAAGGGGATCACATACATCGTGCGACCGCGCATGCAGCCGTCGAACAGCGGCTGCAGCGTGGCACGCATCTCGGCCGGGGCTTTCCAGTTGTTCGTCGGGCCGGCATCTTCCTGCTTTTCCGAGCAGATGAAGGTGCGGTCTTCCACGCGGGCCACATCCGAGGGGTCGGAGCAGGCCAGGAAGCTGTTGGGCCGCTTGACCGGGTTCAGGCGCTTCATGGTGCCTGCGTCCACCAGTTGCTGGCACAGGCGCGCGTACTCCTCGTCGCTGCCGTCGCACCAGACGATGTGCGCGGGCTTGCACAGTGCGGCCATGTCGGCCACCCAGGCGACCAGCCGGGCGTTCTTCACATGGGCGGGAGTGTTGAGGGTCAGGCCCTGCATCACGGGAGAGTTCATGGATGGGCTCCAGAAGTTTGTAAAGCGGCGAGCCCTCAAGACACCGACAGCCGCCTCGTCGCGGGGGGTGACGGGGCGGCTGTCTCGGAAATCCCGGGGCAAAATTCTGCGGTCGGCGCCTGGCTGCGGTGCGGGTGGCGCATGCAGCGGAAGAGACAAAAACCCGGGTTGGTGAACCCGGATCTTGATCGGCGTGTCGGCCAATGGGTCAATTTTATGAAAGTGCCCGGACGGTTACGAACCCGTTACATGCAAAACCCGCATAACGTGATGCATTAAACGGTTTGCGCGCTCGACGGACGGTTGGGCGTGCCGCCCGAGCATGAAAAAGGCCGGAAACCCTGTCGGGAGTCCGGCCCTGGCGCGACAGCGCCGCGGCGTAGTGTTCAGGCCATGTAGATGGCGATGAAGGCCAGCAGAAACATCAGCACCGCACCGGCCACGGGCAGCACGACGGGCATGTAGGGAACGATGGACTCCACCAGATCCTGGGGCTGGTCGCTGGGGTTGTGGTGGTCGTGGTGAGACATCGTGCGCTCCGTCGGTGGTTTCAAAACTTCCGGGATTTTAAGGGAACTGATTCACAGCAAGGCGTAGGTCGTGCTCGCCCGGCACACGCTCTTGCCATCGTTCGCGCCACAGATGTCGATCTCGCCGAACACCAGGCTCTTGCCCGCACGCACCACGCGCGCGGTGATGCGCGCGTCCTGGCCAGAGAGCGGCTTGAGGAAGCTGGTGTTGAGCTGCACCGTGGTCATGGGCCGTTCCGCGCCAAGCTGGGTGACGATGGCCAGCACCATGGCGGTGTCTGCCGCTGACATCATGGCCTGACCACACAACATGCCGCCGACGCGCGACAGCTGGTCGTTGCGGGGCAGGCGAAGGGTCACCTCCCCCTCGGCGAACGACTCGACTTGCAGGCCCAAGGCCTGGATCCAGGGGGCAAACCAGTCGGCCAGCAGCCCCTGGAGGGAATCAACGCTGGTCATTCGCTCACTCGCCGCGCCGGAATCGGGCCAGCCAGTGGTCCATCAGCTTGCCGGCTGCTTCGCGCCCGCCGAGCCCAAAGGACAGCGCCACCGCCACGGCCACCGCCCCGAGGGTGAGCCCGAAGGCCAGGTTGACGATGTCGTCGGCGATGCCCATGGCCCGCAGGCCCATGGCGATCACCAGCGCGAGGATGGCGTAGCGGCCGATGCGCGCCAGGCCTTTGGTGCCGGCGCCGCTGGCGCGGTCGATGGCCTCGTAGGCCACGTTGGCCAGCCAGAACCCGATCACCAGGATCGCCGAACCGAGCAGGATGTCGCCGCCGAAGCGGATGAAGCTGGCCACGATGTCGCTGACCTGCGAGAAGCCAAGCTGCGAGGCCGCCTCCACGGTGGCGAACAGCATGGCGAAGAACAGCGCGACGCGCCCGACCACGGCGGAAGCGCTGGTGCGCTCGAAAGCGTGCGCCATCTGGATGCGCGCGGGCAGGGCGTCGAAGCCCAGTGCGGCCAGCAACGTGGCCAGCAACTGGCTGGCGAACGAAGCGACCAGCCAGGTGATCACCAGGATGAGCGTCGCGGCAATGAGATTGGGCACGGCTTGCATCAGGGTGTGCAGCATGTCGGTGGCGGGCCGCGAGATGGCCTCGACCCGGAGCGCGTCCAGCGCGGCAATGAGCGAGGGCAGGAAGACCGCCACAAAGACGAGCAGCCCGATCACGCGAGAGAGTCGAACCGACTCGGCCAGCCCGGCGCGACTGACGAGCTTGTCCACACCGGCCGTGTGGCTCAGGTGGGTGGTGAGGTTGCGCAGCACGGTGGCCAGGATCCAGCCGACGCCACCAATGATCAATGCAGCCACCGCGTTGGGCAGCATGTCCAGGGCTTTGGTGACCATGGCGCGCAAGGGTTCGAGCAGGCCTTCGAGCTGGAGCGCGCCCAGGATGGCGGGCACGAAGAGCAGGATCACCAGCCAGAACAGCGCGCCCGAGAGACTCTCGCCGATGGGCGCCATGTTTGCGTGCTCTGAGAGCTTTTCATCCAGCGTGGTCTTGTCCAGCAGCTTTTGCGAGACGGCGCGCACCACGCTCGCCACGAGCCAGCCCACCAGCGCGAGCACCAGGCCACCCAGCAGACGCGGCGCGTATTCAAACAGCTGTGTGGTGAAGGCCGAGAACGGGCCGGAGACCAGTGCCAGGTTCAACGAATTGAACACCGCCACCAGGGTGAGAAGAATGACCAGCCAGAACAGCGCCAGTGCCACCGCGCCCTCGATGTCCACGCCCGTGCCGGTGAGTTTTCCGAAGCGGTGGTTCACGCCAATGAAGCCCAGCGTCTTGCGTGTTGCTGCGCGCACCAGCACCGCAATCAACCAGCCAAGGATGAAGATGGCCAGCGCACCGAGCAACTGCGGTATGTGGGTGCCGAGTGCGCTTTGCAGCGAATCCCACAGGGCATTGGTATTCATGGTGCGGCCTCCTTGGTGTGGTTGCAAAAGGGTCATGATGTCAGAGCGCGGCGCGGCGCGTCAACCCGATGGATGGCGAACGGAGCTTCAGAGCAGCGATGCCTCAAAGCCCGCTTCCCGCAGGCGCTCGATCACCTGTCCCACATGCTCGCGCCCGCGCGTCTGCAGCACCAGTTCGATGGCGACGTTCTGCGCCGCCAGCAGGGTGAACGCGCGCTGGTGGTGCACTTCGTCGATGTTGGCGCCCGCGTCGGCCACGGTGGCGGTGATGCGCGCCAGGTTGCCCGGCACATCGCGCGCGTTCACCTGAATGCGCGCCAGCCGTCCGGCTCGCACCATGCCGCGTTCGATGATGGAAGCCAGCAGCATCGGGTCGATGTTGCCGCCGCACAGCACCAGGCCCACGCGCTTGCCAGCAAAACGCCTGGGGTGCTTGAGCAACGCGGCGAGGCCGGCGGCGCCAGCGCCTTCCACCAGCGTCTTTTCGATCTCCAGCAACATCACGATGGCCTGTTCGATGTCGCCTTCATCGACCAGCACCATGTCGTCGACCAGTCTGCGGATGATCGCCTGCGTGATCTCGCCCGGGGTGCCCACCGCAATGCCCTCGGCGATGGTGCTGCTGCCCTGCGCCAGGTGCGTACCCTTGATGGCGTTGTACATGGCGGGAAAGCGCTCCGTCTGCACGCCCACCACCTCGATACCCGGGCGGATCGCCTTGGCCGCCGTTGCCATGCCGGAGATCAGACCACCGCCGCCCACCGCCACCACCAGCGTGTCCAGGTCGGGTTGGGCGCGCAGCATCTCCAGCGCCACGGTGCCCTGGCCGGCCACGATGGCGGCGTCGTCGTAGGGGTGCACGAATACCAGGCCTTGCCGCTCGGCCAGCTCGCGCGCGTGGGTGCGCGCTGCTTCAAGGGTGTCGCCGTGCAGCACGACCTCGGCGCCGAAGCCACGCGTGCGCTCCACCTTGACGCCCGGTGTGAAACGCGGCATGACGATCACCGCCCGCAGACCCAGCCTTTGGGCGTGGTAGGCCACACCTTGTGCGTGGTTGCCTGCGCTCATGGCGATCACACCGCGAGCCCGTTCGTCGGCGTCGAGCTGCGCGAGTTTGTTGCAGGCGCCGCGTTCCTTGAACGAGGCGGTGTACTGGAGGTTTTCGAATTTGAGGAAAACCTGGCAGCCGGTGAGCTGAGAGAGTGTGCGGGATTCCACACAAGGCGTGTCCAGAATCTGACCCGCCAGGCGGTCGGCTGCCGCTTCAATATCGCTTCGTTGCACTTGGGTGTCCGTTGGTGGCTGCATGGCGCGATTGTGAACGCGCACCGGACGCCCGGTGCCTTCGTAAAGCCCTACAGATTCATCAAACACGCATCATCAGTCACTTCCATGATTGATCAAGCTGGGTTATGGTCCCACCGACTGCCAGCCCGGGCACGGCATGGTGTCGCTGGAAAGGATGTCTTGGAGGTGTCTGTATGAACAAGCGATCGTTGCCGCCACCGGCCGCTGCGACCCGCTCCGTGCACGACGCGCGAGAGGGGCGCTCGGCCTTCGCGGGCGAAGGCCGCGTGTTCGTGCCGCACGGCCTGCGTCAGGCCCCGGTGCTCGATCTCATGTGCTCGCATTTCGTCCTCACCCTGGCCGCACGCCAGGGGCCGCGATTCAACGTGCGGCGCGACCTCAATACCCTGCTGTCGCTTGCCGGCCGTCACCTGGTCTGGCCGCACACCGTGCTCTCGCGCCTGCGCGAATTCCTGGAGCGCCGCTGCAAGGACAACGAACTCTGGCTGGGGCACGACCGCCTGGCCACCAACGCCTTCATGGAACGCTATGGCGTGTGGCGCGGCCCCTACGAAGAAGGCACGCTGTTCTTTTACCTGGATGAATACGCCAAGGAATCGCCCAAAGACCTGCTGTCGGTGCTGGCCGTCACTGGCGAGTGGCTCAGCCAGACGCTCAAGAAGCAGTCCACCCTGGTGGAGAAAAATATCGACGCCCTGGCCGGCCTGCTGCAGCTCAACCGGGCCGAGCGCGCGCTGCTGCTCTATGGCACCCTGGCGCGCTACCAGCGCGACCTGCGCTCGATCCTGGTGGAGTTCAAGGTCAACAACGCGCCCGAGGCCTACGCGGCCATTGCCGATGTGGCGGGTGTGAAAGCCAGCGAGGTCGGCGAGGCCTTGCGTGCCGGCTCGCGGCTGGAGCGCATCGGCATGGTGGAGAACCTCATCTCCGAGCACAACATCACCGACCTGGCCGACCTCATGAAGGTGAGCGAGAAACTGCCGCCAGTGCTCATGCGCGAGTACCGCACGCAGAGCGAGCTCATGGCCGTGTTCACGCGCCCGGCGGCACGCTCTTCCCTGAATGAAAAGGATTTCGACTACGTGGGCGAAGACGTTCGCCTGCTCTGCGGGTTGCTGCGCGAAGCGGTGGCGCGCAAGGAGCCGGGCGTGAACGTGCTGCTCTATGGCCCGCCGGGTACCGGCAAGACCGAGCTGGCGCGCGTGGTGGCGCAGGCGGCCGGGCTGGAGCTGTTCGAGGTGGAATACGCAGACCGCGATGGCAACGCGCTTTCCGGCCGCGACCGCTACCGCTCCCTGCAGATCGCCCAGGTGTTTCTGAAGGGCACCGCGCATTCGGCGCTGTTGTTCGACGAGGTGGAGGACGTGTTCCCGCCCATCTCCAGCGAAGCCGCCCAGATCATGGCACGCGCCGAGCACGTGGCTGCGTCCCACACCAGCAGCGTGAGCGGCAAAGCCTGGGTCAACCAGATCCTGGAAACCAACGCCGTGCCCACGCTCTGGGTAACCAACCGCATTGAGCAGATCGACCCCGCGTTCCGCCGCCGCTTCGCCTACCACCTTGAACTCAAGAGCCCGCCGCCCGGTGCGCGCGAGCAACTGGTGCGCAAGACGCTGGAAGACGCGCCCGTATCGGATGCGCTGGTGGCGCGCCTCACCGAGCGCAAGGGCCTCACGCCTGCCCAGATCCGCACCGCCTTGCGCTTTGCCCAGCTCGCCGCCAGTCCGGCCCGGCCTGCCACACGGCGCCGCAGCAAAGCGGTCGACGCGCCCGCGCCAGTGCTCGACGCCCTGATCGAGCGCCAGCTCAAGAACGCCGACCTCGCCTTGGGGCGCAAGCCCGATCTGGTGCAGCGCCCCAGCCCCACGCAGTACAGCCTGGACATGCTCAACGTCGAGTCGCGCCACGAGCTGCCGCGCATCATCGCCGCGCTCAAGGCGCGAGGGCACGGTTGTCTGTGCTTCCACGGCGCGCCCGGCACCGGCAAGACGGCTTTGGCCGAGCACCTGGCGCAGCAACTCGAACGCCCGCTCATGATCCGGCGCGCCAGCGACCTGGTGAGCAAGTTCGTGGGCGAGACCGAGCAACAGATGGCGGCGATGTTCCGCGAGGCCGAAGCCGAAAAGGCGGTGCTTCTGCTCGACGAGGCCGACAGCTTCTTGCAGGACCGGCGCGGCGCGCAGCGCACCTACGAAGTGACGGAAGTCAACGAGATGCTGCAGGGCATGGAACGCTTCGCCGGCATCTTCGTCTGCACCACGAACCTGATGGACAGCATCGACCAGGCGGCGCTGCGGCGATTCACCTTCAAGATCCGCTTCAAGCCGCTCACGGCGACACAGCGGGAAACGATGTTCGTGGTGGAAGCGCTCGGCGGTGATGCGTCGCGGCTGGAGTCTTCACTGGCCACGCGCCTTGCGAAGCTCGATCAGCTTTGCCCTGGCGATTTCGCCGCCGTGAAGCGGCAGGTGGAGATCCTCGCGGAGGCTCTGGAGCCCGAGGAATTCATCGCCCAGCTCGAAGCCGAGCACCGCATCAAGCCGGAAGTGCGTGAAGCCCGCAACATGGGCTTTACTTGAGACGCGAGGAGTGAAGTGTCTTCGTCAAGAATGCCGCGGAACCGGCTTTGCCGGGCCGCAGGCATTGCCCCTTGGGGGGTGACGCGCTGAAAGCGCGGTGCGGGGGGTTCAATGAAGCAGCGCCATGGGACCGCTTGGCAGCTCTTCTGGCGAGTAGTCCGGATGGTTGGACACAAAGAAGCGAAGTTTCTGGTCCAGACGAGACACGCGGGTGTTGGCCACGCTTTCGCAGTGGTGTTTGGAAATCAGGTTGAACAGCTTGCCGCGCAGGAACCACAGGTCCTTCGGCGTTTCGCAAGACATGAGCGCCGCGTGGATGCGCGTGCGAAGCGGATCCTTGATGTCGGCCATGGCCTCGTGAAACTCGTCCACCAGAAAGTCGAGCTCCAGTACCTGGGTGTCCTGGTCGTGGACCTGTCGGGTTTTGCCAAACCATGGCAACCTGAAAAACATGAAGCGCTCCGTTGTCTGATGTCCGGGAGCTGAAGAACCTCCCGGCTACCTTCCATTCATCGACAGACGAACGGCGCGCTTGAGCGTGAAAAACGTCCTTAAGCGAGGCCGCCCGATGGGCGGCAAACGCTGTCACCCGATGGTGAACAAAGGGGGAGTCTGCTCCGTTGTCGCATCAACCAAAAGCACTCACCACACGCACCACCTCGGTGCCGTAAGCCTCGCGTTTTTTCTGGCCAATGCCGGAAATGCCGTCCAGATCGGACAGGCTGCGGGGCAGACGCGTGGCAATCGCACGCAGCGTGGCGTCGTGAAAGATCACGAACGCCGGCAGGTTGTGCTCCCGCGCCACGCTGGCACGCCAGGTTTTGAGGGCTTCCAGGCAGTCGCGCTGGGCCAGGCTGAGTGGCTGGCCGTCGGCGCTCCTGGCGGTAGCGCGCGCTGCGCGCTGGCGGCTGCCACGCGCCGCGCCCGGTGCCTTGTCGGCCAGGGTGCGCAACCACACCTGGCATTGCCCCTTGAGGATGTCGCGAGCACCATCGGCCAGGTGCAGGGTGTTGTAGGGCGCATCATGGACCTGCACCGCCTCGCGGGCGATGAGCTGGCGCAACAGGGCGCGCCACTGGGTCTCTGACCAGTCGGCGCCGATGCCGAAGGTGGAGAGCTTGTCGTGTCCGTACTGGGCCATTTTCTCGGTCGACTTGCCGCGCAGGATGTCCATGATGTGGCCGGCGCCGAAGGCGGTGCCGCTGGCCTGTTGCACACGGTAGATGCACGAGAGGAGTTTTCGCGCGGATTCGGTGGCGTCGTGCAGCTCGGGCGGATGCAGGCAGTTGTCGCAATTGCCGCAGGGCTGGCTGTCTTCGCCAAAATACTTCAGCAGGCGCACGCGCCGGCAGTCGCTGGCTTCAGCCAGCCCCAGCAGGGCGTCGAGCTTGCCGCGCAGCACCTGTTTGAACTCGTCCGCCGCCGGGCTTTCGTCGATCATGCGGCGCTGGTTCACCACGTCCTGCAGGCCGTAGGCCATCCAGGCGTTGGCCGGTTCGCCGTCGCGGCCGGCGCGGCCGGTCTCCTGGTAATAGCCTTCGATGTTCTTGGGCATGTCCAGGTGGGCGACGAAGCGCACATCGGGCTTGTCAATGCCCATGCCAAAGGCGATCGTGGC
The DNA here is from genome assembly GCF_050250835.1 of Hydrogenophaga sp. Taxonomy (GTDB): domain Bacteria; phylum Pseudomonadota; class Gammaproteobacteria; order Burkholderiales; family Burkholderiaceae_C; genus Hydrogenophaga. The sequence goes on along the minus strand of NZ_JBFWNX010000006.1, from coordinate 112,729 downwards.
CACCATGATCAGGCCCTCCTCGCGCAGGAAGCGGTCCTGGTGGCGTTGCCGCACCGCGCCGTCCAATCCCGCGTGATAAGGCAGTGCGTCCAGTCCGGCTTCGCAAAGCAGCGCGGCCACCTCCTCCACTCGCCGGCGCGACTGGCAGTAGACGATGCCGGCGTCGTGGCCGTCGGCACCGGTGTGTTCGTCGCGGATGAAGCGCAGCAGCTGCGTGGTGGCGTCCTTCTTTTCCACCAGCTGGTAACGGATGTTGGGCCGGTCGAAGCTGCTGATGAAGGTTCGCGCCTGCTGCAGTTGCAGACGCTCGACGATGTCGGCGCGGGTGAGGTCGTCTGCGGTGGCCGTGAGGGCCACGCGCGGCACGCCCGCATAGCGCTCATGGAGCACCACCAGTGCGCGGTACTCCGGGCGGAAGTCGTGTCCCCACTGGCTCACGCAATGCGCCTCGTCGATGGCGAAGAGGCCGAGTTTGCCGCGCTCGTGCAGCGAGTCCAGCAGCGCCAGGAAGCGCGGCGTGGTCAGGCGTTCGGGCGCAGCGTACAGCAGCGTGAGCTCACCGCGAAGCATCTGCTTTTCGACCTTCTGCGCGTCTTCGCTGGACAAACTGGAGTTGAGGAAAGCGGCCGCCACGCCTGCCTCGATCAATGCACCGACCTGGTCGTGCATGAGCGCGATCAGAGGTGAGACCACCACCGTGAGTCCCTGCCCGGCGCGCTCGCGCACGATGGCCGGCACCTGGTAGCACAGCGACTTGCCCCCACCCGTGGGCATCAGCACCAGGGCGTCACCGCCTGCGCCCACGTGGGTGACGATATCGGCCTGCGGGCCGCGGAAGGCGTCGTAGCCGAACACCTCGTGCAGCACGCCCAGGCTGGCCTCCAGCAGTTCGCCCGCCGGGGCGATGTCGATGGTGTCTTCCTGCATCGGGCTACATCTGTTCCCAGGGCAGACCGTCGAAGCGCCAGCCATTGAGGCTGGAGCGCTTGAAGTCCTCGTTGAGTTCGCCCTCGAAGCCATGCACCACGTGGGCCACGTCGGTGAAACCCGCGGCCTCCAGCGCCTTGCCTGCGTCCAGCGTGCGCTTGCCGCTTCGGCAGATCAGCAGCACCGGGCGGTCCTTGCCGCCCGCTTCTTCGGCCACGGCTTGCGCAAAACGCGTCGGGTCGGGCGTGAGGTCAGGGTATTCGTACCAGGGAATGTTCTCCACGCCGGGCGGGCGACCCACGTACAGCGATTCGATCTCCATGCGCACGTCCACGAACAGTGGAGGCTCCTCGCCGCGCGCGACGCGCTGTTCGCGCTCGGCCTGCAGCCAGGCCCAGGCCTGCTGGGGCGTGAGGTGTTTCATGCCCGGTATTGTCGGGGAATTCACAGGGCTGCCCGTGCGGACCCGCCCGGGATCGACGGGGTGCTTCATACAATCCAGCCATGAACGCCCCAGCCTACACCCGCGCCCAGGCGCTGCCCGCCATCCTCCAGCAACGCATCGCCGTCCTCGACGGCGCCATGGGCACCATGATCCAGCGATTCAAGCTGGACGAGGCGCAGTACCGCGGTGAGCGGTTCAAGGACTTCCACAAGGACGTCAAGGGCAACAACGAACTGCTGAGCCTCACGCGCCCGGACGTCATCCGAGACATTCACGAAGGCTACCTGGCCGCCGGTGCCGATCTCATCGAGACCAACACCTTTGGTGCCACCACCATTGCGCAGGACGACTACGAGATGGGCCATCTGGCGCGCGAGATGAACCTGGCCTCCGCCCGCATTGCGCGGGCCGCCTGCGACAAGTTCAGCACGCCCGAGCGACCCCGTTTCGTGGCCGGAGCCCTCGGCCCCACACCCAAGACCGCCAGCATCAGCCCAGATGTGAACGACGCCGGCGCTCGCAACGTCACCTTCGAACAGCTGCGAGCCGCCTACCTGGAACAGGTGGAGGCGCTGGTCGAGGGCGGCGCTGACGTGCTGCTGGTCGAGACCATCTTCGACACGCTCAATGCCAAAGCGGCGCTGTTCGCCATCGACGAATTCTTCGAACGGTCTGGCCAGCGCCTGCCCCTCATCATCAGCGGCACGGTGACCGACGCCTCCGGCCGCATCCTCAGCGGCCAGACGGTGAGCGCGTTCTGGGCCAGCGTGCGCCACCTGCAGCCCCTGGCCGTGGGCCTGAACTGTGCCCTGGGTGCCGCGCTCATGCGGCCGTACATCCAGGAGCTGTCCAAGGTCGCGGGCGACACCTTCATCAGCTGCTACCCCAATGCCGGACTGCCCAACCCCATGAGCGACACCGGGTTCGACGAGACGCCCGAGGTCACCAGCCGCCTGCTGCGCGAGTTCGCTGCCGAAGGACTGGTCAACATCGTGGGTGGCTGCTGCGGCACCACGCCCGAGCACATCGCAGCCATTCACGACAGCGTGAACCCGCTCGCGCCGCGCGGGCTGCGCAAGGACTTCTTCTACAAGGAAGCGGCCTGAATTCCCGAGAACGCGCGGGGTCAATCGGCCTCGCGCAGAATCGGCGTTCCCTTCAAGGGGAGTAGTCAGTTCGCCACCCGGCGCCATGCCGGGCCTCGGCAAATGGGGTTTTCGTCAATACGCAGCCTGACGGCCGCCGGAAACCCCCAGCCGCGCATCCTTGCGCGGTGGTGGCAAGACCTTGGGGTGTTTGTTCAACACCAACCCGAGGTTTTTCATGGAAAGCATTGCCCCCGTTTGGCTGTGGGTCGTCTTCGTCGTGTTCGTCGTCGCGGCCCTGTTTGTCGATTTCGTCGTGCTCAAAAAGCAGGGCTCTCACGCCGTGGGCGTGAAGGAGGCGCTGAACTGGTCGCTTGTCTGGGTGGCCTTGAGCTTTGTTTTCAACGCGCTGTTCTGGTGGGCCGTGAAGGACACCACCGGGTCGAGCGCGCTGGCGAACGAAAAATCGCTGGAGTTTCTCACCGGCTACCTCATCGAGAAGAGCCTGGCGGTGGACAACATCTTCGTGTTCTTGTTGATCTTCACCTACTTCGCGGTCCCGGCCGAGTTCCAGAAGCGCGTGCTCATGATCGGCATCGTGGGCGCCATCGTGTTGCGCACCGTGATGATTCTGATGGGCGCCTGGTTGATCTCGGAGTTCCATTGGGTGCTGTATGTGTTCGGTGCTTTCCTGGTGCTGACCGGCGTCAAGATGTGGTGGGCGGCGGGCAAGGAAGCGGGCCTGGATGACAACCCTGCACTGAAACTGCTGCGCCAACTGATTCCCGTGAGCAAGGGCTTCGACGGCGAAAAGTTCTTCACGGTCGAGAACGGCAAACGCCTTGCCACGCCGCTTTTCATGGTGATCTGCCTCGTGGGACTGACCGATGTGATCTTCGCGGTGGACTCCATCCCGGCCATCTTTGCCATCACGCAGGACCCCTTCATCGTGCTCACCAGCAACGTGTTCGCCATCCTGGGTCTGCGCGCCATGTTCTTCCTGCTGCAGGCCGCAGCCGGGCGCTTTCACTTGCTCAACTACGGTCTGGCGGTGATCCTGGTCTTCATCGGCGGCAAGATGCTGTTGATCGACATCTACAAGATTCCGGTGGCGGTGTCGCTGGGGGTGGTTTTCACCATCCTCGCCATCACCATGCTCTGGAGCAGCAAGACCGCACCGAACACTTGAAGGAACAGGTCAGCCCCCACGCTCCGCCGCTGCGCGGGTCGCTGCCCCCCGAGGTGGCTGATTCGCCTTGGGGCGGCCCGGCAGCGACTCAGTCCGGAATCAGCCGGTCGATTTCCTTCTGCATGGAGAAGACGAGCTGGCTGTAGAGCTGCAGCTTGATGTCGTTCTGCCGCAGGCGCGCGCTCAGGCGCTGGGCCACGGCGCTGAGCAGCTTGGCGGCGGTGGTGGGTTCCTCGGCGATCAGGGCTTCGAGCGATTCGCGGTTGAGCACGGCGCATTGCACGGCGGTGCTGGCGGTGCAGGTGGCCGAGCGGGCGGCACCGTCCATGAGCGACATCTCGCCCAGGAGGCCACCCGGCCCGAGCACGTTCACGGTCAGCTTGTCCAGGCGGCTGACCACGTCGGCCTCCACAGTGACTTCGCCGTCGACCACCAGCGCCATGAAGCCGTCGTCACCGGTGCCACCGCTGGCACCCTGGCGGATGATGGCTTCGCCCTCGGCGTAGCGCCGCAGTTCCATGAAGCCCATGGCCGTGAGGGCCTCGGCCTCGCTGAGCTGCACCAGCGCCTTGGGCGAGCACAGCAGTTGCGCCGCCCGCAAGGCGGTAGGCGAGCCTTTCACGCGCGAGCGCCGCACCCCCGAAGGACTCAGGCGCGAACGGAACAGTCGCTGGATCAGGGCCATGGGCGGGAATGCAAAGAACGGTTCAACAGCCGCGATTGTCGTCGGTCAGGTCGGGCGCACCGCTTTGGCACATCCGTTGCTTGGGGGGTTGTGCCATGCCACTCGAATCTTCCGCCATCGTCAGCCGCCCGGAGGCGCCACCCACCGACGCGTGGCGCGATCCACTGGGCCTCCTGCTGGCGTCCACGGGTGAAGGGGTGTTCGGCGTGGATCTGGACGGCCTGTGCGTGTTCATCAACCACGCTGGCGCCCGCATGATCGGCTTCGTGCCCGACGAATTGCTGGGCCGCAACATGCACGAACTCACCCACCATTCGCACGCGGGCGGCGAGCACTACCCGGTGGAGGACTGTCCGATTTTCAATGCCTTCCGCCAGGGCCTGCCGTGCCGGATCGACAGCGAGGTGTTCTGGCGCCGCGACGGCACGTCGTTTCCGGTCGAGTACTCCAGCCACCCCATCGTCGATGAGGGACAGGTGCGCGGCGCGGTGGTGACTTTCGTGGACATCACCGAACGCAAGCGGGCAGCGGATGCGCTGCAGCGCGCCAAAGACCAGCTGGAGGAGCGGGTGCGCGAGCGCACGCTGGCGCTGGAAACGGCGTTGAAGCAAGTGCGCGAACTGGCGGCGTGGTCGGAGACCGTGCGCGAGGACGAGCGCACCCGCATCGCCCGGGAGGTACACGACGAACTGGGCAGCCTGCTGGTGGCGCTGAAAATGGACGTGAACTGGATGGACAAGCGCCTGGCAGAGCAGGAACAGCGAACCGCCGAGGCCGCACACGACATGCGCGACCGCATGCGCTGCAAATGCCAGAACATGAGCCGCCTGATCGAGAACGCGGTGGACAACGTGGGTCGCATCATCACCGACCTGCGACCCAGCATCCTCGACCATCAGGGCCTGTGGGCAGCGCTGGAATGGCAGGCGCAGGAATTCGTGCAGTCGGCCGAGATGGCCCTGGATTGGTGCATGGACGCGGGCGACGCCGCCGATCCGCCCGAACCGTTGGCCATGGCGGTGTTTCGCATCTTCCAGGAAATGCTCAGCAACGTCGGTCGTCATGCGCGTGCCGACCGGCTGGGGGTGGACATCGTCGTGCAGGCGACCGTGTTGCGCCTGACCGTGCAGGACAATGGCGTGGGTGCGCCGGCGCAGGCATTTGAAGCCGCCGACGCCTACGGCGTGATGGGCATGCGCGAACGGGCGCGCCATTTCGGCGGCGACATTCAAATCGACAGCGCACCAGGACGGGGCACGCGAATGTGCCTCACGGTCGCGCTGACGGCGGAGACATGACGTGAACACCTCTTTCGACCTGTTGACCGAAACCATCCGCGTGCTGATCGGCGACGACCACCGCATCGTGCGCGAGGGGCTCAAGCAGATCCTGGCGGACGCGCCCGACGTGCAGGTGGTGGCTGAAGCGCAGACTGGCGAGGAGGTGCTGGCGCACGTGCGGGCGCTGCGTGGCAAGGAAGGCCTGGACCTGGTGCTGCTTGACATCGCCATGCCTGGTCTGGACGGACTGGACGTGCTGCAGGCCATCAAGCGCGAGCATCCGCGCCTGCCGGTCCTCATGCTCAGCACCTATCCGGAAAAACAGTACGCAGTTCGCTGCATTCGCCTGGGAGCTTGCGGCTACCTGAACAAGAGCGCCGACCCCGACGACATGCTGGCCGCCGTTCGCAAGGCCGCTGGGGGCGCAGTTTTCGTGAGCCAGGCCACCGCTGAGGCGCTGGCGGCGGCGGTGGGCAGCACCGGTGCGCAGGCCGGGCCTGAATCGCTCTCGCACCGCGAGTACCAGGTCTACCGGCTGTTGACCCAGGGCCGCACCGTGAGCGAGATTGGTGCACAGCTGGGCCTGGCGCCGAATACGGTGAGCACCTACCGAGCGCGCATCCTGGAAAAGACCGGCGCCAAGAACGACGTGGAGCTCGCGCTGTACGCCGAGCGCCACGCGCGCACGCCCAACGCGGGCTGAAACACGGCTGTTTGTAGGGCTGGCCCTACACCGCGTCGTCAGGCGCTCGGCGAATTTCGGCAAGCGTGCGCCCAAAAGTCTTGCTGGCATGGGTTCTGGCCCGTTGCTTGCAAATGCCACCCCGTCTTCAACTCACGAGGTGTGCCATGTCCGAATTCTTTGATCCCTACAACGCCGACCGTCCGCTCATGATGAAGTGCAGTTGCGGGCGTGACCACACCGTGGCCGACCTCCACGCCGAAGTGGCAGCAGACAGCGCGGCGGTGGAATTGCGCCGGCGCAGCGAGACCGCCGATTTCGAGGCCTACAGCAACGAATTCATCGAGGCGACCCTGGTCAAGGCACTGTTCCCGCAAGACGAGGTTCGTCGCCGCTTCCTGCGGGCGGTCGGTAAAGGCACTGCGATGGCGGCCATCGCCAGCGTGCTGCCCGTGGGCACCATGCAGGCCATGGCACAGGACAAGGGCGCGCTGGAGAAGACCAACCTCAAGATCGGCTTCATCCCCATCACCTGCGCCACGCCACTGATCATGGCCCACCCGCTGGGCTTCTACAGCAAACAGGGTCTCAATGTGGAAGTCACCAAGACGGCAGGCTGGGCCCTGGTGCGCGACAAGGTGATCAACAAGGAATACGACGCCTCGCACTTCCTCTCGCCCATGCCGCTGGCCATGAGCATGGGACTGGGCTCCAACGCCATTCCGACCAACGTGGCCACGATCCAGAACATCAACGGCCAGGCCATCACGATGTCGATGCGCCACAAGGACAACCGCGACCCGAAGAACTGGAAGGGCTTCAAGTTCGGCATCCCGTTCGACTACTCGATGCACAACTTCCTGCTGCGCTACTTCCTGGCCGAGCACGGCGTGAACCCGGACACCGACGTGCAGTTGCGCGTGATCGCGCCACCAGAGATGGTGGCCAACCTGCGCGCGGGCAACATCGACGGTTTTCTGGGCCCCGATCCGTTCAACCAGCGCGCGGTGTACGAGGAGGTGGGCTACCTGCACACCCTCACCAAGGACCTGTGGAACGGCCATCCCTGCTGCGCCTTCGGCACCACCACCGAATTCATTCAGAAGAACCCCAACACCTTTGCGGCCCTGTACCGTGCGGTGCTCACCGCCGCCGCAATGGCACGCCAGCCCAAGAACCGTGAACTCATCGCCAAGGTGATCGCCCCCAGCCAGTACCTCAACCAGCCTGAGGTGGTGGTGCAACAGGTGCTCACCGGCAAGTACGCCGACGGGCTGGGCAAGATCCAGAACGTGCCTGACCGCGCCGACTTTGATCCGATGCCCTGGCAGAGCATGGCGGTCTGGATGCTCACGCAGATGCAGCGCTGGGGCTACGTGAAGGGTGACGTGAACTACCAGCAGATTGCCGAGAAGGTGTTCCTCATCACCGATGCGCGCAAGCACATGAAGGAACTCGGGCAGTCCGCGAGCGCAGGCTCCGGCTACACCAAGCACATGATCATGGGCAAAGAGTTCGATCCGACCAAGGCCGCCGCCTACGCAAAGAGCTTTGCGATCAGCAAAGCGGCGTGACCATGAAGCAAGTCGCCACACTCAACCTGCGTGCAGCAGTCGTGTCGCTCTTTTTGCTGGCCTGCTTCATCGGCATCTGGCAACTGGCGAGCACGGGCCTGTCGGTCGGCGGTGCATCCAGCGGGATGACCGCCGAGGAAATCGAGTACGCGAAGATGATGGGCAAGGATCCCGGGGCTGAAAAAAGTGCCGGTTTCCCCCCACCCCTGGAGGTTGCCAAGGCCAGCTGGGTGCATCTGTCCGACCCGTTCTACGACAAGGGCCCGAACGACAAGGGCATCGGCATCCAGCTCGGGCATTCGCTGGCGCGCGTCGCCGCTGGGTATCTGCTCGCCATGGCCGTGGCGATTCCGCTGGGCTTCCTCATCGGCATGTCGCCGCTGATGCGCAAGGCATTCGATCCCTTCGTCCAGGTGCTCAAACCCATCAGCCCGCTGGCCTGGATGCCGCTGGCACTCTACACGCTGAAGGACTCGGATGTGAGCGGCATCTTCGTCATCTTCATCTGCTCGATCTGGCCCATGCTGATCAACACCGCGTTTGGCGTGGCGTCGGTCAAGCGCGAATGGCTCAACGTGGCGAGCACGCTGGAGGTGAACCCCATCCGCAAGGCTTTCCAGGTGATCCTGCCGGCGGCGGCGCCCACCATCCTCACTGGCATGCGCATCAGCATGGGCATCGCCTGGCTGGTGATCGTGGCCGCGGAGATGCTGGTCGGGGGCACCGGCATCGGCTATTTCGTGTGGAACGAGTGGAACAACCTTTCGCTCACCAACGTGATCTTCGCCGTGCTGGTCATTGGCGTGGTCGGCATGCTGCTCGACCTCATGTTTGCCCAGCTCCAGAAGGTGGTGACCTATGTGGAGTGAATCCAGCGTGCGCGAAGGCGCCGCCTTTCCAGAAGTCCTCGCACCGGCCCCTACGAAAGCAACCAAGATGACCGGTTTCCTGCAAGTGGAAAAACTCGCCAAGGCGTACCAGGCCGACAAACCCGTGTTCGCCGACGTGTCGTTCGCCATCGACAGGGGCGAGTTCGTCTGCATCATCGGCCACAGCGGCTGCGGCAAGACGACCATCCTCAACGTGCTCGCTGGCCTGGACACCGCCACATCCGGCCACTGTTTCATGGACGGCCGCGAGATCAGCGGGCCCAGCCTTGAACGCGGCGTGGTATTCCAGAGCCACGCGCTCATGCCCTGGCTCACAGTGCGGCAGAACATTGCGTTTGCGGTCAAGTCGCGCTGGCCCGACTGGGGCCGTGCAGAGGTGAACCAGCACGTCGAAAAATTCGTGGCGCTCGTGGGCCTCTCCCCGGCCATCGACAAGAAACCAAGCCAGCTCTCCGGCGGCATGAAGCAGCGCGTGGGCATTGCGCGCGCGTTCGCCATCCAGCCCAAGATGCTGCTGCTCGACGAGCCCTTCGGCGCGCTGGATGCACTCACGCGCGGCACCATTCAGGACGAGCTGATGGGCATCGTGGGCGAGACACACCAGACCGTCTTCATGATCACGCACGATGTGGACGAAGCGATCCTGCTGGCCGATCGCATCCTGCTCATGAGCAACGGCAACGAGGGCCCGAACGGCTACGCGCCCGGCGGCATGGCCGAGGTGGTGGTGAATCCGCTGCCGCGTCAGCGCACGCGTGCGCAGCTGCACCACCTCGATGGCTACTACGAGCTTCGCAACCACATTGTCGATTTCCTGGTCAGCAGGGCAAAAGCCCACTGACCGTCTTTCACCTTCACCTTCACCTTCACCTTCTTCAACACGCAACGAGGCAACCATGAGCCGACTCGACGTCACCGAAAAAATCATCTCCACCAAAGTCACCAAGGGCCTCAGCTGGGCCGACGTGGCAAAAAAAGTGGGCCAGTCCAAGGAATGGACCACCGCGCTGTGCCTGGGCCAGATGACCGCCACGCCCACGCAGGCCAAGGTGCTGGGCAAGCTCTTTGGCCTGACCACCGACGAGCAGAAGTGGCTGCAGGTCGTGCCGTACAAGGGTTCATTGCCCACCACGGTGCCCACCGACCCGCTGATCTACCGCTTCTACGAACTGGTCAGCGTCTACGGCACCACCTTCAAAGAACTCATTCACGAAGAGTTCGGCGACGGCATCATGAGCGCGATCGACTTCAAGATGGACATGCAGCGCCAGGCGGACCCGAATGGCGATCGCGTGAACATCGTGATGTCGGGCAAATTTCTCCCCTACAAACAGTATTGACCCCCCGCCGCGCTGCGCGCGTCCCCCCTGGACGGGGACGCGGCATGCGGTGAATCTTTTCAGAAAGTCTTGTCCATGGAGCCGCGCCCGCCGCTGCCACCCTTCACCGCCGAGACCGCCGCGCAGAAGGTGCGCATGGCCGAGGACGCGTGGAATTCGCGCGACCCCGATCGTGTGGTGAAGGTCTACACCGAAGACACGCGCTGGCGCAACCGCGCCGAGTTCCCGGTGGGCCGTGACCAGGTGCATGCCTTCCTGGTGCGCAAGTGGGCGAAAGAGCTGGATTACCGGCTCATCAAGGAGCTCTGGGCATTCGAGGCGAACCGCATCGCCGTGCGCTTCGTCTACGAATGGCACGACGACTCGGGCCAGTGGTTTCGCTCGCACGGCAACGAGAACTGGCAGTTCAATGAACTCGGCTACATGGAGCAGCGCCACGCCAGCATCAATGACCGGCCCATTCATGAGCGCGAGCGGCTGTTCCATTGGCCGCTGGGGCGCCGGCCAGATGATCATGCGGGCTTGAGCGCGCTGGGTTTATAGGGTGGTGACGGCGTCACGCCATCCATGCGATGGCGTTTTCGGACACAGGACCACGCCAGGCAATCCCTTGTAGTGTGCGTCGCAGGCGAGCAGCTCGGCGCCCTGCTGTACCGCCGTTGCATACACGATGGCGTCTGCCGTGGCCAGCTTGTGCTGGCGATGCAACTCGGCGGCCAGCAGCGCCGTCGCGGTGTCAAGTGGTGTCACGTGGCACTTCATGGTGTAGGCAATGACTTGATCCGCCTGCGACTCACCGAGTTCGCGCCACAACCACCTGGACAGTTCCAGCTGCACGATGGTCGGCACGACGCACAAGTCCTTCTCCGGAATTTCCTTCGAAAGTTTCTTGCCGACCGTTGAACCGATCAACCATTCGATCCAGGCCGAGGTGTCGATCACACGCAAGGGCGCCGCCGTCAGCAGCGGTCTTTGCGGTCACGGTACCCCGCCCGTGCTCGCGACTTTGGCGATGCCGGCGAGTTGCTTGCGCTCGGGCACGGGCATCACCAGGACACCCTTGTCTTTGGGGATGAACACGAACTCTTGTCCTGCTTCCCAATGCAGTTCGTACCGAACGGCCTTGGGAATGGATATCTGGAACTTGCTGGAAAGGGTGGCGGCGGCGGCCACGTCTTATTTCCGGTGCATCAATCTTGAGAAGGTAAGAACATACCCGTGCTGATCGACGGCCGACTCGACTACCCCGGCAGCGGAATCCACTCGTCGTCATCCCCCGGCGGCAGCGGAATGCGGCCGGCTTGCCAGTCGGCCTTGGCCTGCTCGATGCGCTCCTTGCGCGAGGATACGAAGTTCCAGAACACGTGGCGCTCGCCGAGTGGCTCGCCGCCAAAGATCATCAGCGTGCTCTTCTCGCGCGCAGTGATCACGGCATCCGCGTCGTCGCCGAACACCAGCAACTGGCCGGGTTCATAGGTCTGCCCCGCGTGTTCGATCTCGCCGCGGGCCACGTACACCGCCTGTTCTTTGTGGCCGCCAGGCAGTGCCTTGCTGGCGCCTGCTCGCCATTCGGTGTGCAGGTAGAACAGCGTCGAGTGCGTCTTGACCGGGCTGGTCATGCCGTAGGCTTCGCCGGCAATCAGGCGCATCCACACGCCGTCGGCCTCGCTCACCGGCAGGTCGCGAGCCGGGTAGTGGGTGAAAGCCGGCTCGGTCTCTTCGTCGGCTTCGGGCAGCGCCACCCAGAGCTGCATCAGTTCCAGCCCACCACCCTCGAACGACTCGGGGTGGCTGAAGCGTTCGGAGTGCGAGATGCCGCGTCCGGCGGTCATCCAGTTCACGTCGCCCGGCACGATGGATTGCTTCACGCCCAGGCTGTCGCGGTGCATCACCTGGCCGCTGAGCAGGTAGCTCACGGTCGACAGGCCGATGTGCGGGTGCGGCCGCACGTCGGCACCCTTGATGTCTTCCGGTGCCAGCGTCACCGGCCCGGCGTGGTCGACGAAGATCCACGGGCCGACCATGCGGCGTTTTGCGTACGGCAGCACACGGCGCACTTTGAGGCCGTGGCCCAGGTCGGCTTCGCGGGCGGTGATCACCATCTCCAGCATGCGGTTCTCCTGTTCAGGCCGTCGTGGCGGCAATGCGGCCCATCTTGCCACTCTGGAAATCGGCGAAGGCCTGGTGGATCTCGGCCTCCGTGTTCATCACGAACGGACCATATCCCACCACCGGCTCGTCGATCGGCTCGCCGGTGAGCCACAGCACGGTGGCGTCTTCCAGCACCTCGAAGCGCACGTCCTCCCCCTCGCGTGAGAACACCGGCATCTGCGCCGCGCCCACCTCCTGGCCGTCGGCCAGGCGCAGGCGACCGCGCAGCACCAGCGGCGCTGTGGTGTGGCCTTCGGTAGCGGGCAGTGTCACGGTGTGGCCGGCCTTCAGGCGCAGGTCCCAGACCTGCATGGGCGTGAAGGTGTGGGCCGGGCCCTTGGCGCCGTTCAGTTCGCCCGCGATGATGCGGGCCACACCGGCACCGTCGGCCAACTCCACCTGCGGAATCTGCTCGCGCGTGATGCCCTGGTAGCCCGGCGCGGCCATCTTGTCGCGCGCCGGCAGGTTCACCCAGAGCTGCACCATCTCGAAGGGGCCACCTTCTTTCGCGAAACGCTCGCCGTGGTATTCCTCATGCACGATGCCGGCCGCTGCGGTCATCCACTGCACTTCACCGGGGCCGATGGTGCCGCCGCCGCCGCTGGAATCGCGGTGCGAGACCTCGCCGTCGTAGACGATGGTCACGGTCTCGAATCCGCGGTGCGGGTGCTGGCCCACGCCGCGCTGCTTGGTGGTCGGCTCGAAGCGCGTCGGGCCGCCGTAGTCGAGCATGAGGAAGGGCGAGAAGCGCTCGGGCCGGTCGTTGTACGAAAACATGCTGCGCACCGGAAAGCCGTCACCGACCCAGTGGCCGCCGGCATTGCGTTGGATGAAGGAAACGGTTTTCATGGGGTGTACTCCTGATTGAAAGAGCACTGTACCGGCCCTGTGTTCCCGTGATAAGTCGGTAAGATCACAAATCATTTTTCAATGAAATGAACAATCGTGGACTTGAACGACACCCTGGTTTTCGTGCGCGTGGCACAAGCGGGTAGCTTCAGTGCCGCTGCGCGGCTCATGGGCATGCCGGTGTCCACGCTGAGCGTGCGCGTCTCTCGGCTGGAACAGCGCCTGGGCGTCACGCTGCTCCAGCGCACCACACGCCGCCTGAACCTCACCGAAGCCGGGCAGGCGTATCTGCTACACGCTGCGCGTGGCCTGGAAGAGATTGCGCAAGCCGAAGCGCAGATCGACGCCGGCCGGCACGAGGCACAAGGCCTGCTGCGCATCACGCTGCCCATCGACATGGGCGACGAACAGTTGCTGGACATCCTGAGCGGGTACCGCGCGCGGCACCCGGGCGTGTCGGTGGAACTGGTGTTCTCCGATGCGCGGCTCGACCTCGTGGAACAGGGCCTGGACGTGGCACTGCGCGCGGGTGAACTGGCCGATTCCAGTCTGGTGGCGCGGCAGATCGGGCAAGCGCGATGGGCGCCCTTTGCGCATCCTGACTACCTGGAGCGCGCGCCCGCGTTGCGCCAGCCCAAAGACCTTGCGCAACACGCCGCGCTGTGCTTCAGCCCGCTCGGCCGCGAGAGCTGGACGCTGATGCGCGGCAAGACCAGCGTCAATGTGCCGCTGCAGAGCGCTTTCGCCGCCAACGACATGCGCCTGATCCGCCAGCTCGCACTCAACGCACAAGGCGTGGCCCTGCTGCCCGACTACGTGTGCCGCCGCGAGGTGGACCACGGTCACCTGGTGCCGCTGCTGCCCGGCTGGTGCGCGCGCACCGACCCCATTCACCTCGTCTACCCCAGCCAGCGTTATGTGCCGGCCAAGCTGCGGCACTTCATGGATGAAGCGGGGCCTGCACTGTCTGCCCTTTTCGAGCGGTAAGCTTCGTTTCCCATGCGCATCGAACATCTCCGCCAGCGCCTGCGCGCACTCGGCGCCAACCCCCGCCACGAGCAGCGCGTGCTGCGCCTGTGGTCGCAGGCGTTGCCACAGGACGCCGGCCGGCGCGAGATCGGGAGCTTCCTGCCGTCGACCCTGGTGGCTGCCTTGCCTGCATTGAGCGAAGAGCTTGCCGGCCTGGCCAAGCTGGTGTCCGAACACCCCGGGGAAGACGGCTCCGCCCGCCTGCTCGTGGCCCTGCCCGACGGCCAGGCGGTGGAGAGCGTGCTGCTGCCGCGCGACGGCCTGTGCGTGTCCACACAGGTGGGGTGTGCCGTGGGGTGTGTGTTCTGCATGACCGGCACCACCGGGCTGATCCGCCAGGTCGGCAGCGCCGAGATCGTGGCGCAGGTGGCGCTGGCGCGCACGCGGCGCCCGGTGAAGAAGGTGGTGTTCATGGGCATGGGCGAGCCCGCGCACAACCTGGACAACGTGATGGAAGCCATCGACCTGCTCGGCACCGTGGGCAACATCGGCCACAAGAACCTGGTGTTCTCCACCGTGGGCGACCCGCGCGTGTTCGAGGCGCTGCCGCAAGGCCGTGTGAAGCCCGCGCTGGCGCTCTCGCTGCACACCACCAAGCCCGACCTGCGAGAACAACTGCTGCCGCGCGCGCCGCGCATCACGCCCGAAGCGCTGGTGGACGCCGGCGAGGCCTATGCACGCGCCACCGCCTATCCCATCCAGTACCAGTGGACCTTGCTCGAGGGCATCAACGATGGCGACGACGAGATCGAGGGCATCGTGCGTCTGCTGCACGGCAAGTACGCGATCCTCAACCTGATCCCCTACAACACCGTGGAAGAGCTGCCCTTCAAGCGCCCAAGCTGGGAACAGGCCGCCGACATGGCGCGCCGCCTGCACCGCAGAGGCATCCTCACCAAGCTGCGGCAGTCGGCGGGGCAGGACGTGGAGGGCGGGTGTGGGCAGCTTCGGGCGCGGGCGGAACGGCCACTAAGCACGGTCAAGTGGTTGGATAAATCACAAATCAAACAAAGTTTTGTTTGATTTGTGATTTAATCTGGCTATGTTGCACCGTTACGCATTCTCAAACTTTCAATCTTTTCGCGACCGCACAGAAGTTTCGTGGTTGCTGGATCGCACGGTGCCTGCTGCGGTTTGGTCGGATCAGGTCAACTCGGGCGAGCGAGTGAGCCGTGTGATGGCAGTCATTGGTCCTAACGCCAGTGGCAAGACGGCCTTGCTCAAACCCATCTTGTTCATGCACTGGTTCGTAAGCCATTCCTTCAGTGCCGAGCCAGGGGCTGCACTTCCCTTTCAATCCCATGCGGCAGCGCCGAATGAACCCTCTGAATTCGAGGCGGAATTGGACGTGGACGGTCGCCTCATGCGTTACACACTGCGCACCACCCGGCTGCGCGTACTGCACGAAGCGCTCTATGTGCGAAACGTGCGCATGAACTACGTGTTCGTGCGAGAGTGGAACGATTCGACCCAGACCTATGACATCAAGCAACAGGGTTTCGGCCTCAAACCCTCAGAAGCGCTCAAGGTTCGTCCGAATGCATCGTTGATAGCCACCGCTGCACAGTACGGCGTGCCACTTGCGCGGCGTCTGGCGGGTAGCCAGATATGGAGCAACATCCATCAGCACGGCCGCATCGTGAACGACGCCGGCCAATTGATCCAGGCCGCCACGCATTTCGCCTCCGAAGAGACCCAGCGGCAACAACTTGTGCACCTGTTGTCTGCGTGGGATCTGGGCTTGAGCGATGTGCAGATTCGCGAAGTGGAGACCGTGCAACCGGATGGCGAGACCAACAAGTTCTGGTTGCCATTTGGCATCCATCGGGCAGCGGGCAAGGCCTTATTCGAACTGCCTTTTGCGCTGGAATCCAGTGGTACTCAAGGCGCATTGGTGTTGCTGTCTCGACTTCTCCCGGTCCTGGCCACCGGTGGCTTGGCCGTGATCGACGAGTTCGAGAACGATCTACATCCTCAAATGCTGGAACCCATTCTGGATCTGTTCGCGAGTCCCGTCACCAATCCGCGCGGCGGTCAACTGCTGTTGACCTGCCACGCCATGGAGGTTCTGAATATTCTTCACAAGTCCCAGGTAACGCTGGTCGAGAAGGACGAAGACAACCAGAGCAGCAGCTGGCGGTTGGACAGTACGCAGGGCATCCGTAGCGATGACAACCTGTATGCAAAGTACATGGCTGGTGCCTACGGCGCGGTGCCGCAATTGTGAGGAAGGGAGATCAGCGCAAAGTTGCTCGGACCATTTTATTGGTGGGCGAGGGCGACGCCGAAGAACTCCTCTTGAGACATTTGAAGGCGCTGTTCGTGCTTCGTGGATCGGGGTTGGCGGTGACCATCAAGAATGCGCGCGGCAAAGGCGCGCAGCATGTGGTGAGCTTTGCCATTCGACATTCGCGAAACGCAGAGTACGACGAAGTCGTTGCGCTATTTGACACCGACGCGGCATGGACCGAGAAGGTTCGAGTGAATGCACGCAAGGGAGGAGTGCAAATGCTTCCATGCGAGCCGTGTCTCGAGGCACTGCTGCTCCAGGCGTTCGGACAAAGCACCGGAGGCTTCACCACGCAGCAGCTCAAGCAACGGTTTCTCTCGCTCTTTGGACGACCCGCTCACAGCAATCAATACCTGCGAGAGGCGGACGCAAAGTTCTTTGAAGACGCTCAGCATCACGTCCCCGCCATCGCCACACTTTTGGCTTTGCTCAGACTGTGAAACCACTCAATGCAGCGTCAGCGGCCTTGAAGTCGTCTTGACCCGCACCACCGCCGGGCGTGGCTCGTAGGGCGCGGGCGTCGTGCCGCAGATGTCCGCCGCAATGGCGCGAGACTGGCGGGCGATGGGTTCGATGAAGCGGCTGGGCTGGCCGTCGATGGTGATGCAGTCGCCCATGGCGTGGATGTGCTCATCGCTCGTGCGCAGCGTGCCCGCTTCTACCGCAATGCCGTTGTTCCACACGAGCCCGGCGCTCTGGGCCAGGCGCGGTGGGGTCTGCAGGCCGGCAGCGGCGATCACCTGGTCGGCGGCAAAGCGCTGGCCGCAGGCGGTGGTGAGGCGGTAGCGGCCCGCGATCTGTTCGAGTGCGGCCACCTGCACACCACCGACGAAGCGGATGGAGAGGTCCTTCCAGGCTTCCAGCAACGGCGCACCGGCTGCTTCGGCCGGCCAGCGCGCGAGCGGGGCGGCCTGCACGTCGAGCAGCGTGATGCGATGGCCGCCGAGTGCGAGGTCGTTGGCGAGTTCGCTGCCGATGAGGCCGGCGCCAACGATCGCCACGTCTCTCGGGGTGTCACCCAGCGCGGTGCGCAGCTTCTGGTAAGCGGCCAGGTGGTTGATGCGCCAGCACAGCGCGGCGGGCAAGCTGGCTGGCAGCGCGGCTTGCGCACCGTGCGCGAGCACGAGTTGTTCGTACTTGAGGGTGCCGCGCGTGGTGCGCAGCGTGCGGGTGTCGGGGCAGATGCGCACGGCCTGCGTGTTCGCCAGCAGGCGCACGTTGAGGCGGATCGCTGCCGCCGCCCCGCTTTCGCGTGCCAGCGATTCGGGTGCGAGGCCGCGCGCCATGGCGATGGACAGCATGGGTTTGTCGTACACATCGCCCGCGCAGTTGCTCACCAGGGTGATGGGCAGGTTGGCGTCCAGCGCGCGCAGGGCTTCGGCCATCTGCCAGCCAGCACGGCCCGCGCCAACAATGACCACACCCGCGTCACCGCGTGTGGCCACCGGCGCGCTGCCGGCCATGCCGGCGCGCAGCGCGTCCATCGAGGGTGCGGTGTAGGGCGTGAAATCGGCCTTGGTCACGCCGCACAGCGGGCAGGCCCAGTCGTCGGGAATGTCGGCATATCGCGTGCCCGGCGGCAAGCCGCCATCCGGGTCGCCGTCGGCTTCGTTGTAGATGTAGCCGCAGGCTTCGCAGATGTAGGAAAGGTAGGCGGCAACATCGGGTGGGGGCTTCGACAAGCTCAGCCCGAACGGTGGGGTGGGCTCCGGTCCCGCTTCAAGGGTGTTCATGACGGCATCACCTCGGCAGACAGCCGCGCCATTTCCTTGCGCAGGTGCTTGATGGCCGGCGTGACGATGGCCACAAAGTGCGACTCGCGCACGCGGCGCTGCACCTCGGAGCTCATGAGGTAGCCCCGGGCCCCCTGGTGCAGCAGCGCCGACTGCGCCGCGCGCAGGCAGAGCTCGGCGCCGTGCGCGCGCGCATCGAGCACGTCGATGAAGAAGTCCACTGAAA
This sequence comes from Hydrogenophaga sp., assembly GCF_050250835.1. Classification (GTDB taxonomy): domain Bacteria; phylum Pseudomonadota; class Gammaproteobacteria; order Burkholderiales; family Burkholderiaceae_C; genus Hydrogenophaga. Next base: position 94,354 of record NZ_JBFWNX010000006.1, on the reverse strand, counting down.
GGTTGAACGGCGTTTCTGCGAGCCGCATCACGCGCGCGGTGAGTGTGTCCAGCTCGGCCTGCAGCGCGTCGGGCCGGTCTTCCAGGAACTGGTTCACGTGGCCCAGCTGCGCTTCCACCGCCCACATGGAATCAATGGCGCCCTGCGTGACGCCCACGGCCATGCCGCACTGGAGCATGACGAAGGCGGCGCGGATGCGGGCGATGTACGGCTTGGCCGGGTCGGCCATCACCTCGTCGGCTCCGATGAACACGTCCTTGAGGCGCAGCGCGTAGGTGCCGGTGCCCTCCATGGCCGAGAAGCTTGGGCATTCGCGCAGCTCCACGCCGGGTGCATGGCAGCGCAGCAGGAACATCACTTCCCGGCCCGCGAGCTGTTCGCCGTCCATCACCGCCGCCAGCACACCGCAGGCGTGGTCGGGACCCAGGTTGCTCACCCAGGGCAGGCTGCCGTTGACGAGGTAGCCACCTTCCACCGGCGTGGCCTTGAGCAGCAGGCTTTCGATCTGGGCGTAGCTCTTCATGGGGTTGGACATGCCGGTGCCGCCCAGCGTGAGCCCGCTGGCGTGAGCGGACAGTGCCTCACCCATGAGCGCCGGGTTGCCCGAGGCCTGCATGTACAGGCCGCACACCGCCTGGCACCACACCATGAAACCGGTGGCGCCGCACACGCGCGAGACCTCGGCCATGGCGCGGATCGCCAGACCGTAGTCGGCGCGTCCCACGGGTGCGTCCAGGTGCGCGCTGAAGGCACCGAGAGCACCGAGCTGTTGAAGCACCTTGCGCGGGTAGAAGCCCTCGCGGTCGCAGGCTTCCACCACATCGGCCAGCGGGCCCCGCGCCACGGCGCGCACGGCGGCGATCAGCTCGTCTTCCTGGGTCAGCTCGCGGGGCAGGTCGTTCGGGTTCATTCAAGCTCCTACGGGTGGGGATGCCCTTCGACAGGCTCAGGGCGAACGGAAGAAAACCCGTTCGGGCTGAGCCTGTCGAAGGATCGAAGCCTTCAGGCCAACGCAATCTCGAAGGGAATCGGATTGCGCATGGAGTTCGCCACCGGCGAATAGAAGTTCGCGTGCTGCACGATCTCGTCCAGCACCTCACGCGTGGCGTCGCCTTCCACCAGCACCTTCACGCGGATCGCCTGGAAACCCATCTCGGGGGGCGTCTTCTCCAGCGCGCCACCGGCACCCCACGCGGCGGGGTTGCCGATGTCGCCTTCCAGAAACACCTCCAGTTTGCTGAGCTTCACGCCCTTCCAGGTGGCCACCGCCGTGATGCCCACCGCCAGGCAACCGCCCAGGCCAGACAGCACGATCTCGCCCGGCGCGGGCGCGGTGTCTTCACCGAACAGGTGCAGCGGTTCGTCCACCACCACCGGCGCGTGCTGGCCCACATACGAGAGTGAGCGGTACTGCCCTTCCATCACGGTGTGGACCTTGTTGGTGCCCCGGCTGGCCGGGTTGCCCTTGCCTTTGGCGGCGAAGGCGGCAAGGCCGGTGCTGTCAATCGGCCGCAGGTAGGCCTTCACGGTGGTGACGGGGCTGGTGGGTTCAAGGGTGTCGGTGGCGGACATGGTGTCTCCGGGGTGTTGAATGGATGCGATGAAAGATCAGGCGGCGAGTGCGAGGCTGGGCTTGCGGGTGGACTTCGCCACCGGCAGGCCGGTCTCGATCGGCAGGCTGTCGTCGCGCGACCACTCGTTCCACGAACCGAAGTACATGCGCACGTCGCTGAAGCCGGCCTGCTTGAGCGCGAGGAAGGTGTTGGACGCGCGCGCGCCCTTGAAGCAGTAGAGGTACACCGTGTCATCGGGCGCAATGCCGGCGGTGGCGCATTCGGCTTTCACCTCGTCCGGCGTCTTGAACACCGGGCCTTGCGCCGAAGGCTTCATGAAGCGGTACCACTCCACCCACTTGGCGCCGGGCAGGCGGCCCTTGCGAGGCGCGAAATCCTTGCCGTAGGGCGACGAACTGTCGCCGATCCACTCGTCCACGTCGCGCACGTCGAGCAGCACGGTGTCGGTGCCCAGGGCGGCCTGCACGTCGGCCTGGGTCAGCATCACGTCGGCCATCGGCAGCTCGGGGAAGGTGGCGGGCGCCGGGGTGGCAGCCTCGGTGGACACGGGCAGGCCGGCGGCTTTCCAGGCGCTGAAGCCGCCGTTGAGCACCTTGATCTTCGGGTAGCCCAGCCAGGTCAGCAGGTAGTAGCCGCGGCACGACTGGCCGTAGCCGCTGTTCATCGCGTCTTCGTAGAACACCGCCGTCTCTTTCCCCGAAAGGCCGGCAGCGCCGAGCGCTTCGGCAAACGTGGCCTTCAGCGCCTGCAGGCCTTCGGGCGTGGAGGTGGCCAGATACGTGAACACCTCGCGCAGGTTCACCGCGCCAGGAATGTGGCCGGCGGCAAAGGTGTCCGCGTCGCGCGTGTCGATGACCACGACAGGCTCGGACGACTGCAGGGCAGCAAGCTGGGCGGGGGCGATCAGGGTGGCTTCAATGCTCATGGAGACCTCGCAGAAGTGGCGGCAGGCGGGATTGCCTGAGGTCTCTAGCGCAACCAACGTGCCAGGGTGGTGGGCACGCGGGTCAAAGCGTGAAGGGCGTTGAATTTGTTGAGTTTTTTGGGTTTTGGTTGGGGACCCGTTGGTGGCGGTGGCGACTTGCATGCGCCACTGGATCAACACAGTGTCGACACTGTGTCGACACTGTGTTGATCCAGTGGGTGCTGTGCTGTTGGCTACGCCGCGTGGGCGTGCAGCCAGGCGACCATGTCGGCAGTCACCTCATCACGGATGGTCTCGTTGAGGATTTCGTGCCGAGCGGCCGGGTACAGCTTGACCGTCACATCGGCGATGCCTGCGTCTCGGTAGCGCTGCCCCAGCAACTGGATCAGTGAACCGCCTCCCGCGAGCGGGTCAGCGTCGCCGGAAGCGATCAGGAGAGGCAGGTCGTGGCGGATGCCCGCCAGCACCGTCGGGTCCGCCAGGCGGGCGGCCGGGGCGAACAGTGAAGGAATCACATCGTCTGGCACATCCCACCCACACCAGGGATCTGCGATGTACGCATCCACCTCGGCGTCATCGCGCGAAAGCCACTCGTATCCTGTGCGGTGTTCAAACCCCGCATTGAATGCTTCCAGCCCGGCAGGGGCGTCTTTCGGTGCACTGGCCATGCCGGCAGCAAGCATGTCGAGCGCAGTCGAACCAGACAGAACCACACCCGACCAGGTCGATGCGTGGTCGAGGATGGCCGCCTGCGCGGCAAACGACCCCATCGAATGCCCGAACAGAAACAGCGGAAGGCTGCCATGTTGGGCGCGCAGCGCATTGCCAAACTGGGCCACATCGGCGATCAGTCCACCAAAACCAGCGGCGCCAAAGTCACCCAGATGCCTATTGGCAGTGCGCCCGTGCCCACGGTGGTCGACCGCGTGGACCACAAAACCAGCGGCATTCAGTGCCTTGGCAAACCGGTCATAGCGTTCACCATGCTCGGCGAGTCCGTGGGCAATCTGCACCACGCCAGCGGGCGTGCCAGTCACGTCGGTCCAAGCATACGTTGCGACCTTTGTGGCGTCTGCTTCAGAGAGAAAGTAAGAGGTTGAAGTGCTCATCAAAACATTCTGGCACGGCAGCGCCGGGCATGGGGCCGCGCCTGACGAGGGGATGCAGGTGATGCGGATGGGCCGTTCACATAGGGAACTCGCGTGCCTGGTTCGCCAAGGAATGTCCTGCTCCCTATCCGCCTACCCTGTCATTCGCCTCCAGCGCAGGCGGCCGCGGTAAATCCTCATCAATCCCCATCACCGCACTGGCCCGCTCCACTCCCCCGCCACAGCGGCTTCGGTCAAGTCTTGGGGAGGGGCGCAGATGCTGTCACACATCCCGCGCGCTGGCTTTCAACAAGACTTTCATCCCCAGCCGTCACCGCAGCCCGGCCTTGCGCAGCCGGTAGCTGAACTGCCGCAACGTGAGTCCCAGGCTCTGCGCTGCGCGCGACTGGTTGCCCTGGTGCTGCGCCAGCGCATCCTGCAAGGTCTGCGGGCTGTGCGAGCGAGCGCTCTGGTAGTCGCGCACCTGGCCCATCTCGCCAGCCAGCGCGGGCGGCGGCACTGTGGGGGCTCCGGGGGTTGCCGGCATGAAACGCTCCAGCGTCTCGGCCGTCACCAGCGTGTGGTCGGCCAGCAGCACCAGCCGTTCGATCAGGTTGCCCAGCTCGCGGATGTTGCCGGGCCAGGGGTGGGCTTGCAGCAGCGCCAGCGCGTCGGGGGCCAGGTTCACGTTGCGCTGGTGCGTCTGGTTCGCCCGGTTCACGAAGTGCAGGGCCAGCGCGCGAATGTCCTCGCCGCGCTCGCGCAGGCTGGGCAGGCGGATCGGAATCACGTTGAGTCGGTAATACAGGTCCTGGCGGAAGCGCCCGGCCTGCACTTCGGCGGCCAGTTCGCGGTTGGTCGCGGCCACCAGGCGCACGTTCACCTTCAGTTCGCGCGTGCCGCCCAGGCGCACCAGCGTGCCCTCTTGCAAGGTCCGCAGCAGTTTCGATTGCAGGGCCAGCGGCAGCTCGCCGATCTCGTCCAGAAAAATCGTGCCGCCGTTGGCCTGTTCGAACCAGCCCGCGCGCGCCGCGTTCGCGCCGGTGAAGGCGCCCTTCTCGTAGCCGAACAGCTCGGACTCGAACAGCGTCTCCGGAATCGCCGAGCAGTTCACCTTGATGAAAGGCTGGTCGTGCCGTCCGCTGGCCAGGTGTACCGCACGCGCAAACAGCTCCTTGCCGGTGCCCGACTCGCCCAGCAGCAGCACCGTGGCCTGCGATTGCGACACGCGTTCCAGCTCGCTCAGCGCCTGCAACAGCGCGGGCGACTGGCCTATGAGCCCGTAACGTGCGCTCGCGCTGTCGAGCGCGCGCGCCAGCGCCGCGTTGCGCGCCATGAGCTGGCGCGTCTGCTCGGCCACCAGTTGTTCGAGCTGCAGCAACTGTCCGGCCAGCGTGGCCAGGATGCGCAGCACCGCCAGGTCGTCGTTCAGATGGCGCTGCCGGCTCCGGATGCGGTGGCAGGCCAGCACGCCGATGGTGGCGCCGTTCACGTCGATCGGCAACGCGATGAAGGCCACCGTCTGCGGCGGCAGCCGGTCGCGCGGCACGGTGCGAAAGAGAAACAGCGGCTCTGCGTCCACGTCCTGCACGATGGCCGGCAGGCCCGAGGCCAACACCCGCCCGGTGATGCCCTCGCCCCAGCGGAACGTGCCGCGCTGCACCTCCTCGGCCGTGAGTCCGTAGGTGTGGCGGATGGACGCCGTTCGCTCGCCCACCTTGCCGCCCAGCGGCGCCTCGTTCGCCAGCACCATCCGTCCCCGGTTCAGCCCCAGCAACTCGCTCATCAGGTGCAGCATCTCCCGCAACACAAAGGCTGGCGCCAGGCTGCGCCCCACCAGCTTCATCACCTCGCGCATCAGCAGCAACTCCTGGGCATGCCAGTCGGTGCCGGGGGAAGGGTCGGGGTCGGTGCGGTGGGGCGGCATGGACGCGGGGCAAGCAAGCATCGCGCCCGCGGGCGCGGGCCCTCACCCCAGCCCTCTCCCAGAGGGAGAGGGAGCAAGGTACAGCCTTCGGAGTGAAGAAGCCATACACCAGAGACAGCAAGGGTCCGGCTCTGCCGGCCCGAGCTGTCGTCCCCCTCCAAGCGCCGAAGGCGCGCCAGAGGGGGGGGAAGCCGCGTCAGCGGCGCAGGGGGGAGCTCTCGTTACTCCTGCGGCAACAACCGTCCCGCAATCGCCGCCGCCGCCGACCGCGTCTCCACCCCCAGCTTTTCAAACACGTGCTCCAGGTGCTTGTTCACCGTGCGGTGGCTCATGCCCAGGATGTCGGCGATGTCGCGGTTGGTCTTGCCTTTGGCGAGCCAGGAGAGCACCTCGGTTTCGCGCGGGGTCAGGGCGACGTCGCGCAGGCGCTGGGCGGCGGCGTTTTCCAGCGGGCTCCAGCTCAGCAGCAACATGGATTCGCCCAGGCTGCCCTGGCCGAGGTGGCGGGCGAGCAGGCGGCCCTGGTCACGGTCGCAGGTGGCGGTGCCTTCGCGGCGAGCGGTCGCCAGCCATTGCGCGGCCTGTTCCAGGGCCGAGGTACCGCTGCCGAATGCGCGCTCGAGCCACACCATGGCCTGGGGCGATCGCCAGGCCATGCGGCCCAGTGAGTCCAGCACCACGCTGCCCAGCCCGGCCACGTCGACGGCTTCCTGCGCCAGCCGCGCCACGCGGGCGTTGCGCACGTGCGTGGCCAGGCGCGCCATCACCTCGGGAATGCGCAGCGGCTTGACGACGTAGTCCACGCCGCCACTGGCGAAGCCGCGCAGGATGGGTTCGCTGTCGGACAGGCCAGTCATGAACACCACCGGCACGTGGGACCAGGCGGGCGTGGCCTTGATGCGCTGGCACAGGTCGAAGCCGTCCATGCCGGGCATCACCGCGTCCAGCAACACGCCGTCGGGAATCGCCATCTCGAACCGCTCCAGCGCTTCGGCGGCGTCGCGCGCAGCGAGCACCACGTAGCCTTCGGCCACGAGCGCGTCGCCCAGCATGCGCAGGGTGTCCAGCGAATCGTCAACCACCAGGATCACCGGTTGGGTGGCAAGCGTGGCAAGGGTGTCTGGGGGAACGGTTTCAGACCAGGGCGTCGTCATCCGGGAGTTCCTCGGTGTCCCTGAGGTATTCGATCAGGGTTTGAAAGTCGAAACGGTCTGCGCAGGATTGCAGCAGCGCCAATGTGGCGGCGTGCGCGGGCTCGGCGCCTTGCGCCAGCCACAGGCGCTGGCGCAGCGCGGCGGCCTGGCCTTGCCGCGCCAGCCGCTGAAGCTCTTCGCGCAGCGCTTCGGGCAGTGGCAGGCCGCTCACGCGCTGGCGGGCCACGCTCTCGGTCGCCACCACGGGGGCCTGTTCGGTCACCCAGTCCAGCGCCAGAGCCTGGCGCAATGCGTCCAGCAGCTCGGACTCGGTCATGGGCTTGGCCACGAACCCCTGGTAGTCGAGGTCCTTGAATTCGTCGGGCTGGTTGTCGATGAGGTTGGCCGAAACGAACACGATGGGCAGGCGAGAAGCAGGCAGAAGCTTGCGCACCGCTTCAGCGGTCTGCCAGCCGTCGAGCCCGTCCATCGTCAGGTCCAGCAGCAGCAGGTCGGGGGGATGCTGTTCGATGATCTCCAGGCATTCCTGCCCGCTGGCGGCCTCGCGCACCACGAAGCCCAGCGGCATCAGGATGCTGGCCAGCAACTGGCGGTGCAGCGGCTGGTCGTCCACCACCAGCACCGTGCGGCGTTCGCCCAGGTAGCCGGTGACCGCGCGCAGGGTCGAGGGTATCGGCAGCGGGTGCTTGGGGTCGGATGGAATGGGCGGCAGGTACAGGCGCAGCGAGAAGGTGCTGCCGTGCCCGGGCTTGCTCTTCAACAGCAGTTCGCCGCCCATCATGTCGGTGAGCAGGTGCGTGATGGTCAGGCCCAGCCCGGTGCCGGAATCGCTGGCGCGCCGCCCCGCGCTGCCGCGCTCGAACGGCAGGAAGATGCGCTTCTGGTCCTGCGCTGCGATGCCGATGCCGGTGTCCACCACGTCAATGCGCGCCACCTGCTGGCGAAAATCGAGCTTCAAGGTCACTTCGCCCTTGTCGGTGAAGCGAACCGCGTTGCTGAGCAGGTTGATGAGGATCTGACGCATGCGCTTGGCATCGGCTCGCACCCAGGCCGGCAACTCGCCTTCGCGGTGCACCGTGAACTTGAGGCCCTTGGCCTCGGCCTGCGGGCGGATCATGCGTTCCACGTCTTCGAGCAACTGGCCCAGCGGGAGCGGCACCGGGTCGAGCCGCAGGCGCCCGGCCTCGATGCGCGCGAGGTCCAGCGAACCGTCGATAAGGGTGTGCATGTGCTGGCCGCTGCGCTGCATGGTGGCGATGGTCTCGCGCACCCACACCGAGATGTCGCTGTTCTTCAGCAGAATCTGCGCATAGCCCAGGATGCTGGTAAGCGGCGTGCGCAGCTCATGCGTCATGCCGGCCACGTGGCGCGTCTTGGCCTGGCTGGCGGCCTCGGCGCGGTCGCGGGCCGACTGCAGTTCGGCGTCGGTTCGCTTGTGCGCGTCGATTTCCAGCATCAGCAACTGCGTCTGGCGTTCGGATTCGTCCTGCGCCATGCGCCGGCTGTCGGTGGTGAGCACCACCCACCACGAGCACACCGCCGCGAACGGCACCAGGAAGGCGTAGATCTTGAGGAAGGGCAGTTGCAGGGTTTCGGCCGGCGCATGCAGGCTCTCCTGCGCGTACACCATGCCGATCAGAACGGCCATGATCGCGCTGATGGACAGCCACACCGTGAGGAACTGGCCGGCGCGGAAGTTCACGCGCACCGCCAGGCCGCGCGGCAGCACGGCGGTGAGCAACGCGCGCACCTGGTCGATGGCGCGCGAGTTGGTCTTGCAGCGGTCGTGGCAGCGCGATTCGAGCGAGCAGCACAGCGAGCAGATGGGCGCGCGGTAGGCTGGGCAACTCGCCATGTCTTCCGATTCAAACTGGTTCTGGCACACCGCGCAGCGCACCACCTCGCCCGGCTTCCATTCGGCCGATGGCGTGCGCGCCAGGTAGTAGCGGCCTTTGGTGACCCACGCCAGCAGAGGCGCGAGCAGCAGCGCCAGGCCGAGTGCGATGAACGGAGAAAATGCGGCAGCCTCTTCGCCCATCACACCCGTGTAGGCCACGCTGGCCACCAGTGCGGCAATGATCATGGAACCCATGCCCACGGGGTTGAAGTCGTAGAGGTGCGCACGCCGGAACTCGATGCCCCTGGGGCTGAGGCCCAGCGGCTTGTTGATGATCAGGTCGGCCACCAGCGCGCCCACCCAGGCAATGGCCACATTGCTGTAGACGCCCAGCACCTTCTCGATGCCCGCGAACACGCCCAGCAGCATCAGCAGCGTGGCAATGGCCACGTTGAACACCAGCCACACCACGCGACCAGGGTGGCTGTGCGTCACCCGCGCAAAGAAGTTCGACCAGGCCAGTGAGCCGGCATAGGCATTGGTCACGTTGATCTTGATCTGCGCCAGGATCACGAACACCACCGTCATGAGCACCGCCAGGCCCGGATGGCCCACCGCCTCGGTGAAGCCGGCCAGGAACATCTGCGTGGGTTCGGCGGTTCGCTCGGGCGCCACCTCGAACTGCATGGCGGCAAACGCCAGGAAGGCGCCGCCTGTCATCTTGAGCATGCCCATGACGATCCAGCCCGGCCCGGGGATGAGGACCGCCAGCCACCAGCGCACGCGGTTCTGGCGCGTGCGCTCGGGCATGAAGCGCAGAAAATCCACCTGCTCGCCGATCTGCACCACCAGCGAGAAGATCACCGCCGCCGCCGCGCCGAACATCAGTGGCTGAAAATCATTGCTGCCCGAGCGCAGGCCGGTGAGGCTGGAAAAATCGCGGTACATCTGCGGCTGCGAGAGCGCGATCCACACAAACGGCAGCAGCAGCAGAAACAGGTACAGCGGCTGCGTCCACGCCTGCAGGCGCGAAATGAGCGTGATGCCACGCATGGCCAGCGGAATCACCACCACCGCCGAGATCAGATAGCACAGCGGCAGTGGCCAGTCGGTGGCCATCTGCAGCGCCAGCGCCATGATCACCGCCTCCAGCGCGAAGAAGATGAAAGTGAACATCGCGTAGATCAGCGACGTGATGGTGGAGCCCAGGTAGCCGAAGCCCGCGCCGCGCGTGAGCAGATCCATGTCCAGCCCGTAGCGCGCGGCGTAGTAGGCAATCGGCAAGCCGGTGAAAAAGATGATCGCGCCCACCACCAGGATCGCCCACATCGCGTTGGCAAAACCGTAGTTCACCGCAATGGCGCCGCCAATCGCCTCCAGCGCCAGGAACGACAGCGAGCCGAACGCCGTGTTGGCCACGCGCCATTCGCTCCATTTGCGGAAGCTGCGCGGCGTGTAGCGCAGCGCGTAGTCCTCCATGGTCTCGTCGGCCACCCACGAGTTGTATTCCCGGCGGAACCGGAAGATTTTCTGGGTGGCCACGGGCGTGGCGGACTCGGAAGAGGGCATGCCATGGACGCTAGCAAGAACCGTCCCCACCGGCCAGAGGCGGGCTCTACGTTATTTGACGTATGGGACCCGGGGGGTGTTTTCCCTAGTCTTCAACCCAGTCGGCGCGCTGCCGTTCTCACCCTCCCAACCGTCCAGGAGTCCTTCATGAAAAACCCCTCCGATCCGAATGCCCAGTCGTTTGAGACCCTTGAAACGCCGGAAGCCAGCCGCCGCCGCGTGCTGCAGATGCTGGGCGCCGCCGGCCTGGCCGGTCTGCCCGCCTGGAGCTTCGGCCAGCCCACCGCGCAGGTCAACACCACCAAGCTGGCTGTGACCGACACCGAAGTCACCGTCGGTCAGTTGCACTCCTCCACCGGCACCATGGCGATTTCGGAAACGGGATCCATCCAGGCCGAGCAACTGGCCATCGACGAGATCAACGCCATGGGCGGCATCCTGGGTCGCAAGATCAAGGTGATCAAGGAAGACGGTGCCTCCGACTGGCCGACCTTCGCGGAAAAATCCAAGAAGCTGCTGATCAACGACCGCTGTGCCGCCGTGTTCGGTTGCTGGACCAGCGCCTCGCGCAAGGCCGTGCTGCCGGTGTTCGAGAAGGAAAACGGCCTGCTGTACTACCCCACCTTCTACGAAGGCCTGGAGCAATCGAAGAACGTGATCTACACCGGCCAGGAAGCCACACAGCAGATTCTGTACAGCCTGGACTGGGCGCAGAAGGAGAAGAAAGCCAAGACCTTCTTCCTGATCGGCTCCGACTACATCTGGCCGCGAACCTCCATGAAGATCGCGCGCAAGCACATCGAGAACTTCCAGAAGGGCAAGGTCGTCGTCGAGGAGTACTACCCGCTGGGCAGCACCAACTTCGGCTCGCTGATGAACAAGATCAAGCTGCAGAAGCCCGACTGCATCTTTGCCGCCGTGGTCGGTGGCTCCAACGTGGCCTTCTACAAGGCATTGAAGGCCGCCGGCATCACCGGCGACAAGCAACTGCTGGTGACCCTCTCGGTGACCGAGGACGAAATGACCGGCGTGGGCGGTGAAAACTTCCAGGGCTTCTACTCGTCGATGAAGTACTTCCAGTCGCTCGACAACGAGAACAACAAGAAGTTCGTGGCCGCTTTCAAGGCCAAGTACGGCAAGGACGCCGTGATTGGCGACGTGACCCAGGCCGGCTACCTCGGTCCCTGGCTGTGGAAGGCCGCGGTGGAGAAGGCCAAGAGCTTCGACGTGGACAAGGTCGTGGCCGCATCGCGCACCGGCATCGAGCTCAAGACCGCACCCGAAGGCTACGTGAAGCTTGATCCGAACCACCACCTCTGGAGCAAGTCGCGCATCGCCATGGGCATGCCGGACGCAACGTTCAAGGTGGTGTCTGAATCGCCCGACCTGATCAAGCCGGATCCGTTCCCGAAAGGCTACCAGTAAGCCCACCCCCACCGCGGCGCGCGTGCGCCGCGGTGCGTCCCTTTGCCTTGGAGATCCGAGATGAATCGAAACCTGTTGGAGTCGAGCCCGTTGACGTTCGGGCTGAGCCTCACTCCGTTCGGGCTGAGCCTGTCGAAGCCCCTCCACCCCCGGATCGCCCAAGGTTCCGATCGTCCTGAGCCTGTCGAAGGACAAGCTCAGGGTGAACGGGATGTGCCTGCACGGCGCGCAGGAGATCCGACATGAGTTTCAACGACCTGCTCAACATCGGCCTGATGCAGGGCTTCGCGGGCCTGAGCCTGTTCGCGGTGCTGCTGCTCATGGGGCTGGGCCTGGCCATCATCTTCGGGCAGATGGGTGTGATCAACATGGCGCACGGCGAGTTCATGACCATCGGCGCCTACACCATCTTTCTGGGTTCCACGCTCGCCAACTCCATCAGTCCCGGCGCCGTGGCCGCCTACTTTCCATTCGCCATCGTCGCGGCCTTTGTGTTCGCCTTCGCCGCTGGCTGGTTCGTTGAATGGGCACTGATCCGACATCTCTACAAGCGCCCGCTGGACACGCTGCTCGCCACCTGGGGCATCAGCCTGGCCATGCAGCAATGCTTTCGCACCTTCATCGGCCCGAAAGAAGTGAGCCCCACGCTGCCCGACTGGCTGCTGGGCTCCTGGGCGCCCGCCGAGGGCCTGGACATTCCCATCAACGGCATGTTCGTGCTCGCCCTCACGGCGGTGGTCACCGGCGGCGTGCTGATTGCCCTGCACAAGAGCCGCTGGGGTTTGCGGGTGCGCGCCACCGTGAGCAACCGCGTGATGGCCAACGCCACCGGCATCGACACCAGGAAGACCGACCGCCTCACCTTTGCCATTGGCTGCGGCATTGCTGGCGTGGCCGGTGCGGCTTTCACCACCATCGGCTCCACCGGCCCCACCTCGGGCTCGCTCTACATCGTCGATGCGTTCCTGGTCGTCACCTTCGGCGGCGCTGCCAGCCTGCTGGGCACCGTGGTCTCCGCCTTCGGTATCGCGCAGACACAGTCGATCAGTGAATTCTTCATGGCCGGCTCCATGGCCAAGATGCTCACGCTCTCGCTCATCGTGGTGATCCTGATGATGCGCCCGCAAGGCCTGTTCGCCTCCAAGGTCCGTCGATGAGTCGCGCCGAATCGAATCTGAATCACGGAGTCTTGTCATGAACGCCCTGAAAGCCTGGATCCTTCGCTACCAGCTCGCCAGCCTGGTGCTGCTGACGTTGTTGCTGGCGGTGGTGTTGCCGCTCAGCCTCGACATCTTCCGTCTCAACCTGGTGGGCAAATACCTCACCTACGCGTTCGTCGCCATCGGCCTGGTGATGCTCTGGGGCTATGGCGGCGTTCTCAGCCTGGGCCAGGGCGTGTTCTTCGGCCTGGGCGGCTACGCCATGGCCATGTTTCTCAAGCTGGAGGCCTCTGACCCCGAGAGCACCAAGATCCAGTCCACGCCCGGCATCCCGGACTTCATGGACTGGAACCAGATCACCGAGCTGCCCACCTTCTGGGTGCCGTTCAAGAGCTTTCCGTTTGCACTGGCGGCCGTCATCGTCGTGCCCACGCTGCTGGCCTGGCTCATCAGTTTTGCCATGTTCAAGCGCCGGGTGGGCGGCGTGTACTTTGCCATCATCACGCAGGCGGTGGCGCTCATCCTGACGGTGGCCATCATCGGCCAGCAGGGCTTCACCGGCGGCGTGAACGGCATGACCGACCTCAAGACGCTGCTGGGCTGGGACACCCGCACCGACAGCGCCAAGTACATCCTTTACTACATCTGCGTTGGCATGCTGGTGCTCTCGATGGTGGTGTGCCGCTGGATCCAGACCAGCAAACTCGGCACGCTGTTGCTGGCCATGCGCGACAAGGAAGATCGCGTGCGCTTCTCCGGTTACGACGTGGCCGACTTCCGCATCTTCGTGTTCTGCCTGGCGGCGGCGCTCTCCGGCATCGGTGGCGCGCTCTTCACGCTGCAGGTGGGCTTCATGTCGCCGAGCTTCGTCGGCATCGTGCCCTCGATCGAAATGGTGATCTACGCCGCCGTGGGCGGGCGCATGAGCCTGGTGGGTGCGGTCTACGGCACGCTGCTGGTGAACGCCGGCAAGACCTTCTTTTCCGAGAGCTTCCCCGACCTCTGGCTGTTCCTCATGGCCGGCCTCTTCATCGGTGTGACCATGGCCTTCCCCATGGGGCTGGCCGGCGTGTGGGAAGAGCGCATCGTGCCCTGGTGGAAGGGCCGCCGCGCCGCGCTGCGCGACGCCTCGGCCTCGCGGCCCCAGCCGCCCTCGCCACCACCCCACGCGCCCATGATGAAGCAGCCGCCCACGACCACCGTGAAGCTGCCCGAAGGCACCAGCGGCCAGAGCGTCTGAGGAGCACGACATGAGCAACACCGACTTCGCCCTTTCCGTGGAAGACCTCACCGTCTCCTTCGACGGCTTCAAGGCCATCGACGACCTCACGCTCTACATCGACAAGAACGAGCTGCGCGTGATCATTGGCCCCAACGGCGCGGGCAAGACCACGCTGCTGGACCTGATCTGCGGCAAGACCAAGGCCAGCGCTGGCAGCATCAAGTTCAAGAACGCCGAGATCATCCAGATTCCGGAACACAAGCGGGTGCGTCTGGGCATCGGCCGCAAGTTTCAGACGCCGTCGATCTACGAAAACCTCTCGGTGTTCCAGAACCTGGAGGTCTCCTACCCCTCCGGGCGCTCGGTCTGGGGCGCGCTGGCCTTCACCGCGACCGACGAAATCCAGGCGCGCGTGAAATCCGTGGCCGAAGAGATCGGCCTGGCGGACAAACTCGAAACCGAAGCCGGCCTGCTCTCGCACGGGCAGAAGCAGTGGCTGGAGATCGGCATGCTGCTGATGCAGGAGCCCGAGCTGCTGATGCTCGACGAACCCATTGCCGGCATGAGCGCGCGCGAACGCGACCTCACGGCCGAGCTGCTGCAACGCATCTGCCAGAACCGCGCCGTGATCGTGATCGAGCACGACATGGACTTCGTCAAGAAGATCGCCCACAAGGTCACGGTCATGCACCAGGGAAAGATCCTGGCCGAAGGACCCATGGATCAAGTTCAAGCCGATCCGAAAGTGATCGACGTGTACCTCGGCCACTGAAGGAAACACCATGCTGAAAGTCAAGGACCTCGTCGTCGCCTACGGCCAGAGCCAGGCGCTGCACGGCATTTCTTTCGAAACGCGCGAGAACGAATGCGTGGCCATTATGGGGCGCAATGGCATGGGCAAGACCACGCTGTTCAAGAGCCTCATGGGCGTGCTGCCCACCAAGACCGGCCACGTCTTGCTGGCCGGCCAGGACGTGACCCACGACGAGAGTTTTCGCCGTGTGGCCAAAGGCCTGGCCTACGTGCCGCAGGGCCGCATGATCTTCCCCACGCTCACGGTGGAGGAGAACATCCAGACCGGCCTGGAGAACGCGAGGGATCGCACCATTCCGGAAGAGATCTACGCGCTGTTCCCGGTGCTGTGGGACATGCGCCGGCGCAAGGGCGGCAACCTCTCGGGCGGTCAGCAGCAGCAGCTCGCCATCGCGCGCGCGCTCGTCACCAACCCCAAGGTGCTGCTGCTTGATGAGCCCACTGAAGGCATCCAGCCGTCCATCATCAAGGACATCGCCAGGGCGCTCAACGAGATCCGCAAGATGCGAAAGATCACCATCGTGGTCTCCGAGCAGGTGCTCTCGTTCGCCATGGATGTGGCCGACCGCCTGTTCGTCATCGAGGGCGGCCGCCTTGTGCATGAGACCGAGCGCGGCGACACCGACCAGCAGCGCATCAAGTCCTACCTGTCTGTCTGATCCCCACCCTTTCCCTGTCCACCATCGAAGGAGCAACACGCCATGGCCGAAACCCTG
The DNA here is from genome assembly GCF_050250835.1 of Hydrogenophaga sp. Classification (GTDB taxonomy): domain Bacteria; phylum Pseudomonadota; class Gammaproteobacteria; order Burkholderiales; family Burkholderiaceae_C; genus Hydrogenophaga. The sequence goes on along the minus strand of NZ_JBFWNX010000006.1, from coordinate 78,944 downwards.
ATCAAGGTCGACCTCACGAAGTCACCGCTGGAAAACGAGAACATCCACAACCGCTGGCACCCCGACATTCCCATGGCCTGCTGGGTCAAGCCGGGTGACGAATTCATCCTGGAAACCTTCGACTGGACCGGCGGCTTCATCAAGAACAACGACAGCGCCGACGACGTGCGCGACATCGACCTGACCACGGTGCACTACCTCAGCGGTCCGGTGGGCGTGAAGGGCGCCGAGCCGGGCGACCTGCTGGTGGTGGACCTGCTCGACATCGGCGCCAAGGAAGACAGCCTGTGGGGCTTCAACGGATTCTTCAGCAAGAAGAATGGTGGCGGTTTCCTCACCGAGCATTTCCCGCAGGCGCAGAAGTCCATCTGGGACTTCCACGGCATGTTCACCAGCTCGCGCCACGTGCCCGGCGTGAAGTACGCCGGCCTGATCCACCCCGGCCTGATCGGCTGCCTGCCCGACCCCAAGATGCTGGCCATGTGGAACGAGCGCGAGCAGGCGCTGATCGACTCCGATCCCGCCACCAGCGGCCTGGCCAACCCGCCGTTCGCCGGCACCGCCCACATGGGCAAGATGACCGGCGCCGCGCGGGACAAGGCCGCCGCCGAAGGCGCACGCACCGTACCGCCACGCGAACACGGCGGCAACTGCGACATCAAGGACCTCTCGCGCGGCGCCAAGGTGTTCTTCCCGGTCTACGTGGAAGGCGCGGGCCTTTCCGTGGGTGACCTGCACTTCAGCCAGGGCGATGGCGAGATCACTTTTTGCGGCGCCATCGAAATGGCTGGCTGGGTACACATGAAGGTCACGCTCATCAAGGGCGGCATGGCCAAGTACGGCATCAAGAACCCGATCTTCAAGCCCAGCCCGATCACGCCCACCTACAACGACTACGTCATCTTCGAAGGCATCAGCGTCGACGAGAGTGGCAAGCAGTACTACCTCGACGTGAACGTGGCCTACCGCCAGGCGTGCCTGAACGCCATCGAGTACCTGAAGAAGTTCGGCTACTCGGGCGCGCAGGCCTATTCCATCCTGGGCACGGCGCCGGTGCAGGGCCACATCAGCGGCGTGGTGGACGTGCCCAACGCCTGCGCCACGCTGTGGCTGCCCACACAGATCTTCGACTTCGACATCAACCCCAACGCGAGTGGCCCGATCAAGCACATCGACGGTTCGATCCAGATGCCTTTGTCCCCCGACAAGTAAATTCCACCCCCGCGCCGCTTCGCGTCACCCCCTCTAGGGGGCCACACCTACGGCCCGGCAAAGCCGGTTCCGTGGTGCGCGCTGGCGAAGACACGCGAACCAAGGAGCTTGAATATGCCGACCTACGACTACGACTGCCCGTCCTGCGGCGGTTTCGATGCGTTCCGCTCTTTGAACGAACGCAACGAGCCCGCGACCTGTCCGGACTGCGGCACGGCTTCGGCGCGCGTGTTTGTGACCGCGCCGCGCCTGGCGCTCATGGACAGCGGCACCCGCTCGGCCATGGGCGTGAACGAGCGGGCGCGGCATGAGCCCAAACGCTCGGGCGACTACGCGCGCCTGAAGCACCCGGCCGGCTGCGGCTGCTGCAGCACCAGCCGCAGCAAGGCCACGGTGACGGCATCGAACGGCGCCAAAGCCTTCCCCAGCAAACGCCCCTGGATGATCAGTCACTGAGCGCGTCGGGGTCGAACACCGGTCCCCGCACGCACCAGTGGCCCATCGGCGGCGGGCAGCTGGCGCACCGGGATGGTGACGATCACGGTGCTGTGCTGGCGGCGTTCTTTCAGGTCGCCGTGGGCTTCGATGCGCAGTCCGAGTTCACCACCGCCGTCCGCCAGGCCGCGCAGCAGGTCGGCCACGGGAATGTGGCAGTCCCACGACCCCGGGTCCCGTGGACCGCAGGCCACATGTGGTCGCAGGCGTGCCGGCCCGTCGGGGGTGCGGCGCACGAAGGGAAACACGTTGACCTGCTCCAGCGGGTCGGTGGCGATGAAGGTGAGCGTGAGGCGGGACGAGGTTTCACCCAGGCTGGTGGGCGTCACGCCAAAGACGACGAAAGGTGCGTCGTTCGACAGGTACTGGGTGACCGACGGATGCCCGTCCAGCGACGCGTGGGACTCGGCTGCCACGGTCGCCAGCAGGATCGCGCTCGCCAGCATCGCGTTCGCGGTTCGCATATGGGTTGTCTCCTCTTGTGCAGCAGATTCTGACGCCATCGCCGGCTACGTCAATTGACGTATTCGCCACCTGCGAAGCGACTCCCACAATGACCGCACTCCCATCCATTTCCAACAGCGAGCTCGTACTGCCATGATGCACGGCGACATTTCAAGCAGCAAGGACACGGTCGGTGTGGCCGTGGTGAACTACAAGATGCCCCGGCTGCACACCAAGGCCGAGGTGCTGGACAACGCGCGCAAGATCGCCGACATGATCGTCGGCATGAAATCGGGCCTGCCCGGCATGGACCTGGTGATCTTTCCCGAGTACAGCACGCACGGCATCATGTACGACGCCAAGGAGATGTACGACACCGCCGCCACGGTGCCGGGCGCCGAGACCGACATCTTTGCCGAGGCCTGCCGAAAGGCCAAGGTCTGGGGTGTGTTCTCGCTCACCGGCGAGCAGCACGAGGAGCACCCTTACAAGGCGCCGTACAACACGCTCATCCTCATGAACGACCAGGGTGAGATCGTTCAGAAGTACCGCAAGATCATGCCCTGGGTGCCCATCGAAGGCTGGTACCCCGGCGACTGCACCTATGTGAGCGAAGGCCCCAAGGGCCTGAAGATCAGCCTGATCATTTGCGACGACGGCAACTACCCCGAGATCTGGCGCGACTGCGCCATGAAGGGCGCCGAGCTCATCGTGCGCTGCCAGGGCTACATGTACCCGGCCAAAGACCAGCAGGTCCTGATGGCCAAGGCCATGGCCTGGGCCAACAACACCTATGTGGCGGTGGCCAATGCCTCGGGCTTCGACGGCGTGTACAGCTACTTCGGCCACAGCGCCCTCATCGGCTTCGATGGCCGCACGCTGGGCGAATGCGGTGAGGAAGACTATGGCGTGCAATACGCGGCGCTTTCCACCAGCCTGATTCGCGACTTCCGCAAGAACGCACAGAGCGAGAACCACCTGTTCAAGCTGCTGCACCGGGGTTACACCGGCCTGATCAATTCGCGCGAAGGCGACAAGGGCGTGTCCGCCTGCCCCTACGGCTTCTACGCCAACTGGGTCAACGACCCCGAAGGCACGCAGAAGGCGGTGGAGGCGATCACGCGGCCCATGGTGGGCACGGAGGAATGTCCGATCGAGGGCATCCCCAACCTGGGCACCGTGGGTCACCGTTAGTGTCTTGCGCTGCCGACCCGCTGGCCGACTGGCGCCTGGCCGAGGAACCCTTTTACCAGCCGGTGGGCAGCGAGATTGCTGCGTTCGAGGCCGCAAGATCGGCGCGTCTGCCGCTGCTGCTCAAAGGCCCGACCGGCTGCGGCAAGACCCGTTTCGTCGAGCACATGGCCTGGCGCCTGCGCCTGCCTCTGGTCACCGTGGCCTGCCACGAAGACCTGAGCGCGGGCGACCTCGCCGGTCGCTGGCTGCTCGATGCCCAGGGCACGCGCTGGATGGACGGAACGCTCGCACTCGCCGCACGCCACGGCGCCATCTGCTACCTCGATGAACTGCTGGAAGCCCGCGCCGACACCACCGTGCTGCTGCATCCGCTGGCCGATACGCGGCGAGCGCTGCCGCTGGAGCGGCGCGGCGAGCTGCTGCAGGCGCACCGCGATTTCCAGCTGGTGGTGAGCTACAACCCCGGCTACCAGGGCCTGCACCGCGACCTCAAGCCCTCCACGCGCCAGCGCTTCGTGGCCCTGGCCTTCGACTACCCAGAGCCTGAGGCCGAAGCCGCCATCGTCGCGCACGAAGGCGGAGCCGATGGCGAACTCGCCCTGCGGCTCGTGCAACTGGCCACGCGCACGCGCCGCCTTCGCGACGAAGGCCTGGACGAAGGCGCCTCCACGCGCATGCTGGTGCACGCCGCGCTGCTGGTGCGCGCCGGCCTCACGCCGCACGACGCCGCACTGCAGGCCATCGCCGAACCGCTGAGCGACGACCCCGAAGTGGGCGCCGTGCTTCGCGCCCTGGTGCGCGCGAGCTTCTGAGTCACATCCGTTCGGGCTGAGCCTGTCGAAGCCGCGATCGCCACCCAAGCACTTCGACAAGCTCAGTGCGAACGGAATCCATGATCCATGCCGTCGATCAGGTCAGCCAGGTACGTCGCGTGGCGCGAGCCTTGTGGGGGCAGCCCTTGCAGACCGCCTGGCAGATCGGCGAGCTGCACCCCGATCGCCGCGCCGTGCTGATGTCGGTCGAGGGGGCCGACCCGGTGCTGCACCTGCCCGGCCTTGTGGATGGTTCTCCCGATCTCTGGCTGGCCACGGCCGCGCACGCCGCCGCCCATCTGCGTTTCGGCGACGAAGCCCAGTCGCGCAAAGGCCTCAAGCCCGTGCAGCAGGCGCTGCTCGGCGTGCTGGAAGACGCCCGTGTCGAATGGCTCGCGCTGCAGGAACTGCCCGGCCTTCGCGCCGTGTGGTGGTCGTATCACGCTGATGCGGCCGCCTTGCGTGGCGCCAGCTTCGAGGACCTGCTCGCCCGCCTGTCCGCCAGCCTGCTCGACCCCGCGCACGACGACCCGCATGCCTGGGTGGCGCGCGTGCGGCGCGTGTTCTTCGAGCCCGATGGCCACACGCTGGCGCTGCGCACGCCCTCGCAGGTGCGTGAGGCGGCCTCGCTGCTGGGCAACGACATCGGCCAGATGCGCCTGCCGTTCAACGTCCGCACTTACGCCGTGCACGCGCGCTACCGCGACGACAACACCCACCTCTGGCTGCCCGACGATTCCCTGCCGCCCTCTGACACCACGCTGCAGGCCGACACCGCACCACCCACCGACGAGGCACCGGCCGCCACGCCCGAGCCCTCTCGCACCGAGCCCGATGCCGTGCATGCCGAGTGGGACCACCGCATCGGCCGCTACCGGCCCCGCTGGTGCCGTGTTTACGGCGGCGGTGGGCCATCGGGCCCACCCGCGTGGCCACCGGGCGCTCTGGCGCAGGGGCAACGGCAACTGGCGCAACGCCTCGGTGCCATGGCTGGACCGTGGCGACGCGGCAGTGGTCGATCCAGCGATGGCGATGAACTGCACCATGCTGCGCTGATCGACAGCGCGCTCGACCTGCGCGGCCTGCGCACGCCCGACCCTCGCGTTCACCGGCGGCCCTGGCGGCCCACACCGCCGCTGGCCGTGCTGTTGCTGCTCGACGCCTCGGCTTCCACCGACCGCAGCGATGCGCAAGGTGGCGATCTGCTCGAGCGCATGCAGCGCAGCGCCGCCACCGCCTCGCTGGCACTGCAGCGCCTGGGCCACCGCAGCGGCCTGTGGGCGTTCTCCAGCCAGGGCCGCCACCGCATCGACATGCCCTGCCTGAAGCACTGGGACGAAGATCTGCCCGCGCTCACACGATTGCGCGGCGGCGGCTCCACGCGGCTGGGCGCCGCACTTCGCCATGCGCTGCGTCTGTGCGAGCAGGATGCGCGTGATCATCCCGGCTGGCAGCGGGTGGTGATGGTGCTCACCGACGGGGAGCCGCACGACATCGACGTGCACGACCCGGACTATCTGCCGGCCGACCTGCTGCGCGTCACGCGCGAGGCCCGTGTGCTGGGAGTGGCCTTGCGGGCGCTCGTGTTTCAGCCCGGCGACGCGGGCCCGCTCAGGGCAGCGTTCGGGCGTGGCAACGTGCGCAGTGCCACCACACCCGGCAGCCTCGCGCCAGGCCTCACTGGCCTGCTCGCAACGGTCCGCTGATCCAGGGGCTAAAATCGCGCCTTCTCAAGGAGCGTTGCAGCGCCGGCGGGTTTTCACAGCCCCCACCGTGCGTCAGGCTTGAGTGGGCGCGAACAGGCCCAAACGGCGCTCACCCAGTCTGTTGTCCGCAACCTGCCTTGGTGAGTCTCATGTCCTCCGATACCGCGTCCCCGTCCCCATCCGTTCCTCCCATGCTGCTGTCCGGCCTGGAGCCGCTGCGCATTGGCGAAGGCAGCCTGTTCGTGAACGTCGGCGAGCGCACCAACGTCACCGGCTCCAAGGCCTTCGCCCGCATGATTCTGGAGGGCCGTTTCGAAGACGCACTGGCCGTGGCCCGCCAGCAGGTGGAAAACGGCGCCCAGATCATCGACGTCAACATGGACGAGGCCATGCTCGATAGCAAGGCCGCCATGGTGCGCTTTCTCAACCTGATCGCCGGCGAGCCCGACATCGCGCGCGTGCCGGTAATGGTGGACTCTTCCAAGTGGGAGGTGATCGAAGCCGGCTTGCGCTGCGTGCAGGGCAAGGGCGTGGTCAACTCGATCAGCATGAAGGAAGGCGTGGACGAGTTCAAGCGCCAGGCCGGTCTGGTCAAGCGCTATGGCGCGGCCGCCGTGGTCATGGCCTTCGACGAGAAGGGGCAGGCCGACACCTACGAGCGCAAGATCGAAATCTGCGAGCGGGCCTACCGCGTGCTGGTGGATGAGGTGGGCTTTCCGCCGGAAGACATCATCTTCGACCCCAACATCTTTGCCATTGCCACCGGCATCGAGGAACACAACAACTACGCGGTCGACTTCATCAACGCCACGCGCTGGATCAAGCAGCATCTGCCTGGCGCCAAGGTCAGTGGCGGGGTGTCCAACGTGTCGTTCAGCTTCCGGGGCAACGACCCGGTGCGCGAGGCCATCCACACCGTGTTCCTGTACCACGCCATCCAGGCGGGCATGGACATGGGCATCGTCAACGCCGGCATGGTCGGCGTGTACGACGAGCTGGAGCCCGAGCTGCGCGAGCGGGTGGAAGACGTGGTGCTGAACCGCCGGCCAGACGCCGGCGAGCGGCTGGTGGAAGTGGCCGAGAACGCCAAGGGCGCCGCACGCGACGACAGCAAGAAAAACGAATGGCGCGCGCTGCCCATTCGCGAGCGTCTCTCTCACGCGCTGGTGCGTGGCATCAACGACCACATCACCGAAGACACGGAAGAGATGTGGCGCGAGATCGAGGCCGGCGGTGGTCGCCCGCTCAACGTGATCGAAGGTCCGCTGATGGATGGCATGAACGTGGTCGGCGACCTGTTTGGCCAGGGCAAGATGTTCCTGCCGCAGGTGGTGAAAAGCGCGCGGGTGATGAAGCAGGCGGTGGCGCACCTGCTGCCCTACATCGAGGCCGAGAAGCTGGCCATGCAGGCATCGGGCGCCGACGTGAAACCCAAGGGCAAGATCGTGATCGCCACCGTCAAGGGTGACGTGCACGACATCGGCAAGAACATCGTGACCGTCGTGCTCCAGTGCAACAACTACGAGGTGGTGAACATGGGCGTGATGGTGCCCTGCCATGAGATCCTGGCCATGGCCAAGGCCGAGGGCGCCGACATCGTGGGCCTCTCGGGCCTCATCACCCCCAGCCTGGAAGAAATGCAGTACGTGGCCGGCGAGATGCAGAAGGACGCGCACTTCCGCGAACGCCGCATTCCGTTGCTGATCGGCGGCGCCACCACCAGCCGAGTCCACACGGCGGTGAAGATCGCGCCGCACTACGAAGGCCCGGTGGTCTATGTGCCCGACGCCTCGCGCAGCGTGAGCGTGGCGCAGGGCCTGCTTTCCGAGCAGGCTGCGGCCTACATCGCCGAGCTGCGTGCGGACTACGACAAGGTGCGCACCCAGCACGCCAACAAGAAGCAGGTGCCACTGTGGCCGCTGGAGAAGGCGCGCGCCAACAAGACACCGATCGACTGGGCCGCGTACACGGCACCGAAGCCCAAATTCATCGGCAAGCGCGTGTTCAAGAACTTCGACCTGAACGAGATCGCGAAGTACATCGACTGGGGGCCGTTTTTCCAGACCTGGGACCTCGCCGGTCCTTTCCCCGAAATCCTCAAGGACGAGGTGGTGGGCGAGGAAGCGCGGCGCGTGTTCAGCGATGGCAAGCGCATGCTGCAACGCCTGATCGAGGGACGCTGGCTGAACGCCAGTGCGGTGGTGGGCCTGTACCCCGCCAACACGGTGAACGACGACGACATCGAGCTCTACACCGACGAGAGTCGCAGCGAAGTGGCGCTGACCTGGCACGGCCTGCGCCAGCAGGCCGAGAAACAGGAGATCGACGGCGTGATGCGGCCCAGCCGCTGCCTGGCCGACTTCGTGGCGCCCAGGGGAGTGGCCAACGACTACGTGGGCGTGTTCGCTGTCACCTCCGGCCTGGGCGTGGAGAAAAAGGAGAAGCAGTTCCTCGACGATCACGACGACTACTCCGCCATCATGCTCAAGGCCATCGCCGACCGCATGGCCGAAGCGCTGGCGGAATGCCTGCACCACCGCGTGCGCACCGACCTCTGGGGTTACGCAGCCGACGAAGCACTGAGCAACGAAGAACTCATCAAGGAAAAGTACCGGGGCATCCGGCCGGCGCCGGGTTATCCCGCGTGCCCGGACCACTCGGTCAAGCGCGACATGTTCGAGCTGCTGCAGTGCGATGACATCGGGATGGCCCTGACCGAGAGCCTGGCCATGACCCCGGCCGCCAGCGTGAGCGGCTTCTACCTCGCCCACCCCCAGAGCACCTATTTCAACGTGGGCCGGGTCGGCGAAGACCAGGTCGAGGACCTGGCCGCGCGCAGCGAAGTGGCGCGCAACGAATTGCAGCGCTGGCTCGCGCCGAACCTTTGAATCGAAACCGGATCAGCCTTTCATGAAAACACTCAACGCACTCTTTGATCATCCCCGCCTCGGCATCCTCCTGCTGCGCTGGACCCTGGCCATCCTCATGATCTTCCACGGCTGGGCCAAGGTCACCGGCGGCGTGGGTGGCATCGAAGGCATGCTGGTCGCCAAGGGGCTGCCTGGCGCGCTTGCCTACGGCGTCTACCTGGGCGAACTGATTGCGCCGCTGATGTTGCTGGTGGGATTCTGGGTGGTGCCGGCGGCGCTGGTGATTGCCATCAACATGGCCTTTGCCGTGGGTCTGGCGCACATGGGCCAGTTCATGGACTTCACGAACAGCGGGGGCTGGCGCCTGGAGTTGCAGGCGTTCTTCTTCATGACGGCGCTGGTGGTGGCCTTCACCAACCGGCTCGGGCCGAACAAGGGGTGATGCCCGCGCGCGAAACCACGCATCAGACCGTTCGGGCTCAGTGCGAACGGGGTCTGGTGACGAAACGCGGCTCCCTTCAGACGTTCATGATCGTCACAGCCCGCGCATTCAGGTAAGCCTCCATCGCTTCCGGCCCGCCTTCCGAGCCGTAGCCCGAATCCTTGATGCCGCCGAATGGCATTTCGGCGGAAGGCATGGCGGGCATGTTCACCCACAGCATGCCCACTTCCACGCGGCGCGCGAGCAGGTCGGCGTTCTTGAGTGAGCGGGTGAAGGCATAGCTGGCCAGGCCAAATGGCAGGCGGTTCGCTTCCGTGATGGCTTCGTCCAGCGTGTTGAAACTGCGCACGGCGGCCATGGGGCCGAAGGGCTCGTCGTTGAACACGCGTGCGTTCAACGGCACGTCGGTCAGGATGGTGGGGCGCCAGAAATTGCCTTGGTCGCCGATGCGTTCACCACCGGTGGCCAGCGTCGCGCCGCGTTCCACCGCATCCTTCGTGAACTCGGCCATGGCCGTGACGCGGCGCGGATTGGCCAGCGGGCCCATCTGCGTGCCCTCGTTCGAGCCGTCACCCACCGCCAGGCCAGCGGCGTGTTTCACCAGGGCGGTCGAAAATTCCTTTGCAATGCTTTCGTGCACCAGGAAACGCGTGGGCGAAATGCAGACCTGCCCGGCGTTGCGGAATTTGGCGCCGCCGGCGGTCTTCACCGCCAGCGCCACGTCGGCGTCTTCGCACACGATCACCGGTGCGTGGCCGCCCAGCTCCATGGTCACGCGCTTCATGTGCTGGCCGGCCATGGCGGCGAGTTGCTTGCCCACCGGCGTCGAGCCGGTGAAGGTGATCTTGCGGATGACGGGGTGCGCGATCAGGTAGGTGGAGATCTCGGCGGGTGTGCCGTAGACCAGACCCAGCACCCCCGGCGGCAGGCCGGCGTCGGCGAAGGCGCGCACCAGTTCGGCGGGCGCGGCTGGCGTCTCTTCAGGTGCCTTGACGATCATCGAGCAGCCCGTGGCCAGGGCAGCGGCCAGCTTGCGCACGACCTGGTTGATGGGGAAGTTCCAGGGTGTGAAGGCGGCCACCGGGCCCACCGGGTCCTTGAGCACCATCTGGCGCATGGCCAGGTTGCCGCGCGAGGGCACGATGCGGCCGTACACGCGCAGGCCTTCGTCGGCGAACCAGTCGATGATGTCGGCGCCCGCCAGCACCTCGCCCTTGGCCTCGGCCAGCGGCTTGCCTTGCTCGAGCGTGAGCAACCGGGCGATGTCGCCCGCGCGTTCGCGCAACAGAGCTGCTGCTGCGCGCATGGTTTTGGAACGGTTGATGGCGGGGGTGTCTCGCCAGGCCTCAAAGCCTTTTTGCGCAGCATCCAGCGCCAGGTCCAGATCGGCCTTGCGCGCATGCGCCACGCGACCGATTTCCTGGCCAGTGGCCGGGTTGAACACCGCCAGCGATTCGCCAGCACTGGCTTCGCGCCATTGGCCGTGGATGAAGAGAAGCGTGTTCGGGTAGCTCATGTCTTGTTCCTGAAAAGAAGGGCTTCGGTTGCGTTCAACCGGGAACCATACCAGTTGCGCGGCAATGGCGTGCAGGCCTGACGGCTCAGACGGACAGCAGTGCTTTGCGCTGATCGAGAAGGAACGGCCGGTCGATCTGGTCTCCCAGGAGGGTGATGGTGTTCCCATCCACGCCAAGGGATGAGAAATGGGATCGCCAACCCTCCACCACGCGCGCCACGCGTGCGGCCTCGTCTCGCGCCTCGCGCCCCGTCAGTCCGTAGGAAGCCGACATCGACAAGGCGTTGGCCACATGGCTCACAGCGCCGTCGTCGCCCACTCCCATGGACTGATAGCCCAGCGCCTGGCCCGTAGGCAACACGTGGAACGCGGGGCTCAGGCGGTATTGCTGGTTGTCCATCGCCAGCAGCGCGTGGCTTTTTTCGTGGTCGTCGGTGTTGTCGATCAGGATGTTGAACACCAGTCGGCGAAACAGCTCGTGCATGTCCTGCCGGTGCAGGTCCCCGGTTACCACGCCGCGGCGGCGCAACCATTGGGCCAGGGTGGGGTAGCTCATCTCGCTGCCTGCAGCGCGCAGCGCCACATGGGCGGAAATGGCGTGCAGGCGCTGGTCCTGGGCGCGGTCGAAGCGTTCAACGGCCACCGCAGTTCCGCGGGCAAGCGCAATGGCGCGCGTGCGTGCTCCTGCATCGGCGCACCGACCTGCACCTTTCGGACCAATGCGTGGACCTGTTCCACTTCGTCCAGGGAGGGCTGTGTGTGGGGGAAGTACCGATCGGGATCAGTGGACACGCCGAGTGCGCCGAAGCGGTCGTCCCCGGTGAAGTACAGCAGCTCCAGCAGCGACATTCGTGGCGGTCGCTCCAGCAGCCTGATCACGCGTTCACCCCAGCGGTCGGGCCGGGCGTCGTCCACCGCACCCGCCGCGCTGTCTTTTTCAGCGGGCAGGTCCTCGCTGAGCGCAAAACCCTGACGCAACCAATGAGTTCCATAGCGAAGCGAAACGCCGCGGCCAGACATCACCAGATTCAACTCGCCCACCAGCACGGGCTGTTCAGGCCGACCGAGGTACCAGAGGTACAAGGTGTCGCTGGGCTGGTAGGCCATGGAAACGCTCAAGTGCGTGAAGGGGTGGACTTGCGCGCCAGGTTGGCATGAATGGACGCGTTGGAGCGCACGGCACGCGTGCGACGAGCGGCCCGAATATCCATCTCCAACGCGCCGGCATCCTGCTCAGGCGCCGCCAGTTCGCCCAACGCCTGAACCCTGCCCATCATCCGAAGCGCGGTGGCAAGGATGCCGGCACTCACACCGGGATCGCCGCGCTCCAGACGCGCAAGCGTCGGCACCGACACCCCGAGGCGCCCCGCCCATTCACGCTGAGATTTATTGTTTTAACGGCTTAACCATCCGGCTTAACCACCCTGCTTCAGCACCCGCCGGTACTGCACCGCCTCCGCCACATGCCCCACGCCCACCGTGTCCGTGCCGGCCAGGTCGGCAATGGTGCGGGCCACGCGCAAGGCGCGGTGGGTGCTGCGTGCGCTCCAGCCCAGGCGCGCGGCGGCTTTGTGCAGGAACTGGATCGCGGCGGCGTCGGCGTGGGCGTGTTCGGTGAGCGCCTGGCCCGCCAATGCCTGGTTGGCGGTGCCTTGGCGCGTGTGGGCACGGGCGCGGGAAGCGATCACGCGCGTTCTGACCGCTGCGCTGCTCTCGCCTGGGGCGGTGTGGTCGAGCAATTCGTCCGGCGCCAGTGCGGGCACCTCCACGTGCAGGTCGATGCGGTCGAGCAACGGCCCGCTGAGCTTGCCCTGGTAGCGGGAAATCTGTTCGGGTGTGCAGCGGCAGGCCCGGGTGGGGTGGCCCAGAAAGCCGCAAGGGCAGGGGTTCATGGCGCCCACGAGCTGAAACCGCGCCGGGAATTCGCTCTGCATGGCGGCGCGCGAAATGCGGATGTGGCCACTCTCCAGCGGTTGGCGCAGAGCCTCGAGTGCGGTGCGCGGGAACTCGGGCAGTTCGTCCAGAAACAGCACGCCGTGGTGCGCCAGCGAGATCTCGCCAGGTCTTGGAGGTGAGCCCCCACCCACCAGAGCAACCGCGCTGGCGCTATGGTGTGGCGCGCAGGTGGGCCGCTGGGCCCAGCGCTCCAGCGCGAAGCGGCCCGCCAGCGAAGCCACCGCTGCGCTCTCCAGCGCCTCGGTGGTGGTCATGGGCGGCAGCAGTCCGGCGAAGCGCTGCGCCAGCATGGATTTGCCTGAGCCCGGCGGCCCCGCCATCAAGATGCTGTGGCCGCCGGCGGCGGCAATCTCCAGGGCGCGCCGCGCGGCGGCCTGGCCTTTCACGTCGGCCAGGTCGGCATAGGCGGGCTCCACGGCCACGGCTGCCGGCACCAGGCGCGCCCAGCCGCCGTCGTCCGGCGCCTCGGTCGAGTTCTCCCTGCCTTCGGGAAGAAAACGGGCCACCACATCCAGCAGGTGGCGGGCTCGGTACACCTCGGCCTGCGGCACCAGGGCGGCCTCTTCGGCGCTGCCGGGCGGCAACACCAGCCGGGCAGGCGCATCGTGCGGGCCGGCATCCCGGTGCAAGGCCAGGCTCATGGCCAGGGCACCGCGCACGGGGCGCAGTTCGCCACCCAGCGAAAGTTCACCGGCGAACTCCCAGCCCACCAGCCTCGGGCTGGCAATCTGGCCGCTGGCGGCAAGGATGCCCAGCGCAATGGGCAGGTCGAATCGCCCTGAATCCTTGGGCAGGTCGGCCGGGGCCAGGTTGACGGTGATGCGCTTGTTGGAGGGGAATTCGAGCCCGGCGTTGGCAATGGCCGAGCGCACGCGCTCACGCGCTTCCTTCACTTCGGTGTCCGCCAGGCCCACCAGGGTGAAGCTGGGCAGGCCATTGGCCAGATGAACTTCCACGCAAACCGGCCGCGCCTCCAGCCCGAGCAGCGCCCGGCTGTGCACCAATGACAAACCCATCGCCCATTTCTCCCTGTTTCGGTGCATTTTTGGCGTCGCGCAGTGTGAAGTGACACGGTCTGAGCGATGCACTTGTTTGGTGCGCACGGCTTTGGGGTGACAGACCCGGCCGTGGCAAAGGCGCGGATGATGGCACAGGCGCCACCGTCGCGGCGATACCGCGTACCCGCACCAGCATGGTGGTGCGCCCGGAAGGCATCCATTGGACGGACCAAAGGCAGCGCCAACGAAGGCGGCTGGCATGGTCCGTGCTTGGGGGTGTAAGCGAGTGTTTGGTCTGCCGCAGGGACAGATCAAGCCCGTTTCATCATCGGTGTCGGCCTCCCCGGTCTGATCACCCTCCTGTTCTAGAAGAGGAATCACAGCATGAAAATGGTTTCAGCCATCATCAAGCCGTTCAAGCTGGACGAGGTGCGAGAAGCACTTTCCAGCATGGGCGTGCAAGGCATCACCGTCACCGAGGTCAAGGGTTTTGGGCGCCAGAAGGGCCATACCGAGCTGTACCGCGGTGCTGAATACGTGGTCGATTTTCTGCCCAAGGTGAAGATCGAAGCTGCCGTGTCCGACGAGCTCGTCGAGCGCGTGATCGAAGCCATCGAAGGTGCCGCACGCACCGGCAAGATCGGCGACGGCAAGATTTTCGTCACCTCCCTGGAACAGGTGGTGCGCATCCGGACCGGCGAGACCGGCAAGGAAGCGCTCTGATCGCCGCCACTGGAAAAGAAAGATCACCGACATGAAAAAACTGATTGCAACCCTGTTCCTGGGCATGGGTCTGGCCTTTGGTGGCCTCAACGCCGTCGCTCAGACTGCAGCTCCCCCCGAAGCGCCCGCGGCAGCAGCGCCTGCAGCCACCGAGGCCCCGGCGGCCATGCCTGCGCCGGCGGCCGACGCAGCCGCTGCGCCGGCCGAGGCTCCCGCCGAAGCCGTCAAGGAAACCATGGACAAAGGGGACGTGGCCTGGATGATGATCGCCACCGTGCTCGTCGTCCTCATGGTCGTGCCTGGCCTGGCCCTGTTCTATGGCGGCCTGGTCCGCAGCAAGAACATGCTGTCCGTCCTGATGCAGGTGATGGTGGTGTTCTCCCTCATCGTCGTGCTGTGGGCCGTGTACGGCTACAGCCTGGCGTTTGGCGGGGAAGGCCTGATCATCGCCAACCTCGACAAGGTGTTCCTGCTGGGCATCAAGGCCGACACCATGGCCGCTACCTTCACGCCTGGCGTGGTGATTCCCGAGTTGATCTTCGTGACCTTCCAGGCCACGTTCGCAGGCATCACCTGTGCGCTGATCGTGGGCTCGTTCGCCGAGCGCATGAAGTTCGCCGCCGTGCTCCTGTTCTGCACGCTGTGGTTCACCTTCAGCTACATTCCGATCGCTCACATGGTCTGGGGTGCCGGTGGCTACCTGTTCGACAAGGGCGCACTGGACTTCGCCGGTGGCACCGTGGTGCACATCAACGCCGCCATGGCGGGCCTGGTGGGCGCCTACATGCTGGGCAAGCGCCTGGGCTACGGCAAGGAATCCATGGCGCCTCACAGCCTGACGCTGACCATGGTCGGTGCCTCGCTGCTGTGGGTGGGCTGGTTCGGCTTCAACGCCGGCTCCAACCTGGAAGCCAACGGTGGTGCAGGTCTGGCTTTCATCAACACGCTGCTGGCCACCGCCGCTGCCGTGCTGGCCTGGTGCATCGGTGAAGCCCTGGGCAAGGGCAAGGCGTCCATGCTCGGTGCCGCTTCCGGTGCCGTGGCCGGCCTCGTGGCCATCACCCCGGCCTGCGGCTCGGTGGGCCCCATGGGCGGCATCGTCATCGGCCTGGTGGCTGGCTTCCTGTGCCTCTGGGGCGTCAACGGCCTCAAGAAGATGCTCGGCGCGGACGACTCGCTGGATGTGTTCGGCGTTCACGGCGTGGGTGGCATCGTGGGCGCGCTGCTCACCGGTGTGTTCTCTGCCGGCTCGCTCGGCGGCATCAAGGGCGACGACTACGCCATCGGCAGCCAGTTGCTGGTGCAGGCCGAAGGCGTGCTGATCACCATCGTGTGGTCGGGTGTCGTGGCCTTCATCTGCTACAAGATCGTCGACATGATGATCGGCCTGCGTGTGACGGAAGAAGCCGAGCGCGAAGGTCTGGACATCACGGCCCACGGCGAGACCGCCTACAACCGCTGATAGCCGCTTCCTCCAAGGTTTTGAAACCCGCGTGCCGAAAGGCACGCGGGTTTTTTTACTTATGATGCGCGCCCGGAC
This sequence comes from Hydrogenophaga sp., assembly GCF_050250835.1. Classification (GTDB taxonomy): domain Bacteria; phylum Pseudomonadota; class Gammaproteobacteria; order Burkholderiales; family Burkholderiaceae_C; genus Hydrogenophaga. Next base: position 63,036 of record NZ_JBFWNX010000006.1, on the reverse strand, counting down.
ACCACAACATTCAGGAGGAAACCATGTCCCGTGCCCAGCCGCGCCTTGTCGTCATTGCCTTCTTCGCCAGTCTCTGCATGGGTGGTGTGGCCGCCCAGGCCACGGGCGGCGACGGCAAGCGAAAGGCGCCCTCCAAGGTCACCTTTCACAAAGCCCCTTCCGAAGAAAGCCCGCAGGCACGCGAAAAGCGACTCAAGCGCGAATGCAAGGGCCGGCCCAACGCTGGCATGTGCGCTGGGTACACCCGTTGAAACCAGGGCGGTGCAATTGCACCGCCTTGTGCAGAAAATTCAACGTCCGCCAGGAGGCCTGCGACTACCATCGCAGGCATGCCTGAAAGCCCCCACGAGTACCCCGGCCTGCTGATTGAACAGGTGCGCGCCGCCGCCGCTGCGAGCACGCCGTTGCGAATCACCGGTGGCCACACCAAAGCCTTCTACGGTGAGCCCGTGCGAGGCGAACCCCTGTCCACCAAGGGCTGGTCCGGCATCGTGAGCCATGAGCCGAGCGAGCTGGTGGTGACGGTGCGTGCCGGCACACCGCTGGCTGAGCTGGAGGCGGTGCTGGCGGAGCAGGGCCAGTGCCTGCCATTCGAGCCACCGCATTTCGGGCCAGGCGGCACCGTGGGCGGCATGGTGGCTGCCGGTCTGGCCGGGCCAGCTCGCGCCAGCGTGGGCACCGTGCGCGACTACGTGCTCGGCGCGCGCTTCATCAACGGGCGCGGCGAGCTGCTCACCTTTGGCGGCCAGGTGATGAAGAACGTGGCGGGCTACGACGTGAGCCGTGTGCTGGCGGGTTCTCTGGGCCAGCTCGGTGTGATCACCGAAGTGAGCTTGAAAGTGTTGCCCTTCGCGCCGGCCGAGGCCACGCTGGTGTTCGAGCTCGGTCAGCGCGAGGCGCTGGAGCAGCTGCACCGCTGGGGCGGGCAACCCTTGCCGCTGAACGCGAGTTGCTGGGTACGTGACCCCCAACCTGGCTTCGCCAGTCCCCCCGAGGGGGCACAGCCGCCCTTGGGGCGGCCCGGCGGTCGGCTGGACGACACGCAACCCAGCGCGCCCGATCTGCTCTTTGTGCGACTGCGCGGCGCGGTGGCGGCGGTCGATGCGGCGTGTGAACGCATGCTGCGCGAAGCCGGCGGCACGCGCATGGACAACGCGCAGGCCGGTCCGGACTGGGCGCTTTGTCGAGATCAGCGACTGCCGTACTTCAACGTGCCATCGCCTGACTTGTGTTTGTGGCGTCTCTCTGTTCCGCAGACTGCGCCCGTGCTTGAACTGCCGTGGGCACAACTCATTGAATGGCAGGGTGCGCAGCGGTGGCTGTGGGCGCCGGCGAGTGCGGCGGCTGAGATCCGCGCCGCCACCGCAGCGGTGAACGGCCATGCCACGCTCTTCCGCACTGGGGCCGATGGCGCACCAGGTGTGCCGCGCTTCGACGCGTTGACCCCCACCATCGCCGCCATCACCCAGCGCCTGCGCACCGAGTTCGATCCCGCCGGCATCTTTGCCCAGCCCGTTTGAGAGAGCACGCCCCATGCAAACCCAGCTCTCCCCCGAATACCAGCAGCGCGCCGATGGCCAGGCAGCCGAGGCCATTCTGCGCAAATGTGTGCACTGCGGCTTCTGCACCGCCACCTGCCCCACCTACCAGCTGCTCGGCGATGAACTCGACGGCCCGCGCGGGCGCATCTACCTCATCAAACAGGTGCTCGAAGGCGCGGAGCCCACCCGCAAGACACAGCTGCACCTGGACCGCTGCCTCACCTGCCGCAACTGCGAAACCACCTGCCCCAGCGGCGTGGACTACGGCCACCTCGTCGACATCGGCCGCAAGATCGTCGATGAAAAAGTGGCGCGGCCCACTGGTGAGCGCGCCGTGCGCTGGTTGCTGAAAGAGGGCCTGCCTTCGCCGCTGTTCGGCCCGGCGATGAGGCTCGGGCAACGGGTTCGCCCACTGCTGCCTTCCGGCTTGAAGAACAAGGTGCCGGCTCCCAAGGCCGCGGGGCGCCTGCCCACCGCCACGCATGCGCGCAAGGTGCTGCTGTTGGCCGGCTGCGTGCAGCCCGCGATGATGCCCAACATCCACGCCGCCACCGCGCGCGTGCTCGATGCCGCCGGCATTCAGGGCGTGATGGCGCCCCAGGCCGGCTGCTGCGGCGCGGTGAAGTTCCACCTGAACGACCAGGACGGCGGCCTGGCGCAGATGCGCGCCAATGTCGACGCCTGGTGGCCGTTCATTGAAAGTGGTGTTGAGTCCATCGTGATGAACGCCTCCGGCTGTGGCGTGACGGTCAAGGAATACGGACACCTGCTCGCCCACGACCCGACGTACGCCGAGCGCGCCAGACGAGTGAGCGCACTCACGCGAGACTTGAGCGAACTGCTGCCCGCGCTGGTACCGTCGCTGCGACCCAGGTTGAAACACGTGCCCGATGCCGCTCGCGTGATCGCCTTTCACCCGCCTTGCACGCTGCAACACGGCCAGCAGCTCAAGGGCGGCGTCGAGCAGCACCTGGCCGCCCTCGGCTTCACCGTGCAGGTGGCGAAGAACGAGGCCCATCTGTGCTGCGGCTCGGCCGGCACCTACTCGGTGCTCCAGCCCGACATCGCTTACACGCTGCGCGACCGCAAGCTCGCCCATCTCGATGAGTTGAAGCCGGCGGTGATCGCCAGCGCCAACATCGGCTGCATCACGCACCTGCAGACCGGCACGGCCACACCTGTGCGGCACTGGGTCGAGGTGCTGGACGACGCGCTGAGATGATCCCCGCGCTCGCCACCTTGCTCGCGTGCCAGTTGCTGGGCGAAGTGGCGGTGCGACTGACGGGTGCGCCGGTGCCGGGGCCGGTGGTCGGGCTGGCCGTGCTGTTGGTGGGGCTGGCGCTGCGCCCGGCCTGGATCGCCGCGATCAAACCCACGACACAAGGCCTGCTGCAGCACCTGTCGCTGCTGTTCGTGCCGGCCGGTGTGGGGGTGATGCAGCACCTGCAGCGACTCGGCAACGAGGCACTGGCCATCGGTGTGGCGCTGGTGCTCAGCACCATCGTCGGCCTGGCGGTCTCCGCCTGGGTGATGATCGCGCTCATGCGCTGGCAGGCGAAACGCGATGCCCGCTGAATCGCCGCAGCGCCTGATCGACATCTGGGTCTACCTCTCGGCCACGCCGCTGCTTGGCCTCACGCTCACGCTCGTGGTCTACCAGGCCGCGTTCATGCTGTACCGGCGCTGCGGTTTTCATCCACTGGCCAACCCGGTGCCGCTGGCCGTGCTGGTGCTCGCTACGCTGCTCTGGGCCACCAGCACGCCCTACGCCACTTACTTTGAAGGCGCGCAGTTCGTGCACTTCCTGCTCGGCCCGGCCACGGTGGCGCTGGCCGTGCCGCTGTTCGAACAGATGCACCGCCTGCGCCGGCTCGCGCTGCCGCTGCTCGGCGCGCTGGTGGCCGGCGTGCTGGCCACCACCACCACCGCCATCGTGCTGGCCTGGGCACTCGGCGCTTCCGCCGCCACCATCGCTTCGCTCGCGCCGAAGTCCGTCACCATGCCCGTGGCCATGGGCATCGCCGAAAAGATCGGCGGCCTGCCCTCGCTTACCGCTGTGCTCGTCATGGGCACTGGCGTGCTCGGCGCCGTAGGCGCACGCACCCTGTTTGACACCCTGCGCATCCAGGACCCGGCGGTGCGTGGCTTCGCCCTGGGCGCCATCGCCCACGGCATCGGCACCGCACGGGCGTTTCAGGAGAGCGAAGAGACGGGTGCTTTCGCGGGCTTGGCCATGGGGCTGAGTGCGCTGTTCAGTGCGCTGGTGCTGCCTACGGTGGCGGGGTTGTTGTTGCGGTGGGTGTAACGCGCACCTGAACGGTGCTTTCACGCCTTTGTCAGCAGAAGCGCATTCTGCAAGCGCTGTTCAACTTTTCGGCGACCGTTCGCAGGCAGGGTTTGAGCATTGGTGGCGGCCATCTGGCATGGCGGCCTTTTGGACAAACTCCGCGCCCTCTTCAACCTCGCCGAATCCCAAGCCTCCCCCATCATCCTGGACCTCGACGGCCTGCTGGCGCGCAACCTCAACCCCAACGGCCGCATCGACAGCGCAGGCATGGGCAACGTGCCCAGCCTGCACCAGGCCATGGCACGGGATGCCTCAGGTGTACTCCAAGACCTCGCGGAGCAGTGGATCAACGCCAGCCCGGCCGGGCGCGCCGGGCTGCTCGGCACCATCATCGATCGCTGGGCGGGGGCGGAGGATGTGGAGGCAGGGCCGTCTCTTTTCATGCCGCAATGTGTTCGCCCGGTGGCCTGCTTCCGTCGGAGCGCAACCCGAAAAATCGCCCGCCAAATTCACTCGGGATCCATGAATCGTCTCTTGAGGTTGAAAAGTAATCAGTTGGTGACTTGATCGGATGGCTGGCTTCACGGCTAAGTCATGATCCGCACGGTTCAAAAAACCTGAAGAGCCAGCGCAGCCAGGCAGCCCACGCGGTCCACTGGCCTGTTCTCTCTTCGGGAAGACCAGCAACACGGCCCGTCCAGAAATGTGGGATGACACCACGCAGACGGGGCGCAGACACAGGGACGGCTTGATGACATTTTTGTGCGACGGGGTTGGGGGAATTGCTGTGGCGGGGCTCATTGCGTTCTTCCGGCGTACTTGCGATCGTGAGGGACGTGGCAGGCGAGCGATTTCTCATCTGCAATCAGGTGTGCAACAACGCGCTCATGGAGCGCCGTTCAATCAGCCCAAGCGCAACTTTTTGAGAACGGCCGACTATGGGACTTGATTTTTTAGAGTTGCTTTTTCAAATAGTTGGGCGCGGGCTGTGCTGGGGCCTGCGGTCGATCACTCGCTATAAGTGTCAACTGTCTGATAGCGGATATGAAGTTCTGGGCTTTATCTTTGCTCTGCTGCTTATATTCGTGTCAATATTTATTGTTGGAGCGTAAATGTCTATTTTCACGAGTTTCCTAATAAAACTTGGAGTCAACAACGCTGCGGTGGAGACCATCGGAGGAAGGCTTGTAGGTTCGCTTTCTGCCTTGAACTCCAGCAATGCAGGCGGCTACATGGATCCCAATACCATTAATGGATACACATACAATGAGACGGACGGACGTTGGTATGGGTATCCGCCTAGGCCTGACTATGGGGTTTGTGATTGGTTTGACCCTGCCTCGCCAGGTACGCAGGCCGAGTTAAATCAGGCCCGGTATTGGCGGGAAATGAATAACCACGTTGAGAAAGCGTCGCCAAGCCAGGGGGATGCCGGTTCGCTCAGTAGCCCATCGTTGTGGGAGCTAATGAGCCGTCTTCCTGGAATTGTTGATAGATATCGAGAAATCGCCCCGGACATTTGGGATCAACTCAATGACTACGCGGGACTTGAGGCCAGCGCTCTTTTGGACAACCTCCGCGCCACCTTCAACCTAGCCGAATCCCAAGCCTCCCCCATCATCCTGGACCTCGACGGCGATGGCGTGGTGGAGACCACGGCCAAAGGCCAGGCCGGCGTGGGCGTGAATTTCAATCTGGACAACAGCGGGTATGCCGAACGCAGCGGCTGGGTGGGCGCTGACGACGGCCTGCTCGTGCGCGACCTCAACGCCAACGGCCAGATCGACAGCGGCGCCGAACTCTTCGGCAACCACACCGTGCTCGCCAACGGCTTCCACGCCCTGGCCGAACTCGATGCCAACCGCGACGGCGTCATCAACGCCAGCGACGCAAGAGCGGTCGGACGCGTTGTGTTTGGTCCAGAAAACGGCAAGAGCGACAGCGACATCGCCTTCACCCAGAACTCCGCCTGGTCCGGCACCCTCTTGTTCGGCTTGCTGGGCAGCAACCAGAACGGTCGGCTGATGGGCACGGGTACGGCGGGTCAGATCGATGCGCTCAACGACGTGCGGGATGTGTTCTATGCCTACTTGTCGTACAAGGCTGCTCTTGCAGCTACACGCTCCAACCAGGAGTCTCACTCCCAGCCGAAGGTGGATTGGCCCATTCTGGGCACCACCATCACGGCCTACCTGAGTGGCAACCACTCCGTGCAGAGCCTGCTCGACACCGTGAAGCAAGGCGCCACGGGTTTGGGGGGCGAAGTGTTCGAGCTGATTGCCGAGCTGACCGCGCAGGACGTGTTTCATCGATGCACAAACGCGGCCAACGATCAACACATGCAGGAGGCCGCATGAAGCTGCTTGCCGCCACTTTGGTGGGTGTGTCCTGTTCGTTGCTGACGGCCTGCGGTCCCTCCGAGCAGAAACGTGCAGAACTGGCCGAGAAGCGGCGCATCGAGTGCCTGGACACATTCTGCGAAGGCGATGTGGAGCCACTGCGCGACAAGGTCAGAGAGGTCGCGCTCAAGATCAATGGGCAGTGGTATGTGGGGCCGACGGAGTACTTTGCCAGACGCAGTGGGGCAGTGTTCTATTGGCCCGGTAGACAACCGGCCTATTCGCCCGGAGACTTTCCTCCGGGGGTCAAAGGGCGTGACTTCTACGACGTGGCGATTGAGGTGTTTTTGCGATCGAACAACATCCCTCCCGAGCCACGAGGCTACAAGCTGATCGAACTCGCAGAGGCCAATGGGTGGATTGCCGACCGCAGGCAGATCAAGCCGGGCCTGGAGGCCATCCGCATGAAGCACGTGCAGGGGCCGGATGGCTACTACATCGATCACCTCACCTACTACGTGGCCACAGACCTCAAGGGCAGCGATGGCCTGCCCCCTGTGGCTGGCTGCAATCACGATCAAAAAAGCTATGGCGGTGGCACCGGTTTCATGTGGCAACCCGGCATCTGGGCCGGTGTGCGCATGAACCAGAGGCACTGCGTCGACTGGCCAGAAATCTATTCCGAAGTCACCCGTGTACTACAACTTCTCAGGAGGGCATAAGCCATGACCGTCAACCTCACCTCAACCGAACTCGACACGCTCACCGCAAAACGCGCCCAAGCAGATGCTGCACAGATTGGGTACTGGGAAATCTACACTTGGCTGGCCGACACATTGGTCGGCAAAGGCGTGTCGAGCTTGGATTCCACTGTGCTCTGGCTGCGTGGCGCGACCGAGGCGAACGAAGGTCAAGGCGCGATGTCGGTGCTGATTCGCGGGTACACGAATACGCAGTACCAGTTGCGCTATGGCAGCAGTGTTTCAGCTGCATTGATGCAGGAAGCGTCTGACACGGTTGCTCGCAGCCTGCTCCGGGATGTCCTTGGCGAAAGTACTGACTGGGTGCGTGGTCAAGTCCCCGACATCGCCCGCATCGCCGAAAGCGACGCACGAGGGGTTGGAGAAACTTTGTTCGGTCCGAACAACGGTAAAAGTGGTAGCGACACCGCCTTCACCCAAAACTCCGCCTGGTCCGGCACCCTGTTGTTTAGCCTGCTGGGCAGCAACCAGAACGGTCGGCTGATGGGCACGGGCACGGCGGGTCAGATCGACACGCTCAACGATATGCGGGATGTGTTCTACGCCTTCCTGTCGTACGAGGCAGCCCTTCGGGGCGCAGCCTCCAACCCGGAGTCCTATTCCCAGCCGCAGGTGGATTGGCCCATTCTGGGCACCACCATCACGGCCTACCTGAGTGGCAACCACTCCGTGCAGAGTTTGCTCGACACCGTGAAGCAAGGCGCCACGGGTGTGGTGGGCGAAGTGTTTGAGCTGATTGCCGAGGTGGGCGCGCCCCGCTTTCTGGACATGCTCATGGGCGCGGCGACGGGCCAGAACCTGATCGGCGGCACCACCGAAGCGAACCTGGCGGAACGGGCGCGAGGGTTTTTCAACGGCTTTGAGGGCACGCTGGCCTCTGTCGACGCGCAGATGCTCCCGATGGACCTTGAGGCGTTGATGGCAATGGCGAGATCGGTGGGTGCAGAAGGCACCCATGTGCGCGCCGCGCTGGCCGCGCTCAGCCCGGTGGCGCTGGAGGTGACGCCGGAGGTTGCAGCGAAGTTCGTGCTGTTCAACTCGGCCACGGGGCAGGGTGTCATCACCCAGGAATGGATCGAAGACAGGGCGGCTTTCACGGTCAACCATTTCAAGTGGTTGCAAGGCTTGGGCGGCATCGTTCAGGGCTCATCGAACGTGCGCTATTTCGACGCCAGCAGCAACACGGAGGTGCTGGTAGGGGCGGGCAGCTCGTATCGCGTTCAGGTGTTGTTCGGCGGAGCGGGCAGCGATGGTCTGACTGGTCAGGGGTTTGCAGACCGCCTCTACGGCGGCGCGGGCAACGACAGCCTCGTTGGCCAGGGCGGTTCGGACCATCTGGAAGGCGGCGAAGGCAGCGACACGCTGGAGGGCGGCGCGGACAACGACACGCTTCACGGAGGTAGGGGCTACGACACCTACCGCTTCGACGCCGACAACTGGGGGCATGACACGATCATCGACAACGATGGTTCGGGCCGCATCGAGTTGGGGGGTGTCACGCTGGGTGCTTTTCAGCGCTGGCCGGGTTCGGCCGACGTGTGGCTGGATGCCACGAAGGCCTATCGGGCCACGGAGTCTTTGAACAGCTTGGTGATCACCCACGTGTCCAGACCCAGCACAGCCACCATCACCATTCGCGACTGGAGTCAAACCCGCAACCTGGGCATCTCCCTAGTGGAGTCGGAGGAGGAGCCCGAGGCGCCGCCGCCAGTCGGCGCTCCGGGCGTTGACCGCCGCGAGGGCGAAGACCACGCCTCGTTGTCAGGCACGTCGGGCAACGACATGCTGACGACGTGGGGTGATTCCCAGGTGGTCTCAGGAGGGTCTGGGAATGACTTGATTTCTATTCAAGGCGAACATGGCCTTTACATGGGTGGACCCGGTACTGACACTCTCCAGGGAGTCGTCAATTTCGCAACCATCGATGGCGGCGCCGACTCGGACTTCATTGTTGTAGGCGGTACCCGCAATCAGATTCAAGGTGGAATGGGAGACGACATCATCGAAGTCGATGGCGATGATCACACCGTGATGGGAGGTTCGGGCAATGACTCGCTGACGATCGGTGGGCGCTATCGCACGTATTCTGTACAAGGCATTACCTTGGATGGAGGCGCAGACGACGACTTTCTGATAGCAGACAACGCGCATCAAGCCGTGTTGATCGGAGGCGCGGGCAACGACACCATCTACAGTAAAAATGCGTCCAACACCATTGTTTACCGTTTTGGTGATGGCAACGATCAGGTGTTCGCCGATGCCGGGAGCAAGCTGGAGCTGTCCGGAATCAGCAGCGGCCAACTGAACTTCGGGCGCGGCATCAACCCCCACACTGGCACGACCCACACTACAGAGTTGGTGTTGTTGGTAGGGGGCCCTGAAGGCGGACAAATTTCGCTGCCGACCTATTTTTCGGACATGTTTCCATCACGTCCCCTGTTGCTTCTTGCAGATGGTGCCTGGGACTATGCCCGTGTGGTCGCGCTGCTGAACCAGGGGGGCAGCGGTGCCGATCTCTTGATAGGCGCGCCAGACCTGACCAATCAGCTTTATGGCGCCGGAGGTGACGACACGCTCATGGCGGGCAAGCTCAACGACACATTGACCGGTGGCCAGGGAAACGACACGCTCTTCGCAGGCAGTGGTACCAACACCTTCGTTTTCAACAAGGGTGACGGTCATGACGTGATCTACCAAGGTCTCAAGACCGGCGGCACCAACCGGGATGTGCTGCAGTTGGGTGACGGCCTAACGCCGGGCGCCACACAGGTGATGCGCGGCACGGGGAGCCAACTTGACCTTACGCTGGTTTTAGGCGGGGGCGATCAAGTCACCCTGATGGGTTACTTTATGGACGCCTTTCGCCTGAAAACCATCGCCTTCGCCGATGGCACGCAGTGGGATCATGAGGCGGTGACACGAATGCTGGAGAGTGACGCCCATGTGAGCGATGACTTTTTGATGGGTACTGCTGGGAACGACGTGCTCAATGGCGGTGGCGGCGACGACATGCTTCTGGGTATGGGGGGCGATGACATCCTTCAGGGGGGCACCGGTACAGACCAACTCAGCGGGGGAGATGGCAACGACCTCTATCGCTTCAACCTGGGTGACGGGCAAGACACGATCATGCAGACCACCGGCAGTGATCGCATTGTGTTCGGCTCCGGTATCGACGCCAGCCAAATCAGCGCCAGTCAAGTTCGCCTTGTTCAGGGCCTCGCCCAGATCACACTTGCTGTGACACCTGGTGATGCGATCCGTTTCTACGCCCGTATGAATGGCATTGGTTACGACATCGAACAATTCGAGTTCGCCGACGGCAGCGTGCTGGGCGCCGACTGGATCAATACCCTGCTGAATCCCGCCCCGGTCACCCCTGGCGGTGCCGACAAAACACTGACGCTTGACGAAGACACCGCCCGCACTCTGACTGTCGCCGACCTTGGGTTCATCGGCGCCGCCGCTGGCGACACCCTTAGCGCCGCGCGCATTGCCACCCTCCCCCTGGCCGGAAACCTGCGACTGAGCGGCCATGTGGTCAGCCCCGGTCAGGTCATCAGCGCCGCAGACGTGGCCGCAGGTCATTTGGTGTTCAACCCCGCACCCAACGCCTATGGCAACGCCCACGCCCACTTCACCTTCTCGGTCGCTGACCAGAATGGCGCCTTCGATCCCACGCCCAACGCGCTGAGCTTCAACGTCCTCCCAGTCAACGACACTCCGCTGCTGGTGCAGCCCCTCCCCGATCAGGCCGGTATGTCTGGCGCCGAGCTGACCCGCACCATCCCCACCAGCGCCTTTACCGACGCGGATCCTGGCGACACCCTAACCTTTACCGTCCACCTGGCCGACGGTTCGCCCCTGCCCGCCTGGCTGAGCTTCAACCCAGCCACCCGCACCCTGCAGGGCACCCCCCCCGCTGGTACCGACGCCGACCTCTCGATCCGCATCACTGCCACCGACCTCGCAGGCGCCAGCGGCAGCAGCGTGTTCAACCTGCACATAGAGCCCGACTACGCCTCGCCCGTGCTCTCCCCCACCACCCACACCCTGGCCGAGCACTACCTCACCCTCACCCTCACCGGCACGGCCGCCATCAACGGCACCGGCAACACCCTGAACAACGTGCTCACTGGCAACAACGCGAACAACGTGCTCAACGGCGGCGCAGGCGCAGACCGGATGGCCGGCGGCCTGGGCAACGACACCTACGTGGTGGACAACGCGGGCGACGTGGTGACCGAAGCGGCCAGCGCGGGTACCGACCTCGTGCAATCCAGCGTGAGCCACACCTTGAGCGCCAACGTCGAGAACCTCACCCTCACCGGCACGGCCGCCATCAACGGCACTGGCAACACCCTGAACAACGTGCTCACTGGCAACGGTGCGAACAACGTGCTCAACGGCGGCACAGGCGCAGACAGGATGGCAGGCGGCCTGGGCAACGACACCTACGTGGTGGACAACGCGGGCGACGTGGTGACCGAAGCGGCCAGTGCAGGCACGGACCTGGTGCAATCGGCCATCAGCTACGTGCTCGGTGCGAACCTGGAGAACCTCACCCTCGCCGGCACCGCCGCCATCAACGGAACTGGCAACACCCTGAACAACGTGCTCACTGGCAACAACGCGAACAACGTGCTCAACGGCGGCACAGGCGCAGACAGGATGGCCGGCGGCCTGGGCAACGACACCTACGTGGTGGACAACGCGGGCGATGTGGTGACCGAAGCGGCCAGTGCAGGCACGGACCTGGTGCAATCGGCCATCAGCTACGTGCTCGGTGCGAACCTGGAGAACCTCACCCTCACCGGCACCGCCGCCATCAACGGCACTGGCAACACCCTGAACAACGTGATCACCGGCAACAGCGCGGCCAACGTGCTCAATGCCGGTGACGGCAACGACGTGCTCAACGGCGGCGCGGGCGCAGACCGGATGGCCGGCGGCCTGGGCAACGACACCTACGTGGTGGACAACGCGGGCGATGTGGTGACCGAAGCGGCCAGTGCAGGCACGGACCTGGTGCAATCGGCCATCAGCTACGTGCTCGGTGCGAACCTGGAGAACCTCACCCTCACCGGCACCGCCGCCATCAACGGCACCGGCAACACCCTGAACAACGTGCTCACTGGCAACAACGCGAACAACGTGCTCAACGGCGGCACAGGCGCAGACCGGATGGCCGGCGGCCTGGGCAACGACACCTACGTGGTGGACAACGCGGGCGACGTGGTGACCGAAGCGGCCAGCGCGGGTACCGACCTCGTGCAGTCCAGCGTGAGCCACACCTTGAGCGCCAACGTTGAGAACCTCACCCTCACCGGCACGGCCGCCATCAACGGCACCGGCAACACCCTGAACAACGTGCTCACTGGCAACGGTGCGAACAACGTGCTCAACGGCGGCACAGGCGCAGACAGGATGGCCGGCG